>NZ_PUFH01000001.1 GCF_004354555.1 Leuconostoc citreum
TTATTTCGTCGCTTACTTTCGCTCGCATCGCTTTCGCTTTTTGACAACTTTATTACTATACTTTATTCTTCTCGCTTTGTCAACTACTTGCTCGCGTTCTTTTTCACTCGCTCACACCGTTGCTCTCTTTCGCTCTTAAGAACATATACTAATATACCAACCTTTTCCCCCCTCGTCAACTACTTCCTTTACTTTGTTTTTACTTCTGTACACTTTTTAATTTATAATCCATTTCGTTCTTTTTTTGATAGTATAATACGATTTATTTTAAATAATATTCGCTTTTAATCATTACAATAAAAAAGTAGCAACTTTTAGTTGCTACTTTTTTATTTTATGCGTGATGCCATCTTTGTCCTTGTGTCGTATCTTCTACAATAATACCCATGTCAGATAGTTGATCACGCAACTGATCAGAAAGATTAAAATCACGAACTGCGCGTGCTTGGACGCGCTTATCTAAAAGTGCCTGTGCTTCTGCAGATAAGGTTAAGTGTTCAGATAAACCATTAATACCAAAGACATTCATCAAATCAGCTATAGCATGTGTGAGTCGTGTCGCCGTATCTAACTTTATCTCATCGCGACTAGCATAGTTATTCGCTATGGTTACCAACTCAAAAATCGACGCGATAGCATTTTGCGTATTGAAATCATCATCCATAGCCTCTCTAAAATGACTGATATGTTCTGCGATCGCATAATCGACGCTGTCATCGTGTCCTGTTTTGGCTGTACTTATTCGGAAAAATACATTACGATATGCAGTTCGAATACGTTCTAATTCAGCACGTGCCTGTTCAAGCGTATCCGGCGCATAGTTAATCGGTCGGCGATATTGTGTTGTTGCTAATAAATAACGTATGACCATTGGATCATCATAATGGGCTAACATATCATGCACTGTCGTAAAATTACCCAATGATTTCGACATTTTTTCATCGTTGACATTCACAAAACCATTATGTAACCAATAATTAACGAAAGTTTGACCTGTCCTAGCTTCAGATTGTGCGATTTCATTAGTGTGATGAGGAAAAGCTAAGTCAATGCCCCCGCCGTGAATATCGATAGTATCGGCTAAATACTTTTGTGCCATAACCGAGCATTCAATGTGCCAACCTGGCCGACCCTTACCCCAAGGAGAAACCCATGAAATCTCATCTGAACTATGGCTAGCCTTCCATACAGCAAAATCAATCGGATCTTCTTTACGTGTTAGCTCCTGATCATCTAATCTACCAGCCGCGTTAGCCTCCATCTCAGCTAAATCTTGATGGGCTAATATGCCATAGCCTTTGAATTTTTTAGCTCGAAAATAGACATCCCCTGCTGATTCATAAGCATAACCCTTATGAATCAAATCTTCAACAAACGCAATAATATCTGGAATCACCGCTGTTGCACGCGATCTTGTTGTTGCTGGCTTAATATTTAGTGGTATAGTATCCTCATCAAATGCCTGAGCATACTTGTCTGCGATTGTCATTTCGTCAACGCCTTCTTCACGTGCGCGTTGAATAATCTTATCATCAACATCGGTAAAGTTAGACACATAGTTTACTACGTAGCCACTATATTCTAAATAGCGGCGTATCACATCAAAGGCAATAGCTGACCGCGCATTGCCAATATGGATATAATTATAGACCGTGGGGCCACAAACATACATATTAACCTTACCTGGGGTAATAGCGTGGAAAGCTTCCTTCTCGCGTGACAAAGTATTGTATACGTGAATCATAGTAAACTCCTTTGAAAAAATAATTCTTCTTATCCTTTATTATACAGGAGCGCTCATTATTTCACTAATAAAACCCGTGCAACATCATATAATATTAAAATAAAAAACAGTTTCCTATAGGAAACTGTTTTTTATTGATTATTTTTCAGAAATTGAAGCAATACCAGGTAATTCTTTACCTTCAAGGTATTCTAATGAGGCGCCACCACCAGTTGAAATGTGTGATAACTTATCAGCCACACCCAACTGTTGTACTGCAGCAGTTGAATCACCACCACCAACGATTGTTGTACCACCATTTTCGGTCACTTTAACTAGTTCTTCACCAATTGCCAATGTTCCCTTGGCAAAATTAGGCATCTCGAACACACCCATTGGGCCGTTCCAAACAACTGTCTTAGCATCAGCTAAAGTATCTTGTAATAACTTGACTGACTTAGGTCCAATATCTAGACCCATATAGCCGTCAGGAATACCCGCTGTAGCATCAACAACTTCTGTTTTGGCATCGTTTGAAAAGGCATCAGCAGCAATTGAATCAACTGGCAAAACCAATTTGTCACCAGCTTCAGCCATCAACTCCTTAGCTAATTCAACTTTATCAGCTTCGAATAATGAATTACCAATCTTTTCACCCTTCGCGGCATCAAATGTATAAGCCATACCACCACCAACAATAACTTTGTCGGCTTTAGCCAAAAGTGACTTTACAATTTCGATCTTGTCTGACACTTTTGCACCACCAATGATAGCAACAAAAGGACGCACTGGATTGGCAACAGCATCACCCAAGAACTTGATTTCTTTTTCCATTAGGAAACCAGCAGCTGCTTGAGAAACATTTGATGCAATACCAACGTTTGAAGCATGGGCACGATGTGCTGTACCAAAGGCATCGTTGATGAACAAATCATCACCCAAGCCAGCCCAATACTTACCCAATTCAGGGTTATTCTTTGATTCGTTTTTGACTTCAACACCGTCAACAACGTCTTCAAAACGGGTGTTTTCAACCATCAACACTTCACCATCTTGCAAAGCATTGATTGCTGATTCTAATTCTTCACCACGTGTATGTGGTACGAACTTAACATTTTTACCTAGCAGTTCACCTAAGCGTGCAGCAACTGGCGCCAATGATAATTCTTTCTTATCATCTTCTGACTTGATACGACCCAAGTGTGAGAATAAAATTGCACGTCCGTTATTTTCCAAAACGTACTTAATTGTTGGCAAAGCTGCCACAATACGGTTATCGTTACCGATAACACCTGCCTTGATAGGCACGTTGAAATCAACGCGCATCAATACTTTCTTACCTGAAAGTTCCAAATCTGAAACAGTCAATTTAGCCATGATAGCCTCCAAAATTTTATTGTTACATACTCATTATAAAACAAAAACTAGTCGTTGTGTTGTGATATGTGAAATGATAATCAAATTCTCACAAGTTTAACATGATTTGTTGGTAACCCTGCACGTTTCAAGTAATCAAAATTTGCATCTGTCATTCTAATTTCACCGATAGGTGACTGATGGTCAGTTAAAATCTGCCTTAATCTTGGTTGTAAATTACTTGCACTATCAGTTAGATTGTCAATTAGTGTTAATATCGTATGTTTTGGTACAAATGTTAATTCACGTCCAAATTGCGTGATATTTATCGTTTGATTAGTCTGCCGGTTAATAACAGCTGCAATATACTGTTCAGCAGATTCAAATTGTTGCCCATTAGCGTAGACAAAGTCACGCCTTTTATTGAAGTAAAAATCCCTGACAACTATCGCTTCATCACCAAAGAAAAATTCGGTTACAAGCAACTGACCATCACTAAAATACTGGGTCGCAAACCGTTTCCCATCGCGTTGATAGATGTCCTTGTAGTCAATTTGGCCGCGGCTGTCTTGCCAAGCTACCGCTTGAACAATACGTTTAGCATCGCTATACCAGCGCACTTTGGCTATTTCGCAACCTAAACTCATAATACTTTTTGTCCAATCAGCGTTGATAACAAAACGTGCATTGTTTGGGACTGGTAAGTCTGTCCACCAAATACCTTTTGTTTCATCTATAGCCGTCAAATACCGTTGCGCATAAATGTCAAAAACCTGATAAGGGGCTAAACCTAATTGCCTTGCTAAATAACTGGCATCTTCATGTGGCGTTGCCACCCACAGTTCTGAACTCTTACCCGTCCTGACTTGTTCAATTTGCCATGACACGCCAGGTAAGGCGCTATCAGACAAAGAATTGATAAGTTCAATTGTCATCGTAAATCACCTACCAATTTTTCCCATGCTGTACTAATTTGCTGATTTGTAAATGCTTTCGCTACGTTTTGTTGCCCAATAGACAATGTATCATACACAGTCAGTAAACGTCTCATAGCACGTGCCAAGGCGGCAACATTTTTATCTTTATCATCAGTGATTGGCACCAATATACCGTTCTCATTTGGCCGTATCAGTGTCTGAGCACCATAGCTGTTTTGATAACTAACAATCGGCAACCCTTGTGCCATCGCTTCAACATAAGTTAGCCCAAAGCCCTCTGAATAAGAAGCTGAAACAAATGCATCGTAGGCTTGTAGTTCTTCTGATAAATTTTGACTCAGCCCGTTAATCTTGACACTGCCCGTCATTTGCTCATCATAGATGAGCCGACGAATATTTTGCTCATCTGCACCAGACCCATAAATGGTCAAGGTTGCCGATATACCATTCGCCTGTAGTTGAGCCAAAGCTAAAATAATATGACTAATATTTTTTTCCGCATGCAAGCGTGAAGCTGTTACAAATCGAATAGCATCCCCAGACAAATGGCGTGCCTTTGGCACGCGGTCAACACCACCAACTGGTATAGCATATAATTTATCGGAAATATTTGTATTTCCTAAAAAGGCCAATTGCTTTAAAATATCTTGCTTCTGCAACATCGTTGAGACCACAACAGCATCTATTTGATTAAGATGGTCAAACAAATATTGATAATGGTTATTCCATAATAAATGACCACCTTGCTTTGAAACAAAATGTGCAGCGTGAATAATCGCAACAATTTTCAAATTGATTTGCTGTGACTTAAGCTGCACAAGTACCTCCTCATTATCACTACCACGATCAATAAAGTAAACATTATGATGAAAGACACGTTCTAATTGCTGATAAAAGAAAAGTAAGAGTGCTTCATAAGTTGCAAAAAAATAATCATCCTCATAAAAATGATTGAGGTGTATATTGACCATTCGCTTATGATTCCCTGTACCTAAATAATGCCAACTCATTTGATGTTGGCCATTTTTTAGGATGACACGATGATCAACATTAATCTCACGTGATGTTGACGAATCATAAAAACGTTTTTTATATGTCGTTGCCTTAAAATTGCCCGTCGTCTGTCTGATAACCAGACGATGAACCCCCTTAGTATCATAGAGCACGTCTTCATGATAAGTATGTTGAAAAGCTTCGCCATCGCGTAAGTATTGCCTTGGATCATCACTTAAAAAAAAGTCATATAACCCAATAACATCGTTTTCAGCAATTTGCCATTCCGACATATGTTGATGCAGTTGTGGTAGGTAATCCGTAAAAATATATTTAAAAGGCAAGTTGCTTTCTTTGAATCTTGCAGCACGATAAAATTGTGCGTGCTCAACACCACTATTGCTATGTCCCATGCCTTTATTAACAAAAAAATGCATATTGCGCCTCCTAGTAAATCAAGATAATCACTGACTGTTGCAATGACTTACTTACGCGTGCTTGTTGACATTATCATAGCATAAAAGCGATAACCTCTAAATAAGAAGTCATCGCTTTTATCAGTCTTGAACATTACTTTTGATTATTCAAAATTTTTTTAACTTGTTGTGCTTGTAGGCTGGCAGCTTTATCTGGGTCAGTTTTAGCTAAGGCCGCTAACTGTTGCTGTTGCATTGCCATTGCTGCTTTCTCTTCTGCAGATTTTGGCGTCATCTTAGCTGGTAAAGCTTTCGCTTGTTCAGGCGTCATGGCTACCCATGTATCTGGTACTTGATACACAATGTGATAATTTTTAAGTTGATGATTGTTATCCGCTATACCGAACAGTAAACGATATAAATCTGTTTTATAAACGTAACGCGTTGTTTTAACAATACGATAGGCTTTATTACCAGCAACAGACACTTGGCGTGATGATGTTTTCAGGTCAGGTTTTGAAACTGTTACTCGACTAGCTGTTGCGGATGACTTATAAATATAAGCATTTTCTTTACCATCACTACCGACACCTTGATAAAGTAAAACACCAAAAGTTTGTTCAGCAGGGCCAGCAGAATAAATTTCTTTTTTGACAGTTGTTGTTTCCGTCTTCATCCCATAATGATCATGCATGTTTGCTACAATAGCAACGACACTGGTAATGAGACCAGCAAACATGATAATTGTCACCAAATAACGTAAAATAGGCCTTTTCATGACCATATTAGCCCAGAAAGCTAGGATTGCAAAAATCGCCATAATTAAAATAATCATGTTATCTATCCTCCTTAGCTGGTGTATTAATTTTCCCACTATGCAGCAAGAAGGTAATCAACAAGGCTACCACCGCAAAAGCTGCTGCCAGTAAAAATGATGCATGGAAACCATTAAGTGTTGCATCAAGCGCTTTTTGACCAAATGCTAACGGGTCCTGTCCTTTTAAGCTTGATTTAGGCATATTATCCTTTGTGACAGATTGCATCACAGAAGCAAGGACCGCTGTCCCCAATGATGAGGCAACCTGACGCATGGTGTTGTTCGCTGCAGTACCTTGGGCAGCAGTTTTAGGTGACAGTGCGCCCATCGCTGAAGCAGTCAGCGGCATCATTGTCATCGCAATACCAAACATACGTAATGTATAGAATGCTGTAATATAAAATGTTGGTGTATCTGCTGTCATATAGAACAACGGTACTGTCCCAATAATCAAAATAGCAAACCCTGTCATGGCTAGTCGTTTAGCACCATGCTTATCATAAAAGGCACCAGCAATTGGTGACACGATACCCATCATTAGCGCACCGGGCAATAAAGTTAAGCCAGAATTCAATGGTGTTAAGCCTCTAATATTTTGCATATAAATTGGCAAAACCATTTCAACACCAATCATTGCCATCATAGCTAACGACACTAGAATCGTCGTAATGGTAAACTGCTTTGATTTGAAAACGGACATATCTAAGAAAGGCTTGTCCATCTTAGATTGATGCCACATAAATTCAATGACAATCAATAAACCAACAACAAGTGGCAGGATCACCTTGACACTACCCCAACCATTTGAAGCAACCATAGCAAATCCATAAAGTACTAATCCGAAACCAAATGTTGACTCAATCAATGATCGCACATTTAAGGTGACTTTTTGAGTTGGTAATACATCGTGAAAAAGGAAGATAGACGCAATCATCACAACAATAACAACTGGCAGAACGACACCAAAAATTGAACGCCAAGAATTAACGAGTGTCAATCCTAAAATTGTATGATCTTTTTCTAAAATCCAACCTGACATTGTTGGGCCAATAGCTGGTGCCATACCGATTACCAAGCCACCCAGACCCATTGCTTTACCACGTGATTCCGCATCAAACAAAGACAAAGAAACTACCTGCATTAGTGGCATCAAAACACCAACAGCCATCGCCTGCAAGACACGGGCAACCATTAACAGCCAAAATGCATTAGTTGGTGTCACGAAAGCAACAAATGTCCCTACCGTAAATAAAGCCAAAGCTGATAAATACAGTGTTTTTGTCGGAATCCTTGTCGTTAAGAATGCTGAGACTGGCACCATAATACCGTTAGCCATCAAAAAGATAGTCGTTAGCCATTGCACAGTAGAAGCATTAACATCAAATGCTTTCATCAATGCAGGTAATGCTGTTCCTAATGCTGTCTGCATCAACATTACTGAAAAGACACCAACCAGCAAAACCATCATCATCGCCATGCGATTGACTGGTTTGCCATGGGTGTCACGTATTTCATCACTCATGTTTATTATTCCTTTAATTAAATTATTATATTGTCTGAGTCGCCATCATTTAACGACCATGTTCAATATGATACGCTTAACAAAATAGATTGTCAACAAAGTTGACAATCTATTATAAATTTTTTATTGTGACTTGTTGCACATCATGATACTGGTTTAGTTGTACAATGGCATTGGCGTATTGACGACTGGGTAAGATAAACTTTTCAAGGTTTACCTGATTAGTTTCGTCCCACGTTTGCATCACTAAATCCGTTAAATCACCTAAAGGCATTTTGGTATATTGATACCGCCAAGACGTTGGATCAGCCTTGGCTAAGGCTGTCATTTCTAATGTCCGTGACAGGTACCATGCCTTAATATCATTTAAATCAGTCTCTAAATAAATTTTATAATCTAAATGCATCAATTGTAGGGCCACAACGCCTTCCACAATTAATATTTTAGGTCTAGTTATTGTCTGCAATTGTTTCGGATCTATGTCGGCAATTTCTTGATTATACTGTGGGATGGTAACAGTCTCATGCCCATCATAAAAATCACGTATCACTTGATTTAACCGCACTAAATCATAAGTCTGAGGAAAGCCCTTTTCATTGAAAATGTCCTTCTCAGTCAACAATGCATTAGACATTAAGAAGTCATCCGTACTAATAATTGCTGTGGTTACATCGAACTGTTTAGCCAATAAACTCGCAAAAGTACTTTTACCCACAGCTACAGAACCAGCAATACCTACTGTCATAAAAGTCCCGTCATATTTTTTTAACAGATCGGCAATCAAGGTATTCATGACTCAACCTCATACAATTTTTCAGGAACATGATCTAGCAAACAAGAGACTTGCTTTTCGGCTAATAATGTCAAACTATGCATTGCGCGACTGGCGACAGTATACAGCAAACGCCTTTCTGAATCCTGCCCATAACGTGTATTATCTGCGTGCCAGATAATAACGGCATCAAATTCCAATCCCTTAGCTAAGTAGGATGGCACAATAATGGTTCCCTGTGCCAAACGCTGATTCTCTGATTGAATCAATGTCACACTGGTATCTTGTAGCTGCTCGGACAGCAACTGAGCATCTGCCAACGTCTTTGTAATAATGGCTGTCGTATCGTGTTGCTGTGAATACTCAGTTAATTGTTGCTGCAATTGATGTAACATGTCAGCTTCATTTGGTGACAACTTAACCCTAGGTTTTTGCCCTGAACGGTTGAAAGCCTCAATATTTTGGCCACCTTTGAGAATATATTTCGTAAAGTCAGTAATTTGCTGTGTCGAACGATATGTTTGCGTTAAGTTGACACGCTCAACACGGTCACTATCGAACAACTTAGCAAAATCACGCGACAAGTTATTCGCATTATCTTTCGTAAAAATTGCTTGATTTAAATCACCCAACACGGTGAATTTTGCCCGTGGAAAACTGAATTTCAGAAAAGCCAATTGAAATGGTGTGTAATCTTGAATTTCATCAATAAATAGGAAACGAATATCTCTTTCCCCTGTTTTACCAGTAATTAAATCATACAAATAAAGATATAGTGTTGTGTCAGTTAGCGATAACTGTTTATTTTTCAAATTATCGATGACTGTCTCAACGTGTTGCTGCCACTCAGATAAAGTTAGGTCAAACTGCGCTAAATCTAAGTAATTTGGTAATTGACGTAACAAGTCAACGAATTGGGCATTAATATTTAAAAAACTACCGCGTCTGATTTGACGCGCTAACGGTTTCAGTGCTTGCGTAACAATTTGGCGAGATAAGAATTGGCGTTCGGCCTTTTCACTAGCAAATTCACGCGCCTTAGGGCCATCCCCCAGTTGCGCTTGACGTGTCCGCGAAGCGGCGTCATTTTCTTGATCATCGCCAACACGCACTTTCCCAGCACCCACTAATGTATCATATTCTTGCTTGGACAAATTCTCAATGGCAAGTTCAACCCAATCTTTGCGCATTTCTGACCCAATGCGCGCACTCAAACTACGCATGAGTGTATCACGCGTGGCGTCCAGTCGTTGGCTCAATTTATAGTTATCATTGTATTGATAATAAATTTCTGCAATACGTGTCTTAGAAATTAATGGTTCGCCACGGAACATCAGCGATCGCAATTTTAAATCTTTACGGTTCAAGTGTTGGGCATAGGCTGTAACAGCATCAAACATTGCTAAGCTCCCCTTAGCTAAAGCGATTGTGGATGAAGTTTGATCTTCTTCAAAACGCGCTTGCAACGTCTCAACTGCCATTTTTGGCAATCGTCGTGATGCATACTGATAAAAAGTCATTTGCACCATGTTTTGTTCACCTAATTCTGGTAAAACATTATCAATATAGTCGTTGAATAATTGGTTTGGACTGAATAACACAACTTGGCCTGACGTTAATTTACCACGATAACGATACAATAAGTAAGCTACACGTTGTAGAACAGCTGCCGTTTTTCCTGATCCAGCGGCACCTTGAACAAATAGCAAATCAGCGGCAGTATTACGAATAATTTTGTTTTGCTCTTTTTGGATTGTGGTGACAATAGATTTCATTTTAGTTGATGATTCACCCGATAAGGCGCTCATCAACATCGCATCACCTATAGCTTCTTCCGTATCAAACAATGTAACAATCACGCCATCTTCAATCTGGAATTGCCGTTTTAATGTGACGTGCGCACGCTGAGAACCATCAGGGGTTAAATAGGCCACATCACCTATACCACCGTCATAATAAATAGACGCCACCGGCGCACGCCAATCATAGACTAAAAATTTGTTGTTATCGTCACTAAAAGAGCTCAAGCCAATATAGATTGTTTCTGCTTCACCACTGTCCGTAGCTGATTCGCTGAAGTCAATACGAGCAAAATAGGGTTTGTCAATTTGCTGCGTCAAAGTTGTAAAACGATGTTCTGCCCGCGTTTTTGAATTCTCACGTTCAGACAACATTTGCTGTTGCTGACGGATAGAAGCCGCTGTTTCGACAATACCAGAATAAGTATCTGTTTTTAGTCGCACGTCACCCCAACTCTGAGATACAGTGTCAATATGCTTATTGGTACGTTTGATCTCAGCTGCTGTCGTTTTAAGCGACTTTTCCATAGCTTTCAGCGTTTTGTTAAGATATTGTGTTTCATCAATTTTGATTTGATTATCCAATGTGCATCTCGCTCTCTTAAAAATTAAGTGTTTTAATTATACGCTTTATCAGAGTAGAATACAAAAAAGTGAGCAGTTTATCTCAAAAATAAACTGCTCACCCGCACAATATAAAAAGCCGCAACCGAAGTTGCGACTTGATATAGCTCGTGAGAGAATCGAACTCTCGATTCCGCCGTGAAAGGGCAGCGTCTTAGCCACTTGACCAACGAGCCATGGTCAGTGATGTCTGTATTGCTATCAGACAACTATATTAGTATAGCA
This sequence comes from Leuconostoc citreum, assembly GCF_004354555.1. Taxonomy (GTDB): domain Bacteria; phylum Bacillota; class Bacilli; order Lactobacillales; family Lactobacillaceae; genus Leuconostoc; species Leuconostoc citreum. The sequence goes on from NZ_PUFH01000001.1 coordinate 11,186, forward strand.
AGAAAAAATAATCACGTCAACACTTTTTTTAAAAAATAACGCATCTCTGAATTCAGAAATAGTCTGTATGGTAAAAAAGCGCTATTTTTTAGGCTTTAATGTCATTAGCTTAGTCGGATCTATTGGCTTTCTATCTGACAACGTGTCATGTTTATAATATTGCCAAGGTCTCTCTGGATTGAATTCGGGATCAGTTGTCAATGGTAACCCATTCCGAAACCGCGTCAGTAACCAGTTTTCCAGTGGTTTAGGGATAGCTAATGTCTCAAATTCACTTGGTGACAACGCATAGCGAATACTTTTTTCATCGTTTGCAACGATTTTTTCGACCCAGTTAGGGTCAATAATGAGTTGACGTCCTAACGCAGCAAAAGTTGCGCCCAAATCCATTAGCGCTTCAACCTGACCTGGTTGCTTAAGTAGACCAGCAACCATAATAGGATACTGATCCGGCAAAGCTTGACGATAGCGTGACACAATCGGCGTGGTATCCTGCTTATCTCGAAAGGACGTCTGGGTTGCATCTTTTAACGATAAGTGTAAATAATCAACCGGTAACTGTGTCAGTTTTTGGGCAAAAGCAATTGAATCAGTTAGACTGATACCCGGCGTCGTTGATTCTTCGGGAGACTGTCGATACCCTAGCAGAAAGGGCTTTTCCGCATATTTTTTAATCGTTTGCGCTACTTTTGCCGTCACCGCCAAACCAAAACGGCTTCTTTTATCGCGCGTACCACCCCATATATCTTCACGTCGATTACTTTCTGGCGAGAAGAATTGCTGAAGGAGATAAAGATTGGCACCATGAATTTCAACACCATCAAACCCAGCTAAAATCGCACGTTTTGTGGCTTGCGCAAAGTCGTTTATATTTTGCGCAATCTCCTCATGCGATAAGGCACGTGGCTGCTCGTGTTCGCCATGTGGGTAAGCTTGAGCGGAAGCCGAAACCGGTTGTTCGCCACGCAATATGGTTGTCGTTGATTGTCGCCCAGCAGCAACTAGCTGCAATACCGCTTTGGCACCACCCGATTGGATAGCACTTGCTAAGCGTCTTAAGCCAGGTATTTTATCATCATCAGCAATGCTGATTGCGCCTTCCCAGCCACGACCCAATGGGTTAACATAAGCTGCTTCAGCAATAACTAATCCGACACCTTTTGAGCGTAATTGATAGTAAGCAAGTTCGTCGGTTGTCACGCTGCCATCTTCAAAAGAAGCTCGCAAAGTCGTTGGTGCCATAACCACACGATTTTTCAAGGTAATGGCTTTATTTGGGAAAATAAAATTGTCTAAAAAATCATAATTCATCTGCATTGTTCTATTATAATCCTAAAAAATGTATAGCTACTTATTTTTTACCTAATACAAGTGTTTTTAATTGATTAAAGTTGTGCTGCATGATTTTTTCGTATCTGAGCCACTGTTGCTCGTGCTGCATAAAATATACCGCTTCAGTCAACTGACTGTACAACGCCTTAGATTGTGCAATTTGGTTAGATCTAAGCGCAACTATAATACTGGTCATTTTTTTCAATGCATTGGCATGCCAACTAAATTCTTGTGACGGTACTTGTAATAAATGTCGTGCTATGTCGTCAGCAGCAGCAAACTGTTGTACCTGTAATGCAGCAATTATCATTTTATAGTGTAATTCAACTAAACTGTCCAAGATAAATGGTTGACTGTCACCGGATAATGTTGAAAAGTGCTGCCTTTTTGTTAAGTTATTAACAATTTGATTATAGCGTAACTTTACTTGTTCATAAGGTAAATAAAGCATTGTATTTAAAAATATTCTGATTTCATTTTTTTCACAATATTTTGTTGTCCCAATAATCTCTTGTATCGTCGCGCGCATGTTTTGGATATACTGCTCTTCTTCTTGTGCACTGGCTGTTAAATTAATCCGATGGAGCACTTGCAATATCGGCCCAACACGATGTGAATTTTGATATAAACTGACGGCTTGTGTCACGCTATCAGTTAAAGACACAAACTGTCCAGAGATCACTTCAGCGATCTCATTTTCAGGACGCAATAACATGGCATAAGTTAAGAACTCATCGAAATCAACCCCCAAAGCCGTAACAATTGACATCAATCTTGTCATTGCTAAATCACCTTCACCATTGAGATAAGCATAGAACCGACTACGCGAAATGTTGGCTTCCGTCAATATCTCTTTGACGGATATATTTTTTTCATGAAAAAAATATTTCAAAGCATCACTATAATAATTTTTTCCCGCCTGCATTTGTCCCATAATTGCCCCCTAAAAAACTGTTATCACATAACAATTATTATAAGTATACCTAGCTAACAATAGCCCTGTCAAACAATTAGTGAAAAAAATAACACAAAAAAAGAGCTACGATTGTAGCTCTTTTAATACAATAATATGCTTCTAATTAATACCAACCTGTAGCTTGTGAATGTGCCCAAGCATTTTCAGCTGTACCATAACGCGCTGAAATGTATGACTTCATGGCATTCAATTGATCATTGTAGTCAGTTGAGTTACCACCGTATACGGCACGAGCTTGTGGTGACAATTGACCAATACCGAAATATTGTCCATTGGCTGCGTTAACATTGCCACCTGACTCACGAGCAATCAAAGCATCTAAAGCAGCAGAAGAAGTGGCTTGTGGTGCAGATACTTGTTGTACTGGTGCTGGTGCTGCAACAGCCTGTTGTACTGGTGCTTCAACTTTAGCAGCAGGTGCAACAACTTGTTGTGCTGGTTGGGCCGTTGCTGCCTTTTCAGCGAAACTCAAGTGTTGACCAACAACAATCATGTTCACATCGCTAATGTTATTGTTTGATGCAATTTTTTCAACCGTTGTGTTGAATTCTGATGATAACTTGTTTAATGTATCACCTGACTTAACAATATAATCTGTAGGTAAGTTTTGGTTTGTTGTGTCCGCATTGGCGTTTGAAGCACCGAATGCAAATGCACCTGCAACACCTGCAGCAATTGTTAATGACTTTTTAAAACTAAACATGTAATTTTGACCTCTTATATATTTATTTACTTACGTTGTGTTCTTACGTTATGTACAATATTCTATGCTCGAAATATAATAGCCAAACATCGGAACCGTTTCAGTTATATTACGGTCTGTTATTTATTAAACATAATAGTATATATGTGTTTAATAAATAACCTTTAATTGCAGTTTTGGTGTTTCTGGTAACTGATTGTGTGCTTTAAAATACGATACCAACATATCTTGAATCGTCTCATCCCCACTAAAAATCGTTTCAGCATCGCGATAGGCTGTGTAATCGCCACCACCAGCAGCACGATAACTGTTCATCGCGACCGTAAATAAATCACTATCAGCAACCGCCTGACCATCAAAGCTTAGTTCTGTGATACGTTGTCCTACTGGTTGCTTAACATCAATGGTATAACTAATGCCAAATGCCAAATCATAGTTGTAGTGTTCAACCTTAGGGTATAGCCACGATGGATTAACTGTCAGCTTGCCGGATTCAAGTACAAAATAATCCGCAGTATGCTCAAGCGCTGTTTTTAATGCTGAACCGCTAACACGTTTGGTGACTAACGTATTGTCAAACGGATAATTTTGTAAGATTTGACGTAATGTGAGGTTGGCTGGTAATTCTGATGGATTATTATTCAAACTGACAAGCGCAATGTCAGCTTGCGTTGCAGAAAGCTCAACATGCGCAATCCATTGTAATATATCATTACCAAATTGTGCCAGCGCTAAAGGTTGCGCTAGTGGTATGGCACTTGTTAATTGCGTAATTGGTTGATCCAGCCACCTTTGGACACGTTCATTGAGTGGCGCCAAAGCCGCGACAATGTCGGGACGAGCCGTATGACCTACTGATGCCGTTGTGGCATTAAATACCCATTCAGTATCATGCTTCGTGCCAATAATTTCTGCATACATACGTGCTTGATTCGGCATTTGTAATGTTAAAACCCCATTAACAACTTGTGGTGCAACATTGCCGTGCTGATGCCCTGTTAATAAGATATCTAAATCCAGCTGTTCTGTGAGTTGATAGGCAATATTTTCATCTGTTTGACTCAATTGTTGTCCCGTAACTAAATCACGCTCGTACCCGCCATGATAAACCCCGACAACAACATCCGCATTTTCTCTCAAATACATCACTGTTTTTTGTGCTTTAATGCGTGGTGACTCAATACGAATACCAGCCAAATGTTCAGGATTTTCCCAGATATTAATATAATCAGTCACCAGACCAATCAACCCAACGGTCGTGCCATCAGCTAATGTTTTGATTTGTGCTGGGTACAGTGTTTCACCATTGCTGTCTGTAACATTTTCAGCAATAACCGTTGCGTTTAATTGTGACAAATGTTTCTCTAGCGCATGATAGCCGTAGTTAAAATCATGATTTCCCAAAGTCACGTAATCATACCCCGCAAGATTCATTGCGGTTGTCACCGCATCTATATCCTGGTGTTGCTGTAGGTACTGTAACATTGGTGAGCCCTGATACATATCGCCACCATCAATAATGATTGTGTTTCCATCCTTGTGGAAATTATAAGCAGCATTGGCCATGCCAAGTGACTGATTACCTGATTGTATATAATCTGTTGGTAATAAGTAACCGTGAACATCTGACGTATAATACAATTTAAAGTGCTTCATCATTTTCTCCTAAAAAAAGACGACCTAACTGTCGTCCCCTTAATATTTAACCATGTAGAATTTTATGTCTCAGCTTATCTGATAAAATTTCTACCACGAAAACGAGAACAAACAGGCCAATTAAAATCGCCCCTACTTGATGCCAATGGTAAGCACTTAAGGCAAAAATCATTGGTGCGCCAATCCCTCCAGCACCAACTAACCCCAAAATTGTTGCTTCTCTCAGATTCATATCAAAACGATAGACTAAAATCGAAATGAAATCAGGCCCAAGCTGTGGTAAAACACCATATCGTATTTTTTGAAAAAGTGTTGATCCAAAAGCATCTAATGACTCTAAAATACCCGAGTCCAAATCTTCAATCGTCTCAATAAATAGTTTAGAAATCATGCCGATTGATACAATGGCCAACGTCATAACCCCTGCAAAGGGTCCCGGCCCAGTCACACGAATAAACATTAACCCATACACTAATGATGGGATAGTCCGTATAGCCATAATAATGAACCGCGTGACTAACACAACTGGTTTTGGCACAATATTAGTCGCTGAGATAAAAGATAGTGGCACAGCAATGATTGCCCCAACCAACGTACCCAAGAAAGCAATGGCAATCGTTTGTAGAATTAAATACATCACACCACTATCGCCTAAACCAAATAATAAGCTAGTATCTGGTGTGAATATGCCTGTTAAAATATTTTTCCCAATGTCAAAACCTTTTGTTGTCATTTGGGCCCCACCCAAAGCGGGTGAAGCGGACAACAGTAAGATGAGCAAAATTATAATTGTAACAGCATATTGTAGACCACGCCGTGGTTCTTTACTGAGAACTGACTCTAATTTCTTATTCACGTGCGCTCTCCTTAACTTAAATGCTTTCGCAATTTTTGACTCGTCGTTTCAATAATCACGACTGCAACAAAAATTGACAATAAAATCATTCCGACACTCTGGAATTCACGCCAACCAATTTTCTCATTCAAAATCATACCAATGCCACCAGCGCCAACATAGCCTAGTATGGCGGCATAACGCACATTTCCTTCAAAAGCAAATAATGACGTTGAGAGATACGTTGGTAATATTTGTGGCAAAATCGTTGTAATAAATGAACGTGCTGGGCTTGCCCCCGTGGCAATGAGTGCTTCGTAGGCACCCATATCAACTGTTTCAATATATTCAAACAGTTGCTTACCCACAAAACTAAAACTAAACAAAAAAATTGCCACAGTACCAGCAAACGTACCCAAACCAAAAATATAAGTTGCAATCAATGCTGAGACTAATGTCGGAATTGTTCGCACGACTGTTAAAATAAAACGCACAACTAAATTCACAACACGATTACTCGTCACATTGTTAGCGGCAAGAATGGCAAAAGGTAACGCCACAACAGCACCAAAAAATGAGCCTAAAAATGACATCTGAATGGTCATCAATAATGGTCGCCAAACTTGCATAAAATAAGATAATTTAGGTGGAAACATGCTGCCAAAAATTTTCCAAAATCCTGCAAAGTTGGTAAATAAAGTGACCAGACTAAAGCCCGTCACCCAAACAGATATGGCGATACCAATAATGAACAAAAAGAGGATTAGAGGTAGTCGCGTAAATTTTTGAGATACTGTTTTACCATTACCCAATGTGTAACTTTCAGCTTCAAATAACTTATCATACCAACCCATTATTCAGCCTCATCTTTACTATAAATAACATCTAGTATTTCTTGTGTCATCCCACTTACCGGACCATCATAAACCACTTTTCCAGCGCGAATGCCAATAATACGCTTAGAATATTCTAAGGCTAGGTCAACATGATGAATATTAATCAGAACAGTTTGCCCAAGTTCTTCGTTGATCCGTTTAAAATCATCCATCACTTCATGAGCCGTCACAGGGTCTAATGCCGCCACCGGTTCATCCGCCAATAAAACACTTGGATTTTGTGTTAATGTACGTGCCAATGAGACACGTTGTTGTTGTCCCCCAGACAGTTGGTCTGTCCGTACAAATGCCTTGTCTAGCATCGAGACACGATCTAATGCCTCCAAAGCGCTTATTTTTTCTTCCTTAGAAAATAAACCAAGTAAAACGCGCCAAAAAGGCATATCCGGCACTAATGAGCTCATCACATTCTTAATCACAGAAATACGTGGTACCAAATTGTAGGACTGGAAAATCATACCAACTTTGCGACGATACTGGCGCAATGCTTGACCCTTTAAGGTTGAAATTTCCACACCATCAACCATTAGGCTACCTTCAGTAATGTTATTTAACCGATTAATTGTGCGAATAAATGTTGACTTACCTGCTCCAGACATGCCAATAATACCAATGAACTCACCATCTTGAATTTCTAGATTAATGTCTTGTAGGCCTTTTACACCGTTGGGGTAAGTTTTTGAAACGTGTTCAAATTTAATCATAGTTGCCGTCCTAATTTTTTATATCATGCCCTTATGGCCTTAACGCAAGAAAAGCGGCGCTTGTATGCGCTGCTTTTCTGGTATATTTAGTAAATTATCTGTCACATTGTACGTAACAAATTATTTTTGAGAATTCTTTAACACTTTTTGTGCTGCACGTTCACCATCATAATTTGATGATTTAGCTGGTTCATAGCCTTCGTGTGAGTAAATGGCAATAACCTGCTTACCTTCTTTTGTTTTAGCTAAGTTAATAAACGCCTTTGACAACGCCTTCTCAAATTCTGGCGTCATTGTTTTTGACTTTTTTGATACGGAAATTGTGTCGTTATAAATTTCTTGTGATACGCCAATAACATTTGTTTCTTCCCATATTGACTTTGGTTGCTGATAATCTGTTGTCCACAACTTAGCAAAGTCGCGGCGGGCATCACCGTAAGTTGGCATGATATCGATTTGTCCTGAAGCCAAACGCGCCATACCTGAACCATATGAATCAACTGTCACTGTGTTTTTCAAATCAGCAACCGTCTTCTTATAATTTTTATTCAACCATAGTGATGGGTAAATATAACCAGCAGACGATGTTGTTGAAGACAATCCCCACTTTGCTGAGCTCAAATCATCCCATGTCAACTTTTGACCAGCATTAACTTTTTTAGCTAGCTCTTGTCCCTTAGCTGAAGGACCTGCAATAAAGATTGAGCGGTACTTTGATGACTGTTCTTTGATTTGTTCTGTTGGCTTACCGTCGTTCCACTTGGCAGCATCAGAGAAGTTTTTGTTAAGGCCAGCACGTGTTGCTGTCAGCAGTGGCTTGACACCATCTTCATACATGACATAAGTACCACCAGGAATAAAGCCGATGTCTGCAGTGCCTGATGTCAAAGCTTCACCAGCCGCTTCGTAGCTTGTTCCAACTTTGATATCAACATTATCAACCGTATAACCTTCTTTTTTCAATTGATCTTTCAATAGACCTTTCAACGGTGCTGTTGCTGTCACAATCTTATCAGGTTGCTTTGATGGCACAAAATAGACTTTCAAATCTTTAATCGTTTTATCTGATGTCGACTTTGCCCCTGTATGGGTAAATCCAAAATAGGCTGCAATCGCAATAACCACAACAATAACGATGCCTGCGAGTGTTTTCGCATTCTTGCTCATAATGCTTCTCTCCTGTGTACCAATTGGTAATTTATATGTTACAAATACTACATCTACTATCGTACACAACTATCATCAAGCTTTTGACGATATTGGGTAAAGAGTTTGTATATTTGTTTCCTCTACCAATATATCAGATAAAATATACTTATAACTTTATAGCAAATTATAGTTTCCTCATTTTAAAATGAAACGTCCGGCTCTTTCCGAACATTAAACGAAAATAAAGCATTGAAGACGAACGTTTGACTTTTATAGAAGCCTTAAGCGGCATTAAAAAAAACCGAACGTTTAATGTTCGGTTTCATTTAACAAATAATACGTTATTGTCCTTGCCTAATTGCGGCAACATGAATACGGTTAACCGCACGCATTAAAGCAACACGTGCCCGTTTCAACTCCGCATCATTATTGTCATTTTGCGCATGGGCAATACGCGCTTCAGCACGTTCTTTAGCACTTTGCGCGCGTGTCACATCAATGTTACCAGATGTCTCTGCACTATCTGCAATCACAGTCAACAAATCATTAGAGAATTCAGCAATACCACCATTAACAGCTAAAGTCTCGTGTTGACCATCTTTTTTAACAAGTAATTCGTTAATTGTCAAAGCAGCTAAAATTGGCACGTGCTGACGCATAATACCGATTTGACCACCCTGTGTATTAACAACGGCCAATTCAACATTGGTTTCGTTGTAAATTTCACCTACTGGTGTCACAATTTGTACGGTAATTCCTGTTTTCTTTGGTGTTGTCGTCTCATCTGCCATTAGTCAATACCCCCTTATTGGGCCATTGTTTTGGCTTTTTCAACAACTTGTTCAATCGCACCTACATTTCGGAAAGCATCTTCTGGCAAATCATCATACTTACCATCAAGGATTTCCTTAAATGAACGTACAGTTTCAGCAACCGGTACATATTCACCGTTAATACCGGTAAATGTTTCGGCAACAGAGAATGGTTGTGACAAGAAGAATTGAATACGACGCGCACGGTTGACGGTCGTCTTCTCTTCGTCTGAAAGTTCATCCATTCCCAAAATTGAGATTATATCTTGCAATTCACGATAACGTTGCAATGTACGTTGTACTTCTGTGGCCACTTCATAATGTTCTTGACCAACAACTTGTGGGTCTAAAGCAGAAGAAGTTGATGCTAGTGGATCAACAGCTGGATAGATACCTTGTTGTGTCAAAGCACGTTCCAGGTTAGTAGTAGCATCCAAATGAGCAAACGTCGTTGCTGGCGCAGGGTCGGTATAATCATCGGCAGGCACATAAACCGCCTGAATTGATGTAACAGAACCCTTTTTGGTTGATGTAATACGTTCTTGTAATTGTCCCATTTCAGTTGCCAAAGTTGGCTGATAACCAACGGCAGATGGAATACGACCCAACAACGCAGAAACTTCTGAACCAGCTTGTGTGAAACGGAAAATGTTATCAATAAACAACAACACATCCTTACCTTCACTATCACGGAAGTTTTCAGCCATTGTCAAGCCAGTCAAAGCAACACGCATACGTGCGCCTGGTGGCTCATTCATTTGACCATAAACCATGGCAGTTTGTTTCAAAACGCCTGATTCTGCCATTTCGTGGTACATATCATTACCTTCACGCGTGCGTTCACCAACACCCGTGAAAACAGAAATACCATTATGACCTTGCGCAATATTATGAATCAATTCCTGAATCAGAACTGTTTTACCAACACCAGCACCACCAAACAGACCAATTTTTCCACCACGAACATAAGGTGCCAATAAGTCAATCACCTTAATACCAGTTTCTAATATTTCTGTTGAATTTGCTAGGTCATCATAACTAGGGGCATCTCGATGGATAGAATGACGTGGTGTCTCTGCGGCAATTTCACCGTTATTATCCACTGGTTCACCTAACACATTGAAAACACGTCCTAATGTGGCTTCACCGACAGGCACTTTAATAGCATCCCCTGTATCAGTTACCGACATACCACGTTGAAGGCCATCAGTTGAATCCATAGCAATAGTGCGGACAATACCATCACCTAGTGCTAATGAGACTTCAACTGTCAATGTTTGGCCGTCGCCCTTGTCGATTTTAAGCGCATTGTTAATATCAGGTACTTGTTGACCTGATTCAAACGCAACATCGACGACCGGACCAATCACTTGTACGACTTTTCCAGTACTCATTGTCGTTTTCCTTTCAAATTTAGAACAGCCAACAACACTCTCACAAGCATTGTCGCGTTTTTAATCACTGCGCATGCAGTTCATTTTAATCGAATAGTATGGCACCCATGAATTTACTCCAAGGCAGCCATACCACCTGTAATTTCTGTAATTTCCGTCGTAATCGCAGCTTGACGTGCACGGTTGAACTGTAACTCCAAACGCCCAATAAGATCTTTAGCATTATCTGTCGCTGCTTTCATCGCTGTCGATGAAGCTGCATGTTCAGCCGTTTTAGCATCAAGCACTGCTTCATACACTAAACTCTGTGCAAACTGCGGCAACACAACATTTAATACAGCTGTTGTGTCTGGTTCGACTTCATAAGCGCTTTGAATATCTAGCTCTGCTTTGTGAGCTTCTGTACCACCCATTGCGACCAACGTATCACCTGTTAACGGTAACAATTGAACGTCGCGATACTCACTAGTCAAACGGTTAACAAAGTGATTGTATACAACGTGAAGTGCATCAAACACTTCAGATTCATATAAACTCGTTACTGTTTTAACTACTGAACGTATTTCGTTAAACGATGGTACATCTGAAACACCACGGTGTTCCAAAATGACTTCAAAGCCACGTTTCTTATAAAAATCAGCCCCATTACCACCAACAGCCAAAATAGCCGTATTGGTTGTATCCAAATTCAAACGGGCCATTAATGCATTCGTTTGTTTGATAACATTGGCATTGTACGATCCAACCAAACCACGATCAGAGGTAACAACCAAAATACCCGTCTTACGAATGGGCCGTTGCGCAATTAGAGGAATATGCTTGGCATCAGCATTGTCAAACAAGTGAGCGGCAACAAGATGCTCCACCACCGCCTCAAGGCGTGCGGCGTATGCTTGATATCCTCTACCATAGCGTTGAATTTGGCTTAGTTTAGCCGTTGAGACCATTTGCATGGCACTCGTTATTTGACGCGTCTTTTTAGTGGATGAGATACGACGCTGAATATCTTGCAAAGAAGCCATTGCAGCGTCCTCCTATTATTCAGCCGCTGAACCAGCAAATCCAGCCTTAAAGGCTTCAATTGCTGCGTTCATAGCTGATTCTTCAGGTAATTGCTTCGTGTCAATGATGACCTTAAACAAATCATTCGCATTGGCATCAACGTATGCAATCAACTCATCTTGGAAACGTTGAATATCTTCAACGGCAATGTCATCAATATATCCATGTGTTAGCGCATAAAGAACGATAACTTGATGTTGTACTGGCATTGGCTTATGAAGCGGTTGCTTTAACACTTCAACTGTTCGACGACCACGTGCTAACTTAGCTTGGGTCGCAGCATCAAGATCCGAACCAAATTGCGCGAAACTTTCTAGTTCACGGAATGATGCCAAATCCAAACGTAATGTACCAGCAACCTTTTTCATTGCCTTAATCTGTGCATCACCACCAACACGTGAAACCGATGTTCCAGCATCAATCGCTGGACGGACGCCGGCATAGAACTGATCAGCGTCCAAGAAGACTTGACCATCTGTGATTGAGATAACGTTTGTTGGAATATAAGCAGATACATCGCCAGCCTGTGTCTCAATAATAGGCAAAGCCGTCATTGAACCGCCACCTAATTCATCTGATAACTTGGCGGCACGTTCTAGCAAACGTGAATGCAAGTAGAACACATCACCAGGGTATGCTTCACGTCCTGGTGGTCGACGAAGAATCAATGACAATTCACGATAAGCTGTTGCTTGCTTTGACAAATCATCATAAACAATCAAAACATGCTTACCGTTATACATGAATTCTTCACCCATTGCTGCCCCAACATAGGGTGCCAAATATAGCATTGGTGCTGGCTCTGAAGGTCCAGCATTAACAACAATTGTGTAATCCATTGCGCCCATTTGACGTAATGTCTCAACTTGTGTACGAACGGTTGAATCTTTTTGACCAATCGCAACATAAATAACAATCATGTTTTGATCTTTTTGATTCAAAATTGTATCAATGGCCAAAGACGTTTTTCCTGTCTTACGATCACCGATAATTAATTCACGCTGTCCTCGTCCAATCGGAACAAGCGCATCAATCGCTTTAATACCTGTTTGTAATGGCTCGAAAACTGATTTACGTTGCATGACACCTGGTGCCTTGACTTCAACCGGACGGAACTTATCCGTCTTGATTTCGCCCAAGCCATCAATTGGCTGTCCTAATGCATTTACTACGCGTCCAATCAATTGTTCGCCAACCGGCACTTCCATAATACGGCCGGTACGCTTAACTGTGTCACCCTCACGAATATCATCAAAACCACCAAGAATGATGATTCCAACTTCGCTTGACTCGAGGTTTTGGGCCATCCCGAATGTACCATTGGCAAATTCAAGTAGTTCACCAGCCATAGCATTTGCTAAGCCAGTTGCACGTGCCACACCATCACCAATATAGGTAACAGTTCCCACTTCTTCTACAGTTAGCGTTGTGTCGAACTTTTCGAGCTGTTGCTTAATTAAAGCAGAAATTTCTTCAGCTTGAATAGCCATTATTTTTCCTCACTAACCTAATAATTGTGCCTTCATTTTGGCAATTTTTGTTTGTAAACTTCCGTCAATTAGTGTTGATTGTGACTGTAAAATCACACCACCAATAATACTTTCATCCACATTATTAGTTAAATTAACATGCTTCGCACCTGTTTTAGAAGCAAAAACTGCTGCTAATTTATCTAAACGTGTCTCATCTAGTGCAACGGCCGTTGTGGCCACAACATTAACAATGCCATGTGCATCATTATAATAATCTTCAAAAGATGTCACGATTTGTGTCAAGAGATTTAAACGATTATTATAAGCCAGCAGCTTAACCAAATTTTGAATGGCTTCTGAGGCACCTGTCGTCAATGTTGTTAGCAGACCATCACGTGCCTCACTGTTGATGTCATTTGAACTCACAATCGTCACAAAGTTCGGATTGTTTTCAAAAACCACTTTTAAGGTATCTAAATCTTTTCGTGTGTCTTCAACATTGCCTTGTTCACTAGATAATTCAAAAATTGCTTTGGCGTATTGGTCAGCGATATCTTTAAGATTTGTTGCCATCCCAATACTCCTTATTTAGTTTCTAAATCTGAAATGTAAGCATCAATTAATGCTTGTTGATCATTTAACGATAATTCCTTCTGCATAAGTTTTGAAGCAATCGCTACAGATAGCGCTGCTACATCATTTTTTGCATTAGCAATTGCGTCTTCCTTGAGCTTTTCAGCATCAGTTTGTGCTTGCTGATTAATCGTGTTTGCACGTTCAGCAGCTACAGCAACTAATGCATCGCTTTGCTTTTGTGCACTAGCCTTCGCGTCAGCAACAACCTTAGTTGCTTGTTGACGTGTGTCAGCTAACTCACTTTGCCGTTGTGCTGCCAAATTTTCAGCTTCTTGACGTGCTGATTCAGCACCATCAATGTCAGTTGAAATTTTTTCAGCACGTTCATCAAGAACTTTTGTCAATGGCCCGTAAGCCACTTTCTTCAAAATAACCATCAACACGAGGAATGAAATGATAATAAACAGCATATTACCTAATGGTAATTTGTTTGCTGCTAAGGTTGTTAAACCAAACATGATTTTCCTCCACTATATACTTGTGATTACTTGCCCATCAACATGAAGGCGAAGACAATTGACAAAATTGGCATAACTTCGACCAATGCGACACCCAAGAACATACGTGACAACAAACGGCTTTCAAGTTCAGGTTGACGACTCATACCTGCCAAGAATTGTGAAATCAAAACACCGTTACCAATACCACCACCAACAGCGGCTCCAGCGGCTGCAAGACCCGCTGCGATTACACCAAGATTGTGCAAATCCATGAGATTACTCCTTATTATAGAATACTGATTAGACCATGACGTTAATCAGCACATTTCCATTTTGATTAGATGAAACGCTCCCGCGTAATTAACAAACCAACTTGTGTCATAAATTGAGTATTTCTAGTCAACTTGTGGCACAAATCTCATTTGCTTGATCACCATTATTCATTACCCGACAATTGGGCAATAAACACACCAGTTAAGATTACAAAGACATAAGCCTGAATCCCACCGATAAATAGTGAAAAGCCTTGCCAGACCATTTCAATCGGCAATGCTAGCACTGTCCAGAAACCATTCAGGTGTCCTGGCCAAGCTAAACTATTAGCCACGAGTGTCAGTAACATTTCACCAGCGAAAATATTACCGAACAAACGCAGTGATAACGTCAAGAAATTAGCTAGTTGTTCAATGATATTAAGTGGTAACATCCAAGAATATGGTGTTAACAACATGTTTTTAAGGTATCCCTTAAAGCCTAGTTGTTGTACGCCCATACCGTGTGCAACCATCAAAGACATAATAGCTAACGTCATCGTCACGATCGGGTTTGCTGTGGGTGACTTGATATAAGTCACACCATCAGTCCCCTGCAATTGAAGCAACAAGCCCATTTCGTTTGATACTACGATGAAGAAAAACAACGTAAATGCATACAAACCAAATTGACGTGCCTGCTTCTTTGGCAATTGTCCACCCACAATACCATTAGTGAAATCAAGTAAGTATTCAATGACATTTTGTCGCTTACCTGGTCGCAATGACGGTTTACGTGTTAGCACAATCGATACAATCACAACGATTGCCATAGCCAGCAACGTTGAAAGTATCGTGCCCCAATCAAATGTGAGACCTAGAAACTCAAACGGTGCCGTAGGGTCATCCATGCGCCTTCTCCTTTCTCATATAAATTTGGCGAAATGGTCGTAAACGGCTATTCGTCATAACATATAAATCTATAATACGCTTTTGAAATTGAAATACAACCGTTTTGTGTCACTTTTTCACAAAGAGTTATTCACGTCTTTTGTTAAACGTTGGTAAAATGGTTTTTACTGCGTAATTATTAAAAGTTACAATTTATTTAATCCCCTTAAAAACGTTAAAAACTCTTACTATTGGGCACATTATATACCATTTATGATAAAAACTTCTGACACGTATTATCGCAAACTGTGTCATTGACAACGAAAAATACAAGACAACATTTTAGACACTAAAGCTTAAAAACGAAATATTTCTCTCTGTTTTGTGATTTAAAAAACAAAAAACACGACAAAATGTCGTGTTTTTTAATGGCGATCACTGGCCGCCACTTTAGGCAATAATAGATTTAATAAAATGCCCAGTAAGGTTGCAATAGCAACGCCTGAAAAATCCATTTGTGCGCTTAATTGCAAATGGAAGTTACCAATACCAATGACGAGTACTGGTGCTGCAATCATGAGATTACGTTTTTTACTATAATCAACTTTATTATCAACCAGCACTTGCAAGCCAGCGGCTGCAATAACACCGTATAACATAAAACCAACACCGCCCGTAACCGCCCCAGGAATAGTTGAAATTAAAGCAGATAACTTACCTACAAAACTGAAGATAACCGCAAAGAATGCTGCCCCACCAATTACCCATACAGAATACACACGACTAAGTTGCATCACACCAATATTTTCACCATAAGAGGTGACTGCTGGGCCACCAACTAATCCAGCAACAACCGAAGCTGTACCATCACCGGTTAATGTGCGTTTCAAGCCTGGATTGACAAAAAAATCATGTCCTGTAATTTTTGAAAGCACCATCAAGTGACCTAAATGCTCGGATAACGTCACCAATGCTAGTGGTGCCATACTGAGCACTGCCGCAGGATAAAAGTGAAAACCATTTTTACCGATGAATGTTTCATAATTTGGCAATTGGAACCAATGCGCTGTAGCAACGGGAGACAAATCAACAAGCCCAAAAACTAATGCCATGAGATAACCGAATACAATGCCTAATAAAACCGGTAGTAAACCAAGAAAACCCTTCAAGAACATATTAAAAGCAACTGTGGCTAATAACGTTAATAATGCGACGACAAACACTTTCCAATCATATTTTCCATTAATCATCGTAGCAGAAGTAGCCGCAGAACCGGCTAAACTTAAGCCAATCACCATAATAATAGGGCCGACCACTTCGGGTGGAAATATCGTATCCAACCAGCCTGTTCCTGTAACTGTTATAATCAATGCAACAACCAAATAGACTAGACCAACAGCAATAATTCCCTGTGCCACTGCCGGATAACCCACTGTCTTCATCAACGAGGCCATTGGAATAATAAACGCAAAACTAGAGCCCATATAAGCTGGTACTTTACCACGTGTAATCAATAAATGTAATAGTGTGCCAATGCCAGATGTAAATAATGCGACCCCTGGATTAAGCCCTACTAATAATGGTACCAAGACTGTGGCACCAAACATTGAAAACAGATGCTGTAATGAAAGTCCTAGCCAAGTAAGAAATGGTGGTTTATCATGCAAATCGTAAATTGCATGATTATCGGGTTTTGCTGCCATAATGTTAGTGCGAACACCCAAGCGTTCGCTTCCTCCTCAATCTTTTACCGTTAACAATAATAAATCTAAACGATACCATTATAAACTAAAAACCTGACATGTTGTTAAACAATGTCAGGTTTTGTTTATTCAATTATTATGGTGCGCAGCAAACGCACGCTTTTGAGACTTGACTCCGACATATCTGGCTGATTTCTCGTACCTTGCCAACCTGCACACCTGTAAATCGCGTTGATAGTGTCCAGATGCGTATCATCTGCTCTTAATTAAATCATATCACAGTGGCAGGTTTTTATAACTCAGATTAACTGCTCGAAACATTGGCTTTTGTTATGCTTTACTGGCATCAAATTAATCACTAATCGTTGTTCACAAGATGCCGGCCAATGATATGTCGAATTCAAATAATTTACTTTGCGTCATTCACGGCCTCCTTTGCTTTTGTTACCTTGATTATATCATAATTTGAAAGCGCTTACAATAACTATTAAAAAAAACAATGCTTTGATATCGCATTACATTTTTTCTTCTAATTTAACTTCTGGATATTTATCGTGGAACCAATTCATTGCAAACTTATTTTCGAATAGAAATACTGGCTGATCGTAGCGGTCTTTAACCAACAAGTTACGGCTTGAAGCCATCTTCTCATCTAGTTGTTCTGGTGCTATCCAACGAGCAACTTTTGACCCAATTGACTCAAATTGAATTTCAACATTGTATTCATTTTCCATACGGAATTGGAAAACTTCAAACTGCAGTTGACCAACGGCACCAATAATGTAATCACTGCCTTGCCAAGACTTATAAAGCTGAATCGTGCCTTCTTGGACTAATTGTTCAATGCCTTTATGATATGATTTTTGTTTCATCACATCTTTAGCAATGACACGGTTGAATAGCTCTGGTGTAAATGTTGGTAGGTCTGGGAACTGTACAGCTTGTTTACCGGCATAGATGGTGTCGCCAATCTGGAAATTACCTGTATCATAAACACCAATAATGTCGCCAGGCACCGCTGTCTGAACATTTTCACGTTCTTCAGCCATGAACTGCGTTACATTGGATAATTTCAGCTTCTTACCGTTACGCTGTAAAGTGACGTCCATACCACGACTAAACTCGCCTGAGACAATACGAACAAAAGCAATACGGTCACGATGACGCGGATCCATATTTGCCTGAATTTTGAACACAAATCCTGTAAATTGTGGCTTATCTGGTGTTACTTGCTGACCATCAACTGTGCCCATCGCCGATGGTGCTGGTGCATAAGTTAAATACTCACGCAAAAATTCGGTTACACCAAAATTAACTAATGCGGACCCAAAGAATACAGGTGTCAACTTACCACGACTGATTGCTTCTTGGTCAAAAGCATTCCCAGCATCACGCAATAACTCAATTTCATCCATTGTTTCAGTAACAACTTCTGGATGAGCCGTGGCATTTTTAAATGGCACCATTTGATCATTTTGCAGGTCATAAATACCTTGTAAAATTTGACCTGATCCCACCGGCCAGTTCATAGGATAAGCTTGTATCCCCAAAATAGACTCTAACTCGTCCACTAAATCTAAAGCTGGACGTGCATCACGGTCAATTTTGTTAAAAAAAGTAAAGACAGGAATACCACGCTGAGCAACAATTTCAAACAACTTTTTTGTTTGTGGTTCGATACCCTTTGCCGCATCGACAACCATGACGACAGAATCAACTGCCATCAACGTACGATAAGTATCTTCGGAAAAATCCTCGTGTCCAGGTGTATCTAAAATATTAATGCGTTTCCCATCATAATCGAATTGTAGGACCGAAGAGGTCACCGAAATACCACGCTGTTGTTCGATTGCCATCCAATCTGAGGAAGCCAACTTATGAGATCCGCGACCCTTGACTGTTCCAGCCTCACGAATCACACCGCCGTGTAATAATAGTTGTTCAGTTAATGTCGTTTTACCTGCATCTGGGTGAGAAATGATAGCAAATGTCCGACGGTTTTGTAATTGTTCTTGAAAGTTTTCCATAAAATCTAGTTTACCTGATATACCAGTGTTTCACAACAGAAAAAGCCAACCGTTACCGATTAGCCTAACAGCATGCTGTTACTTTTTAAATTTTAACGATCAGCAACGACTTTAACGTCGCGCGCAGCAATATGTTGTACGTCACGATAGTTATTCGGATATTTTTCATGTAATAATGCTAATTCAGCTGAACTAATGACAATTGGCTGCTTCAATACTAACCAAGTGACATCTTGTCCCAATGGCGGTGTCGTGAGAGAACCAGTGTAACGATAATAGGAATGATCTTGAGGCAATAATTCGATTAAGCGCGTTGCCGCAATTGACGTATGGTAAATATCTTGGATAATCGTGTGTGTTGTTGCTGTTTTTGAAACATCGGCAAAAGCTGCCACAACTAAGACTTTGTCGCCATTTAAGTAGACAAAATGTGTTTCAGCGTCATGTCGATAACCATCAATCAGATGCTCTGCGCCTTCATGAAAATGTATACGTTCCAATTGCCATGTTTGTCCGTCTACTTGCAACGTCCCTGACACCAAAAATTGTTCACCCACAACACGGTCTTCATATTGTGTTTTGCCTGTAAACACCATGTTCAAATGATCAGTACCTTCATCAACCAGTTGCTTACTCTCAATATTGATTGGTGACTGTAATGGTGTTTCACCAGCTTCATGCCATGTACTTTGTTGACTATAATCCAAATGATTCA
Source organism: Leuconostoc citreum (assembly GCF_004354555.1). GTDB lineage: Bacteria > Bacillota > Bacilli > Lactobacillales > Lactobacillaceae > Leuconostoc > Leuconostoc citreum. The sequence goes on from NZ_PUFH01000001.1 coordinate 30,840, forward strand.
TGATTTGACTCCAAAAGATTTCTTTCTATTTTATCAAAGATTAGTACGAACGTGTTAAAAACAAATAATTGGCTCACGTTTGACAAGATAATCCTGTATAATAAGACTAAGATTTGGAAAGAAAAGTGATATTATGCAACTTGTAACTGCTGCTGAGATGCAACAAATTGATAGCTACACTATTGAAACCATTGGCATGCCACAAAACGTGCTCATCGAGCGGGCTGCAATGTCAGTGATTGATGTGATTGGTGCTGGCCATTTTAATTTAGATCATATACTAGTTTTGGCAGGTTTAGGTAATAATGGTGCCGATGGCATTGCCATTGCTCGCCTACTTTACACCCAAGGATTCAATGTATCATTACAATTTGTTGGTAACGTTTCGCGTGCCAAGGCCAGTGTCCAACAGCAACTACAAATTATCGAGAACTACGGACTGATAAGAGCTGAAAAAAGTGATTTTAACGAAGCAACTTTAATTGTTGATGCTATTTTTGGCGTCGGCCTCAACAACACACTCCCTGAAGGCTTACAAAAAATGATTAAAGCCGCTAACCACATTGAAAAAACAGTTATTGCCGTTGACATCCCAACTGGTATTGATGCCACGACAGGTGAAGTGCGTGGTGCGGCGTTAAAAGCACACACAACCGTTACTTTTGGGTACAATAAAGTTGGCTTAACACAAAATGTTGGTGGTTATCTTTCTGGTAACGTCATCGTTAAAGATATCGGCTTACGCTTGCCAGAAGACTTTACATTTACCACAGTAACTCCTGACAATATTGCCACAACATAAAAAGCAGCGGAACTAATTGTTCCGCTGCTTTTTATATCATCATTTTTTTCAAAACAATCACAAGATTTACATTTTGACCAAGCCAGCAATGCCCAAAATCAAGAAGAGAATACCAACAACAATACGGTACCAACCGAAAATCTTAAAGTCATTGTTTTGGATATAACGCATCATCACTTTAATAGCAAACAACGCAACAACCCATGACACAACAAACCCTATCAACATGACAAAGAGTTGCGCACCAGTAAATGAGCCACCCTTAAGTAGGAAACTGCCAACCTTAAGGATAGTCACTCCAAACATCACAGGAATTGATAGGAAAAATGAAAATTCAGCGGCAACAAATCGTGATGCCCCTAAAATAACGGCGCCTAAAATGGTTGCCCCAGAGCGTGAAGTACCAGGTACCAAAGACAATACTTGGAATAGTCCAATGAAGAGGGCCATTTTAAATGTGATACGATTCACTTCTGTTACCACTGGCGCAATATTTTTTTGGCGATTTTCAATAACAATAAAGGCAATACCGTAGATAATCAATGTTGCAGACACAACCCATGGATTTAATAAATGCGCATCCATAAAGTTATTTAACAACAAACCAAATACCATAGCCGGTAAAACACCAACAATGACTTTAATCCATAAACGCCATGTTTGAAACTGCTCGCGAGATGTTTTACGTGGCGAAAAAGGATTTAATTTATGGAAATATAGTTGAATAACGGCAAATATTGCGCCGAGTTGAATGGCATAATCAAACACTGCGGTGAAACTTTTAGTCCATACCATCCCACCCGGAATTTTCATTAAAGCCTCAGCTAAAATGATGTGACCTGTAGAAGATACTGGCAGAAACTCTGTCAAGCCTTCAACAATACCAATAATAATTGATTTTATAAAATCGAACATATGCCTGATGACGTGTTATGATGACACGTTTCCTTCCAATTTAACTTCTTTTATTCTATCCTATATCCTGTTATTTCGCTATCGAACACCTGTTTCATAGAATATTTTTTTAAAGTCTTGCTTTTAAAAAAGGCGCATGTTATTATATTATATGTTGCTTAAGGCAATTCAGTAATATGGACAGTTAGCTCAGTTGGTAGAGCAACGGACTCTTAATCCGTGGGTCCAGGGTTCGAGCCCCTGACTGTCCATCCTTAAAAGACAGACCAGTCGTCTACTTGATGACTGGTCTTTTTGTATCTAAAAAACGCTTACTTTACAAAGTAAGCGTTTTTATTGTGCCAACTAATATAATATTATTAGAGACTAATATAAATACTAATAAACATCAACGCTGCACCACCTAAGACAAATACATGCCAGTAAACGTGACCCATCGGTATCTGTGGTATCAAATAGAAGATTGTTCCGGCTGAATAAGTCAGGCCACCAGCTAATAACAACCAAAATGCTGTATGTGATAACACGCCCCACAAAACAGGCATCGCCAGAACAATCAGCCAACCCATAACCAGATAAATAGTCACTGACACCCACGGCCAACGACCAACAAAAAATAAGTCATAAACAAAACCGGCAATTGTCATAGCAAGGATGGCACCCCATATTGACCAGCCAACCCAGCCCTTAATCAACAGCCATGTATATGGTGTATAGCTGCCTAAGATAACGAGATAAATACCTGCATGATCAAAGAATTGAAATACTTTTGCAGCACGTGTAAAAACGAGCGAATGAAATAACGTTGAAGCCAATAAGAAGAAACCAACGGTTCCAACGTAAATAGCAATGGCCGTGATTTCAAAAGCCGTGACAGGGCGACGCAAAATATGAAAAATTAATAAAATTCCTGCTAAAACAGCTAATAAGAAGCCCAAACCATGTGTGACCGCGTTCAATACTTCATAGACAATATGATAACGTTTAGATCGTTGCATTTAGTTGTCCCCATAAATCAATTTAGTATCTTCATTATACCATTGATTTACTATCTATCGGTTAGTAAATCAGCGCATATAAAAACAGTGGCCCATTCTTTTGGCTCACTGTTTTTAACGCTACTTATACTAGTGTTTCCCAATCACGTGCCCATAATACACCCATCGCACCATCACCAGTGTGTACGCCAATATAAGCGCCCAACTCACCACGCTCAAACTTAACGGTTGGATACTCAGCTTGCAAATCCTTTAGCCATTTATCGCCAAGCTTTGGATCGTTACCATCAACAACTATAGCACGTACAGGGAAATCGACTTGTGTCAGATATTGATTGAGTGCTATTTTAATTTCTTTCAAGGCCCCACTCATCTTCCGAGCTTTCCCAACCGCACCAATCTTACCTTCCCCTTGGATGTCCATCGATAAAATTGGCTTAATGTTCAGCAGACCGCCGACAAGTGCTGCGCCACGAGATAGTCTCCCCGTACGTTGAAGATGAGAAATATCATTCACAACAAACCGTACATCAAACGTTTCACGTAGTGTCTCCAATGATGTTAAAATATCAGCCATCGACCGCCCATTTTCTGCCATCACAGCTGCCATCACAGCTTGCATACCAGAACCCATAACTGCAAATTTAGAATCCCAAGCACACACTTCAGTCATCCCATCATAACTTGAGGCTACTGCTTGTGCTGTCTGATAAGCACCCGAAAGCCCAGAAGAAATCGGAATAATCAATGCTGCGTCATATCCTGAAGCTTTCGCAGCATTCAAGGCTTCCTCCCAATCACCTGGCGCCGGTTGCGAAGTTGAAGCCACCATATTCTTTTCTTTCATCATTTTAACCAATTGACCCAGTCCCTGAATATCAATCGTCTCTTTATAGACTTCATCGCCAAAGATAATGGGATCGTTAACTTGAAAAATATGATAGCGATTGCGTAACGTCGCAGGTATTGTAGATGCAGAATCACTAATAATTGCTATTTTAGACATTATTTTCTCCCAATGTATACGGGCTATCATTAAAGATGGCCCGGCTAACTATAAAATTAAACCAATCACAACACCAACACAAAAGCTCAATAGACCAGCAACAATTTGTAGTGATAAATAAACCATTTGTTGTGAGCGGGAATGTTGTGCACTTTGCGTCATCATCGTACTAAAAGTGGTTAAACCGCCAAGTACGCCAACTGATAATACATTATGCCATAAGTGTATCTGGTTTGTGCTGTATAATATGCCCATGAAGAATGTCCCTAACATATTGACGGTAAATACTGCTGTGATGTAGGTTGCTCGCCATGGCCAAAAAGTGATCACAAGGTAACGTAACAATGTGCCTATACTAGAGCCAACAAATATGGCAATTAAAATTATCATAATCGCTCACCACACAGTACGTGTCCAATATACTGTCCCAGAATAATCATGAGCACCCCACCAACTACTGTCATAACAAGGTATAAACCAGCCATGACTATATTACTCTGCGTCAATTGTGCTGTCTGGAGTAACATCGTACTAAACGTTGTAAAACCACCTAATATGCCAGTCCCAAGGAATGCTTGCCATCTCTTTAATCGACTACTTCGATGTGAAAGATACGACCCAAGGATTGCTAACAGTAATGTGCCTAACCAATTAATTAAAATTGTCATCAATGGCCATTGTCCCGCAATTGGTAAAAAGCTCAATAAATAACGCAAACTACCGCCAATGCCACCACCCAAACTTACAACAAACATTTCGATTAAATCAAGTCGTTGTTTTTGCATACTTACTATTCTAACAATTTTGTCTTTAATGAGCAAAAAAGACGCTCCTTTGTTATAATCAAACTAACTCAGTCAAGGAGCGCCTATGTTTTCGTATTATATCTTACCAACAGGGTATCTAATTGTATTATTTGCCTTTTCTCTGTTAAAACCTATACGTTTTGTTGTCACAATGTATGAATTTCAAGGTCTAATGATTAAATCAGTTGTACTGGCAATTTTTGGACTATTTTCACAACACAGTATTTTGACCCAATTTTATGGTATTTGGTTCAATGTAACCCTCATTTTTTCTATTAGTAGGGTGTTTATCAAAACACAGCGATTACCATAATATAAAAAGCAGCTTATGAAAAATTAAGCTGCTTTTTAAAATCACCACATTCCCAATAATTTCATCCAAAGACTGCCTACACCAACCCAAATCACAATGTAGATTAGACCTAAAATAAAATTCAGTCGCCACCAGTCGCTTTGTTTTACATACCCTGAACCAAATAATATGGGCGCGGGACCTGAAGAATAGTGCGTCGTGGCCGCCATTAAGTTACCAAAGAATCCTAGCATTAATGCTGCTAGCATCGGTGGTACATGTGCCGCCAATGCAACCGCCAAAAATGCTGCATACATAGCTGACACATGCGCAGTTGATGAAGCAAAGAAATAATGACTGTAAAAATAAGCTAACACTAAAATGACTAGAACAACAAACCAATTCATACCATGCAAACTATTGCCAATCGTTTGGGATAACCATGGGATAAATCCAAGTGTATTCAAAGCACTCGCCATCATCACTAGCACCGAGAACCAGAATAACGTATTCCAAGCACCTGACTCCTTTAGAATATCCTGCCATGATAAGACACCAGCAACTAAAAGAAAACCTATAACGAGAAATCCAGTTGTGGTCGCATCAATACCTGTTATTGCACCTGTAATCCAGAGTACCAGTGCCGATACAAAACCAATAATCATCATTGTTTCTGCTTTGGATACTTTACCCATCATAGCTAACTCACCAGTTGCCCAATTTTTGGCATCAGGTGTTGCCTTTTGTTCAGGTGGGTACACTTTGTAAATAACAAATGGGACAACAATGAGTGATATCAATCCAGGTACAAGCGCAGCTAAAAACCAACCCATCCAGGTAATATGGATACCTTGCTTTCCAGCAAAAGCTTGTGCAATAGGGTTTCCAGCCATTGCGGTCAAAAACATAGCTGCAGTAATCATATTAGCGTGAAATTCTGTAAAAATTAAGAAAGCGCCAATGCGCCGTTCACTCCCATCTACCGGGTCTGAATTGAAAGTCTGCGCCAATGATTTAATAATAGGAAACATTACGCCACCAGCACGAGCCGTATTAGATGGTGTGCCGGGGGCAACAATTAAGTCAACTGCAGACAAAGCATAGGCTAAGCCCAGCGTTTGTTTACCAAACGCTCGCACAAAAATTAATGCAATACGTCGACCCAAACCTGTTTTAATAAAGCCACGAGAAATAAAAAATGCCATCACAATCAGCCAAATGGCACTGTTTCCAAAACCAGCTACCGCTTTTTCCATTGGCATAATGCCAGTCAAAACAGTTACAACAAAACCAATTAATGCTATGGCTCCCAGAGGCAAGGGTTTGGTAACCAAGCCAATAATCGTAGCCACAAAAATTGCAAACATGTGCCATGCTGATAGACTAAGTGCATCTGGGCGCAAGGGACCAGCAAACCAAATAATCAAACCAACAACAATCGGCGCAATAAATTTGCGATAATCAACTTTTTCTAAAGCATTCATTTCAATATTTCCTATTTCGTCTCTAATCTACAAGCCTAAAACTAATTTGGCAGCTTGTTTCCCAGCTTGACGACCAAAGACAACTGTTTCAGCAATTGAGTTCCCACCAATGCGATTGTCACCATGCAACCCACCAGTTACTTCGCCTGCAGCATATAACCCCTTAATGGCTGCCCCATCTTCACGTAGCACCTCGGCTAAATGATTAATCTTAACGCCACCCATTGTGTAATGAATTGCTGGCTTAATATGAATAGCATAATAAGGTGCTTTGACGATACCACGTTCCATGGCTGTTTGACGGCCAAATTCTGTATCTTTTCCCTCTTCTTGGGCAGCATTCCACTGTGCAATGGTTTTTGCTAAATTATCAGCGTCTAAGTCTGCTTTATCAGCCAATTCTGCCAATGTGTCGCCAGACATAACCAAACCAACGGCTAGATAAAAATCAATCGCTGTAAAGGCTTCTCGAATACCTTGGTCTAGAATTAATGTTGCCCCATCTTCCTGTAAATCATTGATAGCAGCTGTTACTTTATCTCGTGTTGTCATTTCATTGACAAAACGTTGACCCGCACGGTTAACTAGAATAGCGCCTTCGCCTCGTACACCTTCACCAATTAAATATACATGATCAGTATCTTGTTGCGCTGTTGGATGGATCTGAATTTTCTTCATATCAACTAAGGCACCACCGACAGCCGTCGCCAGTTTCATACCATCACCTGTGGCACCAGGATGATTTGTTGTTTTTAAATATAACAATTCAGGTGCATACTCAGCTAGCATGTCACGATTCTGAGCAAAGCCCCCTGCCGCGATAAGCACCGCCTTGGCTTGAATTGTTTTTTCACCTATTTCAGCATTTCGCACTGTCAACCCAGTAATTCGATCGGCTGATTTCTGAAGTGCAATCACTTCTGTTTCATCAAACAACGGAATCTGTTTATAAGCCAATTGCTTTTGTAATCCCTTAACAAGATAACTGCCGACAGCCGATTTATCATTTGGCCGATGTGCACGCTTTTGTGACATCCCCCCTGTGGCCGTAATGTCTGTTAAGTTAATATTGTGGTTGTATAACCAATCGATTGCAGACTCCGTGTGCGTCGCAAAATAAGATAATAAGCTCTTATCATTTGTACCGCCACCACCTTTTAACGTATCATCATAAAAAGACGCTTGAGAATCAACAATGCCATGATTTAATTGAACAAATGTTTCCACTGCATTCATGCCTGATGAGGCACGATTTGAATTGCCGCCCAAAACTGATAGTTTTTCAACAATTGCAACATCTAATCCCAATTCTTGTGCTTGCAGAGCCGCTGTCATACCAGCAGCGCCAGAACCAATCACAACAAAATCATATGTATCTTTTAAATCAGAAATATTTGTCTTTGGAAAAATAAACTTAGCCATTACATCTCACTCCTTATGCGAACGTTCAAGGTTCGTCATCGCCATAAAGTCCATCCACTCATCATATTGCGCTTCAGTTATTTCACCCGATGCTAACGCCGCCACTTTTAACGTTGTGCCATTTTTGTCAGCAGATTGCGCAATTTCGGCAGCTGCATGATAGCCAATATGAGGTGACAAGGCTGTTACTGTCATCAAAGAATTATCAAGCAATTCACGCATACGATCTGGATTAACTTCTAAGCCTCGCACCAAACGGTCAGCAAAACCAGTCATTGTCCCCGCCAGCAAGTCAGTTGACTCTAAGAAAGCGTCAACCATAACCGGCTTAAAGACATTCAACTCAAAATTACCTTGACTTGACGCCATTGTAATTGTCGTATCATTTCCAAAGACACGTACTGCAGCCATGGTCAGTGCTTCAACTTGCGTTGGATTCACTTTACCTGGCATAATTGAAGACCCTGGTTCATTTGCTGGAATCTTTAATTCACCGTACCCACCACGTGGCCCAGAAGCCAAGAAACGTATGTCATTACCTATTTTCATCAAGTCCGCTGCTAAAGACTTCAAGGCCCCATGCATTGTATTCAGTGCCGTATGGTTGGCTAAACCATAAAATTTGTTACTGTCCCCTGTAAATGGGAAACCATAAGCATCCGAAATGATTTCAGCAATTTTAGCGCCCAAGGCTGTATCGGCATTAAGACCTGTACCAACAGCTGTGCCGCCCATGGCTAATTCATACAATTGTGGTCTTATAGCAGCTATATTGTCTAAATTATGCTTCAGTGCGGCAATGTATCCTGATAACTCTTGTCCAAAAGTTAAAGGCGTTGCATCTTGTAAGTGTGTCCGACCTACCTTAATCACATCCCAAAATGCTACTTGCTTGACACGTAATTCATCAATTAAATGCGTAATAGCTATTTCAACCTGATTAACAGCAGCAACAGCAACAATATGCATTGCGGTTGGAAAAATATCATTTGATGATTGTCCCATATTGACATGATCATTTGGTAGCACAGCAACCCCTTGTTGGCTAGCCAAATGCGCCACAACTTCGTTGGTGTTCATATTTGTCTGTGTCCCAGAGCCTGTTTGGTAAACTGACAAAGGAAAGTCTTTACGCAAGTCCACATCCCCTAGTGTCAACAAACTATCAATTGTGGTGACAATGGCATTAGCGCGTTCTGAATCCAATGAACCGTTAGCTTGGTTAGCTAGTGCCGCTGCACGCTTAATGTTCAATAGCGCACGAATAATAGCCAACGGCATGCGTGCACCAGTTGGAAAATTTTGTAAAGAGCGTTGTGTTTGTGCCATCCATGCAGCATCAAGTGGCACCTTCACTTCACCAATAGCATCTGTTTCAATACGATATTCTTGTGACATAATTAATCTATTCTCCTTGATTATCTTAGAAGTCTATTTTTTGGATAACTTCAACCATTTTCTGCTTAATTTGATCTTCAAAATCTGACAATTGATGATCACGTTTTTGAATTAAATAAATATAAAAATTAATCGGATCTTTCAATGGCAATATTGCAACATCGTTCCGTCCGATAACAGCTAATTGCACCATAATACCAACACCATTGCCTGCGGCAATGAGACCTTGTTCAGTCATAAGCTCATTGGTTATATACGTATTACGCAATTCTGTTGTCATATTACTGGCCATGAGTTGATTGACTAGTACCTGGTGTTGCGTAAATTCTTCCCCAACAGAAATGAACCGTTCCCCTCGTAAATCCTCAAATGTTAAAAACGGTTGATTAGCTAATGGGTGTCCTTTTGGTAATACAACAACATACGGGCTCTTGGTGATGTAATGACTATAATAACGCTGACTATGTTCAGGGGTTAGGCTCCCCACAAAACCCATATCTACCTTGTCGTTATCAAGCAAATCATACATATTGCTTGACCCACTCTCCACCATATGAAAACTATCAATTTCTCTATCACTTAAGTCTCGCATGATTTGTGGAAAGATAGTTGCACCAATAATCGGCGGTACACCAAGCCAAATTTTGCGTTGGTTGGTAATATCACTTTTAATGATTTCTGTTTCTCGCAAAATCTGTTTGCTATGCTTAATTAATATTTCTCCAGCTGGCGTTAAACTGACTGAACGCGTGCCACGTTGTCGAATAATGAGCGTCTCCCCTAGCTCTTTTTCCAAACGGTGTAATGCATTGGTGATTGATGGTTGTGATACAAATTTTTTATGAGATGCCCCTGTAAACGTGCCCTCTTCGGCTAACGTTACAAAGTAATCTAAATCATTGAGCAACAAAGTGTTGTACCTCCACAAATTATCTTGTTCACAAAGTATAACACATTTTCATCACCGCTTACATGCCCCCCTAACTGCTATCGATCAGATTTACCAGCATTAAAAACAGTTCTAATACCGCGTAATCCTTGTATGCGCGTGATGTCCCCAGTTAATTGCAGTGTCCCTAAAAATGTCCCATCCTCATCGCGCACAGCATAGAAATTATTATAAATCGTTTGTTTATTTTGTGGAAACCATTGTTCATAGTGGTCAGCAGCACCTTGGTGCAAATCGCGTAGTATTTGTGAGATTGCTTCCTGTTCATCTTGGTTAAATAATGATAAAAATGGCTGCCCTAATAAATCGACTGTCCTGCTATTAACGCGCTGAGGATTATCAGAATAGTAGGCAATAAAATCATTTTCATCGGCAAAAGTCACTTCAAAAGGTAATATATTCAATACTTGATAGAGTGCATTTAATGACAGACTCCCCGTCGGTAAATTAATTATTGCCTGTGTATCAACTGTCTTGTTGTGCTTATTTGATGCTATTTGACCTACCATAAGTCATTGTCTCCCTAATGTAAAATGATTGATTAATGATGTGAAAATCAGATGATTGTATATTAATTAACTTAATTGACTGATCGCGATATATAAAGATGGCACCAAAAGGATAATCACTATTATCGGGTGGCCCATCATTAAAAAACAATCGTGTTGTCTCAATTTCGCCATCAATTGATTTCGGTGATAATACTGTCACACTAGCTAAGTCATTATCGTGAGGATAGCCCGTTTCAGGGTCAATAATATGATGGTATACATGTCCATTAGACACTAGATGACGCTCAGCAACGCCACTGGTTACAACTGACATGGCTTTGGTTTCAATGAGTGCAATTGTGTTGCCATGTTGTACTAATGGGTTGCGTATGCCAATCCTCCAACGACCAGAAACATGGTTTGGTGCGTCGTTCATTAGGACGACATTACCACCAAAATTAATGATTCCAGCAATATGCCCTTGAGCGCGCCAATAATCTTGTAGTCTATCAGCAATATAACCTTTAGCAATTGCACCTAAGTCTAAAGACATACCTTTTTGTGGTAAATATACACTGAGCTTATCATCATCTAACACAATACCGTCACTCCTGATTTGCCGGCGTGCATGCTCAATAGCGGTGTGCGACGGTACCTGTGCATCTGAAAAGCCAATATGCCATAATTTAACCAGCGGGCCAATCGCAACATTGAAGCCAAAATGCTGATTACTTTCATAGACAGCACGTTTAATCAATTGATACACTGTTGCCGATACCGTTACAGGTTTCTGCCCAGCCGCTTGATTAATTGCCATAATCGTTGATTGTGGACGATTTACCGTTAATATTTTTTCATAATCATTGACAAAATGAATTGCGTCATCAATAGCCCGTTCGTCGGCTGTGCCAAATAGCGTCAATCGATTTGTTGTTCCCATGGCACGCCAAGATTTTTCAATTTTAATCAAAACATTGATGCTCCTGTCGTTGCGTCGGCTGTCACAACCGGTGCCACTACTTCATTGGTCACGACATTATCAACATTATCAACAATATTTTCATGTAACAAATCACTCTGTTCAATCCACCAACCATCACCTTGCTCAATAACTTGAGTATTCTGATCTGGTGAAATAATTTTGCTTGGGACAGTATCATTATCATATGGCGAATCGTTTAACACATGTTCAAATGATTGGTAACCCAAATTCACTGAACAGACACTATCCGATTTTGGAAGCGTTTGGCAATTCTCACTATCACTGCCATCACCACACATTGGCCGCAACAGTTTCGCAAACGTCACGAAATTTTGGAAGATGCTATCCAAAAAACGCACTGTTGTCGCATCGGTTAGTTCGTCACGTGCTGTATCAATATTTTCAGCAGCAGGCCCAACTAAAAACTGATTTCCTGGTAACACTAAAGCGTCAATACCTGGTGCATCCATAATCTGACGTAAGTGTTCTTGTGCGTTATTCGTCCCTTGCCGTCCTAGTGACGCACCGACCAGCATAACCGGCTTATTTGTAAACGGATGTGTTTCACCGTAGCTCATCCATTCAATAAATGACTTTAATGCAGCTGTAATTGAATGATCATATTCAGGCGTCGATATAATGACCCCGTCAGACGATGCAATAAGATGCGCAATTTCGACAATACGTAGCGGCACGTCATCATCTTCGCTAAACAGAGGTAAGTCAGCAATTTCGACAATCTCAATATTAGCCTGTGTGCTAAAATGCTTTTTCATGAACCACAATAACTTACGATTATATGATTTGCGTGCGTTGGTTCCTACAATAGCAACAAAGTTCATTTATCTATCCTCAAAATTTTAATTAGTTTATCTTTTCACATTGTTATCTGTAACTTTATTAAACCCTGGTCATTGAATTAAGTCAAAGTTTATTAATTTCTTCACAAGTTCTTGAAACATTGGTGTCACTGAATCTAAGAGACCCTATACCTGATAATTTTTAAATTATAAGTTAAACTAATAAATTAACCGTCAAAAAAAGTAACTACATTAACGTAGTTACTTTTTAAGTACCTTATTTCTTTCGTGATGATAACCAACCTATTATCACAAAAAATAAAACCATTATTGTATTGAAGTAATAATCAACCACAGATACTTTGACAATGACGCCCGCATCACCTAATACCAATAAGATAAATAACGTAGAAAAAACAACAATGAGCAACCAGTGCAATCGCTCACCACGCCTAACAACATCGAAAATATGGTTCATGTCATCCCCCTTACAACTAAACCGTCTAGATTATCATAGCAAAAATGCTGCGCTTAATCTACCAATGACCAGTGCATTTTTAAGATTTCTAGTAACGTTTTGTTGCACAAAAAATCTTATGGCAACAATCATTGTTGTTAAAGAGACCCCTATATGTAGTAAGTAATTTGAATTGTCCTATTGACAACTCATCAAATTCTTAGTATTCTTATTGCATAACAACTCGGAGAACAATAATGAAAAATGCGTTTGCACAATTGAACAACGCCTGGTGGCGTCGGTAAGTCAGCTTTACGGTAACGGATAAAGCTGATGTTTAAAACATTTGTTTTATCCATACCGACGTATTTTGTAACGCACTGAGTCTGTATGGAAATATGCCGTACAGACTTTTCTTTTGACCTTGGGAAAGCCTTGTATGGCCGCCTAAGGTCTATTTTATTTGACAAAGAATTTGGAGATTTATTATGAATAAACGTTTGATGTCTGTTATTGCCATCATTGTCGCTTTTCTGGCCGTCGCCTTTGTGATGACTAATAACCCAACTGCTGTGACAAAAAAGAAAAACTATGTCCCCACAGTTGGTATTTTACAACTTGTTACACATCCAGCATTAGATGAAATCCATCGTGGTATTATTGCAGGCTTAAAATCACAAGGTTATACCAAAAACAAGATCAAAATTGATTATCAAAATGCGCAAGCGAATCAAGCAAACCTCAAAACAATGTCACAACAATTTACGAATGAAAATGCCGACTTAACCATTGGTATCGCTACCCCGGCCGCACTCTCCTTAGCAAAAACAGCTAATGGCAATAATCCTGTTATCTTAGCTGGAATAACTGACCCTGCTGGTTCTGGATTAGTCAAATCAGCACAAAAACCTGGTGGCAACATTACCGGTACTTCAGGCGATTCGCCACTTGAACAGCACCTTGCCGTAATTAAGCAAGTTGTTCCTCATGCAAAAAAGCTTGGTATCATTTACACAACTTCTGACCATGGCGGCGAGTATAACGCTAAGAATATGGCTAAGCTAGCTGAGGCGGCTGGCTACGATGCCAAACTCTATACCATTTCAACAACTAATGACATGCAACAAGTTGCAGAAACAGTGGCAAGTCAAGTTGATGTTATCTACGCACCACAAGATAATGGTGTTGCAAGTGCTATGAAAACATTAATTAACATTACGAATAAAAATAAAATTCCAGTCATTCCCGCTGTAGATACTATGGTCAAAGATGGCGGTGTTGCAACAATGTCGGTTAGTCAATATAATATCGGTTACCAAGCTGGTATCATGGCAGCTAAAGTCCTAAAAGGCAAAGAAACGGCCACTTATCCAGTTAAGACAATCACACAGGGTGATATGGTCGTCAACTTAAAGCAAGCACAACGCTTAGGCATTCAATTACCTGAAAGTATGGTCAAAGCAGCAGAATCCAAAGGAGAAGTAATCAAATGAGTATGATTGTATCAAGCATTGGACAAGGGTTACTATGGGCTGTTTTAGGCGTAGCCTTGTTCCTGACTTTTAGAATTTTAGATTTCCCAGATATGACCGTTGAGGGTTCATTTCCGTTGGGAGCTGCCACAACTGTAGCAATGATTGCACATGGCATTAATCCTTACCTCGCAACAATAGCAGCTTTTCTGGTCGGCGCTGGCGCTGGCTTAATTACGGGACTACTTTACACAAAGGGACGTATTCCCATCCTGCTAGCAGGTATTTTAGTCATGACAGCAGCATTATCAATTAATTTGAGAATCATGGGTTCAGCTAATATCTCACTCCTGAATCAAAAATCAATCTTCTCCGCCAATTTCTTACAACATTTACCAAAATATTTTGATGCGGTTTTTGTTGGCTTCATCATCATTACCATTATTACGTTAGCTTTAATTTTTTTCTTACAAACAGATCTTGGTCAAGCATTTATTGCTACTGGAGACAACGCAACGATGGCACAATCAATTGGGATTAAAACGGATCGTATGACTATTATGGGGTTGATGCTATCCAATGGCTTAATTGCTTTTGGTGGTGCTGTCATTGCCCAAAATAATGGCTATGCCGACATTAATATGGGTATTGGTATTATTGTCATCGCACTGGCATCGATTATAATCGGTGAAGTCGTTTTCGGTGAATTATCCCTAAATGAGCGCTTGGTAGCAGTAATTGTTGGTTCTATTTTATATCGTCTGGTATTATTGGCGGTCTTACAGCTCGGCTTTTCAACCAATGATTTGAACTTAATTTCAGCCATTGTCTTAGCAATTGCTATGATGTTACCGCGACTACGCCATGCACTAAAGCTCGATTCATTGATTAAAAAAGGAGTTGCCCCACATGAGTAAACCAGTTTTTTCACTTCAAAACATTACTGTCACTGTCGGTGATAATGTGCGAATACTTGACAACTTAAACTTCGATATCTTTGACGGCGATTTTATAACAGTGCTGGGTACAAACGGTGCAGGTAAGTCTACGTTGTTCAACACGATTGCGGGCAATCTTAAAATTGCCTCTGGCGTGTTAAAGCATCACGATAAAAACATTGCCAATGACAGCGCAGTATCACGTACTGATTATATTGCGCGGGTTTTTCAAGACCCAAAAATGGGAACAGCACCACGCATGACAGTTGCTGAAAACTTATTATTGGCTGAAAAACGTGGCAAAAAACGGACATTACACAGTCGTGGTTTAACCAAGGAAAAGTTAGCCGAATACGCTAACATCACCAAAGTCATGGGGAACAATCTTGACACAAGACTGCAGACTGCTACAGGTAACCTTTCTGGTGGTCAACGCCAAGCCTTAAGCTTTTTGATGGCTACACGTGTGAAACCAGAATTGTTACTTTTAGATGAACATACCGCTGCACTAGACCCGAAAACTTCAGAACAGCTGATGTTAGCAACCAATGAACAAGTGACCAAAAATAAATTAACTGCCTTGATGATTACTCATAACTTAGCTGATGCCTTAAAATATGGCAATCGGCTAATCATACTTAATGCTGGTAAAATTGTGTTAGATGTCAGAGACAGTGACAAAGCAGCATTAGATGACACACAAATCTTAAAATATTTTATGGCTTAATGTACAACGTCTTAACAAAATCAAAAAAACGCCTTTTACGGCGTTTTTTTGATGCCACTAATAAAAAATAGATTTAAACTTTTTTATATTTAACAACACTAATGACCGCCAACACGATAAACCAGCTAATTGCCAGAAGTGTGGTAATCATCGTTGCGGATGAGAAAAGCAGAATCCCAAAAATCATCAGCATGAAAAGAATAGTCAAATAATTTAAATACGGTGCAAATGGCATTTTAAAATGCTTATCGCTCTGTTGATAATTTTTAGATTGACGGTATTTAACATGTGTCACCATTAATGCGATATAAATAACTATAAATGTCGCTGAGGCTGTTGATGTGACCAGACTGAAAGCATCTTTTGGAAAAATGTAATTTAAAACAATTGCAGTTGCCACTAAACCAGCCGATAATGTTATCCCATTCATCGGGATATAGTGTTTATTAAGCTTAGCAAAACGACTTGTCTTTGGTGATAAGGAGAAAATCATACGCCCCGTCGTGAACAAAGCACTATTTAGAGATGAAGCTGCTGCTGTCAAAATCACAAAATTAATGATACCGGCAGCTGCTGGAATACCTATCTTGGAAAAAACCTGCACAAATGGTGACTGATTGGCACTATAATTTGTCCATGGTTGAATCACCATAATGGCTAACAATGCACCAACATAAAAAATTAAAATGCGCATAATAATAGCATTAATCGATCTTGGAATTGTCTGAATCGGATTCTGGGTTTCAGAAGCTGCAATACCAACAAACTCAACACCTAGGAAAGCGAAGAACGCCATTTGAAAGGCGGCTAACAGATTATGACCATGATTAGCAATCAAACCATGAGACCACAAGGTAGATAATTGCGTGACGCCGGCGCTAGTACGTACATGAAATACTACCATCACAATGCCTATTACAATCATAGCAATAATAGCAACAATTTTAATTAATGCAAACCAAAATTCTGTTTCGCCGAATGCTTTGACAGCAATAATATTCATTGTATACAGTAACCCAAGAAAAATGAGTTCCCAAAGCCAAGCAGGTGTTGTTGGCAACCAGAATTGCATGTATTTACCAATTGCTGTGAGTTCGGCCATGGCAATAATTATCCAACCAATCCAGTATGTCCACCCCATAACAAATCCTGCGCGTGGACCTAAGTATGACTTAATAAAACCAATAAATGTTGTTTGATCATGGTCTGATAATAACAACTCACCCAATGCGCGCATCATCGCGAAGACAAATAGACCAGTAATAATGTATACCAAGACAATGGCTGGTCCTGCTTTTTGAATCGAGTCACCAGCACCTAAAAATAATCCTGTGCCAATTGTACCGCCAAGTGCAATCATATTGATATGGCGACCAGATAAGGTACGCGCTAACTTATGTTCTTGTTGCATAATGAATTGCTTTCCCCTTAAATAACATATACTTTATATCTTAGTTCATTATGACTCATAAAGAAAACTAATCTTTTTCACGTATAGATGAATATTATTCATGATATTATCGGCTTTGGTTTTATAATAAAAATACTAGTGTTTCACGTGAAACCTATATTTCTGCTTTTTGTATTTTCATTCGTTATTAATATGTGTATAATTTAATCAATAACACATATAAAATTAATGGAGAAGTTTTATGCGAAAAATAGGCATTGTCGGTATTGGTCATGTCGGTTCTACTGTGGCTCATCTTATTATTAGTCAAGGCCTAGCTGACGAATTAATTCTCGTGGATAAAAACACTGCTAAGCGCGACTCTGAAGTATTAGATTTTCGTGATGCAGCTAGTCTCTTACCTCACCACGTCCATATTGCTTCAGGCACCCCAGCTGACCTAGCTGATGCTGATGTAGTGATTTCAGCATTAGGTCATATTGACCTCATTGAACCAGGCGGTGACCGGTTTACCGAGTTGCGTGCTAATACGCCCGAAGTGCAACAAGTTGGGCAAGCATTACATCGTGCTAGATTCAATGGCGTGCTGATTGTCATTTCAAATCCTGTTGATGTCATTACCGGTATCTATCAACAAGTTACTGGGTTACCTGCCAATCAGGTCTTTGGCACCGGCACTTACTTAGATACTGCGCGCTTAAAACGCTCACTCGGTGATGCTTTAAATGTTGATCCACGTAGTATACAAGGTTACATGTTGGGCGAACATGGTGACTCGCAGTTCGCTGCTTGGTCAACTGTACGCGTGCTTGGTCAAAAAGCTGATGAGTTAGTAACCAATTATCATCTTGACTTAGATGCTGTTGCTAACGATGCGCGTGTTGGCGGTTTTACCGTCTTTTCTGGTAAAAAATATACTAATTTTGCTATTGCCCATGCTGCCGTTTCATTGGCGCAACTTGTCTTATCAGATGCTCATAACGAGGCTATTGTGTCACATTACGATGCACGTTTTGCGGGCTATATTTCTACACCTGCCATTATCGGTCGTTCAGGCGTTGTTGCTAATTTTGAACTCACTTTAACTGCTGATGAACAACGCGCATTACAGCAATCTGCTAACGCTATTGCCGAAAAAACAGCAGCCTATCTCTAAGTTGATACAAATAAGATATTAAGAAACAAAAAAACACCAAGTTGTATCATAACAACTTGGTGTTTTTTTGTTTCAAATATCGATGATTGTGTTTACCAGACAAACAAGCCTGCTGCTGCTGCAGAAACAAGTGATACCAGAATACCAGAAAGTAACATATAAGGTACTCTCGCGCTAATATAATCGTTTTTGTCCTTGTCGACGAGACCCTTGAAAGCACCAATAATCATGCCTAACGTGCCAAAATTAGCGAAACTAGTGAGGAATACTGTCAATACGATTCGAGCATGTTCGTTACTAAATAGACCTTTTCCAGCCATAATTGATTTAGATACTTCTCCCATGACAACAAACTCATTTGTAACTAACTTAGTACCCATGTATTGCGCAATCTGGAACGCTTCATGTGGGTTAAAACCGAGTAGCCAAGCAAATGGAAACATGACAACACCGAATATATTTTCTAGTGTTAACCAATGCTGACCTGTTAGACTAAATAGTTGGTTAATTAAAGCAGCAAGTGATACGAAAGCAATCACCGTAGCAGTAATAATTAGAATCAACTTTCCTGCGCCAAGGATAGAATCCCCCAAAAATGAAAAGAAAGGCTCTTTCTTGCCATCTTTTGCGCCAACACTAACAATCACGTCATCTTCAGGTGCAACTTTTGTCGGATTGAGAATAGCTGAAATAATGATTGCCCCAAGAATGTTTAACGGAATAGCTGTCAGTACATATTTACCTGGTACCATTTGCGTATAAGAGCCAATGATAGCAGATGTCACACAACTCATCGACATCATCGCTAGCGTGAAGTTACGACGCGCTGGCATACTATCTAATTGCGCTTTTGAGACAGCTAAAACTTCTGTATTGCCTAAAAACATCATTTCAATCGAGAAAAATGCTTCAAACTTGGGCTGTCCAGTGATAAAAGCCAATCCCTTACCAATCCATTTAATCAGCCAAGGTAATACACCAATATAGGTTAAAATATCAAACAACGGTACCACAAGCAAGATGGGTAACAGCGCTGAGGTAACGAAATTAGGGCCACCATGATTAGCTGTTAGCCAATCAGGTAACGCAAAAGCAATCCCTTTTGATGCAACAGATACGAGCCAATTAAAGCCATCTGCAGCCCCTTGGACTGCAGCTTGTCCAGCTTTGAATTGTGTAAAGAACCAAGCCAACAAGAGCTCTAAAACTAGCACAATTGCTACTGAGCGCCATTGAATTTGTTTTTTATTGTTTGAAAATAAGTAAGCAATACCGATAAAGACTGGAATACTTATTGCATTAATGACTATTAACATTTTATTCACCTCAAGGTTGGATCAATCATCCAGTATAAATGCAAAACAAGATGTACCACGAATCGTTCAATCTCTTTCTATTATATCAAGCTTAACGCCCTTTGTGAGCGCTTTCTTTCACCTATATTAAAATTTAATAGTTATAAAAATCACCTTAAACAGTTTAAGGTGATTTTTTTGGCACTATGCGGCCTTTATATAATTGACACCATCGGCTTTTGGTGCCCTAGTTTTGCCAAAGAAGAATGCCAGCACGATAATTGTAAAGACATAAGGTGCGATTTGTAACCAAATTGATGGAACAGACTTTAATCCAGGTAATTGCGCGCCTACGACGGCTAGTGATTGTGATAAACCAAAGAATAATGATGCACCAAGCGCGCCAAGCGGGTTCCAGCGGCCAAAAATCATAGCCGCCATCGCCATAAACCCTTGGCCAACAATCGTGCTGGCTGAGTAATTAAGTGAAATTGATTGTGCTACAACGGCACCACCAATACCACCCAACAAGCCCGAAATCATCACGCCTGAATATCTTAGCTTGGCAACGTTTAAACCTAGCGTATCAGCCGCTTGTGGATTTTCTCCGACAGACCGGAGACGCAAGCCAAATTTTGTTTTAAAAATAATATACCACGATAAAATGGCAACAAAAATCGCGAGCCATGCTGGTCCTGATGTTTTAGCAAAGAACAACTGACCGAGGATTGGAATGTGAGACAGTCCTGGGACTGATGCATAACCAAAATCTTGTGAAATTGGTGCTGTTTGTCCTTTTCCGTAAAGCACCTTGATCAAGAAAACCCCTAGGGCTGGTGCCATCAGATTAATTACCGTACCAGAAATAATATGATCCGCACGTAATGTCACTGTTGCAACGGCGTGTAAGAGTGAAAAGATAACCCCAACAAAAGCCCCAGCAACTAACCCTAACCATGGCGTGGCCGCACCAAATGTATTCGCAAATGTTAGGTTAAAGACGATTGATGCAAAAGCACCCATGCCCATGATACCTTCTAACCCAACATTGACCACACCACCGCGTTCCGAAAATGTCCCACCAATGGACGTAAAAATCAGCGGTGCTGAATAAACCAATGTACTAGAAATTACGAGTGATAACATCGCCATTAATGACATTTTTATTCACCGCCTTTCGAATTTTTATTACTGTCAGCAGCGGCCTTCACCGCTTTTTTATCCTGAGATGCGCGCGCTGCCTTATCATCCATGGCTTTCACTCGCTTCTGAATGAGTTTGATTAAATAGCTTGCCCCAACAAAGAAAATAATTGAGGCAGTTACAATGTCAACCAGCTCAAATGGTACACCGGAAGACATCGGCATCCCCAAGCCACCGATTTTTAAGACAGAGAAAATGGCTGCAGCAGCTAATACGCCAAGATATGAACCACCACCAAGTAGGGCAACAGCCATACCATCAAAACCAATAGATGGTGAACCATTTTGCGTAAAGAAGTTAAGATAATTACCTAATCCTTCAATTGTGCCAGCTAAACCAGCTAAACCACCTGAAATGGCCATAGCAATCACAGCATTACGCTTGGCAGACATCCCCGCATACTTGGCAGCATCACTATTCAATCCAACCGCACGAATCTCAAAACCAAGCGTTGTTTTTTTCATGACAAACCAAACAACAAAAATCATAAATACGGAGATGAAAATCCCTGCCGATATACTTGAACCTTGAGTCAAATCGGTCAACCATTTCATTTGCAAAGAGGCATTAGCCCCCACTTGCTTTGTTGTTTCTGCAGACACTTTAATCCCTTTTGACATTGTATTTTGTAAGATATTATTGCCAAGGAACAACAAGATGTAATTCATCATAATTGTGACAATTACTTCACTCGCACCAAATTGTGCCCGTAACCAACCAGGTATCGCACCAGCCAATGCGCCTAAACCAGCACCAATAATTAATGCGCTAGGTAACATCAAGTAAACTGGCATATTAGGGAAACTCAGTGCATACCATACAGCCCCAACCCATCCAGCTAATGCCTGACCAGATAAACCGATGTTAAAGAACCCTGCTGTCTGTGCAACAGTAAAACCCAATGCTGTTAAAATCAAGGGGGTCATTTGAGTCAACACACTACCAATATCTTGTGTTGATCCAAACGCTGAACCCAATAGTGCTGTATAACCTGAAATTGGATTATAACCGAATATCAGCATAATTACGGCGCCAATAATCAAACCAAAGAGCACTGAAAATAGTGCAACAGAAAATGAATTTTTTTGTGCTGCCATTAGGCGTCCACCTCTTCTTTCAGGGCTGCTCGGGCGTCAGATAAACTCATCCCAGTCATCAGCAAACCTAATTCTTGTTTATTTGTATCTTTAGCGTCAACTATACCAACAATTTTACCTGCATTAATGACAGCAATGCGGTCTGACAAATTCAAAATTTCATCTAATTCAAAACTGACGACCAGCACCGCTTTACCTGCATTACGCTGAGCTATTAACCGTTGGTGAATGTATTCAATCGCACCAACATCCAATCCACGCGTTGGTTGTGCGGCAATGATAAGCTCATTATCGCGGTTTAACTCACGGGCAATAACTGCCTTTTGTTGATTCCCACCAGACATTGATCCTGCCGTCACTTGAATGCCGGCTGCACGGACGTCAAACTCCTCAACTAATTTATTGGCAAGTTTATCCATTTCATCAGTTTGTAAGACACCATTTTTCGACAATGGCGCCTTATAGTATGTCTGTAAAGCAAGGTTTTCTGACAATGTCATATCAACCTCCATACCAAATCGTAACCGATCTTCTGGTATATGACCGACACCGGCTTCTGTTATCTGCCTTGGTCGTTTGTTAGTAACTTCTTTACCTTGAAGCAAAACATGCCCCGCTTGTACTTTTGTCAGACCAGTGATAGCTTGAATCAACTCTGTCTGGCCATTGCCGTCAATACCAGCAATACCAACAATTTCGCCTGACTTAACCTCAAGTGAAAAATCTTTTACAACCGTAACACCGCGAGCGTCATGCACCTCAAGATCAGCCATTTTTAAGACAGTAGCACCGGTTTTAGCTGCTGCTTTTTCCGTTTTAAAGCTAACTTCACGACCAACCATCAAATCGGCTAATTCTTGAGAAGACACCCCAGCAACTGGAAAAGTTTTTATCGATTGGCCTGCACGAATAACTGTCACCGTGTCTGCTGCTGCACGAATTTCATCGAGCTTATGGGTAATCAAGACGATTGACTTCCCTTCTTTAGCAAGATTATGCAGAATGGTAATCAATTCATCAATTTCTTGCGGTGTCAAAACGGCTGTTGGTTCATCAAAAATCAAAATATCAGCGCCACGGTACAATGTTTTCAAAATTTCAACACGTTGTTGCTGCCCTACGGAAATATCGGCTATTTTAGCATAAGGGTCTACTTGCAAGCCATACTTTTCCGACAGCGCTTTAATCTTTTTGGCTGCCGATTTTGTGTCTAAAGATAACCCTTTGGTCACTTCGGAACCTAGTATAATATTCTCCGTCACAGTAAAGGCATCAATTAGCATAAAATGCTGATGTACCATACCAATGCCCAGTGCGTCGGACTTTGAGGGTGAGTCAACCGTCACTGGTTGCCCATTGATTATGATTTCGCCAGATGTTGGTTGCAATAACCCTGTTAAAATGTTCATCAAGGTTGATTTTCCGGCACCGTTCTCACCAAGTAACGCGTGAATTTCACCTTGTTGGACTTGTAAATTAATGTCATCATTGGCTGCGAAATCGCCAAACTTTTTGACGATATGACGCATCTCAATGACTGGTGTTGATTCGGTCATTTATCTTCTCAGAGCGTATGCCGCGGCATACGTTTCCACTTTCTGATTATATTTTTAAAAAAACCCCGGACAGAATCTGTTCGTGGGATTTTTCTTCAAAGAGTATTATATCATGATTGTTGGGTCTCAATTATTTCAATTAATTTACCTGATGCTTTAATTATGGCAAAGTGGTTATTTGTAAATCATTTGTCGTTCTGGTTATTCAGATATAGCCTTAAATGCTTGCAAAACAATGTCAGCATCGTTGTCAGATTGACAAATAATCATAATATTATTGATGCCAGCTAACGTACTGACAATTTCTGGAATATTCAGTTCATCGATATGTGCAGCAACGATACTACCCGCATAGTTACTCGTCCGCACTAACAACGATTTGTTATTGCGTACTTTTTCTATTGTTAATTTATTTTTATGTGTGCAGCTGCTATCTCTATTGAAATAAATTGCCCAGTAAAAAACTTTGATTCGCTGCACCGCGATATTTCTCCGCATATTTTGCAATCTTGACTAACAGTTGCTCAATACACTTAGGCGCTTTTAAATGGTTCGTCAGCAAATAAGTTGATAGCGCTTGATTTAATTTCATACAAATTAATTGGTAATCTGTTGTTTTATCTAATTCCTTTGCTGATTGAAAAATAATCTGCTGTAATGACTCGTCTTGCTTTACCTCATCATCTGCATAAGCATGACTTAGTAATTGCCATAATTCATCTTTTTGCATAACTCCTCCAGTATGGTATGTTTTGCTCTCATGACTTATTACAGCACAAGTAACAAACGTCTGTCAATTGTTTTGCTGATAGCTATTTGCTAACCCTCTGAGCAAAACAATTTTGATGATAATAACAAAAAAGGTTCAACAGTATATTATAATAGAGTCATGTCACGAAAAATCGAATTGCCATCTGCTGCGGAGATGAAAAAATTTCATAATCAATCACGTAAGCACACCTTTTGGACACACATTTCAATGCCACAACGTTTGACGCTTGGCTTCCTATCTGTTATTACTATTGGTGCGTTATTGTTGATGATGCCAATTAGCCACTATGGCAATATGCACCATTCCTTTATGGATGCGCTCTTTACGGCAACTTCCGCAGCTTCTGTAACTGGTCTAACGGTCGTTGACACAGCCACCCATTGGACTGTATTTGGACAAACTGTCATCATGTTCTTAATTGAAGTCGGTGCCCTTGGATTCATGTCTTTTTCGGTATTATTATTTACTGCCACGCGGCGACAAATGGATTTACGTAATAAAATGATGGTGCAAGAAGTGTATAGTTTGGAAAGTCTTTACGATACACGTGTTGTTTTTGGTTATGTTATCAAACTGTCAGTTATCATTCAATTTGTTGGTGCTATCTTATTAGCGCCGTTCTTCATTCAGGATTTCGGCTTAAAGCGCGGCTTGTTTTACGCTATTTTTCATGCCATTTCAGCTTTCGGCAATGCTGGTTTTACGATATTACCTGCCGGTAGCATCGCCTATGCGAATAGGCCCTTTGTCCTGCTTATTATTGCCTTACTAATTATTGCTGGTTCGCTTGGCTTTCTAGTTTGGCGTGATTTGTTACTCTATCATCACAAACACAAACTCAGTCTTCATTCAAAACTAGCACTAATGATGACTGGCTTATTAATTATTGGTGGTTGGTTGCTCTTTGAGTTGACTGAAAGCAACTTAGCTCTGGCACAGACATTATCACCCATTAACCGAATCGTTAATACGCTATTCATGTCAATATCTTATCGTACAGCTGGTTTTTCACAATTTAGTTTTAGTCAGATGACCCCAGCAACCATTTTACTGACAATGATGTTAATGTATGTTGGTGGCACCCCTGGCTCAACAGCTGGCGGCATTAAAACCACAACGCTTGGCGTTTTATTACTTAAAACACACGCTGCCTTACGTGGTAAAAAAGACGTGACTTTTGCACATCGTCGACTCACTGATGAAAATATTACACGTTCACTACTGTTAGTTTTTGTATCACTTGTATTCTTGGCTATTTTGTCCTTTTTACTTATGCTAACACAAGGTACTGATTCGAGATTTGGGTTGGAATATGTTATTTTTGAAGTTATTAGCGCTTTTGCAACTGCTGGTCTTACCCTTGGTTTGACACCACACCTCACTGACTTTGGTCAATGTGTCATTATGTTGACCATGTTTATTGGGCGTGTTGGTGTCTACACAGTCATGTTCTCTGTTTTGAACGTTCATGGTGAGCATGCCCCTTACCGCTACCCAGAAGAATCTGTCATTATTGGTTAATCATAGAAAGGACTTATTATGCGACAAACTTATGCTATTATCGGGTTAGGTCGTTTTGGCGGTGCTTTACTCGAAACACTAGTTGCTAACGGACAAGATGTATTAGGAATTGATGTCAGCGAAGAACACGTCAATGACTATCGCGATATTGCAACACAAGTTGTTATTGCAGATGCACAAGAAGATGATGTCTTACGCAAATTAGATATTGCCAGCTTTGATCATGTCATAATTGCTATCGGTCATAATATGCAAGCCAGTATTTTAGCTACGATTAATGCCAAGGATCTTGGGGCCAAAAATGTGATTGCTAAAGCTGAAAACAAGACACATTTACGTGTCTTGACTAAAATAGGTGCTGATGTTGTCGTACAACCAGAACGAGAAATGGGTGAAAGAATTGCTCGTAAATTATTAGCGCCTAACATGCTTAACTTTATCGAATTGTCAGATGATTATTCGATGGCCGAAGTACAGATTGTGAACCCAAGTTTCACTGGCAAAACGTTAGCTGAGCTCAATATTCGTAAAAAATTTGGCCTTAATATTATTGCTGTGCGACATGATGGTGAGGTGGTCGTTGCGCCTAGCGCACAGTATCAGCTCCACGACCGCGATATTTTATCTGTCGTCGGTCCCAAAGACATGGTTGACGATTTTGATCAGATGACAAACCGCGCATAACCACAGATTATTAAAAGCCCTAAGTTGACAAATCAACTTAGGGCTTTTAATAATGCTTAATTTTGTATAAATTTTGCAATTTGTCGAACAACTGTATCATTTGTTCTGACTTGGCTATGTTGCACTTTCTTACCTTTAACTACCCACATATTATAATTCTGATCTTTTTTTACAAAGAAGCCAAGCGCTTGTGAACTAAAGTTAGTCACAACCCCATCACTATTGTCACCCACATCGCCCATCACATTAAGAATTTGCATATCTGGATTCATATTTTGACGGTGTTGATAAAAGAAACGATAGTTTTCGTCCTGAAGCTTAGGCTGTTTTGTTTTAGAATCAATCGTATTATTATCAAATTGACGATCAAAGCCTGCTGCGGTAATGCCTGAATTAAAAGGCGCTGCAATAGCTACTAACTTATCAATTTTCGGATATATAGATGTTGTGCGGTAATCATGATTCAAGGACGTATATAATGCAACATTAGCTCCCATCGAATGTCCAACGAGAGATACGTGGTCAATACCTTTTTGTTTGATCTGCTTTAGTAGTTTCTCTAAAACAGCCACTTCTCGTTCTTCCGTAATCTCTGTATTGCTAAAGTTCATTTGATAAATAGCGGCTTTAGAGGATACCGCAACATTAAAATTATCATCTTTCGTGACATTAACCTGCAAACGTTTTTGTACGGCTGTTTGTTTTTGTATCGCTTTAGCTAATTTTGTTGTGGCATTTGAACTACTGCCATACCCATGTAATAAAATAACCGTTTGCGTGCCACGCTGACCTGTCATGTTAAAGCGTAAAAAGCCAGCAATTGCTGCTACAATCACAAGGAAAATCAGTCCAACTATCACTATTTTTTTTCGACCCATACATCACCTCTTAACACTTACCGTTTTTAGCTTACTTTAAATAAGTATATCTGACAATTGTGTGCTTTGCAAGAAATCTAACACAAATTTTTATGGCTCGTCGAGACTGTCAACTAAACGTACAACCACATTTTTGCTGCCGGATAGTAACTTATCCACTGGACAACGTTGTGCCGCAGTGTCTAAAATGTTTTGTGCTAATTGCCGTTCAACGTCTGGTATATAAACACGCGCTTCAACATGGAACTGAAAGCCAATAACATCACGTGACATATCAACTAACACACGAACAACGCTGCGATGCGCAAGTCCTTGTCTTTTTTCTTCGGCTTCTAGCGTAGCATTCAAACAAGTTGCAAACGCCGCACCTAATAATTGCTCTGGGTTGGTCCCTGCTTCAGATGATAGCGGACTGCTGACCGTTATATTTAAATCATTACTATTAATTGTATGAACGCGACCAGCAATTCCTTCAGCATTTTCAACTTCAGTATGATATAACACTTGCGTTGTCATTACCATTTCCCCCTTATTGTATATCCTTAAATATTATACTTACTGCGGGCTGCTTTCAAAACAGCTAGTGTCGCATTATAAGACGCTACCCCGTAATCAAATGTGATACGTTGTGTCTCCGTCATCCCTTGGTCAAGCCAAGTCTGTAACTGTGCTTGGAGGGCAGCGAGTTTATCTGATTTTCGCCTAATTTCTTCATCTAAAAACGTACAAATGTCGTTATCTGCTAAATCCTCACTAAAATACAAACGCATTAATACGTCAGATTTCAAAATATCATCTGACGTAGGTTCGCGCAATGCCTTCTGAAACACCGTCATTCCAGTGTCTGTAATCTGATAAATATTTTTGTTCGGTTTGTCAGTCTGTGTCACTTGCTGTTTGGTTACCAAGCCTTCGGCTTCTAATTTTTTAAGTGTCGGGTAAATCATGCCAAACGTTGCATCAAAAAAATGATTCAAACGCGTTTGCAGAATATCATTAATCTCGTATCCCGTGTGCGGTCCGTTTTTTAATATACCTAAAATGATTTCTCGACCCTTCATTGCCACTGAATTGCCCTCCATTAATCTGTTTAGTTCATATTATACACCATCAGATTTGTCTGTTAAAAATAGGCTCATAATCACCAGCAACAGCATAAACGGGATAGCTATCAAATACAGCTTTTCAAAGGCGTGACGGTACTGCGCTGTTGTTTCCTTTTCAATCCTTGAAATAGCTGTTGCGACTTTAGTTGGTAACCCTTGCGTTGCTGTCGGCGTGAAAACACTTGCTTTCATTTTAGTTTGTACTTTTTGTATCATCTCTGCCGTGTCTTGTTTTGGCAAGTGCAAATCATTAATCTGCTCTTGCGCATAACTGTTAGCGTGTCGTTGGGCTTGGGTTAAACCACTGTATAACCCTGTGACAAACAGGGCTACCGCTAACATGATGCCAACCTGACGTAGTACCCCTGTCACACTTTGAGAGGCAGTTAATAACTTTCCTTGTAGCGTCCCTGCGGCAATGACTAAGATGGGCCCAGTAATCATACCGTAGCCTGAACCAATCAAAATCCCTGCAATAATAACCTGCCAAACACTTTGTAATGCGTTGGTGCCTAACCAAAGGTACCCGACTGCCATCATCAAGAAACCACTACTGATTAACCAGCGGACTGATATGTGTGATTTAGCAAAACCGGCAATCGGCGCAAAGATAAACACTGAAAAAGAAATTGGGGCAATCAGGAATGATGCTTGTAAAGTATCCATTCCAGCAACATTAGTAAAATAATTCGGTAAAATAACCGTTGTTGCAACCAAAAATAGATTACTAAAAACAATAATGATTGCACTTAAGGCAAATGCACGATTTTTAAATAGTTGTAAGGGTACCATTGGATTAATGCTTACTCGCTCAATCATGATAAAGAAAATAAAGCTTAACAAACTCACAATTGCACATAAGTAAGTCAACCAATTATGCCACCCCCAAACTCTGCCCTGCATTAATACCAATGATAGCGTGCTCAGAAAGATCGTACTAAAAATCGCACCTGATAAATCAATACTTTGTCGATTTTGTATATCTTGTCGTAATGGTAAATATAATAGGCCCATACTAATCATCAGCACAATAATGGGCACATTTATCAGGAAAATCCAGCGCCAACCCATGTATTGTGTCACCACGCCACCTATAGTTGGTCCTAACGCTGCAGCCAATCCCTGTGTGACACCTAAAATAGCAATCATATGCGTGCGGTCACGATCCGCCACAATGCGAATCGCTAAAGTCATGGCCAAAGGAAAGACTAAGCCGGCCCCGATACTCTGAATAGCCCGTCCTAATAATAATGGCATCAATGTACCAGCGAACGCTGATATGATTGAACCTATACCAAAGACGATGGCCCCCAATAAAAAACCTTTTGACATACCGAAAAACTCAGCAAGTCGTGTTAATGGGATGGTTAGTGCCGCAAAAAGAATGATATAGATATTCAATGCCCATGACAATTTGTCTAATCCAACCTCTAAATGCAAACCTATATTGGGTAAACTAACATTCATAATTGTCGTATCTAACATACATATAAATATCCCTAATACAAAAACACCCGTTATCATGCGCTTTTTCATCAGCTTCCTCATTTCCGTTTATATTAACATTGTTAATATAAACGGAAATGATAACATTGTCAAGCCATAAAAAAAACCATTATCCAAAGATAATGGTTTTACACTGTTGCTTTACTCAATCGGATCACTTTCATCAATTTGATTAATTTTATCAAATACACGAAATAAATTGTCCATTTCAGTTAGTTTATATTTTTTTAAATTACGATCATAAACAATCTCTGACTGGACAGGTTCCCCCACCTGTAGGTCATGCAGAAAATCACGAATTTCCGAGATATCACGCTGTACAGTTTTTCGGCCAATAAAAAACATATCCTCAATTTCTTCAATGGAAAGTGCACGATGACTGATGAGTGCAGAATATAATCGCAAAATGCGTTGTTTATCATTAAAAACTGTTTTATGTGCTGCCATGATTTTCCCCAAGTTTAAATGCTAAACTTATTGTACCAAATAAAACAGATGTTCGGTACAATAGAGATATAATTATTTTATATGAGAGGCTGCTTATCATGTCATTTTTTGATTTTTTTAAAAAGAAACCAACTGCTACCAACACAACGACGTCAGTTGAGCTACCGGAAGAGCAAACAATCACTTGGGAAAATACTTTTGATCCCGACCTTTTTTTCCAGGGCTATGAAGCAGCAGTCACTGATTTGGAAAACAACGGTAAGGTTGCGGCTGCAGAAACACTACGCGCTAATCAATCAAAACTACAATTAGCTTTTCTGACACGCTTTGAAAAACAGCTGCAAAATGATCTACAACACATAGCTGATTCAGAAATGAAAACGGACCACATAATTGCATCCGTTAACGCTGTCCGCGTATATAATAAACAAATGAATGTTACTGTTCGAGCACACTTAGCACAAACTAAAAAGCATTTGATTGGAGAAGAAATATGAAAATTGATGTCCCCCGAGACCACGGCTTAATTCCTGATAAGTATGCCAAATTTGCACCGAAAGATCAGCGAACCGCTGATATGCCGACCACAAATTTTCCTATTCACGTGACAGATCTACCAACTGGTACGCAATCGTTGGCTGTTAGTCTCATTGATTATGATGCGATACCAGTCGGTGGTTTTCCTTGGATTCACTGGTTGGCAGCCAATATCCCAGTTGGCAATATCCCAGAAAATTTACGGGAATCAGGTCTTGCTATTTCAGGGACAAATTCCACTTGGCATTTTGTACAAAAAGCCAATCAACCGGCTAATCCCGACATTAACCAGGCTTATATCGGACCGATGCCCCCCGACAAAACACACGATTACACATTAACAGTTTTCGCACTAGACACACTACTAGATTTAGAGAATGGTTTTTTTCTAAATGATTTTAAACGACACAGCCAAGGCCATATACTAAAAGCAGTCACATTAGCATTACCAGCACGTGCTTAACACCTAGCAATAGGTGTTTTTTTATGCAATTAATCAATAAATATTCAGCGCTATTATGAATATTTATTGCATTTAAATACATTATCGTCTAATATTTAAAACATCAACTGCGGAGGATTATTGTATGGCATTGAAAGTAATTAAGGTCGCCATTGTTGGCGTTACAGGTTATAGTGGTTTAGAATTACTACGCTTACTAAAAAACCATCGCTATGTTGAAATCGTCTCGATTCACAATACTGCCAATCACTCACAAATGATTGCCGAGGCCTATCCACATTTAAAAGGTATGTATAAAATCACAACAACCCCGTTTGACCCATTGCATATTATGCAAGAGGCGGATATCGTTTTCTTTGCCACATCTAGTGGTGTGTCTAAAGATCTCGTTGCACCTTTTATTGCTGCTCACTTTCCGGTCATCGATTTGTCTGGCGACTTTCGTTTGTCTGCCGAAGATTATGCCAGTTGGTATCATAAAACACCGGCACCACAAACACTCATTGCCCAGACAACTTATAGTTTAGCTGATTTTTATTCAGCATCAACAACAAATTATATTGCCAATCCTGGTTGTTATGCCACGGCAACACTGCTGGCTTTGGCCCCCATAGCACAACATCATCTACTAGACAAACACAACATCATCATTGATGCTAAAAGTGGCTTATCTGGTGCTGGTAAATCGCTAACAACTGCTAGTCATTTTATCAATGCAAATGAAAATGTCACCATGTATAAAGCGAATCAACACCAACATATACCTGAAATCACACGCCAATTACAAAAATGGCAACCAAACATTGAACATATACAGTTCAATACTTCACTTATTCCGATTAATCGTGGTATTTTTATCAGTGCCTATGTCAAGCTCAATGAAGACACATCACTTGATGTACTGCATCGCCTTTATACGTCGACCTACTACCAAAAACCTTTCATTCGCGTGATGCCTGAAGGCACATTGCCCAATATCAAACAGGTTGTCGGCACGAATTTTGCCGACATCGGATTAGCATATAATCAGGATACGAAATACCTCACAATTGTCAGTGTTATTGATAATATGATTAAAGGCGCTGCTGGACAGGCTATCCAAAACATGAATCATCTTTTTGGCTTTGATGAAACAATGGGCCTCGAATTAATTGCACAGTATGCTTAAGAAACAGGATAATAATATGATAAATACACTTGAAAAAATTCATTACATATCAGATGCTAACATTACGGCCCCAATCGGCTTTCATGCTGACGGTCAACACGTTGGTCTAAAACACAAATCAAAAGATTTGGGCTGGATTTTCAGTGAAGTGCCTGCTGCTGTCGCTGGCGTCTTTACAACCAATCAAGTTCAAGCTGCCCCAGTACAACTCAATAAGCAAACCATTAAAAACGGCCAGTTACAAGCAATTATTGTTAATTCTGGTAATGCTAATGCCGTTACCGGAAAAATTGGTCTGACGCACGCAAAAATCATGCAAGCAACAGCAGCCGAACAGTTAAATATACCGCCTCATTTAGTTGGGGTTGCATCAACTGGCATTATTGGTCAAATCTTACCAATCAACAAAGTCGTGAACGGGATACAACAACTGCACGTTGACGGAGATGCGCACGGCTTTG
Source organism: Leuconostoc citreum (assembly GCF_004354555.1). GTDB lineage: Bacteria > Bacillota > Bacilli > Lactobacillales > Lactobacillaceae > Leuconostoc > Leuconostoc citreum. The sequence continues at coordinate 64,040 of NZ_PUFH01000001.1, forward strand.
CTCATGCTATTATGACAACTGATACATCTGAAAAAGCCATCACCATTCAATCTGAAATTGATGGTGATCTAATCACAATGAGCGGTGTGGCCAAAGGGTCTGGAATGATTCATCCGAACATGGCAACAATGTTAGGTTTTATTACTACTGATGCCAACATATCTTCAACCATGTTACAACAAGCCTTGTCCGAAGATATTGACACGAGCTTCAATCAAATTACGATTGATGGAGATACCAGTACAAATGATATGGTTTTAGTCTTAGCCAACGGTCTAGCTAGTAACACACAAATCAAAGCAGCTTCAGCAGCATACAATCAATTTAAAACAATGCTACACACCGTAACAACTGCACTGGCTATCGCCATTGCTAATGATGGCGAGGGCGCAACAAAATTAATTACTGTTACCGTTAGCCATGCAAACAATGCTTTGGACGCCAGACTCATTGCAAAGAAAGTCGTTGGCTCATCGTTAGTCAAAACAGCAATGTTTGGTAAAGACCCTAACTGGGGACGTATTATTGCGGCTATTGGTGCAGCCGATGTACAAATTGACCCAGATATTATTGATATTACCATCAACCATTTTTTTGTAATGAAAAACGGTGCTCCTGTGACTTTTGATACGACAGCCATGGCCAATTCACTGTCTCAAAAAAACATTGATATTGAAATCAATCTGCATCAAGGTGCAGCATCTGGGCAAGCCTGGGGTTCTGATTTAACCTATGACTATGTCAAAATCAACGCACTGTATACAACATAACGGCATTATTTTGGAGAACAAAATGACCAAAAAAATTATCATTAAAATCGGCGGCAGTGCTGCTGAACAACTTACACCAGCTTTTTTTGACACAATTAAGTATTGGCAAACACAAGACACACAAATTGCCATTGTTCATGGCGGTGGCGATCGTATTTCTCAACTCATGTCGCAATTACATGAACCAATTGAGAAAATTAATGGCATTCGATTGACGACTCAAACCGGTATTAATATCACTAAAATGGCACTTCTAGGACAAGTACAACCGGCACTGATAGAAGCCTGCCGTCAACAAGGGATTGCCACAATTGGCTTAAATGCAGGGAGTAACCAATTACTGACTGGTCACCTATTAGATTCCGATACTTATGGATATGTTGGTGCCATCCACCAAGTAAATACACAACTCATCCACCAACTTTGGCAGCAAAAACTGATTCCTATCATTGCCCCATTAGCTATCACAAATGATGGTCAATGGTTAAATGTAAATGCTGATCACGCCGCAACCGCTATCGCCAAATATCTAAAAGCCGATGAACTCTACTTACTCACTGATGTTTCCGGTGTGGCAGTTAGTGGTAATATTTTACAAGAATTAACACCAGGTAAAGCAAAACAATTACAAGACGATCATATTATTACTGGTGGTATGATTCCTAAGATTAATAGTGCACTACACGCGGTTAAACGCGGTGTACACAACGTGCATATTACCGACACAGTCACACATCCTGGAACCATTGTGACGCTTTAAGGAGAAAAGTATGACTCTATTTCCAAATTATCATCGTGCCCCAATTACTTTTTCAAAAATGAGTAATGCCACTTGGTATAGTGACAAAGGGCAAGCCTATACAGATTTATCAAGCGGTATTGGCGTCTATAACGTTGGTGCCAATCATCCCACGGTAGTTCATGCCCTACAACAGCAAGCTGAAAAATTTTGGCACTTGCCAAATCTGTATCAAAATCCTCTCCAAGAAGCAGTTGCGCAAAAGTTAGGTGGCGATAATTATACTGTTTATTTCGCTAATTCTGGTGCAGAAGCTAACGAAGCAGCTATTAAACTAGCGCGCTTAGCTACTGGTAAGTCAACTATTATTTCCTTTAAACAGTCATTCCATGGTCGTACTTATGGTGCTATGTCTGCTACTGGCCAAGACAGTATTCACAGTGGCTTACCGATGTTAACAGGTTTTAAATATGCAAATTTCAATGTCATAGATAGTGTCGCTGCGCTGATTGACGACGACACTGCAGCCATTATGCTCGAGTTAGTTCAAGGTGAAGGTGGCGTATTTCCAGCAAATCAGGAATTTATTTCAGCATTAGTAAAACTAGCACAGCGGCATAATATTTTAATTATTGTTGATGAAGTACAAACTGGTATGGGACGTACGGGCACTAAATTTGCCTATATGAACTATCAATTTGAGCCTGATATTGTGACGAGCGCTAAAGCGTTAGCAAACGGGTTACCTGTTGGCGCTATGCTAGCCAAGAACCACTTGGCCAATGCATTATCATATGGTACTCACGGTTCAACTTTTGGTGGCAACCCCCTAGTGATGTCAGCTGCACAAGCAACCCTATCTGTCTTAGATGATGTACTGCCAACATTACAGCCTAAGATTGACATTTTTTGGGAAAAGTTAGCAGCAATTGCAGCATTATCTGTTGTTTCTGAGGTGCGCGGTCTAGGTATGATGGCCGGTATTGCATTAGAAACACCTGTGAAAGACGTCGTTTCAGACTTACTAGATGAGCATATTATCGTCTTATCTGCCGGACAAAACACCCTAAGATTGCTACCACCACTAACAATACCATCAGATAAATTAATAAACTCCCTAGATAAAATTAAAAATTATCTTTCTAAAAAATAAGTGTTGACATTTATTTTTAATGTTGATATACTTAAACAGTTGATTAATCAACTTATTGCTCCATAGTTCAGTGGTAGAATAACGCACTGTTAATGCGCAGGTCCCTGGTTCGAATCCAGGTGGAGCAGTTTAATAAAAATAAAAAAAGGTAGTCAAATTAATTTGACTACCTTTTTATTTTTAGATGGTTATGGGTTTTGATTGACAAAAGAACCCTACCGTGTTCGCCTAAGATGCCTTTATTATTTCACCGCATAATGCACTGCTGCTGCACCCAAATTAAAACGCGAAATTTTAACAGTGGCAAAACCAATCTTTAACAACTGCTTGCCAAGGGTCATATAATCCATGAATTTCTCAGTTGTTTCATCTAAATATTTGTATTCTTGATACTTCCCTTTAGCAAATACTTTACCAAATACAGGCATCACTATACCAAAATAAAACTGCCAGAAAGGCTTTACTATTGGATTATCCGGTTGAGATGTCTCTAGAATAACTAATTGCCCACCTGGTTTCAACACGCGATACATCTCTTTTAACCCCATAACTGGGTCAGGTAAATTACGTAAACCAAAACCAATAGTCACAATATCAAATGACGCATCATCAAAAGGTAGCGCCATGGCATCCCCCTGAATTAAAGTGATTTTGTCAGAGTAATCACTAACGTCAACCTTTTTTTGCCCAACCGCGAGCATTTCCTCGCTAAAATCAAGCCCAGTAACGTGAGACGTCTCGTTGCTCTTTTCAGCTAACGCAAGCGCCCAATCAGCGGTACCTGTTGCTAAATCAATAATCTGGGCCCCCACGGGGAACGACATTTTTGCCATCACTTTTTGACGCCACAATTTGTGGGTTCCTAACGAAATAATATTATTCATTTTGTCATATTCAGGTGCAATCTTATTAAACAGTGCTTGGACATCTGTATTTTTTGGTGATTGTGTCATGATTTTTAACCGGCGAAGCCAATGCACTTCGCCTCTCTCCTCAATTATTTTAAAATTTCAAGCGCATCTAAATCCGCTTTGAATTGTTGCCGTTGCACCTTGCCACTTGCTGTACGGTGCCAATACTTAGCTTGGTAAAAAGATTGTGGCACTTTATAATGTGCTAACTTTTCTCGACCAAATTGACGCAAGCTATCACTGGATAGGCCTGTCCCTGAGACGATAGCAACCGGTACCGCACCCCAAACATCATCTGGTATACCAATAACCACAATATCATCCAAGCCTGGCATCTTAGCGTAAGCCGACTCAACTTCATCTGGGAAAATATTTTCTCCACCGGAATTAATCATATCGCCTTGACGACCTTGAACATAAAGAAAACCATCTTCATCCAAATAACCGAAGTCTTCCGTATCGAACCAACCATCATGCATATTTTGTAGTAATTTTTGTGGCTTATTTAAGTACCCAACTGTCAGCGTTGGTGATTTAATCCAAATGTTGCCCTGATCTGCTGGTTGACCATCTTGATCTCTAATGGTTATTGATACTGGAAATAATGGTTTGCCTACTGATTGCATTTTTTTGACTATATCTGCAGAATCTAAGGCCACTACCTGTGATGCCGTTTCTGTCATACCATAAGACTGAATAACTGGCAGTTTGTGAAGTTGTGCTTTTTGTAACGTTGCTAAATCAGTCGGTCCACCACCCAATAACATTGCTCGAAAATGTGAATTATAGTTGACATCATCTGGTAGCGCTGCTAATAGTTGTTTTAACATAACCGGCACAACTGACATCGTTGTGATACCATCGTGAATCAGTAACTCGTTAATCGCCTGACTGTCAAATTTTTCCACTAAGACCACCCGCATGCCATATATCAAGCTACGCATTAAAATTGAAAAGCCACTAATATGAAATATCGGCACAACAGCTAACCAAGCATCTTGAGCAGATAATCCGAGATTGATAGCACTGCCCATCGCTGAATAAAAATGATTCTTATAAGTTTGCATCACACCTTTAGGCTGACTCGTCGTGCCAGAGGTGTACATCACACTAGTTACAAAATCATCCGGAAAGGCTGTAACAGGTATAATTGGTTCCCCATCAGGTAAATCAGAAAAGCGAATTTGTTGTTTAATTTGTAATGCTTGCGTGTAATCATCGTCAGTCAATAATAACGTGACACCCGCATCTGATAATTGATAATTGATTTCATCAACCGATAAACGCCGATTAATGAACACAATGGTTTTTCCTAGCTGTTGTAACGCCATAATAATTAAATAACCTGCTACATTATTCGTCATTATCAAAGCGACACGCGCATTGCAATCTTTTAAACTACTAATTTTACCGGCGATGTGATTCGCTTTTTGGGCGACCTCAGCAAACGTCATATCTTGATGAGCCATTGTCACAGCAACACGGTTTGGCGTAATTTGTGCACGCTTAACCAACCAATTTTCCATTTTTTCAACCTCTTTAATCACTATATTATCATACCATTTTGTCATGTAATTGCTTGCACTTTTTAGTTTACAGTTGTAAACTTATTGTATGAAAACAAATGAAAAAACAATGACAGCTAGTGAGTGGGAAATCATGCGTATTATTTGGACATTGGGCGAGGCCACAAGTCGACAACTCATTCGTATTCTCGCGCAAAAAAATCAATGGTCGCCATCGACTGTTAAAACACTCATCACACGGTTACAAACAAAAGGTTATTTGGTTGCCAACGGCGCGACACGTGATCGTTTATTTACGCCAACCATACCTGAGATTGAAGCCATGACAGCAACACTAACGCATACGGTACAGTCAATGTGCGCTATGTGTGTGGGACGTTCTCTTATCGCAGTCATTGATGATACACCTTTATCACAGCAAGATATTACCAACTTACAGCAGCTATTACGTGACAAACAGTCACACGCACCGCAGTCAATCGCCTGTGACTGTATGCCAACACACGGGGAGGATTTCAAATGACGATGAACATGCAACCACATGAACACAAACATGCATCGCAAGCTATGTCGCATCATGACATGACAGCGCATCATCAACACATGTCGGATGATCCTGGTATGGCAAATATGGATATAACTGACATGAAACGCCGTTTCTGGTGGTCTGTTATTTTGATGATACCAATTATTGTTTTAAGCCCATTTATGGGTATGAAACTACCATTTACACTCACATTTCCTGGTAGCATTTGGTTCGCCACCCTATTTGCTATTCTGCTATATTTTATTGGTTCAAAACCTTTTTTTGATGGTGCCAAAGCAGAAATCAAAGCTAAAAAACCAGCCATGATGTGTCTGGTCAGTATGGGGCTATTGGTTACATTTTGGTATTCTATTTATGCCGTTTTAGTGAATCAATTCTTCCACACATCGCATATTATGGATTTTCTCTGGGAGTTTGCGACACTAACAGTTATTATGTTGCTAGGTCATCGTATTGAAATGACTGCTACAATGCAAGCCGGAGATGCCACTGCAAAATTACAGGCCCTTCTACCCCAAACTGCCCATGTTAAGCACGATAATCAGATGATGGACATGCCTATAAGCAGTCTAAAGTCTGACATGATTGTTCAAGTACTAGCTGGAGAAGCTTTCCCAGCAGACGGCGTTGTGGTTAATGGTCATAGTCAGGTAGATGAATCGTTAATGACTGGTGAGAGCCGTTTAATTGATAAGCACAAACATAGTAACGTAGTAGGTGGCACAATTAATGGTAATGGCTCATTATTAATCCAACTCACTCAAGTTGGCGCGGCCTCATTCCTTGGTCAATTACAGCAAACACTTGTGATGTCGCAGAGTGCGAAATCTCGTGTCGAAACTATTGCTGATCGTGTTGCTTCATGGCTTTTCTGGATTGCTTTAGTGATCGCGCTGATAGCTTTAATTGTCTGGTTGCCTTTACGTGGCGTAAGTTTTGCCACAAATATTGCTGTGACGGTTCTTGTAATTGCCTGTCCACATGCGCTAGGTCTGGCTGTGCCATTAGTGATTCAGCGTACTAAATCACTTGCCGCCGCCCAAGGCATTCTGATAAAAAACCGTAAAGCTTTGTCCTCAGCGACCCAAGTCAAATTTGCTTTAATGGACAAAACTGGCACATTGACTACTGGCAAGTTTAGTGTGACACATCTTGAGATCTACAAAGGTGATAAAAACCAAGCACTAAGCCTCATGGCTGCACTAGATAAACAATCCACGCACCCATTAGCTCAGGCAATTGTTGCTTACGCAGATCAGCATGCTGCACCGAATCAGACGGCAACCGAAGTTGAAAATTTACCTGGCTATGGTGTCGCCGGTAAAGTCAATGACACATACTATTTACTCGTCTCTAGTCGTTATTTAGCAGATCACGATATTGCATTTACACCAGTGGTTCAAGACGGCACTGTGTCCTATCTGCTAGCAGACAAGCAGGTCATTGCTGCTGTGGTGCAAAGTGATAGCTTAAGAGACACCGCAAAAGATTTTGTCAAACAACTACTTAAACAAGGTATCACGCCCGTGTTAGTCACTGGAGACAATATAAAAACAGCCCAAGCTGTTGCCAATCAACTGACTATCGATGCCGTTCATGCTGAAGTATCGCCACAGGAAAAAATTGCCTTAGTCGCAGATTATCAAAAGCGCGGCCGCGTCATGATGATTGGTGATGGCATCAACGATGCTCCTGCCCTCGCTCAAGCAAACTTATCAGTAGCCATTGGTGCTGGTACGCAAGTGGCTCAAGCTTCTGCCGACACTGTATTGATTGCGAATCATTTACCCAAAATTATTGATTTCTTGGCTTTGGCCAAACGTGCCAACGTTAAACAAATCGAAAATTTGTGGTGGGGGGCTGGCTATAATATCATTGCTATGCCCTTAGCAGCCGGTATTCTATCTGGGTTTGGCATCCTGCTCAATCCAATGATTGGGGCTATTATCATGTCATTATCAACGCTTATCGTCGCACTTAATGCCATGACACTAAACACACCTGCAAAAAGCCGTTGATTTAAACGGCTTTTTTGTAGTATGACTTATTGCCTATCCGCCTTTTGTTGCTGATTTATCGCAATTAATTGTTGTTGCACTTCTCCAAGCATTGTCGTTTGTAACTTTTGCAGTGCCAGCAAATCTGGGTTGTCTTTTTTCAATAAGCGGTCAATTTTGGCATGTAACAATCGCATTTCTTCCTCTGTTTTCAAATTAACATGAAAATCATTATCTGCATGTAAGCGATCATAGTCCGAGGATCTATTTTGACTCATCATAATAAGCGGTGCCTGCAATGCTGCGATCATACTTAAAAACAAATTCAATAAAATAAAAGGGTACGGATCAAAGTTAACGTGGAAAATATGCAGCCCATTAATCATAATCCAAATAATCATAGTTAGCACAGATAATATGATAAAACCCCAACTGCCACCAAATCGTGCGACATCATCAGCTATTCTTTGGCCAAATGTGTAAGACTCTCTTTGATACTTCTTAACATTAATAACTTTAAAACTTTTATCCGTCAAAATATGAGCCAACTTATGATTTATGCGTTGACTTGATTGGCCATTGTCTGCAATCATTTTGTCAATTTTAGCTAACCGATAGGCTAACAAATGATCAAAACAAATAAAATCATTGGGACGTACCTCTGGGAAATCACGTCTAATCGTGTGCTGTAACGTGCCATCTAATTCTCCTACCAAAACGCCAGCAACAATATCTTTATCAGCATGGTCGACTAAACACTGAAATATGTCGTTCCTATCTTTCATCAATCCCACTCCTTTTAGTCTAGAATGCCTTCATTATAGCATTGTGGCCAACATCAACAAAAAAAGACGTCTTATGACGTCTTTTTTGAACTACTCAGACAAACAAACTCATCAAGAGTACCATGACTAAACCAACCACGGCAATGATTGTCTCCAAAACTGTCCAAATCAATAAGGTCTGTTTCATATTTAAATCGAAATATTCTTTAAACATCCAGAACCCCGCATCGTTTACGTGAGATGCTGCTAATGAGCCGGCACCAATCACAAGCACCATTAAAGCAGGATTGACGTTAGAAGCGACCATCAGTGGTTGTACTAATCCGGCAGCTGTTAATGCGGCAACAGTAGCTGATCCCAATGCAACACGTAGTACAACTGTAATAATCCAAGCAAGCAGTAGTGGTGAGATTGCTGAGTGAATAAATAAAGCGGAAATTTGCCCTGAAATACCACCATCAATCAAAATTTGCTTGAATGCTGCACCGCCACCAATAATGAGCAGTAACATGGCTATAGACTTCACAGCCTCTTCAACAGTTGTCATCATATCTGTTGTCTTACGACCCTGGTGCCAACCCATCGCCCACAAAGCAAAGACTAATGAAATAATCATAGCTGCTACAGGATTTCCAATCATAGTAATAAAGGCATCGAATCCGGTTGGTTTTTTGAATGGCTGACCATCATTAAAAATAATTGTGTAGACGGTCGTAATACCCATCATTAGTACTGGAAACAATGATGTCAACACCGAGATACCAAAACTAGGCGTTTCATTCAAGACGAATTTTTTCTGTTCACCAAATGCCGTCAACTCATGCTTTATCACGAAGGCATCGGGTGCAAATTTCTGAGCGAGTTTTGTGAAAACTGGCCCAGCAATGATTGCTGCTGGAATCGCCACAATCAAGCCATATACCAAAACCGTCCCGGGATTAGCGCCTAAAGCACCCGAAATAGCTGTTGGCGCAGGATGTGGTGGTAAGAAGCCATGCGTTACCGATAGCGCTGCAGCCATTGGGATGCCCAAATATAATAGTGGTACGGATGCTTCAAGTGCGATGGCAAAGACGATTGGAATCAATAGCACCATACCAACTTCGAAGAATAAGGCAATCCCAATAATGAACGCTGCCACCATAATCGCTAGTTGTACACGTTTTTTACCAAACTTAGCAATTAATGTATGCGCAATTCGGTAAGCCCCACCTGCATCAGCAACCAGTCGACCAAGGACTGCACCAAAACCAAAGACAATGGCGAGCTCCCCTAACGAGGAGCCAATACCATTTTGTATCGCGTTGGGAATTTGGTCTAATTTCATCCCCAAACCAATACCAACTAAAGCAGAGGTGAAAATTAACGCAATAAATGTGTTAATTTTGAACTTAATAATGAGTAACAGTAGAAATAATATCCCAACTGCTAAAACGACAAAAGACATCATAATGTACGCTCTCCTAACTTATATTATGAAACCAGTTCTGCGCTATTTTCAGAAGGAAAACAGTTTTAAGATGAAAACTTTTTCTATTGTTGTAAGCGCTTTCATATTCAATATTTTAACATACATCTTTAAAAATACCAATAATTTGTCCTTTTATTAGGACAATGCTTATAAGTTCGCGTTTTTAAGACTGATTTTCCGCTTTTTTAACCGTTACTTAATCTAAGCGTGTATAATGGAATGTATTGGTAATTTTATACATACAAATTAAGGAGAAATACTCATGCGTAAGTATATCGCAGAATTCCTCGGAACATTTATGTTAGTGTTCTTTGGAACTGGTAGCGTTGTTTATTCAGCTGCCACAACACCATCACCACTCACAATTGCTTTAGCCTTTGGCTTAGCTTTGACTGTTGGTATTTATGCCTTCGGCCACATTTCAGGTGGCCACTTCAATCCGGCTGTGTCATTAGCAATGGCGATTCAAAAGCGCTTATCATGGGTTGAATTTGTTGGCTATGTTATCGCCCAACTACTTGGTGCCATTGTTGCATCTCTTGCTGTGTTTGGTGGTGTTTCTGCTTACTTGAAATCCCCAACTGTTGCGCAAGCTTTGTCTGGTCAAAAGATAACAGTTACTCAATTTATTAATTTGGCTGGCCTAGGACAAACAAACTTTGCTGATGGTGAAACAATTTCTGCTTTCATTTTTGAACTTGTTTTGACATTCTTGTTTGTTTTGGTTATTTCAATTGTCACTAAGTTAGCAAATGTGCCAGCACCTATCGTGATTGGTTTGTTACTGACAGTACTTATGATTGTGGCTTTACCTATCACAGGTGGCGCTTTCAACCCTGCACGAGCACTTGCACCAGTACTGTTTGTTAAGGGTAGCGCATTAGGTCATGTTTGGGTATACCTTGTTGCTGATTTGTTAGGTGGTGCTCTTGCTGCCTTCGCTGCAAATTTCTTCAATAAAGACGTTAAAGAAACAGCTTAATATCAAAGTAAAAGAGCTTCGTCAATGACGAAGCTCTTTTACTTTGATATTAAACATATAACTGCTTAGGAAAATCACTTGGCAGAGATGTGGTAATAATTCTTTTCGGCCCATCAAATGGCAGTGGTAAGGTCAGTGACATTGCATGTAGCATCATACGCTGCTGATTTAATCTTTGACCATACAATGAATCGCCAACAATTGGATGATTGATACTCGCTAGATGAACACGAATTTGGTGCATTCTCCCTGTATCTAACTGTAACCGTAGTAATGTATTTTGAAAAACTGTGTGTATTTTAAACCAATGTGTTTTAGCATGTTGTGCCTGTACACCATTTACTTGCCTTTGAAATGGTTTTGATATATCGCGCCCAATGGGCCGATCTATTGTGCCTGAGTTTTTCAGTAATATGCCTTGTACCCAAGCAAGATACGTCCGTTGGATTACTTTTTCTTTTAACATCCGATTAAGTATCGGCACAACAACCGGATTTTTGGCAACAATCACGGCACCAGAAGTCTCACGATCAATTCGATGCACCATGTAGGGCTTAGCAATAGCGCCAGCGCTATATAGATGACGTTTTGAAAAATTTGCTGCTAAGAAATTTAACAAGGTATCTGTTTCTGACGGTGAGTGTGGGTGCATTTTCATACCTGCCGGTTTGTTAACAACAACTAAATCATCATTTTCAAAAATAATGTCCAGCGCGTGCGAATTGTTTGCTGGATACTGTGATTCCCCTGTACGAAAATCCGCTTGATCAAATACAAGCGACAATTGGTCGTTAGCCTGTAACTGATAATTAGTTGGTCGATATAAGCCGTTAATTCGGACATGTTGTTTAAGACGTAAAGCGCCACGTATCCGCTGTGGTATTAACCAATGTATTAGTACTGCTTTAATTGACTGCCCAATATGCTCAGAATTAGGGGTAATTGTCATTTGATAATGCCATGTTGTCATAAAATTTTACTTTTCCAAGTGACCTGCATCACTATTTTCTGATGCATTCACAACAGTATATTTAACCTTACCAGAGTCGATACTCACATAAAGTAGCTGCGTCTCAGCCTCATCAAAATAACCTAAATTCACTACAAATCTACCATCATGCATTTTTAAACCTTGAAAAGCGGTTTTCATAATATGCTGTACTACTGAGACACTTTCTAATTGCTCATTGGCAGCAACTACCGCATCGTGCAGCGATTCACCATCATCAAGGAATTGTTTAATGACAGACACTTTAACATAAGCTTTGAACCCATATAAACGCGATTCTTGTTCGTCTTCTCGCTTAATAGTGGACACATAACCTTGCTTTTCCCAATAACGCAACTGCCGTGTCGATACCCCCGTCATACGTGCTAACTCACCAATACGAAATTGCATATTATCAAACGACGGTTTTTTAAATTGTTTCAAATGAAATGTTTGTGATTTAGAATTCATATCCATAGCCTCTAACATATTATATGCTTGTCAGCTTAGTTGTCAAAGGTAGGGCTTAAAATCGCTTCCCATTGTGCTAAAATGGGGGCAATTTTAAAGTCCTCAACACGTTGTAAGCTGCGTTGTGCATATTCTTCTCGTAACTGTATATTGTTTAATAATGGTCGTATCGCATCATATAAGGCATTGACATCGGTTGCCGGTGTAATCAACCCATACTTCCCTGATTCTAATACTTCTGCAGATCCGGTGTTATACATGGCAACTACTGGCAAGCCAAAACTCATTGCCTCAGCTAAAACAAGCGGTAACCCTTCCCAGCGAGAAGTTTGCAAAAAAATACTGGCTGCCCTGTAATGCTTCTTTAGTGCTTCGTCCTTCAGTGCACCACGATAAATAAGCTTATCAGCCACATGATTTTGTTCGACTAAACTATGAAAACGACTAACATCGCTATCTGTCCCACCACCTGCTATGGCTAACTGCCAATCATGAGGTAGTTTAGCGGCAAATGCTAAAGCCAAATCCAGACCTTTATGTTCAATCGCAATCCGCGATGTCAAAGCAATCGTATGCTGTGATAAATCGGCACGACCATCAGGCACAATTGTGAGTGGATTCCATATTTTTGTTGTATGATTATACTGTGAAAAACCAGCTAAATCTGTTTCAGTTAAAGCAACGATTCCATCAAGAGCACGTAAGCCAGCATCAAATTCTGTTCGCATTTTAGCATAATACTGCGTCTGATACGTTGTCACATTATTGTGCATCCAACCAATTACTCTCGTATCTGGTAACGTCATATGTGCTGCAAAGCTAGCTAACAGCCCTCCGGCTAAGATAACTACGTCAAACTCACGTGCAACCGTTTCAAAAGCCTTAATTTCATCATTAAAACGTTCAAATGGTCGTGCTTCATTGTCTAATACACAGGGTGTTTTGGCAACCAGCAATGGTGCTTCTAATGTATAAAAAGGGACAATATCTGAAAAACTATAATAAACTAAGTTATGTTTTTTTGCTAACGCATTACCGACAACGGTTGTCGCCCGTTTCATACCACCTAAACCAATATTCTCTAGTGCCATTAGTATCTTCATCTAGCGCACCTCCCACTGTGTTGCATTAATTGTAACAAAAAAACACCACGTTGACTGACTAAATGTTAACAGTTCCTGGTGTTTTTTAGTTACTCACTTTGACTCCAATCATCTGCGTTACGTGGCAAAACACGTGTAGAATCAGTTTGCTGATCATTGGCTTCCGGTGCATCAGTAACATACTGACTCAAGGTTGAACGATTATGTCGTTTAGAAAAAAGGCTTTTAGAGGCTTTCCCTAGGGACTTGTTATCCTCTTTTAGACGCGCAATTGTCGCTTTTTTACCATAATCATAGTCTTTCGGATCAACTGTTTTGAAACCTTTTGGTTTATAAAAACGCAATAAGTTTTTCTGATTGAGATTATCGGACATGTCCAACTTTTCATTAACGCCTTTTTGGATGGTATCAAAAAGTTTTTGTTGGTCTGGCGTCGGCGTATCAATCATAATATTAGTTTTAACATTCCAATAACGACCTGATAAGCTAGCATAATCAGGTGTTATCCAGTCCTTGTTACGAAAGGCTACAACTTCAGAATGTTGTTTGCTTAACATATCTTGACCAAATTGAATATACCGCTTAGAACTAATGCCTAATAGATGCTCTATAGTTGGGGCAACATCAATTTCTGCGCCATACCGATGGTCGATATAGCCCTGCTTCATCCCTGGTATGTAAACCATAAACGGCACACGCTGTAAATTAGCATTATCTAAATCGTTCCATTGGTTCGCATCTTTACCCAACATTGGCGCTAAATATTTAGCATCTGTATTCGATATCCCGTAATGATCCCCATAGAGTACAACCATTGTATTTTTAGCTAATCCTGATTTTTCTAAATAGGTAAAGAATTCTTTTACAGATTGATCTAAATAATGATTCGTAACAAAGTAATTATCTACAATTTTAGAACCACTGTTGGACGTCACAAAATTTGGATCCTTATCTTCACGATCAAGTGTGTACGGTGTATGGTTTGTGACGGTAATATATTTACTATAAAATGGCTGCTGTAGATTTTCTAGGTAAGGAATAGAGCCTTTGAAAAGTAGTTTATCTTTCAAGCCCCAAGTTGTCGCTTTTTGACCAGTAACATCAAAGTAGTCGCCAGACACCCAATTCTGATAGCCCATATGTTTATAAACATTGTTACGGTTCCAAAAAGTACCAGTATTGCCATGAAAAACTGCACTAGAGTATCCGGCACGCTGTTTTAAAATAGCCGGCATGGCTTGGAACGTTTGATCATTGCCTAATTTTGAAAATAATGATCCCTGCGGCAAACCAAAAGTAGATGTCTCTAACATATTTTCCGCATCAGACGTTTTTCCCTGGCCAACCTGGTTAAAGAAGTTATCAAATGCAATCGTGCTTTGGTTATGATAGATACTATTTAAAAAAGGTGTTACTTCTTGACCATTAATTTTACGATCAATTGACATCTGTTGAAAACTTTCCAGATGAATAACAATAACATTTTTTCCTTTTGCTTTACCATAGAACTCTGGATTAATTGCGGCGTAATGTTTTGTCACATAATTTTTTACCTGTGTAAATTCTTCTGGTGTGGCACTTTTACGTACTTGACTAGTTTGATAAGTGTTAAAAGCATCATACATCATAAACGGACCCAAGCCTAAATACTTAACCATATACTCTCGGTCAAATTGACGTGTCAGTAACTGGGGTCTATCAATGTCTGCCACCAAAATATTAGCTGTCAGCACAAATAGACCAACTGTAAATATTTTGAATGGCTTAAACCGTGGCAAGGTCTGCGCATCAAGCTTAATTTTGCGTGCCAGCATGAGAGCAATAATCACAACAATATCTATCCAAAAAAAGACATCATGAAAACCAAAAGAAATGGCTCCGGCTGCTTTACCACCTTGATTAATCGTATTGTATCCTAGCACTGTATTAACGGATAAGAAATCCGAAAATTCTCGAAAATAAATGACATTGAGATAGAGCAAAAGCGACATCACGGTATCTAAAATCAATACTGCCCCATAATACAACTGTCGTGGTTTAATAAATAGTGTCAGACTAAATAAAACCAATGCAAACCCAATTGGGTTGATAAGCATTAACAGTACCTGGATTGGTTCTTGGACATGTAACCACTCAAAGTCGGCACCATAAGCCAATATTGTTTTAAATGTCAATAATACAACAATCCAATTAAAAAAACCTTGTCGTGTATTAAGTTGACGCAACCAGTTATGCGGTAAAATCACATTCTGCCAAAAATTTGTTAACCACTTTTTTACTCGTTTTTTCATAAGTATCATTATACCAATAAGCTATACGCTCTGCCTTAAATCTTGTTATAATACTTCTATGACAACACAAATTAAACATCAATCCGGTCTCAGCCATATCCATGACGATGCCCTATATATCAGAAAAATCGTTTTTGTAACGGAACAAGGTGTGCCATTAGATGATGAATTGGACAATCCTGAAAATGAAGAAAAAGCCATCCATATCGTTGCCTATGTTGCCAATCAACCCGCTGCTACAGCACGATTACTTGAAGAAACGCCAGGTACTTGGCATGTGCAACGCGTTGCTACTTTAAAAAATATGCGCCAGCGCGGCATTGGAAAAGAGATATTCCACTATATCGAGGCACTTGCACCGTCATATCACATTCATTGTCTTTATTTAGGCGCGCAGCTACATGCCAGTCCCTTTTATACACAGATCGGATTTGTCGCCTATGGGCCTGAATTCATTGAAGCAGGAATTAAACATATTAGTATGAAAAAAGAATTGAACTAGTTTTCAATTCTTTTTTCATACGCTACCTCAACCTGAATCTTATAAGGTCGCTCAACGTTAGCTAGGCCACGTCGTGTCGCAATATGCCCTGCGCCACCAAGAATAACAGCAGACGACAATGCCAAACGATAATGCTGCAATGCTTGCTTTGTCGGTGTCATGCCTACCATAACTAAGCTGCCTAAATCGTATGCTTGAAGTTGATTGACGCCACCCATAATTTTAACGGTATCGCCTGTAGTTAACATGTCAAAATATGGTAACAGCGTACCCGGATGATTAGCGAAAACAACGCCACGTTGGGCTATGATTTGTCGTTGTGCCTGCTCTCCAAGATGACCATAATCGCGTTGAATTAAGCCCAAATCATCTAATAACCTAACCAGCTGATCAATATTATCTTGCTGTGTACTATCGATTTCAATAACACCTGTCATTGTATTTTGCCGTTGGTAAAGGCCATTTACAGGCATAATAACTGATTGTTGTGGCTGTTGTTGACCTTCTTCATTATGTGGTCCACCTAAAACTTGCTCAATTCGTGGTGAAACATCCCACTTCACAGTTTTATCAGTGAAATAGTAGACTAGGTTCAAAACAACAAAATATAATAAAACTACAAAGACAGCTGCAATCAGACCGCCACGCAGCCAACGCCCATTTTCAAAAAAACGGTAGGCTAAGTAGAGCAGGTACCACACACCAACGGCGCCAACAACAGCATATATACGGCCCTTAGTACGTGAATTAGTTGTAAAATATCCAAGGTAATGGTTAATTAAATCTAGAATTGTAAACATCTATTGCCCACCCCCTGTGTTATTGCCATTTGTACGCGCTGGTGGTGTCGTCGGTGTACTAGACTTAGCACTTGGTTGATTAGGTACAGCCTTATCTGTATCAACGGATGAAGTACTGTTTGACGATGGCATGGCACTACTTTTTTCTGTGACCGACGCCGCTGAGTTCGTTGAAGACGACAATATACTGTCTTTACTAGAAACACTAGGCGCTGATTCACTGTCCGATACAGCGCTAGTTGTACTATCAGATCGACTACTATCAATTGGCGCTGATGTGCTGATGCTACTTTCTCGTGGCACAACCCGCTTTCCTTCACTTGTACCGGTAGCCACATTAACCGCCAAATTAGCTGCACTAATAGCCACTATTAGTGAAACAATTGCTGACGGTGTTAGAAAAGGCGGGGTACGGTATTTTTTAACCATAATAAATCCCAATCATTATTTTTTAATTCTCTTTGTTTATTAGTAAACAAAGGCTCTCAACTTATTCTATCAGTATCACTCACTTACTGCAAAATTCTCCCCCTTAAGCAACGAAAACCCGCAACTGCTTGCGGGCGGACATTTTTATAAAATATTTTAGGAGATTTTATTTTTAGGGAGATTGAGATTGGAGAGAGGTCCGTTGATTCGTTGTTTGATATCAACACTTGTTGATGTATATAATATAATTGACACAAATTAAATGGAGATTAAATCATGTCTGACTATAAAAACTACTTTATCGATCTTGATGGTACAATTTATCAAGGTAAAATTAAGTACCCCTCGGGAAAAAGATTTATTGACCGCTTACGAGCAAAGGATATACCCTACTTATTCGTGACGAATAATTCCACCAAAAGCCCTCTTGCCGTGGCAAAAAACCTCAGTGAAAACCACAATATTCCTACAACGCCCTCTCAAATCTATACTAGCGCCATGGCTACTGCCGACTATTTGAAAAATATTTTGCCAAAGCAAGCTAAGCTATACATTATTGGCGAGTTAGGCCTCATTGAAGCCCTATCAGCAGCTAATTTTGACGTTGTCGACAGTACTAGTGCTGATGCCGTTATTGTTGGGTTAGACCGCCAAATAACATACGATAAGATGGCTCAGGCTACTATCGCTATTCAAAATGGCGCTAAATTCATTGCGACAAATACTGATACTAATCTTCCTACAGAAAACGGTATGATGCCTGGAGCCGGCGCACTAGTCGCAGCTATTCAAACTGCAACAAATGTCGCCCCAACTATCATCGCTAAACCAGCATCTCCCATTATGTTAGGGGCTTTAAATTATATGAAAGCCACCAAAGATGAAACAATTATGGTCGGGGACAACTACCATACCGATATTTTAGCAGGTATCAATAATGGGATTGATACCTTATTAGTGTACTCAGGTGTTTCAACAAAAGATCAAATTGCTAAACTGGCCAAGAAACCAACTTATGAAGTCGATTCTCTCGATGATTGGTCAATATAAAAAGCAACTGTTTCATGTGAAACAATTGCTTTTTTATTTTATGCTAATTCTTTAGCTTTTGTAACAACAGTTTTCTTTGTCTTACCTGACTTGTAGAATAGTAGGTATAAGATTGCTGAAATAACTGGAATAACTGCAGCGACAAAGTACAAATCTCTAAATGGCATTTGTGCATGCAGGGCACCAAATACATAAGGTCCAACACCCAAACCTAAGTCTAGACCAATAAAGTATGTTGATAAAGCAATCCCAACGCGATGACTTGTCACTAACTTTAATGAAACGGCCTGGCCATTTGACATAAAGGTGCCATAGCCTAAACCAATAAATGCACCTGAAACCAGAAGCATAATGCCATTAGTCGTTAGTCCCAAAATGATTAAACCAATCGTTAAGCAAATATAACTGGGATACATAACCATATTTTCACCATAGCGGTCAAAAATTCGTCCTGACATTGGTCGTGTTGCAGTCACGATACCTGCATAAACAACGAAGAAGAATGAACTAATGGAAACTAAGTTCAATGTTTCCGCATATGACGCTAAGAATGATAATACACTTGAATAAGAAAGTCCCATCAAGAAACCAATGAATGCAATTAACAATACTTTATATTCAATGAAACTTGAGACTTTCCATGATTTTAGTTCTGCTAAGTGTTCTGGAGTTAATACGACATTGTTGATTTGAATAGCAAACAATGCAAGCATTGATAAAGCAATTAACACAACAGAAAGAATTACAATGAAGTGGAAACTTGTTGCATTAAGCAGGAGTAACCCAATAAATGGTCCAATTGCGGCTGCTAAACTAGTACTCAAACCATAATAATTTATTCCTTCACCCTTACGTTGCTCTGGGATAAATTCAGTCACAATCGCATTCAAAGCAGTAGAGGTCATACCATACGCAAAACCATTAAGTAGACGCACTGTATCTAAAATAGCAATTGTGGGAACAAACATATAAGCTGCAGTCGTAATAAGATAGAAAATCGCTCCCCAACGTGCGACACGCTTGCGCCCAATAATTTCCAATTCTTTTCCCATAATGAGGCGAGCAACAAGAGTACCAATAATATAAATACCCGATGCCAATCCAGCTTGTCCAAACGAAGCATGCAGCTGGTCATGCGCAATGACAGCAATAATAACCATCATCAAATAATAAACTAAGTAAACAATGAAATTAATCAGTGTAATTGTGATAAAACCTTTATTGAATAATTTTTCTTCCATCAATCCGTCCTTCGTAATCAGTCAACATAGCAATATTCGCAACGCTACGTTGGTGATGGTGATTGGCGAAGAACAGTCTTTGTACCATCCATTTTCTGTAAACCCCATTCGTTTTTACACTGCAAGCTTGCATGAAAACGTTGTAAACCGAAACAGTTAATTTTAGAATACCACTTTTTCACAAGGGACGCAAAATTTTTTTAATTATCTCATAAAATTGTCAATTAAGTTAACAATTCAAGGTGTTGTTTACGGCTTTTTTAAAATCATCTCGTGAAATTTATTATTAGTGATTTGTTTTCTGTAAACAATCATTACTTGCAAACAAAAAAGGATGTTTCCATTGAAACATCCTTCATCATGGGCCTGACAGGACTCGAACCTGTGACCCCTGCGTTATCAACACAGTGCTCTAACCAACTGAGCTACAGGCCCTTCTTATGCTTCTCAACATAAAAGCGAATGACGGGAATCGAACCCGCATAGCCAGCTTGGAAGGCTGGAATTCTACCATTGAACTACATTCGCATCTCTTACTGGATGCCCTGAGACATCTATGGCGCTGGACGGAATCGAACCGCCGACACTACGAGCTTCAATCGTATGCTCTACCAACTGAGCTACAGAGCCATCTTAGTATGTCCCCATACTAAACGGTCACAGCGGGGCTCGAACCCGCGATCTCCTGCGTGACAGGCAGGCGTCCTAACCAGCTAGACCATGCGACCAATTGCGGGAGCAGGATTTGAACCTACGACCTTCGGGTTATGGGCCCGACGAGCTACCAGACTGCTCCATCCCGCGATAATATTATTTTGGTATCTCTACCTAAGGAGAATGTGGGATTCGAACCCACGCGCCGATTTCTCGACCTGACGGTTTTCAAGACCGTTCCCTTCAGCCAGACTTGGGTAATTCTCCATCATCTCTTGCTTGACTCTCGTCCTGCATGGACCTTGTTGGACTCGAACCAACGACCGGACGGTTATGAGCCGTCTGCTCTAACCAACTGAGCTAAAGGTCCTATATCTCGAGCCTATCGCGGCAGGGGGGATCGAACCCTCGACCTCCCGGGTATGAACCGGACGCTCTAGCCAGCTGAGCTACACCGCGATCGTCTTTGACAATTTTCCTTGCCAATCGGGACGACAGGATTCGAACCTGCGACCCCCTGGTCCCAAACCAGGTGCTCTACCAAGCTGAGCTACGTCCCGAAAAGTTCTACGAGAGCTTCTGCCCCTTTAAACTTAAAAAAAGAGTTTGAATTCCTTCAACCTCTATGCACCTAGCAGGAGTCGAACCTGCAACCTCCTGATTCGTAGTCAGACGCTCTATCCAATTGCGCTATAGGTGCATATATGCCGGCGACCGGGATCGAACCGGTACGATATCTCTATCGCAGGATTTTAAGTCCTGTGCGTCTGCCTATTCCGCCACGCCGGCATACAAGCGGAAGACGGGATTCGAACCCGCGACCCCCACCATGGCAAGGTGATGTTCTACCACTGAACTACTTCCGCAGAATCATGCCGACTAAAGGACTCGAACCTTCGACCCCCGCTTTACAAGAGCGGTGCTCTACCAACTGAGCTAAGTCGGCATCGCTTTATCCCGACGTGCCGGTTTCTTGACTTTCGCCAATGGACGCTACAGGGATCGAACCTGTGACCCCCTGCTTGTAAGGCAGGTGCTCTCCCAGCTGAGCTAAGCGTCCATAATGGAGAGGAAGGGA
>NZ_PUFH01000002.1 GCF_004354555.1 Leuconostoc citreum
TTATTTCGTCGCTTACTTTCGCTCGCATCGCTTTCGCTTTTTGACAACTTTATTACTATACTTTATTCTTCTCGCTTTGTCAACTACTTGCTCGCGTTCTTTTTCACTCGCTCACACCGTTGCTCTCTTTCGCTCTTAAGAACATATACTAATATACCAACCTTTTCCCCCCTCGTCAACTACTTCCTTTACTTTGTTTTTACTCTTCGTTTTATCTTCCTTATCCTCTTGATTTCCCCTTGCCTCGTTCGCTTTCTGCCTGTGAATTTATCAAAAAAGCGCACAATGTTCTTTTTTATTCTCAAAATAAATTAAGTGCCTTAATGCGATTTGCTGCTTCGACTAATCTGTCTTCGGTAATAGTTAACCCAACACGGACATAACCTTCACCGGCATCCCCAAATCCAGAAGCATCTGCTACAGCAACATTCGCCCGATTCAATAACAACTCAGCAAATTGTGCCGATGTATATCCTTTCGGTACCGGCATCAAAACATAGAATGCCCCTTTTGGTACATACGGCTCCCAATTAAAGCTACGTACAGCATTAATGAATGCGTTTCGGCGTGATTCATAAACTGCCTGTAATTGTCCTACGGCATCTGTCCGTTGCTTACGCTGAGCTAATGCCGCAATCGCCGCATCCTGAATTGCTGGAAAAATAGAAACAAACAGATGGTCTTGAATCAAGTTGAGCGCAGCAATCATATCAGCATTGCCAACTGCAAAACCAACACGCCAACCAGCCATATTGAACGTCTTGGAAAAAGTATAGGTCTCAATACCAACACTTTTGGCGCCTGCTGTTTGTAAAAATGACAGTGGCTGGTTACCATCAAAACCAATTGCCCCATAAGCAAAGTCGGACACAATACCGACTTGATGTTCCTCAGCAAAAGCAACTGTATCTTTATAAAATTGTGCTGTAGCGACTGCCCCAGTTGGATTATTGGGGTAATTCATATATAAGAATTTTGCCTGTTGAGAAACACCATTGGGAATGGCTTGATAATCAATCAAAAAATCGTTAGCTTCTTTAAGCGGTATACGCGTCACATTGACCTGACCTAACACAGCACCTGATAAGTAATCAGGATAACCTGGGTTTGGTAATAGCAATGTTTCGCCTGGGTTCATTAAAGCCAAGGGTAGTTCTACTAAACCAATCTTACTACCTGCTAAAATAGCTACTTCGCTATTTGGATCCAGTGTGACACCATATTCAGTACGATAAAAATCTGCAATTGCTTCTTTAAAGCGCATTTCACCACGGAACGGTGAGTATTTATGGTCAGCTGATCGCCCTGTTGCCTCTTGCATCGCTTTAACAATATAATCGGGTGTTGGCATATCCGGATTGCCTTGCCCTAAATTGATAACATCTTCACCCGCTGCAACCTTAGTATTAACTTTGGCAACAAGCGACGCAAAAAACTGTTCTGGTAGTTGTTTTAATAAATTTGACTCTGAAAAATGCATGCTTGTTCTCCTAATGATATAACGTTGGTCGGCGATCATTGAACACAGGTATTTCGCCACGAATTGCCTGTTCTTGACTAATATCAATGGTACGAATTAACAATGCTTCTTGCGTATCGGATGCTTGCCCAACAATATGGCCTAAGGGATCGATGATTAATGAACGACCGCCAAAAATATTGTCATCATCATGCCCGACACGGTTTGCTGCAATAACAAATGCTTGGTTTTCAATGGCACGTGCCTGTAGCAAAATTTGCCATTGCGCAATGCGTTGAATAGGCCATTCAGCCACGATATACAGTATTTCTTGTGGGCCAACTGCCATCATTGTTCGCAGCCATTCTGGAAAGCGGATATCATAACAAATCGCACCTGCAGATGGGATACCAGCCAAGGTGAAGACATTAGTAGTACGTCCGGCTGAAATAAATTTTTCCTCCGCCATTAAACCAAAAAGATGTAACTTATTATAGGTTGATACCTGATGCCCATTTTTATCGTAGACAAACATTGTGTTATAAAACGCATCTTGCTGACGTGTGGCAACAGAGCCACCAATAATGTTGATATGATATTGACGTGCTAATTGGCTTAACAAGTCTTGCGTTTTGACACCCTCTTCGTCTGCTAAGTTAACAAGTTGTTCTAAGGCATAACCGGTACGCCACATTTCTGGATAAATCAAAACATCCACACCAGCTTCTCCGGCCTTTTGTGCGTACTGCGCCACTGTCAACTGATTAATGTCTGGCTGAGCTAAAGCAATATCTATCTGAGCAATCGCCACTGTTAATTTCATAGCACACACTCCTTATGAGCTATTTTGCAACAAATGAGATTTTTTGTCAATATTTTATCATCTTAAACTCATTTTAAAATAAAAAACGCCTACTGGCGTTTAAGGAAATTTTGGAAACTGGTCAAAATCAGGTTGTCGCTTTTCTTTGAACGAATCGCGCCCCTCTTTTGCTTCGTCAGTTGTGTAATAAAGCATCGTTGCATCACCCGCAAATTGTTGTAACCCAGCTAGCCCGTCTGTATCGGCATTCATGGCTGCCTTAATAAAGCGCAACGCTGTCGGTGATTTGGTTAACATTTCATCAGCCCAAGCTATTGTTGCTGTTTCAACTTCGGCCAATGGGACAACTTTGTTAATCCAATTCATTTGATAAGCTTCGTCAGCACTGTACACATGATTCAAGAACCAGACTTCTTTTGCACGCTTATGTCCAACGACACGAGCCAAATAACCCGAACCATAACCTGCATCGAATGAACCAACTTTTGGTCCTGTTTGCCCAAATTTAGCATTATCAGCGGCAATTGTTAAATCAGCAACTAATTGCAGGATGTTGCCACCACCAATCGACCAGCCTTTAACCATGGCGATGATTGGTTTAGGGATGACACGCATTAAGCGTTGTAGATCCAAAACATTTAAACGTGGAATGCCATCGGCACCAACATAACCACCATTCCCACGTACTTTCTGATTACCGCCAGATGAGAATGCTTGGTCTCCAGCACCTGTTAAAATAATAACCCCGATATGGGCGTCATCTCGTGATATAGTGAATGCATCAATCATTTCAGCAACCATACCAGGGGTAAATGCATTGTGCGTTGCGACATCGTTCATCGTGATTTTAGCAATTTTGCCAGGATTCTGGCCATCAGCATTGACTTCAAATAAAATTTCGTTGTACGCTTTGATAGCGTGCCATGTTGTCATAATATGTTATACTCCATTTCAGAAAGGGGATTTTTGTCCTATGAATATTATAGAACTTTTGGGCCTAAAAACCACATTAATATCAGCAGAAAAAACCATTGTCTCAGTATCTGTTTCAGATAAACTTATGCAACCATACGGCATCGTACATGGTGGTGTCAATGCACTCCTAGCAGAAACAGCAGCTTCTTTGGGAGCCAAAGCAACTTTACCACCAGAATATATTCCTGTTGGCGTAGATATTCAAACACACCATCTCAAAGCCGTGTCTGCCGGCCATCTTATCGCTACTGCAGAGCCTATCAATATCGGTCATAGCATACAAGTTTGGTCAGTCACGATACAAGAGCAAACAGCCAATATAGTAACAAGCTTTAGTACCGTCACAATTAAGTGTCAAAAAAACAACAAATAACACGAATTCTACGTGTTATTTTTTATTTGCCGTAAAAAAACGCGCAACCGCATTTTTCTTGGGATGAGCTGCATCATAAGCGGCTTGCAATCGTACTTCTTCCGGTGTCGGTGTCTCGTACGTTAGCATATCCAGTCGCTCATACTTAGGTCTGATTACCTGAACCGCCAACGTGTAGTTTGGTGCAATTGGGTTACTTAAATAATTCACACCAGTGACTGCACGTTCAAGTCGCAAATCTGGTGCTGGTACTAAATTAACATCCTCACTGATTGTTGCCAAACTCCCCTTAAATTGACTTTGATAATACAATGCGGCGTAACTAGATATCGGCCCATAACCAATAAATTCGACGCGTCGTGCATGTACTTGTTTACGTGCTTGTTTAATAGCCATTATCACTGCTTGCTCATCTTGTCGATAATAACGTGCATTGATAGCACTACTAGCAATATATTGTACCGCTTGCTGTGTTTCTTTCACCCAATCAGACATATAATCAGTGACCTGATCTTCCGGCTCGGAGAAAATGACACGCAATGTTTTTGACGTGATTTTTGCTGGTATTTCAATATAACTATAAAGATTTGGCGCTATCCTTTGGTCATCATCACGTAAAATGCCCTTTTTTTGTGGTCGAATGGCAATATTGTGGAAAATAAAACTACCAAGACCAGCCGACACCAAGTCAATGGTGTAGAAAGCATAGTTATCTGGGACTTTGATCACCACTTCATCTTTATTTTGACTTGTTGTCATCAAGGTTTGATACTGATCATCATAAAATGTCACCGTCAAATAAGCAAACATACGCTCACTATTATCGATGTGCTTAATAAATGCGTAGGTCTCACCACGCAATAACTGTGGTAAATCTGCAAGCCGTTGATTTTGACTGCTATGTTGTGATTGCCAAGAAACAATTGTGCGACCACTAGGCAAAAAGTAATTTTCATAATAAACATCATCACGTGCACGAAAATCAACCGTAGCGCCTTGTAATTCCAGCAATTGTGTTTGCGGCGTCCAATAAACTTGATATTGCATCTGTTAGTTTGCCTCCTGCCGTAAATCATCACGTAGCTTAGTGAGTTCTGCCGTTATAAATGCAACCATCTCAGGTATTTTTGCTGTATGCGGTCCTTCGGCAATAACATGTGTTAGTGCCACATCACGTGTAGCCCAAAAGGTTAATAACTGCTGTAAGCTTTGTCCATCATATTCATCTTGTGACATCGTAAATAATGACACTGGAATTTTTGACCAGTCGACATTTTGTATGTGTTCCCAAAGAATTTGATTTAGCGCTTCAGTATCATCTAGGGCCATCCGCCCAGCTAAATAGCGACGCAAATCTAACGTCCAATCTTGATTAAATTCCCTAGGAAACTCTGGATTGGCGGTCATGGTGCCAATGTTGATAATCGGTTTAGCAATAACGATTGCACCAGGTTTAATGTCAGCAGCATAGTATATTGCTGGCAAACTCCCCATGGAATAACCTGTCAAAATAACCTCTTGAGCAGATAGGTGCAACGCCGCCATAGCTTGATGGATAATTTCAACGACTCTCTCTTCATAATGTTTTGTACCAATTTCAAACGCACCACCTTGAGTTCTTGTATCAGTAAATAACAAAAACGGTGTGCCTAGTTCTCGCATTGGTCCTAACATCTCAAAGCCATCCACATGCAAACGCAAGCCTGAGAAATTAACAATCAGGGGGCCTTTGCGATCACCAGGATTGAAGTAACTCATAATTTCTTCGTTCTCTTCTGTCAGTTCCCAATGA
Source organism: Leuconostoc citreum (assembly GCF_004354555.1). Taxonomy (GTDB): domain Bacteria; phylum Bacillota; class Bacilli; order Lactobacillales; family Lactobacillaceae; genus Leuconostoc; species Leuconostoc citreum. The sequence goes on from NZ_PUFH01000002.1 coordinate 5,423, forward strand.
TCACCAGGTAACAGCAACCCAAAGCCATGCCTACTCTGACGTTGATGCAATACATGTAAGTCCAGTCCGCCCTTACCACGTGCATAAACTAACACTTGATAATCTTGATAATCTGATACATCCCCAATTGTGTTCAAACGGCGTAACGCATCCCCTGAAATTGTTTGTGTCGTTTGTATCTTGCCTTGATTAAAGAAAACAAATTCAAGTTGGACTTCTACAGTTCCGCTTTGTTCATAATCGAGCCAAACGTCATGAGCTTTTGCTATTGCAAAGTCAGTTGCATACGTTTTTAATTGGCCAATTTGTTGCCATTTTGTGCCAAAATTACCATTAAATTGTGCTGAAAAACGGCCCTCTCGCTTAAAATGCGTATTGTTAGGCGGCAGTGGGATAAATTGTGTTTCACTAAAGCGCGTTTGAAAACCAACTTGCCTAAGCTGTAAGTCAGTTAGAATACGCGAAATGATGGCTTCCGGCGCTTTTTCTGGCAAATGAAAAGCGCGTCGTTCATCTAAGATATGTTGAAAATCATCTGTGATGTCTTCGGCAAAATAAAGTGTTCTATATGCCGGCCATTCGCTAATCTGGCTAGATAATAACGTACTATCTAATATATTATCGGTAAGTAAGACATAAGTTTGCTCTAGCACATACGGGTCACGTTGTTGTGCCAAAAAGGTTGGTAAATCTAACACTGCCGTATAATGCCAGTCTATATGATTGTGATTAATCTTTGGCGTCCAATCGGTTGCACCAATTTGTAGCACTGAAATATCTGCCATGGCTCATTTACCTGATGCCTTTCGTTGCTTAATCTGATTAAAAACTTGCTGCCACTTAATCCACAACATGTCGTCTTGATAATTAGCCCCTATCGCCTGAGAGGTTTCTCTAACAGCCTGCTGATTGTACCGCCCTGTTAAATAAGATACTAGTATTTCTTGCAACTGATCTGAATTTTGAATGATTTGTCCATTCTGATTTGGCTTCACGTACGGTGTTTCGATACGATTAATTTGTGGCACATCATGACTAATAGCCGCTGTTTGTAGAAACTGTTCTGGCGCTGGTGTTAAGTCCATTAAAAGGCGTGCATTGCTGAGATAACGTAACCGACTAGCTTCATCTTGTTGTGATAAAAACTGATATCGTGCTTGATGGGCTTTTTGGCTGTGTTCATCAACTAGACCGTGCACATTAACAGCTTGTTGGCTATCCAAGAGAATCAGGTCATCAAACGCGCGATGATCCTGTGTTGTCTCAATTAAGAGTAACCATTTTGGATAGGCTAACATTAAGGCACGCATAGCATCAAACACTTCATTATCTATTTCAGGTGCATACCAGTATACTGTGGTAATTGGCGCTGGTGTTTGGACAGGTAAGGCCGTCGTTGCATAAGGCGGAATAACTGCGACTGCTGTCTGATCATCAAATTGTGAATTGATAGTCTCCAACTGTTGCTGGGTATCAACGACCGCAAAATCAACTGTACCAGAAATCTGGAGCAATAGTTCTTGTTCTAACTGCGGTACTGTACGTTGGGTTTGGTAACTTAAAATAATCGCCTGTTTAGGGGCAACTTTATTCACTAAAAAGATAGCTGTTTGACTTTGTGCTATGATCAAAGTATCTTCATCAGGCAAATCATGAACGTGATAAGCTACTACTTCAGCAATTAGTTCAGCCATATTTTTAAAAGTCGTTTGGGGTGTCCAAGATTGTTGGGTTGTGACTGCTCCTGTCAGACAATCTTCTTGGACGGCAACCGCGCCGCTGGGCGTTAGGTAATCTCGCCTCGTTGCCCGGCCATGATTATCAAGCGTTGTTGCACATGAAATAAAACCACGATCATCGAGGATTAATTCTTGCACGCGTTCACCCGCCTCAAACAAATCAATGCGATCGTAACGGGCATGCGTGACTTGATCAAGCCACACCGTTGCATAGTGCTTTTTTGCGACACGAACAACGACACGATCAGACATCTCAATAAATTCAGCGGCATCTGGCCAATCAATATCCATCAAGGCTATCGGACTATCATACTTCAATTGAACGCGTTGCAACACATCATAGGCAGACCATATTTGGGCAGATTCAATTTGGCCATGAAAAAGAATCTGTCGTAGATTTGGTAAATAGTCAACTACAACTAATGCGACTGCTTGTCCTTGTGACAGAAAAAGCTGCACTTGATGAACTGTGTCGTTGAATTCTGGCAAACGCCTCTGATAAGCGTGCCAATCAGGAATAATATGCAATGTCATCGTTCACCTCTCACGAATAGGGTACCTGCTTAAATAAGCTACCATTATTGCTTACTATTATACCAAATACGACGGATGACTTTTACCGATATCCTGTAACCTTTTAAGTGAGGGTTCGCACCAATGACCAATTGCTAACTTGACTGCCATTAAAATACAGCATGCGCTCATCTACAACTTGAAATTGATTTTTTTGATAGAAACTAACATTTCGTGGTGTATTGGTAATTAATGATAACGTTTTAGCACCATGTGCTTTAGCATATGGTATGACAAATGCTTCCAAAGTACGTGAGCCAATTTTTTGGCCTTGATGTACTGGATTTACGGCCAACAAATTCACATGCCAATTTGTTTGTGGCTTTTGTTGTGGCAATTTTTCTGCTTTATCTAACATCGTTAAAAATTTACCAAGTTGATTGCCTATAAAGTATGGCACTAATTGCCAGCCACCTGCTTGAATATATTGCCACATATTGGCCGACGGCATGCGCTCGTTATCTAGCACTACAACCGACAAAATTTGTTGCCCGTCCTCTAAAACAAAAACTTTATTTTTTGCAATACTTGCCGCTAAATGCACATCGTGTAATCGTTTTAAAAACTGATGAAAATCTGCCGCTTGTTTAAATGTCTGACCAATTGTTTGTTGATACAGGTCATAATCTTTAAACGCATCTGCTACTAATTGGGACAAGTATTTTACTTCAGGTTGTACAGCTAATCGAAAGTTCATGTGTCACCCCTTTATAATTGAATTTATTAGATTATCACAAGTTTAACGTTATATTTGACGTGTTACAATGAACACATCTTTACTTTTTGTTGATTAAACAACATATCTAATGAAATTGAGGCCCTTTAGTCATGGATCGTAGACAAAATAAAACACAAGCACAAATTAAAGCCGTTTTCGTTACCTTGCTGGCCGAAATGCCCATTGAAAAGATAACTGTTTCACGCATTGCTGACTTAGCTAACATTAATCGTGGCACATTCTATCGACATTATAAGGATGTCTATGATTTACACGACCAAGTTTTATCTGATTTAATGACTGATATGACGCAAATCTTTAAAGCCACTTATCCTTCAGAATCTACTTACCACGATGATTTTAAAACGCTAAGTTATCTATTAGTCACTTATATTGAGCAACACAAATCAACTGTTGCTGTCTTGCTTAACCACCCGCAAGCAGGTGCCCAAGCATTCAGGCAAGTTAAAAGGGCCTTTATTCAAAAAGTATTGCTACTCGAAAAAGACCGCCCTAATAATATACCAAGTCTTGTTGAAATTGATTTTATTGTTTCTGGTATCATGGGGCTCGTCACGGATTACGTATCACAACAGTTAACCCTGACTGCCGATGAACTATATGAAGAGATTTACCGTCTCCTACAAAAGTTTTAAACTTGCCAGTGTTGATTTCCTATCAGCATGCTCATCCCCATACCACCAGCAACACATAGCGTGGCAATACCCAACGCCGGTTGTGTGATGCGATTTAAACTATTCAATAATCGCGCAATCATAATGCCACCCGTAGCACCATAGGGATGACCATAAGCTAACGCGCCACCTAATGGATTTAATTGTTCATCGGTAATTTTTAACGCTGCTTGGCATAAAATACTTTGCACGGCAAAAGCCTCATTAAGTTCCACAACTGCAATATCAGACATATTTAGTGCATATTTGTCTAATAACTTTTGTGTGGCAGCAATTGGACCCAGAATGAATTTTTCAGGCGCAATGCCTACGGTCGTATGCCCTAAATAATACCCCGCCATTGCTTCCCCTGTTTGACTTCCCGTCATCAGCACCGTTGCCGCACCATCATTAATCGGACAACTATTGCCCGCAGTCACCGTACCACCAGAACGAAACGCCGGCTTCAATTGGTGTAATTTACTAAGCGAGGTATCAAATCTCGGACACTGGTCTTGTGTGATATTGACTGACGCCTGACTAAAAGGAACAATTTCAGCATTGATTTGCTTATTTTCAAAAGCTTTTTTTGCTTTTTGATGGCTGTTGCACGCGTAATTATCCTGTTGCTCGCGTGAAATGTTATAACGAGAGCTCATATTTTCCGCCACAATACCCATGTCTAAGTCCAGTTGCCCTTCTGGTACCATTGGAAAGCGTTTAAGTGGCTCATTTGTTTCTCGATCAATTGTCACATAACTACGGGAAGTACTTTCGACGCCACCCGCAACGACTAATTTGGCATCCTGATTCAAGATGGCTTGGGCGCCGGAAGCAATAGCCACCAAACCAGAAGCACATTGCGCATCTATAGTATAAGCTGGTGTGCTCGAACCTATCCCAGCGGCTAAAGCTGCACGACGTGCAATATTTCCCCCTTGATTCGTGACATTGCCTAAAATGACTTGATCAACCTGCTTTAAACGATGTGTTGATAGCATGGCTACCTGCTGTTGTAACAAATTAGCAACAAGTGTCTCAGGCGACTGTTCTGTGTATAAACCATTAATTTTACCAATTGGGAGACGTTTTGCACTTAATATGCCTACCGGTGTTGTCAAGTTATTCATGTCCATTCTCCTGCCACGTATCGCAAGGCTAATTGCGTTCGTGAAATTTTTTGTTGCTTTGTTTTTGGGATCTCAGATACAAAAATGTATTGGCTTGGGCGTTTATAAGCTGGGGTCTGCTCTGCCATCACCATTTGTAGCTTATCTAAGGGCTTATTTGTGACCACCATAGCAACAATTTTCTCACCATAAGTGCTGTCTGGCACGCCAAAGACAACCGCTGCCGTTGTGATTGTTTGCAAAATGGTTTCAAGTTGACTAGGATAAATTTTATTGCCACCATGATTAATGACATCACTTGCGCGACCGTAAACAAATAGCTGCTCATCTTGATAATCGCCTACATCATCTGTCTCAACAAAGGTTATTTTTTGTGTTGATCCTAAATAGCCACTAAATAGATAGGGACTAGCAACTGTGATATGTTGGTTTGTAAATGTTAGTTCAACATCCGCAAACAGTCGGCCAACTTGGTTGACCTTTTTTCCGTGCATCAAGTTTTGAAAAGCAATTAAACTGGTCTCCGATGCCCCATATAATTCGTATAGTGCCTGTTGCGGGTATAAGCGATGCCAATCTCTGACTAATGACGGTGTTAATTCGCCACCGCAAGAAACAACCCCTTTAACCTGTGCATCATCCGCCCAACCACGATATTTTGCTGTCATGAAGGTTGGTACAGTGTAGACTAACGTTGCTGACGTCAATTGCTGCTGTTGCTGACGTGTATAGCAATAAAATGTTTTACCAAGATATAAGCTTAATAGTAAACTATGCAATCCGAGCGACGTAGCCATTGGACTCGTTGTCATCACCCCTGCATAGTCAGTCATTTCGAATGCTTTTTCACATTGTTTAAAACCAAGCTGCCAGGACAACCAGTCACGTTGATAAAATTTAGGGGTTCCGGTTGTGCCCGAGGTCATACCTAAAAATAGCAAGTTTGAGCGAGTAATAGGCTTTTTTTTACTGACAGCGCAATCGTCTAGCCACTGCCAGTCTATTGCAGACAATAAAGTAGCTAGTTGTGGCGCCTCTCTTTGATTAACTACCACAGGTACGCAGCCTGCTTTATGAATGGCTAAAAACTGACTAATAAATGTGAGGTTACTTTGTGCAATTAAAACCACATATGGCGCATTGAATTGATGCGCCTTATAAACAGCTGCCACTTTATCTGCCAGTTCGCCATAATTGTATGCCCGCCCGTTATCTACAATTGCCGTTTTGTTTTGATATTTTTGAACCAATTTTGCAAAATCAAAATCACGTGTCATATTTCCCCTTAATATTTCCGGATAACCTAATGAAAAACGATGTTTCACGTGAAACATCGTTTTTTAAGCCATAAAAGTTATCTGCCCATTTTCAAAAGCAGCAATCCGAGCTAGACTTTCAACACGTATGCCAGCCTCGTCAAGTAATTGACGACCTTGTTGAAAAGCCTTTTCAATCACAATACCAGCCCCAACGATTTCTGCATGGGCTTGTGTGACGATAGCTACTAACCCAGCAACAGCCTGTCCGTTAGCCAGGAAATCATCAATAATCAAAACGCGCTCCCCCGCTGTTAAAAAACGTTGATCGATCATAATATGATTTGTCGTTTGCTTTGTAAAAGAATAGACATCGGCAATCCATACGCCGTCTGGTAATGTTAGCGATTTGTTTTTTCTAGCAAATACCACGGGCACATGCAAAGCTAAGCCGGTCATTACCGCTGGTGCAATACCTGAGGATTCAACTGTTAAAATCTTATCAATAGCAACATGACGGAAAATCGTTGCAAATTCATCCCCTATTTTCTGCATTAACTCAGGGTCGATTTGATGATTCAAAAAGGTATCAACTTTCAAAATGTCCTTTCCCAAAATACGGCCATCTTGACGAATACGTTCTTCTAATAGTTTCATAATACTCCATTTTTATTTTCGAAAAAAACCATTTAATGCCAATAAAAGACTTACCAAGCCCATCAGTAAAACGGTGATTACAATAGATACCCACCAGCCTTCTTGAATATCAGCAAAGGGTAACCACTTCACATTTTCACCGTAAAAACCACTCACGATTGTTGGCACAGTTAGCACAATTGAATAAACAGTTAAGACTTTCATTGTCCAGTTTAAGTCACGATTACTTAGATTACCATAAGCGTCTGACACTGAATTAATAACAGCCATGGCCAAGTCTGCCATGTGCTCAGCCTGTCCCACTTCAACACGCACATCATCAATATGCTCCAGTTCAAAGGCTTGCATCTCTAGTCGATAATCCTGCTTAAAGGCATCTAGCATCACATGGTTATTAGCCAATGAATTTTGAATATAAATCATTTGCGTCTGTAAGCGCAACAAGTCATTCATTTGTTTTGTCGTACGTTTTTGATGACCAAATTGCGCTTGGATAACACGACGTTTACGATTAATTTCGGTGACTTGCTCAACATAACGTGTCATCAAAGAATAGAGACCAGTCATAATAAAATCAATGGCAGTGATTTCCTCATCCGTTGCACGCTTTTGCCGATTTTTTGGCGCCAACAAAACTGCCTGTACGTAATCTGTTACAGTATGCGAAAAAGTGTATAGATTATTATGAGCAAATAATATACCAATTGGTCGCGTCTCAACAACATCTTCATGATAGGAAATGACATCTATCACCATCAATGATTCGTCTGCTTCTTCATCATATTCCATTCGCACAGCTTCATTATGATCGACGGCATAGCCGATAATCTCATTAGTGAGTCTGTGCTGCTCAACCAAGGTTAAATTATCATCTGGCGTCATGTTGGATACATGGTACCAAGTAAATTGATTAAATTGTTTAACTTTTTCTATCATCTCTATATGTCACATTTTCTGGTTTTGCTAATTTTGAATAACTGACAATCTTAAAGCCTTCACGCTCATAAAATCGGCGTGCAGCCTGGTTAACTAGCACAACTTTCAGTTCCAGCGGATGGTGCGCTTTTTGTCGTGCCCAAGATAATAACGCTGCCCCAATGCCTTGCCCATGCCAACCTACTTTGACAAAGAGCAAGTGCAAAAAACTATCCCATTCAGATAATGATGCAAAACCAACAATTTCATCATTTATCACAGCAACCCGAACAGTTTCTCCCTTACTGGCCCGCTGGAAATCTTCTAATTTTGGTTGTCGAAGCCATGAAAAATATTGTCGACGGGTTGTGAGATAAATTTGTGATAAAGCAACGACATCATCAGGCACCATATCACGCAATATCAAGTTGTTGATACCAGAAATAACCTTGTCTTGATTGTTTCCCATAATTATCTACCTACTAAATGGTCAAATTGTTCAATACATTAAAGTTTATTATAGCAGTTTTGAACTATTGAAGCGTTCTTGAGACTAAATTATTTATTAAATATTTGTTTTTTGTAACATCACCATCTGCCAAATAACGTCAGCGTATCTCGCCTGTTTGTTAAATTGTGTTAGTAGCGCCCGCGTCTGTTTAGGATAATCTGTAATATACCCCGTCACTCCGAGCGCATACGCGGTGGCAATATCAGATTTCTGATTCAAAGTCCAAACATAAAGTGCCTTGTGATACTGTGTTACACGTTGGGCCAAATTTGCGTTCGCATTTGAATACTCGATGGCGTAAAAACGACTAAACTTGGCCCCATCAATACTATTAACAACGGGAGATAACAGGCCCATAGGTTGATTCATGTGTTCTGATAAGCGTTTAATTATATTTTGATTCAACGATTGTAATTGTGCATGATTTGCTTTCAAAGCCTCACCATAGCGATTTTGAAAGTCCAATAACGCCTGTGTCGTGATTGTATCACTGATTTTTAATTCAACTAAAAGTTTTTGATGTAATTGATTAGCACGCGAAATATAATCATTAAATGAGGTTACGCTGAGTGTTTGACCTTTTGTGCGGTAACGAATTGTTTTCAATGTCTGCCACGAAGTCTCATCTATCTTGTAGCTTTTGCCATCAGTAGCCTTAATATCACCATCGTGACTTAATACATAGACCCCATCACGCGTTGGCTGAATATCAATTTCAACAAAATCAGGCTTTGTTTGTGCCACTTGTGTCAGTGTCGCAAGCGTATTTGGTGCTTGTTTTTCTGAAGCTATTCCTTTATGAGCTATGACAACTGTATTTTTATTTGGTTCCCTAACAAATTTTCCAGACAAAAAACTACTAAAAATACCAATTATCATTAATATACCCAAATAACTCACACCCATTAATAAACTTTTAGTTGATTTCGATTGTGTTTCGGGTTTAACCAATGCTGTGTAGAATAAGTAACATTGACTTGTCACAATGTAAAAATAACCAATGCCAATAGCAATGAGAGCGTTGGCTATCCAACGTTTTTGTTCGCCCACTAGGAATTGATCCAAACCTTTTTGTATCAAAAATAGCACAATTATGACGAGTGCAATGCACCCCAGCAATTTTATGCCAAAATACAATACAGACCTATTTTGCTGGCGTGTTTCCTGCCAACTTTGCTTGATATTTTTCTTCATCCCTTGTGCTGTCGTGATGGCAAAATAAGCGACTAAATATAAGCGAAAAGCTAGCCATAATAAAATCAAATAACTAACAACCGATAGACACCAAATTATTGGATTTTGAATCACATCAATAAATGTTTTTGGCATTGTCAAATAATAAGCCACTGGGAATTTAAAGCCAATTTGTGTTAACGGCACGCTCAATAGCAACATCAGTAGCACACTCAAATGTATTTGGCCAGATTTCAATGCCTTAATATAATACCGCCGATTTAACTGATGCCAAGAGAGCAACATGATTGTCACAGCTAACGTCACTAATAAACCCCAAATAACTAGATAACCGACCAGCGTGATGGTATATGTACGCCAATTTTGTGCCATAAAATGGCCTAATTTTTGCAAACTACCTGTCGCAATGTCATAAGCTGGTGGTTGAAATGACTGTAGTGTGTCAACAATCTTTGCTGTTAGCATATTAAACAAAAATAACAAACTAGCGGTCAATAGCAGTAGCTGGCCATGATGCAATCTCTCTTTTATCATTCTACACACTCCAAATTTATGATTATTAGGTTAGCATACCACGTTTACACGGTGTCGTCTTTAGAATAATAAAAAGCCATGTTACTGATTTCGTAACATGGCTTTTTATTAATTCTTATAATTAACGCTTAGCACTACGCTTTGCTTTTTTAATTTTACGTTTCATATCGCGTTCTTTTTGCGCCGCTAATTCACGTTCACGACGAATCTTAAATGGATTCTGTAAGAAGAACGTTTGAATTGTTTGGAATAAGTTTCCGACAACCCAGTAAAGTGACAAAGCACTTGGTACAGCCATCGCTGAGAAGAAGATAACAACTGGAAAAATATATGGCATCGCTTTTGTCATACCATTTTGTTCCGGTGTTGATTGCATTGACAGCCAAGATGAAGCAAAAGTAAAGACTGCAGCCAGCACTGGCAACACATAATAAGGGTCATGACTACCTAATTGTAACCATAAAAACTTACCAGATTTTAAAACTGGTGAATTATAAATTGATTGATACAAAGCAAACAATACTGGCATTTGGACAATTAATGGCAACATTGAAGCAAACGGATTAACACCCTCTTTTTTATAGAGTGCCTGTTGTTCAGCCATCATTAATTGACGACTTTCAGTATCTTTTCCAGGATACTTGGCTTGCAAGGCTTTTAATGCTGGTTGCACAACTTGCATCTTCATCATTGATTGAATCTGATAAACCATTAATGGCAAAATCAAGAAACGAATCAGAATTGTGAAAACAATAATGCCTAATCCATAATTATTGCCAAACCATGCTGAGGTGCCTAATATTGACGACGTAAAAGCAGCCACAATGGCGCTCCAAAAGCTATTAGAAGCAACATGCCCTTTAAATGTTAAACTAGCAACAATAATAATGGCCAACGCAATAATCGCAAGAATAATTGGTAATGGGCCAATCCTTTTTAAAATGTTCTCAAAACGTTTCATTTATCTTCTACTTTCAATATATCAGCTAACTTTAGCACATGGATAATCTGTTCTTTAATAAATTTTTGGCTTTGCTTAGCAACAGCCGGCCGTGCGATGACTAGTAAGTCGATATCGTGCGGTAAATCCGACTTCAATTCTAAAATACTTTGTCTGATTCGCCTTTTAACCCACACACGATCATGTGCTTTACCAACTTTTTTGCTGACCGAAAGCCCCAAACGGAAATGCTTTTGCTCGGGCTTATCAATGTGGTATACAATAAAATATTTGTTGGCTACTGACTGATGTTTATTGAAAACGATTTGAAAATCAGCAGGCTTTTTAATTCGAAAAGTTTTTCTCATTAGTTCTGGACTCTCTTGCAGGATATGTACGCGGTTATAGCCGCATGAAACTCAGTGACACGCTGTGCTTTTAGAGAAAAATCAGACGTATCGAAATAAAAAAGCCACTGCTTAGCAGCGACCTTGTTAGGCTGATAGAACCTTGCGGCCCTTTGCACGACGGCGAGCCAAAACTTTACGACCGTTGCTCGTGCTCATACGCTTACGGAATCCGTGTACGCGTTCACGATGGCGTTTCTTTGGTTGGTATGTACGCTTCATGTGTGTTCACCTCCATTCGCGATTTTTACCTGCAAAAACTTTGCAATTCGAGTTTAATCATAACATGTATTAATACCATTGGCAAGCTAATCTCAACAAATCTACGTATTGTTCTTGCTGAGATGAGACTGACACTTAAATTTTACGTTAATCTGGCATAAAATACAATAAAAAACCCAACCATAAGGGCTAGGCTTTGAGTAAATTATAATGAGACGTTATGGTGAACAGTTTGTACATCTTCATCGGATTCAAGTACATCAACTAACTTCTCAAAGGTTGCTAAGTCATCTCCTTCAAGGGTCACTTCTGCTTGTGGTAACATTGTGATTTCAGTCGTTGAAAATTCTGAAACACCACTTTGTCTTAATGCGCCAATGGCTTTATGTAAGTCACTTGGTTCTGTGTATACGACAACCTGATCATCTTGTTGCTCGGCATCACGTACGTCTACTTCGGCGTCTAGTAGCGTTTCCAATACGTCATCGGCATCATCCCCTGCAAAAACAATCACGCCAGTTTCATCAAATAGATAACTGACTGATCCGGCAGCCCCATACGTTCCACCATTTTTGTTAAAAGCAGTGCGTACGTTTGTTGCTGTCCGGTTAACATTAGATGTTAATGTATCAACAATGATCAATGAGCCATTAGGTCCAAATCCTTCATAACGGCCGGTAATAAAAGTTTCGTCTCCGGAACCACTGGCCTTCTCTAAAGCACGTTCGATAACATGTTTTGGTACCTGTGCTTGCTTAGCACGATCAATGACAAACTTTAAAGTTGAGTTTGCTTCTGGATCAACACTGCCACCTTGTTTGGCAGCAGCATAAATTTCAATACCGTACTTACTATTCACTTTAGCGGCAGCCCCATCGGTCTGCGCTTTCTTCATTTTGATATTTTCCCACTTGCGTCCCATGGTTCACCTCATTAAATTTGTTTATTTTCTTATTATAATGTTTCTTTGCCGTTTTGCATTAAAAAAATCACTCATTTTATAGTAATTAAACGCAATTCACTTAATAATTCGATACTGTCCTGGTTGCAAATCTGCCAAATGATAATCACCAATATGCGTTCGAATTAATCTTAAAGTTGGTATACCAACTGCAGCTGTCATCCGTCGAACTTGGCGATTACGACCTTCTTTTATTTTTAACTGAATAAAACTCGTTGGTTGATTTTGCCGTGTGCGAATTGGTTTTTCCCGCGCCCATAACCACTTAGGATATGGTATTCGTTTTACTTTCGCTGGTAATGTTAAGCCATCCTTAAGGTCGACACCCTGCTCAAGCTGTTTAAGTTGCGCTTTGGTGGGGATTCCTTCGACTTGTACAACATAAGTTTTGTAAGCTTTATTATCTGGATCAGTCAATGCATGGTTCAAATGCCCTTGATCTGTCAACAACAAAAGCCCCTCACTATCCATGTCCAAACGCCCAGCAGCATATACACGTGGTATATCAATATAGTCTGCTAAGGTTGCACGGCCTTCAGTGTCGGTAAACTTCGTTAAAACATTATAGGGTTTGTTAAACAATACAATCATACGCCCCATTATAACAAATATTGTGGTATTAAAAACATTAAAATTTAAGCACCTTAAGATTTTCTTTACAATTCACAATGTTATCCAAAAACAACAACAACCCTGTGTAACAACAAGGTTCTTTCATTTTTTACCCACAAGGCTATTTGGCACTTATCCACATATCCACAACTTGTGATTACAAAATTGTGGATAATGTTCATAACAAACCTCAAATATTGTCCTTACCCACTTTAGCGTGTGCACAACATTGTTTCTTTGTGGATAACTCGCACATTTGTTCGTGTTTCTATCCACATTCTGTTTATTTCTGTGTCCACAGTTGTTGATATTCTATAAAGTTGTCCTTCACCTGTGGAAAACTAATTTTCTTACTGTTATAATTATCTTTGCTACTTCTTCTTTAATTATAGAAAAGTTGACTCGTGTGTCATGCCCGACATATCGTCGTTATTTTTGTGCGCACATGATTTATTAGGAGAGATATTCGTGACCAAACCAATTACAAAAGAGGAACTATGGAATCAAATTAAAGCTAAATTCTATCAGGAAATTGGCCCCGTTTCTTTTGATACCTATATAGAACCGTTAATACCAATAACCTTAACTGAATCCAGCATTATTTTAGAAGTCCCTGCTGATGAAAGTACTGATATCATCGATAATTGGAATAAATCTTATGCCATGAGTTTTGTTCAATACGCGATGGAGATTGCTGAAGGTTTTATTAAGCCTGAGTTACGCGTAGCAGACATTTTACCAAAAACCATGCCACTGACTTCTGAAAACTTGACCTTCACACGCGAATCTGATCTCAACGAAAATTTCACATTTGATAAATTTGTTGTTGGCACTGGTAATGAGAATGCTTATGCTATCGCTCGTGCCGTTGCCGAAGATCCTGGCCGTGTTTATAATCCGTATCTTATTTATGGTGGTGTCGGTTTAGGCAAAACACATCTGATGCAAGCTATCGGCAATGCTTATTCTAAAACGACGCCTTCTGCTCGTATTAAGTATGCAACAGCAGAGGATTTTCTTAATGACTTCACTGAATCATTACGTGCTGGTGAAGGTGCAACGGCGGCTTTTAAGAAAGAATATCGTACCGTTGATTTGTTATTAATTGATGATATTCAATTTTGGTCGGGCAAAGAAAAGGTGCAAGAAGAATTTTTTAATACCTTTAATGTGCTCACTAAAACAGGCAAACAAATTATTATGACCTCTGATAAATTACCAACTGAAATTGTTGATTTGCAATCACGTCTAACATCACGTTTTGAGGCAGGCATCTCGATGGATATCCAAAAGCCTGATTTACCAACACGTGTCGCCATTTTAAAAAACCTCGCCGAGACAGATGGTCTAACGATTCCAAATGATGTCTTAGAATTGATTGCTGATAAAATTGATTCAAATATTAGAACATTAGAAGGGACGTTCCATCGTTTTGAAGCCATGTTGCGTTTCAGAAATAAGCCGGCAACCAAAGAGACTGCACAACAAATTTTAGGTGACTTAAATATTAATCAAGGCTTTAAAATTACGGTGGAGCGTATTCAACAAGTTGTAGCGGACTATTACATGCAAACAATTGATGACTTAAAAAGTACCAGCCGTAAAAAAGATTTAGTCACCGCACGACATGTTGCTATGTATCTGACACGAACATTGACCAATGAAAGTTTGCCTGATATTGGCCGCTCGTTTGGTGGCCGAGATCATTCATCAGTACTGCACGCAACCAACAAGATAACTGAAAAGGCTGAATCAGATGCTCGGACAAAAGAGATGTTAGATGCCTTAACCGATGAAATAAAAAATGGTAAATAAGCCGTGTGAATAACTTTGTAAAAACAAAGCGTTTTACACACAGTGTTGTGAACAAGCAGAATTAAGACAGCTGTTATACACAGCCGCTTATCCACAAGATAAACACCCCTTATTATTACTACTAGATCTTTTAATCTATTAATTACAAATAGGCATCGCCTTAGATACTAAAAAGGAGCATAAATATGCAATTCTCAATTAATCGTCAGGCTTTTATCAAATCACTCAATGAAATTGCACGTGCAATTTCATCACGCACAACAATTCCTATTTTGACAAATATCAAAATTGTGCTATCGGAAGACGAGCTCATTTTGACTGGATCTAATAGTGATATTTCTATTGAGACACGCATTGAACAATCAGATACAACAGCACAGCTTGTGATTAAAGAAAAGGGCGGCATTACATTACCAGCAACATTCTTTGCAAACATCGTTAAGAATTTACCAGCTGATGATTTAATGTTGGCAGTTGATGGCCTACGTGCAAATATCACTTCAGGAGCATCAGCATTTACAATTAATGGTCAAGATGTTCGTAACTATCCGCAATTACCTGAAATGGATGATGTGCAAAGTTTGAGTGTCTCGGCAGCACAGTTAATTGATATTATTTCGCAAACAAAAATATCAGCATCCACGCAAGAAAGTCGACCAATTTTGACAGGCATTCATTTAGCGCTTAATGGCAATGACGTCAAAGCTGTTACAACAGACTCACATCGTTTATCACAACGTATTGTCACGCTAACCGGCACAGAGGCACATGTCTCAGCTGATGTGATTATTCCAGCTAAATCATTCAACGAATTACAAAGTTTGCTAGAAGGGCAAGATCGTGTAGATATTAAATTATCTGCAAATCAAGCTGTTTTTGATTTAGGTCATACAACATTCTATTCTCGTTTACTAGAAGGTAATTACCCCGAAACTGATCGCTTAATTCCAACAGAGAGTACAACGGAACTTACCATGGATGCCGGTGCATTGCTTGGGGCCATTAACCGTGCGAGCCTATTGAGTCATGAAAGTCGTAACAACGTGGTACAACTCACTTTGAAAGCTGGTGTTGCGACATTAACAGGGACATCTCAAGAAGTTGGCCAAGTACAAGAAGAGTTGGTCACTAAGTCAGTTGCCGGAGAAGACTTAGAAATTTCATTTAATCCAGATTACGTTCGTGACGCACTCCGAGTATTTAGTGGTAAGCCTGTGGATGTTAAGTTCACAAGTAATTTGAGACCGTTTACATTAACGCCAGCTGGGGAAACTGATAATAAGCAGTTACAATTGATTACGCCAGTAAGAACTTTTTAATTGCTCATAGGCGTTTTAAATAATTTTATAGACAATCAAACACTTATGCTTAAAACGGCCTAAAATCGCTTAAAATCGATTTTAGGCCGTTTTTTAAAGCTATCAAGTTGAAAAAATGGTATAATACAAAGGTAACTAATATGACGAAAACTGTAAAAATTACAACTGAATATATCACACTCACACAATTACTAAAGGAAGAAAATATTATTTCTTCAGGCGGGCAAGCAAAATACTATCTTATGGATTTTCCTGTATTATTGAACGGCGAACAGGAGAACAGACGCGGTAAGAAGTTATATGATCACGATGAAATCATTGTCGGCGATGAAACTTTTATTATTGCACTAGCAGAAAATGCTGACGAATTAATTGTTGCTGCACAAGAAGAGAAGGCAGAGCGTGCAGCAGCAGCTAAAAAAACAGTGCGTGATGACCGTATTAAGGCTCAAAAAGCAGCAGCGGCTAAAGTACGTAAAGAGGCGCGTTTTGCTGAATTACGGCGTCAAAATCGGACGCGCTCAGGTGGCGTTGGTCGTCAAACTGCTACGGGTCGTAATAATAAAGGACCCAAAGGACCAGGTTCTTGGAACTCACATCACTAAAACTGGTTAATTATCGTAATTATGCCAATTTGGAGTTAGACTTTAGTCCCGGAGTGAATGTGTTTTTAGGTGAGAATGCGCAAGGCAAGACGAACTTGTTAGAAAGTATCTATGTCTTAGCTTTAGCGCGCTCTCATCGAACGAGTAGTGATAAAGACTTAATTAATTGGACAGCAAAAGAAACCACAATCAGCGGTCGTATTAAAAAAAACATTAGCGAAACACCTTTGTCTTTGCATTTTTCCAGTAAAGGCAAAAAAGCACGTGTCAATCATTTAGAGCAGTCCAAGTTATCTCAATATGTTGGACAATTAAATGTTATTTTATTTGCTCCTGAGGATTTAGAATTAGTAAAAGGGGCACCAAGCGTTCGTCGTCGCTTTATTGATATGGAATTCGGGCAAATGAATCCGCTGTATCTCTACAACATCACGCAGTATCGACGCATTTTGAAAGATAGGAACGCTTATCTAAAACGGTTGCAACTGAAACAAACTAAGGATACTGTGTTTCTGGATGTCTTAACCGATCAGCTTGTCTCAGTTGGAGCAGAAGTAATCTTGGCGCGGCAACTTTTTGTAAGGCGGTTGCAAGCAGCAGCTCAGCCTATTCATGCAGAAGTATCCAATCAGCGAGAACAATTAACACTGGTTTACCAGACAAGTATTGATTTTGAAGAGCATGCAGATTTAGAGCAAATCAAAGCAACCTTTGCAGCAACTTTAAATCGACAGCGGACACGTGAAGTGATGCAAGGTTCGACCGTAGTTGGACCTCATCGTGATGATTTACAGTTTATCGTTAATGAGAATGATGTGGCTGTTTTTGGCTCGCAAGGGCAACAACGGACAACAGCGTTGGCTATTAAATTAGCGGAGATAGATTTAATGGCACAAGAAACGGGCGAGTATCCAATTTTATTACTAGATGATGTCTTAAGCGAGCTAGATGCAAGCCGCCAAACACATCTTTTATTGGCCATTCAGGATAAGGTGCAAACCTTTATCACGGCGCCTTCTTTAAGTGATGTCGCACGGCAATTGATTCATACGCCTAAGGTGTTTCACGTGAAACAAGGAGAAATCACGTTAGAAGCAAAGCATACGTCGGAAAAGTAACAAGTACATAAAGGATTGAATATGTCTGAAGAAAATAATAATGAAATCGAAAACATTGATGGTATCGTGACAGATGATGAAGAGATTCGCAGTGCCAGCACGGTCACGGCTAATGCTGGAGATTACAATGCCGATCAAATTCAAGTTTTAGAAGGTTTAGAAGCTGTACGTAAGCGACCAGGAATGTATATTGGAACGACAACAGCCCAAGGGTTGCATCATCTTGTTTGGGAAATTGTTGATAATGGTATTGATGAGGCTTTGGCCGGCTTTGCCTCACATATTACAGTCACAATTGAAGCCGATAATTCAATCACGGTCACTGATGATGGGCGCGGAATCCCGGTAGACATCCAGACTAAAACTGGCAAACCAGCGCTTGAAACAGTCTTTACAGTGTTGCATGCTGGTGGTAAATTTGGTGGCGGTGGCTATAAAGTCTCTGGTGGATTGCATGGTGTTGGGGCATCAGTTGTTAACGCTTTGTCAACCAATTTAGATGTTAAAGTTGTCCGTGATGGGCAAGTTTATTATATGGACTTTAAAGTTGGTCGCGTAAATACCCGTATGGTTAAATTGGATGAAAAACCAACAATTGCACGTGGGACAATTGTTCATTTTAAGCCGGATGCCGATATTTTCAGAGAAACAACCACCTTTAATTACAATACATTATTAACTCGTGTGCGGGAATTGGCATTTTTAAACAAGGGCTTGCGTATCTCAATTACAGATAATCGTGCCGAAACGCCGATGACGGAAAGTTTTCACTATGAAGGTGGGATTAAAGAATATGTAAAGTATCTTAATGCCGAGAAAGTGGTTGTTTTCCCAGAGCCTGTTTACGTTGAAGGGGAAGAAAACGGGATTGTCGTTGAAGCTGCCTTACAATATACAACAGATGTGAAGGATAGTTTACGTACATTTACGAATAACATTAATACCTATGAAGGTGGGACACACGAAACAGGCTTCAAAACTGCGCTAACACGCGTTATCAATGATTATGCCAGAAAGAACGGCCAGCTCAAAGAAAATGCCGAAAGTCTAACTGGTGAAGATGTACGTGAAGGCATGACAGCCATTGTATCAATTAAACATCCGGACCCACAATTTGAGGGTCAGACCAAGACAAAACTTGGGAACTCTGATGCCCGCCAAGCAACTGATCGCATGTTTTCTGAAACCTTCAGTCGCTTTATGATGGAAAATCCCGCTGTGGCAAAGCAAATCGTTGAAAAAGGTATTTTAGCGCAAAAAGCGCGCTTAGCAGCTAAACGTGCGCGCGAAATGACACGGAAACAGTCCGGCCTAGAGATTGGTAATTTACCAGGAAAATTGGCAGATAATACGTCAAATGATCCAGCAATCTCTGAGTTATTTATTGTTGAGGGCGATTCTGCCGGCGGCTCAGCTAAACAAGGAAGAAATCGCTTAACACAAGCTATCCTACCAATTCGTGGTAAGATTTTGAACGTTGAAAAAGCAACGCTAGACAAGGTTTTGGCTAATGAAGAAATCCGCTCATTGTTTACGGCAATGGGTACAGGTTTTGGCGATGATTTTAACGTTGAAAAAGCGAATTATCATAAAGTGATTATCATGACAGATGCTGATGTGGATGGCGCACACATCCGGACATTATTGCTGACGCTATTCTATCGTTATATGCGGCCGTTAGTTGATTCAGGTTACATTTATATTGCGCAACCACCGTTGTATGGTGTTGCTTTGGGCAATTCAAAGAATCGCGAATATCTTGATTCAGATGAGGAACTAGAAGATTATTTGGCGCAGTTACCAGCAAATATTAAGCCAAAAGTACAACGTTATAAGGGATTGGGAGAAATGGACTTTGATCAGTTAGCTGATACAACCATGGACCCACTAAATCGTCGTTTATTACGTGTTGATCCAGCTGATGCAGAAGCAGCGGATAGCATATTTGATATGTTGATGGGTGATGATGTTGCACCGCGTCGTGAGTTCATTGAAGAGAATGCGGTTTTCGTCGAAAACTTGGATATTTAGTGGCAAGCTAAATCAAATACATCACAAAACTGCTTAGTTAATTAAGCAGTACATAAATTCAAGAATAACGTTATTAAGGAGTAAGAAATGTCTGAACAAAATGACACGCGCATTCGTAATGCGAATTTGTCAGAACAAATGAAAACATCATTTTTATCATACGCGATGTCAGTTATTGTTGCGCGTGCATTACCTGATGTTCGTGATGGCATGAAGCCCGTTCATCGTCGTATTTTGTATTCAATGATTGAACAAGGCAATACACCAGATAAACCACATAAAAAGTCTGCACGTATTGTAGGTGATGTGATGGGAAAGTACCATCCTCACGGTGATTCAGCAATTTATGAATCAATGGTACGTATGGCACAACCCTTTTCATATCGTCATATGCTTGTGGATGGACACGGTAACTTTGGATCTGTCGATGGTGATAGCGCAGCGGCAATGCGTTATACTGAAGCGCGCTTATCAAAAGTCGCGATGGAGATGGTACGTGATCTTAACAAAGATACAGTTAATTTTGTGCCAAACTATGATGGCGAAGAACGTGAGCCAGAGGTTTTGCCATCACGTTTCCCTAATTTATTAGTTAATGGGGCGACTGGTATTGCGGTGGGAATGGCGACTAATATTCCTACACATAATTTGGGTGAGGTTATCTCAGCGCTGCATGTTTTGATGAACAATCCTGATGCTACCACAACAGATCTTATGGATGTTTTGCCGGGACCGGATTTTCCAACTGGTGGCATTGTTATGGGTAAATCAGGTATTCGTCGTGCTTATGAGACTGGGCGTGGGCGCGTTACAGTTCGCGCTAAAGTCGATATTGAGCAAACAAAAACTGGTAAAGAACAGATTATTGTGACAGAGTTGCCATATGCTGTTAATAAAGCACGATTGATTGAACGTATTTCAGAACTCGCAAGAGACAAGCGTATTGAAGGTATTACTGGTATCCGCGATGAATCAGATCGTGATGGTTTACGTATTTCAATTGATGTGCGACGTGACACGTCAGCCAGTGTGATATTAAATAATCTTTATAAAGAAACCTTATTACAAACAAACTTTAGCTTTAATATGCTGGCTATCAATGGTGGCAAGCCACAGACAATGAGCCTTAAAGATATTCTGGTAGCTTACTTAACGCATCAACGGGAAGTCATTCGTCGTCGTACAGCATTTGATTTACAAAAAGCTCAGGCTCGTGCGCATATACTAGAAGGGTTACGTATTGCCCTAGATCATATTGATGCCATTATCAATATTATTCGGTCTTCAGCAACTTCTGAAGAGGCCAAGACACGTTTGATTGATGGTTACGCGTTATCAGATAAACAGGCGCAAGCAATTTTAGATATGCGATTAGTGCGTTTAACTGGTTTGGAACGAGATAAAATCGAGGACGAATACCAAAAATTGGTTGCATTAATTGCTGATTTGAAAGATATTTTGGCACATCAAGAACGTGTTGATCAAATTATTTATGATGAATTACTAGAAATCCAAACAAAATTTGGGGATGCACGTCGCACTGAGCTTCAGGTTGGGGATGTGACAAATCTTGAAGATGAAGACTTGATTGAAGAAGAAGATGTGATTGTGACATTAACACGCAACGGTTATATTAAGCGCGTCCCACAAGCAGAATTTAAAGCACAAAATCGTGGTGGTCGTGGTGTTCAAGGCATGAATGTCAATGATGAGGATTTTGTCGACCAAATGTTAGCAACTTCAACTCACGATACCTTGCTCTTCTTTACTAATAAAGGGAAGGTTTATCGGATGAAAGGGTATGAAGTACCCGAATATGGCCGACAAGCTAAGGGCATCCCAGTTGTTAATTTATTAAACTTTGAAGACGATGAAAAAATTCAAGCTGTCATTAGTGTTCGTGGTGAAGCGAGTGAAAGTAAGGACTACTTATTCTTCGTCACACGATTGGGCGTTGTTAAACGTACTGCCGTCAGTGAATTTGCTAACATCAGAACAAATGGTCTAAAAGCATTAACCTTACATGACGGGGATGAAGTGCTTTCAGTTCAAATTACGAATGGGACACAAAGCATTCTAATCGCCACGCAAGCGGGTTATTCAGTCAGATTTGCTGAGGATTCTGTGCGTGTTATGGGCCGATCAGCAGCTGGTGTCCGTGGTATACGCTTACGTGATAATGATGTTGTTATTGGAGCAGATGTGGTGACATCGTCAGACAATGTGTTGGTCATTACAGAAAAAGGTTTTGGAAAGCAAACGCCAGCCAGTGAATATCCTATCAAGGGTCGTGGTGGAAAAGGCATCAAAACT
The DNA here is from genome assembly GCF_004354555.1 of Leuconostoc citreum. GTDB lineage: Bacteria > Bacillota > Bacilli > Lactobacillales > Lactobacillaceae > Leuconostoc > Leuconostoc citreum. The sequence goes on from NZ_PUFH01000002.1 coordinate 27,667, forward strand.
GCTAATATTACTGATAAAAATGGTGTATTAGCTGGCATGACAATTATTCATGGCCATGAAGATATTATGGTAACAACGACACAAGGGGTCATGATTCGGTTTGCAGCAGATTCTGTGAGTCAAACAGGTCGTGCCACGTTAGGTGTTCGTTTAATTCGTCTGGAAGAAGGCACTAAAGTGGCAACCTTAACGAAGGTAGATCAGGAAGATTTACCTGATGAAATCGCTACCGATGTGACCGATGACACAGTATTAAATAATGAACAACTTTCACAAGTATCAGAACTTCTGTCGCGCGCAGCAAGAGATGATGAGGATAGTGAAGCATAATTAGCAATGAAAAAGCAGATGACAAAAGTCATCTGCTTTTTGTTATGAAATACCCTTTTTACGAGTAATCAACTTTGATAAAAATTGAAACATTTTATTCACCACCTTTGCTATAAGATACTTAATAGTACGAGCAAAAATAATGAAATACTTATTATTAGTTAAAAATCATCAGGTGTGATATCTTTTCGGCGACCATCACCATAGTAAGAAGTTGACTGCCTTGGATCATCAGGGATAATAATCCAAGCTAAGATATAAAATATGATACCAGGGAAAGCTGCTAGCGTAATCAACACATAAATGAGTCGCGTGATTGTCACATTCCAACCAAAGTATTCGGCAACACCGCCCAATACACCGCCGAGAATACGATTTTTGTGCGAACGGGTCAAATTTTTCTTCTTTGTCATAGTCAATCTCCTTTATTTAATTAAGTGCTGAACGGTTACGGCAATATAGTAGCCAACCGAAGCCCAGCTGAGAAGAGCGTGCCATAATGTGGCAAACCAATCATGTGATGTTGCAAATTCAAGGCCTGCAGCTAATAAAAAGCCGACACCATAAGCTTGTAAGCCATGCGAATCATGGATATGATGGTAATATTCTTTCATATTATTGTTGTCTCCATTGCAATTAAGATTTTAAGACAGTCTAATACACTTTAATTGTACCAGAGTCGACATTTGCGTCAATTGTGAATTTTGGATTATCACCGTAGAACCCACACTTATAACTATTTGTGTTTTTATCGAAGTGCGTTGTCTCGGTGTGATCCATGACGATACTGCCCATATTAGCAGATAAATTAAAATAGCAATCTTGACTTTCAGGCATTGTTACTCTAATTGAGCCAGTCTTGGCCTGTAATTTAAGGTCATCAGTCAATTTATCGATGCGTAAACGCAAAGAACCCGTATGCGTAGCAAACTGACCACCACCGGTAAAATGAGAAATTTGAACAGTACCAGATGTGACTGTGATGTGGCTGTCTTCAACGGTCATATTGTCTAATTTAAGATTACCAGACTTATTAAAAATATCGGCATGCTTAAAGTTTAGTTCCTGTACTTTAACTTCCCCAGCGTGAATTTGCCAGTTAGCAGTTTCAGCTTGAATATGATTGCCCCTAAAGTTACCAGCATGTAAGTATAGGTTAAATTGCTGTAGGCTGAGATCCTGTGCCATGATACGACCAGAGTGGTTAATCATTGTTATCTTACCGTGATTAAAGTCTTTGGGTAAACCAATATTAACTTGTGTTCGGACATGGAACAATAATGGATTATCGCCTTGCGTAACTGAAATCTGCTCATTAGTTTCTTGAATATCTGCAAAGTAGCGGTTATTATCACGGCTAAAAAATTCATCAAGTGTTATTAAATCTGCTTTGTCATTACTATAAAAATGGACGTCAGCGTTTTTATAATCAAAAACGAAAGGTTTATCACTAGTGGGAATCTGCGCATTATGATGAGCTACTGACCAACTAGGCGTATGCGTGGTATCAGAAGGTTCATCTTCGTCAAAACGATAATATTTACGACCAACACGTGCACCAGAACGATCAACATGGAGCCAATCACCTAATTGTACTTTATCGTGCTTACCATCAATAACAATATCATCGCCAAGACGAACGCCTTGACCATCGATATGGAGATTACCGAGATGGAGACCGTCGTTTGAAAATTCAAAAAATGACGATTTTTTCGTCTGACTTTTTGAGTCGTCATTTTCTTGTTTTTTAGTTTGACTAAGTTCACGCAAAATTGTGTCAATATCACCCAACTGTGCAAAAGCGTCATCAAGTGCTTCGTCATGTGATTTATCTTGCTTAGCAAAATCTTGATAAGCATCTAGTAGATCAGCCACCAACTCTTCCTTAAATTCTGTTAGTTGTTCGTTCGGTGTGTATTTCGAAAAAATAACGTCTAAGCGTGTTCGAATTGCCATTTCAATTGAAGTCATGATTCCTCTCCTTCTGCAATAGTACCGGTAATCAGTTGACTGATAACGTTTTTAGCAAATGCCCATTCTGCAATGGCATGAGTGAGATGAGCTTGTCCAGCTGGGGTGATTTTATAATATTTTCGTCTGGCGCCCTGTGTTTCATCGCCCCAATAACTTGTAATATCACCACTTTTTTCTAACCTTCTGAAAGCCGTGTACAGCGTTGCTTCATTCAAATCATATTGATTCTGACTTAATATGCGAACTGATTTACCAACTTGGTAACCATATGAGTCACTCTGATTAAGTATATTTAATATAATCGTGTCAATATGCCCACGAATGAGATCTTTTGAAATGGCCATTTTTTAATCCTCTGTTCGGCTTTGAGTACATCATATAACAAATTACTATGGTTGTCAAAGTAATTTGTTAGGCATAGTTTTAAAGTCAATGAATATAATGGGAATCGTTAGTCGGTTTCATGATGCAGATGTTCTAATAATGTTGTTAATTGCACATCAAAAGTATTAGCAATGGCTAGCAGTGTTGCCAATGGTGGTTCACTAACACCACGTTCCCAATTGGAAACAGTTTGTCTCGAAACAAAAATTTTTGCGCCGAACTGCTCTTGGGAAAGTTGAAAAGTTTTTCGTAAATCTCGAAGCATAAATTTTAACATGTGAGCTAATCTCCATTTTTTGTATATTATATCAGTAATACTTGGTGATGGGAAATATGACAAAAAAAAGTGGCGTAGTCAATTATTAGTACATGATAGAATAAAAAATGTTCTTGTAATAAGATGAGCAATCAATATGTAGCTTATTTATATTGTTAGAACATTAAATTTATCAAAAGGAGGAATAACATGACTTTACGGTCAAAAACATGGCAAAGATTATATGCAATTGGCATAACCTTTTTACTTGTCCAGGGAATAAGAAATTTGTGGTTGGGAGAATTGGTAGCAAAGTTTCACATTGATCGCGCAACAGCTGCGTGGGGAGTGCAGCTTGTAACTGGAGGAGTAGGTTGGGTATTTATTGCAGCGTTTCCTTATTTTTCGCCATGGCTATTAACGATAGAAGGACTTATTGCTACTATTGGTACTGCTGCAACAATTGGTTGGTAATAAGTAAATTTTAAATAATGGAGGAATTACAACATGTTAATGAATATGTTAGGAATGCTTGTTCAGAGATTCGGCATTTCAGAACCGGTTGCGTTTTCAATTGTTCATATTATGAGTACCGGAGGGGCTTACGCAGTAGCTATTGCTTATCCTGCTTTTGCACCATTTATAGCTACCGCGAAGGCTTATCTAGCTATTATGGGAATGGCCGCAGGCGTCGGATTTTAATTTGATGCGACTAAAAAAAGATTTACTGATGACATCTATGGTGGTGATATTTGGCAGTCTTATAGGTTACGAGTTTGCGCCTCATAGTATGCAACCAGATTTACACAAAAATGTTGATTTAAAAATTGAACAGATATGGAATCACAATATTGGTGTCATCCTATTAATTATTTTTGGTGGGATAATAACCTTTGGTTTATTATCTTGTATTATTTTGTTTATTAATGGGTTGTCATTTGGTATTGTTATGGCAAACTTACCTAGTCAGACGATTTTGTTTGTCTTGGTACCTTATGCTACCTTGGAGTTATCTGCTTTTTTAGTAGCCAGTTTAATGAGTTTTTATTTATCTAGAAAAATAAAACAGGCTCTTTATTATAGACAAATTGCATATTTGTATAAAAATTTAGGATACGAAAAATTATTTTTGGCAACTATGTTCATATTATTAGGTGTAGCAGCAATATTAGAGGTTTACTTATGACTAACAATTCCACTAAAGTAATATATCTTTCCCTATTATTATGTGTCACCTTATTAGGTCTAATATTAAGTATTCATGGTGCCACAGAATTGATTCATAATGTCAATAATCTTTCTCATACATCTGTGGTACTTGATGTGCCAATCACTTCGAAATTATCAGGGTGGATAATGTGGTTATCATTCGCAATGTTTATCCTATATATTTTTTTATTTAAAGAAAGGAAGCGCAATCTTTTTTGGATGTTGATATCTTTTATTGGTATAATCATCTTTTCAATAACATCGCTAATTTATGTGTTTAAAAATAAAGAAAAAGCTTGATCTGACAGTTAGACCCCTAGATAGCTATGATATTGTTATGGCTATTGGGATTATTAGCACATCGTGTCACTTTGGTATATATAATTTTATTTTCCTTTATTTATTATTTATGTTACCTGAAATTATAGAAACAGTAGCCTGTATAAACCATTATTTCTCAAATAGAGGGCCTCGTGGAAAATAAAGCGGTAGAACAATAACTAACTAACGCCGAGAAGCGTTAATATGTACTGGCTCTTTTCGATTTTTACCATAAATAATAGTTTTTGTCTACATAGAAAAATGGGCACAAAGTGATAGATGACTCACGTATAATGTAACTATTATTGCTCAAAGCGTAACAAGAGGAGAAAAATTATGAATAAAAAGAATCAAGCGATTATTGCAATTTTGGCAACATTGGTACTGGTCGGTATTAGTATGATAACTGCAGTTGGAACTAATGCTACAAATGAAATGAAGTTAAATAGCACGATGTTGTTGGCTTCCGTCAGCACTGTTGTTATTATCAGTGTGATTATTGGTGCCTTAATTAACAAGCTGTTTATCTGGTTGTCACAGTTAGGGCAAGAAGACCAGCACACGGTCTCATTTCTAACATCTTGGTATGCAGGGAGTATCAGTGCCTTACCAATGGCAATTGTCAATGTTTTTGCGATAACAGTGTTAACACTATACAAGTCTGGTAATACGAGCGTCAATATTATCAGTAGTATTATTTCAGCTATTATTTATACACTTATTTTGCGCAAAGAAAATGTCATTACAAAACGCACGCAGATTATCTATTTTGTGATTATTGTTGTTTTGACTGTTGCAATGAACGTCGTAACAAAGTTTGCTTTTAAATAAATTCCGGTAATTGGGGGAATAGTATGAAAAAATCGACAAAAACGGCATTAATTGTTGTAAGCAGTTTGGTTGGTATTGGGTTACTCACAACTGCTGGTGTGACAACTTATCAAAAAACAACGCATAAAACAGCGACAAAAGATAAAAAAGGGTATCAAAGTTATACGGTAACTACGACACCAGCGCTTTCAATGTCTGGGAAAGTAATAGCAAGTAAAACACAAGTGCTCAACGCACCAGCTGGAAAGCTACAACAACTTAATGTTAGTGATGGCCAGAATGTGCACCAAGGGGATATATTAATGACGGTTAATAATCCAGAAGCTCAAGAAGCAGTTGATGCGCAAAAAGAGATGATGCGTCAATCAAGTCGAGCTGGAACAAGCATAAAAGATGTTGCACAACAAGCAAATAATCGGGCTAATGAACGAGGTAAAGGGCCGTCTGATTCGCAATCGCAACAAATCATAAATGATGCCAATGTGGATGTGCAAGAAGCACAGAATAGGTTAGTAGCGTTACAAAGCAAAGTAACGACAGCTGTAACGGCGCCTTTTGATGGGATTGTTTCTGTGGATTACAATAAAAAAGATGGTTTGCCTGGATTAACGCTCAATGCTGTTGATAAAGTTTTGAAGGCCAATGTATCAGAATATGATTATCACAAGTTACACAGTGGTGATAAATTGTCAGTTAGCGGCATAGATGGCACGCCGACGCAAGAAACAACAATCACAAAAATTGAGCAAATCCCTACAGATCAAGGAAAGGGAACCACTTATTATCCTTTCTCGGCTACGGTAAATAACGATTTTTTGTATGGGCAGAGTGTTAAAGTTAAGATTCAACAATCAGATTTAAAGATACCAAAATCAGCTGTATATCAAGGAAACTTATATAAAATCAGTGATGGTAAAGCACAGCGTATCAGTGCTGATGTTGTACAAGCGGGCACCAATTATATTGTTAAATCGGGCATTGTAAAAGGTGAAAAAATTGTTCTTAATCCAGATAGTCATTTGAAAAATGGTGAGGCTGTGCATGATTAATTTGTCTGACGTTGCTAAAAGTTATCGACAAGGTGGCGATGACTACCAAGTATTACACGATATTAATGTAACAATCAGTGCTGGTGAATTTGTCGCCATTATGGGTCCTTCCGGTTCTGGCAAGTCAACTTTGATAAATATTATAGGTTTTTTAGATCAACATTTCGATGGTAGTTATGTGTTTGACGACGTGACAGTTAGTAAATTGAATCGTAAACAGCACGCAAAATTGAGAAACCAATCTGTGGGATTTATTTTTCAGAATTTTAAATTAATAACAAATCAGAGTGTTGGCGAGAATGTTGGGTTACCTTTATTGTATGCTGGTATGAAGCGTCGGGATATTTTTGCGCGCGTTAATGATGTACTAGCACAAGTTGGTTTGCCAAATAGTTATCATAAGTTGCCTAAAAATTTGTCTGGAGGACAGCAGCAGCGTGTTGCTATTGCACGATCTATTGTAACTCGGCCTAACTTTTTGGTAGCTGATGAACCAACAGGAGCACTTGATTCAGCCACTTCAGCTGAAATTATGGCACTGTTTAAAGCCTTAAATCAGGATGGAACAACTGTTATTATGGTTACCCATGATGAAGAGGTTGCCCTACAAACCAATCGTTTAATTCGTATTCTAGATGGTCGCATTAAAAGTGATGAGGAGGTATCACATGCAAATACGTGAACTTTTTGTCAGTGCATGTCGCTCCCTTCTATCCAACAAACGACGGAGTGTTCTGACAATGGTCGGGATTGTAATAGGCATTGCTGCAGTTATTACAATCTTAGCACTTGGCGATGGGGCACGATTGGCAATGATGAAAAATCTTCAGGCCGACACGAGTGGCAAACAATCTACTGAAATCCAGTTTGTATCAAAAAATGACAGCAAAGTATCAGGGTTTAGTGATGATGATTTAAATCGCATACGAGAAAATGATAAGGTAACTAAGGGTAATGTCCAGTCCGATGATCATGGTATTTTATCAGCTACGGGCAACATTAACGGTAAAAATATTGATTCAACGACATATTTAGCACAGTCTGCGAATCAAAAGTTTTTAACAACTGGGCGTGGCATATCAAAGCAAGATATATTGGTCGGGAACCCAGTAGCGTTGGTCAGTCAACGCATAGCCAAAAAAGGCTATGAAACAGTTAAAAATGCTTTGAATGCAGGTATTGATATTAATGGGACAACTTATACTATTATTGGTATTTTGAGTAACGATGCGGTCCAAGGGAGTTATCAAAACTATGATGTCGTTTTGCCACGTCAAGTTTTTGAAACCAATAACAATAATGGTGCTGCAAATACTTTGAAGCTAACGTTTACTACAGGCACAAATGTCTCTAAGGAAACTCAAAAAATAGTGGATCAACTTAATAGCAGTGGCTCACAACATAATACAGGGGATTATCAGTTTTACGATATGGCTGCAATGCTTAAAGGTATCAGTGCTGTTATTAAAGGGATTACTTACTTTATTGTTGCTGTCGCGAGCATTTCATTGTTCATTGCCGGTATTGGTGTGATGAACATGATGTATATTGCGGTTAGTGAGCGGACACAGGAAATTGGCATTCGTATGGCAGTGGGTGCTTCACAAAATCAAATTTTGTGGCAGTTTTTAATTGAGGCCGTGCTACTAACACTTAGTGGCGGTATGATTGGTTATCTAGGTGGTCTTGGGATTGCTATGGGAATTTCAGTATTCTTACCATTCAAAGCCAGTGTCTCATTAGCAACATTCATATTAGCTTTTGGCACGTCAACAGTTGTCGGTCTTGTTTTTGGAATATTACCAGCCAAAACAGCAAGTAATAAAAATTTGATTGATATTCTACGATGATATGACATGCTAGTTTAGTCTTGTGCATAGCATAAGCAATAAAAAGCGTGGCGCCAATTAGGTGCCACGCTTTTTACTACCGGCAATACAGCTTTGGTGATTAAAAGAGAGTTATGAGATAATAGCTAGGAAACAAATGATAATTGGAGGGGACGATTATGGCAAACCAATGGATTGAAATTGAACATGCGAATCAGAATAACTTAAAAGATATCTCTGTGACTATTCCAAAGCATAAAATGACAGTCTTTACGGGTGTATCAGGTTCTGGAAAATCGAGCTTGGTTTTTGATACGATTGTGGCACAATCACGTCGGGAGCTCAATGAAACGTTTTCCAGCTATGTTCAACATGTGTTACCTAAATACGGACGACCATCTGTATCTCGGATTAAAAATTTACCGATTGCCATACCAATTGAACAGCGTCAAATGAGAGGGAATGTGCGATCGACAGTAGGCACATACACGGAGCTTTATACCTATTTACGATTGCTGTTTTCACGAATTGGCGTGCCATTTGTAGGTTACTCTGATGCCTTTTCGTTTAATGATCCACAAGGGCAGTGCCCTATATGTAACGGTTTAGGATTACAAAAAAAAATCGACTTACATCAGCTTGTTGATTTTGATAAGTCGCTTAATGAAGGACCAATCAATTTTCCGACATTTGGCAGAGATGCTTGGCGTTGGAAGCGATATGCTTATAGCGGGTTATTTGATTTAGATAAAAAAATAAAAGACTACAGTAAGAAAGAATTAGACTTATTACTTTACTCACCACAAATTAAACTTAATCATGCGGCAAATGGTTGGCCTAAAACAGCACTTTATGAAGGTCTTGTACCACGATTTGAAAGAAGTATTATCAATACAGATGAGGGGAAAAGACATGCAGCCCAATTGGCAGTTTTTGTCCATTCTGAGCTATGTTCAGCCTGCCACGGCGCGCGTTTAAATCAGGCAGCACTATCTTCAAAAATAAATGGTCAAAACATATATGAGCTGTCAACTTTGCAGATTAATGAATTAAAAGATTTCATTCAGACGATTGATAATGAGTTAGTTGCTGATGTTAAACATAAAATTATAGATTATGCAGATGCACTAATGCAAATTGGATTAGATTACTTAAATCTGGCGCATCGAACCGAAACACTATCTGGTGGTGAAGCCCAACGACTAAAAATAGCTAAGCATATGACTAGCTCGTTAAATGATGTGCTTTATGTATTGGATGAGCCTAGTGCTGGTCTACACCCAAAAGATATTGAAAAAATTATGTTTTGTTTGGCACGACTAAAAAATCAGGGGAATACAATTTTGATTGTTGAACATAATCCTTTACTGATAAAAAAAGCAGATTATGTCATTGATATTGGACCTGGGGCTGGTGTTAATGGTGGCGAAGTCATATTTTCTGGAACAATTGATCAATTTTTGCTGTCATCTACACAAACTAATCGCTTAATCCAACGACCACTGCAATATGCGCAACAACAGTGCGAGATGTCACACTGGTTTTTGTTTGATGATCAAAGTGCTAATACAGTCAATCATGTTTCTTTCAAAATACCACAGCAAGCATTAACTGTTATTTGTGGTGTTGCTGGTTCTGGAAAATCATCACTAGCTAAGATTATAAATCAACAATTAACACAGTCGGGGCAAGCTGTCATTAGTATCTCACAAAAAGAAATCGGTAAAAGTAGTCGATCCACACTGATTACTTATCTGGATATATTTACCGAGATTCGTCATCTTTTTGCTCAGACATGTCATGTTAGTGCAGCATTGTTTAGTTTTAATTCGCAGGGAGCATGCCCGAATTGCAAAGGTAAAGGGGTGATTGTTCATAATATGTATTTTATGGATAATATGACAACAACTTGTGAACTGTGTTCAGGCACGCGATATCGACCTGAAGTCTTAGCATACAAATATAACGGAAAAACAATTGTTGATGTGCTAGCTATGACGGCTAGCCAGGCTCTGACTTTCTTTAAAAAGCAGCCAAAGATAAAACAAGGCTTGCAAGCCATTAATGATGTCGGACTCGGTTATTTAAAATTAGATCAGACATTTACGACATTGTCTGGTGGTGAGTTACAGCGGGCTAAGCTATCTAAGTACCTTAATCAAAAGGGCAGTGTTTATATCATGGATGAACCAAGTGCAGGATTACATTTGAAAGATATAGATTTATTACTGGCGCTTTTTTCATCACTTATCAAAAAAGGGAATACAATTGTAATTATCGAGCATAACTTAAATTTGATTAGTCAGGGTGATTGGTTGATTGAGACTGGGCCAGGTGGTGGCAAATACGGTGGTCACATTATATTTACAGGAACAGTATCAGATTTGAAACAATCTGATGACGAAATTACAAAGCCATATTTACCATAAAAAAGCGATACTATGCTGTATCGCTTTTTTATATCAAAAATACTGGTTAGGATAACCAAATGCTGATGCGACTATCAGTGAGCTGTCTAATCCGACTTTGAAATTCAGATAGGGGCTCAGGGATCTCTTGACTCATCCATACGGATATAAAGGCCATTAATGTCTCGATGAGATATTCTGTACGTAAGGCATCAGTTTGATTATCTCGATTATACTGGACTAGTAAATATTTATATTTCGAACGAATGAATTGTGTCCACACGCCCCTAATATAGGGACGTGTGTATAAAATATGCAGTGCATCTTTTTTTTGATACAGCATAGGCGCCATATCATCGATGAAGGTGTCGAGAACAGGCTTATTAGTCGCTAAGCTATCTGCTACTTGAGTTTTAATGCTCTGATCGATTTTGTTAATGAAGGCATAAATGATATCGTCAAAAGATGGAAAGTAGGCCTTAATACGATGAATAGAAATACCTGATACTTTTTGAATCGATTTTAAAGTAGGAATTTCATCTAAATTATGTGACATATTGGTTAAAAAAGCAGATAAAATTAAATCTTCTTCGTTATCATGAGCCTTATCATGCGCCATGATGAAAAAATCTAACGGCAAATTGAACGTTTCAATCATTGTGAGCATCATTTCAGCTGTTGGATGACGTTTTTGACGTTCCCAGTTAGAAACAGATTGATAGGAAATAAAAAGTTTGTCTGCAAATTCTTGTTGTGTGAGTCCTTGCGAGATTCTGAGCTGTTTAATTTTTATACCAATATGCATACTTGTCTCCGGTCAATTTGTTATAACAAAAATTATCATAAAACGGCTAACAATGCAATACTTTTAAAGGTTTAGCGTAACAGCCAATGATGCTATCCCCACATTACCATGTAACGTTTCACATGAAACATTGCATGGTAATCACTTAGTAGCCTCAGCTAAGTGTTTTTGTAACCAAAAAAGCAGAAATAGTAGTAATGCGATGACAAAAAGTAGCCATAAAAATTGGTTTAAGCCAACGGCAATGCCACCTTGGTTAGACCCCAATAATGCCGCCACTGTGGTACCCAGGGCACCCATAAACATTTGTGATGCTTGTAGAATAGCGTTGGCATCGTTTTGTTGAGCAATAGGCAATTGATCAACAGCTGCTGTCATACCGGTACTAAAAGCCATACTGCGACCAATAGTAAAAATAATATAACTAATTAAAATTAATATAAATCCCAGACGATGTGTTAAAAGTGCCATGCCGAACAAACTGATGGTAAAAATACCATTCCCTAAAAAAATTAATTTAGTTGCGCCAACTTTATCATATAATGACCCAAAATAAGGTGATAGAAAGGCACCAAATAATGTGCCTGGTAATAAAGCAAATCCGGCTAAGAAGCTAGTTGTGCCAGCACTAGCCTGCAAATAATTGGGAATTAATAAACTTAGGCCAAGATTGGCAAACATATAAAATGTGACAGGAATGAGTAACAGTGTGAATGTTTGCGATTTAAATAGTCTGATATTGAGAAATACTTTCTGACTATGTTGAGATTTATAAATAAAAGCAGTCACTGAAATAATGGCTAGGATTAAAAATAATATATTTAACCGCCCTGTTTCTAGTTGGTTGACGACTAATAATCCGGTGATTAAGGCAATAGCTAATAATGAAAACGCGATGAAATCAAATGAAAGATGCTTATTTTGTTTTGCTACATGAGCAATATTATGCCAGCCAAGTAATAAAGAGGCTATTGGAATTACTAATAACGTAAAGAAAATAGCCCGCCAGCCTAAAGTTTCAATCAAGGCGCCACCATAGGTAGGGCCAAAAGAAGGCGCCAAACTAATTACCATGGCACCAATACCCATCCATACACCAATTTTTGGTTTAGGAATAAGCGAGAGAACTAAATTAAACATGAGTGGCATAGCAAGTCCGGCTGCTATGCCCTCCAATACACGACCGAGAAGTAATATTGCCAAGCTGTTAGCAAAGCCGGCACATATTGTACCACCAATGAATAATAGATTGGCAGTTAGCCATATTCGCCTGGCGCCAAAGCGGTTGGTTAAGTAGGCACTTGTTGTCATAGTCACAGTAACAGCTAAAAGGTAAGCGGTTGTTACCCATTGTATGTTATTAAGAGATGTATGAAAAACTTGCGTTAGTTTTGGAAAAGTGACATTCATAGCTGTTTCTATCATAATGCCGCCGGCTGCCAGTAAGGCAACGGAAATGATAGCTAGAACATGCTGCTTAGGAACTACTGTTGTAGCCATAAATTATTTCTCCTTTTGCGTGACAGATTGACCGACCATTTTTAAAAATTGTAAAATAACAGTTTGTTCAGCATCTGTAAAAGGGGCTAACATACGACTATCGTGTTCAGCAATGTAACCTTTGATGATGTCACTGACCTCAAAACCGCGAGTCGTCAAATGAATTTCATTAATACGCTTATCTTTCGTACTCTTTTGACGTGTGATCAAGTTTTTGTTGGCCATGCGATCTAGCATAACAGTGACTGTGGAACCTTGAATATTAAATTCTTGCTCAATATCATGCTGAGTCGTCACGCGACTCGCGTTACTGAGATAATCAATTATAGTCATTTGAACGGCTGTCAGGCCGTGAGGTTGAGCAATTGCATCTAAATCTCGCATGAGTGATGTATGCGCGATTTTGAGTAATTTACCAATTGATTCTGTCATGAAGTATACCCCTTTATAATAATTAGTTAGCTAACTAATTATTATAAAGGGTTTACTCCCCCAGTGCAAGTCTGACAGTGTTGAAAGTAGTGTATTTTATCACATAGTTTAGATAAAGTCACTAATCTATTTAAACTTGGAAGAGTTGAAATTTCTAATCAAACAATTTGATAGAATAGTTTTTGGGGAGCTGAACGACAAGTGAAGCATTATCATCAAACTAGGGGTTTTCCTATACAACGCATCTACTGAGCCTACACGATAGGCTATTACTTGAGATGTAGGGTATAGGATTTTTTTAATTTATAGTATAAATGAGGGCGGTTGATGTTTGGAAATCGAGAAAAATTTATTGAGAAGAGTAAACAAGGCGTTGGAATTTTAACCGTCACAATTTTAATCGTGATTATTGTTTCTTGCCAAGGTATATTTTTAGGTTGTTTATTAATACCGCGAATAACATTATTATTGCAGATTAGCTTTACAGGATTAAATGTTTTGTTTGGTGTACTACTTGCTTATTTGAGCTGATTACGTTTCTAAAGGATTAGCATAAGCAATAAAAAAGAATGTGCTTGGCACATTCTTTTTTTATAAGACGGTATTTTGTTCGGTTGGTGGGAGTAATTCGCGAAGGGCAATGTAGAATTCAGCACGAATAGCTAGCGTGTATGGTAAAACAAAAATATTTGCCAAACCAAAAGTGATTAGTGTGACAAAGTACCAACCAATCAAGCTTAAATACATGATAAATAGTTGTCCTTTGAAACCATACATCATCTTTCTTGATTCAGAGATGTAAGTGTTGGCTGTCTTAATTTCTCGACCATGGCGTAAATCATCGCGATATAAATATATTGCTTGCGAATAAGATAGACTTTTAATAATACCAGGGACGATGAATAATAGTGACCAAAGTATGGTATAAATAGCACGTAGTAGCGCAATTTTAAAGTTCATACTTGTGAGTAATTGAAAGCCAGCTTTAATTGGGTGTTCTGGTGTGACATTGGTTTCATGCCAATCAATAAATCCGCTAACCGAACTTTCCGTAAAGAACGTTGCGACGGCACTCATTACAGCACTGATGACGAGCAGAAATGCAGCAATAACAAGAGAAACTAATAATATAGTGGGCCAGTTGTCTTGTAAAAAATGATTGATTTCATGTGGGACATTTGTATAATCACTGTTGTCTAACATGCGATCATCAGTAAAGTTAGTAGTGCGGTTATGGTTAGACATAACACTTAATACTGTTAAAATCATTGGTACAAGTGAGACTAAAAAGGCTGCTTTGAAATGCTTTGTCACACGAGCCCAAGCAATAGTTTTAATATTTCTATTATTTGGCATACATCAACCTCAAACTTTCTCTTTGTCACACAATTGTAACAATTATAAGAAGGAAAATCAACGTATAGCTGGTTTATTCTCGAATTGATAACATAATAATACCAAAAACCATAAGACATAGACCGGCTAACTGGGCTGGTGTCGGGAGCGCATGGCCGAGGAATAATAGACTGAGTAAAACAGAAAAAATAACTTCCATAGCTTGTGTCGCTTCAACAGCAGCTAGACTTTTCATATCGTGAACAGCTAATTGTGTTGCACCAAAAAAAAGAACAGTAGCAATCACGCCGGAACACAGTGCGACAATGAATGTGTTAAGCAACTGTGGTGCGGATGGCAAGCCAACCTGAGTATATGATAAAGTAGCGATAATAAGCCAAGTCGGGTACGAACAAATTAACATTGCTAATACTTTTTCAGAAGCAGTGACAGTCCCATCTGTCGTGGCCATGATTTGTCTATTGCCAAGTGGATAAGCAACTGCTGCTAGCATGATAGCAATAATCGCGAATAGTAACGGGGCAATGTGTTTTAAGTGAGTAATATAACTGGCGACAGTTAAGAACACTCCAACAAGAATGATAACCATCCATGGGATTGCTTTGGTTGGGATTTTTAATCGAACGTAGCCGCTTTGTTGTGTTTTGACACGCACCAATGGTGTAGTTAAAACGCCAAAGATGATAGTCAATTGCCAAGTAGCAGATATCAGCCATCCTGGCAGATAGTTAACAGCCCAACACAAAGGCACATAAAATAAAACAAAACAAACCTGAGACCAGATGAACCAGGATTTCATATCGCGTTTGATAATACCCAGAACATGTCTCACATTTGAGCCAAATAGTTTATTGACAATTAACATTAAGGGCAGCATCCATAAGTACCGTAAAGCAGCGGTGTAGCCCCAATAGCCGTGAGCATTGGCCATAACTTCATTAACAACAAAGGTAATTGAAAAAAAGAAGGCAGATATAATTCCTAGTGTAATGGCTTTAAAACGAATCGACATGGTAAGCTCCTAAAAAATAAAAATTTAGTAAAAGTAATATGCTATTCATTTTAGCAAAAAGATTCAACATGTTGACATTCACAAGTTGAATCTTTTTCAAGGACAGATGAGCTTAATAATAGGTGTTCTTGTCAGGTGTAAAAAAGTTTGGCGAAATTGATCGGGTGGTGTGGGAACTGGTTGTGTGAGCCAAGTTGAAATAATCGATAGGGTTGTCTTGACTGTGAGTTCGATGGCGAATTTACGAGAGACTGGTGCTGTTGTAATGTCATAGTTATCAAAAAAGGGTGCGGCCCATTTTTGATAACTATTTTTAAGAAAAGTGAGCCATTCACCATTAGCGTAGTGACCAGTATATAAGATTTTGAGCGTATGATTATGTTGATAGAGAACTGGTAATACAGCATCTGCAATCATCATAAGAGGATCATCATCACTGTAATTATCAAGTGCTGCAATGACTTGTGCATCGATTTGTTGGGCAATATATTGTAAAATTGCTGACGGTGAATTGAACAATGTAATGGCATGTTCATAGTCGATGCCGGATTCAGCAATAATTAAATCAATTGTACTGTATTGGCCGTTATGACGATGAAGTAAAGTTAGGAATGCCTCAACAATAAGTTGACGCTCGGCTGCATGCTCACGATTGGCTTGTTCACCGTCAAGAGCAGACAGTAATTGTGTTAACGGCACATCAAAAGTATTTGCAATAATGCTGAGTGCTGTTACCGGAGGGATACTAATACCCCGTTCCCAGTTAGAGACAGTTTGTCGGGAAACAAATATTTTTTCTGCAAAATCTACTTGTGTGAGGTTTTGCTTGGTGCGTATATTTTGTAAAGTATGTTGTATAGTATTAAATTTCATAAAACCCTTCCCAATCAGAACCTAATTATAACAAGAAATAATCGGTCTGTCATAAAACAGATAAACGTTTATCATTAAAAAGATCAGTTGTTATTATTGTGATAAAAATTTGAAAAATCACATATCTTAATATTTTCTGGTATAATGAAGACATCATCAGTTGATAAAGACACAGATTGACGCGTTAAAGAAAGTTAGTGGTTGATGAGAACTAACCCGTCGCTGTGCTCGAGTTACACAACATAAAAACGTATGACGTATGCCGCGATAAGGCGTTATAAGTGGTAGGTCCGATGACTTACAATTTAGGTGGTACCACGGTTAAAACCGTCCTATAGTATTTATAGGGCGGTTTTTGCTATCCACAAGAAGATATAGGGAGATGAAGATGAATTTTATAGAAGATCTTAAATGGCGTGGTGCGTTAAATCAAATCACAGATGAAGCAGGATTATTAGAAGCTATGGCTAGTGGCAAAGTTGGCGCTTACGTAGGTACTGATCCAACTGCCGATTCGCTGCATTTAGGACATTTGATTCCATTTATGGTATTAAAGCGCTTTCAAAATGCTGGTGGAAAAGCTGTTATTATTATTGGTGGCGCAACCGGGGCAATTGGTGATCCACGGCCAACAACTGAACGTCAGTTGTTATCGTCAGAACAACTTGCAGAAAACGAAAAGGGTATTACAGCGCAAGTAACCAAGCTATTTGGCGATAATGATACGCGAATTGTTAACAATAATGATTGGCTTGGTCAGTTGACATTAACGGATTTTTTGCGTGATTATGGCAAGTTATTTTCAATCAATGTGATGTTGAAAAAAGATGTCGTGGCTTCGCGCTTAGAAACGGGTATTTCATTTACTGAATTCACTTATCAAGTATTGCAAGGGATTGATTTCCATGAATTGTGGCGTCGTGAAGATGTGAAGTTGCAAATTGGTGGTTCTGATCAGTGGGGAAATATCACATCAGGTATCGACTTAATTCACTCTTTGGAAGGTAATGAAGCAAAGGCCTTTGGTTTAACAATCCCGTTGATGACTGATTCAACAGGGAAGAAGTTTGGTAAGTCAGAAGGCAATGCTATTTGGTTGGATCCTAAAAAAACGTCGCCTTATACTTTCTACCAATTCTGGCTTAATCAAGGGGATGCAGATGTTGTGAAATATCTTAAGTATTTCACTTTCTTGGGTAGTGAAGAAATTGATGATTTGGCTGAAGCAGTGGCCACAAATCCTGGCGAACGTTTAGCGCAACGCCGATTGGCACAAGAAGTGACTAAATTTGTGCATGGCGAAGCTGCAGTTAAAGAAGCTGAAGATCTTTCAACTGCATTATTCAGTGGTAATGTGGCAACCTTATCAGCAGCACAAATCGCTGATGCATTTGGTGGTGTGCCTAGTTTTGAGGCAGCAAACACTGTCAAAAATATTGTTGATTTCTTGGTTGATGGTGGTGTCGAAGCTTCAAAGCGTCAGGCACGTGAAGATGTGGCAAATGGCGCTATTAGTATTAATGGTGAAAAAGTAACAGATGTTGCAGCAGAGATTAATCCCTTGTCACATTATGATGGTCAATTTGTGTTAGTTCGACGTGGTAAGAAAAAATATTTCTTAGGTAAAATTAAGTAAACAAAAGCACGCTTTTTGCGTGCTTTTAATTTAAATTAAAAAGGAGCAAGACTGATGAAAATAATAATGTATAACACAGTAAAAGAAGAATTACCCTTTGTTGATGAATGGGTGGCTAAAACGGGACACGATGTTGTCAATGTGTACGAGCCACTAAACGTGGATAATGTTGCACAGGCGCAAAGTTTTGATGCAGTGACGACACAACAAACAACAGCCATACCAGCTCCTGTATACGAATCATTAGCAGGCTATGGGATTAAACAAATAGCTTTACGACAAGTTGGGTACGACGTATTTGATTTACCAGCCGCATTTGGGCAGCATATTCGCTTATCAAACGTTGCTGCTTATTCACCACGTGCAATTGCAGAATATACGTTGACACAATTACTTAATATTTTGCGGCACAATAAAAAATTTGATCGTGCCATGGCGACAGGGGACTACACGTGGGCAGCCGGCGGTCAAGCAAGAGAAATTTATCAGATGACAGTGGCAATCATCGGAGTCGGCCGTATTGGAACAGCATTAGCACAGATGCTACATGCCTTGGGTGCAAATGTGCTTGGGGTTGACCCTGTGTATCGTGCGCAAAACGAGGCATTTTTAGAATATACTTCATTAGATGATGCTTTGTCTCGCGCCAATGTTATTAGTTTTCACACACCATTGAATGATGAAACACGGGGATTAGCGAATCAAAACTTTTTTGATAAAATACAGCCAGGAACAATTATGCTGAACATGGCACGCGGCGAAATTGTTGACATGGCCGCATTAGAATCTAGTTTACTATCAGGACAATTATACGGTGCTGCATTTGATGTGGCACCTAACGAAAATGATTTTATGGATCAAAAACAAGCAGTTGCTGATTTGCCAGAAAATATTCAACGTCTAACGCAATTAGACAATTTTTATTTGTCACCACATATAGCTTTTTATACTAATACCGCTATTAAAAACATGGTAGAAATGGCACTAAATGACGCAGTGACATTGGCACGCGGTGGCTACACAGAAAATGAAATTTTGAGGTAAAAATATGAAAATAGGATTTGTTGGCACGGGCGTTATGGGGACGGGCGTAATTAATAATTTCTTAAAAGCTGGGCATGAAGTCACTGTGTATAATCGAACACGTGCCAAGGCGAATGACGTCCTGGCGCATGGCGCACACTGGGCAAATTCACCGGCAAATGTAACGCGTGCATCCGAGATAACATTTACGATGGTAGGTTATCCTAAAGATGTCGAAACAGTCTGGCTAGGGCCAGAAGGTGTATTTGCCGGTGCGAAAGAAAACGACATTTTAATTGATATGACAACCTCGACACCCCGATTGGCTGAGACTTTATTTAAAAGGGGTGAACAGCAAGGCGTACATGTACTCGATGCACCAGTGTCGGGTGGCGATGTTGGTGCGAAAAATGGCACATTATCTATTATGGTAGGCGGAGACAAAGCTATATTTGAACGGATAATGCCTGTTCTTAAAGCCATAGGAACCCAAATTATTCATGTTGGTTCAGCTGGTAAAGGACAACACATGAAAATGAGTAATAACATTGGTGTGGCTGCAACCGTTCTGGGAATGGCGGAGTCAATGGCTTATGCGCAAGCAGCCGGTTTAAATTTGTCAGATGCCTACCAAGTATGGGCTAATGGCGCCGCTGGTTCATGGTCTATTACCAATTATATGCCACGTGTGTTAAACGATGATTTTAAAGCCGGTTTCTATGTGAAACATTTATTGAAAGATTTACGCATTGCATTAGATGCGGCAGCCGAAATGCAAGTGCAACTACCAGAGACAGTACTTGCTGAGCAATTATTCACTAAATTAAATCAAGAACATGGGGATGAAGGTGTCCAAGCAATTGTCAAGTTATGGACATCGTTAACTTAACGTTTCACGTGAAACAATTAAAAAAAACACAGGAGTTCGCTGTCAATAAGTGCCACTCAAGTTATCATTAAAAAGCCTTGATTTTCTGTATCATCAAGGCTTTTTATATAGCTTATTTAAGTCAGTATAAGTAATGATAGTTGTTTTTACGTATGATTTGATAAGCAATAACAAAGGAAAACTATACGAAAAAGTGACAATTAGTTTATTGCTGGCGAAACATGAATCAATTAATCTTGATTAGTCATCAATTGGGTCAAATCTTGGCTTTGGGATAATAACCAAGTATGAGATTTATCACTAATTTTGAGTTGATTATTTTGATATATAGTTGTGTTAAAGCCGAGTTGATGCGCTTGAATATAACTTTGTCTTATTTGTTTAGGAATCCGCTCAAATATGTCATTCGAATTTTCGGATTGGCGTTGATTGCGCAAGGCAATACCTTGTTTTCGACCAAAAGCCATGAGTGATTCATCTTTTATCTCGCTAACTAATTGCCCACTGATTGTTAAATTTGGTTGCTTTAAAGCAGTATTGACGTTATTTAACGCGGATATAAAATCAAGTTTCAATTTTTCTGGTGCTGCTTCAGCAATGATTGTTAAGCGTGATAACAATTGATAAGCTTGTGATTTGAGCTCAGCTGACAACTCACTACCGGCTGGTTGTAAAGCAACCAAATGATTCTTATTTTTCGCAATACGTAATTTTTCTGGTTCCCAATTTTCAGGATTGATGATGGCATCGATAATGAGTAGATGGAGAAAACTTAATGCGTCTTGTGATATACCATCGACAGTAAAAGGATTAATATCAAACATACGAAATTCTAGGTAGTCCGCGCCGTTAATGCGCAAGTCATTGGGACTACCAGATGCACGAAGTCTTACTGGGCCATAAAATTCACTTTTGTCGTAGAGATCCCCATTGGTAATGTGGTTAGTTAGTTGTTTAATATGTGTGTTAAAGTCGGTATAGTTTACATCGATGTGAGGTTGATTGGTAAAGCCAAAATTACTTGCACGCCAAGACCTTACAGGTTGGCGCTTACGATAATTATTGGGCAAATTTGCTGATGAATTTTCATTCACTGGCGCAGCGCCAAACAAGTAGGTTAATAGCCAACGATAGCCAGCTATTTGTTGAGCAATTTGGAAAAACAATTTATTTTTTGCGGTGACATAATCGGTAAGTGCATGTTGGTTAGCGTAATTTTTGATGACACTATCTTCTGGTGAAAAATTGACATGAATTCCCGTCATAATGTGTTGAAAAGGACCATACCGCAGAAATAATACATCGCGATATTTTTGATACCATGGTCGTTCAAAGTGTGTTTTTAGAAAAATAATGTCGGCTTCTCTCAGATAAGGTGGCATTGATAGTGGCCAAATAAATTCATTCCCTTGTAGTGACTGCGTCAGCATGAACTGCAGTTCATGAAGATGTTGTAATGCTGCTGAAGAAGATGACTGTACTGCGGTAACCACTTCTTCCTGACTTTCTGAGAAGTCAGTTTGGAAGTAGGGATGTGTTTTTCGCTTACCAAGAGATGCGGGATGGGGATGCTGTGATAATGATAAGGTATCTGTTTGTACACGATGTTCTTCAATTTCGATGCCAAATTTACCAGAAAATAAATTACTATTTAAATTATTTGAGCTGATGTTTTCATCATTTGTAGTCATATAATCTCCTCTTTGCAAGCACTTTGCCTTCTAGTGTACCGCACTTTGCAGTCAAAGCGTTGTGAAATGATTAGTCTTGTCAATGTGATTTTTATATTATATATGTGATAAAATATGTTGAACGTTTGAAATTCATTTGTATTACATACTGAGACAAACCTATAGTTATTCACTCAATGGAGACGCAAGCATGTTTCATTCTTTTTTGAATCTACTCAACGCCCTAACATGGTCGGCTTTTGAAGCTTTTGCTATGATAAGTTGGTTTGATATATTGTCTGGCCAAAAAATCACAAAACATAAATTTTGCATGCTACTATTACTTATATATATCGTGAGTATGGTATCTAATGGTGTTGGCTCACCATTTGTTAGAGCAACATTAGCATCAACTATAAATATTGTTTTGTTGTACTATATTGGCTGTCGAGAACGCTTTTGGCATGATAGTCACTTAGTTATCTTACTTTGTGCAGTAGTTAGCACCTTAATGACTTATGGATTAATGAATCCAGTGACTCAGCTCACTACATTAGCGGGTTGGTCAGTTCAGTATCAGGTTATCAGTAATCTCTGTGTTAATATCGTGACAACATTTGTGGTTATTATGTTACGTTGTTTCAGATTCAAGTGGGTGCCAGGTGAGTTTTTACAAGCACACATGAAACAGCTGATGTGCCTTTTAGTCATTAGCATATTTTTACGTATATGGGGTAATTATCAGGCCTATCATTTTGCGCGCAACCACTATACTATGTCAATTTGGCGTGAATTAGTTTGGTTATTAATGATAGTGGCTATAGTATTGGTGCCCATGCTATATCGCTACTATGAACAACTACAGAATAAGGTAGAGCAACACTTTGAAGCATTATCTGCATCGCAATATTATGTTAATCAATTAGAAAAGCAATATGCTGAGTATCGTTTCTTTAAGCATGATTATAAGAATATATTAGCTAGTTTAGAGTATGCTATTCAGACGGAGAACATGCACGATATTAAGGAAACATATTATTCTGTTATTAGACGTAGTCAGCTACTGTTACCTAAAGAAACAATGTTGCAGCTTAGTCAATTATCAGATATTCAGTTGCGTGGCGTCATTCTGGTGAAGTATCAGTTGGCAGCAGAGCACTCAGTGAATATTACGTTATCAGTAGATAAATTATTTGATAATACCAGCATTGAAAAAGACATCGATTTTTATCGTGTGGTGGGAATTTTATTAGATAATGCGATAGAGGCAGTCAGTCTAACAACTGATAAAAAAGTGTCGATTATTTTTTCAAAGGACAATGAGATTATTATTGTTAATTCTTACCAAGAAAATATAGATATTCACCGTATAGAAGAGTTGGGTTATTCGTCCAAAAATACACACGAAGGTATTGGTCTTAGTTTCATCACACGGTATACGATGCAACAGCCATTAATTGAGCATTGTACAATAATAGAAAATAGACAATTTATCCAAAAGTTAATAGTGGGGTGATGATAATGCATTATTATCTATTAGAGGACAATATTGTTCAACAACTCCGTATCAAGCGTATTCTACCTCATTGTGAAGTATTTGGTCAGCCCAAGCAGTTTTTATCAGTGCTAATGTCTGATAAGCAGCCTAAAATTATACTACTTGACTTGGAAATCAATCATCATAATTATACCGGCTTGAGCATAGCACAATTTATCAGAAGTCGAGATGTTATTTCGCCAATTATTATTGTGACAACACATACCGAATTAATGGCCACCAGTTATCAATATCAAATTAGCGCTTTAGACTTCATTAATAAATTTCAAGCTGAATCTATTTTTAAGCAACGGTTAGTATCTGCAATTACTACTGCTGAAAAACAACTTGCTGAACACGTGATAGCAAAACCTGATTTTATAGCTATTCCCAACGGTAGAAAGTCGGAAAAAGTTGACATACACGAAGTAGTCTATATCGCATCAGATGTGTTGCGTAGTCATCGGTTAATTGTTTATAGTGAGAAAAGTCAACTTAGCGTGCGGGGGACGATGCAGCACATTGAACAACTACATAAGGATTTAATGCGAGTTCATGCTGCTTATATTGTTAATCGGCACAAAATAGCGTCGCTGAACACAAAAGAGCGGACTTTGACGTTAACTAATCAGGCCAGGGTACCGTTATCCAAAAAGTATTACAAAAAATTGCAAGCAGTGATGGCACAGGACAAGCATTAGCATGAGTGAACTTTTTGAAAAGCATAGTAAAAACCACTATAATGGTAACTAGTTTATAGATAAAAAAATGCGTCTATTGTTGTACGCTATGGAGAGAAAAATATATGCAAGTTGCAATTATAGGTGCCGGTCCTCGGGGACTAGCAGTAGCTGAGCGATTAATTAATTTAGCTAATGACGACACGCAAATTGATGTTCAAATTTATGATCCACACGCGATTGGGGGACGTGTGTGGGATCCGTTTTTATCACAAAATAGATCTTTTCTCATGAATACAGTTATCGATCAAATTACTTTGTTTAATGATGAATCCATTGAAAATGGGGGGAAACCTTTACCAGGGCCTAACATGTTCCAATGGTTAGAGTCAGAAGCGAAAGATTTTTTGTCCCATCACCAAGAATTCGATGCGAGTTATACTAATGAATTATCGCGTTTGACGCAAGTTGGTGATTTTGCAACACGTGGTATGATGGGTATATATGCTGCCTGGTTTTTTGAATGGTTAATGCGCCGAGTACGACATAATCAAACATTAAATTTTACTCAGCAAAGCGTGATGAATGTTCAGAAACTAGGCGAAAAGTTTCAATTAATGCTCAATGATGGGACACAATTATTAGCAGACCACGTTGTGATGGCATTGGGTCATTCAGATGATAACTTAACTGACGAAGAACAGGGCTTTAAGACATTTGCACAAAATAAGGGGTTACATTATTTATCACCTATGCATCCGGCGGAGGCAGATTTATCGGTATTTAATGAGAATGATAAAATTATTATACGTGGTCTTGGGCTGAGTTTCTTTGATTATATGACTGCTTTATCAGTGGGTAAGGGTGGACGTTTTATTCGCGACGAAAATGATAATCTGATTTATAAGCCTTCAGGACATGAACCATTGGTTGTGGCGGGGTCCCGCCGTGGTTTTCCGTTGCATGCTCGGGGTGTTAATGAAAAATCAGCCAGTGAATTATACGAACCAAAATTTTTCACTATAGCTGCCTTGGAGGCGTTGCGTGCGGCTGGCAATGGTCATATTCAATACCAAGATTTTGAAAACCTTGTCGTTAAGGAAATGACATATAAATATTTGTTGAATCGTATTAATCAACCAGATAGCTCACTAACTTATGATCAATCTGAGGCACTAAAACAGGCGTTGCTAACAAGTATTGATTTAAAAACGACGGCTGAAGAATACGGCTTAGATGACGTTTTTGAATTTGATATTGCTTTAATCCGTAATCCAGCGCGAGATTTACCAAATGATGCTGACTATACGACATGGATGCAGTCTTATTTATCAGCAGATATTCATGATGCACGTTTGGGTAATAAGAGCGCACCGTTTGCCGGTGCATTTGATATCCTTCGTGATATTCGTGATCGCGTACGTTATATAGTAGAACGCGATTATTTTACTGCTGAAGATTATGAAAAGTTTTTGGAACATTTCAAACCATTTGATGCATTAGTATCCGTGGGTCCTCCTTTGGAGCGAATTGAGCAATTACTCGCGCTGATGAAGGCGGGATTATTTAAGATAACAGCGGCCAACATACATGTTACGACTGACGCTACAGGATTTGAGGCCAGTGATTCTCGTGGGCAATTATTTCATGGCAACGCACTCGTTGAAGCGCGCCTTGGCGCAACAAATCTTTCATTATCTCGTAACCCATTAATCGCCAATCTGCGTGACAATGGTATGTTTGTACAACCTAGAAAAATACGTTCTGATGGCACTAGTTATCAATTAGGTGCAGCCAATATTAATAAGCAGACCTTTGAAGTTATCAATCGTGATGGGGAAACAATCAATCATTTATATCTTTATGGGATTACCTTGGAAGGGCTAAAATGGTTTGGTACAGTTATTCCAAGGCCAGGTGTTAATACACTTGTTTTACGTGAAGGTGCTTGGATCGCACAACGAATTTTAGCTTATGCTTAAGAAATTGTCTGATAAATCAGCTAGTCACATGGTACACTATGAGTAATTAAGCACGTAGATCCGCAATATTTTATAAGTTAAGGAAACTAGGATAAAGTATGACAAATATTCAGCTGATAGCAACTGATTTAGATGGGACGTTTTTAGCAGATGATAAAACATTTGATAAAGCACTATTTAAGGTTGTCCTAGAAAGATTAAAAGCAAAAAATATTGGTTTTGTGATAGCAACAGGTGTCCATCAGGAGCGTATTGAGATGTTGTTAGCTGATTTTTTACACGCTGGCTTATTTTATGTCACAAATAATGGCGCACGCGTTATTGCGCCTAATGGTGAGGTACTTTATAACCAAGCAATACCTTGGTCAGTATTGGCGCAAATTCAAACCTTAATCACAGCCTTTGAACCAAAGCCAGATCAAGGTTTGGTTTATTCGACTGATGACACAGCTTATATACCGCGAAGTTTTTCTCATTTAGCCACTGCTGATCGGTTAAAATATTTTAAAAAAGTGATTTTGTTTGACGATGTATCTGAAATCGTGACGCCAATTTTTAAAGTAACCATGAATTGGATAGATTTTGATGAAAGTAAATTGTATGCTGCGGCTAAACAAGCTTTAGGCCATCAAGTACACGTGACAGAGACAGGGACGGGTGCGATTGATATTGTGCCAGCAGGTGTCAATAAAGCAGTCGGATTAAAGGTTTTAGCAGATAATTTAGGGATTCAATTATCACAAGTCGCAGCTTTCGGTGATGGGGGCAATGACATCGAAATGCTGACACAGGTGGGGTACCCATACATTATGCCCAATACTAAACTTTCTGGTGATTTCTTACCAGTTGTGGCTGATAACAATCATGCTGGTGTGCTAAGAACCATTTTAACGATACTAGAAAAAAGCAGTGTGAGTTAACTCACACTGCTTTTATATGCTCATTGATAAACGCTAGCTTTTCATAATAAATAGCGGATGTATTATAGTCACTTGGACCATGATCAGCATTGGGTATGATAAGAGTTGTTGGTTTTTTTCCTACCAATCTGTGATAATCTTCTGCAAGTTTGAGACTTTGTAGATAAGGCACAACATGATCTTTAGTGCCGGCGATAAGTAACGTAGGTGGTGTGGATGGTGTGAAATAAGTTGCAGGATTGGCCTGCTTAACTAATGAGGGGACGCTATCAGGGCGATTGCCTTGTAACATAATGCCTTCGAAGGCTATCGCTGAACCTGTTTCCAGAAATTTTGGGATTATATGCAATTGATTAAATTGTGTTGCAAACTGGTCGACTTGATAAGGGCCGTACAGGCCAATAACACCGGCTACTTTTGGGAATTGATCTAGGAATCGATGGTTTGGTATGTGACCAAGTGTCACGTTTGCAGCAAAACTAGCAGCGGCTAACATAGCTAATTGTGCGCCACTAGATTCACCAATTAAAATGACGTGTTGCATATCAAGATTGTACATTGTTGCACTGCGCGTTAAAAAATCTAATGCCGCACGGATTTCTGCAATTTGATTTGGAAACTCACAATAAGGTGGTACATTTAAACGATAATCCATGCTAATCACAGCAAACTGATCAGTTAAAAATCGTAAACTTGGATTTAGTTTGAAAGATGATTTTTTACCACGCAGAAGGCCGCCACCATATAAGTCTAAAATGACTGGGAAAGGTTTGACACCACTAGGTAAGTAGATGTCTAAAGTGTGTCGAGAACCAGTAGCATAAGGTAAATCTTGTATGACCGTCTTGGCTGTATTGGGCACAGTTGCTGGCGTAAATTGATAAACTTGATCTTTAAATAACATCGGCAATCCTTTTAATTATTTCTATTTATTTCAGTATACAAAAAATGGCAATAAAAAAGACCTGTTAAGGTCTTTTTTTAAATAGTTGTTAAATGTCCATGCTTGTCTTTGGCGATAAGATAATAAACAGTTGCTGCAATCGCCCAAGCCCAAACGATGTGGCCGAAAAATTCTGAAAAATGTTCAGCAAAAGGCTGATGCCAAGGGGCCGGCACTGTACCAAAAGCTGGCATTAAAATAACATGCCAGACGACCCAAAGGACAACGCCATAAACGGCACCTTGCCAAAGGCCAATGAGTGGCCAGTATTGAGATACAAAAACGTAGAGTATCGCAAAAACAATGGCGAACGAAAAGTGTAATAACAATGTAAACCAAAAAACTTTTTGATCTTGAGAATAGTACACAAATGCGTGAACAAGTTTATCTGAAAAACCCAATTGTTCGGCCATATGTTGTGGTGGATTGGTCATATTACGTGCGATGGTGCGTGGTGGTAAAATAGCTTCCCAGCCTATTTTTACCATCCCAGATATCATACCGGCTATAAAACCATAAAAAATGCTTTTGCTTGTGATTTCAAGCAAGTTAGCTTTGGGTTTTTGTAATGTGAACATGTGTGTTATTTCCCCTCTAATAACGGTATTTTTTTAAAGATTATTTGACACTAATATCATTGTTCAAGAACGGCATCTTTGAACGTAGGAATGGTGTAACCCATCTGTCTAAGCCAATTTTTCCTGAATTGAATCCGGAAATGAGCAATAGACCACCTAAAATAATGTAGGTTGGGTTGACTGAAACAACGCCTGCACCAAGATAAGAAAAGTTCATGACTAATGCGAAAAATGCTGCGGCAAGTGTTAACGTGCCAAAAATTAGGCCGAGTCCAACCAGTAGTTCACCCCAAGATACTAAGAAAGAAAAGGCAGCAGTAGAATGACCGTTGTTGGTGAAAGTAGTCAAGAACCAGTCATATAGCGGAAAAGCTTTTGCCCCACCGGGTGCAGTAACAGGATTTTTAATTGCCCCCATAATTAAACCAGATGCATCAAATGGTTTGGGACCAGTTAATTTTTCAAAACCGTCCTTTGCCCAAGCAAACCCCAGATAGAGCCGAATAATAGTCAATCCCCACATTGCAATTTTTGAATGACGTAACCACGCTAACATAACGATTTTCTCCTTATCATATAATTATTATCGTGCTTTCTATTACAATAAGTAAGTATAATGGTTTTATTGTGAAATGTCAAACAATTCCAAGTGTTTACTTGTAAAATAATAGTAAAAGAAAGTGCGTTAATTTTAAAAGGATTTTTTAACTTGAATTTAATCTTGAATCGTTAATATATAGTTATTGATAAGAACAAATAACACTTATTAATTGAACAGAACCCTGCAGATGATATAGGATTTTCATTTCATTCTCTCCCAAATCTTCTCTTCTCATTCTTGAATATATTTTCTTTCTCCCGTATTGTTAACAGATGCGGGGTTTTGTTTTTACAAAAAAGCCAGTAGACGCTACCATGATTGTCTGCTGGCTTTTTTAATGTGTTGGGGCTAATGAGTGTTGCAGTTTCTGGCCTAAAATAGGATAGACAATCATAACAACAAGCAAGGTTGTGACACAATTAACCAAAGTGGGAAAGAGCGTCGATAATGTTGCAACAAATGCCGGCTGAATAGTCATGCCTTTGACTAAACTCATAACAAAATTGTGTAGCGTTGTCATGACGAGTTTGGTGATAATTGCTGCAACAACAATGAGAACTAATTTACTAGTTTGTGGCTTTTTGTTGTAGTGGAGGCTATAAAATACGAGCATAGCACTACCCCCAACGATGAAAATTTCGATAAAATAATAAGGTGCGTCAAGAATATAGTTGTGTGTGACATCAAAAAGCGCTAAGCCCATGCCACCAGCTAATGCACCACGTTTATAGCCCAGAATCAGTACTGATAGGAGTGCAGCAGCATTACCCAGATGGACAAAGGGTTTGCCAATGAGTGCTGGCATTGGCACCTGAATGCTAGTTGCCACAAAAGTAATAGCTGCAAAAAAAGCGACAAAAACAATGGTTTGGGTAGTTTTTTCTTTTGTCATTGATGTATCCTCTGATTACGAATAGTATGATCTAAATGAAAACAATTGACCTAATTTTATCATACATTTGTGCTAAAAATTGATTTATATTTCGTATTTGATTTATCGCATCACGGACTTGACAAATATAACTGTACCGCGTAACATAGTACACATGATACAGATAGTACACTTAGTACACTTATTCATAGGGGAATTAATGAAGCGCATTTTAATCAGTTGGTGTATGTGACAGACGTTGGGGTTAAGCATACACGAAAAATGATAAAGGAAGTGCATAAATGGCACAAATTCAGCGAAATCAGCCATTATATGAGCAGTTGATGTGGCGAATCAAGTCTCAAGTTGCTGCAGGTGTTTTATCCGTGGGCGAAAAATTGCCCTCTGTCAGAGAAATGGCGCTAATCGAAGGGCTAAATCCCAATACAGTTGCTAAAGCCTATAAGGCATTAGAAAGTCAAAATGTGATTGAAACTGTTGCTGGTAAAGGTACTTTCGTACGTGAAAATGATGGTGTGATCGCGGATGATCGTTTTATTGCCAATGTTCAACAACAATTGGGGGAAGTTGTGATTGAGGCAAAGCGTGCGGGCATATCTTCTGATATTTTGCATCAGTGGATTGATGCTAGTTACGGAAAAGATGTTAAAGCGAGCAAGGAGGAGAGATGACACTCGTTATTGAAAATATTTCTAAGAAAATTCAAAATAAACAAGTGTTGAAGAATGTTAATTTTGAATTGCATAAGGGCGAGATTGTTGGTCTAGTAGGCCGCAATGGCGCAGGGAAGACGACATTGTTTGGGACACTGTCAGGTGAGTTATTACCTGACTTTGGTCGTGTTGGACTAGATGGCATAGACTATCTGAAAACAACAAAGCGACATGATCAATTGTTTTATATCGATATGCCTGATAATTGGTTACGTTACTATTCACCAAAACGAATTAAAGCTATTCTAAAAGTGGCCTATAAGGATTTCGATGAAGCTTGGTATGATGCAGAAATCAAACGATTTGGCTTGAATAATAGTAAACAGATTAAAACTTATTCTAAAGGTATGCGTGCACTATTTATGATTATTCTCAGCTTTGCTAGTCGTGCGCAATATATTTTACTGGATGAACCACTAGATGGTCTAGATGTCTTAATTCGAGATCAGGTTAAGCAATTAATTGTTAACCAAGTCATGGAGCAGCAAACAACAGTTTTGATTGCCTCACATAACTTGGTCGAATTAGATACATTAGTTGATCGCATTCTACTGCTCAAAAACCAGACAATCGATCGTACATTTGCTATTGATGAGAATAAAGATGTTAAAAAGTATCAACTAGCTTTTGTCGGCCAAGAGCTACCCGCATTTCTTCGCGAGACAGGGACAATCATTGCTCAAACAGGGCATGTTGTGACGATTGTCTTTAACGATTTTACGGAAGATATTGGAATTAAGTTGGCCAGCCAAGAATTTAAATTTGTTGAAGAATTACCTATTAGTAGTGAAGATATTTTCCGCGCTAGTTTTGCCGAAGAAGCGTATGCATGGCAACAAGAATTGGAGGGGGAAATATGAGACAAGCAATGATTTTGTACATGAAAATCAAAAAGAATCAACTGATTCTAGCATTAAGTTTAGGTGTACTACTAACAGTCATTCAAGTAGGGTCTTCGATATGGCAGTATGGATTACACGGTAATTTCAGCGCTGAAAAAGGATTTGGCCCTGTTTTAATAGGGGTTTGGCTATTTATAGCAGCCATTTCGTTACTCAATGATCAGTCACGTCGCTTAGATTTATGGTTGTTCACGCAAAATATTTCACGTGGTCAGTTGTTTATTGCACGAATATTTTGGTTAGTCATTGTCCCAATCGTCGCCGCTATCGTTGTGGATGGGGCAATTGTTGGTATTTTTCACCCCACTGATTTTGGTCAAGCGCTTAATCTTGATATTATGACTAGCGCGCACTTCTTTTTCATCGCCAGTGTGATGGCCGGCATTTATACTATTATTGGGCCCAATTGGATGAAAATTGCGGGGGCGATGTTTGTTGGGTTGGTTGCTATTCAACCATTAACTTTGATCTATAAATTATTAGAAGATAGTAAACAACCAATACAGTTTATGATTCTGATTCTGGCTGGTTTATTGTTATTTGCGGTTGGTTATTATTTATCTACCAAAATTAGTGGCGACTCAATCGATGAGGCAGTGCGTTTAAGAATTTTACGTTGGCCGGTTGTTATATTTGTGTTTGTAACATCTTATGCAGTAGTCTTAGCCAACAATAGTGAGACGTTGTCTGCTGTAAAATTGTTTGATTTGTTGTTAACACCAGCTATTTTAACAGGTGTTACATTTACGTTTGTATTTAAACCCACACTCAAAGTAACGTGGGATAAATAAGTAGTATTATTTAGGGGGAAACATGGCATTATTAGAAGTTAAAAATGTTAACAAGCAGTATGGTTCAAAAAAGGCAATGGAAAATGTCAGCTTTAATGTTGAAGCGGGACACATTGTTGGCTTGATTGGACCAAACGGTGCAGGAAAGTCGACTGCAATGCGTGCAATTACTGGATTGATGAGCTATTCATCAGGTAACATCACATTTGAAGGACAACCAGTAACCTTTAGTAACCATCAAGCGTTGGGTAAAATTGGTAATTTGATTGAATATCCGTCAATTTATCCGAATTTGACAGCCCTTGAGCATTTGAAGTTGTATGCAATGGATACCGATAATCCAGCTGATTTCAAAACTTTAATGAAACAAACCCAAATTGATGGTGAAAACTTTGGTAAGCGTAAGGCTAAGAATTTCTCATTAGGAATGAAGCAACGTTTGGGAATTGCCATTGCGCTAATTCGTAATCCTAAGTTGGTTATTTTAGATGAGCCAATGAATGGCTTAGATCCACAATCAGTTCATGATTTGCGACGTTTGATTCGCGAATTGGCCGATACAGGTGTCGCATTCTTGATTTCTAGTCACTTGTTGGATGAGTTACAGAAGCTAGTTGATGACGTTGTGATTATTAATCACGGTAAAATTATTGAAACAGCAACAATGGCTGCATTCTTTAGCCATGATAAAGTACGTTGGGCACTCGAAACGTCAGATAACCAAAAAACAATTAATTTGGCTATTGCTAATCAATGGGTAGCGAATATGGAGGATGGGCATGTCCTTGTTTCTGGGGCTGACAACTTGCAGCAAGTCATCACTGCTGTGAATCAAGCTGGTATCGACATTACAACAATGAATACAGTCACAGGAAATTTGGAAAAGTCGTTACTTGATATGTTGGCTAACGATGATAAGGGGGAGTAATTGACATGTTAACATTAATGAAACAGGAATATTATAAAGCAATAAAACAAAACAGACTGTATATTTGGATTGCATTGAGTTTTATTTTTCCGTTGGCAATATTGGCTATTTTTAAATCGCAGCGAACAGTAAATGCGATAACTAACTTTGGTCAGGGGACAATTTATGTATTTATGGCAGGTATTATTATTACCGCGCTAAGTGTTTCGCAAGAATTTGGTTTTGGTACAATTAGACCATTGTTATCACGACGTTTTAACCGCGGGATGGTTTTCACTAGTAAATTATTGCTGAATTTCAGTGTTTATATTAGTTTGTTTGTTGCTGCGTTTCTAGGTACGATGCTTGGCAAGATGATTTTCGCACCAAAGATTAACTTGGCTGATAAAATCAACTATGTCGGAACTGGTTGGCAAAATATGGGGCTAACAGCCTTAACAACTTTGTTGCAAATGATTTTCATTGCCGCATTAGTATTGTTGATTACTAACTTAGTTAAGAATTCTGGTGCTGCTATTGGTTTAGGGGTTGTCATGATTGTTGGAACACCTATTCTGAGCTCTATTTCATCACTATTAATTAATATGGCGCCTATCTTAAAGTGGAATCCGTTTAATATTTTCTTGGGTGTAGCCGTTTATCGACAAATGCCAGCCCACTTATTCAAGGAGATGGTTCATATGTCAGAGGGTGCTGTGTTTACAGCTTACGCTGTGTATATTATTCTGATGTACGGGATTGCATACTTTATCTTTAAAAAGCGTTCTGTTTAAATAAAAAAGCGTTGTTTCACGTGAAACAACGCTTTTTTATTAGAAGTCAGCTTTATCAGCATCTAGGTGCTCGCCGGCTGTATGTTCCAAAGCATCAAGTGTTTGGATATCTTCAATAGATAGTGCAAAGTCGAAGACGTCGCTGTTTGCTTGAATATATTCTTGGTGAGTCGATTTAGGTAGTGGTAGGAAACCACTGTCTAGAGACCAACGGATAAGAATCTGAGGAATAGACTTATTATACTTTTTGGCAATATCGTTTACTGGGGACAAATCAATTAATTTGCCAGTGCCCAAAGGCGAATACGCTTCGGTTAGTATATTGTGTGCTTTATTATAAGCAACTAACTCGTTTTGATGATCAGAAGGATTCAAGAAAATTTGATTAACCATTGGGGCAATCTTTTGCGTTTTAGCCAATGCTTCTAAATGATGAATTTGGAAGTTGGAAACACCAATTGCTTTGGCTTTACCATTTTCATAAGCTGCTTCTAAGGCAAGCCAAGTATCAGCATTTGCTGATTCCCAAGCATTTTCTTGTTCATTTCTAAGGGCTGCCGGATTAGGCCAATGAATCAGATATAAATCTACGTAATCTAATCCTAATTTGTCGAGAGATGTGTCAAGTGCTGCTGTAGCTTTGTCATAATTATGTGCATCATTCCAAAGCTTGGTTGTTACAAAGAGATCATCGCGTGAGATACCAGAATCTTTGATTGCACGACCAACAGAAGATTCGTTACCGTAAATAGCTGCCGTATCAATGTGGCGGTAGCCAGCCTCTAAAGCCCATTTTACAGCTTGGTAAGCAACATCACCGTCAGCCGATTGCCAAGTACCAAAACCAATAACTGGAATTTTGTGTCCATTTGATAAGGTGTAGGTGTCTGTGAGTGACATGAATATAGACCTCCATTTTTAATGATATTTTCTGAGAACAGTAAGACACTGGACCCACAGTCAGTATAACATGACTTGAAATGAAAGCGGTTAAATTTGATGGTTTGTGGTTTTATTTTGCCTGGGTAATTTTTTGAATTTCTTTCAATTCAGCGACTTTCCAGCTAACATAGTGCTCACCATTTGGAATTGTTTCTGTGACATTAACAATAGGGATATTATTTTCTTTGGCTAAGTTCAACATATTTGAAACGGTTGGGCTAGTAGTTTGCTTATTGTTAACAAAAAAGGCGATTTGATGATTAGTGATTGCGGATTTGAGAGAAGTAAGTGTTGCTGGTGAAGGGTCATTACCTTCTTCAATAGCCTCCGAAAAATCAGTATCCATGACCTTGTAACCGAGAGCTGTCAGCATATATTCAAATACAGGCTCACTTTGAGCAACTGATTGCCCTTTAGCCTCTTTTTTGAGTTCGGTAATCAATGTTGTCACTGGGGCTAAACTTGAAATATATTTTTTCGCATTAGCTTGATATTCAGACTTGTTTTTGGGGTCTCTTTTTGACAAATCATTGGCTAAATAGTTAGCCGTTTTAATCATCGTATCTGGGTTATTCCAAAGATGAGGATTAGCACCAGACTTCTCATGTAATACATCTTCTCCGACACGCACGAGTTGCGTTTGTCGTGATGACTTAGCTAATTTATTTAGCCAAGCATCATAGCCAAGACCATTGGCTATTGCAATATCGGTGCCGTTAACCTTTTTGGCAACTGCAGTGGTAGGCTCATAGTCCTCTGGTGATACATTTGCATCTTTAATGATGGCTGTAGCTTTCCCGTGATTGCCTACAATGGTTTGGGCTAATTCGGCATAAAAATCAGTTGATGCAACGATAGTAATTTGGTTGGTTTCTTTTTTTGTTGCTTGGCCCTTAAAGGCTGCAAAACCGACAATAGCAATAATAATAACAGCCATAATGGCAATAATTTTTTTCATGATTGGTTATCCTCTAGGTGATTGATTTGTGCTAAAAATGCCACAATTGTCTCACGTTGTGCTGGTGTAAAAGTTGCAATCGTGTGATCAATGCGATGGTGTAAGTTACGGTGTGACGCCTCGTGTTGCGCTGCTAATTGCATGCCTTCAGTACTTAACTGATAATTAACACTACGTTTGTCATTGACATCTTTAGTCGCGACAACGTAGCCATGTGCAATCAAATTCTTTATAGCTTTTGTAATTGCTGGTTTTGTTAAATGCATGCTCTCCGCTAGTGATGAATTGGTGGCGTGCTGTGTTTTAAGCAACATGAGCAGATGTGCTTGTGTTGCATTTATTTTTTGTGCCGCAGTTGTTTGAATAAATTCGGAACTGGCAGCATAGGTTTGCACGAACGTATTAAGTTCTTGAATAATATGGTCTGATTGGGACATGAGATACCTCGATAGTTTACTGGTTAATTAACAGGTAAACTATATCAATAAAAATAAGCCCTGTCAAGATACATTTTACAACCATAAAAATGAGCGTATAATGACAAATAAAAGATTTTTATTATTTTTAAAATATTGATGAATGAGAGAATGTTAAAAAAATGAGGGAAATCAAAGCGTTGTGCCGTATCTATTTTATAAACATGTTGAGTAATAAGTTTGTATTTATATTCAATTTATTACTGCCAACCGGTTATTTTATATTTCAAAATCATCGTGTCATTGGGAAAAAAATGTCATTTAATGAACAAACCTTAGCTTTTTTGAGCTATTTTTGGGCTTATATTATTTTAGTGACACTTTTAAATAATGTTATTGTGGCGATAATTTCACAGCGAGAAAGTGGATTTTACAAGCAACTATATTTTATTGTTGGATCAAAATGGCAGATATTAAGTAGTCAAGTGAGTGTACACTGGTTTATTTTAAATATTGAGTTGTTGCTTTTTAATGTCGTGTTCATGTCTGTGACCAATCATTGGGATATGCGAATTATTTTTGCTGCTTTTTTGGTATCTGTCATTGTTTCTCTACCGATTATCCTGTTATCTAGTATTCTAGTACTATTACCCATTAAAATTGAATCGCTTAATGTTTTAACCAGCGTGCTGATATTTGGCGCATTTCTTTTTTTGAAATTACCCGAGGGAAAGTTACTACAAGATGTCGTGACTATGTTCAACCCAATATCTTATATAGCCGGTACTGCCGATGAATTACTACTTGGTTTTTTTCATCGAGCAATCGCGTCTCAATTCATATGGTGTTGGTTGATAGTAACGCTAATTTATAGTTTGGTTGGCTATTTTTCAGTATCAAAATTCACAGTGAATGCTGTTGCAAAGCGCGTTTAATTTGGAGGAGCACACTATGCATATTAGTCATTATTCAGCTCAGTATGGCCACCGCGTCTTGGCGCGTGATTTTTCTATGACATTAAAGCCAAATGTCGTGAATATTCTTATTGGAGCCAATGGTTCAGGTAAAACAACGTTATTGGACTTCATTGCTGGTGTCGCAACGACTAAGGTGACGGGGGTCAAGTACGATGTGCCGAAGCCTAAACAGATTGCATATCAATTGCAACAGGTGCAGTTTTTACCAACATTAACCGTGGCACAAACACTTAAAATGTACCAAGAATTGGGAGGCAAAACAACAACTTTTCATGATGATGTGAGTGAACTAATTAGTCCTGTATTGGACCACATCTGGTCAACAAAAATGGGGCAATTATCTGGTGGCGAAATACAGCTGGTGAGTACTTATGGGCAATTTTTATTGAATCGTCAGTTGTATATTTTTGATGAACCAACAAGTAACGTAGACAGTCATAACACTGAAATCATTCTTAACTTGATTGAATATCTTGTGCTGGTGCGCCATAAAGTGGTTTTGATCACCACACATCATCCAGAACAGCTGGCTGATTTACCAACTCATATCACCACACTAAACTAACAAAAAGATTACGGTGTTTCTAGCCGACAAGAACATTTTTAAGGTAGGTATTTTTGTTAAAAGCGAACAATTAATGAAAAATATAATAAATTGTTTCTTTATTTAACCCAATTATAATCAAAAACACGCATATGCAATGCGATACTATTGATTATAATTGGAGGGTATGAGAATGAAAAGTGTTGCAACGCGCAAATTAACGCGTTTATTTGTTGTGGGATTAATGACTGGTTTGGCATTAGTTAGTTACGGCGGGCGAGTACAAGCAGATCTTGCAATTATAAACGGTACGGATCAGTATGCTAAGCCAAAATTGGAAAAAGATTATCCAAGGGCCAACCAGAAGCATAAAAATGATATTGCTGTTCAAATTTTAGGAATTAACGATTTACATGGTGGCCTTGATACCACCGGAGATGTCAAAATAGGGGACAAGAATTATAGCAAGGCCGGCACGGTATCGCGCTTGGCAGCTTATTTGGATCAAGCACAATCGCACTTTAAATCGGTCACTGAATCTGATAATACTTTGCGTATTGAAGCTGGCGATGCTGTCGGTGCAGCACCCGCCAATTCAACGCTTTTGGCCCACGAATCTACAATGCATGCCTTAAAAGCAATGAAGTTTAGTATTGGGACGCTTGGAAATCATGAGTTTGATCATGGATTGCCCGAATTTAATCGTATTTTAACAGGTAAAAAGCCTGATAATTCAGCGGATAAGTTGCTTAAAAATTATCCCCATCGCACGTCAGGTGTTGATATGATTGTTGCCAATGTGGTGAACAAAAAAGATCAAAAAATCCCTTATGGTTATCAACCCTATATAATCAAGACTGTTAAACAAAACAATCAGACAGCTAAGGTTGGCATTATCGGTATTGAGACTGCCACATTACCAAGCTTAACGCTATATCAAAATTATAAAGACTATGATGTGCTTGATGAGGCCGAGACAATTGCTAAATATGATAAAATTTTACGCGAAAAAGGTGTTAATGCCATTATTGTTGTAGCACACACTGGTGTAGAAACAAAAACAGATACAACGTCAGGCCAAAGCGTGGCTATTTTAAACAAGTTAAATAATTTGTCTCCTGACAACCAAGTTGGTTTGTATGTCGCTGGTCATTCACATCAGTATGCTAACGCGAAGGTGGGTCGTACTCAAGTCGTTCAAGCTGTCTATACTGGAAAAGCGTACGATAATAGTTGGTGTTATATTGATGGCAAATCAGGACGTTTTACTGATGTGACGTCACATGTTTATCCGGTACTTTCAGCTAAAGATGATCCCAAAACCAAATCAGATAAAACAGTAGCAAATATTGTTAAAGATGCTGATAAACGCGTCAATAAAAAAGTGAGTCAAGTGATTGGTTATGCGGCAACAAATGAAACAATCACAGGCCGATTGCATAATAATGACACGCTTGAAAATCAAGCGGGTGAATTAGTTGCTGATTCGCAACTTGCAGCAGCACAACATGCACAATTAAACCCGGATTTTGCGATGACGAACACGGGTGGTGTACGAGCTGATTTAGCTGTGAATAAACGTAAAGCAATTACTTGGGGTGCAGCGACAGCTGTTCAACCTTTTGGTAATATTTTGCAAGTTGTTGACATGACTGGGGCTCAAATAAGGCAAGCATTAAATCAACAATATAACGAAAACCAGCACTATTATCTCCAAATTGCAGGATTGCAGTATACTTACCATAAGTCTGATGAGACAAATCCTTCTGATCGTGTGATAGAGATGCGTGATACACATGGCACAAGCATAGAGGACACCAAAAATTATCGTGTTGTTATCAATGACTTTTTGCATGGTGGGGGTGATAATTTCACAGCCTTTAAAAATACAAAAATAGTTGGTGCCGCAGGGACTGATACTGACGCGCTGATTAAATATATTGAAGAAAAAACACGAACAGCACAAAAGGTGACTGCACCACAACTTAATCGTAAAATTGCTGTTGAATAAAAAAAGAAGACTAGCTTAGCTAGTCTTCTTTTTTTATTTTATTAACCCTTAAATACCCAAGCGTCACCGTTTTCGGCTAACAGCTTGTCAGATGCTTCAGGTCCCATGGAACCTGACTTGTATGTTTCAAGTGGTGCTTTATCAGCAGTGTAGACAGCTGAAATAGCATCCACAAACTTCCAAGCAATAGCAACACCGTTCCAGTCAGCGAAGTTTGATCCGTCACCATTCATTGTGTCGTGAATCATACGTTCGTATGGCTCAGGTGTATTTTGCTTATCTTCATCAGAAATTGACCAATCAAGATTAATCATACGTGTATTGAAAGCATCTTCAACTGACTTTGAATTAATCTTGAATTCGATACCACCCTTAGGATCAATCAAAATTGATAACACAGCTTCTTGCGCTTCTTGTTCAGAACCAAAGGCAAAGGTACCAGCCTTGAAGACGATATCGACACGTGTTTGTTTAGCAGCTAAACGCTTGCCTGAACGCACGTAGAATGGCACACCTTCCCAACGTGGCAAATCAAACTGTAATTCACCAGCGATGAATGTATTGTTCTTTGAGTCAGCGGGTACGTCCATTTCTTCAAGATATGGCTTGAAATCAGCAGTGTCTCCGGCACCATACTGTGCACGGACGAAATACTTGTTGACTTCGGCTTCATCATAAATTTTAAGAGCATTAAAAGCCGCATTCTTAGCCGCACGGATATCCTTATCAGTAAATGAATCTGGCTTTTCCATAGCAAGCCAACCAACAATTTGCATAGTGTGGTTTTGAATCATATCTAATAATGCACCGGCTGTATCGTAATAACCGGCACGTTCTTCAACACCAAGCACTTCAGACAAAGTAACTTGGACGTTCTTAATGTAATCTTTGTTCCAAGCGGCATCAAAGATGGGGTTACCAAAACGAAGGGCAGCAATATTTTGGACCATTTCTTTACCAAGATAATGATCAATACGGAATAATTGATTATCGTCAAAAGCGTTTTCTAAGTCTTTTTGTAGCTCTTCGGCAGTGGCGTATGATGTACCAAAAGGCTTTTCAATCATCAAACGGTTGTAACCACTATCAGCTAGCAAGCCCTCTGACTTGAGGTATTTTGCAATTGTCCCAAAGAATCGTGGTGCCACAGACATGTAGAAAATACGATTACCTTGAATATCGAACTTTTCGGCTGCTTCTTCAATTGCTTGTTTTAAGATGTTGTATGAAGCTGCATCGGTTACATCATGTGCACGGTATGAAAAGTGTGCGATGAAGGCCTCGGCTTGGGCTTTATCTTCAGTAAAGTCAGCGATTGATTCGCGAACCAATTGCTTGAATTCAGCATCAGTCAAATCCTGACGTGCTGTACCAACAATGGCAAAATGTTCTTGTAAGTAACCTTTCTTGTAAAGGTTAAAAACTGAAGGATAAAGCTTACGCTTTGCTAAATCACCAGTTCCACCAAAAAAAGTAACTAATGTTTTGATTTCTGCAACCATGATGTTCCCCTTAATACTATAATTAAATTCATTTACCATTATAACGCAAAATCATTTAAAAAGTACCTATTTTCACAAACGGATTAAGCGTTTAACAAATAAAAGTGTGTCGTTATTCTTGGTGTGGCAAAATCAAAACAGCCTCGT
The DNA here is from genome assembly GCF_004354555.1 of Leuconostoc citreum. Taxonomy (GTDB): domain Bacteria; phylum Bacillota; class Bacilli; order Lactobacillales; family Lactobacillaceae; genus Leuconostoc; species Leuconostoc citreum. The sequence continues at coordinate 69,191 of NZ_PUFH01000002.1, forward strand.
AGATATGTTTACTTTAGAATATCATGGACAAGTTCTTCAAATGATTGTTGACCTATGGGAGTTTTCACAACTGTAAAACCGTGATAAGCATTTGGATATCGTGCAAGGGTGACACGCACGTAGGCTGCTACGAGATGTTGTGCAAAAGTTTCGGCTTCATCGCGTAGACTGTCAAATTCGGCAGTATGAATTATGGTTGTTGGAAAGCCGAGTAAATCAGACGTACTTGCAAATATGGGTGATATCATTGGATTTTTAGCAAAATCTACCGTGTCATTTTGTAAATAAAAACGATTCATCAGGCGCGATTCTGCCACTGGAATGCCTTTACCATCAGGGTATTTTTTATCAGCGGCATCAGTGGCTAAGTCTAATACTGGAAAATCCAGTACAACTTTGTTAGCTAAAGGAATGCCGTCTTTTTTAGCACGGAGTTGTGTTGTCACTGCTAAGTTCCCTCCGGCACTATGACCCATAACAATCAAAGGCGAATCTACTGGTGCAAATGTTGTAAAACTTTCTTGTACATATTTAAAGGCAGCAAATGCAGCGTCAACGGCAGCGGGGAAAGGGTGTTCAGGGGCAATAGGGTAATCTACATCGATTACAGTATAGTTTGTTGCATACACAAGCGATTTAGCAAAAGCATAGTCGCCATCCGTCCAAGGATACATAAAGCCCGAGCCGCGAAAATTAAGTATGATACCTTGACTAGGTAAATAGTTGGGCGTGTAGATTATTAATTTTAGGGCGTCTTGATTGGGCACGTCTATTGTTTGTTCTGACCTTGTTATGCCATGATGTCGTTCGTCAGGCAAGGGTAGATCATAAACAGCCACCTGATTTCGCATATTTTTCGCTTGTTCAAGCATGTCATTTTTTGTCATCATGTTGCTCCTTTTCTTTGTCTAACCAAATAAATGCCTCGTGGAGTGATTGGTCCCAAAAATCCCAATCATGAATACCAGGATGTGAAACCCAGGTATGGTGGGATCCGATTTTATCTGCTAATTGTTGGCTAAAAATGACGTTTTGTTGGTACAATGCATCTTCTTCACCACAGGTCGTATAAATAGATAATGGCCACTTGTTGTTATCTAGATGAACTAATGTGTCTGCAAGAGATAGGGGCTTGCGTGTTATATCTTGCCCGCTAAAAACGAGGTCGAAATCAGGCATGGCGAAGATATCGCGTTTATCATAAAAATCAACTAAGTCGACAACACCTGATAAAGCTACGATATGTGCGAACTGTTGCGGACAATTCAATCCCCATTTTAAAGCACCATAGCCACCCATTGAATTGCCAATCACAACATTATCTTCACGTTGGTCACTAAGTGGCAAGAGTTGGCGCAGTCGGTGAGGTAATTCTTCGGTAATAAAACGCCAGTAATCTGGGCCAGAGGTCATATTGTTATAAAAGCTACGCGCGACGTCGGGCATAATAATAGCATAACCATATTCAGTCGCATAACGTTCCAAGCCGGTCATACGGTACCAATCAGTGGCGTCACCTGACAAGCCATGCAACAGCCAGATTGTTTTCAAAGGTTGGGCATGTAATTGGTCGTAGGCTACTGTGCCATCGGCTTCACGCCTTTCGGGGATGATAGCAGAAACTTCTGTCATCTTATTAAGTACGTTTGAGAAGTAGTGTAAGGTCATAAAAGCCATAATTAATTCCGCCTATATTTTATATTGGTTTTAGATAGTAGTTACCGGTTGTGTCGCTGCTTTTTTTGTGTGCTTTTCTAAGAAGGCATGAACAATTTTTTTGGCCTGAGTTGACCAAAAAGCATCGGTGCCGTGATTACTGCCTTTAACTGTGACAAAAGTGTTGTCAACAGTAGCGTCATCTAATGCTGTTTTGAGCGAGACGCTTTGCTGAAAGGGTACAATCATGTCCATTGTACCGTGGAAAATCAAAAATGGTGGACATGCCGTATTGATGTATGTCAGTGGATTAGCCTGTGTCATGATAGGATTCGTTGCTTGAATAGCTGCATGACCAAAGTAAGCGCCGACCCAACTGTTAGCTGAACGGTGTTCTTGTATGGAAGGTGATAGGTCTAAATCTTGTAATACAGTCGGCCCATAAAAGTCAATGACACCTTTAAACTGTCGATTTTTAGCTTCATTGTGGAAAAAGAAAGCATCATCTTGGGTTAACGCCATCATAATGGCAGTATAGGCGCCTGATGATTCACCCCATAGGACAATCTGAGTCGTATCAATATGATAGTCTTTGGCATGCGATAACAAAAATTCTAGTGCAGCATTAGCATCGCGAATAGTTGATGGAAATTCACCGCCTTTATCGCTACCTTGATAGGCTACCGATGCCACAACATAACCTTGTTGTGCAAATTCACTAAGATGTGGCAGATGAAGACCAATTTCTTGGGTGGCAAAAGCAGAGCCTTGAATCCATAAAATAAGTGGAAACTGCCGTTGATCGTTAATGCCAGTTTCCGGAATGTAGACAGGCGGTACTAAAATATCCATAAATAATGACGGATGATTTTCATCATATGCGATGTTTGTAAAGCACATCGGTATGATGGGGGTGTCATCACCGTTTAAAGTGATAGTATTTGGCACCAGTGTTGTATCCTCCGGAAAATCCTGTGGGGAGAATGGTGTCATGTAGTGTGTAGGATTAGACAACAGCGTAACCTCCAATTAATAAGTGTATGGGTAATGTTGCATTTTTAATACGCCTTCATAGTAAACATATTTGTTTTATATGTCAAGCGCAAAGCATAATATTTTATTCTTAAATATAGAGATATAAGGGATAAAAAAAGTTTTTTAAGATATTATTGTGACGTCCGCTTGACACAATGAAAAACACAGCATATAATAAAGTCGGTTAAAAATGTAAGCGCTTTCGCTGATTTAATTGAGGAGGAAACTCAAATGGAAAACAAGTTAACCACTGCTAATAAGGTCGCGTATGGTTTCAGTGACTTTGGTAACAACTTAGTGTTTGTTGCCGCAACAAATTACCTGATGTTTTACTATACTGATGTGGCTGGACTAAGCTTGGCTGCCACGGGTATATTATTCCTAATTGTACGTATTTTTGATGCCTTTGCTGGACCAATCTTTGGTATTTTGGTGGACAAGACACAAACAAGGTTTGGTAAAGTCCGACCATGGTTCTTGTGGATGGCCGTTCCTTATGCCATATCAGCTGTTCTGCTGTTCTCGATAGCATTTTTCCCGGCAGGCTCGCGACTGACATTGGCTTATATTACATACGCAGTCTTTACGGTCTACTTTGCTGGTTTAGGCACAGCCATTAACGCAATTTTACCAAGTTTATCAGCCGATCCGAATGAACGTGCTTCAGCTAATATGTTCCGAAATGTACTAGGACAAGCTGGTGGTTTAATTTCAGGCTTAGCAATTTTACCCCTTGTTTCAATGCTAGGCGGAACGAATAACGCCAAAGGATTTGCTATGGGGATGGGACTTTTCGCGGTAATTTTGGTTATCGCGGAAGTATTTACTTTTATTAATGTTCGTGAAAATATCACCCCTGAGCAAGAAAAACCTGTCCCTTTGCATGATAGTATCAAAGCACTGCTCCCAAATGGTCCATGGTGGACAATCATTATCACTAATATCATCATTTTTATTGGTGTCGTGGTTAAAAATTCATCTACTGTTTACTTCTTTAAATATGTTTTACACAATGAAGGCATGTCAGCTATTGCCAACTCAGTTAGTTCCCTGGCAATGATTGTTGGTGCGATTACGATTCCTTTCTTAATTAAAAAGTATCCTATGCGAACCGTTGTTATCGCTAATTTGCTTGTTGCTATTCTAGGGCAAGGGGTGCTACTGGTTGCCGCACAAACAGCAAGCGTAGGTTCTGCTATCCTTGGTGTTGCAGTATCTGCCTTCGGGTTAGGTGCAGCACAGAGCCTAATGTTTGTTATGACAGCAGAAACTGTTGATTATGGTGAATGGCGCTTTGGTGTCCGTGCCCAAGGCTTGCTGACATCAGTTTCTGCCATTGGTGCCAGCATTGGTGCTGGTTTAGCAGGTGTGATTAACAGTGAAATTTTGGCACGTTTCCACTTTGTGCCTAATGTCACACAAACAGCGTCTGGCATCATGGGGATTAATATCTGTTTTATTTATGGACCAGCTTTGATTGACGCGCTTTGTGTCATTAGTATTTTGTTCTATGGCTTGGATAAAGTGAGTGCTAAAATGCATGCTGATTTAATGGCTAAACGTGAAAGTGAAATGAATGAGGGAGCAATTTAGTGATGATTAACTACGTGAATACGACAATCAATGGACTAACATTGCGAGGCACAGCATATGTGCCAGATAATATCACAGCACCCGTACCAACCGTGCTCCTGTTTCATGGTTTTGGGGCAGTGCGAACAGAGTATTTTTGTTCATTTGTTCAAATTAGTCGATTACTTGCCAAGAGCGGTATTGCAGCGATTGCATTTGACTTTTCGGCACATGGTGAGAGTGATGGCACCTTTATGGATTTCACGTTTAGCAATGAGATTTTTGAGGGAACGCAGCTTGTTTCCTTTGTGAAAACACTGGATTTTGTTGATGAAAACCGTGTGGCGTTGCTGGGTATGAGTCTGGGTAGCGTTGCTGCAAGTATGGTTGCTGGACAATTGGGCAGTCAAATTGCCGGTCTATGCATGTGGTCACCGGCAGCTGTTTTTCAAGACGAAATTCTAGAACATAAAACACTGCAAGGTAAGTCAATCGCTAGTGTTTCTGAGCAAGGCTATTTTGATTTTAATTCGATGAAGTTGGGTGCTGCCTTCTTTGAAGATTTAAAGACAGTGGCAATTTATGACACAGCCGTTAATTATCAGGGACCGGTTAAAATTATTCATGGTGGATCAGATATGATTGCGCCAGTGGCGTATGCTCAAAAATACGTGACAACTTATCGCCAGTCTGCAGACTTGACAGTGGTTGCTAATGCGGATCATAGTTGGGGAGATGTACAGACAAGAGAGACACTATTTAACGCAACGTTAGCATTTTTTGATAAACTATATAAATAAAGACGTTATCGAACCGAGGATGGGTAAATTGGGCTATACATTAAAAGATGTCGCAGAACGTGCAGGTGTATCATTGACTACAGTGTCACGAGTTATAAATAAACGTGGTTATTTTTCCGAAAAAACCGAGTCGCGTATTTATACAGCGATGCAAGAAATGAACTACCATCCTAATTCAGTCGCGCGCTCATTGTCGGGTAAACGCACGAAACTCATTGGTGTGATTTTAACAGATACACGTAATCCATTTAATGCACAGTTGCTTGAGAAAATAGAATCAGAACTATTTAATCGTGAATATAAAGTGATTCTTGCTAACAGCTCTGATAATCCCCAGAAAGAACGCTCTTACATTGGTATGTTGCAATCTAATCAAGTTGACGGGCTGATTACAGCCTCACATAATACGATTATTGACGACTATCAACAATTGAATCTACCCGTTGTGTCTTTGGATCGCTATTTTGGACCTAATATTCCAACAATTAGTTCTGATAATTTTTCAGGTGGGCAAACGGCAGCCCGTGTATTATTAGCCGGTGGTGCCAAAAAGTTACTCGTCTTTTCTGGGGAAATCCATGATACAAATCCCACTGTTGATCGGACAAATGGCTTTATGGACATTGCTAAAAAGCACCAACTGACACCAGCCATACAGATGATGCCCAGCGATGCGACCGTTAATTTTCGTAAGATGCTTATTCACCAAGAAATTTTAAAACAAAAACCAGATGGTATTATGGCAACAGACGATACGACAGCATTGTTAGTTTTAGAAGAGCTACGTATGATGCATTTACGTGTGCCGCAAGATGTTCAAGTTGTTGGTTATGACGGTAGTGACTTTATACGAGAAAGTTTTCCAACGCTATCAACTGTTGTGCAGCCTATCTCTGATTTAGCAAAAACATTAGTAGATACCCTAATTCGGAAAATAGAACAACCAGATTTAGCGCAAGAACGCCAATATACATTTCCAATTACATTTCATCGTGGGACAACAACAAAAAACGCCTAATAAAGGCGTTTTTTTAGTGGTCACCATGACATCTTTAGCAACGATTCATGCTAAAATGAAGTATTAGTTTGGAGGATTTATGCAAACGGATTTAACAGATAAATCGCGTGTTTTGAGTGAAAAATGGTTATTAATTGGGACAATGCTATCTAGCTCGGGCAACTCGATGATATGGCCAGTGATGACATTATATATGACTGGCACGCTACACCAAAGTTTTACGACGGCCGGGATTGTGTTGATGATTGGTGCTCTGATGGGGATGATTGGGGCCTTTATCGGAGGGAAACTATTTGATCGCTGGCACCCGTATAAAGCGATGGTTCTGACCAGCCTCGTGACATTGGTATCAGTGACAAGTCTGATTTTCTGGAATAGCTGGCCAGTTTTTGCCATACTTGTATGGTTAGCTAACCTAAGTATGGGTGTTGAACAAACACTGGTTAATGCTTTTGCCACAATTATTCCTGGTCATAAGGCACGCGTCGTTTTTAATAACCTATACATTGTATTAAATATCGGGGTTGTTGTCGGCACTTTGGCGGTGGGTTATCTCTTTGATTTGGGATTTAGTCTTTTAATGAGTATATCTGCTAGCATTTACGCGGTATTAGCAGTGATTGTTATTACCAAGTTCAATGTGAATTTATCAGCCAGAAAAAAAGTTGTGACTGATGTGACAGAAATGGCCACAACAACAGCAAAGTTCAAGGTGACGTTCTTACTAGCAGTAATAGGTGCGTTATTGTTTATTACTTACTTATCCTATATGTTATGGGAAACGGTCATGGCGCCACATATGAAAATGATTGGTATGCCGACACGTAATTACGCTGATTTGTGGATGATTAATGGTGTTACAATTATTATTTTTCAAAAATTTGTTTCCAATTGGGCTAATAAACACCCCTATCATGTGTCGGTTATTATCGGTAGCGTTATTTTTGCTAGTAGCTTTTTCTTTTTAATTTTTGTGCAAGAATTTTGGCAAATGGTTATTGTTTTTGAATTGCTAACCGTGGGGGAAATGCTGCAAAGTCCACAAGTACCAGCTTGGGTAGCGCAAATCACACCGCCAGCCGTTGCTGGTCAAGCACAAGGTTTTGTCACGATGATGATCAGTTTTGGACGTGTTGTGGGACCGATATATTCAGGCCTGATGATGGATAAAGGGTGGATGAATAGTCTCTTTTTGTCAGTATTTATTGCTATGATGCTTGTCACAGGGTTTTTGTTGTTTATGGTTAGGCGACCGGTTGACAAGCACTCGGCAACATAGTACACTATGCTTACTTGAAATTAGCACTTTTTGAGTAGGATAAACATTCGGCGTCAAGAGAAGCAGTGGTTGGTGAAAACTGCACAGGTGTTATCATCCGAAATACAGCTATCGATTTAAGCGTGGCAGCACCATGTTATCAAATGCCAAAGTGATGCGTTTTTTAGCGCGTAAGCTGGGTGGTACCACGGATTTTTTAATTGTCGATTCGTCCCTTCTGTCATTATGACAGCGGGGACTTTTTTTATTATAAAAAACATCAGGTAACTGGTGACGACAGGAGAAAATAATGACAAATAAGTTAGGAACAAAATTGTCTGTTATATTGTTGTTGGCGACGGTAGTGATTTTAGCCACGGGTGTAATTGGCTTTGGCCTCATGCCAATAGCGCCGATATTAGTGGTTGTTGGCATGATTATGATTGTTGCTAGAACACAGGGGGTGTCATGGCGTGATAGTCAACAGGCATTAATTAAAGGCATTGAATCAGGTTTAACACCACTTTTTCTATTTTTACTGATTGGTGCCTTGATCGCATTGTGGTTGGCTACAGGTGTAATTCCAACTATGATTTGGGTAGGCTTTAAGCTATTAACACCAACTTTCTTTTTACCTACGGCGTTTCTGACCACGTCAATTGTTGGTGCTTTGATTGGTAGTGCTTTTACAACGTTATCAACAGTTGGCGTATCACTCATGGGTGTTGGCACATTGATGGGGATGAATCCGGCACTAGTTGCGGGCATTGTCTTATCAGGTGCTATCTTTGGTGATAAGAGCTCGCCATTATCGGATTCAACAAATTTAGCTAGTGCTATTTCTGAGACGGATTTATTTGCGCATATCAAGAATTTGATGTGGACAACAGTACCTGCTTGGGGACTCACATTTTTGGTGAGTGTTGTACTGAGTTTTGGACATCACACAACAGCCCATGCGACACAAAAAATTGCAGCATTATTACCGTTACTGCAACCGACTTTGTGGGCTGTCGTACCACTTGGCTTACTAGTTATCACAGCGTGGTTCAAAATTCCCGCTATACCAGCATTGATGTTAAATATCATCGTTTCAAGTGCGGCTTTCCTGACGCAGCATAGTATTACGGTATGGGCTAATTTATTAGTAAAAGGATTCAAAACAACTAGTCATAACCCAACACTTATAGCATTACTCAATCGCGGCGGTATGTCTGCCATGATGGACACGATTATGATGATTATGCTGGCCTTAGCGTTGGGTGGTTTACTGAGTGGACTTGGTATATTAAATACTGTCATGGCACCGATTGTGGCACATTTACGTAGTCAACGTGCCATTGTGTTAGCGACACTATTAACAGGCATTAGCGCCAATTTCTTAGTCGGAGAACAATACTTGTCAACTATTTTGGCAGGACAATTGTTTAAAGAGAGTTTCAAAACAGTTAAACTTTCACCATTGGCTTTGGGTCGCACAATTGAAGATTCAGGCACGGTAATGAATTATCTTGTGCCATGGGGTGTAGCAGGTGCTTTCGCCGCACAAACGCTAGGTGTACCTGTTGTACAGTTTGCCCCATACACACTCTTTGCTTTACTCTCACCTATTATGTCTATTTTGTCAGCAATAACAGGTATCGGCTTAAAACAACGTGAATTGTAAGTTGTAACAGCAAGTGAAATGACTGCAGCATACTAAAAAAATCAGGCAGTCACATTGGTGTCACGACGGCAATCAAATGGCATACAAAAAGCCCACCTCATTTGGATTACTCTAAATCAGGTGGGCTTTTGCTAGGGCATGAATACAGTTACTTCATTAAAATAAGATACGAATTAAAATCACTGCTAAAATCACTTGGACTAGACCAGTGACCAAACCATAAGTCAAGAATTTACCACCGGCTTTTTTGATAGTATTAATTTTCAAGTTCAATCCAATACCAGCTAGGTTCACAATACCAAAGAAACCAGAAATGCTTTTCGCACCAGTTGTCAAAACATGGGGGAGCATCATAAAGCTGTTAGCCAGTAAAAGAACGACAAAGGCAATGATAAACCAGGGGATTTTAATCCCTTTCGGTGCAACAACAGTGGTATCAGTTTGTTGCTTTTGTGCCATTTTTGAGAAAACGATGACGACAATTGTGAGCAAAATAACGCGTAGCATCTTAAATAGCGTGGCATAGGTCACAACAGTTGGATTGATCAATGCGGCTGTACCAACAACTTGACCAACAGACTGCACGACACCACCAACTAATGCACCAAGCAGAATGTTGTGCTGGCCAACAAGATAGGGACCAACTGCCGGTAGTAGCAACAAGAGCACAACACCGGTAATGCTGACAGTGGCAACTGTTGTACGACGTTGATCGTCGGTTGCGCCAATCGCTGGGGCTACCGAAGCAATAGCACTGGAGCCACAGACGGCATTACCAGCGCCCATAAGCATGGCAGCTTTAGGTGAGACTTTGAATAATCGACCACCTAGCCACAAAACGATTAAAATTGTCAATGACATTTGTAGCAGAATAAATAAAATACCATGTAGCTTGAGCTGCTCAATAGTACGCAGTGTCACAGTGAGGCCCATGAGGGCGATACCGATTTCAATGGGGTATTTTTCGGCCCACTTCATACCTGGGGCGAAACCGGCTTGTTTTAACAGTGTATTACCTAAGACAATGCCTAGTAACATTGCGATGCCTTCGGCGCCTAAAAAGGGCAACCATTGTGCTAAAAATTTTGAGATCACAGATAATATGAGTGTCATAATGATACCCGATATCATGTTAGATTTAATTCTCATGACTCTTCCCTCCGATGTGTGTGCCAAGCACAACAACTTTTAATATGATTAATGCTACCGCGCTATTTGCTATTTGTAAAATAAATATTTATAATGTGTTTAATTAATAAATGTAATAGGTGAGAACATGTTTAAATTACTTCAAACTTTTGTGGCAGTTTATGAGACGCGTTCTTTTTCAAAAGCAGCAGCGCAACGTTTTATTTCTCAACCAACTGTTAGTGTGCATATTCAACAATTAGAAAAAGAATTAGGAGCCCAACTCTTTCATCGTAACGGTCGGACAGAATTTACACCAACGCAAAATGGTCGGTTACTCTACCAAAAGGCGCGACATTTACTTGATGAATGGCAAACGGTGACAGATAGTGTTGGACGCGATGAAAGGCTGAATATTAGTATTGGTGTATCGCAAACGTCAGCGACAGTTCTTTTACCAAAATTGTTTGCACAGATGCGTTCTGAGCAGCTTGATAGTGTTGATGTGACGATTGAAATGCATAATTCAGAAGAAATTCTGGCCGGTGTTTTAAATCATCGTTTTGATTTTGGTATGATTGAAAAACCCATTACCCATGATTACATTTTGCGTGATGAGGTAGCTGTCGATCAATTGGTATTAGCTGGTAATCTAACAGATCAACGTTGGCTTGTGCGTGAAAAAGGCTCAGGTGTGTATCATTACACACAGCAATATTTTAAACAAAATAACATTGTGCCACAGCACGCCATGACAATTTCTAATAACGATGTTATTGTGAGAATGTTAGCGCAAAATGTTGGCAAATCGATTGTGAGCATCCAGAGTCTGACACCAGATATTCCTTATCAAGTTTTACCGGAGACATTTAACCGCTCGTTTTATATGATTCGCTTATCACATGAAAATCGTGCGGAATATATGAAGTGGTATAATCAGGTTGTTGAAACAGCACGGCAGTTGCAGGATTAGTTGATTATAGTTATGCTGTGTCAAATCAGCAATAATGGAGAATAAGATGATTCGTGATATGGTTCGCGCCAAACCTTTGAGTTGGCTACTTTTTATTTTGGGCTCAGATATATTAACTGCTTATGTTTTAAACATAGTCCATCAGCAACATTTTAATGTGACACGAGATTATTTGACAATTCTTAAATTAGTGGGCATGGATCTTTTGAGCTTTATTTTTATTATGCTATTTTTAGATTGGTTACATATGAAATTTTTTGCTGGTCAACCCGAAAACTGGTTTGATAAAATCACGCGAATTGGTGGCAATATTCTAGCTGCTTATTTTGGGTGGTTTAGTATTTTGTACCTCATGATGCAAAGTGTCTACATTTTAAGAGGGCAATTTTCAGGATTTCAATGGCTGCAGTTATATATATTAATTGCACTTGCTGGCATAGTTGCTGTCAGTCATTTTTTATTACGCCGAAAAACCACATGGCGTTTCCAATTGAACCCTTTCTAAGGCTGTTTTTTTAGTTGTGTAATACATGAATTTGTTAGTGATACGAATCGTATCGTTGAAATAGCAGGCATGATACGATTTGTAGCTACAAAAAACAAAATATATCTGCATAATAAATAGTCAAGGAGGTGCCCAAATTGACAATTAATAATAGAATTAAAGAGCAACGATTGAAAAAAGGATGGACACAAGAATTTTTGGCGAACGCTTTGAATGTCTCGCGTTCGACAGTATCGAGCTGGGAAGTTGGACGCAACTATCCAGATTTGGAAACAATTGTATTAATTAGTGATTTATTTGGCGTATCTCTTGATATTTTATTAAGAGGAGATGTTGATATGATTAAATCAACAAGTAGAAAAACGAGGCATTTTAAAATCTATAAAGTAGTTGCTTTGTTATTAGGTTTCTTGATTGTGGCATATATTGGGTATAACTGGAAATTGCAACACGATGAAAATAATTATCGAGACAATTTATCTTTTTATGGCTGGACTGTTAACAATAAAGTTCAAGGTGATGGTAATGGTTTTGAATTAAAGCAAGGACGTATGCATTTTTTTACACATGTCATGCCTACTGGTGTGATTGGCATACCTTTGTCTGAACAAAAAAGAACGATTATTGTCAGACAAAATAATTTGGTTGTGCAGGTGATGGCTAAACAAAAATATGAAATCATTTTGTCAACGTCTAATGATGAAAGTGTACCCGTGACAGGAAGTATTGCTGTCGACAATCATGTTAATTTACATGAAGATAAACGTATGTCGGCAACAAAAATAATTAAAATTAAAAGTTACTTAGCAAAGTATCAATCAGAATATCAAGATATGATTAATCAAGGTCATAAAAGGAGCTTACAATTGGCTTCGGGAAAGACGAGATAAGCGCTAAAGTCTAAAAAGGTATTGTTTCTGAAAAGAGGCAATACCTTTTTAGACTGAGAACAATTCTGATACTATATCAAGAGTCTAGCATATTTGTCATTCACTAATGACAAATATACTAGACTTTTAGTCATATATAAGTTATGATTTTATCATATTAATAAGAGGGGACGTTTAATAATGAACTATAGTAAAACTGATCGCTGGGGCAGGGATGAGCTTCAGGTTCTAAAAACGGGTTACATTGATACAAGAGGTTTGTACATTGCCATGGGGAGTGTAGTTATTTTAGCAGTGGTATCGTTGTTAGATATGCAGTGGGCTACGACTGATGCACAAATGGTATTTATTTTTTATATTTTGCTCATTCATCAAGCCGTTGAGCAAAATTTACAGTTAACAGATACCTATTTTTTGAAATTAAAACGTGAGACGCAAGTTGCTTTGGCTATGTTTACTGAGATTATTGGCCTTGGCCTGGTGTTTTTGTTTCTTACCAGTGGGTACACTGTTAAACAACAATTAGCCTTTAACGATATGTTGTTGTTGATGAACGCTGTATTTTTAGTGATTTACGGTGTGATTATTGGGTTTGTCATTTATAGAGAAGCGAAATTCGGTGATGACAAATAATAAGAATTTAAAATTAAAGGCAGCCAGAACGCTTGCGGGGATGACACAAAATGATCTTGCTCAATCTGTGAATGTATCTCGTCAAACAATCGTTGCAGTTGAATCAGGGAATTATAATCCGAGTATCAATCTCTGCGTTGATATTTGTAAAGTATTGGGATGCACTTTGGACGAATTATTTTGGCAAACAGACATGTAGTTAATATTTTGTGGTAAATAAAGCATATAAGATGAAATACAAGGTCTTGTATGTTTTTTCTAATTCTAATGATACTATTGGTAAGATTATTACTTATCAGTGGTATTTTCTTGTGCTAATAATGATTGATAGTAACTTTTCTTACTAGATAAAAAATCAATATGTTGTTGTATTTTAGCTTTTTCCGAACGTAGTAATTGCTCTTGTTGCCTGAGAAGACTAATTCTGGCAGCAATTGTACTGTTTCCTTGCTTTCGTAATTGTGCATATGTAATGATTTTTGAGAGTGGCATACCAGTTGCTTTTGCACGCTTGATGAAAGTCAGCCACCGTATGTCTTGATCAGTAAATATACGGTAATTCGCTTCATTGCGAACAGGGTGTATTAGACCTATACTTTCATAGTAACGTAGTGTGGGCGCTGATAGTCGTGTCAATGTTGCGATTTCCGAAATACTGTATGTCTTTACCATGATACTGCCGCCTTTAAAAATATGATTTGCTATAAAGTTTACTTGATAGTTTATAGTCAAGCTTATCATATATAAAAGGAGATAGTATTTTGAATAAATACGAAAATGGTTTAAAAATTAGAGAAGCAGTTATTGGTAAAGAGGCAAGTCGAATGGTTTCTGATAGTTTGTCTGAAATTGCACCATTATTAGATAAAAAAACCTTATTAGTCTTTGATGAAGCAGTTGCGCGGGGCATATTGGATATGAAGCAAAGAGAAATGATTACAATTACCACTTTGTTAACACAAGGGGATACAGTGAGTCAGCTTCGAATTCATATTCAGGCGGCTTTAAATGTCGGTATGACACGAGATGAAATTGTTGAAACAATGATACACTGTTTATCGTATGTTGGGTTTCCAAAGGTGCTTAATGCGATAGCTATTGCTAAAGAAATATTTAATCAGTATGGTGATTAGACATTGTGGGGTGTTGTTAACATGCTGCCACTTTTAACTTATTGGTATATTGTGCTGATACACGACTAGCACAGAAATCTCTAACAAAATTATGCCATTAATAGGTGGGTTCTTCATGTGTTGTCTCGGCACGTCGCTTGATAATCGCCATTTCTTTCTTGAGGGAAAAGTGTGCCACACCAAAGTAATTGGCAAAAAATTCGCGTGCTTCATTGTTAAACTTAAAACCAGAGCCAACAATTTTGGTTTTAAGTGATAACTGTCCTGTCGCTAATTTTTTGTGAGGTGGTCTTTTGCGAGTAGATTTAATGTGAGTGATTGGTTCACCAGATAGATATAAACGGATATATTGATTGAGTTCAGCCTTGGTGCCGTATGCAGGTAAACCATACTGTTTGCACAGCGATACTAATTCTGTTTTATAGAAGTAATGCGCATTAAATTGCGCTAAAGTAAGTTGTTGATGCATTTCAAACCGCCAATCGATGTTAAAAATAACGCGCTAACGCTGTTTTATTATCAGTAATTATTGTGGTTAAATATTATGGTCGTAAAAGATCCAAGCGATTAGATAAATAAGTAACATCAGATTAAAGCATACCGCAATTAAAATAATTGGGATTAAGCGTAACATCATAATAGAATTAGTAAGTAAATTGGAGAATAATAAAATGGCCAAAGATGCAGCCAAGATATTCGTCATAAAGCGGTAAGTAATTTTAGTAGCATGTTGTGAAATGAGTTGTTCACGTTCATCTTGGCAACTGAATTCTGCTGCTTTAGTATCATAACCATCATGTTGACCAAAAACTTTGCCGTAAACGTAGCGGAGAATAGAAAAAATAATAGACATCAATATGAACAATAACCATAATCTGTTGAATTTGATCTCGACAAAATAGTTAGTGTTGGATGTATCAATTGTAGAATGTAATACTGTGGTTGCAGTGGCACAAGCTAATAGTGTTGCGAGAATCATATTAACAACTTGCTCAAAAATAATTTTTGTCATGACGAATAGCACCTTTTTATTCCTTTATACTGAAGATAACATTGATATCTAAGTTAAGTATTTTTGATATCTGCAAAGCCAATAACAACGATGGCGTGTAATGCCCACGTTCTAAAGAGTTAATCGTTTTTCGAGAAACATGGGCTAATTGCGCTAATTTTTCTTGTGTTAGGTTAGCTTGCTTACGATAATGCTGAACATGATTAACTATTTCCAAAACAATGACCTCTAAATGTGTAATTAACTTCTCTTTTATACTATCATAAATGAGAAGTCAACAATACGTTTATAACGATTATAGTCATGAGTAGTATTATTTAAGCGCACAATAATAAAAAAACGCGTAGAATTAAAGAATAAATCATAATCGTCATTTAACAGGAGGTGTCATAATGAAACTATATACGGTGCGACATGGGCAGACAATTTTTAATCAATTAGACAAGGTTCAAGGATGGGCTGACACACCCTTGACGGCACAAGGCGAGCATGATGGTAAGGCTGCAGGAGAACGTTTACAAAACGTGCGTTTTGATGCGGCATTGTCGTCAGATACTTCTCGAGCTATGCATACGGCGGAATTTATTTTAGCTGAAAATCAATTCGATACGCCTGAATTAAAGGTTACAGCAGATTGGCGTGAATATTTCTTTGGTAGCTTTGAAGGCGGCGGCAATCATGAGATGTGGGGTGCGGTTGGTGACGCGTTAGGCTTACCAACTGACAATCCAAGCGAAATTGGTCAACATGTCGATATGACAACTATCATGGATACAATCTATCAGTTGGACCCACAACATTTAGGTGAAAATGCCGCAGCTTTTTGGCGGCGCATCGATCAATCACTAGCTACGCTGCAGCAACATTATCCTGCCAATGCTAATCTGTTGTTGGTCACACATGGTCAATTAATTGGCAATCTTGCGCAACATTACGGCAAACTACAGACGGCCGCACGTCCTAAAAATGGTGCAGTAGCTGTGTTTGATTTAGATGAACATGGTCAATTACATGTCGCTAATTTTAATGATGTCACGACAGTGTTTTAAGTACGCATGAGATAAGCCAATGGCTTATAATGGAATTATGCAAAAACCGCGTGAAATTTTAAAAGAAGTATTTGGGTACGATGATTTTCGTACAGGACAATTAGATATTATAGAAAAAGTGCTGGCACACAAGCATGCATTAGCAATTATGCCAACGGGTGGGGGAAAATCAATTACCTACCAATTACCAGCGTTGATGTTTGAAGGTATTACTTTAGTAATTTCTCCGTTGATTTCATTAATGAAAGATCAAGTTGACGGTTTGAATGCGATGGGAATAGACGCAACATTTTTAAATTCCACGTTACCTGGTTCAGAGCAAGCGCAGCGTATGTCAGATATTCGTGCTGGTCTTTATAAAATGTTGTATGTGTCACCAGAACGCTTGGAAATCCCGAGCTTTTTTGGGTTTATCCAGCAATTACCCATTGAATTGATAGCCATTGATGAAGCCCATGTTATGTCACAGTGGGGACATGATTTTCGGCCGAGCTATTTGAACATACTGCCATTACTGTCACAAATTTCAGGGCAACCAGCAGTTCTTGGTTTAACAGCAACAGCCACGGAGCGTGTACGTCAGAATTTGCAGCAATTACTGGGCGTAGCGGATGAGGATACTGTACTGACAGGGTTCGCTCGCGACAATTTAGCACTTAAGATTGCGCACCAAGTGGATAAGCGACAGTATGTACAAGACTATTTAAGAGCAAATCAGGGTAAAAGTGGTATTATTTATGCTGCTACGCGTAAGCAAGTGGATGAGTTATATACGTCTCTGAATAAACAGGGAATGAAAGTTGGGCGTTATCATGCGGGTTTGCCTGAAAAAGAAAGGCAAGCCATGCAAGAAGCCTTTTTATATGATGAAGTAGAAGTTATGATTGCAACAAATGCCTTTGGCATGGGCATTAATAAACCAGATGTTCGGTTTGTGATTCACTATGCTGTGCCTGGTAATATTGAAGCCTATTATCAGGAAATAGGACGTGCTGGGCGCGATGGTTTACCGTCGGAAGCCTTACTGCTATATGCGCCACAAGACATACATTTGCAAGAGTTCTTCGTCCAAAAATCTGAAGGGACTGAGGCGTATAAACAAAACGAATATAACAAAATTCGTGAAATGAATGCTTTTGCTAATACCGGAACATGTTTACCGCGTTATCTATTAGCATATTTTGGTGAAGTAGTTGCCAAAGATTGTGGGCAATGCTCTAATTGTTTAGATTCTCGTGACATCGTTGATGTAACGACTGATTCACAGCGTGTTTTGGCCAATGTTGTGCGAATGAATCAAAGTTTTGGTAAAACGATGGTTGCCAAGGTGCTAAAGGGATCCCATGATGCAGCTGTGAAAAAGTATGATTATTTAACCGCCTTACCGACATATGGGCTCATGAAAGAACGAACAATTAAAGATATCAGTCGGTTTATCGACTATTTAACCGCTGATGGCTACCTGAAAATTGAAGGTGGTGAGTATCCAGTTCTGAAATTAACGGCTATGGGTGTTCGTGTGCTTAAAGGTGAACTTGTGGTCGAAAAACGTGTCAATCGCCAAGTTATTGCACAACGACAAGCGACATCAGCAGCTACCGGTTTGAAAATGTCAGATGCTGATAATCAATTGTTCGCTAAGCTAAAGGCCAAGCGCTTAGAGTTAGCACGAGCAGCAGGCTTACCGCCTTTTTTGATATTCTCGGATAAAACATTGATGAATATGGCCATTTTAAGGCCAAAAACAGATGAAGAATTTTTGTCTATTTCTGGTGTTGGTGAAAAAAAGTATGCTATTTACCATGAGGATTTTGCTGGCGTACTAGCGAGTGATGGAAATGTTTGATTATGAAAACACTTGCTACTAATGATTTTATCTGGTATAGTAGTATCTGTTATGGAGAAGTACTCAAGCGGCTGAAGAGGCGCCCTTGCTAAGGGTGTAGACGTGTTAAAGCGTGCGAGGGTTCGAATCCCTTCTTCTCCAGTAATATTTAAGCGTAGTATCAGATTTTTAAAATCTGATACTGCGTTTTTTTGTGGAATAAAATGTCAGTAGATATCAAACGATCGTTAGGCTAATAAAAATAGCATTTTAATAACAAGTTTGTTATAATCAGCATTAAAGAGAATTATTGTATCAATAAATTTTAAAATTTATATACAAGAAAGAAGGGGGAGATTTGATAAAAAAAATACTTTTATTTATTTGGCTTTGTTTATTTTCGTGTTTTATACAATATTCTGTGAGTGCTAATGGAACTGGAACTGCTGCTAACCCTTATACAGTAGGTACTTCATCGGAATTAACCTCGGCTCTCAATAATGGCGCGACCTTGTCTTCTTCTGAGACACTACATATAAAGTTAACAGACAATATATCATATACAGCAAATGATTCCTTCAAAATTCAATCCAATGTTGTCGTTGATGGTAATGGCTATTCTATGCACTATACTGGTACAAACTATACAACTGGAACTGCTGGCTATCTGCTGACTAAGAATGGGTATAATGTAACCTATAGTAATTTAATTTTTGGTAGTAGTGACTATTCATTTGGACAAACGTATTATGGCATATTACTGGGCACATCTTACCAAGCTAACTTGACGATTCATGATGTAACTTACTATGGAAAGAATGGTGCTCAACCGATATGCAATTATAATGCAGGAACCATAGTTACAATGACAGGGACAAATAACTTCTCAGCTATACCTGGCAGTTATGGGCAAGAATTTATGGAAGGCGCAAATTTAGTATTTGGCAGTGACAGTATAACTAATATAATCCATAATACTAATGATGCTACTGCATTACTATGGAACTCCGCAAGTGGAAATGATTTTAATATGACTTTACAGAAAAATGCTAAAGTTAATATTCAAACAAGTAAACCTTTGTTTTCATATGGTAAGAGATTGAGCATTGATATGGCAGATTCATCACAGTTAAACATTACAAACACTGCCTATGACATTACAATGACAAACAGTGTTGGCTCAAATATAAACATGGCAAAAAATTCTTCATTCAATGCTACTGGGAACGGGAAATTTGGCAATCAAGCGAGCGGATTATATACAAACTTTACTACATCAGACCCATCTAAAATTAGTTTTGAAAATACATCTTCCACAAATGGTATTTTTACTTCCTCGCCAAAGATTACACCAACAACACAGACCGCATACTCTCTCGATTCGTACGTTAATTCGAATAAAACAACACGGGATGCTTCTGCGAATGCTTTTAACCTAACAGATTCTTTATTTCCATCTAATACTAAAAGAGTAATTTATTATCCTAAAATTATTCCAACAGCCGTGATTAGTAGCCATGTTAATAATAATCCACTAGTTAGTGAAATTTTATTTAATAGTCTTGGTGTCAATGTTCCTTATACTTATGTGAGTACACAATACAAAATTTACAAGAACTCACAAATAGATGGAGATATTACAAGTTCAGACAATCAATCTATTATAGAAAATTCACAATCAGCTCTATATAAGGGTATATTTGAAAATGATACAGGTCAAGTTTCACAGATAAATGCTGGAAACTATGTTGTTTATTTAAAAATAAATGTTACATCAGCTACTGGTAGTTCTTCATCTCAATGGATATCCAAGTCTATTGAGGTGCCTAAATCACTACTGAATATTACGGTTCCCACAAATATGGCATTTTTGGCATTAAATAACGATATGTTTACATCTAACAGTAGTTATGAAGTGGTGAACCATTCAAATTTTGATACAGACTTTGGAATTTCAGCTATATCAGGTGGCGATAGCAATATTAATTTAGTAGAAAACTTAGCAACAACGACAGAACCAAATCCTTTGTACTTAGCGTTGAAAAATACCGACGGTATTGAAATGCCTTTTGTCCAATCTGGCAAAAAAACAAGATTTAACGTTTCGCCCTTTGAGGGAAGCAGTAAGTTTAATTTAATTGGTCAATATGGGGGAGCAATTAGTAGCAAAAACAAGGCAGTAATTAATTATATAATGAGACTAAACTTTACACAATAAAGGAGTAAAAAACGTTTTGGAAAACAATAAAGAGCCTCAAGATAAGCAGAAAAAGCGTAGATTAATTTGGCTTTTACTATTATTATTAATGGCTTTTATGATTGCTGGTGGACTAACATTGGTTTATTTAAACAGTCAAGAAAGAATAACGAAGAAAACAAAAATTATAGCTGGTGATTTTTTGCCTTCTGAAAAAGATGCATCAAAGATGAATGAGAGTCAGTTAGCGCGTTCTGCTCAATCAGCGGTTAATAAGAGTAAATTTCAAATGATTATTAACCCTGAGATCAATGCCAATCAGAAAACAGCGTACAGCGATATGTACATTGAGAATCCAGCAAATAATGCTTATCCCATTGCCGTCACAATTAACTTAGATAGTGGCATGACTATTTATTCGTCGGGAGCTATAAAACCAGGTTATGAAGTCAAAAATGCCAAGTTAGATAAAGTTTTGAAAGTTGGTCATTACACTGGGAAAGCTAATTTCAAACTTTATAATGCTAAAACTTCAAAAGCCCAAGGTCAGGTATCAACAGCTGTAAAAATTGTTGTGCAGGACTAAGAATATAGAAGGAGAATGAGATGAATAAAATATTACGAAATACTATTGTAAGTGGTGTTGTTGCAATACTAGGCGTAAGTACTGTAGGGACAACAGTTGTAAATGCCACTACAATATCAGATGGCACTAATAATGCGGATGTTACTGTAAACGGCACTTTGGGTGCAGATAACACAGACCCAGTAGCACCAATTCCAGAAGGTTCAGATAAGTGGATTAACGTAACGTTAGATACTGCAACAATTTTTTATAACACTCAAACAGACAAAAATATTGTATCACCCACATATAATATTACTAACAATTCTGGTCGTCCAGTAAGCTTTAAAGTTAATTCCTTCAAACAAAATGATTCTGTACCACTTTCATCAATTAGTTCATTGAATGCAAATTTCACAAGAAAAGTTACTGCCACTGATACATCAGGGTCGAATGTTTCAACCAATTTAATCACTGGTGGATCGATTAATAGTGATTTTTCAAGCGCAACATCAACACAGTTAGCCAACAAAAATGGAATGCTTAGTGCTAAGGACACAAGTGGCGCATATTCAAATAGTGCAACATTCAATTATAACGGAACTGTTACTGATAAATTAACAGCTACGATAAATCCTAAATTTACTATGAATTTGTTATTCACTCCATCAGATTGGACTAAATAATATTATTTTATAGGGCAAATACTAGCAAATTAGTATTTGCTTTTTATTTTATGTTACAGTCATCTCTTCTTTAATAAATAATGACCGTTTTGAAAATAAATTTAACAATAAATCAAATCATAATTAATAATGTAAAGTTTATTTTTTGGAAAATAGTTTCTTTAATATCCATAAAGTATTGGAAGAATGAGTCAAATATGATATAAGCAAATGTCACTTCTTTCTAATAGTCTTGGCTATAGTCAGCTGTTTGAATAGATTTTTTCATATTATGATTGAGCTGTTTGTGAAGTGAAATAGTCTTATGATAGCAAAGCAAGAGATTCGGCAACTTGATTTGATTCTAGACGAGCGATGGTTACTCTTAAGGATTTCATTTTATTCGCTAATTCTTGTTGGGTTAGTTTTTTGTTCACGTAATAGTTTGATGCGTTCAGCAGTCATAGACATCATATGTACCTTTTTAAAAATTCATTAAGAGAGTGTTGGAAAAAGGTCAGTTTAAGAAAGTATACACTATACTGTCACTTAAGGATTTAATCGTAAATACAACAGCCATTCGATAGTTGAGAGCACAGTATCTGAAAATGAAAACCACAAGACGTTATTAATGACACTAGTAGAAGTTGATTATATCAGTTCTTTGTTGGAAGGACCAATATTTATAATTAATAAGTCAAATAAAAACTTTCACCCAGTTGCTAAAAGCAGGCTAGAAAGTATTGTGTTGTGAGATTAGTACCTCTGAAAAGTCATTTCATATGACAGAACATCGACAACCAAAGCACATACTTGTATTAAACAATTTTCGTGGATAAGTGCTATACTGCTTTAAAAAGGCGTAGGAAAATAAAATGAACGTGATCGTGCATATCGATGAAACAAACAAGTGGCCAACCGTATTATCTAATCTGTCACACTTATATGAACATTGGCAGCAAAGTCATGATGACGGGATAATTGAATTGTTGGTTAATGGTGAGGCGGTTACGCAGGTACGCCAAGACGCCGACATCAATTTAACTGACTTATATCGACGAGGCATCGATGTTGCGGTTTGCAACAATTCATTACAGCAACGACAAATACTACCAAAACAAGTACAAGCCGAGAGTCGTATCGTACCATCTGGCGTTGTAGAGTTGGTGAACAAACAACATCAAGGCTTTGCCTACATTAAGCCATAGCACAGTCGCATGACATTAAAAAAAGATCATCAACTATTATGATGTTGACGATCTTTTTTAATTGCGACCTCTTTATTATGGGCATGAGTCTGCAAGTGGTTATCAGTTGTCGAAATTGTCGACTCTAGTTTTGATACCGAAAGCCATAATGATAATGGCAATTAACAATAAGCATACAAATAGACTAAAGACGCCACCAATACCTACTTTAATATCAAGTAACCAGCCGACTAAGAATGGGCCAATCACGGCACCCAAGCGGCCAACTGCTTGAGCTGAACCCATTGCAGTACCGCGAATAGCGTGTGGGAAGAGGCTAGGTGTTAAGGCGATAAGGATGCCCCAAGCACCTAAATCAAAGAATGATAATGCCGCGCCGGCAATTAAAATAATGGGAACATTATTGGCCAATCCAAATATCAGGCTAGCTAAAATTGTTCCCATAAGATAGCCGATGAGTAGTTTTTTAGGGTTCATTTTAGCCAGTAAATGCGCTGCTAAATAATAGCCGGGTAGCTGTGCGATACTCATAGCAAGTGTGTAGCCTAGCGAATGGACAATTGAAAAACCACGTAAAACAAGCACGCTAGGTAACCATAGGAAAATACCATAATAGGTCAACATCACAATGAACCAAACCAAACTTAGCATAATTAAAGGCCACTTGTGTTTTGGGGAGAAGAGTTGTCGGAAAGAAGCAGTATTTTGCTTGTGGATAATCGCATCATCGGGCAAATGTTTTCGTAAGACGAAAACGTACAACGCCAATACTACTGTAAGTAGTGCAGCAATTCGCCAACCAAAGTGTGGGATGACAAAGAAAGCAATTAGGGATGCTAAAATCCAGCCATAAGCCCAAAAACTATCACTCAGCACGAGCATTTGTGAACGTTTTGTGCCAGTATAGCGGTCGGCAATTAGTGCTGCAGCTACAGGCAATTCACCGCCGAGACCTATACCAGTAATAAAACGAATCGCCATGAACCAAGTGACATTTGGTGCAAAAACGAGCGCCAAATTACTAAGCGAAAACAAAATAAGTGTCCCCATTAGTATTTTCTTACGACCAAATCGATCAGACAGTTTACCGCAAAGTAATGCCCCAATCAACATGCCAAATGAAGTCATTGCACCGACTAAGCCGAGTTGCGTTTCATTTAATGTCCATTCTGTTTTGATGAGTGGCATCATAAATGACAGTATAGCGACGTCCAGAGCATCAATCATCCAAGCTGTGCCAACGATAAGTAGCAGACGTTTAGATTTGTCCATGACAAAATCTCTCCTTCCAATGCTAATAAAAGTTAATTTTACTTTTATTGATTAAGGAGAACTATACACTATAATAAATCAATAAGCAACTGATATTTTTTTGCTGGCCGACCAGGCTTATTTTGACTACTTGAACCTACCGGAATCAAAATATTTTGATGGTTTCTAAGAAAGTTTGAGTTATCAGGCTCTTTTTTGCCAAAAATTTCAAAGACTTGTCGGGCTTGTTTTAAAGTGAATGCGGGTCCAAGTATTAACAAGATGGTTGGCTGGTAATCCAGTTTGTTCACAATTCGTTGCGTAGCAACAGTGAGTATCCAGTTATGATCGAACGCGAGTCGGTGTTGCGGGTCGTTGTGTGTGATATAGTCATCAGCTAACAGCGTACGAAATAACAGCTCGCGATACTTAAACTGAAATAAACCAGATTTGTGTTTTTTTAATGTGAACCATTGGGCGTCTGTTGCTCCTGGGCCAGGTGTTAGCAGAGGCTCGACTGGTAGAAAAGTCATATAACTTAACGATAGCGCACGTTCACCAGGTGATCGGTCTGGCTCAGTGAATGTTGCGAGTTGCTCAGCGTGAATATTGGGTAAATCAAGCCCTAGCTTTTCTCTAACTAAGCGTAATGTGGCCTCATGAGCGCTCTCATCTACGCGCAGCCAGGTTTCTGGCAGAGCCCAAAAATTTTGGAACGGCGTATCTGCACGTTTGATGAGCAATAGCTTAATGGCTTGGTTGACAGCATCATAACACCAAATGACATTGGTAATTGTAATACGTGGTTTTTCTATAGCATTGTTTGTCATGGTTACCGCCTTTGATATGTAACTTTTGGTTGTGTAGCTTATCTCAATATTTTAACATTTTGTGTGTTGTAAATAGTTGGTTTGCGTGAAATGGGAATTAATTATTTCTATTGTTCGGATTAAAAAGTGCTACAATAAACGAGTCCAAGAGACAAATAAAACGGGGTAGATAGTTGTGCGTTAAGTGTGAAGGAAACGGAATGTGGGCCTTCAACGAAATGTTTTCGATATTGAAAACGTGCGATGCAACTGTCACATTCACCAAAATATATTTGCGGTGAACACTCCAATAGGAGGTTCAGAACAATGTTTGTTCAAAAAGTATCAGGGATTACCAATAAGTGGGCCCTGCCGAAGTTAGATAGTCGTCAACTAGTCGTTTTAGCATTACTGATGGGATTAGATTTAGTCTTGGGTAAGCTGACGATTGGTACGAATGTTATTAAAGTGGGCTTTGTGTTTATTGCCATATCCCTTATCGCCAAATGGTATGGGCCTTTGTGGACGATGTTGATTGCGTTGGTATTAGATGTCGTTAATATTACAATTGTTAACCCCACGAGTGTCTTTTTTATCGGATTTACGGTATCAGCCGTCTTTAGTGCGTTAGTTTATGCATTAGGTTATTATCAACAAGATTATGTTGGTTGGCTGCGTATTATCCTAGTTGTCGGGGTAATAACCCTTGTTGTTAACATCTTTTTAAATACAGTGTGGCTGTTTATCATGTATTCCCATGTGCATAATATGACTACTTTTATGACTCTGTTAGGGCCAAGGTTTGTCAAATCCGTCATTGTTTTCCCAATTCAGGTTTTGATTACTTACGCTGTTCTTAATAATGGGGCTGTAAAACAAGCAACAAAAAAGATATTTATGTCATAATATTGGAAACGGCTGTCGCCGTTTTTTTATTGTTATCAAAATAAACCAATGGTAGAATGGACAAAACGAATTGAGTTTTATGGGGGATTAATATGACAGCTTGGGCAGCATTAGTCGATTTTTTTAAAAGATACGCCACATTTCGGGGGACCAGTTCACAGCGTGCTTTTAATTGGGTGACATGGTTTTGGGGTGTAATCTATTTATGCTTAATGTGTGTTGTTGTTATGGTTGCAGGATTAGGAACTTTCTTTGGCAAGCGGGGTAATGTGGCAACCGAGAGCTCACCGTTAATGGGTACGGTGTCATTTTTAATTGTTGTCTCCGCAATCATTGCAGTGATTGTCTTCATACCCAATATAGCGTTATACACACGTCGTCTGCATGATGCTGGGTTTTCTGGTTGGTGGCAGCTGATACCAATGGGATGTTATGTTGCTTTCGCTGCCTTAGTTATTATCTTTCATATTGATAAGGCGAGTTCGAGTTATAATTTAATCAGGTGGATTCCTGTAAGTGTCAGTATTATTTTTTCGTTATGGCTCACCTTTGCTAAAACAAAATTTAATAGCCCATATATTTAAAAAAGTGCTTGGTTTTATACCCAAGCACTTTTTTAATTGCCTCGAACATCGCCATGAACCAGGTGTTTAAAAATATATTTATCAGCCCAGGCAATATTACGACCTTGGAAAAGAAACGAGACAATTGTACCAATACCAAGGGCAACAAACTGGTGTGTAAATAAAAATGTGATTAAGGAAATAGCAATAGCTACTATGAAATTGCTCATCTGTGCTTTTGAAGCATTGCCGTGAAAGTAATCAAAACGTAGAATGTTTGTCAAATCGTCAAGGGGATGCAAAACCCAGTTCACACGTTGATAAATTGAGATGGCAACACCTATATTCCAAATAGCAAAGAAATCAATCGGCAAACGTAACCACCATGGCAAGGTATGTATCCCTAAATTAATAAATAGTGAAGAAAACAAGCCAACCAAAAAACTAAATGATAGGCCAAAAGCCACATTTCCCAGTAGTCTAGGCCAATTGAAATTCATGGCTAGAAACATATTGAGAAAAGCAACTGCTATGGCAAAAAGAGCTAGAAAAATTCCGATTTGCCAGCCAGTTAGATTTGCTAAGTTAGCAGCACCAGCAGTCCAAGGGGCAGATCCCATATCGGATGCAACACTTAAACCATTACCGAAGGAATTAATGACGAGGGAAACAATAAAAAAACTTATTTTTTGTTTTAATCCCAGTTGATAAAATTGACCATCAATGTAATACATATATGTCTCCCGTAAATACTAATAGTTTTATTTTATACCAATGGCAGTTAGCAAGGGTAAAATTGTTTAACGATTTATGTTTACTTTTTCACAAAACGGCGTATATTGTTAAGTGTAGATATAAAAAAATAAGGAAGATATGTGATTATGACAAAAGTAGCATTAGTAACAGGCGCTGGACAAGGCATAGGACAAGCGATTGCAGAACGATTGGCAAAGGATGGTTTTAAGTTGGCACTTGTTGGTCGTCATTTAGATAAAGTGCAAAAGGTAGCAAGCGAGATTAATCAACAAGGTGGCGAAGCTATCGCGATTAAAGCTGATGTCGCAAAGCGTGATGAGGTTTTTGCAGCTGTTAAGGCAACAAAAGCAAAGTTTGGTGATTTCTCCGTTATCATCAACAATGCTGGTGTAGCACCAACAACCCCTATCATGGCGGTTACGGAGGACGATATGAACTGGACATGGGGAATTAACGTCAACGGTGTCGTTTGGGGCACACAAGCTGCTACCGAGGCCTTTAAAGCATTAGGACATGGCGGTAAAATTATTAATGCCACATCACAAGCAGGTGTTGAAGGCAATCCTAATCTAACGGTTTATGGTTCAACTAAATTTGCTATTCGTGGCATTACGCAAACAACAGCTAAAGAACTAGCAGAGTTTGGTATTACCGTTAATGCTTTTGCACCGGGTATTGTCAAGACGCCTATGATGTGGGATATTGCTCATGAAGTTGGACAAAATGCGGGTAAGGATGATGAATGGGGCATGGCGCAATTCTCTAATGGTATCGCATTGGGCCGTCTGAGTGAAGCCAAAGATGTGGCTAATGTTGTTAGTTTCCTAGCAGGGGATGATTCAAACTATATCACTGGTCAAACGATTATCGTTGATGGTGGTATGGTATTTCATTAATAATTAAATAACTTGAATAAAAAAGCAGTTAAATGACATTGATCATTTAACTGCTTTTTTATTGTCATTACAAATTTTCTTCGTTGAGAATGCGATAAGCCATAGCTTCAGTGAGAATCATATCTGTTATAAGTTTGCCGCGAAGTGCTCCGACAACGGGTCGAGATTTTGATTTACCACGCACCAAACAGATACGTCTTGGCACTTTCATAATTTGATTAACGGGTAGGCCAACAATTTTATCATCATCTTGATTCAAAAAATGGCCATGAATATCGTATGGGCGACCGTAAATCATCCCAGCAATATCACGGAAATTGATAGTTGGGAAAATGCCATTTAGATTGTTGCACCAAATTGGAATAGATTCCAGTGAGCGCAACGTACCCAAGCCGGTAATTAACGCATCCATATTATTTGCTACAGCCAGTGTATTTTGCAGGGAAGGTTCAGAATATAGTCCCTGTCTAACGATGTCATTCAAAATATATAGTGGTGCTGGTAAAGTCAAAAATTCACCCGAAACTTTTTTAGCCGCACGTTCAACCATACGTATTGAGCCTGCAGTTGAGTTATATTTCATATTTTCACCTAAAAATTGTGTGAATTTAACCCGTTCTAAAGGCGTACTTTTGAGGCTATCAATCATACTATATATCGTTTCACCCCAAGTTAGGCCAATCACTTTATTATTATCGTTGAGTAATTTGTCAACTAAGTTCGCCGCATAATTTGATAAATGTTCTGACGTCGTAATGTTATTGATATCGTCTTGCACAACATAGAAGCTAATATCAGCATACTTGTCTTGTAAAATGTGCTCAAGTTGTGCATTGCGATGAGAATTAGCGGTTATTTCAATTTTTACAATGCCTTCTTTTACAGCTTCGTTAAGATATTTATTCACTAAGTAACGACTAATATGATATTTTTTTGAGATGTCGCCAAAGGGTCGTTTGTTCAAATAATAGTCTTCAGCAATTTGAGATAGTAATTCATGTGAACTCATATTTTGGTCCTCTGTTGCTATTGTACTAAATTTTTAATATTGAAACAAACTGTTTAAAAAATACGATTCATTTTAAAAAATTAAATTCAAAAATATTCATTCGTTTTAAATATTTAAAAAATCGTCTATTTATAAAAAAATATTTAAAAAATATCAATAAAAATCGTTGACAGTACCATAGCCTCTTACTAGAATAGGGGTTGTTAATTAATGTACATGTACAAAACACATGCTACAAAAAGAAAAGAGGCGTAGCTATGGTAAATATGGCAGAAGTTTTATCGATTCATGAAGCACACACAGGTGTATTGGATATTGAATCTAAGTTTGATATTACGACACCGTCTGAGTTGAGTGAAGCTTACACACCAGGGGTAGCTGGACTAGCAAAACTCATTGCTGCCGATGAGTCACAGAAGAAAGCTTATACAATGAGCGGAAAACTAATTCCTGTGATTACTGATGGATCAGCCGTTTTAGGGCTTGGTAATATTGGTCCCGCAGCAGGATTACCTATTGTTGAAGGAAAGGCTTTAATTTATAAAAACTTTGCGGATGTTAATGCCATCCCAATGGCTTTAAATCAAGTGAGTGTGGATGAATTTGTTAATTCGGTTAAAGCAATGGCTCCGTCATTTGCTGGGATACATTTAGAAGACATTGCAGCACCACGAGTATTTGAAATTGAACGCCGATTGAGTGAAGAACTTAACATACCGGTATATCACGATGATCAAACAGGAACAGCAATTGTTGTACTGGCAGGATTGATTAATGCCGCCAAGGTTGTTCATAAAAAATTATCAGAACTCAAAGTAATTATTAATGGCGTTGGTGCTGCTGGCGTGGCTACCGCAAAGATTTTAATAGCGGCGGGTATGACTAAGATAACCTTGATTGATGTCCATGGTGTTGTTTCACAAAATGACGATAGATATAACAGTTATCAACGTGAATTAGCACGAAAGGTTTCTCAAGCAGCTGGCGAAACATTGGACGACGTCATCACTGGACAAGACGTGTTTATTGGCTTATCAGATGCGCACGTTTTATCGGGGGAGCAGGTTGCAAAAATGGGCGTACGGCCAATCATTTTTGCACTAGCTAATCCCGTTCCAGAAATTTTACCCGAAGAAGCGCTTGCTGCTGGGGCTAAAGTTGTTGCAACAGGTTCATCACAATGGCCAAACCAAGTTAACAATGTGCTGGTATTTCCTGGCTTATTCAAAGGGTTATTGGCCAGTGGCTTAAAGCATGTTGATATGGCATTACAGGTACAAATTGCAAAAGCTTTAGCAAACATGATGACAGATCCAGACGAAACACATATTGTGCCAGGTGTATTTGGCAAAGGTGTTGTTTCTCAAGTAGAAGCAGCAGTTTTGACCTACGCTAAACAACACAAAGAGGGTAGCTGATGGCTGATATCATACGGGATATTAATCTAAATAACCCAACGCAGCGGCAATATTGGCAAACATTTTTATCTGAACTAGATATTGATAATTTTAATGTAAAAGAATTAATAGGGATTGAAAAAATAGTTGGTCTATTTGACGGTGAGCGCCTAGTGGGGACTGGCGCAATCGCAGGTAAAGTATTGAAATATATCGCCGTTTGCGACCGTGGGGCAACCTCTAAAGGGGCACGATTTAATCAGGTCATGACAACTTTGGAAAACTATATGGCAACACTTGGTCGTTTTCATCATTTTGTGTTTACAAAGCCACGATATATCGCTAGTTTTAAACACATTGGATTTGGTGTATTGGCTGAGTCTAGTCTGGGGGCGATTTTAGAAAAAGGGTTGCCTGATGTCCATAGCTTTATACGGCAGTTGCCACAAATGGGAAATCAGACCTCAAGAATAGCTGCTGTTGTCGTTAACGCTAATCCTTTTACCAGGGGACATCGTTATCTCATTGAAAAAGCGGCCACAGAAAATGATTTTGTTTATGTTTTTGTGGTTGCGCAGGATGTTTCTCTTTTCACAACGGCTGAACGCCAAATGCTTGTTTCAAAAGGTGTAGCAGATTTGAAGAATGTGGTGGTCGTCAGTGGGGGTGACTACATGGTTAGCTATCTCACCTTTCCTTCTTACTTTATTCATGATGAAACGACTGTTATTGATTATCAGACAACTTTGGACGCACGTCTTTTCAAAAATATTATCGCACCGGCGCGACATATTACCCGACGTTATGTTGGTAGTGAACCCCTATCTGAAACAACGGCACATTACAATCAAACATTGGCACGAGAGTTCGATGACAGTATCGAACTAACAATCGTACCACGATTAAATAGTCAGCGACAGGTTGTCTCAGCGCGTGCCGTACGAGAAGCTATTGCAACTGATAACCGCCAAGTTTGGACGGAGATGGTACCAGAAACGACCGCGCTGTTTATATCAGAAAATATTACCGCGCTACAAACGCGCATTAGAAAGGGACAAAAAATTGATGGAAATTAAAAAAACTGCGATGGCAGGAACGTTAGAATCTTCTGATGTACAAATTATGTTGAGTCAAGGGAGCGATGGGATTACTTTCGATTTAGTCTCAGATGTTGCAAAACAATTTGATGATGCAATCAAAGCAACAATTACGGCAGTTTTAGCACTGTATGGTGTCGACAATGCTGAGGTAAAAGTTGTTGATAAGGGTGCCTTGGATATGGTGATCAAAGCACGCGCTATGACAGCTGTGCAACGGGCATTAGACCTAGCAGATGAACCAAATTGGGAGGTAATGTAATGGCTACGGAAGAAAGATTACGCCGCACCATGATGTTTGTGCCAGGAAACAATCCGGCGATGGTTAAAGATGCTGGTATTTTTGGGGCAGATTCAATTATGTTTGATCTAGAAGATGCGGTTTCATTGGATGAAAAAGATGCGGCACGTTATCTTGTTTATCAAGCACTAAAAACAGTGGACTATGGGGATGCTGAGCTGGTAGTACGTATTAATGGCTTAGATACACCTTTTTATCAAAATGATATTAAAGCTATGGTCAAGGCTGGGATTGATGTGATTCGCTTGCCCAAAGTGGAATCAGTTGAAATGATTCAAACGCTTGAAAAGTTGGTTATTGAAGCAGAGAAACAGTTTGGACGAGAGATAGGTTCAACACAACTCATGGCCGCAATTGAATCGGCACGTGGTGTGGTTAATGCGAATGCAATTGCTATGGCATCAACACGTATGATTGGTATTGCATTATCTGCAGAAGATTACACAACGGATATGAAAACGCACCGTTACCCCGATGGCCAAGAATTAAGCTATGCACGTAACGTCATTTTACATGCAGCACGAGCAGCTGGTATTGCAGCGTTTGACACGGTCTTTACAGACTTAAATGATGAAGCTGGCTTTTATCGTGAAACGGAGCTTATTCATCAGCTTGGTTTTGACGGTAAGTCACTCATTAATCCACGGCAAATTGACATGGTGAACAAAGTTTACGAACCATCTCAACAAGAGATTTTAAATGCACAAAATGTGATTGCTGCAATTGAAGAAGCTCGTCAAAAAGGGTCTGGTGTCATTGCAATGAATGGGCAAATGGTTGACCGTCCTGTTGTACTAAGAGCAGAACGTGTGATGCGACTGGCAAAGGCCAACCACTTAGTTGATATGGAGGGAAATTACATTGAAAAATAAAGTAGCACGTGACATACCAGATAATATTTTAAAGCAAATGACACGCAAGCCTTTCAACGGTGTGACGTATGGACACCCAATAGCGCAAAGGGTTGCGCCCAAGGTTCGTGCAACCACTGGGCGTGATAAAGTTTTGTCATCAATTGACGAAGTTGTTGCCAAAACTGTCGCTGATGGGATGACAATATCATTTCATCATCATTTTCGAGAAGGCGACTACGTCTTTAATCAGGTCATGCGTAGCATTATTGATCAGGGATACCATAATTTAACTTTAGCACCGTCTTCTTTGACAAATGTTATGAACGACATTGTTGTAGAGGCAATTAAAAAGGGCGTTGTTACCAATATTACGTCTTCGGGTATGCGAGGTTCGTTGGGGGATGCAGTATCACATGGCTTACTTGAAAATCCGGTAGTCTTCCGATCACATGGTAATCGTGCACGCGCCATTGAGCAAGGTGAGATTAAAATTGACGTGGCTTTTCTTGGTGTACCCAATTCAGATAATGCTGGCAATGCGAATGGCATGGACGGTGATGCGGCGTTTGGCTCACTTGGTTACGCTTTAATTGACGCGCAATACGCTGATACTTTGGTATTGGTAACTGACAATATTAAAGCTTATCCTAATACACCAGCTTCTATCAAGCAAACGCAAGTCGATTACATTGTCAAAGTTGACGCTGTGGGAGATCCAGAAAAGATTGGTTCTGGGGCAACCCGTTTCACAAAAGATCCTAAAGAGCTAAAAATTGCTAAAACAGTGAATGATGTCATCATCAATTCAGTTTACTTCAAAGAGGGTTTTTCATTTCAAACAGGCTCTGGTGGTGCTGCTTTGGCGGTCACACGTTTTCTTAGACAAGCTATGATTAACAATCAGATTAAGGCATCATTTGCACTTGGTGGCATCACAAAACCGACAATTGATTTACTGAATGAGGGCTTAGTGGCACGTGTGATGGATGTGCAGGACTTTGATAAAGGCGCTGCTGAGTCCATGAAAGATAATCGTCAGCAACAAGAAATTGACGCGTCTTGGTATGCAGATCCAGCTAATAAAGGCGCTATGGTTGACCAATTAGATGTGGCGATTTTGTCCGCTTTAGAAATTGACACACAGTTTAATGTGAATGTTATGTCTGGATCTGATGGCATTATACGTGGTGCTATTGGCGGCCATCAGGATGCAGCAACAGCTAAATTAACTATTATCTCGGCACCGCTTGTTCGTGGCCGTATTGCAACTATTGTGCCTAATGTTACAACTGTGATTACACCCGGTGATTCGATTGATGTGGTGGTGACTGAAATTGGCATTGCTATTAATCCAAAACGGCAAGACTTAATTGAACAACTATCGCATGTCCCTGGATTACCAATTTATACCATTGAGGCTTTGCAGCAAAAAGCCGAGAAAATTGTCGGACAGGCTAAACCTCTAGTATTTACAGATCGTGTTGTAGCTGTTGCAGAGTATCGTGATGGCACAGTGATTGACGTCATCAAAGCCGTTAAAGACTAGACTAAAACGAATCGAAAGATTCGTGTACATAAAAATAAGTGAAAGAAGACAAATAATGAATATCTTCCAAGATGGACAACCTATTGATCTAGAGACAGTGCTCGCCAACAAAGACTGGCGAACTGCATTTCAGACGCAATTAGAAAAACACTATCCGGACGATGTCGTTGTTAGTGTCAAATTGAATATACCGGGACCCATTAAAAACAGCCCAGGATTACAACAATTATTTCAGCAAGGTTTCAATCGGTTGCGTATGATGCTAGGGCGCCTTCATGTGAAAGATATTAAATTTTTTGTTGCACGGCCCAGTGGACCAGAAACCTTCCTGATTGTTAGTGAAGACATTACCACAGTTAAACGTGTCGCAGTATTGTTTGAGTCTGATATGCTGACTGGTCGCTTATTTGATGTTGATGTTATGGCTTATCATAATGAAAAGCAATTATCACGTCAGGCGTTAGGTTTACCTGCGCGGCAGTGCCTAATATGTGATAAAGATGCCAAAGTATGTATGAAGTTGGGTGCGCATACGTTAACTGAAGGTTATCAAGTCATCAATCAACTGTATAAAAAAATGGCCACAACACCATTGCGTATCTGGCCACAAACGCAAGCAGCAGTTGTACAATATGCGCTATCTGCTCTTCTTTATGAGGTGAGTGTCAATCCGAAACCTGGATTGGTTGACCCAGTAAGTAACGGTGCTCACGATGACATGACTGTTTTTACCTTTATTGATAGTAGCTTAGCTTTGACTAATTATTTTAATCAGGCTTATCGTATCGGGCTGGATTATTCAGGAGGTGAACTCACATCAATTTTTCAGATGCTCAGGAAAGCTGGCATCGCTGCTGAAAAGCAAATGTTTGTGGCAACAAATGGGATTAATACACATAAAGGCGCCATATTTTCTTTGGGTATTTTGGTTACAGCCATTGCTTACATTAGTCGTCAGGGTGTGGCTTCGCTACAGCAGTTACAACAAGTTGTCCAAGGGATGTTGCAAGGTATTGTGACGCAAGATTTAAACCACAGTTTTGGAAAACGCGTACTAACCGCTGGCGAAAAGCAGTATCAAGCCTATCAATTAACTGGTGTGCGTGGCGAAGCTGCTGCTGGATTCCCGACTGTAATGGCCATTGCTTTGCCCTTCTTGCAGCAAGCTTCAGGTACCACTAACCAAAAATTACTCGATACGTTGATGGTCATCGCTGACAATATTAACGATACCAATTTGATTAAACGTGCTGGCACAATCGCTATCATACCGGAACTAAAACAATGGATAAACCATTATTTTGAGCTAGGTGGCAGTGTCACGCCAGAAGGCCTGTCATATTTGTATACGCTTGATGAACATTTTATGACACGCAACTTGAGTATAGGCGGTGCAGCAGACAATCTAATCCTAACTACTTTTCTGGCAAAGATGGGAGGTATCTTGTAATGCACTTTTTAACAAGTGACGGGGTACAACTAACTTATACCGACGAAGGCACTGGGGATGTTGTAATTCTATTGACAGGATACTCAGGCATCAAAGAGGAATGGTATGAGCAGACAACCTACCTACGTAATCAGGGATTTCGCGTCATTACATTGGATTGGCGTAGTCATGGTGCTTCAACACGTACGACTAAAAATTTGCGCGTCATGCGACTAGCGGCAGATCTTAATGAATTGATTCAAAAAACAGCCGTCAATAATATGATCATGATAGGGCATTCTATGGGAGCCAGTATCATTTGGGCATATATTACGATATTTGGGCAAAAGAACTTAAAAAGCATTATTACGATAGATGAATCGCCTAAACCAATTAATGATGCGCATTGGCAATCAGGATTACAAGGCTTGAATTGGGATAATTTTTGGCTGATGTCACCGCATATATTAGATCGACCGATGACAATATGTGAGATACCAAAAAATTTGCGACGACGAGTAGAAAAACAACGGTCAGCATATCCCTTCAACAAAGAAATTGGGTTTGAATTACTAGTCGATCATTTAATGCAGGACTGGCGTCGCGTCATACACCAAGTGCAAGTGCCTCAACTTTTTATTTTTTCGGTGGACTCGGGATTATGGCAAGGAAATTACAGGAAATTTTGTGAAAAAGAAAACAATATTGGAATAAGTGTAAAAAGTATTGCACATGCTGGGCATTTAGTTCATATGGAAAAACCAAGCATAGTAAATGCTTTTATATCAGACTTTTTGTTTAAATCAATGAGATGAATTTAAGTGGACTATCAAAGGCGGTGATTTTTATAAAAGCAAGTTTATATTTTTTTATCTATTATTGTGAATTTTGTAACTAATTTAAAAATAAATGGAGACATCAAATCATGGGAAACAAGCAACAAAAAAATATTAACCAGTCATCTGATTGGCGCCAAAAATTAGCAAGGTTAGACAATATTAAAATTAGTGGCATAGGCCTAGTTGCCTATATTATTATGGCTGTTCTATTAGTGGTAGCTATTCGGACGCACACTTTACCGAATAATATGATTGGCGCCATTTTAGCGCTAGTTGTTATGGGACATGTTTTTTACTATATCGGGGCCAAACTACCGATTTTCCGTTCATATTTAGGCGGTGGTTCAGTTTTTACCATTGTTACGGCAGCAGTTTTAGCTGCTTCTGGTATTATTCCACCCGATGTTGTTAAAACTGCATCCGGTTTTATTAACACATCCGATTTTCTAGATTTATATATTGTATCGTTAATTGGGTCATCTATTTTTAGAATGAATCGTAGTTTAATCTTAAAGGCAGCAGTTCGCTTTTTACCAGTGGCCTTTTTATCCATGGCAGTGACATTTTTTGGTGTAGGACTTGTTGGTTTGTTGATAGGTGAGGGCTTTAGTCATTCTGTATTGTATGTCGGGATGCCGATTATGGCTGGGGGTGTCGGTGCAGGTATTGTGCCCTTATCTGGTATTTATGCGCATGCATTTGGTCATCCAGCTAAAGTGATTTTATCGCAACTTTTTCCTGCCGTTATTTTTGGTAACTTGTTGGCTATCATTAGTGCGGGGTTAGTTTCTAAAATATTTATGACGAGTAAAAATAATGGGCATGGGGCCTTGTTGAAGACCAATGAAACTGAAACAAAACAGGCAACAGAAGTATCATTAGACTATATGCAAATTGGTGTTGGTCTAACGATGTCAGTGGCATTCTTTGTATTGGGTACTTTGCTGAACAAGCTAGTGCCACAAGTGAATGCTTACGCTTTTGTTATCTTGACCATTGTGTTGATTAAATCGTTAGGTTTGTTGCCCAAGTATTACGAAGACTCTGTGATTATGTTTGGTCAATTGGTAGTAAAAAACATGACACATGCCTTGTTAGCGGGTGTCGGTTTGTCATTATTGAATATGAAGTTATTGATGGCAGCACTTTCTTGGCAGTTTGTGGTATTGTGTGTTTCAAGCATTATTATCATTTCATTATCAAGTGCAATTTTAGGCAAATTATTTGGTCTTTATCCAGTTGAAGCTGTGATTACGGCAGGATTAGCTAATAACAGTATGGGCGGTACAGGAAATGTTGCTGTTTTAGCAGCATCAGACCGTATGAATTTAATTGCGTTTGCACAAATGGGTAATCGAATTGGTGGGGCATTAATTTTGGTTGTCGCCGGTATTCTTGTGAGTTTTATGCACTAAAAAGTCTAAAGATTAGCATATTTTTAGGCTTTTTTTGTATACAGGCACAGAAAAACGATTATTCCGGCAATCCTTTTCACCTGAAGCGATAACAGCAAAGCAATTTATTAATAAGCATTATTATAATAACATTGGAGAACTAAGCAGCTATCAACCAGTTACCCTATGCAATTTTATTAAACAACTACCTAGGAACCGTATGATTCATCTAGATCGTGGTTGGTCCCATTTATCTGAGCTATTAGCTGTGCTAGATCATTTTCCCAACCAGCAACAGCAGTTTGTGATTAAAATAAAACCAAAAGCAGAACAGATAGCCACTTTGCGTCAGCACAGAATAAAGTATATGACGGTTGTGATTGTTAATCATGACAGTGAGTTGCAGTATATTCTCAATCACTTGACTGACGAGATTAATATCATTGGTATTGAATTAGTGGCTGCTAATCTTTCAGATTCGCATGTACAGCTAGATGTCATTAAGCATATCAAGGCTTTGGGATTAACTGTAATGATTAATACGTTGACTTTAAATACTACCACGTCACTTTTTGGGACGCTAGATGATGATAACGCTATATTAGCATCGCCAGAAAATATTTGGCAGGAAGTTATGATAAATTATCAACCTAATATGATTAATACCGACTGGGCGCCATTATTAAGTCAGTATCGTCGGCAGTTAGAACATTAAAAACCTACCTTTTAATGGGCAGGTTTTTTTAGCCTTTTCCTGCAATAAAAAGGGCTATTTCCTTCATATTGTTTATTAATGCACAATTAATCACTTATTATAAAAGCGCTTACAAAACGCTTTATATAAGCTATTTAAGATAAATGAATAAAAAACTTGCTTTTTTTAAAGGGGTGTTATATACTTATATTGTTAAGAAATGAGCAAACGATAAAAGGAGCATTAATTATGGTAGAAGCAACAACAAAGAAGCCAGTCAAAAAGGTTTTGACGCCCGAAGAAAAAGCAGCATTACAAACTCAGGCAGAAAAAATGACGGCAGAACTAGTTGAAAAGTCACAAAAAGCTTTAGCTGAGTTTTCAACATTCACGCAAGAACAAGTGGATAAAATTGTTGCAGCAATGGCATTAGCTGGATCAGAAAATTCATTGTTATTGGCTCACGAAGCACACGACGAAACTGGTCGTGGTGTTGTCGAAGATAAAGACACCAAGAATCGT
This sequence comes from Leuconostoc citreum, assembly GCF_004354555.1. Classification (GTDB taxonomy): domain Bacteria; phylum Bacillota; class Bacilli; order Lactobacillales; family Lactobacillaceae; genus Leuconostoc; species Leuconostoc citreum. The sequence goes on from NZ_PUFH01000002.1 coordinate 108,242, forward strand.
TTTGCATCTGAATCAGTATATAACGCTATCAAATATGACAAGACCGTTGGTGTCATTAATGAAGATAAAATTCAAGGAAAGGTTGAATTAGCTGCGCCACTTGGTGTTTTAGCTGGTATTGTGCCAACAACTAACCCAACATCGACAACTATTTTCAAGTCAATGCTCACAGCGAAGACACGTAATACAATTATCTTTGCTTTCCATCCACAGGCACAGAAATCATCATCACATGCTGCACAAATTGTTTATGAAGCAGCCTTAAAGGCTGGTGCACCTGAAAACTTTATTCAATGGATTGAAAAGCCATCAATCTATGGCACAAGTGCGTTAATTCAAAATACGGGTATTGCATCAATCCTAGCAACTGGTGGCCCATCAATGGTTAATGCAGCCTTGAAATCAGGTAATCCATCAATGGGTGTTGGGGCAGGTAACGGTGCAGTTTATATTGACGGTACGGTAGATACTGATCGTGCTGTTTCAGATTTGTTGTTATCAAAGCGTTTTGATAATGGTATGATCTGTGCTACAGAAAACTCAGCAGTTATTCAAGCTTCAGTCTATGACGACGTGTTGCAAAAGTTGCAAGATCAAGGGGCTTACCTCGTACCTAAAAAAGATTACAAGAAAATCGCGGACTATGTTTTTAAGCCGAATGCTGAAGGTTTTGGTGTAGCAGGTCCTGTTGCCGGCATGTCAGGCCGTTGGATTGCAGAACAAGCTGGCGTTAAGATTCCTGAAGGCAAAGATGTTTTGCTGTTTGAATTGGATCAAAAGAACATTGGCGAGGCTTTATCATCAGAAAAGTTGTCACCATTATTGTCAATTTACAAGGTCACAGAACGCCAAGAAGCAATCGATACAGTACAAGCATTGTTGAATTATCAAGGTGCAGGACATAACGCAGCGATTCAAATTGGCTCACAAGACGATCCGTTTATTAAGTCATATGCTGACGCCATTGGGGCATCACGTATTTTGGTTAACCAGCCAGACTCAATTGGCGGTGTTGGTGATATTTATACAGATGCCATGCGCCCATCATTAACGCTTGGTACCGGATCATGGGGGAAGAATTCATTGTCTCACAACTTGTCAACATACGATTTACTCAACATTAAAACTGTGGCACGTCGTCGTAATCGGCCACAATGGATCCGTTTGCCAAAGGAAGTTTACTATGAAGCAAACGCAATTACCTACCTGCAAGACTTACCATCAGTTAAGCGTGCCTTTATCGTCGCCGACCCTGGTATGGTAGAATTCGGCTTTGTTGGTAAGGTTTTGAGTCAACTTGAGCTTCGCCAAGAACAAGTTGAAACGAACATTTATGGATCAGTTAAGCCAGATCCAACATTGTCACAGGCTGTTGACATTGCCCGCCAAATGGCTGATTTTAAGCCCGATACAGTGATTTTACTTGGTGGTGGTTCAGCCTTAGATGCCGGTAAGATTGGTCGCTTCTTGTATGAATACTCAACGCGTCATGAGGGTATTTTATCAGATGAAGAAGGTATCAAAGAGTTATTCATGGAATTGCAACAAAAGTTCATGGATATTCGTAAGCGTATTGTTAAGTTCTATCATGCACGTTTGACACAAATGGTGGCGATTCCTACGACATCAGGAACTGGTTCAGAAGTGACACCATTTGCCGTTATCACAGATGACCATACTCATGTGAAGTACCCCTTGGCTGATTATGAATTGACGCCTGAAGTGGCTATTGTCGATCCTGAATTTGTCATGACAGTACCAAAGCGTACAGTAGCCTTTTCTGGGTTGGATGCTTTGTCACATGCCTTTGAATCATATGTATCAGTCATGGCTTCAGAGTTCACACGACCATGGGCATTGCAAGCAATTAAGCTAATTTTTGAAAACCTCACAACATCTTACAAGTATGATCCAAAGCAGCCAACCAAAGAAGGACAGAACGCACGTACAAAAATGCATTACGCTTCAACTTTGGCAGGTATGTCATTTGCCAATGCCTTCTTAGGCATTAATCACTCACTTGCACACAAAACAGGTGGTGAGTTCGGTTTGCCACATGGTTTGGCCATTGCGATTGCAATGCCACATGTGATTAAGTTTAATGCTGTAACAGGTAACGTTAAGCGTACACCATACCCACGCTACGAAACTTACACAGCACAAAAGGACTATGCAGACATTGCGCGTTACTTAGGTTTGCAAGGGACGACAGATGCTGAATTGGTTGATGCCTTAATCGCAGCGATTAAAGCATTAGCAAAGTCGGTAGAAGTTGACCAAACATTGTCAGGAAACGGAGTTAAAAAAGCTGACCTTGAAAAGAATATCGATCAGTTGACTGACCTTGTATATAATGACCAGTGCACACCTGGTAACCCACGCCAACCAAGTTTGGCTGAAATCAAGCAATTATTGATGGATCAACTTTAAAATGTTATAAAGCAATATGTCAGATTTATTTATTAAGTCTGGCATTTTTTTTATGGTAAATACACAATGAATAGGGTTTTTAGTGAGTCATAAAAATTATGATATAATCAGTGGTAGACTATGGGTATTGTGAGGCGGTAAAATGAAAAAATATATATTGAAACTCGCCATAGTCATCATATTTCTATGCCCTATTGGTACGGTTAGTGCTTATGATAAATTACCATTAAAAATGGTGGCTCATGGCAAGAAGACTTTTCAAATATTACCACAGATTCCACAAATGCGATGAATATAGCGCAACCTTTTTTGCTATTTACTCGCAATTTGAACATTAATGGCGGACAGATGCTCGATGGCAACATTGCTACTCAAAATCTAAACACATATGGATCATTTCTGAACGGGAAAACAGGTATTAGTTATGTTCAAAATAGCATCACCAATACTGCTTCTTGGCTACATATTAATCAGGCCAGTAAGTTTGTTTTTGGTTCATCATTTAAAATTGTGAGAGCAAATAATGCTATGCAAATTGAGGCCGGACCCTCAAATTTAAAACAGTTAGTCAATAATGTTTCTCAATCGCAACTTTATCAAGACACCGAGTCACATAAATATTTGGATTTTGACCGAGGATTTGCGCAGTTGGATAGTAATGCCAAAACAATTATTACCCAAGCAAGTAGAATTTCTAAGCCGATAATAACGGAGGATCCATGGTACTGGCCAAGAATTACGATAGACACCTCTAACGTAGCAACCGCAGCTAATGGAACAAAGATTATCTCGTTATCGGCTCGAGATTTAGATTATCGACGTACAGTCATTTTAAAAGGACTGGGAAAAGCAGAAAAGATAATATTTGCTATTAATACCGATGGTGTGTCGCAAATTGATTTACAGTCCATTCGCTTTGGTAACGAAAATGAATGGCGTGATGTACAATTGCCTATGATGTTTACGTTTTCCAATACATCGTCAGCATACACCGGTGGCTTGAGAATCGGGATGAATGATTCCTTCACTACGCCAGTACGAAGTATTCTGGCACCCCAAGCTGCAGTCGATATTTTAGGCGATTTTCATGGCAGCATAGCCTCTGATACCGTTAATTATCATTGGGGTAAGCTACGTGCAGATCAAGGTGTTCTATTTCCGGTAGATAATTTGCCAGAAGAAGGCAGTTTATCTTGGGTCACTAATACTTTTGGCGTATCATTTGGGACACTTAAATCTGTCAATAATCATTTTGAAGACGGTGGCGCATTATCAGAACAGTTGCGTAACATCAATGGTGATTTTTCCGGTATCATGCAGGTTAAAGATACACGTAATTTGTCGAGTACTGTAAAGTTACCATTTTATCTTACTTTATCATGGACACAACCTTTTACAACGAATGAAATGCAGAACCAATTAACACGTACATCAATAGATATACCAGCTAAATTGGGTTCGAATGCTGGTAGTCTAAAACTTGAACCGGGAGAGACTATTCAAGTGCCATCAAATGGTTCTGCTAATGCGAAAGATGTTTACATGTTCAAGGTGAAAAATGATACAACTAGTGGTATAAAAACATTGTATAGTCAAGGAAAAGAAAATCAATTTGCGTTTGATAAATGGCAGCTGAACATTGGTGCACAGGATAGTCAGCTTAATATGGGAACTTATACGGCTGGTTTTACATGGACACTATCTCCTAGTCGACTAACAAATAGAATTAACCCCTAGATGGATACTATAATACAACTTAAAGATAACAGCTGAAAAGGCTTTAAAATGCTTTGTCATACTGATTTTTTGTGTCTATAGTGACATTTTTAAATGATAATCTTGCATTTTGGCATAGCGGATATTATAATTTAAATTGGAGATTTTGTGTAATTACAATATCAATAATTGTATGGAAAAGGGAATAAAATGATTAAAAATACACGTAACATGTTAATATTAGGCACGCTACTGTCTACTACATTTTTATCTGTAGGCCAAATATCAGCTGACACTTTGTCTAGTCATTCGAACGGAACAGTGACATTTGAAAAAAGTACAGATGGGATTAAAGTTTTAGATCCTAATGATAATTCGAAAGAGTTCACACCGGGGACCACAGATGGTACAGTTAATAAAACAGATAATATCGATAACGGACTCTATTTATCATACGTGCCTAATTTTAATTTTAACACTCATAAAGTCAATCAAATTCGTGATAAAGTGTTCTTCGCGAATACACAAGCTGAAGGTCGTCCTAACTTTGTTCAGGTATCAGATTTACGTTCAAAAAATAGTAGTAAATGGACCCTGGGTGTTAGCGTAGGTGCATTTACTAATACGAAGAATGCTAATGATAAATTAGACGGAGCATCATTAATTTTTCGTAATATGATGGATCAGGATGTCACAGCAGCAACAAATACACCTGTGGCAGGACCCGTATCATTGGGTGATAAATTTGCCAGCCTAATGAATACACAAAATACAGCAGCCAATGCTACATCTGGCGAGACAGTTTACACTATGGCTGCTGACGGCACGTCAAATATTCTTGTTAAAGCAACTAATGGCACACATTTGTTGACAGCCGGTAATCAGAGTAATGCTGCTGTTAGTGTGGGATTATATGTACCTAAAAATACACAATCTGAAGCGACTTACAACTCCGATATAACATGGACATTAGCTCTAGCCCCTACGGCTGGAAACTAAATACTTTAATAACTATGAAATTAGCAATAAAGCTGTACACTATGGTAGCAGTGATAGTACTATTTTTAGGTATGTTCATGATTAATACAGTCACTGCAAAAGCTGATAGCACATCAACTAGTTCAGGTTTATCGTTTACTGTTAAAACTAACTTACCTGATAATCAGATTGATAAAAATAATGATTTTTATCAACTTAAAATGCAACCTGGTCAAAAGCAAACAATCACGGCTACAATTTATAATATTACCCAAAAAGAAACAAAAGTAGCTATAAATGTACAATCTGCTTCAACAACAATAAACGGGTCACTTGATTATTCTAAAGCGCCCAATAGTTGGGATAACTCACTGAAATACAAATTAAGCGATATGATTAGATATCCAAAATTAGTCACAGTAGATGCCGGTAAGTCACAGGATGTTTCTTTTGAAATCACGATGCCAAACGACCTATTCAATGGAATATTACTTGGTGGTATTACGTTTAATCAAGCAGATAGTGACGGCGTTGAGCTGAGTCGTGGGGCAAGTATTCAGAATAGATATGCCTACGCTGTGGCTATGGTGTTAAAGGAGTCTGATAGTCAGGTTAAACCTAATATTAATTTACAGAGGGTGACTCCAGGTCAGAATAATGGTCATAATGTACTGAATGTCAGTTTTCAAAATGATCAACCACTATTGATGTCCAACGTTCAGGTCAATGCTAAAATTTATTCTGAAATGGGTAAAAAGCCAGTATATTCATCAATGAAATCGGATATGCAAATTGCACCCAATAGTCAATTTAAATATCCAGTATCGTTACAAGGCACGCCTATGCAGCCGGGGAAATATCGTATAGAGGCTACTGTTACTGGAACAGCGTACAAAACACCTAAAACTTGGCACTTTTCCCGAAAATTTACTATAGAACGTCAAGAAGCCCATGCCTTGAATCAATCAGATGTTGACCTTGCTGCCAATACTAACAACCAGACAATACTATTTATTGCTTTTGCTATGATTGCTTTGCTCATCATTTTGTTCATGATATTATTAATTTTGAAACGAAAAAAGTCTCATACTATGAATAAATAATATTTGTTTTCAGAAAGCAAAAGAAATTTTGCTTTTTTGTTTGCATTTCTTTTTATCCGTGTATATAATATATCCATAGATAAAATAAGTACACGAAAAAGAGGCGTTTTATGAAGTTTTGGCAAAGTGCAGAGTGGCAACGTATTAGTAAATTACGTGGTCTGAAATTATTGCTTGTTGGGATTGCGGTTATCCCAAGTATTTATGCAGTGATTTTTTTGTCTTCCCTATGGGATACCTATGGCAAAATAGATAACCTACCGGTGGCCGTTGTCAACAATGATCAAGCAGCCGATATTAATGGTAAAACACAGCATTTGGGACAAGATTTGACCGATAAACTGTTACGGGAAAAGCCTTTGAAACTGAGTGAAGTGTCCTCTCAGAAAGCAAAAGATGGTTTAAAGTCAGGTAAATATTATATGACAATCACGATTCCTAGTGATTTCACTAATAATGCTGGCACATTGCTCAGCAACGATCCTAAATATGCTAAAATTGATATCGCGCAAAATGCCGGTCAAAGTTTTATTGCTGAAAAGATGACGAGTTCGGCTGCGGATAAGATTAAAGCGAGTGTGAATCGCTCATTACAGCAAGTTTATAATGAAACGATTTTATCAGCAACAAAGTCGTCACAAAAAGGTTTCCAAGCGGGTGCTGACGGGGCAACTCAGCTTAATAATGGTCTCGGCCAGTTAGCAGATGGTAGTCAGAAGTTAAACGATGGGGCCCAGGCGCTGACGAATGGGTCATCAACATTAGCAGGTGGTTTATCACAATATACGAATGGTGTGTCACAGGCCAATACAGGCTCTAATCAGTTATCTAATGGTGCTGGTGCCGCGGCAACTGGCGCAAATCAGCTCGCTTCCGGAACATCTCAACTCGCACAGAACGCACCGAAACTTGCAGCAGGCAGCCAACAATTAGCTAGTGGCGCGCAAGAATTAGCTCGCAAATTACAAGAAGTAAGCGACGGGATTACGACAGGTCAGACTAATGGGGCGGCACAAATTAAGCAATTAGAGGCTGGTTTAGCAACTTTAACGCAACAAGTCAATAACATCCAATTGCCGGAGAATGCAATTGATAGTAACGGGCTGACACAGGCTGGTACTGCGTTGCAAGACGGACTGACAGGCGCTGGCGTTGATGCACAGAAAATAGCTAAATTAATGAAAGAGCCCAGTTTTCAAACTTTCTTAAAACAACAACCAAAGATTGCGCAAGATTTTGGTGTTACGGTACAAAGTTTACAAGGCAATCTTGCCAAAAGTGGTCAAGCAGCACAAGCATTGCAGACTAATTTAACTCAGTTGCAAGCATTAATACCGCAGTTAGACGCGTTTAAAAAACAATTACCACAGCTTAAAGCTGGCATGTCAGCTGCTCAAGCTGGTAATCAGCAAGCCATTACCAAGTTAAATGGGAGCTTAACGCAAGTGAGCCAGTTGCTTTCTCAGCAATTTGTACCCGCAGCTAACCAATTGGCCAGTGGCGCCGAACAATTAAACAACGGGCAACAGCAGGTTAGCTCAGCTTCAGCGCAACTCAATAATGGCGCAAACAAGCTAGCTGATGGAAATGCACAGTTGGCAAACGGTGTGAATCAACTTAATGGTGGCTTAGGTCAGTTAGTAGCTAAAAATGGCGAATTAAATGCTGGTGCAGGTCAGCTTAATCAGGGCGCACAGCAACTCACAACAGGGACTCAACAAGCTGTGTCAGCACTCGGACAGGCGCAAAATGGAACACAAACATTGGCGCAAAAACTTGCTGATGGTGCCATTAAATTAGACAAAGTGCATAACGATAAGGCTAATGTTAGTGCACTGACACAGCCAGTTAAAAGTAACCAAACGAACCTTTCTGAAGTAGACAATAATGGTACAGGTATGACGCCATATATGATGTCTGTTGGTCTGTTCGTTGGCATGATTACATTCAGTGCAATTTATGATTTCGTGACGGTTGCTAAACGACCAAAAAATGGTTTTGCTTGGTGGGCAGATAAGCAAACTGTGAATATGCCGGTATGGATTGCGCAAGCCATTATTATTACAACCCTATTGTTACTCGTTGACGGGTTACAACCTAAAAATGTTGGGATGCTATATCTCACAGCCTTGATTGTAGCCTTTGCCTTCAATCAACTTGTCTTACTATTTAGTATTATGTTTGGTAAGTTAGGATCTGGCCTAATGATTATTGCGTTAGTACTGCAGCTCAGTGCAAGTGCTGGTTCTTATCCAATAGAACTATCAAATAATTTTTTCCAAACGATTCATCCTTGGGTACCGATGACGTATTCAGTGCATGCATTCCGTGAAGTGATTTCTATTGGTGGTAGTGTCACAAATGACTTGATTATCCTACTTATTGTTGGTATTGTATCTATGGTATTGACTTGGGGCGTTTACCAGTGGAAGTTAAAGCATAACCCACTATTTTGGGGTGGTGAGGAATTAGTAACTGACTAGAGTTGGAGAAAATTATGAAAATGTCAAATGCTGTTGAGCAAAGTTTAGTTGTATTGGTCATGCTGGCATTACAAAAAGATGAATTACCTATTAAAAGTTACTTATTAAGTAACCGTTTAGAGGTATCAGAGTCTTATTTAAAAAAAACAATGCGTAAGTTAGTGGTTGCAGGTATTGTACAGGCCATTGCTAGTAAAGAAGGCGGTTTTAAACTAGCCCGTTCGATTGCTGATATTACGTTACTAGATGTGTATGAGGCTATTGAAGGTGATGGCAGTTTTATACATTCCACACAACTTGCAGACCGTATTTTTTTGAATCAAGCTTCTAATAAGCCAGTTGAAGATGTACAACAAGCGTTGGAAGTCGCAGTTGATGATGTGTTAACAGTTTTTAATGATGCGGAAGCTGACTTTAAGAAACGACTACAAAATTATACAATCGCTAAATTGTTACAGCATATTAATGTTGATGAATTTGGTAAAATTGACTGGCGACAAGACATGGTGAAATAACGGCGTATGCGCCGTTATTTTTTTTGAGTTTCAATGTAACTGGTTAGTTGGAAGACGGTGTAACCGCTTTCAAAATGTGTTATGATAGGCCATATGTTAGTTTGGAGGTCATTATAATATGTCATACATGCCAGGAAATCTTACGAGTGACGCTTTTAAACACGAAATTGTCCAGCATGAGTCCTTACATTTGCCAGTACAATGGCTTATTCATGAAAGTGATCGCCTACAACAAGACGTACCAAAGCATTGGCATGAAGAGCTAGAGTTAAGTTTGACTGTCAATGGTCATATTGATCAGTTTACAGTCGATGGACGACCTTATCACACCAAAACGGGAGATGTGTTGGTCATTAACTCAGGCAGTGTGCATAGCGTCCCGATACAAAAACCAGGAACAGAAGCTTTTACTTTATTTTTTAATCCTGATTTTTTACGCGCGGCTTTACCTCAGGCTTCTGAGATTGTTTTTGCTACGCACCCAAATGATGTCAGTGCTGTTGAGAGTACCGAGTTAGTCGATTATTTATATGCAATGCATTATACTGTCCGCCATGATCCGATGAATTATTTGAGAATTACGCGGTTAGCATACGATATTTTAGATGAGCTGGTGATGCATTTTTCCAATCGTGAATTTGGGATTAACCCACATCTTATTCAGACTGTTGATGAACGACTGTATAAAATCTTATTTTATATCAAGGCACACATTTATAATGGGTTAACGGTAGCAGCGGTAGCCGAACATTTCGATATTTCGACAAGTTATTTATCTCGCTACTTTAAAATCAAGTTGCAAATGTCACCATTGGCTTATTTGCAGGCTGTGCGTTTAAATAAAGCTTACCAATATTTGATGAACACGAATAAATCAATGAGTTGGATTTCTGATACCACTGGTTTTGGTGATGTTAAATCTTTTGAACGACTTTTTAAGAAAAAGTATGGCACCTCACCTAAGAGTTATCGTCAGCAGTTCAGAAAGTGACTTAAAAACAGTAATAATTGTGCTATAAATTTAAAAGAAAGCGCTTACAATAATTGTGTTGAAGCGTTTTTTTAATTTAATTATGGAGGAATAGCACATGAGTTCATCTGTTCAGAATTCGTTTTTATTCAAAATATCGATTTTATCGATATCTTTGGTTTTGACGGTCACAACCGCTGTATCAACTGCTTTACCAGCTATGATTGCAACTTTCAAGCAATATCCATCAACTCAGGTAGAGATGTTAACGACACTACCGACCATTTCTTTATTGCTGACAGTTTTAGCCAGTTCGTGGATTATTAAGCGACTTGGTGCGAGACGGACTACGTTAATCGGGTTGATAATTGCGCTATTAGCAGGTTTAGTCCCCGTATTCATTAACGATTACGTGATTGTCTTTATTTCCCGTCTACTACTAGGTGTTGGTGTTGGCTTATTTAACAACTTGGCTTATAGTCTAATCATGGCTGTCTATGAAGGCGAAGAAAGACAAACGATGTTGGGCTTTCAGTCCGCTGTGGGGACAGTTGGCAATGCGTTAGCATCTTTTGTAGTTGGCCTACTAATTAGTAGTGGCTGGCAAGTTGCCTTTAATGTCAATTGGTTGTTTGTGATTCCGCTTGTCTTATTTGGCTTGTTTGCTACAAAAATTGACCAATTTACGAATCCGGTGGTGACTGAGACAGGTGATACGGCACCAATTAAAGCAAAAGAAACCACAAATATGGCAGTTGTTGGTTATGTGCTACTTATTGCAACTTTCTTTGCTTTTTACTTTGGACTATTACTGAAATTAGCAGGTTTTCTAGTGGAACAGCACTTGGGAACGGCTGCAGTTGCAGCAACGCAATTAAGCGTCATGTCTTTAATTGGTCTATTACCCAGTCTATTATATGGGCAAATCTATAAACATCTACGCCGCTTGACTATTCCAATTGGTTTAATCATAACAGGACTCGGTATCGGTATCATCGCTACTGCGGGTACACTTACTATGACCTGGATAGGCATTGTTATATCTGGTTTTGGCTTACCAATTGTGATGCCAGCTATTTTTGGTAAAGTCGCTGAAGTACAACCAGAAGGTTCTTCTAATCTATCGTCTGCTTTGATGCTGGTTGGCATAAATGTGGCAGTTTTTCTGTCACCGCAGGTGTTGGCAGTGACGACACAGATAATTGGCCAGACGAGCAATAAAGCGACTATGTTAGTATCAACCGTCATGTTGTTTGTCTTGGGCGCAATCCAATTGGTAATGGCTACAACTAAGAAACAGCCAATAAAGAATAGGAGCGAAATGAAATCATGATAACGTTTAAAGCAATTAAAGATAATGGTAGTGGGAATATTATCAAGCTGGTCCCTAATGAAAAACATGGTGGTGTTTTAGATCCGCGTGCGCGGGAGGAATTATTAGCTTCGCAACATGGTAATTCAACATCGGAAGAGACTAGCGATATACCAGATATTGCAACCCTACGTGATATGATGGGATGGCCGAATGCAAAAGATATTGCGACGCATGATCTAACGATAACTAATACAGCAACGGATTACGGCGTTCAATTACGCACGTACGTTAAGACAGCCTTGCTAGACAAACAATTACCAGTTATTTTCTTTTATCATGGTGGTGGTTTCTTTGGGGGTTCATTAGACAATGTTGATATGCCGGCGCGTGCACTAGCTGATTTAGCTGATGTTTTGGTTGTGTCGGTTGATTGGGCTTTGGCACCCGAACATCCCTATCCGGAAGGATTTATTGAGGCTTATCAAACGATAATTTGGGTCTTAAATCAAAGTGGCTGGTCAATTGATAAACATAAAGTTACGGTATTGGGTGATTCAGCAGGGGGCGGGTTTGTCTACGGTTTGGGCTTGCTAGACCGCGCATTTGGTGTTAATGCGATTACTAAATTGGTCGCTTTTTATCCAGTAACCTATCAGGCACACGATACGCATTTTGAAAAATGGTTTAGTGACACAACACGTTATCCTGTAGCAGATGATGACCGTGAATTATTATTACCTTATCTGACTGGATTTTTTGGTGGTGAGGGGTTGATTGATCAGCTATATATTCAAGAAAACGATGCGAATAGTATCTATCTTTCACCTTTCCTAGCCAACGATAGGCAACTAGCAGAACTACCTGAATCGTTAACAATTATTGGCGAGTATGATCCATTACGTTTTCAAGGAGAAGCTTTTGTTGAAAAGGTACGTTTAAGTGGTGGACAGGCAAATTATGTACGCTACAATGGCATGACCCATGCCTTTATGGATAAAGTTGGTGATTTTCCGCAAGCCGATGATGCGTTGCGTGAAGCAGCTAGCTTTGCTGCTAAATAAGGAGGCGCAAAATGAATCGTAATTATCTAGCAATTGACATAGGCGGTACAAATTTAAAATATGGCATAATCGATCGGGCAGGTCGTTTAATTGAAAAGCATAGTGTTACGACAGAAGCAACGGACCGTGAGGTTTTTTTAGCACAACTGAGTGCCATTGTTACGCAGTATAGGGATCAAATCAAGGGTGTTGGCATTAGTGTACCAGGGACAGTCAAACATCCGGATGATACGATTTATGGTGGTGGGGCACTCCGCTTTTTAGACCAAGTGAATTTAGCAACAGTATTAAATTTACCTGTGCCAGTGAGTGTTGAAAATGATGGGAAAGCTGCCGCTTTAGCGGAACTGTGGTTAGGGCATTTAAAAGGTGTTGAAAATGGCGCAGCGGTTGTTTTAGGAACAGGTGTTGGTGGGGGATTAATTTTCAATCGGCAACTCTATTCGGGAACACATTTTCAAGCAGGAGAATTGAGCTTTTTGTTTGATACGCGTAATCTTGGTGATATTCATCATTCGATTGGTTGGCGTGGTAGCGCTGTGCACATGATTGAGCGCGTAGCCTCGGCACTTAACTTGGCAGATCAGCACGATGGATATGCTGTTTTTGAAGCAATTAACAAGCGAGATAAAATTGCTTGGCTGCTATTTGAAAATTATGCTAAAGAGATAGCGCACTTGATTTATAATTTGCAGACTATTATTGACGTTGATCGCATTGTTATTGGTGGCGGGATAAGTGCCCAAAAAATAGTCACGGAGACAATACAAAGCGCTTATGATGAAATGTTTCATAGTAATGAGATGGTCGCAGCTGTTCTAACACCAGCAGAGATAAGGGCAAGCAAGTTTGCCAATGATGCCAATTTATATGGTGCGATTTATCATCTATTGTTGAAGATCAATGCAGAAGTATAGGTTCATGAAATGACCAAAGATATGATAAAAACTGACCTTTTTTACTAAAGAAAACGCTTACAATTGTATTATTAAATAAAGGAGTCGATATGATGACGAAAAAAGGTTTACAATTACCGTCAGATTTTTTGTGGGGTGGCGCTATTGCTGCACATCAGGCAGAAGGCTATTGGGATGCTGATGGTAAAGGTGTTTCGATTGCTGACGTATTAACGGCAGGATCACATGAAAAGCCTCGTGAGATTACTGATGGCGTCTTACCAGACAAAAACTATCCAAATCATCATGGTATCTATTTCTATAAAACATATAAGGAAGACTTGGCTTTGATGGCGGAAATGGGCTTCAAAGCATTTAGAACTTCTATTGCTTGGACACGTATTTTTCCAAACGGTGATGATGCTGAACCTAATGAGGCAGGTTTAAAATTTTATGATGATATGTTTGATACCATGCATGAATTAGGTATCGAGCCAGTTATCACGCTAAATCATTTTGAAATGCCTTATCATCTAGTTACCGCATATGGTGGTTGGCAAAATCGACAGGTGATTGACTTTTTTGAAAAGTATGCGCGTGTGGTGTTTGAACGTTATCGCAACAAAGTAACTTATTGGATTACGCATAACGAAATTTCGAACCAAGCGAATCAAGCAGAAATAAATGGCTTTTCTGATTTTCTGGTTTGGACCAATTCTGGTTTGAAATTTGATGCAGAGACAACAGTCTCAGAACGTCAAGCAGCGATGTACCAGGCCGCACATAATGAGTTGGTGGCTAGCGCACGTGCTGTTCGCATAGGTCATGAGATTAATCCTGATTTTCAGATTGGGGCGATGCTGAATGTTGGCAGCTTGTATCCAGCTTCCACAAAGCCGGCTGATCAGCTGGCAGTGCAAAAAGCGCGGCAACAGCGTGACTGGTTCAGTGATGTTCACATCCGTGGCGCTTATCCAAACGAAATGGAAAAGCTTTTTGAACGTACGGGTTGGCGATCAGATGTTACGGATCAAGATTTTATTGATTTGGCCTCTGGTACGGTAGATTATTTGAGTATTTCATATTATGCTTCTTCTGTGATTCGTGCCAAGCAGGATGATGACTCGGAATTGGACGAGGCAGCGAACTGGGAAACGGTGCCAAATACCAATATTAAAGCCAGTGATTGGGGTTGGTCAATTGATCCACAGGGGTTACGCTATACCTTAAATGAATTGAATGATTTGTATCCCGACCTTCCCATCATGATTGTTGAAAATGGATTTGGTGCCTACGATGAACTGGTTGAGGCAAATGGTCAGCCTACGGTTAATGATGATTATCGTATCGCTTACTTGGCAGCCCATATTGCCGAGGTTGAAAAGGCAATTGTTCATGATGGTATTCCAGTTATTGGCTATCTGTCATGGGGACCGATTGACATTGTGTCGGCTGGTACTGGTGAAATGAAGAAGCGCTATGGTTACGTATATGTTGACTTAGATGATTTTGGTGAAGGTAGCGCTAAGCGATACAAAAAAGCGAGTTTCAAGTGGTATCAAGAGTTGATTGCCAGCGGTGGAACGAGACTGTAGATGAATAGGTTATCAACTATATAAATATATTGCAAGCGCTTACATTATTGTGTATAATGAAGACACAGAAATGGATTGTTACCGTAAAAACGGGCAAAACCAGATAATGTTGCTATCATCTTTGTGAGGTGATTGTGTCGTTATTTGGTTTTTTGTTTGAGTTGAGGCAGAGTGACTATGCTAGTTAAGAAAATTTTTAATAATAATGTTTTGCTGGCAGAAGATGGTGATCAGGAAATTGTTGTCATTGGTCGGGGTGTCGGTTTTCAGCAGAAAATTGGCCAAGTGGTTGCGCAACAGAAAATTGAAAAATGTTATTACCCAAAAGACCAAAGGTGGACCACATTATTTAATGAGTTAACATCAGCGATAGCATTTGAATATATTGAGATTGCTTCACATATTATCGCTACTGCTGAAGCACGGCTAGATACTGATTTTGATGATTATCTGTTAATCGGATTGGCCGATCATATCCAATTCGCTGTTGCGCGTCAACTGAAAGCATTGCCCATCAAAAATGAACTCTTATGGGAAACAAAACATTTTTATCCAGAAGAATATATGATTGGTGAAGAAGCTGTTGCATACATTGCGGCACAACTAAATGTGACTTTAGCCGATGATGAAGTTGGTTTTATTGCCTTAAAGTTCATTGAAAAACGTGCTGGACCGGAAATCAGTGAGCGTGCAACTAGCTTGACAAAGTTAATTGAAGGGGTGTTAACCATTGTGCGGCATGAACTATCGCCAAAAATTGATTACTCCGCACTCAATTATCAACGCTTAGTGGTGCATCTCAGGTTCTTGCTGGATCGCTTACTATCAGATGAGTATGAGAATAATGCCGATAACCCTTTTGATCAGGTCATGATGCAGCATTTTGAACAGCGTTACACGAAAGCATATCGCTGTGCCGAAGATATTATTCGTTATATTGAACATGAGACCCATCGTGGGGCACAGACCAGTGAACGTATTTATCTCACCATGCACTTGCAACGATTATTGGAACATATGAATTAATTATGGGATTGTTACTATAAATTTAGGCAAAACCCAAAAGTTAGTCACTGAGGTGATAACTTTTGGGTTTTTATTTTTTGAAAAGAGGTCGAACCATGAATTACGAAACATTGGCAAAAGATATTTTAGGTCTTGTTGGTGGGAAAGCAAATATTAACGAGGCCTGGCATTGCGCTACACGCTTACGGTTTAAGTTAAAAGATGAGAACAAAGCACAAACAGCAGAGATTGAAGCGCTACCTGGTGTGGTGACCGTTGTGAAATCTGCTGGACAATATCAAGTGGTTATTGGCAATTCGGTAGCGAAAGTGTTTGAACCATTGGCAGCCGCAGCGGGACTAGAACACTTAGATAACCAAACTCATGCTCCTAGTGACAAGCCTAAAGAAAATATCGTTAATCGCTTTATCAGCTTTATTTCAAGCGTTTTCACGCCTTTCTTAGGTGCAATGGCTGGTACCGGTGTATTGAAAGGGCTATTAGCACTACTAGTGGCTATAGGTTGGCTAGATAAAACAAGTGGTACTTATCAAATTTGGTATGCTGCAGGCGATGCCTTCTTCTTTTTCTTACCTATTTGGTTGGCATTTACAGCTGCCAAGCAACTGAAAGTGAATCAATACGTTGCTGGTGCCCTGGCTGGTGCGTTACTTTATCCTAGTCTAGCAACAGTACTAACTGGGACAAAACCACTAGACTTTTTAGGTATTCGTGTCATTGGCACAACGTACAGTTCAAGTGTTATTCCAATTTTATTAGCTGTGTGGCTATTGTCGTATTTGCAACCAGCACTGGATCGGGCATTTCATGAATCGATTCGTAATATTCTAACACCATTGGTCAGTTTGCTAATCATGGTACCCTTAACACTATTGGTGGTTGGGCCATTAGGCACAAGTGTCGGCACAGTGTTATCATCAGGAGTTGAAAGTATTTACAATGTTGCGCCTTATGTAGCTGGTGCTGTGATGGGAGCCATGTGGCAAGTTTTTGTTATCTTTGGTGTGCATTGGACGTTTGTACCTGTGATGACAAATAATATTGGTCAATTAGGTCATGACTACATGCTACCAATGTTAAGTGTCGCTGTGTTATCACAAGCTGGTGCAACGCTTGGTGTTTTCTTAAAGACAAAAGATAAGAAAATGAAGGCATTAGCCGGGTCTGCGGTTCTAACTGGTATTTTAGGTATTACTGAGCCAGCTATTTACGGTGTGACATTGAAGCTTAAAAAGCCGTTCATTTTTGCTACAATCGCTGGCGGTATTGGTGGCGCTATTGCTGGCGGTGGTGGTGCACAGGCCAGTGCCTTTACACTCCCAAGCCTGTTAGCTTTACCAACATATTTAGGAAAAGGATTCATGAGTGTTGTAGTTGGTATCATCGTTGCCTTTGTACTGGCGGCAGTGCTAACGTATTGGTTTGGTGTACCCAGTGCATCATTAGAAAAAACAACACAAAAAGTTTCATCAGTCGAAGAAGAAGTTATGGCACCAGTAAGTGGCACAATTGTACCACTATCAACTGTGAAAGATGAAGTATTTGCTAGTGGTGCGATGGGCAGAGGTATTGCCATCGTGCCAGAAGCTGACACACTGGTATCACCAATTAAGGGTAAGGTTGTAGCAGTTTATCCAAGTAAACACGCGATTGGCTTAATTTCAGATGATGGCTTAGAAATCTTATTGCACGTCGGTATTGACACGGTTCAACTCAATGGTGAGCACTTTGAACAATTTGTGAAACAAGACCAACAAGTTGACGTGGGCGATAAGTTATTAGTGTTTGATCGTGAAGCCATTCAATCGGCTGGTTATGATATCACCGTTATGATGATTATTACGAATGCTGAAAATTATAATATACGGGAAACCGAGGACACAGCAACAAATGGTAACTGGTTACTTGCTGTGGCGCCACAATAAAAATAAGTTTGAGATAAAAAATGATGTGATATCATTTTTTTATTAGTTGTAAATTATATCGTATGCGATATAATTATAAACAACACATTAAAAAAGGAAATAGTATGGCAAAAGAGCAACATCTGTATGACGAATTATGTTTATCATTTTATAATACGAATCGTTATTTTCACCGTTTGTATGATCGCATATTGGATAAATATGATTTATCTTACCTACAATATATGAGTTTATTATTGATTCATCAGCAAGGGCAATTAAAATTGATGGATATCGGCCTCGCACTAGATTTATCGAGCAATACACTGACGCCAGTCATTGAAAAGTTAGTTCGTAAAGATTGGTTGGTTAAGCAATCCAATGTTGCAGATAAGCGTATCAAAATGCTGGCTATGACGGAACATAAAGTAGCTTTGTTTAACAAGATATTGAGCGACGTCGAAATCATGCGACATGAATTGTTGTCACTTAGCGGCCGACCGTTGGCAGAAGTACTTCATGAAAATCAACAATTAAATGATATGTTAAAGCGTATGTTAGCTGAAAAGGAAGAGAAATGATGTATGATATTATTTTTATTGGTAGTGGCCACGCTGCTTGGCATGGCGCACAAACTTTAGCACGCGCTGGTAAAAAAGTTGCGCTGATTGAGGAAAATAAGGTTGCTGGCACATGCACAAATTTTGGTTGTAACGCTAAAATATTGTTAGATGGCCCAGCTGAAATGATTCATCATTTGCATCACTATCATGGTGTTGGTATTAATGAGACACCAGATATTATTTGGCCAGAACTGATGGCTTACAAGCATCAAGTGATCGACCCCTTGTCAGACGGCTTAGCGCGCATGTTATCTGTCGATGGTATTGATATCATTGCTGGCCATGCGCAGTTTGTTGACACACAGACGATTTCAGTGGGCCAGACGACCTACACGGCAGCTCAGTTTGTTATTGCAACCGGCCAAAAACCAGCCAAACTACCGATTCCGGGTGCTGAATTAACGCACGATAGTACGGATTTCTTGGATTTGCCTGACATGCCCAAGTCGATGGTATTCATTGGTGCTGGTTATATTGCAATGGAATTTGCATCAATTGCACATGCTGCAGGAAGTCAAGTGACGTTAATTGAATATGGGGGTAGTGCACTCAATGGTTTTGATAAGCTATATGCTGAGACAGTTGTCGCAGATATGCGAGCCAAAGGCATCACATTTGCTTTTAATCAGGCCGTTTCTGAAGTCAAAGCACTGGATGATGGGCAATATGTTATCGAAACAAGTCAGGGAACGCGTTTCCAAGCAGACTATGTCATGGATACAACTGGCCGCACAGCCAATATTGATCAGCTAGGCTTAGACAGCATTGGTGTCGCATATGACCGTCAAGGCGTCTTGGTTAATGACCATTTGCAAACAACTGTACCTAACATCTATGCTAGTGGGGATGTGATTTCTAAGTCAATTGCGCGTCTAACGCCAACAGCAACTTTTGAATCACATTACATTGCTAAAGTGCTCCTAGGGGAAAAAGCGCCTATTCGATACCCTGTTGTGCCAACGATTGCCTTTACGTTACCTCGTGTTGCCCAAGTTGGTGTGACATCTCAAGAGGCTACAATGCGTGATGATTTGCAAGTCATCGAAATTCCTTATGGGCAAATGATGCGTTTCCAAACGTTAAACGATAGTCAAGCAGCGCTGAAGATTGTTGTCAATACTGAGAAAAAACTCGTTGGTGCCGCAATGATTGGGGATTTTTCCCCAGAAATTGTGAATGCTTTAGTACCAGTTATTAACAAGCAATATACACGTGATGATATTCAATCACAAATTTTTGCTTTTCCAGCACATACTGGTGTTGTGTTACCAATGATTGCAAACTATTTAGATTAAATGGAGAATAATGATGAAAGCAGCTATTATTAATGCTTACGGTGGCAGTGAACAACTTGTTGTCGCTGAGCAAGCAATACCTCATATTCAGCAAGACGAAGTGCTGGTTGAAAATATGGCTACCAGTATTAACCCCATTGACTATAAAGCGCGCCAAGGTTTGATGCAGGGGATGTTTCAATGGCAGTTCCCTGTGACTTTAGGATGGGATATTGCTGGCAGAATTGTGGCCGTTGGCCAGGATGTGACGAATTTTAAGGTTGGCGATGCTGTTTTTGCTCGACCAGATATTGATCCGACTGGTCGAAATGGGTCATACGCGGAATACACCGTGGTGAAAGCCGACAAATTAGCCTTTAAACCAGAAAATATTACTTTTAAGCAAGCCGCTGCAGTACCATTAGCAGCCCTAACAGCGCTACAAATGTTGGAAAAACTACAAGTTAAAGCAGGGCACAAGGTGTTAATACAAGCTGGCGCTGGTGGCGTTGGTATTTATGCCATTCAACTCGCCAAGTTAATGGGAGCTTATGTAGCAACAACAGCGAGTCAAGCTAATCACGATTTTGTTGCGTCACTGGGGGCAGATCAAGTGATTGATTACCACGCATACCAAATACAGGATGTTTTGTCTGATTACGATGCTGTATTTGATATGGTTGGGGACATCGATAATGGTATTCATATTTTAAAAGATGGCGGCCATTTGGTGACAATTTCTGCGCAGTTAACGGCTCAACAACAGCAGACACCTAACAAAACAATTACAACCGGTTGGTTGGATACTAATGGTAAAGATTTAACCACACTCGCTGATTATATTACAAAAAATCAATTACAAATTGTGGTCGATAGTATTTATCCGCTAACAACAGAAGGTATGCGTGCAGCTCATCAGCGTAGCGAAACACATCATGCGCGTGGTAAGATTGTGGTAGAAATAAAGAAAGAGACAGTATAAAATGATCGTACAAATTATTACCGGGTTAGTTGCTATTGAAGCAATCATTATCATGATGATAGAAATGTTTGGCTCAGTTGCACAGCAAGCTAAGTCGTTTGAATTAGAACCAGCTGTTTTAAAAATGCCAGAAGTGAAGGTGTTATTAGCTAATCAGGGAATATACAATGGTTTATTCGGAGCACTCATATTGGTGACCATGTTTTTCATTCATGGTCCGCAACAAGTGCTGATGTTACAATTTGAAATGCTCTATATCTTAATTGCAGCGATATATGGCAGCATAACATCAGCTCGGAAAATTCTTGTGGTACAAGGATTACCGGCGTTGGTTGCTTTAATTGCCTTATACTTCTTAAATTAAAAAAGCCCACTCTTAATTGAGTAGGCTTTTTTAGTTAAGCGACTGAGACAAAGTAACCTTGGTCATCGAAAATGTATGTTCGATTATTAACGATGATATGAGCTGATTTAGTTTGTACGCCTGTTATTTCATCAAAATGTTGTAGCTTATTATTAACAACTTTAAATCCTTTGACGAGTTGATAATTACTATCCGTTAAATACCATTGGCCTTGATAGGCAAAGTAGTCATTAAATACTGCCGAACCATCAGTGGCATTCATATAATAACTCACGTTCGTGATAGGATCAGTCACAAATTGACCTTTCACTTGCCGACCATTAGCTTGGAAATATTTCAAATTACCATTAATGTTTACCAAACCAGTGTCTGCTGGACCTTGAGTACTTAAATGTAACCATTGGCCATCTAGTGTTTGATAGTATTGATTGGTCAACATGTTGCCCGTATTGTCAAAGACAAAAATCTTGTCACCAATTTGTTGCATACCTGTCGTTATAGCGCCAGTTAGTGGGTTAGTATATAATACGTGATTTTGTATCGTAATAAAATCACCCTTACTTTGATGACCATCGGCGTAGAAATAATTTTGAACACCATTGATTGTTTGCAAACCAGTCAAGGCAATGCCATCATTACCCAAATAGAACCACTGACCTTGACTATTTTGTGCAAATCTTTGTGTCGCCACGTTGCCGTTACCAGCTTCTAAGTAGAAAACGTTACCATCAGTGTCTGATACAAATTGCCCTTTGACCTGTGTGCCGTTCTTGTAGAAGTATTGCTTATGACCATCGATTTCAGTGAAGCCAGAAGTGACCATTGTGCCATCATTCTGGAAGTAATAGGCGGTGCCGGTTTGGTCAGTAATGTATTGATTAAATACTTGACGCCCTTTTTGGTCAAAATAAATCGTTGAACCGTCAGCATTCTGCAAGAAAGATTGAACGAGTTCAATACCGTTTGGTAGGAAGAAATAGTGATGGTTATTAATATTCTGGAAGCCAGTAACGAGATGGCCGGTGCTATCAAAGTAATAATAATTGCCATTATCATCTTGTATAAAGGTGTTTCGAGCTAGATAGCCACTCAATGTGTAGTAGACCATACCAATGTTATCGCGGACAAATCCTGTTTCAGATAAGTCATCTGTTAATTGTTTTGGCAAGAAGTCACGATTATTATTGTTTGATGTAACCTTATAGTATTGATCGGTACCACTGTCTTTTAAGACATAGCCAGCCCCTTTGCCTTGAATATTTGAGCCATTAAAGTATTTACCAGACCATTCTGTTATTTTCTGACTAGGATCCATAGGTAGCCCTGTAGAAATTTGTTTTGTTTCGAAAAGTGCTGGATATTTTTTCTGGATATCAGATAAGAAGGCACCGCCATACTGTGCTTGGTATTTACCACCACCACGACTTTGTATGACATATAACGACTGATCAATATCTGAGTTAGTGTCTTTATCACCATAAGAGTTTGTTCGTGTGACAGTCGCTAATTCTTGACCCGGTAAATTATAAATTTGATCGGGTACCCAGTCAGCGATTGCTTGGATGCCATTTGCGTGCAGAGCCTTGATGGCATCGCGTAACTGGTCAACTGTGCCATATTTTGTTGGTGTACCGTAGCCCAAATCATAACGATCTGTAAAGGCATAACCATTTTGGATAATTGAATCTAAGAAACTGGTATCGGTGCTTGAACGATATTGTGGTGCCAACTGGAAACTTGTGATACCCCAATCTTTGAATAACTGACCATTTTTTGCAATGACAGCATTTGTATAGTCTTCAGTGTTTGTGGCAAAAGCTTGGAAATTTGAAAAACCTTCGTAAATAACCTGAGAATCTAAAGCAGCATTTGAGTGGAAGGTTTTGCCATCATGATGGGCTGTGTCGTCAGACAAAGTACGCGCGTCTTGATGGCTGTCAGCCCCAACAGGCACCCAAACAGCTAAGAAGCCAGAGACTTGCGGGTTACGGACACCATAGATTTCAGTATTATCAAAGATTAAATCGCCCTGATCATTGGTGTACTTTACTGGGGCGTTGTCATTATCATAATAAGACAAATTGTCAGCAGTTGTCCCTAATAATAATCTGAATGCTTGATTTTTGTGAGCGGCACCCATGTGTAATGTCACCGTGTCGCCTGATTTTAAGGCCAGATTTTCTTTATTACTGACAATCACACCAATACCTTGTGTTCGTGTGTCTGCATTACCGCTATCTGTCACACTCATGGCACCTTTACCATAACGAACATTTGTCAGGATATCGTTTTGATCAACAGCTATTGACTGACCACCAGCAACATATTTGATACGTGACTTTAGCAAGCCGTTGATGGCATCAAAATAAGGGGACTTATTTGCCATATATTGACCATCATCGGTGTATAAATCACCATAATAAACGCGCGGTACTGTATCTTTATTAGTTAACAGCATCGCATAGGCGCTAGGCATGTTGTATTGTGTATATTTCTTATCCGCCTGTTTTTCATCGTTATTATAAACTTTAAAGGCTTCGGCTAGCTGGTCTGCTGTTGGTGCCAAACTATTTTTTACGTCGGGATGTAACTCAGAAATAATTTGAGCAATGACTGTTTGTACTTCACTATCGTGTGCGCGAACAAAGCTGTAATTTGGAATGGCAGTGTTTTCGGTACTATCGTGATTGCGATTGACGAGGTAATAGTCCATGAAGCGTTGCATGGTACCACGCATACGCATATCTTTAGTCAACGACCAGATTAACTGGGTATGCATGTAATCATCCATTGTGAGTTGATTATTACCAAAATCCTTCACGTATTCAGGGTCGTTATGGCTCCAATCTTCAAGAATTGAAAGATGTTGATTTGCTGTTGCGTCATTTTTATCAACACCATAAGCAGCTTTGAAATAATCTGCTGCAATCTGTAGTAAATCAGCGTCAACATTATCGACAGCATCGACACGTATCCCATCAAAATTAGCAGCAGAATCGTTTGCTGTGATGCTACCAAAATTCATCAAATAGTGTAACCAATTTAACTGCTCAGCTTGCACAACAGGATTAGAGTTGTCTACATCATTAGCGAGTAAGAGTTCAAAACCACCCTTAGATTGATCAATTGTATATTTTGGCACACCTGTCTGGTTTGTTGGTGTGCGATTTAATAGTCTGAAATTAGAGTTAGTATCTGGTGTCAATGGACTGTTGACGAAAGTCAAAGCGCCGTTTTGTAAATGATCATTTTTGGGATCTTCACTCGACATGTTCCATTGTGGCTGTGTACGAATGAAATCATCAATGGCTGTTTTAAGCCATGCTGTACTATTAGCCACACCGATTTTTGTTTCAATTGCTTGTTGGACTGTTGTACAAGCAATATTCAACATGGCTTGACTGTCTTTTAGCGAGAACATCTGACGATTGTCAATGAGTCCCATTTGAGACATGTAGTTTAGGTAATTTACTTGTGTTTGCTTGCTAGGCCACCAAACTGACACAATGGGCCGGAAGTCATTAGCTGTTGTTGCTTCCCAGTGTTGACCATTTCTTAAAACATCTTTAGGGCGATACCATGAAGAAGCAGTCAAATAACCATTAAAATTGTCGAAATCAGCGCTATCGGTGCTGTGAACGGCATTATGTGCTGTATAGTCTGTTGTTTGAGAAGTTAAACCTTCTTTGATTTGTGAGTCGGTTGTTGATACCTCTTGTCCTGATTCTTGATCAAAATAGCGTACTTGACCGTCAATGACACCGGTAAATCCTTTTTTTAGTTGTCCCAAACTATCGAAGTAATAATTGTGCCCATTAATGGCCTTTAGACCAATAGTTGCTTGTCCTTTATCGTCAAAATAATAAGTTTTGCCATCTGGCGCTGTATAGAAATCAGCAAAAACTTGTTCACCGTTGTCATTGAAGGCTAATGTTTGTGAGCCAATTTGTTGTATCCCGGTTACTGCGTTACCGGAGTTAGAATCGAGATAGTATGTTTTACTGTTATCAGTAACGAATTGGCCTTTTGCCTGCACGCCATTGTTGTCAAAATACTGCTTGTGGTTGTCAACAGTAGTCAACCCCTTAGCAAGTGTGTTATCACTGGTTACATAGTACCATTTACCATCTTTTTCCAGATAACCAGTTTTTTGATTAGCTGTTGGCGTAACAGTCGGCAACTGCTTGGTGAGATTATCTATCGAATCCTTGTTAGTGTTGTTTGCCGTTTCAGCTTGCTTTTGCGTATCAGTCGTTGTGTCTGATGCTTTTACTTTTTCTGCTTGGTTGGCATTTGCGGCGATTTGTTGTGTTGTTTGGTTATTTTTGACAGGTGTCGTTTGTTGGTCAACGACAGTATCGTGTTGATTGGTTGTATTCGAATTATTGGAGACAGTAACTGACTTATCTGTCACTGTGTTTGTGCTATCTGCATTAACATTTTGTGAAGTAGCGGTCATAGACAGCATCATTGTCGATAAAATGAGTCCCCCAATAACCCAACTCTTACCAGACTTGTAAAGCTTTTTTCGTACATTTCTCTCTTTAATCAAAACATTCTCTCCTCCATTTGTGATTATTCTTTGAAACAAATGAATTATAAGCTATAAAATTACGAACGTATATCATTTCACAAACGATTAACAATTCTTTAACATATAAAATAAACAATATTTATAAAGTGATAAAATAATGGGGGGCTATTTTTTTTAGTTAATAAGAGTCCTATATCATGGGGTTCTTATTAATATGTTTTATGTAATTTATATGATAGAATGTGTAGTGTTAGTGTCGTTTTTTACTGCAATGTGTGGATTTTGGGAGGACCTATGTGGACGGTAATAATTAGTACCTTGATATTATCGACAATGGTTATTGGCTTAGGCATCAAACTATTGACAATTTTAAATTTTCTGGAGAAACCTAATACGATTGTTTGGCAATTGATTACGGTTGTGGTGTTTTTGCCATCAATATATAGCTTATTATCTGTCTCTAAACTAGTATTTGGTAATATCTACTTATATTATTTACTCACTATTTTGGTGTTTTATTATATCAGTCCAGCCATTGGTCGTCTATATTTTGTCTTAACACCTATTGTCATCATACTGTATTTGGATATGATTCTAAAAACGCCGGTACCTATTGAAATACCTTTGTTAGTGTTTGCCAGTGGCTTTTTAAATTATGGTGCGACGTGGCTGATTAGTTTTATTAAAAAGCCACCACTTATTAAAGTGAGTTTAGCTGCGGTGGTAATGTTAGCCCTAGAAAGGTTGTTTGGTTATTTTTTACCGGCATATGGCTTGCATACGACACAAGGTATAATCATTGCTACCATGTCAGCAATTGTTTTTATAATTGCAGTTGATCGTTTTAATCGCTCATTGATTGCGCGCAAGGCAGATGTTGATGACTTGAAGTTACAGGCAAATAAGGATGAATTAACGCAATTTTATAACTTATATCATTTAAATAAAGATTTTAGTTCTCATCAGCTGAATCGACAAACGTTAGCAATTGCAGTGATTGATTTAGATTATTTCAAAATAGTGAATGATCAATATGGTCATAGTATGGGGAACCAAGTTTTGGTGACTTTTTCTCAACATCTACATCAATGTTTAAAGCTTGAGATAGGGGAAGATAATTTTGAGCTGTATCGGTATGGTGGCGAAGAGTTTGTCGTAACAATTAAGACATTGAAAGAGAAGAGCATGGTAGCGCTCTTTGATATGTTGCAGACTTCAATCAGCAATGTTGATATTGCATCACTTGATCAAAAACTTAGTTTTTCGGCCGGGATTGCTTACTTGGCAAATCATGATTTCGATCCAGTTAAAACCTTTGATATTGCGGATAAATTACTATATGTTGCGAAAACTTCTGGTCGAGAACAAACACGGATTGAAGTCGAAAATATCTTATAATGGTTGGACAATTGATAGGGAATTAAAATTCATCGTATAAATAATGGCTAGTTGGTATATAATCTAAAAGTATTCAATAATTGAAAAATAGATGTATTTTAGCAATAATACATGTTTCACTTATTTGTCATTTGGTGGTTGGATGTTTTAAAGCAACGTAAAGCGCATACGCGCGAAGACAAATAGTACATGCAGCACACAATAACCTTCCCAATTGAAAGGCGATGCGTTTTATGGAAAATAAACTTTATTTTACGACACAACCCGTTGTGGTGCTAGATGATTATCGCCAGTTTAAAGTTGGATTTTATGAGCTTTTATTGCGTGATAGCACGACGAACCGTTTCCCAGGACAGGCTTTTTTTGATGCGATTTCTGAAGAAGATGGTAACGAAGAGTTCTTAGATTTTTCAGAGCAACAAATCAGAGTTGTAATGCAGCAGCATGATAACAGTGATATATCAATTAATCTCGAGACGATCCAACTAGGATACGAGAGAACTTATCGCTTTTTGGAAGATGTGAAAGATATTGCCAATCACGTCATACTAGAAATTACGGAGCGTGAGTATAGTGGTCAGGATCATGCGCTGATACAGTTTATTCGTTATGCTAAGCGGCAAGGATTCCGTATTTTATTGGATGATGTTGATACGCATAAGCATATTAACAGTTGCGTCATGAGCCGCTTAGGTATTGATGGGGTTAAATTTTCACATCAAATGGTCCAGCAGTTGCCATTCCAAGAAGTTAAACAGCGACTAGAACAGTTTCAAGAAGAGCATCAAGATGATGATGTAGTGATGATTGTTGAGGGTGTGAATGATCAACGACAATTAGAAAAATTATTTGATGTTGGCATTAGCTATCAACAAGGCTTCTTTTTTAGCCCACCAAACAATTTGGGCAGATAATCAATTAAGAAATGAGGCATCTCAAGGATGAGATTCAATTTATTACGAGAGAATGAAGAGAGACCAAATTGGCAACAACCAGAAAATATTGTCCTGGCGTTATCGACAATTTTTTTAGGGGTTATTGTAGGTTTTAGTTCATTGTTACTGTCATTGTTGTTAGAAGTAGTAGAACATTTTTTTCTTCATTATGAAGAAACAGCAAAAATACCAGCACCGATTAATACGTTACCAATAGATCGCTTAATTTCTGTGGTAATCGGGGGTGTTATTGCGGCTCTGATTTGGTGGGGGTTAAGAACAAAAACAGTCCCAACTGTTAGTATCAAAAAAGCTTTGTCCGGTGAACGAATGCCTTTTTGGCAGACAACCTTACATGTCATGACACAAATTTTTTATGTTGGGACTGGGGGATCAATTGGTCGTGAATTAGCGCCGCGAGAAGCGGGCGCACTTTTAGCACAAAAGTGGGAAAATCTGTTAGAAAAATGGCATTTCCCGAAACTTTCAGCAGATGATCGCCGACTTTTAATGACTGCTGCTGCTGGTGCAGGTTTTGCCGGTATATACATTTCACCCATTACGGGGATGTTTTTCTCTGTTGAGGTGTTGTTAAAAAAAATGACATTGCGTACTGTTGGTGTGAGTTTAACCATGTCAACCATTGCAATGCTAATTGGTTCACTTGTTAAAGGTTTTCAGCCGTATTATATATTACATGATATGACGTTTACCCTAACTAGTTTTATTTTTATTTTGATTTTAGCGCCCTTGACTGGTTTAGCCGGTGGTTTTTTCCGTCGTTTTTTTCAGTGGGCTGAAAAAAATCAGACTAAATCAAAAAGTATTTTGTGGCAGTTACCAGCCATAGCGCTCATGACTGGCTTGGTTGCCTATTTTTTTCCTGAAATCATGGGAAATGGCCGATCGTTGGCGCAATTCGCAATTAATAGTCAACAAATGCATCTGGTTGTGGTACTTGTGTGTGGCGCATTATTGAAAGTAATCATTACTGTGTTAACTATTCGAGCTGGTGCTGCTGGGGGTACGTTAACACCATCAATTGCAGTAGGCAGTGCCTTGGGTGCTGTGTTAGTACTACTTCTCAGTTTTTTTTTACCGGGTGTTTCGGTGGGACAAGGCGCTATTTTAGGCGCAGGTACGTTATTGGCAGCTTCTCAGCAAGCGCCTTTTATGGCAATGTTCATGTTAATTGAGATTACCCATTTAAATTATTCAGCATTATTGCCTTTGGCTTTGGGAATTATCATATCAAGCGCAGTGTCTAGGAAAGTGCTGTCTAAATCATGACGCAACTGGGTGAAAGATTGATATAACAATATCTATACTTATCTTTAAACGTAATAGCAACTAATCTGTGCGCACAGTTTAGTTGCTAATTGCGTTTTTTTGATTATTTATTGCTAGTTTTTTGAGATTGAATAGCTGATAATAAAGATAACAAAAGGAAATGAGAGGTGAGATGATGACGATTCTATTGCCGACACAATTAAAAAGAATGCGCACAGAACGTGGTTTATCACAAGAGGATATTGCTAATCAACTATTTGTCTCTCGGCAAGCAATTTCTAGATGGGAATCCGGTGATGCCACACCGGATTTAACAAATTTAGTGAAATTAGCTGAGATTTTAGAGACATCATTAGATTCTTTGGTACTTGGTACGGTTCAACAAGAAGAGACAGCAGTTGATGTAGATAAAATCGACAAACACGAGTTTATGTTTGACCCAAGAACTGGTAAATATATACGGCGACGTATGAATTTCTGGCAATTTTTGGCGAGTTATTGGTGGATTTTCTTGATTTTGGGTGGTTTTCTAAGTAGTTTACTATTGGATATGTTAAAACTATTGAAATAAAAAAGAAGTGATAGTCAAAGACTACACTTCTTTTTTATAGGTTTGCTTCAAGCGTGATTATATTATTTTCAGAGTCTTTGATTTTAAAGGCAACTTTTTGTCCAAAACGTTGTGCTGGCGTACCAATAATATCAACAAAATTATTACGTAAATGTTTACGTAATTCATCTGCATGATCACGCACAAGTAATTCAAGGTTGGCAGTGGGTTCACCGACCACAAAGATAATATCCTCGCCGTCCAACATTAAATGACGACCACTTTGATGACCAGATTGTGGTAAATCAAAAACATCACGCCAAAAGCGATAGGCACGATTGATATCAGTTGCTGGAATTGTTTTAATGTTTAATTTACGTGGTTTCATAATACTTATAAGTATAGCGGAATCGTGTTAATTTTCAACTGATGTTAAATAACAAAGGATCCATTACCACAGACATATAATTTATGGTAAACTTAAACTTATGGCATTATTAGAAGTAAGTGGCCTTTCAATGGCCTACGCAGAAAAAACTTTATACGAAGACGCAGCCTTCGAATTACAACAGAATGAACATATGGGCATTGTTGGACAAAATGGGGCGGGTAAGTCAACACTTATCAAAATCATTACAGGCCAAGAACTACCATTGTCTGGTAAGATTGAATGGCAAAAGGGTCTGAAAATTGGTTATTTGGATCAATATGCAGAAATACCAGATGGGATGAATTTGGTAGCTTTTTTGCATACTGCTTACCAAGACTTATATGACAAGCAGGATCGCATCACTGCGCTTTACAATGAGTACGCTGAATCCATGAATGACAAATTGTTGACGCGTGCAGGTCGTATGCAAGAAGAACTCGACGCCGCAGGATTTTATGATGTTGATACGCAGATTGAACGCGTTATTTCTGGTCTTGGGTTGGAGGCCATTGGTCGGGACCGAGAACTCGAGCAAATGTCTGGCGGACAACGTGCAAAAGTGATTTTGGCTAAGTTGTTATTAGAAAACGATGATGTCATCATTCTTGATGAGCCAACCAACTATCTGGATGTGGCACATATTACCTGGCTGGAAGATTTCTTGCAGACATATGAAGGCGCTGCTTTAATTATCTCGCACGATTTTGACTTTCTGGATAAAGTAACTAACGCAATTATTGATTTGTCCTTTGGAAAAATCACCAAGTACCGTGGCTCATTTAAAAAGGCGATGCGCCAAAAAGAGGAGCGCGCAGAGCAACAATTACGCCAGTATGAAAAACAGCAGGGTGAAATTGAAAAGGCGCAGAAGTTTATTGCTAAAAACAAAGCGCGTGCGTCAACGTCCAAACAAGCTAAGTCACGAGAAAAGATGTTGGCACGAATGGATAAAATCGATCCACCATCAGAGACGTTGCAAGCGAAGTTTAATTTTCCTTATGTCAATTCGCAATCAGCTAATGCATTAACCGTTAGTGATCTATCTGTTGGTTATGTGACACCTGTTCTAGAGCCGGTTACCTTCTCCATTACGACCGGCCAAAAAATTGTTTTCAAGGGTTTCAATGGTGCTGGTAAATCAACATTAATTAAATCCATTTTGGGTGTTATTCCAGCATTACATGGTGAAGCAGAGTTTTCACCATCTGCTATTGTTAACTACTTTGATCAAGATTTAGAATGGGATAACGATGCTAAAACGCCACTGCAAGAGATGCAAGATCGCTTCCCAACTTTAGAACCCAAAGCACTGCGTACACGTCTTGCTGCGGCTGGTATTAATGCAGAAAATGCACAAAAACCATTACAACAACTATCTGGTGGTGAACAAACAAAGGTTAAATTGGCAATTATGGAGATGAAACCAAGTAACTTCTTAATTCTTGATGAACCAACAAACCACTTAGACGAAGGAACAAAAAACGCCTTGCGCTCAGCTATTGATAAATTTCCGGGAAATGTTATTATTGTTTCCCACGAAGTCAGCTTTACTAAAGGCTTTGGTGATCGCGAATTAAACGTCGCTGCGTTATCCTTTAAGAACGAAACGGATTAAGATAAGTAAGTATATCCATCAGCAATGGTTAATTGGTGGTGCAGTTATAATAAAAGGTTGGGAAAGGCTACTAATAAAGCAGTTCTCGGCCTTTTTATTACGAGCAGTTAGAATCTGTCTATCAGGGAACCGGAATTGTGAGATAGTGTGGCATTTTTTATGAAGATTAGAATTATTGGTCCAGTTGGGAGTGGTAAAACCACCTTTGCCAATGCATTAAGTAAGCAAACAGGCATCCCTGTTACTGCGTTGGATACGTTAAATTGGCATCGAATGGTAACTGGGGATGTTCATAAAACGCCAGCTGAAAGACAAACAGAATTAAATCATGTCGTACGCCAAAACCATTGGATTATTGAAGGCACTCAATACCGTCATGGGCAAGCCGTGTTTGGCGCAGCTGATATTATTTATGTCTTGGATGTGCCATTGTGGCTGAATATTTTTCGGCTTATTACGCGTTGGCTAGATACCCGCATGAATCATGGTCCCAGACAATACCAACAGATATGGCCTTATGTCAAGTGGCTCAAACAGTGGTATCGATACGATAAATTGGCTGTTTTGGCATTGTTAACCCCTTACCGTGATAAAGTGAAGATAGTAAAAGCATTTGACAAAATAAAAACATTAGAATAAAATAAAAACAATGAGAAAATCATAGAGGTTGCCATAGACATGAGTCGCACGTGGAGTATTGATAGATACAATGAAACGTGTCAAAGGGAATATGGCCGAAGCGCTGATACTATCATATCAGTTAGCTGGGGTACTAGTTAATAGCTATTACACTGTCGCATATGCGGGGTGCTATGACGGAAACGAGTTTTTAGTGTAATCCGTGACTGCTATCCCCCAGCAGAAGCGGATTTTTATTTTATGAGAAAAGAGTGTGAATCATGGTAGAGGCGATTACGCGTCCGACGCAAATTGAAATATCTCAAAAAGCTTTAAAAAACAATGTCGCTGTTGTCAAACGTGTTTCGGGTGCAGAAAAAATTTTCTTAGCCGTTAAATCAAATGCCTATGGGTTAGGTTTAATTCCAACAGCTAAAGCAGCAGTTGCTGGTGGTGTGTATGGTTTAGCTGTTGCAATTATTGACGAAGCACTAGCACTGCGCCACGAACGCATCACTGCACCAATACTAATTTTGGGTATTTCACCCGCCGAATATGCTGAACTAATGGCAGTGCAACATATTATGGCAACTGTTGTCTCACTTGATTGGTTACAAGAAGCAGCACAGTATCTCACCGGTGAACAGCGATTACATGTTTCCTTAGGTGTCGATACAGGGATGGGGAGAATTGGTTTTAGAGACCGACAATCATTGTCTGAGGCAATTGACTATGTGCAGGCTCATCGAGATATATTTGATTATGTGGGACTGGCCACACATTTTGCCGAATCAGATTCGGCTGATACAGACTATTTTAATATGCAACTTCAGCGTTGGCATAAGTTGACAGATGGTTTACCAGAACCAGAATATTATCACGTCGCCAACTCTGGTGCAGCAATGTATCATGCTAATGAAGTACCACATGAAGTTATTCGTGTTGGAACCGTACTGTATGGTGTCGAACCATCAAGAGGTGAATTGTGGGATGGCCGAGAACTGGCGCCAGTGATGGCGTTGCGTAGTGAAATGAACTTTGTGAAAGAATTACCAGCCGGCGAAGGTATTAGTTATTCACACAAGTACACCACCTCTGAAAATGAATGGATTGGGACTGTCCCAATTGGCTATGGTGATGGCTGGTTACGCAAAATGACTGGTTTTCATGTCATTGTTGATGGGCAATATGCGCCGATTGTTGGGCAAGTTGCAATGGATCAATTGATGATTCGTTTACCACATGAGTATCCAGTTGGTACAAAAGTAACATTAATTGGAAAAGATGGTGGGTTAGAAAACACAATTGAAGATGTCGCACAGCATGCAGATCTGGCACCGTGGGAAATCATGACCGGAATGCAAGATCGGTTACATCGTATTTTAGTAGACTAGATGAGAGAAACACAACCTGGGAGGGAATGGTAAGATGGTAGCGCGTGAGTATAATGTAGCAATATTAGGGGCAACAGGGGCTGTTGGGACACGCTTAATTGCCCAGCTGGCAGAATCAAAGGTACCGGTTAAGCATTTGAAATTATTAGCTTCACCTCGGTCGGCTGGTAAGAAATTACTGTTCAAGGGCGAAGCATTAACCGTGGAAGCCACAACGCCAGAAAGTTTTAATGATGTTGATTTAGTTTTAGCTTCAGGTGGTGGTGCAGTATCACATCAATTTGCACCAGAAGCAGTTAAGCGTGGTGCAGTTGTGGTTGATAATTCAAGTTACTGGCGTATGCATGATGATGTGCCCTTAGTGGTGCCAGAAGTTAATGAGGCAGCACTGAACAATCATCACGGAATTATTGCTAATCCAAACTGTTCGACGACTCAAATGGTTGTTGCTTTGGAACCTATTCGTCGTGCTTATGGCTTACGCCGTGTCATCGTATCAACCTATCAGGCGGCTTCTGGTGCCGGACAATCGGCTTTGGAAGAACTTAAAACACAAACAGATGCCTATAATCGTGGTGAAGAGATGGTTGCAAACATTTTACCGGTTAAAGGTGCGGCAAAGCATTATCCATTAGCATATAATCTTTTGCCACAAATTGATGTTTTTGAAGCAGATGGCTATACTCATGAAGAATGGAAGATGATTCATGAAACAAAAAAGATTATGTTTGGGGATAAGAATTCCAAAGCTGTCAAAGTGACTGGAACAGCTGTACGTGTACCAGTGCCAATTGGTCACGGTGAGACGGTCTACTTTGAAACTGATGATCATGCTGGTGCAACAACTGAAGGTATTCAAAAGGCGATTAGTCAAGCTGCCGGCGTCGTGTTAGAAGATGACCCAAAATCGCAACTTTATCCACAACCAATTCATGCTGAAGGTAAGCGTGAAACCTTTGTTGGCCGTGTAAGGCCAGATTTAGAAAGTGATGATGCTTTTCATATGTGGGTTGTTTCAGATAATTTATTAAAAGGTGCTGCTTGGAATACAGTCCAAATTGCAGAACGATTAGTTGCTTTGGACCTAGTCCGTGTGCCTAAAAATGCAATAAACAGATTTGAAACGCTTTAAAATGATACAATAGCCCTATGGAAGCCATCGTTTATTTTATTTTTATCGTATTATTAATTGGTGGATTATACTACCAAATTAGAGAAAACCCCGCAACGATGACAGTCGGCACGTACGGGGTTTTTATTGTTCTGTTCTTAAGTCTAGGCGTTTTGTACTTCGGTCAATTCGATCGTTTGGTGTGGTATCGATTTGGTAGTTGTGTAGGGGCCCTTGCGGTTATTTTTGGTCTTTTATTATTATTCAGCATGAGTTGGTATAGTTGGAAAAAATCGCGTGACTATCTGACTTTTATGGCTGCTAGTATTTATACGGTAGCGCTCATCGTCACGAGTTATTGGCAGGTCATGAGATGGACGTTAGCCTGGTTATTATTTTATTTTGTTTGGCAATTTATGCGTTTTTTGATCAGTAGTTTAGTCTACAGTGTTGTGACAAAAGCACCAAAGCAAGGGCCGATAGTTGTTTTAGGTGGCGGTTTGGTTGACGGTTATAAGATTGGAAAGATTGTTGATGCAAGAATTCGTGCGGCGGTAACTGATGCAAAATTGATGTCGATATATCCAATAATAATTTTTTCCGGCGGACAGGGTGAAGATGAGTTGGTGAGCGAAGCAAAAGCGATGCGCGATTGGGCTGTTTTAACCTACCAAGTACCTATCTCAAAAACACGTTTAGAAGATAAGTCACGTAACACATATCAAAATATCAAATACAGTAATCAGCTATTGAAAAATCAAGCGTTCACCTTTTATACCAGTGATTATCACGTTTTCCGGGCAGTATTGCTTGCGCAAAAACAAAATGTACAAGCACAAGGTCGCGGTGGTGATGTGGTATGGCGTTACCGAATGACAGCATTTCTACGAGAATTTGCAGGGGTAATGAGCCTTAACAAGTGGCGTCACCTTTGTTTGGCTAGCGCATGGATTTTGATAGCTTGGCTCATTAATTATTTATGATATTGGGGTGGGTCAGATTAACAAACGATTTTTGATGTTAAAAAACTCACATTGTAATGTCATGTTTTCTACCATACTCTTGGTCTAAATGCCTTAAAACGGGTATAATGAGAGTTAGAGCAAGAATAGGATAGATATGCTGTAAAACTGGTCGTAGCGTTTTGGTGTGCTATCTTTTTGTTGTTAAACCGTGTGCTGCTAATGGCGCACCGACGAGAATAAGGAGAATCTACTCATGTCAATGATTGAATTCAAGAATGTCGAAAAGTACTACGGTAATTTTCACGCATTAAAAAACATCAATTTAAAAATTGATGAAGGTGAGACGGTTGTTTTAATTGGACCATCTGGATCTGGAAAATCAACACTGATTCGCACGGTGAATGGCTTAGAAGAAATTCAAGAAGGGCAATTACTGGTTAATGGTTTTGACTTACACGATCCCAAGACTGATATGAATCGTATCCGTAAAAATGTTGGCATGGTTTTTCAGCATTTTAATTTATACAATAATAAATCAACGATTGAGAATGTCATGTTAGCACCACGTTTGGTCTTGAAGCGTGATGAGGCTGAAAATAAGCGTGAAGCAATGGCGCTACTTGAAAAAGTTGGTTTAGCAGATAAAGCTGCCAATATGCCTTCTGAACTATCTGGTGGTCAAAAGCAACGTGCAGCAATTGCACGCTCACTAGCTATGAAGCCTAAAGCGTTATTGTTTGATGAACCAACGTCAGCGTTGGATCCTGAAATGATAGGTGATGTTTTAGACGTCATGCGAGATATTGCTAAAGACTCTTCGATGACAATGCTTGTCGTGACTCACGAAATGAGCTTTGCTAAGGCAGTTGCCGACCGTGTTATCTTCATGGCAGATGGGGAAATTTTGGAGGATAGTTCAACTAAAGAATTCTTTGAAAATCCTAAGGAAGAACGTGCAAAGCAATTCTTGAGTCAAGTTGCTGATCATTAAAAGTAGAGGAGGGGACGTTTAGTGTTCATCTAAACGTGTAACTTATTATGGAAAAAGCTAAAAAAAGACAATTTGGTATTATCGCAACAATTGTTTTAGCTGCCGTTATTGTCCTCGGTTTAATGTGGGCAACAGCCACAGCTAAGCAAAACGAAGCGCATCAAGATACGTTAGCTCGTGTTGAAAAACTTGGTCGTATTGTATGGGGTGTTAAAGCTGATACAAAGTTATTTGGTCTAATGAACACCAAGACAGGCAAACCAGAAGGCTTTGATATTGATATTGCGAAAGCATTAACAGTACAAATATCTAAGCAAACCGGCGTGCCAATGTCTGCAGAATTCGTACCGGTGTCTGCCTCGTCGAAAATGCAATTGATTAAGAACACCAATATTGATGGTTCTGTGTCAACAATGACAATTACACCTGAGCGTGAGAAAATCATTGATTTTACGAACCAATATTTCGATGCGGGACAATCAATTCTGGTTAAAAAAGATTCTGGCATCAATTCTGTTAAGGATATGAATGATAGCAAATATACAATCATTGTCGTGGTCGGCACAACAGCCGCAACAGAAATTGCCAAGTTTGCGCCAAAAGCTAAGGTGTTAGCTGTTCAGGATTATGCGACTGGCATGCAGGCGCTCAAGAGTGGACAAGGACAAGCGATGTCAACAGATAATGCGATTTTATACGGGTTCGCAACAGAAAACCCTGACTAC
This sequence comes from Leuconostoc citreum, assembly GCF_004354555.1. Lineage (GTDB taxonomy): Bacteria > Bacillota > Bacilli > Lactobacillales > Lactobacillaceae > Leuconostoc > Leuconostoc citreum. The sequence goes on from NZ_PUFH01000002.1 coordinate 146,033, forward strand.
CATATAGCTGGTGGCACATTCACGCATGGACCTTATGGTATTGCTTTTGATAACAATCAAAAGCCGATGATTCGCGAAGCAAACAAGGCATTAGCCAAAATTAAGGAAAATGGTGTCTATAATCAACTCGTTAAAAAATGGTTCAGTGATGTGCCAGGGCTTGATTGGCACAGTTTGGAGGCGAAGTAATGGCATTATTACAAAATAATTTTCCAACATTTATGCAAGGGTTCGGATACACATTACTATCTAGCTTAATTGCCTTGGTCGGATCTATGATTTTAGGCACAGCTTTTGCCATTATGCAAATTGTGCCTAAAAAGTGGGTGCGCAAGGTAGGGAATGTCTATGTGCAAGTATTTCGTAATATTCCGTTGTTGATTATTACATTTTTCTTCTTTCTTGTCGTATCAAAATACGTTAAAATGAGCGGCTTTATGTCGGGAACAATTGCATTGATGCTTTATACATCTGCGTTCATTGCCGAGACAGTTCGTGCAGGCATTTTATCAATTGACGGTGGGCAAATGGAAGGCGCCCGTGCAAATGGTTTGTCTTTTGCGCAAGCTATGCAGTACATTATTTTGCCACAAGCGTTCCGAGTGGCTTTACCATCACTAGGCAACCAATTTATTAATTTAGTCAAAAATTCATCGATACTAGCTTTCGTAGGTGGTCTGGATTTAATGTATCAAGGTAATATGATTGCCGCTAATACATTTGAAACTTTTAGTACTTATATCATTGTTGGTATTTTATACTTAATTATTACACTACCACTAAGCTATTACATGCAACATCTTGAGCGTAAGCTCAAGCACGCGGCGTAAGGAGGAATTATGGTTACATTAGGAATTTTTAGCGCCTTCACACCACAGAATGTCATGTACTTGTTAGGTGGACTTGGAATTACTGTTGGTGTGTCGATTATATCTGTTATTTTAAGTTTAATTTTCGGGTCTGTTGTTGGTATCATCCAATTTGAGCGATTGCCTTATTTCTCTAAATTCGTTGGGACGATTAACAATGTTATTCGAAACTTGCCGTTGCTACTAATTATTTTCTTTGTCTACTTTGCTTTACCAAAAATAGGTATTCACTTACCAATCTTTTGGGCAACTGTTGTGGCTATGAGTACTTTTGAATCTGCCATGTTAGCTGAAATTGTTCGTGGTGGACTAGAGTCAATTGATATTGGCCAGTTTGAAGGTGCCCGTGCTAACGGATTAAGTAATATGCAAACAATGATTTATATTATTCTGCCACAAGCCTACAAAAAGATGATTCCACCAATCATTTCACAACTCATTTCACTGGTGAAAGATACAAGTTTGGCAATGGGAATCGTGCTGGCTGAGATGACATATCGTAGTCAAATTATCTATGCACAAAATTCAACCTACATTATTCCTGTATTAGTGGCAATCACGCTAGTCTACTTTGTCTTGAATTATGGTTTGTCGCTAATTGCCAGATGGGCTGATCATAAGTTAGCATAAAGTGGTATTTAGTCCGTAATAATGGACTAAATATTATGTTAATAATCTAATAAAAACGTGTTAAATACTTATTATTTCAAAAAAATAACAAATAATTAGTTGTATATGAGAATTACACATGGTATACTAATATCTGTTAATCAAGAAGCTTAAAATAACACAATTATATCTCGGGAGGATATATGCTATGGAAACATGGAAAAAGGTAGCCATTGGTGCAGCAGCAGTAGTCGTTGTCGGTGCCGGTACACGTGCTGCAGGCCTCTGGGGCGGTTCAGCAAATGGTGGCAAAAATTTGTCATTCCAATTGCCAACACCAATTCAGACATTGGATATTTCTAAGAATACTGACACTTATTCAGGTACAATTATTGGTAACTCAGGTGCTAACTTGATGCGTGTTGATTCAAAAGGGAAGCCACAACTAGAATTGGCCAAATCTGTTAAAGCATCGAAAGATGGTATGACATATACAGTTGTTTTGAAAGATGGATTGAAGTGGTCTGACGGTTCAAAGTTGACAGCTCAAGACATTGTCTATACGTGGCAGCGTATTGTTAATCCAAAGACAGCTTCTCAATATGCCTATTTGGCTTCTGGTGTAAAGAATGCTGATCAAATTTCTGCCGGTAAAGCAGCTGTTAATACATTAGGTGTTACTGCAAAAGGTAATACAATCACGTTCCAATTAGAGCGACCATTACCACAATTTGAGTATTTGTTAACATTTACTAACTTCATGCCACAAAAAGAGAGTTATGTTGATAAGCAAGGCAAGAAGTATGCTACTAATTCTGATACAACACTCTATTCTGGCCCATATAAAGTACAAGGTTGGAATGGTACGAACAACACATTCAAAATGGTGAAAAATGATAATTATTGGGATGCCAAGAATGTTAAAACAAAAGAAATTGATGTTCAAGTCGTTCAAAAGCCTGATACTGCTGTGCAATTATATAAGCAGGGCAAAATTGACCGTGTTTCAATAGCAAATACACCGGAATTATATAAGGCAAATAAAAATAATAAAGATGCTGTAAAGGCGCCAGAGGCAACAACGGCATTCTTAGAATATAATCAAACAGGAAAAAACAAATTCCTGTCTAATGCTAAGATTCGTGAAGCCTTGAATCTGGCTACTAACCGAAAAGAATTAACAGATCAAGTGACATCTGGTATTTCTACACCGGCAAGTGGGCTAGTACCGGAAGACTTAGCTAAAACTTCTTCTGGTGGAGATTTAGCTAAATATGTTGCACCAGGTTATACTTTCGACGCTAAGAAAGCAGCCGATTTGTTTAAAGAAGGTTTACAAGAGTTGGGCGAAAAGAGTGCTAGTTTGACAATTACTTCTGATGCTGACAGTCCAGCAGCAAAATCAACATTAGACTATCTTCAAGGTTCTTGGGAGAAAGCATTGCCAGGTTTGAAAATAAACGAAAAACTGGTACCATTCCAACAGCGTATCAAAGATTCTCAAACACAAAATTTTGATGTTGTAGTAACGCTTTGGGGTGGTGATTATCCTGAAGGTTCAACTTACTATGATTTGTTCAAGGATGGTGCTTCATATAATAATGGCCAGTTCAAGAACGATACTTACACAAGTGCTGTAAAGAAGGCCGAAACAACTGATGTTCTTGACCAATCAGCACGTGATAAGGACTACAAAGCCGCTGAAGCCGCTTTGTTTAAGGATAGCAACATTAACCCGCTGTATTTCCGCTCAGGATACTCATTGCAGAATCCTAAGGTTACAGGGATGGTTATTAATACGACTGGTTTGAATCAAGACTGGAAGTTGGCAGTGAAGAAGTAAACACTGTTATAATTAATTATATTGAATGGATAAATAAGGATTGACGTCAGTTAATTCTTATTTTGTTAATTATAGGAAGTCATATTATGTGGAAATACATTTTAAAAAGACTAGTGTTGATGATTTTCACACTGTTTTTAGTTATTACAGCGACGTTCTTCTTAATGCAAATTATGCCAGGAACACCGTTTAACAACCCCAAATTGACACCCGAAGCATTGGCACAGTTGAAAACCACTTATGGGTTAGACTTACCACTTTGGCAACAATATTTGAATTATCTTGTTGGTGCAGCTCATGGTGATTTTGGCATTTCATTCCAATATCAAAACCAACCTGTTAGCATGCTAATTGGCCAGCGGTTACCTGTATCTGCTCAGTTAGGGGCACAAGCCTTGGTTGTAGGTGTTATTGTTGGTTTGTTTATGGGTGCTATTTCTGCTCGTAATAAGAACAACAAAATTGATGGCGTATCTGGTATTTTATCAACGCTGGGGATTTCTGTACCAAGTTTTATTTTGGGTATTATTCTTGTGTATTTGTTTGGCTTTAAGTGGCCATTGTTCCCAGTTTCTGGCTGGGGTACATTCTCGCAGACAATATTACCAACATTAGCTTTAGCTGCCAGCCCAGCGGCAGTGACAACGAGATTTGTTCGTTCGGAAATGATTGAGTCGCTCGGTTCAGACTATGTACAATTAGCCAAGGCTAAAGGGCTAAGTGATAAAGAAATTGTTAATAAACACGCTTATCGCAACTCAATGATTCCTGTTTTGACTTTGATTGGACCGATGGCAGCGGCTTTGCTAACTGGTTCAACATTGATTGAACAAATTTTTTCCATCCCAGGTATTGGTCAGCAATTTGTGCTGTCAATTCCGTCAAAGGATTTTCCGGTAATTATGGGAACAACGATTGTCTATGCTGCAATGTTAATGGTAATGATTCTGATTACAGATATTTTAACAGCAATTGTTGATCCACGTGTTCGTTTGCAATAAGGAGGCTTATGATGGCAGCAAATACTGAAGATTTTGTCATCGTTGGCGCACAAAGCTCTGATGCCAACGAACATATCGCAAAGCCGGCTCTGTCGTTTTGGCAAGATGCTTGGCGTAGACTAAAGCTTAACAAGCTAGCGGTCATTTCAATGTGGTTTTTAATTTTTATTATGGCGTTTGCAGTGGTATCTAATATTTTAGTACCGCAAAAAGCGGCTAATTCATTTAACTCTGATAAAGTTGGCGTTTATAAGAACTTACCACCAAATTCAGGATTACCTATTCCAGGTTGGGATGGGAAAATCAAGGCACCAGGAGACAATTCAGCAACTGATGTCTACGCCTCACAAGGCGTACCAGACGGCAAGAAATTTATTTTGGGTACGGATAACATTGGTCGATCAGTTGCAAAACGTGTGATTGTTGGCCTGCGCATTTCATTGTTAGTTGCGATTGTCGCTACGCTGATTGACTTATTAATTGGCGTTGCTTATGGCGTCTTTTCCGGTTGGAAAGGTGGTTGGATTGATAATGTCATGCAACGTATTATCGAAATTCTATCATCTATCCCAAACTTGATTATTGTCACAATGCTTGGGTTACTACTTGGCAGTGGTGTCCTGTCTATTATTTTAGCGATTGCTATGACTGGCTGGCTAAGTATGGCGCGACAGGTTCGTAACATGACATTATCATTGAAGGAACGTGACTATGTGTTAGCCGCAAAATCACTGGGTGAAAGTTCAACAAAAATTGCTATTAAACACCTTATTCCGAATATGGCTGGGACAATTATTGTTCAAGTCATGATGACTGTGCCGAATGCTATTATGTTTGAAGCTGTGTTGTCTGCCATTAACTTGGGGGTTAAGCCACCAACGGCCTCATTGGGTTCATTGATTGCTGATGCGCAAGCAATGTTACAATTCTATCCTTATCAAATATTAATTCCTGCCGTCATGTTGGTTTTGATTTCGCTAGCGTTCATTCTATTAGGTGATGGGCTACGCGATGCATTTGACCCACGTGCGAGTGAAGATTAAGAGGTGTGCAAATATGTTAAATAATCCAATTTTAAAAGTTGAAAATTTGCACGTTAACTTCAATACCTATGCTGGTACAGTGCAAGCGATTCGGGATGTCTCTTTTGATTTAAATAAAGGCGAGACGTTGGCGATTGTTGGTGAATCCGGTTCGGGCAAATCAGTCACAACAAAAACACTTATGGGCTTAAATGCTAAAAACGCTGCTATTCCTGATAATTCACGTTTGTTGTTTAAAGATCGTAATTTGTTGGACTTAACGGAAAATGAGTGGCAATCAGTTCGTGGTAATGAGATTGCAATGATTTTTCAGGACCCTATGACAAGTCTAGATCCAACGATGAAAATTGGCATGCAAATTGCTGAGCCGTTAATTAAACATCGTCAGATGAAAAAAGAAGATGCTTTAGCGCGTGCGCTGGAACTGATGAAAGGTGTTGGGATTCCCAATGCTGAAGAGCATATTAACGATTATCCACATCAATGGTCTGGTGGCATGCGTCAGCGTGCTGTTGTGGCCATTGCCTTAGCAGCAGACCCTGAAATTTTAATTGCTGATGAACCAACAACAGCGCTTGATGTAACAATCCAAGCACAAATTTTAAATTTGATGAAACAGCTGCAAGAAGAAACTGCCAGTTCAATTATTTTTATCACCCATGATTTGGGTGTTGTTGCTGGTATGGCCGACCGTGTTGCGGTGATGTATGCCGGCAAAATTGTTGAGTATGGCACGGTTGATGAAATATTTTTTAATCCACAGCATCCTTATACATGGGGATTGTTAAATTCAATGCCGACAACAGATACAGAAGTTGGGTCATTGGAAGCTATTCCTGGGACACCGCCAGATTTATTAGAGCCACCAAAAGGTGATGCTTTTGCCTCGCGTAACGTTTATGCATTAGCGATTGATTCAAAAGAAGAACCACCATTCTTTAAGGTGAGTGACACGCATTATGCGGCGACTTGGTTACTTGATGAAAGAGCACCTAAAGTCACACCGCCTGAAAAAATCCAAAAACGTTGGGCACATTGGCAAGAAATTCAAGGACAGGAGGCTTAATTATGACTGAAGGAACACCAAAAAAGTTAGTTGAGCTGAAAGATTTACAATTATATTTTAATAAGGGTAAGTCTAACGAAGTTCGTGCGATTGACCATGTTAGTTTTGACATTTATGAAGGCGAAGTGTTTGGTTTAGTTGGCGAATCTGGTTCTGGAAAGACAACAATTGGCCGGACAATACTTAAGTTGTACGAACCCACAGCTGGTGATATTTTGTTTGAAGGCAAAGATGTTACGCACCTTAAAGGCAGGCGACTATCTGAGTTTCGTAAAAATGCACAAATGATTTTTCAGGATCCCCAAGCCAGTCTAAACGGTCGAATGAAGGTGCGAGATATCATAGCAGAGGGTATTGATATCAATAAATTAGCTGAGTCAAAAGCTGATCGCAATCAAAAAGTGCAACAGTTACTTGACCTTGTCGGGTTGAATAAAGATCATGCGACGCGTTATCCACACGAGTTTTCTGGTGGGCAACGTCAACGTATTGGTATTGCACGTGCTTTGGCTGTTGATCCAAAGTTTATTATTGCAGATGAGCCTATTTCGGCACTTGATGTATCTATTCAGGCGCAGGTTGTTAATTTGATGAAAGAATTACAGCAACGACACTCACTGACGTATTTGTTTATCGCGCATGATTTGTCGATGGTGAAATATATTTCTGACCGTATTGGTGTAATGCATTGGGGTAAATTATTAGAGATTGGTTCTGCTGATGCTGTCTATAATCACCCACTACATCCTTATACAAAGAGTCTGTTATCTGCCATCCCCGTACCTGATCCAGAAGTGGAAAAGGCACGACAGCATGTCGACTATGATACGAGTGTTGAAACTGATGGTAAGAAAAGAGACATGATTGAAGTTAATCCAGGTCATTTTGTTTTGGCAACACCAGAAGAAGCTGCTACCTACAAAGCGGCGCAGCGATGATTGAAAAAGCTATAACATCCTTTTAAACGGTAAAGTTATGGCTTTTTATGGTGCAGTGGATTTGTGATAAATGCGTTAACAACGTGTATGATTATAATTAACTATTAAATAAAGGTGGTAAAGTATGGTGAAGTTGCAAGATGATTTTTATGAAGCAGTAAACGGGGAATGGGAAAAACAAGCTGTTATTCCCAATGATAAGCCACGTACGGGCGGCTTTAGTGATCTATCCGATGATATTGAAAAATGGTTGGTGTCGACAACAAAAAAATGGCAGCAAGGCAAGGCATTACCAGAATCACCGATATTAAAGCAATTTATTGCCTATCACCACCTCGCGACAGATTTTGTTACACGTGATGCATTAGGTGTAGCGCCGGTTAAAAAATTATTAGAGCAATATCAGCGATATACGTCCTTTTCAGATTTTGCCGAGCATATTGTGACTTTAGAACAACAAGGCTTACCAAATGCGTTACCTTTTGCGGTTGAACCTGATTTTAAAGATGCACGTACGAATGTTTTATGGGCCGGCGCTTTTGATTTAGTGTTGCCTGATACAACCTATTATGAAGCTGGCCATGAGCAAGGCCAAGCGCTTTTAAAGCAATTTCGTGAGGCGCAGGAAGCATTATTACCCAAGTTTGGTTTCTCAGAGGATGAAGTGCAGGACTTGATCACACGCTATTTAGCGTTAGATGCCAAGGCGGCGGCTGTTGTGCTTAGCCAAGAAGCTGGTCACGAATACGCGAAATTATACCACCCTTATAAATGGTCTGAATTCACAGCACTTGCACCTGAATTGCCATTAGATGAAATTATCATTGCCTTAGTCGGTCAAAAGCCAGATAAAATTATTGTTCCTGAAGAGCGTTTTTGGGCTGCGGCACCACAATTTTACTCGGAGGCAGCTTGGCCATTGTTGCAAGCTTATCTCATTGTGACTGTTGCAAACCAGTTTACAGCTTATTTGTCAGATGAGGTACGGGTGCTTGGTGGTCAGTATCAGCGTGCTCTGACGGGTCTGCCTGAAGCGATGGTTGCGGAAAAAGCCGCTTTTTACTTGGCGGCGCAGCCATTTAATCAAGCGATTGGCTATTATTACGCGCAACAACAGTTTTCTCCTGAAGCTAAAGCGGATGTCGAGGCGAAAGTGGCCACGATGATTAATGTCTTCAAACAGCGTTTGGAAACAAATGACTGGCTTAATGAGACAACAAAGAAAAAAGCAGTTATCAAGTTAGATACTATTGTGCCACACATTGGCTATCCAGAGCAGTTGCCTGCACGTTTAGCAAAGAAAATTGTCGACCCCGACGCTACGCTATTTGAGACAGCACTAAAGTTTAGACAAATAGAAGTAGCGTATCAGTGGTCTAAGTGGCAGCAACCGGTCGATCGTAGTGAATGGCATATGCCTGCGCACTTAGTGAATGCTTATTATGATCCGCAGCAGAATCAAATCGTCTTTCCAGCGGCTATTCTTCAAGCGCCATTTTATGATCTCTCGCAATCATCTTCAGCCAATTATGGTGGTATTGGTGCAGTGATTGCACATGAGATATCACACGCGTTTGATACTAATGGTGCAGCATTTGATGAGTTCGGTAGTCTTAATAACTGGTGGACTGATGCGGATTTTAAGGCGTTTAAACAACGAACAGATCAAGTCGTGGCACAATTTGATGGTTTAGAATCGTATGGTGCCAAGGTTAATGGTAAGCTGACTGTGTCGGAAAATGTGGCTGATTTAGGTGGCTTAGCCGCTGCATTAGCTGCTGCTAAATTAGATGATGACTTTTCAGCGCGTGCCTTCTTTGAAAGTTGGGCAACCATCTGGCGTATGAAAGCACGACCAGAATATATGCAATTATTGGCGGCATCTGACCCACATGGGCCGGCAAAATTAAGAGTTAATGTCCAAGTTAAGAATTTTGATGAGTTCTTTAACACGTTTGGCGTAATAGCTACAGATAAGATGTGGTTAGACCCATCATTGCGTGTGCAAATTTGGTAATGATAATAAACGCCTCACAACAAATACGCTGTGAGGCGTTTGATTTTGACATACAAAAATACGACGTTAGGTGCCAAATTCTGATACAATAGTGTGTATTGATTTTCTGGGAGTAATCACGTCTTATGCATGAAAAAGCAGTTGTTTTATTTATTCAGATTTTGTTAGTCGTAGTAATGATATTAATGGTTGTTATCGTTGCCCGTACGTATCTTATGCGTAAAAAACCAATATTTGAACGTTTCGGTTTAGGAATGCTTATTGGTTTTTTCACTGACTTTGGTGACACGCTAGGGATTGGCTCATTTGCCACCACAACAGCCGCATTTCGTGCGACGCATTTTGTCCAAGATGATCGGCAATTACCGGGCACACTAAATGCGATGCATGCCTTTCCCGTGATGGTAGAAGCTTTATTCTTTATTACTGCGGTCAAGGTGGAATTAACCACGTTAATTCCAATGACAACAGCTGCTGTTATAGGCGCTTACGTTGGAACGCACGTGACAAAAAATTGGCATGCACCGACTGTGCAGCGGGTGATGGCAGGGGCACTATTTATAGCCGTTGTGATTATGATTATTCGTATGATTACGACACCAGGTTCAAGCAATGCCATGAGCGTTCACGGGCTACATGGGTGGTGGTTGATCTTAGGCATTGTGTTTAATTTAGGCATTGGTGTTTTGATGACTATGGGGCTAGGTAACTATGCACCAGAATTGATTTTTTTCTCGTTGATGGGTGTTAATCCGGCGATTGCTTTTCCAGTCATGATGTTAGATGCTGCTTTAATTATGCCAACCACTGCTTGGAATGTCATTAAAATGGATCGTATATCTTGGCGCGGCTTTGCTGGTGTGGCAATTGGTGGCGTTCTTGGTGTCTTGGTTGCAGCTAAATTCTTTACTAGTCTAGATACAGATTTACTCAAAAAATTAATTATTATTGTGTCACTTTGGACAGTCTTTGGGTTATTACGTGATTCTTTCAAAAAAAATTGGAAAAAAGCCCATTAAAAGGGTTGCCAAGGTCTCAAAAATTTGGTATTATAATATAGTTGTTTGAGATATGGGAGTGTAGCGAAGTCTGGCTAAACGCGACGGACTGTAACTCCGTTCCTTCGGGTTCGTAGGTTCGAATCCTACCGCTCCCATAGCCGATTTAATAGTTAACGGCTAAAAAGATTAACTATTGCCCCTTCGCCAAGTGGTAAGGCATCGGTTTTTGGTACCGACATGCGCTGGTTCGAATCCAGCAGGGGCAATCAAAAAAAGCAGTCACATTGTGACTGCTTTTTTCTAACTATTTTTTTGTTCTGGCGCGTGTAATACGAGACCATGTTCCGGCGTGCGTGCGTTAATGACAATATCTTCGACTTTGAAGATATGTGCCAGTTCTTCTGGTGTAAAGCAATTTTTCTTTTCGGCAATTTGTCGTAAAGACTTGCCTGTTCGAAGCGATTCTTTGGCCATTTTTGCTGCCAATTGGTAGCCAACGATTGGTGCCATAGCTGTGGCAAAGCTGACTGATAAATCAATGTCCTGTGCTAATCTATTTTTGTTGCTAGTAATACCATCAATGGCATTAATTCGTAAGGTCGCCATGGCGGCTGTTAAATGTTCGATGCCGGTGAAAAGTGATTTGAACACAATGGGTTCAAATGCATTTAACTCAAGTTGTCCGGCCTCAGCTGCAGCCGTGACTGTTGCATCAAAGCCGAAGTATTCAAAGGCAACTTGATTGACGACTTCAGGAATCACGGGATTGACTTTGCCAGGCATAATCGAGGAACCTGCTTGCTTTGCAGGTAAGTTAATTTCTAAAAGGCCAGATCTTGGCCCAGAGCTCAACAACCGTAAATCATTTGCTATCTTAGAAAGGTTAACTGCTAAAGTTTTTAAAGCCCCTGAGAGTGCCACAAAACTATCTAAGTTTTGTGTGGCATCAAATAAGTCATGCGCTTGCTTTAAGGGGAGTTTAGTAATTCCTGCTAAATTTGGCACAATATGTACTTGGTAATGATAGCTGACATTAATGCCAGAGCCAATAGCTGAACCGCCCATATTCAAATAATAAAGACTATCACGCGCAGATTGAATACGCAGACTGTCGCGCAATAACGGTTTTAACCAAGCATGGAAACTGTTACCTAATGTCATTGGGACGGCATCCTGTAATTGTGTCCGGCCCATTTTGTAAGTCGTAGAAAATTCATCGGCCTTATTGCCCAAGGCATCAATGAGTTGGGTTAATTCATTTAAGAGTGGCGCTAATAAGCGGATAAGTGCAATTTTCCCTGCACTTGGGTAAGTGTCATTGGTGCTTTGTCCCATGTTCACATGGTCATTTGGATGAATGAATTGATAATCACCACGTTGACGACCAACTTTTTCAAGGGCTAAGTTAGCAATGACTTCATTAACGTTCATGTTAGTAGAGGTACCAGCGCCACCTTGAATATCACTGATGGGGAACATGGTTGTGTCAATAGGCTGATTGAGTAATATTTTAGTGGCACTGACAATGTGTTTGGCCACCGAACGGTTGAGATTACCAGACGTTGCATTTGTTTGTGCGGCAGCTTGTTTGATTTCAATGAAAGCACGAATAAGTTCAGGATGCGTTGACGCTTTAGAAATAGGAAAATTATTTAAAGCCCTTTGGGTATGGATACCATAATAGGTGGTTTGCGGGATATTGAGTTGTCCCAGGGAATCTGATTCAATGCGCATGGTTATCTCCTTAATAACATATCTATACGCATATTTTAGCGCTAATTAAATGTAGACCAATTAAACATGTTATCTATTATGACATGATAAAAAGCTATTATATAAGGTTTAGTTGTTAAAATAGCTAATCATACCAAAAAAGCAATGAAACATAGTTCATTGCTTCGTATTATTTAACATCAATTACTTTTGCTGTTTGTGAATCTGTGCCAATAATGACACGGTTAACGACATCAGTGAACAGGCCATGCTCGACAACACCGACCATCTTGATGAGTTCATCCCCCAAATCACGAGGATTATCAATCATTGGTAAATGTAAATCAATTAAAAAATTAGCTGAATCAGTTCTTACAGGATTACCGTTTTGGTCTAAACGCCATGTTGGGTGAAAACCATCTGCTTGAAAACGCTTAAACAGTTGGTTAGCGCCATATGGGATTACTTCAACAGGTAGATATTGGTTCAGTTTAGTGACACGTTTTGTTTCATCAACAACCCAAATATTTTGTCGTGAGTTGAAGGCGACGATTTTTTCCCATAATAATGCAGCGCCACCGCCCTTAATGGCTGAAAAGTCATCGGCAATTTGATCAGCACCATCAATAGTTAAATCGATTTTATCAATATCATCGACATTGTACATGGGAATTCCCAGTTGTGCTGCATTGCGGCGTGTTTTTTCAGAAGTCGCTACGCCAACAATGTTAAGTTGTTCTTGCGCGACACGTTCACCAAGTGCTTCGATGACATGGGCAATGGTTGAGCCAGACCCAATCCCGACAACCATGCCATTTTGAACAAATTCAGCGGCGCGACGACCAGCAATAATTTTTTGTAACGCTTGGCTCATGGTTTGTACTCAATCTCCTGATACTTATCCGGGTTTCTATAAAAAGCTTGACGAGCATATGAGCAAACGGGGTGTACTGTCATATGCTTTTCACGTGCCTCATCAACGACAGCATCTACTAGTTGTGCTGCCACGCCTTGACCACGTAGTGACGGATCAACAATTGTTGAATTGATGGCATAGGTTTGGCCATCGTTAATTGTTGTATAGCTAATTTCGGCTAAGGTTTTGTCGTTCTCTTTTAAAAAGTAACGACCGGGTTCATGTTGGAATTTCATCACTTTCTCCATTCTGCATATCATGTAAGACTACAACAATAGGTTACTTTATTATACCGCAGGCATAGCTATATTTGATATGCTATCAGGGTTAAAATAATATGGCAATTCATTTGGACGGTAATTTGATATAAATTTCATAGCGAATTACCGTATAATAGTAGAAAGATAATTGAAATGGAGGAAGCACATGATTTGTCATAAGACATCGTGTGTTAAATAATTATGCGCGGATTTGAAATTGTATCAACTAAGAATCAGGATGACTTGAATTTACCAAAAAGAAGCACAGAAGCAGCAGCTGGCTATGACTTTGAGGCATCTGAAGATGTGGTTATTCCAAGTGCTCTAAGTAATCCATTCTTTAAAGGACTAAATATTTTATCACTTGGCAAGCTTAAAAATATACGAGATAATGAAGACTTACAGGGGATGCTTAAACCAGTATTGGTACCGACGGGCATCAAAGCCTATATGGCAGAAGGCGAATACTTACAACTGGTTTCGCGTTCTAGTGGCCCAATTAAGAAGCGGATTATGATGCCAAATGCTGTAGGGATTGTTGATGCTGATTATTATAATAATCCTTCTAATGAAGGTGAAATTTTCTTTCAATTTATTAATTTTGGGGTGAAAGATGTTGTGATTAAAAAGGGTGAACGTATCGGCCAAGGTATTTTCTTACCATATCTATTAGCCGATGGGGATGATACAACAGAGAAAGCACAGAGACAGGGTGGCTTTGGGTCGACAGGCCAAAATTAGTTGTGCAACAGTTTAAAGGAGACCGATTATCGCTAAAGTAAAAACACAATTTATTTGTTCTAACTGCGGCTATGTTTCAGCACGTTATCTCGGGCGCTGTAGCAATTGTGGCGAATGGGGTACGCTTGTCGAAGAAAAGGTCTTACCAGAAACAACAGACCGTAAGAGCAGAGTGAGCTTGGATGGTCGGACTGCCAAAGTCGAAAAAATTAATGAAGTCACTTCAGAAGAAACGCCGCGAGTAGCGACAAACCTCAAAGAATTAAATCGTGTCTTAGGGGGTGGTGTGGTACCGGGCTCTATGGTGCTAATTGGTGGTGACCCTGGTATTGGTAAGTCGACCTTGCTATTGCAAGTATCTGGTCAATTAGCTCATGAGGGACGTGTCTTGTATGTTACAGGTGAAGAATCTGCCACTCAGGTGAAGTTACGTGCTGACCGCTTAGGTGTCGGGAATGATGAATTTTATCTTTATCCTGAGACAGACATGACAGCCATTAAGAAGCAAATTGATGATTTACAACCTGATTTTGTTGTGATTGATTCCGTTCAAACAATGCAGGAGCCCGATGTAACTTCTGCTATAGGATCAGTTTCACAAATTAGAGAAGTAACTGCTGACTTATTACAAATTGCCAAGACAAATAATATATCTGTTTTCATTGTTGGACATGTCACCAAGGATGGGGCAATTGCTGGACCAAAAATTTTAGAGCATATGGTTGATACGGTGCTTTATTTTGAAGGAGATAGTAACTATAAATATCGTATTTTACGTGCTGTTAAAAACCGTTTTGGTGCCACCAATGAATTAGGAATCTTTGAAATGCGTGATGGTGGACTAATTGAAGTTGCTAATCCGTCAGAAATATTTTTAGAGGAGCGTCTTGCTGGTGCAACTGGGTCAGCTATTGTTGTGGCGCTTGAAGGCTCACGACCAATTTTAGTCGAGTTGCAAGCATTAGTGACGCCAACTGTTTTTGGTAATGCTCAACGAACAGCATCGGGATTGGACCGCAATCGCGTGTCGTTAATTATGGCAGTGCTCGAAAAACGCGCCAACTTGTTATTACAAAATCAAGATGCATACCTGAAAGCGGCCGGCGGGGTTAAATTAGATGAACCGGCGATTGATTTAGCTATTGCTGTGGCCTTGGCGAGTTCATATCATGATAAAGAATCACGACCTAGTGATGTCTTTGTAGGTGAAATTGGATTGACTGGGGAAGTGCGTAGTGTGGCTGATATTGAAGGACGCTTGAAAGAAGCGCGCAAACTTGGTTTTAAAAGAGCAATTGTGCCAAAAAATAACCTCAATGGTATTGAATTACCAGCAGGAATTCAAGTCATTGGCGTTGCCACATTAAGTGAAGCCTTGGCGTTAGCGTTAGATTAATCTCTTGCTAAAGTGTTTCACGTGAAACAACCAATATCGTTGTACAAATAGCTTGAATATACGTCATTACTGCTCATGATGTACTTAAATGAAGTACACGTAGAAGGGATCGACATAAATTTGACCGTTTGAATTGGCAGGCCAGTCTGCGTTGGAAATTATGCGCTGTAATGTTGTACAATAGAGTAGATAAATAGCGGGTTTTACCCGTATAACTGAGGAGGAATGTGTTTGTATGATTTTTTATACAAACACCTATAACACATCACATGACAGAAGATATTCGTGTTCGCTACGCACCATCACCAACTGGCCATTTACATATTGGTAATGCGCGTACAGCTATTTTTAACTGGCTTTTTGCTCGCCATTATAATGGTAAATTTATTATTCGTATTGAAGATACAGATTCAGCCCGTAATATTGCTGATGGCGAAAAATCTCAGTTAGAAAACTTAGCTTGGCTCGGTTTAGACTGGGATGAATCACCGGAAAAGCCAGGTGAATATGGACCTTATCGCCAATCTGAGCGTAATGAGCAGGGTATTTACCAACCGTTTATTGATAAGTTGTTGACTGAAGGGTTGGCATATAAATCTTATAAAACGTCGGAACAACTAGCTTCTGAACGTGAAGCTCAGCAAGCAGCCAAGCAAGCCCCGCATTATGTTTACGAATATGAAGGTTTAACACGTGAAGAACGTGAGGCAAAGTATGCCGAATTTGAAGCAAAGGGTCTAAAGCCAGTGGTTCGTTTCCGTGTGCCAGAAGAAAAGACTTACGCTTGGGATGATATTGTTAAAGGACACATTGAAATTGGTGCCAAAGAAGTTGGAGGCGATTGGGTCATTCAAAAAGCCGATGGCATGCCAACATACAATTTTGCAGTTGTAGTTGATGACCACATGATGAAGATTTCGCATGTGTTGCGTGGTGATGATCACGTGTCTAACACCCCCAAGCAAATGATGATATTTGAAGCGCTTGGTTGGGATATACCACAATTTGGTCATATGGCGCTGATTATCAATGGTGAGACAGGTAAAAAGTTATCAAAACGTGACGAAAACGTCTTGCAATTCGTTGAACAATACAAAGCATTAGGTTATCAACCACAAGCAATGGTCAATTTTATTGGTTTACTAGGTTGGTCACCAAAGGGTGAAGACGAAATTTTCTCACTAGAAGAATTTAAGCAAATGTTTGACGAAACCCGCCTGTCAAAGGCAAATGCGAAGTTTGATCAAAAGAAGTTGGAATGGATTAATAACCAGTGGATGCGCCGTGATTTAGAAGAAATTATGCCACAATTAATTCAAGAATTAGTGACTGCTAATCTTGTTAGTCCTGCTGATGCAACAGCTAAGGCAGATTGGTTAGCTCAGGTGATTAAGGTGGCTGGTGTTGAAGGCATTTCTTATACGCGTGAAATAGTTGACCTAGTACGTCAGCCTTTCTTTGAATTAGGTGATATTACTGATGAGATGGTGGCTTACTTAACCTCCGAAGAAGGTCGTCGCGTGTTTGATGCATGGGAATCAGCTTACATCGCACTACCTGATGATGCGACAGCAGAAGATTACCTGAATGCGATTCGTGGTATTCAAAATCAGCTCGAAATTAAAGGCCGTAATCTCTGGAATCCTATTCGTATTGCGACAACACATGAAGTTCAGGGACCAAATCTTCCTGAAATGCTAGTTGTTTTAGATAAGGCAACCGTATTACAAACAATGGCTGATGTTAAATCAAATTATCTGAATTAAATGAGAGCATGGACGATGCATAGCATTAGTTCATGCTTTTTTAGAACAGGAAGTAACACTTATGATCGTTTTTAGACTAAAATATAGTTATTGACACGTTGCAATCAATTATATTAATTTAGAAAGTGTGACACAATGTATGCTGTAGAAATGATTAATTATGGTGACTTGGATGTTTTGACGGATACACAAACAGCACAAAGACCAGAAATTAAATCAAAACAGGTTCTTGTACAACAACACGCCACAGCAATTGATCCTTATGACGTTAAGTTTCGTCAAGGGTTGATGGGGACAGATAAACCAACGCCATTAATTCCAGGCTCAAGTGTTTCCGGTCAAGTCATTGCTGTTGGAGATGAGGTGGAAAACTTTAGCATAGGTGACCGCGTGGCAGCTTCGACGCATTTAAAGTCTTATGCACAGTATGTTGCTGTTAGTCAATCTTTGCTGGCTAAAATACCGGATAATGTCAGTTATGAAACTGCTGCGGCAACAGTTTTAGGCGCGCAAACGGGTTATCAGATGGTGACAGTAGATTTAGATATTCAGCCAGGTGAGTCTGTCTTAATTCATGGTGGGGCAGGGTCAGTTGGATCAGCTGCAATACAAGCTGCACGACTTCGAGGCGCACAAACGATATACACTACTGCCAGTAGCACAGCGACAGCATATTTGCAGGCGATAGATAATCAAGTGCAAGTCATTGATTATCGCACCACTGCCCTGACACAGGCTTTACCCGAGGGGGTTGATGTCATCTTAGACACAATTGGTGGCGATACATTACAGCAATCGTTAAATGTACTCAAACCACAGGGCAGATTAGTATCACTTGTCGAAGATGCAACTGATCAACGGGTACAACACAGTTACCTGCAATCGAATGGGCAGCGTTTAGAAACACTGCTGGGCCTTGTTTCAGTTGGCAAAATTTCAATCAAAATTGCCCAAGTTGCACCTTTTGATGCCGAAAACATGAAACAATTCCAGACATTAAAACATGTTTTAGGTAAATTAGTGTTAACTTTTGATTAAACACGTGCATTAGCATGTGTTTTTTTAGTCTGATTGATCACATAATAAATTGTGAAATTGTGTGTTTTTTGATAAAAAAACTTTACATCTGTCCTTAAAACAGGTACAATTTACTTGTAAAATAGTTCACAAAAAGAAGGAGTATATCGATATTATGAAAGCAGCAGTCGTACGTGAAAACCCAGATGGTTACGTTGATTTAATTGATAATTGGGAACCAAAAGCTTTGTCATTTGGTGAAGCCCTAGTTGATATGGAATATGTTGGTCTTTGCCATACAGACTTGCACGTAGCCGGTGCCGATTTTGGGAATCCTAATAAAATTGGACAACGAAACGGTGCGTTCCGCCGTGTAATCGGACATGAAGGTGTTGGTCGTGTGTCAAAGTTAGCAGAAGGTGCTGGTGATTACTTGAAGATCGGTGATCGTGTATCTATTGCTTGGTTTTATGATGCTTGTGGCGTTTGTGATTATTGTGTAACGGGAAATGAGACATTTTGTCGTAAAGTTCGGAATTCAGGCTACACGGTTGATGGTGCTATGTCACAACAGGCAGTGGTTAATGCTAAGTATGCTGTTAAAGTGCCTGAAGGCTTGGATCCACTTGAAGCTACGTCGATTACCTGTGCTGGTGTGACAATGTATAAGTCACTTAAAGTCGGTGAAACAAAACCAGGTCAGTGGGTATCTGTTCATGGTGCCGGTGGTTTAGGTAACTTAGCTGTTCAGTATGCGCACAACGTGTTTGGCGCACATGTGGCTGTTATTGATGGTAATGATGATAAGCTTGCTGCAGCAAAAGAGAATGGTGCTGAAGTCCTAATCAACCGTAAAAGGGTTGAAGATGTGGCTGCTGAAGTACAAAAAGCAACCGGTGGTGTCCATACTGCACAAGTGACCGCAGTTAACGCAGCTGCATTTAATCAAGCAGTTGACTCACTACGCCCTATGGGTAAGTTAGTTGCTGTGGCCTTGCCACAAGGTGACATGGCTTTGAATATTGCTAAGACCGTCTTAGATGGTATTGAAGTTCGTGGGTCATTAGTAGGCACACGCGCTGATTTGAAAGAAGCTTTCCAGTTTGGTGCAGAAGGCAAAGTTAAGCCAATTGTTGAGAAAGTTAACTTTGCAGACATGAACGAAATCATTGATGAGATGAAAGCTGGTAAAATTACCGGACGTAAAGTCTTTGATTTCACAACACTTTAAGCAATGTTTAAAAATTCAGTCCACTGTTCGGACTGAATTTTTTTATCATTTGAAATATGGTGGTTCGTGAATCATTGTGTTAGAATTGGGTAACAAATGGATGGAGGAATGTATGCTTATTGGTTAGCCTAAGGCGATATAATCAGCATATGGGTGAATAATGTCTTATTTTACACAACAACTTTTTAATGGGCAGCGTGATCGTATTTTGCGTGTAGTTGATATGGCTAGTGATGAACAAGCGACAGCAGGCTTTATTCACATTTTTGACGAGCGACGCGTCTTTGATTTTGACTATGCCAGTGAATTAACAAATGGTAAAATCACGCAAGCTGAATTTGATGAAGAGGGTGAAGCTAATAATACTTTTAGTGTGAACTTTATGCCGATAGCTAGCGACGAAGATGAAGTGCCAAGTGAGCTTTTTGAAGCGTGGGCTGGTCTTATTGGGCGAGACTATGCATTAATGCCACATGTGCACATTAATATGTATCAGCAAGCACTCAAACCAGAAATTGAACAAATTGATAAGCCGATTTTTGAAGAAAGATTAATTGAATTAGTGAGTCGCATATTGGGTTCATCCGTTATTGGTTTTGAACAAAAATCTTTGACAATGTTTCCGAGCTTCTTAGTACAAGAACAACAAGAGATTAATCAACCACAAGGTCCTTCTACGCAAATTATTTTGCCAGATTAATAAAATAATAAATGCATTGACAAAGTGTGAGAAGTGTCTTAAAATCTAGTCATGTTAATAAATCGATGAAACGAAGAGTAAGTATGTAGCATCAGTAAAGCGAGTCGGGCGGGTGAAAGCCGATTTGATGAGACATATTGAAAATGAACGTGAATGAGGCGAATAGTGAAAGCTGTTGGCACGGTTAGTCCCGTTATCAACCTTAAGGATTGCATACTGTTAGACAATGTGCGATTAAATTTGGGTGGTACCACGTTTTTGCGTCCCTGTTAGTCATGCGCTAGATGACTAACAGGGACCTTTTTTGTTTTCAATATCGGTCATGTAGGGCCTAGTCGTTTATTTTGTGTGGTAGCGTAACAGAACAGTTAATTAGAAAGCGAGGCGTAAAAGCATGCATAATCAGAAAAAGAATCAGGGATTTTCAGTGAAATCAGTCGTTGCAACTGGTATAGGGGCTGCGGTGTTTTTTGTTTTAATGAAGTTTATAGCCATCCCAACCGGTGTGCCCAATACGACAATCAATGTTGCTGAGGGCTGGTTAGCATTGATTGCGGGGTTGTTTGGTCCCGTAGTAGGCTTGTTGGTTGGTTTAATTGGACATACATTAAATGATGCCGTGACCTATGGGGCACCGTGGTGGTCTTGGGTGATTGCAGATGGCGTCTTTGGCTTATTGTTAGGCTTTGGTAAAAAGTATTTAGCATTAGAATATGGCGAGTTGACAACCAAAAAATTGGTGCAATTTAATGTTTGGCAGGCAGTTTCAAATGTCTTGGTCTGGGTGATTATCGCACCGCTTGGCGATATTATAATCTATAAAGAAGCGGCACAGAAAGTATTCCTACAAGGTGCAGTAACTGCGGTTGTGAACACTATATCCGTAGCAATCATCGGATCATTATTATTGGTCGCTTATGTCAAGTCACGACCAAAGAAGAGCAGTCTACGTAGTGAATAAAACATCAAACAAGCGCAATAGCTTGTGTACATACTAAACAATAAAGGATACATTATGGCAACGCCGCTTATCGATTTTCAGCATGTCACATTTAAATATCATGCACAAGCCGAACCCACGTTACACGATATTAATTTTCAGATTTTTCCTGGTGAGAAAGTATTAATTGCTGGTGCTTCGGGCTCAGGTAAAACAACCTTATTACGACTATTAAATGGTTTGATACCCGAAGCCTATGCTGGGGATGTGACTGGCACACTAAAACTCCGCGGTCGAGATATTCTATCACAGTCGCTCTTCGAGTTATCTTTACAGGCTGGCACAGTACTACAGGATTCGGATGCCCAGTTCGTTGGTTTAACTGTGGCAGAAGATATTGCTTTTGCTCTAGAAAATGATGATCAACCAGTATCAAAAATTAAGGCTAAAGTAGCAAAATGGGCGCAACGTTTTGGCTTGAGTGAACGGTTAGAATTAGCGCCACAAATGTTGTCTGGTGGTCAAAAACAACGAACTGCTATGGCGGGTGTTTTAGTTGATGATGGGCGATTATTATTGTTTGATGAACCGTTAGCTAGTTTAGATCCTGCAGCAGGTAATGCTGCTATGGATATGATTAATCGTTTACAAGCTGAGCGTGATTTAACAGTTGTGATTATTGAACATCGTATTGAAGAAGTGTTGCGTGCAGATGTCGATCGGATCATTGTGATGTCTGATGGTCATATCGTAGCCGACGATACGCCAACTGCCATTATTCAGGCCGGTATATTGCCAGAAAACGGGCTTGACGAGCCGCTGTTTGTACAGTTATTACGTCGTTCGGGTATCGAAGTAGCAAAACTAGACCACGTAGCAGATGTTCAATTAGTCTCCGTTGATGACCAAAAACATGCTATTGAACAACTGAAAGTGCCTGTGAAACGGCAGCCAGTCTTACCTGAAAAGTTAGTCGTTCAGAATTTGAATTTTGGTTACGATACGCACGAAGCCTTATTTGAGGGGCTAAATACTAGCATTCGTCAAGGCGAAATACTGAGTATTGTTGGCAAAAATGGATCGGGGAAAACAACGCTTTCGCACCTGCTAACGGGCTTTTTAATGCCTGATTCGGGGGATATTTTGTTAGATGGGCAATCAGTTTTGCAGCAATCAATCAAAGAGCGCGCAGATCACATTGGCTATGTCTTACAAAACCCCAATCATATGATTACGAAAGCAACAGTTTATGATGAAGTTGCCAGTGGCTTGATTTTAAGACATGTCTCATCTGTTGAAATAGAAACACGTGTCCGTGAAGTACTCAGTTTAGTTGATTTAGACGGCATGCGTCACTGGCCGATTGCCGCACTGAGTTTTGGCCAGAAAAAACGTTTGACAATTGCGGCAGTGCTTGTGTTGCAACCAGAAATTTTAATTTTAGATGAACCGACAGCCGGTCAAGATGCCACACACACGGGTGAACTACTAAAGTTTTTGACAAAAATCAATCAGCAATCACAGACAACTATCATCATTATTACCCACGACATGCATTTGTTAGCAAACTTTGTAACTCGGACGTTAGTGATTGTTGACGGGCAGTTATTGGCTGATACGACACCAGCTGAATTGCTTGCTAATGAAGCACTTGTTAAAGCGGCCAGTTTACGTACGACGAGTATTTATCAACTCGCAACACGATTGCAAATTGATCACCCAGAGATGTTGAATGCCGCGATTGTATATGAAAATGCTACAGGAGAACGATGAATAATTTATTTGGTTATAAAAAAAGAGATACTTGGCTCAACCAAACAACTGGGACAGCAAAATTAATTGGTTTTCTGGCGTTAACAACGATGGGCATGTTGTCCTATGATACGCGTTTTTTACTATTTTTAAGTATCATGGCAGTTATTTTAATGCAAACAGCACATATTAAATATCACGAATATGCTTTGATGCTTAAACTGGTACTTTTTTTTGCAGTGATTAACCTTGTGATGGTAACCGTTTTGGCACCGCAATATGGTGTGTCATTATATGGGACACGTCATGTCTTGTTTGGTAACGGTTATTGGACGATAACACAAGAGCAATTGTTCTATGAGTTTAATTTATTACTTAAATATTTCTTTTCATTGCCCTTGGCCATTGTCTTATTATTTACGACTAATCCCAGTGAATTTGCAGCCGGATTGAATAAAATAGGCGTGCCTTATAAAGTTTCTTATGCTTTTGCAATCACTTTACGTTATATTCCCGATGTGCAAAGTGATTATCGTACTATTAGTTTAGCTCAGCAGGCGAGAGGCTATGAAATATCTACTAAGGCACCCTTATTAGCACGCTCAAAGGGCGCAGTGCAAATCATCTTACCACTTGTTTTTACAAGCCTTAATCGGATTGAAACGATTAGTCAAGCTATGGAATTGCGTCGGTTTGGACGTGAAAGTAAAAGATCTTGGTACCAAGAACAATCACTATCTAAAAGAGATGGCGCCATCATTTTTGGGTCTGGTATCGTCATTATAATCGGTGTTTGGTTACTAGTGGTCAATCATGGGCGCATATATAATCCATTTAAATAACAGAGAGGCTAAGTAATGTGATGCTGACTACGAACAAATGGCAACTAACAGCACAGAAATATCAAGATAAATTATTAGTGGATTTATTGCAGTTTTTAGCAATACCGTCTGTCTTAGATCCGCAAACAGCTACTTTTCAAAGGCCTTTTGGCATTGGGATTGATACGGCGTTACAATTTTTAGTTGATATAGCAACGCGTGATGGCTTTAAGGTAGAACGTGTTGCAGACAACATGGTTGTGACAGTTGATTACGGACCAGATGATGTGCCAGAGACTGTGGGCGTTTTATCTCATGTTGATGTTGTTCCCGGTAATGCAGCAGCATGGCGGGTTACGATGCCTTTTAGTCCTAAAATTGTTGATGATCGTCTTTATGGCCGCGGGGTATATGATATGAAGGCAGATTTAATTGCGAGCTATTATGCCTTAAAGCAGTTAAAGGATCAGGGCTTTGTACCCAAAAGAAAAATTCGCTTAATTTTCGGTAGTGATGAAGAATCTGATTGGCGCGACATGCAAGCCTATTTAAAAGATTTTGGTGAGCCAACACTTGGTTTTTCACCTGATGGAACCTTTCCTGTAGTCCCAGGTGAAAAAGGAGTCCAGACAATTACCATGCGTTTCGTAGGCGATACTTTTGATTATCGCGAATTTGAATTACTGGCTTTTCAAGCGGGAACGCGTGACAATGTTGTTCCCGGCAAAGCCACGGCAATTGTTAAATTGTCAGATAATCAGGATATTAATTTGTTTTTAAAACAATACGAGCAATACTTGACCGCAGAACCATTAATTAGTGGTATTGGTCAATATGATGACGGTGAAATTCATCTGACTTTGTATGGCAAATCAGTACATGGTGCTTATCCTGAAGACGGATTGAATGCAGGCACTTATTTAGCGCATTTTCTAAGTCATTACGCCTTCCAACACCAAGCACAAGCTTTACTCCACCAATTAGGCGATGTGTATCATCGTGATGTCTTTGCAGCAAACATCGGTTTAGCTTACCATGATCAAATTATGGGCGATTTAACGATGAATGTAGGGCAAACAGTTTATCGTCAGGGGCAGGAAGGCTACATTAGAATTCAATTTAGGTATCCAGTTGGCATGAGCGAAACGACAATTCTAACTCAAATTCAACGTCATGTCGGTCCGTTAAAAGCTAAAATTTTTAAAGAAGTACAATTTGGTAGTCAACCACATATGGTCGATTTAAATGATGTCATTGTGACTAAATTACAAAATATATACGCGCAACAGACAAACACAGATAAAACGTATAAAATATCAAATGGTGGTTCATATGCCCGTTTATTAAAACGTGGCGTAGCCTTTGGGGGGCAATTTCCCAACTTGCCAGTGATGAGTCATCAGCCAGATGAATATGTATTGCTGTCTAATATTTCTCGCGCGCAAGCTATTTTTGCACAAGCCTTATATGAGCTAGCAGAAACAACAACTTGACAAAGCGAACAAACGTTCCTATAATTTGAGATAATTAAGCAAATAATGACATTGAGAGAAAACGCATGCAGTTACCTGAATTTAGACAAGCCCTAGAAGACAAACTAAGCGCACAAAGTGTGGCACGCGTTCTGGCCTCAGCGTATGATTTCCAAGTAGCACAAAATAATAATAGAACACCACGGGCACGCTATGGTACTGTGAAAATGACAAAAGAAGCAGATGCCATGTGGGAAACAGTGGTTAGCAACATTTTAGCGGGGATGTCGGCCAACAGTGATCGTGATATTTTACAACGATTGGCTGATGATGAATTTATTGCAATGGTTGAAGAGGGGCTAGAGGAAATTAATTTTACGACAGAATTTTAGTTTTTTCTTTCGGAGGAACGTATAATATAGTGACCGGCTGGAAAATTCTGATAAGTACTTGAAATTTACCCTTGTTTTGTAGTATCATTAATAATTGTGAATGCACAAAAGTGCAAACACTCCTTGCAGCCAAGGCTGCCAGAGACCAAAAGGAGGAAATAAAACATGGCTACATCATACGAAATGACTTACATCGTTCGCCCTGATATGGAAGCGGATGCAAAGAAAGCGCTTGTAGAGCGTTTTGATGGTATCTTGACTAACAACGGCGCAACAATTACTAAGTCTGCTGATTGGGCAACACGTCGTTTTGCATACGAAATTGCTGGTTACCGCGAAGGCGTATACCACGTCATCAATTTCACTGCTGAAGACGATGCTGCAATCAACGAATTTGATCGTTTGGCAAAGATTTCACAAGATATCTTACGTCATATGATTGTTAAGCGCGACGCAGAATAATTCTGAAATTCCACTGGTGAAGGAGCTTTAATATGATTAATCGAGTAGTATTGATTGGGCGATTGACCCGGGATGTGGAATTACGCTATACGCAATCGGGTACAGCGGTCGGCACGTTTAGCTTGGCGGTAAATCGCCAGTTCACTAATCAATCTGGTGAACGTGAAGCTGACTTTATTAACGCCGTTATCTGGCGAAAAGCAGCGGAAAATTTTGCAAATTTCACTGGTAAGGGCGCTTTAGTCGCTGTCGAGGGTCGTTTGCAGACAAGAAATTATGAAAATAATCAAGGCCAGCGTGTATACGTTACCGAGGTTGTTGTCGATAATTTCTCATTACTTGAATCACGTGCTGAAAGCGATAAGCGTCGTGCCCAAAATGGTACGTCAGCAACAACACCTTCAAATGATAATCATTTTGGTGGTAGTGAAAGTAATAATAACTTTAATGCTGTTGATCCTTTTGCTGGTGCAAATCAAAACACCCAAAAATCAACTGCAACAAGTGAAGCACCTAACCCATTTGCGGCTAGTGGCAAAACAGAAATTGATATATCAGATGATGATTTACCATTTTAAAAATATTTAAATTATTAGGAAAGGAGCTTCAATCATGTCAGAACAAAACTCACGTCCACAAAACTCAGAACGTCCACAACGTTCACGTCGTCCACAAGGCGGCCCACGTCGTCGCCGTAAGGTCGACTACATTGCAGCCAATCATATTGAATTTATTGACTACAAGAACACAGAATTGTTGGAACGCTTTATTTCAGAACGCGGTAAGATTTTGCCACGTCGTGTAACAGGTACATCAGCTAAGAACCAACGCAAGGTAACAACAGCTATCAAGCGTGCGCGTATCATGGCTTTGTTGCCATTCGTTACAGAAGACTAATTAATATTATTCTGCTTTAGAAAGCTCAGGTATTTAACCTGGGCTTTTTTGTTTATTTTGAAAAAAGCGAACTGTGGTAAAATAGGGTATATGATTTTTTTGACAAAAAATAGTCAAAAAGTAAACATGGGGAATATTGAGGTTACTTGTGAAAAAGCTGTTTAATTTTAAAACATTACCAATATTTTTTCAAAGTACAAAATTAGGGACTGTAGCATTATTACTGTTGTTAGTCAGCCTATTGAGTGCTTTTTTTGCGGTACTTGTCAATTGGGTTTTTGGATTGATTTGGTTGATTGTTGTAATTATTGGTTTGATTTATTCTGGTCAGGCGCTGAAAGAGGTTAGTGAGAATGCACAGGAATACCTTTCAGGATTAGGCTATCGCATTTCTCGTAGTGAACAAGAAGCTTTGATTCGGATGCCTATTGGTATTATATTGCTAAATGATACTGAAAAAATAGATTGGATTAATCCTTACATGCAAGGTTATATTGGTAAGCGTGATGTTTTAGGATTATCGCTATCCGATTTAGATGGCAATCTCGCTGCTGATGTCAAAAACTACTCTGATGCAAAAGAAACGAATACAATTACATGGCAAGATAAACAGTTCTCGCTTTATGTACAGCAAAATTTGCGCGTCATTTATATGATGGATATTAGTGAGTATGCTGCTATTGCCACAGAATATGATAATCATCAATTATTTAGTGGTTTAATTTCTGTTGATAACTATGAAGAAGTTACAGAAGGCATGAGTGAATCAGAAACTTCTACACTTCGAACTTATGTCACAGGCGCATTATCTGATTGGGCAACCACGCATCATATTTATTTAAGAAGGCTAAATACAGTTCATTATGTCATGTTTGGCTATAAAACTGCGTTACAAGAAGCAGAAAAAGATAAGTTTTCAGTACTAAAAGCAATCCGAGAGGCCACAGCACAACAAAATTCACCGGTGACGTTATCCATGGGTGTTGCTTATGGTGAGCAGGATATTATTCAACTAGCTAAAATGGCACAAACCAACTTAGATTTAGCATTAGGTCGTGGTGGTGACCAGGTTGTTGTCAAGTCTAATCAATCAGCTGCTCGCTTTTATGGTGGTGCAACAAACCCAATGGAAAAGCGGACACGTGTCCGCGCACGTATGATTTCACAAACTGTCGCTGAATTAATGGAACAATCTGATAACATTATGATTGTTGGCCATGCAACACCAGATTTAGATGCTATTGGTGCCGGATTAGGTATCTGGCGTATGGCACAAACTAAAAATAAGCCAGCATTCGTTATTATTGACCAAAAAACGGTATATAGTGATATTAAATTATTATTGGCAGAAATTAGAAAAAATACACCTGACATTGTCGCACCAGGTTCCAATATTAATGATTCGATTGTTGATGAAACACGTGCCTTAAAGCTAGTGCGTGAGAACACATTGCTGATATTAATTGACCATGCACAATCGGCAATTACTAGTGCACCACATTTGCTCGATAGGTTAGCCAACCGAGTGGTAGTGATTGATCACCACCGTTTAGCAGAACAAGGGTTGGACCAAAAACCTTTGTTGACTTATGTTGAGCCCTATGCATCGTCAACCTCTGAGTTAGTTGTAGAAATGTTACAGTATCAAGATCAGAGCCATGCGCCGATTACAAAATTAGAAGCGACCGCTATGCTTGGTGGCATTCAAATTGACACGAAAAACTTTACCTTGCGAACTGGTTCACGTACATTTGATGCGGCAAGTTATCTTAGAGCCAATGGAGCAGATAGTAATTTGATTCAATCGTTTATGAAAGAAAACCTAACTGATTTTAAATCACGTACGCATCTCATTAATTTGGCAGTGGTGGATTCAGGTAATGCTATTGTGACAGGAGAAAGTAATCAAACCTATTCGGGTTTGATTACAGCACAAGCAGCAGATGAATTATTACAAATCAGCAGTGTAGAAGCTTCTTATGTTGTGACAAAGCGTGCGGATGGTCGTGTCGGTATTTCGGCGCGTTCAACAGGACAACGCAATGTGCAACGTATTATGGAAGCAATGGGTGGTGGGGGCCACTTATCCAATGCGGCAACACAAATTTCAGGTGAGACACCAGAAGCAGTGACAAAGCAGTTAAAAGAAGTCTTACAAGCAGCCATTGAAGCACAGTAATTGGGGAATACGCTGTCAGCTAGTGCATACAAATAGAAGGAGATTCAAGATGAAAGTTGTATTTTTAGAAGATGTTAAAGGTCGTGGCAAAAAAGGTGAAATTAAAGAAGTACCGGATGGTTACGCCAACAATTTTTTGATTAAAAATAAAAAAGCCGAACCAGCAACAGGTAAAAATTTAGGTGCTGTTAAAGGGCGTCAAAAAGCAGAGGAAAAGGCAGCAGCTGAAGCCTTAGCCGAAGCCGAACAACTAAAGGCTAAAATGGCAGATGAAAAATTTGTTGTAGAAGTTAAGGGGAAGTCCGGTGCCGACGGACGTTTGTTTGGTGCTATTTCAACTAAGCAAATTGTTGCCGCATTAGCAGCACAAAAACAAATTAAGCTGGATAAGCGCAAATTATTGTTGAATCAACCCATACATGCATTGGGATATACGAATGTTCCAGTTAAGTTGCATCGTGATGTTGTAGCCAATTTGCGTGTACACGTCAGCGAGGGATAATATGGACAATCCGGGATCATACGAGTATCGGCAAGTACCACAAGATGTGGATGCGGAACGTGCGGTGCTCGGGGCCATTTTTTTCGATGTGAGATCAGATAGTGCCATGGTAGAAGCTCAGGCGATTTTGGAACCTGCGGACTTTTATCGTCAAGCGCATCAAACAATTTTCAAAGCGATGCAGCAGTTAGTCGATGAACAGCGCCCTATTGATATGTTGACGTTGCAAGACAAGCTTAATAGCATGCAACAACTTGAAAATGTTGGTGGCATGACATATTTGGCCGAAATATCTGAGTCATCGGCGTCTTCAGCCAATTTAAAGCATTATGCAAATATTGTCCGCGAAAAATCCGTTTTACGTCGTATTATTGAAACATTAACACGTAGCATGTCTTTGGCATATGATGCTGCTGAACCGAGTGAAGATATCTTAGATATACTTAACCGTAATTTAGATACATTGGCGGAAAATCGTGGTGACGAAGATTTTCAAAAAATTAAAGATGTCTTGCGTGAATTTCAAGAGAACTTAGATAACGCTGTTGAAAACGACAATGATATTGTTGGGTTAGCCACAGGGTATCCGGAGTTAGATAATTTGACGCACGGCTTTCGAGAAGATCAAATGGTTGTTTTAGGGGCTCGACCAGCAGTCGGAAAGACTGCATTTGTGTTAAATATTGCAAAGAACGTTGCTAAAGCAGAACAAGTGCCTGTGGTTGTTTTCAGTTTGGAAATGGGTGCAGTTGACCTAGTGACACGATTGGTTGCGGCCGAAGGGGCAATTGATTCGGCTCACCTAACGACTGGGCAAATGTCCCAAGATGATTGGCAATCACTAACATTAGCCATGCAATCCTTGGCTAACATGCAAATTTACATGGATGATACACCAGGTATTAAAATTAATCAAATTAGTGCCAAACTACGTAAGTTAGAAAAAGACTTGCTCAATGATATGACGCAAGAAGACAGAATTAACAATCCTCACCCAATTGGTATGGTCATTATTGATTATCTGGGTTTGATTGAATCGAATAACACAGAAAGCAGACAGCAAGCTGTGTCGGAAATATCACGTGCCATTAAGAAATTAGCGAAGGAATTGCATACGCCAATTTTAGCCTTAGCACAGCTTAGCCGAGGCGTTGAACAACGGACTGATAAGCGGCCAGTGTTATCAGATTTGCGAGAATCTGGTTCGATTGAACAGGATGCAGATATTGTTGCCTTTTTATATCGTGATGATTATTATCGTAACGATGGGACAGATGAAGACGGTAGTGGGGATCAGCGTAATGATGATGAGGCTGTTCCAATTGAAATCATTTTGGAAAAGAATCGTGCTGGTGCGCGAGGCACTGCAACGCTGATGTTTAATAAACCAACATTCAAATTTAGTCCGATGGCGCCGTTGTTTCGCGACGATCCAAATGCTGGACCAAATGGTAACCCAGGGTGGTAAAAAAGGACGACCATATATTGGCCGTCCCTTTTTTTTATTATTTTATTTATCCAGCAAGTCAGCAAATGTGGCACCGACTAGTGTTGCGATATCTTTTGGTTTAACTTTATCAGAACGGCCAAGTTCACCAGCGCTGACCAGAAAATAAGGGGCAGTTTCAGCAGTACTATCGATAAAAATGGGGAAATGTTTATTTTGCCAAATACCCACTGGGTTATTAGCGCCATGAACGTATCCGGTAGTTTTTTGCAGTTCTTTCAAAGACAACATGGTAACTTTCTTATTGTCAGAAACGTGTGCTAATTTTTTCATGGCGAGGTGTTGTGTAATGGGAATAATTGCTACCACTGGACCAGTCTTATCACCAGTAGCCGCTAACGTTTTATAGATGTCTGCGTGTTTGACATTGAATTTTTCTAATAGAGCATCCCGTTGGGCTTCAGTTTTGTCTAGAATATTAAATTCAAAGCCTTCGTATGCCACATCGTGCTTATCCATAATCTGCTCAGGTAATGTTTTTTTGATTTTCTTTTTTGCCATAATAATGACAGTTTACCACAAATTGGCACAACCAAAAAGTAGCGCGGTCCAACCAATTCATGATATACTATTTGGCATGATGTCAGAAGCTATATATGTAACCGTGCAAGCGGACTTAAAACAAAAAATATATAATGGTGATTTTCCTAATCTAAAGTTACCAGACGAACGTTCTTTGGCCGAAAATTATCATGTCTCACGCTCATCAATTAAGCGTGCCTTGAATGTTCTTGTACAACAAGGGGTTATTTTTAAAAAGCGTGGCAGTGGCACTTTCGTCAATCCGCTCTATCTTAAAAATAATGCTTTATTTCAACATGAAGGCTCTAATTTAGGTGTCTCTGATTCGTTTCGGGTCGATGGGAAAGCACCAAGTATCGAATTATTAGATTTTCGTGTTATTCCAGCAACACCCGAACAGCAACAAGCGTTATTTTTGAGTGAAGGTGACTTTGTTTATGAAATCAAACGTTTGCGACGATTAGAGGGGGTGCCGTTTATGATTGAAAGGGGCTATGTCCCGATTAATGTATTACCGGGCTTAAATCGAGAGATTGTTTCAGGTTCGGTTTATGAGTATGTCGAAAATACTAAAAACCGAACGGTAACCAAATCCTTTATGACAATCATGGCTGAACCTTCAAACCCAGAAGACCAACAATTATTGGAACTGTCAGATCGTGAACCAGTTGGGATTATGGAAGGTATATTTTTCATGGATGACGGGACACCGTTGGAATTTTCCAGTATGCGACTACACTATAAATATTTAAGATATAACGCCTTTGTTAGTATTGATTCCGAATAAAAAACTTAACTATTTTTATTGTATTGGACCGTACCAATTATGTTACTGCGCCAACCAAAATAAAAAACAAAATCAACCAATAATGTTTTTATCTTGAATAAATCCTTAAAATCGGTTATACTTGAGAAGTAAATAACGGAGAAAGATTCGTGGTTTACGATTCTCTCAAAAAATAAGGAGTACTTAATCTCATGGCAGATTTCGATTCAAAAGAGTACTTGGAACTCGTTGATAAGTGGTGGCGTGCAACTAACTATTTGTCAGCAGGGATGATCTTCTTGAAGAGCAACCCATTGTTCTCAGTTACTAACACACCAATCCAAGCCGAAGACGTTAAAGTTAAGCCTATCGGTCACTGGGGAACTATTTCAGGTCAAACATTCTTGTATGCACACGCAAACCGTTTGATTAACAAGTATGACTTGAACATGTTCTACATCGGTGGACCAGGACACGGTGGCCAAGTAATGGTTACTAATGCCTACTTGGATGGCGAATATACTGAAGATTACCCAGAAATCACTCAAGATTTGGAAGGTATGAGCCGCTTGTTCAAGCGTTTCTCATTCCCTGGCGGAATCGGATCACACATGACAGCACAAACACCAGGTTCATTACATGAAGGTGGTGAATTGGGTTATTCATTGTCACACGCCTTTGGTGCTGTTTTGGACAATCCTGATCAAATTGCTTTTGCTGTTGTTGGTGATGGTGAAGCCGAAACAGGCCCATCAATGACATCATGGCACTCAACAAAGTTCTTGAATGCTAAGAATGATGGTGCTGTTTTGCCAATCTTGGATTTGAACGGATTTAAGATTTCTAACCCAACAATCTTCTCACGTATGAGTGATGAAGAAATCACAAAGTTCTTTGAAGGTTTGGGTTACTCACCTCGCTTTATCGAAAATGATGACATCCATGACTATGCAGCTTATCACGAATTGGCTGCTAAGGTTTTGGATCAAGCTATTGAAGATATTCAAGCTATCCAAAAGGATGCGCGTGAAAACGGTAAGTACGAAGATGGTACAATCCCAGCATGGCCTGTAATTATTGCACGCTTGCCAAAGGGTTGGGGTGGACCAACACATGATGAAGATGGTAACCCTATCGAAAATTCATTCCGTGCTCACCAAGTGCCATTGCCTTTGGCACAAAATAAGTTAGAAACATTGTCACAATTCGAAGACTGGATGAATTCATACAAGCCAGAAGAATTGTTCAATGCTGATGGTTCATTAAAAGATGAATTGAAAGCTATTGCACCTAAGGGTGACAAGCGTATGTCAGCTAACCCAATCGCTAACGGCGGACGTCGTCGTGGTGAAGAAGCGACTGATTTGACATTGCCAGATTGGCGTCAATTCACAAATGACATTACAAATGAGAATCGTGGACACGAGTTGCCAAAGGTTACTCAAAACATGGATATGACAACACTTTCAAACTACTTGGAAGAAGTTGCTAAGTTGAACCCAACATCATTCCGTGTCTTTGGACCTGATGAAACAATGTCAAACCGTTTGTGGAGTCTCTTTAACACAACTAACCGTCAATGGATGGAAGAAGTTAAGGAACCAAATGATCAATATGTTGGCCCAGAAGGTCGTATCATTGACTCGCAATTGTCAGAGCACCAAGCTGAAGGTTGGCTTGAAGGCTATACATTGACTGGCCGCGTTGGTATCTTTGCTTCATACGAGTCATTCTTGCGTGTTGTGGATACAATGGTTACACAACACTTCAAGTGGTTGCGTCACGCCTCAGAACAAGCATGGCGTAATGATTATCCATCATTGAACTTGATTGCAACGTCAACTGCGTTCCAACAAGATCACAATGGTTACACACACCAAGATCCAGGTATGTTGACTCATTTGGCTGAAAAGAAGTCTAACTTCATTCGTGAATACTTGCCTGCAGATGGTAACTCATTGTTGGCTGTTCAAGATCGTGCGTTCTCAGAACGTCACAAGGTTAACTTGATTATTGCTTCTAAGCAACCACGTCAACAATGGTTTACTGCTGATGAAGCTGATGAATTAGCTAATGAAGGTTTGAAGATTATTGATTGGGCTTCTACTGCACCATCTGGTGATGTTGATATTACATTCGCATCATCTGGTACAGAACCAACAATCGAGACACTTGCTGCCTTGTGGTTGATTAACCAAGCCTTCCCAGAAGTAAAGTTCCGTTATGTTAACGTTGTTGAATTACTTCGTTTGCAAAAGAAGTCAGAATCTCACATGAATGATGAACGTGAATTATCTGACGCAGAATTCAACAAGTTCTTCCAAGCTGATAAGCCTGTTATCTTTGGTTTCCACGCTTACGAAGATTTGATTGAATCATTCTTCTTCGAACGTAAGTTCAAGGGTGATGTTTATGTTCATGGTTACCGTGAAGATGGTGACATCACAACAACTTATGACATGCGTGTTTACTCAAAGTTGGATCGTTTCCACCAAGCTAAGGAAGCTGCCGAAATTTTGTCAGCTAATGGCACAATTGATCAAGCAGCTGCTGATACATTTATCGAAAAGATGGATGCTACTTTGGCAAAGCATTTCGAAGTTACTCGTAACGAAGGTCGCGATATCGAAGAATTTACTGATTGGAATTGGTCAGCTTTGAAGTGATTAACCATGTTAATCACGATTAAGTCAACTCTTTAAATCATTAAATCATTAAGCGAATCAGATATATTCTGGTTCGCTTTTTTTTTAACTTATCTGTACAATAATAGTTAATGATACGGAAAGAATGAAGAGGTTTGTGCAATGATGTTACCAAAAAAAGACGGCCATACACATACACCGTTTTCACATCAAAATTCTGATGAAGTTTTTGATGCTTATATTGAGCGTGCAATGACGTTAGGATTTGAAACCTATACAATTACCGAGCATGCACCGTTATTATCGGGACTGTCATTGCCAGGTGATTATGCCGTTGTCACTGATGAAGACATTGTTCAGGTTAAACGTGAAACGGCACGTTTAATAAAAAAATATAAGCAACAGATTACAATCACAAAGGGATTTGAAGTTGATTATTTAGCTAATAATGAAGTGAATATGCGTCGCTTTTTGCGTGATAATCAAACATGGCTCGATGAAATTGTGCTTGCTGTTCATTTTATACCAGATGACGTAGGCGAATTGCGTCCAATTGACTATACAGCGGAATATGTGTCAGCACATTTCTCAAACCTGTTGGCTGATCCCCAAAAATTTTACCAACGTTATTTCCAAACTGTCGCGCAAAGTGTTGAAGCAGTAATTGGTCTTGATGTGCCTGTTAGAATTGGACATTTAGGTTTAGTAAAAAAGTTTCAAAAGGTACTCAATCTGCCAGACTATTCAGATGAAATTTACCGCCAAATTGGAGATATTTTACAAATGATACAGGCAAGAGACTACCAATTAGAATTTAATGCAGCTGGTTTAAGTGAACCGGAAAATGGTGAGGCTTACCCGGATAATGATATTATCACTGCTGCTCAGGATATGGGGATACCGATAATTTACGGTTCAGATGCACATCGTGTGCATGATATCGGTAGGCATTTTGACCTACTTAATGAGGTGCTGAAATGATGAAAAACCAAGCACTGAAGGCTGTTTTTTTTGACTTTGATGGTACGATTGCAAACACAGAGAAGCTCTCTGTGTTAGCCACGCAACAAGCATTTGAATCGGTTGGTTTACCTATACCAGTGGCTCAAGATATTATCAATTATCAAGGTGTGCCTATTGAAACCTCTTTTCCAAAATTATCAGAACGACAACTTAGTGAAGAAAAACTAAAAAAACTATTCCAGCTATTTCGTCAGGCTTACCAAAATAATGAATCTGAAAAAAATATTAAAGCCTATTCAGGAATCCCAGAATTATTACAACAATTGGTGCAACAAGGCATAGCTCTCTTTATTATGACTAGTAAAAAGTCAGCTGTTGCAAAGCGGAATTTAAAGTTGATATCTTGTGATCAGTATTTTACTGATATTTATGGTTCTGATCGTGTGGTTGCCTTTAAACCAAATCCTGAAGGCTTATTACAGGCTTTATCAGAGCACCAGTTGCTTGCCAATCAAGCCGTTATGATTGGTGATGCTACTTTTGATATTGACGCTGGTCATGCGGCACACATGAAAACTATCGCTGTGACATGGGGTTCACATCATCTCGCAACGTTAGAAGCAGCACAACCAGATAGTATTGTCACGACGCGAGAAGCATTAGCTGACGTTTTATTGCCAGCACATGGTTGATGAGCGTGCTGATAAACTAGATGAGCTATGGGATGTCTACACAGCCGATAAACAAAAGACGGGGCGCTCACATCGACGTGACGAGCAACTCAATGTTGGGGAGTATCATTTAGTGACCAATGGCATTATTTTTAATCTTGCTGGACAGGTTTTATTGCAGCAAAGGTCATTTCATAAGATGAGTCGACCAGGTCTATGGACAGCTGAAATTGGGGGTTCAGCTTTAGTCGGGGAAACGAGTCAGCAGGCCCTAGTGAGAGAGTTGTCAGAAGAAATGAATATTTGTGTACCAGCTCACCAGTTACGATTCCTATTGACGCGTCGATTAAGCAGTTGGATTGAAGATTGGTACGCTATAAAAATAGATAGCGAGACAATGCCTATCCGACTACAAGCAGCGGAAGTTATTGCTGCTGATTGGTTGTCATTGGCAGATGCTCTTCAAGTCATGCAAAACAATCATCAGCTAACGGAAGCCAATTTAATTTCTAAGGCGGCGACGTTACTGTTTTAAAAAAGTATCATTTTTAAAATCATACAACTTTTGTATGCTTTTTATTTTGGAGGTCTTATGTCAGATTTTTTCAAGTTAGATCGTAATATTCAGTTGCGTATTTTGATGATGTTTATAACGGTTGCAATTGGGTCATCCGTTGGACCAAATATGACAATTTATTATGTCGAATATATGGGTGCTCTGGTCACGGGATTTTTGTTAGTATCAGTGCAAGTCGCTGGTTTTATAGCAGGTCTTTATGGTGGTCATTTGTCCGACTCATGGGGGCGTAAGCGTGTGATGTTAACAGGAATTGCTTTAATGGTGGTTGGGTACGTTGTTGCGGCAGTGATGAATTCACCATACTATGTCAATCCCTATGTGACATTTATTGGTTTTTTACTAGCATCAGTTGGTCTTAGTTTTGCATCGCCAGCAGAAGAAGCCATGATGATTGATGTGTCAACAGTTCAAAATCGTAAATTTATTTACGCAATGATTTACTGGGTTATCAATTTATCAATCATGATCGGTGCATCATTAGGTGGTTGGTTCTTTAAGACAGCACGTTTTGAATTACTCATTGGAACAGCATTAGGCGCGCTAATTAGTTTGTTAATTGTTTTATTTTGGATTACAGAAACACTGCCAGTTGAACGACGACAAAAACAAGGACGGTCCGTTTGGGCCGTGATTAAAAATTATCGTATTGTCTTGTTGGACAGACGTTATGTAAAATTTATGGTTGCCGGCATAGGTATTGCAGTTATCTTTTCTTCGCCAGATTACTATTTGGCAGCACACCTGGCGCAATCTTTTCATACCACATCAATGTTTGGGGTGCAGATATTTGGGCAACGTATGTTGTCAGTTATCACCATTACCAACACATTGATGATTGTCTTACTCATGGGCTTCATGACGAAGTTATTTGCTAGATGGTCGGATTTGAAGTCGAGTTTAGTTGGCACAGCGATACAAGGCATTGGTTTTGCTATCACATTTTTACTCACGGATTTTTGGCCATTGTTAGTACTAGCTATTATTTTAACAATTGGCGAAATGATTGTGACACCAGCCAGTCAATCACTGCGCGCTGAAATGATGAATCAAGAAAAAATAGGCGTTTACAGTGGATTTAGTTCGGCCATCCGTCCAATCGGATTTATCTTGTCGTCTGGTATAGTTAGTGCTTCAGTACTGATTGGTAATGTTGGTGCGGCCTTGTTACTGTTGCTTGTGACTTTAACTAGTATGCTATTTACGGGTTTAGCTGTACAAATGTTGCGAGAAAAGCGCACACGATAGTTATTATAAATCGTGGCGTATTTTTGCTATAATAGAGTCAATTATTTAAATTAACATGGCAACACAATGCGTGAACGTGTTGTCATCATTTAAATTGAAAGGGAACTAATAATCTGCACTTTCATGAGCAGCTTATGAAATATATGGGACATGTCAGAAATTAAAATCGTTTCAATTGATATTGACGGGACACTGTTAAATGACCAACGTGAAGTGACGCCAGAAGTCAAACAAGCAATTAAACATGCGTTAGCACAAGATGTCAAGATTGTGATTACGACAGGAAGACCATTACCAGGCGTCAAAGGTATTTTAGCAGAATTAGGTATTGCTGGTGACAACCAATACGTTATAACTTATAATGGTGGGTTAGTTCAGACCGCCGATGGCAAGAAGACGTTATTCAGGCAGCCTTTGTCTGTGGCCGAATTTAAGAAAATCAATGACTTTATGGTTTCCAAAGATACGTATGTGCAAGTTGAAACACATGATGCTGCTTACACAACACACCATAAAATTCACCCTTGGGCTAGTTTTGAGAATAGTTTGGTTAATTTGCCACTATTTGTTTTGGATTCGGAGGCTGAATTGGAAAAAGTCGAGTTTATTAAGGCGATTGCCAACGATGAAGAATCTAAACTCGATCTTGTGCAAGCGGCTGTTCCCGATGACATTAGTCAGAATGTCAATGTTATTCGATCAACAGCTAATAATTTAGAATTCATTGATCGCCAAGCGTCAAAGGGTAATGCGCTTCTTGCGTTAGCAAAAAAGTTAGCAGTCAAGCCATCGGAGACGATGGCGATTGGTGATCAAGCAAATGATTATAGCATGATTGAACAGGCTGGTATTGGGGTTGCCATGGGTAATGCAATTCCTGATATTAAGCAAATAGCTGATTTTGAAACAGCGACAAACAACGCGTCGGGAGTGGCGAAGGCAATTGAGCATTTCGTGCTACAATGACGGTAGCGTAAAAAATAAACAACGGAGGTTGTCAAAATGAACGTTTTAATTAACGGTGAAGAAACAGCGCTAGTTGGGGAACCGCTAGCAGTCGGAGAGGCATTGCCTCACTTTAAGTTAGAAGACAAGAACGGCGAAAAGGTTAAAACAGTTGATTTATTAGGTCAAGTAACGTTGATTTCTGTTGTGCCTGATTTGAATACGGGAACATGTTCACTTCAGACACGCCATTTTAATCAAACAGTTGATCAGTTTAAAAATGTACAATTTATTACTATCTCAACTAATTCTGTGGCGGAGCAGCGTGATTGGTGTGCGGCTGAAGGTGTTAAAAATATGCGTATGTTGTCAGATGAACAAGAGTCATTTGGCTATGCAACAAAGCTTTATTTGCCAGCTAATGCTTGGGATACAAGAGCGGTTTATATCATAGATGCACAAGGTATTGTTCGATATGCGCAAATTGTATCTGAAGTGTCACAAGAGCCGGACTATGATAATGTTTTGGCAGCCTTAAATGAACTAACCAAATAGTGTTTTCAGCAAAGAGCCTTATCTCATATGATATATTGTAAGGTTCTTTTATTGTGTTGAGATAGAGACCTTGTGGCTTTTAACAAGCTTTTTTGTTAAAATGAGTATGAACGTGAAATTTACATAAAACATTTGGAGCCAGACATGCCAGAACCTAAATTGAAACTTTTTTCTTTAAGCTCAAATGAACCATTAGCGCAAAAGATTGCCGATGCCGTTGGTGTCCCATTGAGTGAAATATCTGTCAAACGTTTTGCTGACGGTGAAGTACAGATTAACATTGAGGAAAGCATTCGTGGGGATAACGTCTTTGTTATTCAATCCACTTCGTCACCAGTTAATGATAATCTCATGGAATTATTAATTATGGTTGATGCCTTGCGTCGTGCATCGGCGAATCAGATCAATGTTGTTTTACCTTATTATGGTTATGCACGTCAAGATCGTAAGGCACGTTCTAGAGAACCAATTACAGCTAAGTTAGTTGCCAATATGTTGGAACGTGCTGGAGCAACACGCGTATTAGCGTTAGATTTACACGCGGCCCAAATTCAAGGTTTCTTTGATATTCCGATGGATCATTTACAAGGTGCACCACTGCTTGCAGATTATTTAATTGAGTCAGGTATTGCTGACAAAAAGCAAGCTGTAGTGGTATCGCCAGATCATGGTGGTATGACACGTGCACGTAATTTAAATAATATGCTAGAACTGGAAGCACCAGTAGCAGTCATTGATAAGCGCCGTCCAAAGCCAAACGTTGCTGAAATCGGTAGCATTGTAGGTGATGTTGCTGGTAAGACTGCTATTATGATTGATGATATGATTGACACGGCTGGCACAATCACGCAAGGAGCCGAGTTGATTATGGCGCATGGTGCCAAAGAGGTTTACGTGGTGGCTTCCCACGCAGTTTTCTCAGGTCCTGCTGTTGAACGTTTGCAGAATTCTGTATTCACTAAAGTTATTTTGACAGATTCAATTAATTTACCTGATGACAAGAAATTTGATAAGTTAGAGATTGTATCGGTTGGTGAACTTATTGGTGAAGCAATTCGCCGTATTAGTAATAACGAAGCGATTTCATCCTTATTTAAGACACGTTTTCATCGGCGAACACATTAAAATATAAATGTTAATTTTTAAAGGTCGATTTGGTCGGCTTTTTTTGTGCAAAATATTACAGTCTAGTGAAAAAATGATATACTTAGAGATAGACAAATAGTAGAATCATGTGAGGAGAACGTCCATGAGTAAAATTTTGGTTGTGGATGACGAGAAGCCAATCTCGGATATCATCAAGTTTAATTTAACAAAAGAAGGCTACGATGTAATTACAGCCGCCGATGGTCAAGAAGCTTTAGCACTTTTTAACGATGAAAAACCTGATCTTGTGTTACTGGATCAGATGTTACCAGAGATTGATGGTGTTGAAGTCTTGAGACAAATTCGTTCTAAATCAGAAACACCAGTAATCATGGTAACTGCAAAAGACTCTGAAATTGATAAAGTTTTAGGCTTAGAAATGGGTGCTGATGATTACGTTACAAAACCTTTTTCTAATCGTGAGTTAGTGGCGCGTGTTAAGGCTAATTTGCGTAGCCGTAAGGCCGTTTCCCAACATAGTGAAGAGGCAACTGTTCATAATGAAGACATTGCGCTGGGTGATTTAACTATCCATCCGCAAGCTTATATGGTGTCTAAGGCAGGCCAAGATATTGAATTAACTCATCGTGAGTTTGAATTACTCTATTACTTAGCACAACATATTGGGCAAGTCATGACCCGTGAGCATCTTTTACAGCAAGTCTGGGGCTATGATTATTTTGGCGATGTGCGAACTGTTGATGTTACGGTTCGTCGTCTACGTGAAAAAATAGAAGACAATCCTAGTCATCCAAATTGGTTGGCTACACGTCGTGGTGTTGGTTACTATCTAAGGCCCGACGCTGAATAAAAAAGCAAAAGCTAGCCTGTGAAAGATAGAACGGTTTGCTAAAGTCACCATCAAAAAGGTTTTAAGTCAATACCAAGGAGACAGACGCCATGCGTCAGCAACTATGAATAGTACGACTAATTTTTTTAAATCCATACGCTTTCGTATAGCACTTGTTTTTGTGTTGTTAATGATTATCGCACTCGAACTTTTGGGTGCGTTTTTTGTACGTCAAATAGAGCGCCAAAACCTAACAACTTTTCAACAGCAAATTGCCTTGCCAAAGTATGTTACTGATCAAATCACCACAGCTTTAAAGAAAAAAGACAGTAATGAAGGTAACCACGAGATCCAAGATATTCTGTCTAGTTTGAACAATACCAACTTACAAGAAGCGCAAGTGATTGATAAAACGGGGACGATACGTGGGACTTTATCCGTTTCAGGACAGCAGACCATTGGTCAGAAAACAACTGATTTAAATGCCCAAAAAGCGATTGCAGGCGAACAGTCCTTTTTGAAATCGCGTACAGTTAATGAAAATAACGAACGTAAAGAATTATTAACAACGACATTAGGGTCCAATAACGGACGAGGAAAAGACATTGTTGGTGTGCTTGTTGTTAAAGCAAGTTTAGCACCAGTCTATAAAAACATTGATAGTGTCATGCGCTTATTTGTGATTGCTGGTATTCTGGCGCTAATGGTCAGTATTGCATTAGCACTGTTCTTAGCACGAACATTAACGCGACCGATTGAGCAGATTGATGAACAAACAACCAAAATTGCTAATGGCGACTATTCAATGGTTAATCATATTTATGGTTCTGATGAACTTGGTCATTTAGCACAGTCGGTTAATGAGTTGTCAACACGTGTCGAAGAATCAACGGAGACAGTGAATGCAGAGCGTAACCGATTGGATTCTGTTTTGACACACATGGCTGATGGTGTTTTAGCAGCTAATCGGCGTGGCGAAGTAACAATTATTAACCAAGCTGCGGCAGATTTTGTTGGTGTTGATCGTGACGCAGCCATTGGCCAGAACGTCATTGAACTTTTGCAGTTAAAGGGCAAAAGAACGCTACGTGATATGCTAGAGAACTTAGATGATTTTCGTGTTGATTTATCTGATGATAGTAAAGATTTGTTGGTGCAAGCTTATGTATCGCTGATTAAGCGTCAATCTGGGTTTATATCTGGCTTAGTAGTTGTTTTGCACAATATCACCGAACAACAACGTATTGATGCTGAACGGCGCATGTTTGTGTCCAATGTCTCGCATGAGTTACGAACACCACTCACATCAGTTAGATCGTATGTGGATGCCCTTGCCGAAGGGGCAATTAATGACCCTGAAATGGCACATAATTTTCTGGGTGTGGTTCAAAATGAAACACAGCGCATGATTCGCATGATTAACGATTTATTAGAGTTGTCACGTTTAGACCAAGGAACCATGGCAGTTAAACTTGAAGTGATCAATCTCAATAGTTTATTTAACTTTGTTTTGAATCGTTTTGACATGATTATCGAAAATGATGCCAAGAATACAGAAACACCAAATAAAAATTACAGTATACAACGTGAATTTACTAGTGAGGATGTTTGGGTTGAAGTAGATCCTGATAAATTTACACAGGTATTAGATAATATCATGAATAACGCTGTTAAATATTCACCTGATGGTGGCGTTATCACAGCACGGTTAATTAAGACTAAAACGCGTGCTATTTTGAGTATTTCGGACCAAGGTTTGGGGATTCCTAAAAAAGATTTAAATAATATTTTTAACCGATTTTTCCGTGTGGATAAATCGCGTTCACGCGCACAAGGTGGGACTGGATTGGGCTTGGCTATTTCTAAAGAAGTTGTTGAAAAGTTTAATGGTCGTATTTGGGTTGATTCAGTTGAAAATCAGGGTTCTACTTTCTATATTTCGCTAGCCTATGTCGATGACGCCGAACTACAGGAGGCTGATTGGGATGCGGAATAAAAATCGCTTTTTTCAGAGTATCACGTTGGACTTTTCACTTGTTATTGCTATTATCATTTCAGTCGTGTTGACAGGCTTTATTTTTATTTCATTTGGCAAAAATGAACCATTAAAAAGTGTCAATGAACAGCAAGCGGAACAGCAATCACAAGTGTTTCGGCCAACACAATATATTGTTACTAAAGCTAATGGCAATCAATATATTGCCTTAACGCCTGCTAACACCCAAGTCAAAACGATTGAAGATGCTATTACAAAAGCTAAATTTTCAGGTGCCGAAACGAAGAAAAGCACAACACATGCTATTCAAACAATATTATCTCAAAAGAAATCGCAAATTTTAAGGTATCCAGACGTTGTGCCAGTAACTTACTTTAATACAAGATATGGTAAAACAATTAACAGTGGGAAACCCTTTAACTTTAATTATTTTGTTTTAGCCTTAGATCAGTCGAATAAGGGGTATTTTATTAACACGAATGCAAATGAAGTAACGACTGTTAATATTAGCCAATTAAATACACCTGATGTCTGGCAAATGGCAGCTAAGTTACCAACTGATGTCGGGGTTGAGTTTCATAAGTATCAAGGTCGTGTGATGTTGTCTTATCCGAAACAATTTAAATTACCGGTTTATTCTTACTTAGTTAATCAACGTGACCCGAAAACTTATGTTTCAGCTTTACTGGGAACACTCAACCAACTGTCGGTTACCCAAGAAGGCAGCAAGACAGTTTATACGAATAAGCTGAATAATCAGAAAATAACATATGATCCGT
This sequence comes from Leuconostoc citreum, assembly GCF_004354555.1. Classification (GTDB taxonomy): domain Bacteria; phylum Bacillota; class Bacilli; order Lactobacillales; family Lactobacillaceae; genus Leuconostoc; species Leuconostoc citreum. The sequence continues at coordinate 190,687 of NZ_PUFH01000002.1, forward strand.
CTTGGGAAACTGTCACATTTGAAGATAAAAATCCTAAAAACAAATTGCCACAACAATACGTTAATCGTCTAAACCTAGCATTTTCTCAGATTAATTTGCTTCAGCTTAATTTAATGGATACGCGTTTTTATGAAAGTCAAGCTGGGGGTCAGAAAATTACCTTTAGAACCTATGTTAAGGGTTTCCCGGTGTATTTTCAGTCTCAGAGTGGGGCCATTCATATTGAGCTATCCAAAAATGGTGATCAAAAAAGTACTTATTCACTCAATGAAATCGGGGTACCCGTTCCTAGTAATCAGGCAGATGTCCAATTGCCAAGTACGGAAACAATATTAAAGCAATTACATGATGCTGGTGTGAAGTCGTCTGATTATGATTTCATTACACCCGGCTATGAATGGTTAATTAATCAAGATAGTCAGGCAGCTGTGAATATGGTGCCCACATGGATGATAGAAACACCGACTGGCTGGCAAAGTGTCTCAGCATATTTGTCAAAAAAGCATGTTAATGCACAACAAGATTAATAAGGAGGAAATATGCAATTCAAACGAATTAAAATATTAATGTTAGTTTTATTTGTTTTATTGGATATTTTTCTGTTTAATTGGTGGCGTGCCGGGCAGACAACTAACGAGCAGGTGGCTGATGCCAATGCTGATATTATTGCTGAAATGAAGAAACAAAACATTGTGTTACCAACATTTAGCCGTTCAGTACAATATAATAGCTATATTGCTGTTCAAAAAGCGCATAAAAATGAGATTGGGAAACTACCAAGCACGCTGACATGGGATAAAAATGGTGGTAATTGGGATGAACTGATTGCTCGTTTCAAACCTGATGATGAGATACATCGCGATGATTACGAGGCCATCACTAAACAAATTAAAGCAGTGGCTGATGATTCTGGCTATCATTATAACGCTATACTCAGTGCAGCACAGCCTGACGAAACTATAATTTATTCTCAACGAATCAATGATTTACCCGTTATGAATAGTGCTGGGACAATGACATTTCGATATGGGAAAGACGGGAAGCCAGATACTGTCATAAAACGGCAACTCACTAATATTCAGGATTTGCGTGATGATCGGGCCACATTGACTGAAGAAGATGCGATTGTTTCATTATACCGGTATAATGAAATTGATCGTGGTGATCGCTTATCAACTGGATATTTAGGTTACGACAAGACGTTATCTGTTAATGGGTATGATATTTATTTGCCTGTTTGGGTATTTGAGGTGAAACGGCAAAATCGTCATGCTATTTTGAAGATTAATGCGTTCACAGGTGACAATTTGTCTGAATGAACTTTAATATAATGTTAATTTGGCCAAAGTATAATGATTTTAAAGTAAAGAGTGGGTGACTAGTATGACACAACAATCCTTAGCAAAAATTGTATTAACTGGTGCGATAGCTGGTGTTATTGGTGGTGGTGCAATTTTGTACGGCCAGCGCGAATTATCTGATATCCAGACGAAAACGCAAAAAGTAAATACAAAAGCAGAGAAGACTGCAGCTATACCAACTAACGCTACGGCAACAACTGCGTACAACAAGATTTCAGATGCGGTTGTTTCTGTGTTGAATTTTTCACAAACAGGAAAAAATTCATTTTCCGAATCTTCGGAAGGATCCGGCGTTATTTATAAAAAGGCCAATGATGCTGCCTATATTGTTACAAATAATCACGTGATACACGGCGCAGCAAAAATACAGGTAATGTTGCATGATGGTAAAAAAGTTGAAGCGACGTTGGTTGGTAAAGATGCCATGACTGATTTGGCGGTACTCAAAATTGATCCTGCTAATGTCACAACCACAGCTGCCTTTGGTGATTCTAGTCAAATTCAAGTGGGGCAAAAGGTCTTAGCAATCGGGTCACCGCTGGGATCCCAGTATGCTTCATCAGTAACAGAAGGCATCATTTCGGCGAAGAAAAGATTAGTTGATGCTAGTTCTGAGAACGGCCAAAATTATGGTGGCTCTACAGTTATTCAAACAGATGCGGCTATTAACCCAGGAAATTCGGGTGGTCCTTTAGTTAATTTTGCTGGCCAGGTTGTCGGTATCAACTCGATGAAACTATCATCTTCAGCCTCAGGTACGAGCGTTGAAGGCATGGGGTTTGCTATTCCTTCTGATCAAGTGGTTGATATTGTCAACAAATTAGTGAAAGATGGCAAGGTTACGCGACCAGCTATTGGCATTGGCTTAGTTGAACTTTCTGCCGTAACAGTTGATGATCAGAAGTCATTGCTCAAAATACCTGATGCTGTTACTGGCGGTGTTGTGGTGATGAGTACCACGCCTAATGGCCCAGCTGATCGTGCGGGTCTAAAGAAATATGATGTTATCACAGCTATTGATGGTAAAAAAGTATCTGGGCAGGCTGACTTGAGAGAAGAACTTTATAAACACAATCTAAACGATACAATTGATATCACATTCTATCATCAAAATGATAAAAAGACAGTTAAAGTGAAACTAACACAAAAACTTGAAAGCTAACGTTACGCGTTAGCTTTTTCTTTACCTTTAGTTGACAAAAGAAATGAAGTATGTATTTTCTGAAAATGTTGAAAACTGTGCTGAAAATGTTGATAAATCGGTTAAAAAGTCGATAAAATGTGAATAACTCATATTACTGTGTGGATAAAAGGCTAAAAATTATAAATTTTTCTAAAATTCAGGCTACGTTATACAAAAGAAGTATTTTTTGTTTAAAAAATCTTGACAATCATGTCTGCCGATAGATTATACGGTTTTTTTGTTAAAGTGATAATGAAATGAGAATTTATTGTCTGTTACGGTATAAATACCTAACGATTTCTGATTGACGTAAAGGTATTGTCAAGGGAACAAATGTGCTTATCCACAGTTGTGGATAAAAAAGTGGAAAACTGTGGATAACTATCTTTTTTGAGGCAACTGTTTTATCAAATCGCATACATATAGCGTTGATAACGTTATCCACACTTTTAGTAAAAAAACGGTGCGCTTGTGGATAAAAAATTATGCGAACAGCGGGGTAATTGATATAATTGGCTTATGTCACCTTTTTGATGTTGTTGTTCGTGTGGACATCTTTAGAATCAGGGTCTGATACAAATGTTTGCTTAACTATTAAATTACTTAAGAAAATGAAAAATGCGGAGAAATTATGAATATTAAATTAATTACAGTAGGTAAATTAAAAGAGCACTATTTAAAAGATGGGATTGCAGAATATAGTAAAAGGATAGCCAGATTTGCTAAAGTTGAATTGATTGAAGTGCCTGACGAAAAGACGCCAGAGCATGCTAGTCAAGCACAAAATCAACAAATTATGGCTAAAGAAGGGGAACGTATTGCGGATAAAATTGGATCACGTGACTACGTTATTGTATTAGCAATTGAGGGCAAACAGTTACCGTCAGAGACATTTTCTAAAAAAATGTCGGATATCACACTGTCTGGTTATTCAACCATTACATTTATCATTGGGGGTTCGCTTGGTTTGGATGAACGTATTAAGCAGCGAGCAGACATGGCGATTAGCTTTGGACTGTTGACCTTGCCACACCAACTAATGCGTTTAGTGCTGATTGAACAAATTTATCGCGCTTTTATGATTCAACAAGGCTCGCCTTATCATAAATAATGACCTAAAATAAAAAAGCAAACGTTAGTTTGCTTTTTTAAATCGTTGTTTTTTGTTTTAACAGTGTTGTCATAGCAGCAGCAATAATCATCAATACACTTGCAAACAAAAAAGTAACTTGAATGCCTTGTAGTTGATTTAATGTCGTATGGGTTGGATATGCTTTGCCCGCATAGACAACGACTTGTGTCATGACAGTGACTAGTGCAGCTGTTCCAAAAGAAGCTGCCAGTTGCCGAACAGTAGTAAACATAGCAGAACCATCAGGCATCAGCGATAATGGCAAAGCATTGAATGCCTCAGTCTGAATAGGCATCAAAACGATGACCAAGCCTAATTGTCTAATTAATTGACTCACTACGACTAACCAGATTGGTGTGTTTAAAGTGACCATAGACAAACTAAACGTACCTACAGTAGTGAGTAAGATACCTGTGAGTGTGAGGTAGCGTGGACCATATTTATCATATAGACGACCGCTGAGAGGCGATAAAAGGGCGGTAATTAGTGCGCCCGGCAGTAATATTAAACCAGAAATTAATGCTGAATAGTGACGTACATTTTGAATATACAATGGTAACATCAGTGCGCCGCCGTACATGGCAATCATTAAGACAACATTAATAAGCATAGCAACAACGAACTGCCTATACGTTAGAACAGCCATGTTGAGTAGTGGCGTTTTATTTGTTATTTGACGCCAGATAAACAAAGCTGTGACAATTAAGCCGATAACTACAAATCCCCATACAGTGAAATCTGACCAAGCAGTTGCACCAGCATTTGAAAAACCGTAAAGTAAACTACCCAAACCAATACTTGATAGTACTACGCCAAGAAAATCAAATTTGAGCCGCTTAGTGTTGCCAATATTTTTTAGAAGGTAGAAAGCTAATATAAAGTCTGCAATAATAAAAGGGGCGACAATTAAAAATAGAAAACGCCAAGATAGTTGCGTGATAATCAGACCCGACAATGTTGGTCCAATGGCCGGCGCAAAGTTAAGTGCTAAGCCAATCATCCCCATGGCTTGACCACGTTTATCTGATTCATAGAGGTTCATAACCACGACATTCATTAGCGGACCAAACACACCGGCACCGATGGCTTGTACCATTCTACCAGTGACTAACACAGCAAAACTATTAGCAAATCCAGCAATTAGCGTGCCTAACGCAAATAAACCAACGGCAGTTAAATATAGTTTTCTAGTGGTGAGTCTTTGGATTAAAAAAGCGGTGAGCGGCACCATCACACCATTAACTAGCATATAACCATTTGTTACCCATTGCCCTTGGCTTGGACCAATGTGAAATTCGGTCATGATATTAGGTAAAGCCACATTCATTAGTGTTTGGTTGAGAAAGCCTAGAAATGTGCCGATAACAAGAATAATGAGGATAGAACGTTGTTTTTTTGAAATATTCAATAGCATACCTGCCTTTCATTGATAGTATAGTGATATGAAAATAAACAAAAAAACCAGTAAAATACTGGTTTTCAACGGTAAAAGATAAAAATTACTTTGTTGCAGGTAATTCTTCTGACTTACCTTTTGCCCATTGTTGCAACTTTGCGATAGCAGTTTGACGTTGCTTCTTGGCTGAGTTGTGTCCGACCTTACGAGCACGGGCGAATGAATTAAGCGGCTTCTTTAATGCCATGATGGGTACTCCTTTTTAAAATGTTTTACATACAAGATATTATTATACGGTATAAAACTGGAAAAATCAAGACTCTCATTGATTTGCGGTGATAAAAATTCACAAAGATAAGGTACAATAGATATATGGAATTATGGTCTGAAGAAACAATTAGAGATTTTCGTCACACGTTATTAACTTGGTATGATCAAGAAGGCCGTGCTAACTTGCCTTGGCGCTTAAATCATGAACCTTACCGTGTTTTGGTATCAGAGATTATGTTGCAGCAAACACAGGTTGATACGGTCTTACCTTATTATGAACGATTTATGCAACATCTACCGACTGTACAGGATTTAGCGCGTGCCCCGGAAGAACAAGTGTTAAAGCTGTGGGAGGGCTTAGGATACTATTCTAGAGCACGCAATTTGCAGAAAGCAGCCCGTTTTGTTGTTGATGAGTTACATGGTAATTGGCCGGAAAGTGCAGATGATTTACAGGAGCTACCTGGTGTGGGTCCGTATACCTCAGCTGCCATTGCCTCGATTAGTTTTAATGAAGTGGTACCAGCCGTTGATGGTAATGCTTACCGTGTTTTTAGTCGGTTATTAAAAATTGACGCAGACATTGCGCAAACAAAATCACGTAAAATATTTTATGATGCGATTCTACCTATTGTTGACCCCCAACGGCCTGGCGACTTTAATCAAGCAATCATGGATTTGGGTTCTAGCTATATGACAGCTAAGAATCCAGATAGTATCAATTCACCTGTACGTCAGTTTAATGCCGCATATCGAGATGGCGTCGAATTAGACTTTCCGGTTAAAACAAAAAAGCAAAAACCGGTAAAACAGTTATTTATGGCTACTATTTCTGAAAAAGATGGCGAATTATTATTCGAGAAACGACCTGAAAAAGGGCTATTATCAGGTTTTTGGACTTTTCCCTTAACTGAAATTACTAGTATTGACGACATCAAAGGGCAACAGCTCAATATTAAGCCAATTGTCCACGTCTTTACGCATCGCCGATGGGAAATCTGGTTGGTGAAACAGGATGTCACAGCGACACCAACACCAACACAACAATATTTGTCATCAACACAGTGGCAGGCGCTTTCTCTACCAACTGTACAACACAAACTACTTGCCGCTTTGGAGGAATTACGCTAATGTTTCCTAATACTAAACTCAAACATCTTTTTTTCTGGACCATTGAACTACTTGCGCTCTCGATTTTAGTTTACCTATTATTGGGGTTTGACTTTTTGATGCGTCCCATTAAAGTATTTATTTCAACAGTCTTTGTACCACTAGTTGTGGCAGGCTTTTTGTACTATGTCCTGAAACCACTTTTAACTCTGATTAAGCGTATTCAAATTCGTGGCAAAAAAATACCACACCAATTAGCGGTAGTGGTAACATTCATTTTCTTCTTATCGGTTATTGCTGGTGCGTTGGTGGTCTTAGTACCCACGTTGATTCGTGAAATTACAAATTTGGCTGATTCCTTACCAAGTTTTGCACAAGATATGCAACAATTTGCAACTAAAACCATGAATAGTCACTGGTTTGAGAATCTTAATTTATCAATTAATGTGTCTGAAGTTAAAAATGCTGTTGGCAAGTATGCCGCATCTTTTCTGACCATTACAGCAGGTACCTTGGGCACTGTTGTAACAACAGTGACGTCGTTTACAATCAACTTAATTACCATTCCGGTCGTTTTGTTTTACATGCTTAGTGATAGTGAACGTTTTGTGCCAGCGATTAAAAAAATGTTTCCGGCACGTCATGCCGAAAAAATATCAGAATTAATGGCAAAAATGGATCGCACCATCGAAAAATATATTTCTGGTCAAGCGATTGAAATGGGCTTTGTTGGTTTATCAATGACGATTGGTTATTTCATTATTGGGCAGCCCTATGCTTGGTTGTTAGGGGTTATTGCAGGGATTACAAATATTGTGCCTTATATTGGCCCATGGATTGGTGTCGTACCATCTTTGATCGTCGCAAGTACACAGTCATGGAAACAAGTTATTTTTGTTTTGATTGTGATGACCGTAGTGCAGCAATTAGATGGTAACTTCATTTATCCGAATGTAATTGGTAAATCATTAGCTATTCATCCGCTAACGATTGTATTTTTATTAATGGTTGCGGGTAATTTGTGGGGCATTGTTGGTATGATATTAATCGTGCCAGTGTACGCGGTACTCAGGGTTATTGTGAAGTTTGGTTTTGAGTTGTTTTCTCTGACAAAAAGTAAGTAAAGTGTTAGTATAGAACTGTCTAAAAAGTTGAAAAGAGAAAATAGGACAGTGAAAACATTTGATTTTGAAAAATATATTGCGGTACTTCAAAAGGCTAAAGGGCAAACAATACCATGGGGTGCAACCGAATATCCCACTTACCCAACTATAATCCTGTCCTTAGCACAAGATTATTATCAATCCGCGGAGTATGATAGGAATTTTGACCGTTCGTTACATCAACATCATTATTATTCAGGATTACCAGAGTCAGAGATAACTGAAATCATAAAAAATTCAGATGATTATCGCCTGATAAGCGCCATTATGTCAGCCATCATTCGTGGTGAAAAATATACACCTGGTATGTGGCAAGCATTAATTGAAAATGGTATCATGTTGGATTTACTGGTTCATGCGTATCGTTTAAAACAAAATTGAAATAAACTCTTGACGAATGCTTTATTTTCAAGTAAACTAATATAGTTGTGTTAGCAATAGCATGCGGGTGTGGCGGAACTGGCAGACGCGCTGGATTTAGGTTCCAGTGCCGCAAGGCGTGCAGGTTCGATTCCTGTCACCCGTATAAGAGAATTGTGTATTCTCTGGGGTATCTGGTATGGTATAGGCATACTTGAGTACTTGGAGTTGCCGACTTAGCTCAGTTGGTAGAGCATCTCACTAGTAATGAGGGGGTCAACGGTTCGAATCCGCTAGTCGGCATAATCAAAAAGCACTAATCTTAGATTAGTGCTTTTTATTTTGTAGTCTAGTGTGCTTTACAATATTATGAAGGTTTCTATGTTATCAGCTAAATGAAAGCAGCGACAAGTAACCATTAAAAAAACCAAACTGTATGACAGTTTGGTTTTTTTGTTAATCACGACGTGTTAACTTGACAACGCCTTCCCAACGCGCAGTTTGTGGAAACATGTCAATACTTTGAATGTAATCAACCTTGTATGCTTTGGTTAAATCAACTAAATCGCGTGCCAGCGTTGATGCGTTACATGAAATATAAACAAATTTCTCTGGTTTTGTCCGAATAATTTCACGTCGTAACGCGGTATCTAAGCCAGTACGCGGTGGATCAACCACCAACGCGTCAGCTAACCAACCTTCGGCTTGCCATTTTGGAAATAGTACTTCAGCAGTGCCAACTTCATACTTAGCATTTGAGATATGATTAATTTTAGCATTGATATTAGCGTCGTCAACAGCTTCAGGAATAATTTCCATGCCACGGACTTCGCCAGCTTTATCAGCAAGGCTGAGACCAATTGTACCAACACCAGCATATGCATCGACGAGCTTATCGGCATGTGTTAAATTAAGTGCCGACAGTGCCTCATTATAGACAACGGTCATTTGGGTGTGGTTTAATTGCATGAATGCACGCGGTGATAGTTGGAATGTCTTACCCATCACCGTTTCTTCAATATAATCTTTGCCCCATAACTTAATAGTCTCTTCACCCCAGACAAGGCTCGTACGACCGGGGTTGAAGTTTTGGAAAATACCATTAACTTCTGGTAATGCTTGGTTAATTGCTGCAATAAGTGCGACATCACCAGGGAAACCATCGGTATTTGTGACGAATGTTAATTGTACGTCACCTGTGGTGTGTGACACACGGGCGACAATTGTTTTAACTGTACCACGATTCTTATCTTCATTATAAATAGATACTGACAATTTATCTAATAGATCACGTACGGTGCGTAACACTTTCATTGTCGCTGGTGATTGTGTATGGACAATGGGTAAATCAACTAGTTCATGACTACCACGCTTGTACATGCCAACACTAAGTACATCATCAATTTTGCGAACGGGGAACTGCGCCTTATTGCGATATTCATAAGGGTTAGCCATGCCAATCGTGTCACGTAGGTCATACTCTGACCAGCCTTTTGGTTGGAATTTTTCTAGTGATTGCGCAATAACATCTTTTTTAAAGGCTAATTGCGCAGAGTAAGTCATGTGCTCAAGTTCAAAACCACCAACTTCATCAGCGAATGTATCTAATGATTTCACACGATTGGGTGATTTTTCACGAATTTTCAAGACCTTGGCGGCAATATATTTTGGCTGGACGTCTGTTACTTTGACAACAGCGACTTCATCGGGTAAAACGCCGGGAACAAAGACAATCTTACGCTTAAAGTAACCAATGCCCTCACCGTTAATGCCCAAACGTTTGATTGTTAATGGAAAATTCTGTCCAATACGAACAGCAACGCCATCAGTTGAAGCGCGCTGCTGACCATGTTGTTTACGTGGATCAAAATGCTTGCCATAATAAGTCTTTTGGCCTGGTTGAGATTTTGATTTAGATGGATAAGCTTTTTTTTGTTTTTTATTTTCTGTCATATTTTGTGTGCTAATCAAAAGCACAATCCTTTCTGCATTGCAATGCCATGTTGACGTTGTTATCTAACTAGTATAACAGCTATGTGAATTTAAAATAGTTTACAAATGTGAGTGTTTTACACTTGTGTTATAACACTGATGTGATATAATTATTGTTGTAAAGGAGATGTGGAAAAATGACAAGAAGCATAAACTTTATCAACCGCAGTCACGTTCGTGTCCGCGGACAAACATTAAGTTGGAGTAAACGATGATGAGATTTGATATTAAGGCGTATTTGGATGATAATTCGCTAACAATTTATAGAGTAGCGAAAGATTCTGGTTACGGCTATACAACGATTCACAAGTCGTTTAACAAGACGCAATCGGATGCAACGAGTTTAAATGTGAGAGACTTAGATGCCTTAGCAAAAGCGCAGCACAAAGCAATGTGGGAGGTTCTTCGTGATCTCGAACGATTGTATTTTGACTCCGATCAGCACAAGTAATCAGTTATGTTTATCATATTTTAGGGGATGAGTGATAGCTGATGAGCACATGTAAAAAGGGGATTTTAACAAATGGCGAATAATAACTTTTTTAACGATCCATTTGGATCAGATATGAATGACATTTTTAACAACATGATGGGCAACATGAATGGCTATAATAGTGAAAACAGACGTTATCTTATCAACGGTCAAGAAGTCACACCCGAGCAATTTGCCCAGTATCGTCAGAATGGTCAGTTACCACAAGGTGGTCAACAAGGGCAAGTTTCTGGGAATGGTCGAATGACTGCCCAACAACCAGGTCAACCTAAGCAAGAAGGTATGTTGGCAAAGCTAGGACGTAATTTGACTCAGGAAGCACGCGATGGTTTGCTTGACCCAGTCATTGGTCGTAACAAAGAAATTCAAGAAACGGCAGAAATATTGGGCCGCCGTACAAAGAATAATCCTGTTTTGGTTGGAGATGCTGGTGTTGGAAAAACAGCCGTTGTTGAAGGCTTAGCCCAGGCAATTGTTAATGGTGATGTGCCAGCAGCGATTAAAGACAAGGAAATTTATTCAATTGATATTTCAAGTTTAGAGGCTGGTACGCAATTTCGAGGTGCCTTTGAAGAAAATATTCAAAATTTGATGAAAGAAGTTAAGGCAGCTGGAAACGTTATCTTATTCTTCGATGAAATTCATCAAATTCTAGGTGCCGGCTCAACAGGTGGTGAAGATGGTGGTAAAGGATTAGCAGATATTATCAAACCAGCATTGAGCCGTGGTGAAATTTCATTAATTGGTGCAACGACGCAAGACGAGTATCGTAATACCATCATGAAGAATGCAGCATTGGCACGCCGCTTCAATGAAGTAACCGTTAATGCGCCATCTGCAAAAGACACGCTAGAGATTTTGAAGGGAATTGCTGCTTTATATGAGAAGCATCATCATGTATCACTCCCTGAAGAAGTCTTAAAGGCGGCTGTAGATTATTCTGTACAATATATTCCACAACGTTCATTACCAGATAAGGCAATTGACCTGTTAGACATGACAGCCGCACATTTAAGTGCTAAGAATCCTGTGACTGACAAGGTCAGTCTGGAAAAAGCATTAAGTGAAGCCAAAGCAAAGCAAGACAAGGCTGTAGCAGACGAGGACTTTGAAGCAGCCTTAAACCAAAAGAATCGTATTGCAGAGTTGGAAAAGAAAATTGCTGGCGCTGATGAAGCCACAAAGGTTGTGGCAACAACAAATGATGTGGCGGAATCCGTTGAACGCTTGACTGGTATTCCTGTATCGCAAATGGGCGCTTCTGATATTGAGCGCTTAAAGACAATCGGTCAGCGTTTAGCTGGTAAAGTTATCGGTCAAGATGAAGCGGTCAACATGGTTGCACGTGCTATTCGTCGAAACCGTGCTGGATTTGATGAAGGCAATCGTCCAATTGGTAGTTTCTTATTTGTGGGACCAACAGGTGTTGGAAAGACAGAGTTAGCTAAGCAGTTAGCATTAGATATGTTTGGTTCGAAAGAAAATATTATCCGATTGGACATGTCAGAATATTCTGATTTAACAGCTGTTTCTAAGTTAATTGGTACAACAGCAGGTTACATTGGTTATGATGATAATAGCAACACACTGACAGAAAAAGTTCGTCGTAACCCATATTCAATCGTGTTATTAGATGAAATTGAAAAAGCTAATCCGCAGGTATTGACTTTGCTATTACAAGTGATGGACGATGGCCGTTTGACTGATGGTCAAGGAAATGTTGTCAACTTTAAGAACACAGTCATTATCGCAACATCAAATGCCGGTTTTTCAGACAAGCGTGAAGGTGATTTGATGTCGCGTTTGGCACCTTACTTCCGTCTTGAATTCTTAAATCGTTTTAACGGTGTCATTGAGTTCTCAGCTTTGACTAAAGATGATTTGAAGCAAATTGTTGATTTGATGTTGGATGATGTAAATCAAACGTTAGCCAAAAAGGAATTGACATTGCAGGTCTCAGAAGCAGTTAAAAATCATTTGATTGAAGCTGGTTATGATGAAGCGATGGGCGCACGACCATTACGCCGTGTTATCGAACAACAAATTCGTGATCAAGTAACTGACTTCTACCTCGATAATCCTGGTGAGAAGCATTTGAGTGCCGATCTAGTTGATGGTAAAGTAGTTATTTCGGCAGTGATTGATAAGTAATTAATTAAGCAGTATATGTGGCTGATAGACAGTTTGTCTATCAGTTTTTTTGTGTTAAATCTTAAAAATCCGCATGTTATAATGGATGAATTACGATTAAAGGGTACGATGATGATTATTCAACATGCAATACTACATATTTTGGATACCAATACTGGCAGTTTAATTGCGTCACAAGGTGAAATGGCTCTAGATGGCGCCGGAGTTCAAGACTATATTGAACAAATAGTGAAAAAAATTTATGCAGGGGATGTCAAAAAAGGCACCTTAACGGCGCAGGACTATCTTGCAACAATGTTAGATAACGCCGATTTTTCAGATATGACAACGCAATTGGCCAGCAAAATGTTTGATATTATGTCTGGTCAAGATGCGATACGGCCGGGAGATATATTAAGTTTTTTGGCAACAACAGATGATGGTCCTTTATTTGGTTTGATTAAATTAAATTTCTCACCCCGCTATGCTCATGTTGTGGCATATCAAGATAACCAAATGATCAATAATTTGGTATTAAATCAGGCGGTCTTACCAGCAGCGACGCAGACAGTTGATGAAGCAATTTTAGTTGATTTAACAACACAACAATACCATTTATTGGAGAAAAAATACCTTATTGATGGTCATCGTGTCGCTTACTTTTCTGAGAAGTTCTTAGCCATTCAGCCTGAGACATCTGTAAAAGAAAATATGCAGACGATTAAGCGTACTGTTAAAAATATTGCTGACAAATATGATGATTTACCAGCGCATGAAGTATTAGCCAAAACACAGGAAGTGATTTATGATGCCTTAGAATCGGGACAATTAGACACAAATACTATTGCGGAAAAAGTGTTTTCAGACAATTTGACTGCTAAAATGCAATATCAAGAAAAAATAGCGGCACAAGTAATCGATAAAACGATTGCCATTGAAAATAAAGAAAAGTATCAGAAAAAGTATCGCACACAAAAATTTAAGCTAGATTCCGGTATCGAAATTTCTATTCCTATATCAGTTTATCAAGATCCGTCAAAGGTCGAATTTGTGAACAACGTTAATGGGACAATGTCCTTAGTGATTAAAGATATTGAAAGTGTTTTCAATAAGTTTACGGTCTAGTTAGCTTAGATCAGAAAAATTTAAGATGTTACTGTTATAATGGACGTAACGAATTCAGGAAAGGAAGTGCACATTGTGAATGTGCACGATAAAAAAATGCCATATCAAGATTCTTATGTTGCCAAAATTCGGACTTACGTTGGACATGACTTTGAATTAGTTATGCCAACAACTGATGTTGTCATTGAAAATAGCCAAGGTGAGTTACTCATGATTTATAATCGTGATTTTGATGGTTGGGCGTTTCCCGGTGGCTATGTCGAACCAGAAATGGCTTGGCAAGCAAATGCAGCTCGTGAAGTGTTAGAAGAAGCAGGCATTCATGCAAAGCCTGAACAACTTAACTTGATTGGCGCCATCTCAGGAAAAAATTTTGTCGCACATTATCCTAACGGGGATGTCGCTAAGCTGTATACGAATATCTTTCATTTAACGCATTGGGAGACAGGAGAGGCAGCTATTGATGATACAGAGATTGATGCCAAACAATGGATGTCACTCAAAACAATTGAACATAAGCATCTAACGTTTTCTGGACAGGCAGTTTATCGTTTATACCGTCAGTATCAAGCGACGAAACAAGTGCAAATGTTAACGCTTGATTCTGATTTGCAAAGATTTTTAGACGCGCAGAACGGTCAAATTGTTGGGGTTAGTGATTATGAAGCAGCCCGCGACGAATTGGCTCATGGTTTAAAACAAACACACTGGATGTGGTTTGTTTTCCCACAGTTGCGCGGATTAGGTAACAGCGAACGTGCAATTTTTTATGGCCTTGACGGTGTCAAAGAAGCACATGAATATCTGGCGCACCCACAACTCAATGAACGACTAGCAGCATTAATAAAAGTGACGTTAGCATTGCCGAAGAGTGATCCAGTCGCTTTATTTGGACAAGTTGATGCGCAAAAGTTTCAAGCCAGTTTAACGTTGTTTAACTATATTTCGCCTGATGCTAGCTTGTTCCAATCGGCTTTAGACAAGTATTTTAATGGCCAGCAACATGTAGCAACACTTGAATTATTAACAAAATAAAAAGCAACGTGTGTTTGATAAGCCACGTTGCTTTTTTAAGCGCCTGTATAATCTGGTGCTAATTTGTTTACTGGTGGTGTGAATTCGCGCATTGCTTCTGCTAAATGGACAAAATGTGTCACTAAGCGATGATTCGGTGCTTTGGTGCCATGCTTCTCAGCCAAGTCAGCAATCCAACCATTGATATAGTCAACTTCTGTGGGGCGCCCCTTGACAAAATCTTGATACATAGAAGGGAAATGTAGAGGGTTAGCAACATTAGAAACGTAATCAACTTGTGCAACCATTTCATCACGTGTCTCAATGAGTTTAATGCCAGCCGCTTCGGCTGCATCATAAGCTTCGTTAATGAGTGGTCGGGCAATGCCTTCTAAAAAGCCATCATAAGCCATCAATTGACCCATACGTGATTGAAACATTGTGGCAATAGAATTCTCGACAGCGTTAAAAAAAACTTTTGTTAGCAATGTTCCCATGAAATTTTCAGTATAACTGGGATTTAAATGGGCCGCCTGAAAATCAACTAAAAGGTTATCCATGACCTGTGAAGGTTGTTCAGTCAGATTAGCGTAGACAGATGATCCGGCACTTTCAGCCCCCATAAAGTCCACATCGCCAAAATCATTGAGTACGGTGGCAATCATTGCTGTACCGCCAATGATGTGTTCGTCGTCAAAGTATTTTTGTAATTTTTCAATATGGCCCATACCATTCATAGCACCCAGTGCTGTTTGGCCAGCTTTAAATTTAGGTGACAAACGTTCTAATGTCTCTTGTAACTGCATTTGTTTCATGAAAAATATCCATACATCCGGCTCACCAGTGTAATCTTCTGGTGAGAAAATATTAATTTTAATTTGATGCCGTTCTTGGTGATCACGCGATTTCCAGACCTGATTATCTTGTGCGCGAATTTTATCTAAACTTGCCTGAGTCGGCTCAATAAAGTCGACAGCGACACCAGCGTTTTCTTGAAGGAGAATACCATACCGCAACCCCATCGCACCTGCGCCAACTACTGCATATTTCATAGTATGAATCTCCTTAACTTTTAATGATATTATTCTAATCTTTATCACATTTTAAGTCAAGGGTTAGTCCAAACCTTGAGGCTATGAAGTTGGTTAATTTT
The DNA here is from genome assembly GCF_004354555.1 of Leuconostoc citreum. Classification (GTDB taxonomy): domain Bacteria; phylum Bacillota; class Bacilli; order Lactobacillales; family Lactobacillaceae; genus Leuconostoc; species Leuconostoc citreum. Next base: position 206,569 of record NZ_PUFH01000002.1, read on the forward strand.
CACGTATAATAATACTTATAGTGCATTTTGCACGTTTCAAATAAAGGAAGTTCATATGTCTAAAGAAATATATTTAACAGGCGATCGTCCAACAGGAAAGTTACATATTGGGCATTACATCGGTTCATTAAAAAATCGTGTTATCATGCAAGATTCTGGTGCATATGACCCTTTTGTCATGATTGCTGATACCCAAGCTTTCACAGACAATGCTAGAAATCCTGAAAAAATTCGACAATCATTGACAGAGGTGGCATTAGACTATTTAGCGGTCGGCATAGACCCGGCAAAAACAACAATTTTTGTTCAGTCACAAATCAAGGGGTTATTTGAATTAACAGAATATTTTATGAACTTGGTTTCGGTTGCACGGTTGCAGCGTAACCCAACGGTTAAGTCCGAAATTGCCCAAAAAGGTTTTGGTGAAAGTATTCCTGCCGGCTTTTTGACTTATCCCGTTTCACAGGCTGCTGATATCACAATCTTCCGTGCGACTAAGGTGCCAGTCGGTGATGACCAAGAGCCAATGATTGAACAGACTCGTGAGCTAGTACGTGCTTTTAACAATGCTTATAATACTGATGTTCTTGTCGAACCAGTCGGTGTATTTCCACCCAAAGGGCAAGGGCGATTACCAGGTATAGATGGTAATGCTAAAATGTCTAAATCATTAGGAAATGGGATTTATATTTCTGACGATGCCGACACATTGGTAAAGAAAGTGAAAGCCATGTACACAGATCCGCGCCATATCAATATTGCTGATCCAGGCCACGTGGCAGGCAATGTTGTCTTTACTTATCTTGATATTTTCGATCCAGATAAGCAACGCGTTCAAGATTTAAAAGATCACTATACAGCTGGTGGTTTAGGCGACATGAAACTTAAAAAGCACTTGATTGATGTTATGGAAGCAGAAATGGGACCGATTCGCGCGCGCCGTGAAGTATTTGCAAAAGACATACCAGCAGTTTTGTCGATGTTGGCAGAAGGGTCAGAACGTGCCAATGCTGTGGCAGAAAAGACTATGAAAGATGTTCGTCACGCCATGGGTGTTGATTATTTTAACTAAAAAGCCACTTGATTTAGCAAGTGGCTTTTTTATTGTGTTGTTTTTGGGGTGGTTGTTTCATTAGCGTTATTATCTCCGGCTGGTCTTAAGGATGTAGCTATACCAGATAGGTTTGCTGGTACTTCGCCACCATATGGTAAGCCTGTCTTGGCTGCTTGTAGACCCAGTGCCTTTCTTGCTAAATCAGTGACACGTTGTTTTTCATGTTGCGGAATGACTTCATAAGAAACATTATTACCTTCTGCATCAGGATAACTCTCACCAACACCTTGCATGTGTTCTGTGACAATGTTATTTTTAGCTTTGATATATTTGCTAGCCATAGTTGTCATATCACCGAAGGTCAGATCAGTACGTACGTTTTTAGAAATGGTTGACATGAATTTATCATTCAACAGATTAGAAATATTCGCTGATTTCTTAATTAAACCTTCTAGGACTAAACGTTGACGTTGTTGACGACCATAATCACCATTAGGATCGTCATAACGCATTCTTGAAAAGGCAAGAGCAGCATCGCCATCCATAGTTGCTCGTGAGGCTGACCAAGTCTTACCATTGTCATCAGAGTGTTCAAATTTAGTGCTGTCTTTATGGAAACGATAAAGATTGGGCCCATAATCATGGGCAGTTTCTTGGCTGTATGTAAAATCAATCGGGGACTTAACCGAAATGCCACCAACCTGGTTAACCATATTTGATAAACCGCCCATGTTGACTAAGGCATAATAATCAATTGGAATATTCAAAAAAGATTCGACAGTTTTAATGGACGTTGCGGTGGCGCCATAGGCGTACGCGGCATTCAATTTTTGAGGAAAAGTATTTTCATAACCGACAATCGATACCATGGCATCGCGTGCCAATGAAATAAGGGTTGTTTTCTCTGTTTTAGGGTTAATAAGCAACAACATCATCGAGTCGGTGCGCCCACGATAGGTACGTCCCAATTCACCTGTATCTGTGCCATAGAGCAAAATCGAAATAGGACGGCCACTTTTAATAACATCTGAGACATCACGTGATTTTTTTAAACCAGCACCAGCATATGATTTATCAAGTGCACCTTTGGTGTTATGGATGGCTTGCCAAGCAAACAGACCAATAACGAGGACAATAACGGTAATAACTGCAAAAATAATGTTACGTAGCCTATGACTAGGGGCAGAATAACGCTTAGAACGTGAATCATTTTTGGGATCCATGATTTTCTCCTGGTAGTTAATTTTGGCCAATAAACATGGCAAGCATGAGGATGAAAAGAACAATTGTGGTGATTGTAACATATTGCCAATCTTTTATTGTATAAAAGGCATAAATAGAGGCTAACACGCGTAAGATAGGCGTTAAAATCAATAACAACAAGCCAAACATCATGATGGCGCCGGGTTTGAGTTGCACAGCAGCAACAATTAATGTATTGAATTGCTGTGGCCAATGATTACCTGATAGGCCGGTTTGTGCATTTGATAAGAGATAATATACAAAGCCAACCAGCATAATACTAACTGATATGACGACACCAATACGCAGGGTGACGCCAATTTGACGCTCAATATTTTTTTCTTTTTGTTTATCAAACATTGCTGTACTCCTTAATACAATGTTATGTTACAGGCCTTTAATAATAACTGGATACCAGCTAAACCAACAACCGGAATAAACAATTGGCGTAAGTGTCGTGTGGAGACATGGGGCATCATTCTTGCGCCAATGGTTGCGCCAACAATAATGCCTAGTGCTATTGGGACAGCAATATCAGCTCGGATAGTACCGTTGAAAAAGTAAACCAAGGCACTAGCAGAGGCAGTGACACCCATCATTAAATTAGAAGTCGCACTGGAAGGCTTGAGTGGCATTTTCATGACAGAATCCATGGCAAAAACTTTAAACATACCAGAACCAATGCCTAACAAGCCAGACGCTAGGCCGGCCCACAACATAATCAGTGACCCCAAAAAAACATTTTCAACATGATAATCAATTTGCTTGCCGAGCGCTTTATCATAATAAGAAGCATTGAGTTGTAACTTGTGTGCCAGTTGGTTTGGCTTAGCCACCGTCTCAGATACTTGCTTGCCATATAATTTGCGCCACATACGAAAAGCCTGATACATTAGTAGGATACCAAAGAAAAAATTCAACCAAATTGGCGCAAAAAAGCCGGCAAAAATAGCACCCAGCAAGGCGCCGACAGTTGTAAATATTTCCAGAAACATGGCTGTGCGGATATTGAGTAAATCATCCTTTAAATAAGCAATAGATGCGCCAGAAGAGGTTGCAATGACTGCGACAATACTAGCACCGATTGCATAATGAATGGGTAGATTAAAACCAATGACTAAAATTGGTGTGACAACAATCCCACCGCCTAGTCCGAGTAAGGCACCCAAAATTCCGGCAAAAACGCCAACAGATAACATGATGATAATCGCTATAGATAAAGACACCTTTATGATACCGTCACTTAATTATTTTTTATTGTGTACATTGTATATAATGGTACAATTACTGTGATAAATAAACAAGAGAGTTAATGAAATGTTAATCCAGCCAGACAGATTAAGAAAATTATTGATTGTTGTTTTTAGTGTGTTGTTCTTAGTGTTAGCTATACAAGTCCGCTTTGACATGTTGTTCGTCCACGTATTAGATAATGGTGGCACATTAGTGATACAAAATTTGTTACCACATGCCTTGGCAATTTGGGTAGCTTTGGGTGGCCTTTTTGCCCATTATTGGGTCATTGTCCTATTGAGCATAGGGTTAGCGTTATTTTTCAAGGCTATTAACTATCAAATTGCGATGTGGTGGTTTCTCATCACACAGTTTGCTGTGTTGCTATTAACAGGCGTATTATCACTTATACTCCAAGTCTATTGGTCAAATGGTTTAAAAATTGGGCCGATGATGCCGGATTTATTACTTGTTTGGTGGCTACAATTTTTGGCTGTGATTGTGGCTATCATTTTACCCAGAGTGTGCCAACACCAAAGAACACGTGTCATTATCACAACAGTTACTGTTGTGATCTGGTTACTGATCTTGTTAGCACGTATGAAGTTTGCTGACATGCCACTGTCAAGTGGTATGGGTGCTTTATTCTTTGGTTATTTTTGGTGGCAATTGAGTGAACAACAATATCGTAAACGAGCCCAGCATTGGCGTTCTGTGTTGAAAATTGACACACAAATCTAAAGATGATATGATATTCAAGTTATCAAAGAGGTTGCAACCAACATGATTAGCGCAAATGAGTTCGCCAAGAACTGTGACTTTGCGTCAAAGGGGCGGTTGCCGAAATATCATTTAAGGCAGAATGATATTGGGCTAACAACTAATACTTGTTAGACTGTCACAGTAATGTGGTGTGCTTTGAAAAGTTACGATACAATGACTTTTTAAACCTCTTTCTATATAAGAAAGGGGCTTTTTATTTGCCCCGACAGGGAGATTTTTATGGCAGAACATAATGGTGAAATTAAACGTAATCTGAAGACGCGTCATGTGTCAATGATTGCGTTAGGTGGTTCAATAGGGACAGGGTTGTTCGTTGCTTCTGGGGCAACCGTGGCACAGGCTGGGCCATTCGGTGCGATTGTTGCTTATCTAGCAATTGGTGTAATGGTTTATTTTTTAATGACAAGTTTGGGAGAAATGGCAACATATTCACCTACATCAGGGTCATTTTCAGATTACGCAGGAAAATACGTTGATCCAGCATTGGGATTTGCTATGGGATGGAATTATTGGTTCAACTGGGCGATTACGCTAGCAGTTGATATTGTGGCGGTTGGTCTAGTATCGAAATTTTGGTTTCCGCATACACCGGCATGGATATTTTCTGCAGTCGCATTAATTCTTATCTTTTTAATCAATTTATTCTCTGTGGGTGCTTTTGGTGAAGCTGAGTTTTGGTTATCAATGATTAAGGTGATTACAATTATTGCCTTTCTGATTGTTGGTGTAGCAACTATTTTTGGTGTGATTCACTCAGATGTTAATGTGATGAAAAATCTTTCTGTTGGTAACCATGGTTTTGTTGGCGGACCACAGGCTGTATTATCAGTGTTTGTAGTGGCAGGTTTTTCCTTTCAAGGTACGGAGTTAATCGGGATTACGGCTGGTGAGGCACAAGATCCTGATAAGTCAGTTCCCAAGGCGATTAATCAAGTATTTTGGCGTATTTTGCTATTTTATATTTTAGCAATTTTTGTTATTTCAGCATTAGTTTATTATCAAGATCCGCGCTTACTCAGCTCATCAACGGAAAATGTGGCTGTGTCGCCTTTCACGATTGTCTTTAAAAATGCCGGAATTGCCTTTGCCGCTAGTTTAATGAATGCGGTTATTTTGACATCGATTGTCTCTTCAGCTAACTCGGGCTCATATGCCTCAACACGAATGTTGTACGCTATGGCACGTAAGGGGGAGGCACCTAAGATTTTTGCCAAAGTTTCGACACGTGGTGTACCGGTGTTTGCCTTGCTATTGACGACAGTTATCGGATTATTAGCGTTTATTTCAAATACAAAAGGTGGTTCTGTTGCCTACACATGGTTGGTAAATGCTTCTGGGTTAACTGGCTTCATTGCTTGGGTTGGCATCGCCATTTCACATTATCGTTTCCGTAGGGCTTATGTGGCCCAAGGAAAAGATTTAAAAGCTTTGAAATATAAAGCGAAGTGGTTCCCGTTTGGCCCACTATTTGCGCTTGTGATTTCAATCGGGGTGATTATCGGTCAAGATCCAGGTAGTTTTACGCATTTGAATTGGGAAAAAATAGCTGTTACTTATCTCTCTGTACCGCTATTTGTCATTTTGTACTTTGGTTACAAAATAAGATATAAAACAAAAATGATTAAATTAGAGGCGGTTGATTTAAAACAACATCGCTAATGTCTTAAAGCCAGTATATGACTGGTTTTTTTATTGCTTTATTTTGTCAAGCGATGTTGTATTAGAATTTCAGTCATACGACTGCTATAATGGAACCACGAATAAATCAGTCGATAAGGTATCTGCCAATCAGGAGGACAAAATGGGACCTTTATTTATGTTATGTATCAACTTACTAGCGACGTATTTTGTTTTTTGGACGATTCGGCCGATTAACTTTGCTAAATTCATGCCCTACACACCAAAACAAGCGACTTTTTTAAAGGTTTTATTGTCAATTGCTATTGGTTATTTGGTAGCTAGTTTCTTTATTGCTATGACAAATTGGGTTGTTGCTTTGCCAAGTTCACTATTGGGAAAATAACAAAAAAGGGAACAAATTATGGTATAATTGACTAGATTATGTAGATAATTTGGTACATTTGTGCCCCTTTATAAAAATAAAAATGCTGGAGAATAAACATGGCAAAAGATATTGGCATTGACTTGGGAACAGCCAATGTTCTCATTTATGTAGAAGGTAAGGGCATCGTTTTGAATGAACCTTCTGTTGTTGCAGTAGATGATAAAACAGATCGTGTGTTGGCCGTTGGCTCGGAAGCTTATCGAATGGTTGGGCGTACACCGGGCAACATACGCGCCGTGCGTCCTTTGAAAGACGGTGTGATTTCTGATTTTGATGTTACTGAAGCAATGCTAACCTACTTCGTTGACAAATTAAATGTTAAGGGCTTCATGTCTAAGCCTAACATTATGATTTGCGCACCAACAAATATTACTGAAATCGAACGAAAAGCAATTATTCAAGCTGCTGAAAAAGCTGGGGGCGCTAAAGTCTACTTAGAATACGAACCAAAGGTTGCGGCTGTCGGTGCAGGATTAGATATTTTCAAACCAATCGGATCGATGGTAATTGATATGGGTGGTGGTACATCAGATATCGCCGTCCTCTCACTTGGCGATATTGTTGTGTCTGAGTCAATTCGTATTGCCGGTGACAAGATGAATTTTGATATTGTTGGTTACTTAAAGCGCCGTCACAATTTAATTGTCGGAGAGCGTACGGCTGAAACTATTAAAATTCAGATTGGTTCAGCGTTGCCTGTCGATGAACCTTTGACAATGGAAGTCCGCGGTCGTGATAATTTTGAAGGTATGCCAAAAACTATTACGATTAACTCAAACGAAGTCGAAGAGGCATTACACGATACGCTACAACAAATTGTCCGTGCTGCACACTCTGTCTTAGCAAAGTTGCCACCTGAATTAGCAGCTGACATTATTGATCGCGGTATCATGTTAACTGGTGGTGGCGCACTTTTGCACGGCATGGATCAATTGCTTTCTGATGCGCTAGAGGTGCCTGTCGTTGTCTCTGATTCACCACTTGATAATGTTGCTAAGGGTGCCGGGGCATTATTAGAACATATGAAATCAAGCCATAAGGGATTATAAAATGCGAAAAAAAAATCAAAATTTTAATGTTGAGCTAATCGATAACGATGGTCAGACACAAGTATTGATTGACAATAAACAAATTGGGTATGTTATAGCAAGTGACCGTGGCTTCTCAGGTTATTTTGGTAAGCAAGCTGTTATTAATCAAGCAAAAACACAAGATGAAGCAATACAAGCTGTTTTATCCAGTTTTAATCTCTATCAGTAAAATAGTTAAAAAAGCCCTTATCATCTTTTGTGATAAGGGCTTGTACATAGGTGAGGGGACATCAATATGCAAAATATACCATCACGCCAAATCAGTAACCGAACGTCAGGTTCAGAACTTGATTGGGGTATTATTTTATCGTTACTGCTACTCATGATTATTGGTTTGAGTTCAATTTTCCAAGCGTCGTTACACGCACAGTATGGCACAATGCAGTTAGCACTGCGTACCACAATTGTACAAGGCGCCTTCTGGATTATTGGTGCGATTATTATCGCTTTTTTGTTGCGATTTGATGCATCACAGTTATGGCGATTAGCACCAATCGCTTATGGTCTGGGTATATTTCTATTAATTGCTGTGCTTATTTTCTATGATCGTTCAATGGCAGCTTCTACAGGTGCCAAATCATGGTTTGTCTTTGGCCCTGTGTCTTTTCAGCCGACTGAAGTGGTTAAACCTGCTTTCATTTTAATGCTTAGTCGTGTTGTGGTACAACATAATCGCCTGTATGAACACCATAATGTTAAATCTGATGCAATCTTGTTAGGTAAGATGGCGTTATGTTTTCTACCAATCGCTGTGCTTATTTTATTACAGCCTGATTTGGGAACGTTACTAGTTTTTATTGCTATTTTAGGTGGTGTTGCTTTAGTTTCGGGCGTAACTTGGCGGATTTTAGCTCCTGTAATAGCGTTAGCATCGACGATAGGCGCGACACTTTTGGCACTCGTTCTTTCACCCACAGGAAAAGTTATTTTGGATGCCCTTGGCTTCAAGTTATACCAATTTGATCGTATTCAGACATGGTTGCATCCCGATCAAGACACTTCTTCAAAGGGTTATCAAACATATCAAAGCTTGAAAGCAATTGGTTCGGGACAGTTAACGGGGCAGGGTTTTGGCCATCTCAAAGTTTATGTGCCAGTCAGAGAGTCCGATATGATATTTTCGGTTATTGGTGAAAGTTTTGGTTTCGTTGGTGGCACGTTGTTAATTGTATTATACTTTGCCTTAATCTATCGGTTAATTAGAGCAACATTTAGGGCACAAAATGCGTTTTATGCCTATATTGCAACAGGCGTTGTCATGATGGTTGTCTTTCACGTTTTTGAAAACATCGGTATGAGTATTGGTTTGTTACCGTTAACGGGTATTCCACTACCATTTATTTCACAAGGTGGTTCTTCTCTTTTGGGTAATATGATTGGTGTCGGGCTGATTTTAACCATTGGTTACCAACAGCAAAACACAACCTTTACGGAATCGACAGGTTTTTCAGTTTAATGGATAAATTAGAAAATTTACGCACACAATTTATAGCCATACAGCAAAAGACACGTGTAGGTGATATATTTCAGTCAATCGGCGAGGTGCTTAGCGACACTTTAACTCAAGTTAAAGTTCAGCCAAAAACGCCAGTTCAGTTACCAGAAAATGGTGACGATGCATTGGCAAAAATGAAAGCCTACAGTCAACGCTTAGATAATCACAGAAGTGGTGATGGTTTAGATATGGTTTCAGATGCAGATTTGCATTTAGCAGCAGCACAATTAGCGAATCCATTGCCAAAGTATCGTGATACTGGTGCGTTCTTTTTTCTAAGTGATGTGATACAAAATGACTTATTATCTGATGAGCAAATGCGGTGGCTGACATCGTACTTGATTAGTGATGATGTGCTATTTTCACACATTTTCGAACCAAATAATGCGGCAATTTATCAACGCTCTTTTAGTATCTTAGTGTTGTCATTATTACTTTTTACACAAAGAACCAAGTCAGCTTTTATGGCGCCACAGCAGTTGGCAATTGTCATTAACCAAATTGCTTTGTACGTTGCAATAGAACGTGATACGCGTGGCTTTATTGGCACGAATGGTTGGGCACACGCCTTTACTCACATAGGCAATGCAGTTGCTGAGATACTCATGATGCCACAGTTACTGCGAGCAGACAAGCTATTTTTACTAGCAAGTATGCTGGCTGGTTATCGTGAATTGCAGCAGCCTCTCAATATGGGTGAAACAGAGAGACTGGTTGAAGTGACCATGTATAGCGCTAATGCGCACCCTTTGTACCATGATTATATTTTATTAACACTTAAATTATGGCGCAAAGATCTGGTTACCCGTCAGCCACCACAAAATGAGGGTCGGTGGCATCAAATGTACAATCGCGCGCGCTTCTTTAATACCATTATTTTACGAGGCAAGGATAATGTGCCTGAAAAAATATTTAACTATGTTTCCGAGACACGAGACTTTCTGACATAATAGGGTATTTCTTGATTAATATTACTTTGTTTTGATATAATAAAATTTGGAGTGAAAGAAAATGACAAAAAAACATGTTGCTTTAATATTCGGTGGAAATTCTTCAGAACACGATGTTTCTAAACGTTCAGCACAAAACTTTTATGATGCTATTTTAGCGACAGGCAAATATCGTATAACGGTTTTTGCTATTGCCCAAAATGGTTATGTGCTTGATCCAGAAAGATCAAAGCGCATTTTGGCTTTGGAAGATGAAAGGCCAATTGTTGCAGACTATATGACGACAGTTGATCAGCAAGACCCATTAAGCCGTATCAATGCTTTGCGTGCGGCTGGTGATTTTGATATTTTCTTCCCTGTTGTTCATGGTAACTTAGGCGAAGATGGCACATTACAAGGGTTGTTCAAGTTGCTCAACAAGCCATATGTTGGGGCACCTTTGCGCGGTCATGCCGTTAGTTTTGATAAAGTATTAACCAAAGAATTATTAACTGTTAATAATATTCGCAATACAAAATACATTGTGGTTGATGAAAAGACAGCAAAAACATTAACTTGGGCGCAAGTTGTGAAAGACCTTGGTGACGTTGTCTTTGTTAAAGCGGCTAATCAAGGCTCATCCGTTGGCGTATCACGTGCTAAAACGGCAGATGAGTTTGAGGCTGCATTAACGGACTCATTCCAGTACGATTATAAAGTATTGATTGAAGCGGCTGTCAAGGGGCCACGTGAACTTGAAGTTGGTGTGATTGGGAACGAAGCCCCTATTGTGTCTGAAATAGGTGCCCATCATGTACCAAATCAAGGCGATGGCGATGCATGGTACGATTACAATAATAAATTCGTTGATAATTCAAGTGTGCAGTTTGAAATTCCAGCTAATCTGCCAGATGCTGTTACTGCTGAAGTAAAAGATATGGCTTTAAAAGCTTATAAAGTACTCGATTTAAGAGGTGAAGCACGTATGGACTTCTTATTAGATGAGAATAATGTACCATATCTTGGCGAACCAAACACCTTACCTGGTTTTACAAACATGTCACTATTTAAGCGCCTGTGGGATTATTCAGATATAGATAATGTTGAGTTAGTCGATAAATTGATTGATTATGGCTTTGCTGAATTTGAAAAGAATGCACAATTAAGTTATGAATTTGTTAGTCTAGGTGAAGAAAAAATAGGGAAGTTTAACTAATGGTAAAAAACAATAGAAACGATAGTTTTGATGGTAAGGCAATTCGCGCGGCGCGAAAGAAAATGCATTTATCGCAAGTAGAGTTAGCAGAAGGCATTACAACACAAGCCACCATTTCTCTTGTTGAAAATCAAAATCGTGTACCAAACGCTGATGTTTTATTGGCGATACTCGATCGTTTAAATTTAGATATTTCTGAATTTGTTTCGGGTGACTTTTTAACACAAAAAGCCAAAGAATTACTTGGCAAAGTTGTGTTAGAAATGAAACATGATGCCTTGTCCGAGTTTGCTGAGTTTGAAAAAGCTTTAAGTCAAAATGCACCAACGCTACAAGCTTATTATATTTTAAAAGCTGCAGATGCTTGTCACAATAAAAAAGACTTTGCTGAAGTCGTACACTATGCTGACCTGGCAGTTGATACCAGAACACCATCATTAGGTGATTTTTATACATTCTATGCTTACCGTCAAATGGGCACCAACTATTACTTGCAAGGTGATATTGAAGCAGCGAAGGAAAAATTTGAGTGCGCATTTGAACTAGAACCTAATTTGTTGACTGCGGGTGATATGGAATTCCATGGTGCATTACAAGGCCGGCAATATTATGCTGAATTTTTGATTGCACAGAATGAATTGGATAAGGCAGCTGATTTGTTGACTGAGGGGTTAGAAATTTTACGTAAGCGGGTTGATCTATTCTGGGTGCCTGACTTGAGTGAATTATTAGCACAAGTTGAAGAAAAGCGTGGTAATCACGAAGCTGCACAAAAACAGATTCATTATGCTCATGTTGCTGCCTATTTGTCAAATTGCCAAAAAGCAGAAGCACGTTTAGCTCAGTTGGATACAATTAAGTTCTAAAAAAAGGTCTCACATTGTGTGAGACCTTTTTTTTAGAGCTTAATTAATCAAAATTAACCACGTACGACTAGTACGTCAACTTTTGCTGTACGCGTGACAAATTCTGTTACTGATCCAATAACAAGACGCTCAACAGCGTTCAAACCAGTTGCACCGATAACGATGATATCAGCACTAACTTCATTTGGGACTTCTTTAGCGATTAGTGTTTTAGGTGAGCCATACTCAATGAGATAGTCCACATTCTTGACACCCGCATCAAGCGCTTGCTGCTTGTACTTTTCAAGACTCTTACGTGTTTCATCTGATACAGCTTCAACCATAGTATCATCAAAGCTAGCCACATTTTGAAATGCGCGTGTATCAATGACATTTAAGATTGACAAAACACCGCTTTCACCGGCGTCGTTGGCTAACTCAATGGCACGTACAAGTGCAGCTTCTGATTCTTTTGAACCATCCATTGGTACTAAAATCTTGTTGTAGTTTGCTGTCATGATCGTTCTCCTTAAGTCTGTTTATACACTAAGTATAACGCTTACATTGAAAAAATAATAGTCTTTTTCAATTTTTGCAATCATTCTTTCAAAAAAAGCGCTCACATGATGTGAACGCACGGGTTAAACCCGGAATACTCTTGATACCGTTAATCGCTACGCAGATTTTCCTCGAATTTATCGAGGTGGATGGTTCATCAAGATTGTCAGATTACCAAATGAGAAGGCAGATCTTCTAAGTCAAGAATTCCCAACCGAAATATAAAGGTTGTAAGGAAAAAGCTGATAATGTAGCAATGCGTATATCTGAGTAATTCATAATATATTATAACGCAAAAATTCGGGTATCACTAGTCTTGACAAAATGAAAAGCAGCAGTGTGTCAGGAGTCTAATCCGTCACGCTGAGATTTTTTTAATGTTTGATAAACGTCGCTGAACGCTTTTTCAATTTTTGAATTACCTTTAGGACTAAAATACTGTGTCTGGCTAATTTTTTCTGGTAAATATTGTTGTGGAACCCAATCATTGTCAAAATCATGAGGATAGATATAACCTTTGCCATGACCGAGTTCAGCGGCACCTTTGTAATGTGAATCCCTAAGATGATCTGGCACATCACCTGTTTTACCGGATTGGATGTCGCTAAGTGCCTTATCAATGGCTAAATAAGCAGCGTTGGATTTAGGTGATAACGCTAATTCTATAATGGCATTGGCTAAGGGAATGCGTGCTTCTGGCAAGCCAAGTGATTGAGCAGATTGGATAGCTGTGACAGCATGTTGCACAGCAGTGGGGTTGGCCAAACCAATATCTTCATAAGCGATAACAGTTAATCGCCGAGTTAAGATAGGTAAATCACCAGACTCTATGATACGTGCAGCGTAGTGCAATGCAGCATCTGTATCAGATCCCCGAATTGATTTTTGCAAAGCAGATATCACGTCATAATGCGCATCACCATCTTTATCAGCAAACATCGCCTTTCGCTGAACAGTTTCTTCAATGACTGGTAACGTAATGTGAATTGTCTTATCTTTTGCTGTTGGTGTGGATAAAACAGCCAATTCTAAACCATTGAGTGCACTACGCAAATCACCATTTGTTGCTTGTGCCAAATGATTCATTGCGTCATCTGTTAGCGTCACTTTATATTTGCCTAAACCATGTGTGTCATCTTTTAATGCACGATGGACTGCACTTTTAATGTCATCTTCAGTTAAAGGCGTCACTTGGAAAATTTGTGTTCGTGAGCGTATTGCTGGCGTGACGTTGATATAAGGATTTTCAGTAGTTGCACCAATTAAAATAATGGCGCCTGATTCCAGATGTGGTAATAAAAAATCTTGTTTTACTTTGTTTAAACGATGAATTTCATCTAGTAACAAGACAACAGTACCAGACATTTTAGCCTCTTCAGCAACAATCTGTAAGTCTTTTTGACTATCTGTTGCGGCATTTAGCACACGAAAAGCATATTTAGATGAACCGGCGATTGCTGAAGCAATTGATGTTTTTCCTGTTCCTGGGGGGCCGTATAAAATCATTGAACTTAAGCGTTTAGCAGCCACCATACGCCAAATGATTTTACCAGAGCCAACAAGATGCTGTTGGCCAACAATGTCTTCAATTTTATTTGGGCGCATACGATAAGCAAGTGGTTGCTGCATAGTCATTTTTCATATTGAGTAAACAAGTTGAAGTCTATGATTGACATGCTTCAAGATAGTTTCTCAAATGCCTTTCTTTAGTGAACTAGTCTAGATAAATAGTATTGACGTTGACAGCTGTATCCGCTGCCAGTAAAACGGCAATCGGGTCGGTTACTTGATTTTTAACAGTAACATCAGATAACACAGTAAATGGATGATGTGTTTTGGTTGCTAAACTGACAAATGTTGGAAAATTATCAGTGGTGAGGGTTTGGTCAATTAAGACTTTTCCGGTTGAATGTTTGGTTAATATCTTTTCAAATTGAGACTGGATAGTTTTATCGGTTAGCTGAGATACTTTTATTGCTGCAATGACACGTTCACGAAAAGTACCCAAGTATCGACGTTGTTCGTCGGGGTTGATTTTAGGCTGACCACCTAATTGTTCTTGTTGCAGGCGTTCATTGATATCCATAGATTTTTATTCTCCGATACGTTGTAGTACTTCTATTATACGTTATGATTAAATAACATGACAAACAAAAAACGCCACCCAAAGGTGACGTTTCAACCAGAATCAGATTAAGTATATTAACCCAAACGGTTGTAGTATTCGACGATCAAAGCTTCGTTAAGGTCGGCATCTAATTCTTCACGTTCAGGTAAGCGAACGAGTGATCCTTCAAGCTTTTCAGCATCAAATGATACGAATTGTGGACGTGCAACAACTGATTCAACAGCAGCTTGGATAGGTACAATGTTTTTTGACTTATCGCGTACTGAAACAACTTGACCAGGGGTAACGTTGTATGATGGAATATCAACACGCTTACCATCGACCATGATGTGACCATGGTTAACCAACTGACGTGCTTGTTGACGTGTTGTTGCAAAACCAAGTCGATAAACAAGTGAATCCAAACGTTGCTCCAACAAGATCATAAAGTTAGTACCGTGAGTACCTTTACGAATCTTACCCGCCTTGTTAAACAAAGCGTGGAATTGACGTTCTGTCAAACCGTAAGTAAAACGCAACTTTTGCTTTTCGCGCAACTGCATACCATATTCAGAAATCTTAGCGCGGCGTCCGGCACCGTGATCGCCAGGCGCGTATGCGCGACGTGACAATTCTTTACCAGTACCTGACAATGAAACACCCAAGCGACGTGAAATGCGCCACTTTGGACCTGTATAACGTGACATGTATATGTCCTCCAAAATGTATTTTGTCGTACATTTGAGGGTAAGTACCAGATGCGTGCAGCGCCTAACTTGACGTTTCTCAGAACCAGTAGCTATGGCCTTACTAACGATTTGGGGCGTTGTTGACGCGCTTCTTTACTTACTGCTACTCAATTAACAACTTCTTTTAATAATAACAGAAACTAGACAGCATAGCAAGTTATTAAGAAAAGTGTAAACGAGTTGAGATTTGGCAAAAAAGACAGTCTGTTACTGTATAACCAAGGCACAGCGTGTTAGAATTGGGTTATCAATAAAAATGGGATAAAAACACATGAATTTAACTATATTAGCTATTATTTTAGGTATCGTTATTATTGCTTACATAGCAATTTTTGCGATGCAACGAACTACAATTAAAAAAGTCAATGTTTTCAAGCTCAGAAAAGAACAGCTAGCGTCTTTGAAGGTACGCGAGGAGTTAGTTGAAGGGCGGAAGTTATCATTAACTGGACAGTCCTTAAAAGAGTATCAGAATCTTGAAAGACAGTTTAACGACGTTAAAAACAATAAGTTCTTAAAAATTGATCAACAGGCTAATTTAGTATTATTTGAAGCACGGGGTATTAATTTTATTAAAACGCGTCATGAATTGGCACGTTTGGAGGCGATGGTCAACGAAACGGAACAAACAATCAGTGATGTCCGAAAAGGGTTAACCGAGCTCAAAAAAATTAATGAAGCGCATCGTGAAGCAATCAATGATTTAAAGAAAAAATATGACGACTTGCGCAAACGATTATTAGCTGAAAACTTCAAATTTGGGCCAGCAAACGCAGGGTTAGATAAGTTTTTGTCACAACTAGAAGCCGACTATGATGAATTCACACGTTTAACTGAAGATGGGGATCACGCAACAGCATCCGATATATACGAACAGCTAGCCATGGAAACCACACAAATGGAAAACATGATGGCAGACATCCCAGACCTGTTTGATAAAGTAGATAGGGTCTACGTTGAGCAACTCAATGAATTGTCACAGGGGCATTCTGATTTAGTTGCGCAAGGTTACGTTTTTCCAAACGATACAATTAATCAGGAGCTTAATGCTATTGATGACCAACGTCAGCAAGTATTAAAGTTGCTCAGTGAATTAAAGTTAAAAGAAGTTTCAGAACAAAATGGTTATATCGAAAGACGAATTGAGACACTCTACGATATGATGGAAACTGAAATGACGGCGCGTCAGCAAGTAACTAAACACGCGGACCAACTATCATCAGATTTGTTGCGGTTACGTGAGCAAAATAGTACATTGGCGATTGAATTAGATCGCTTAGGCCAAAGTTTCCAATTCAACAATAGAGAAATTGAAATGCGCCGGACGCTTTTAGAACAAATTAATGCGGCTGAAGAACAAGTTAACCATAATGATGATTTGCTCGAATCTTCAGAAATGTCCTTTAGTGAATTACAGGCTAAGCAAGAAAAGTTACTGGCACATGTTTCTGAAATAGAGGCACAACAAATAGAGATTTGGGATAAAATTTCTGGACTTGAAAAAGCGCAGCGTTCTGCAAGACAATTTGGTGGACAATACCAACAAGATATTGAAAACATCAAGCATGCTGTTGAACGTATGAACTTACCCGGACTACCTGCCAGTTATTTGGAGTATTTCTTTGCAGTATCGAATGAGCTGGAGAGATTAGCCAAATCACTACAAGCGACATTGGTTAACATGGACGAAGTTCAAAGACAGCTTAATATTGTTTCAGCAGACATCGATACCTTGAAAGAAAAAACTGATAAAATTGTTGATCAAGCTAATTTAACTGAGCAGTTACTTCAATATGCTAATCGTTATCGCGCTACTAATGAGCGGGTGGCAGCTGCGAGTGAGCAGGCGCGCATGTTTTACGAGCGTGATTATAACTTTGATAAGGCGATGGATGTTTTGGGACCGGCACTTGATAGTGTGGAACCTGGTGTCTACGAAAAGTTAGTAGATGCCTATATGCGTCGTAAAACGCCACTATTATAAATAAACTGAGTTTGATATATATTAAAAGGCCACCCGATTTAAGTCAGGTGGCCTTTTAATATGCATTCATGATAGTTTTGAATGGCGCATACCATATATGAAGTACCATGCAACGCCGATAAGTACCCAGATACTAAATAGTTCTAAAGTATCGATTGGTAACTTAGTAATGAGATATAGACTAATTATCCCAGCGATGAATGGGATAACAGGATAACCAGGTACTTTAAAACCGTCATGAGCCAAATCTTGACGTCGGCGTAGAATCAGTACGCCAAAGTTAATGAATGTGAAAGCCAGTAATGTACCAGCATTAATCAGACTCGCTAGGGTATTTAAAGGAATTAGACCAGCAAATATAGCCTCAATCACAACTGCCACAAGCAAAGCGTTAACGGGTAGTCTTGAACTTTTTGAAATTTTACCAAGTGAACGTGGGAGCAAGCCGTCACGACCAAAGGAATAAGTTAGTCTGGAAGAAGCATATATCAAAGCGAGAATAGCCGTAAACATACCAACCAAAGCACCAACTGTAATCACAACAGCAAATTGCGTCTGATGAATAGCCTGTAGAGCAAAAGCAGCAGGGTCATCAACACCTAGTTGCTTATAGTTAACAATACCAGTTAACACGATTGAAAATAGGACATATAGTAAAGCAGAAATTAAAACTGTGCCAACAATGCCGCGTACCATTGTTTTTTGTGGGTTTTTCACTTCGGCAGCGTGTGCGGCAATTGTGTCGAAACCAAGGAAAGCAAAAATGATACTTGCAGTTGCTGACATAATACCATTTAAACCAAGTGGTCCAGTGTGAAATTCTTTCGGATAGAATGGGACATAGTTTGTATGCTTAATGAAAAATGAACCACCAATAATAAACAAACCAAGGATGGCTACTTTTAAAATGACGGCGCCATTTTCAATCTTCTTTGAAGCGTTAAGACCACGAGATAAAATCGCGGTAACAAGGAGAATGATCATAACCGCAAATAAATTCACGATGCCGCCTTCCATTGGGCCAGCCAGTAACGACTTTGGCATATGAACACCAAAGGTTAAGAGCAGGTTATTGAGATAGGCTGAAAAACCAGTAGCAATGGCAGAGACGGCTAAAAAGTATTCTAATATTAAGGACCAGCCAAGTAACCAGCCAATAATTTCACCGTAAATGACGCTACCATATGAGTAGGCTGATCCAGCAACTGGCATAGCTGAAGAAAATTCAGCAAATGACATGCCAGATAAGCCAGAGTATATAGCCGCAATAAGAAAAGCAATAGATACCGCTGGGCCGGCATGTTGAGCAGCTTCATGGCCGGGCAAAATAAATATTCCAGTCCCAATCACAGTCCCAACACCAAGGCCTATGAGATCACGTGTGGTTAATATTCGTGACATATGAGAATCGGCTTGCATATAATTATCAATAGATTCTCGTTTAAATGCTCTCGCAAAGATAGACATGATGTTTCTCCCATATTATTTTAATTTAAACATAACTATTATTTTAGCAATTTCATAGGCGAATGTCTAACTTTGCTCTTGCAGATACGTTACAATAGAAAAGATAAGGAATAAGATTATATGAAAGATAACAAAGTATTTGTCATCACTGGTGCGACAGGTGTTGGCAAAACCACAATTGCCCGCTATTTACAAGAAAATTATCGTATGCCTCGTGTGATTACACATACAACACGTCGACCAAGAGAACGTGAAGTGAATGGTATTGCCTACTACTTTGAAACGGATGATTCTTTTGAGAATAATCATTATTTAGAACGTGTGACCTATGCAGGGGCTAAATACGGTTCGTCGTATGAAGGACTAGACCGTGCATGGCAGAAAAGCCAATATATTACCATTGTCTTGGATACAGCTGGTGCAATTACTTATGCACAAGAATTGGGATCACGGGCGATTATTATTTTTGTGACGGTAACTAGTCCGTCTGTTTTGGTCGACCGCGTGCAAGTGCGAGGGGATGATCCACATGCTGTCAAACAACGTGTTGCCTCACCTGAATTTTTGAGAGATATGAAGTTGCCGCAGAATCTCAAGGGGAGAGCGTATGAATTAGTGAACGATGACTGGTCAAAGACAAAAACAAGACTAGATTTACTTGTGACAGATATAATGCATGGTCGTCGTTTGCCCAAAAAACAATTAGAATAAAAAGTTGACGTATTTTATAACTTGACATTTTGATTAAGAAAGATTATTATTATCTCATAATAAAATTAAGGTTTTTTAACAAATGACAAATAAAGCAACACAAATTAAAATGCGATTTTACTTTTGGTATTTCGGGTAGTAGCCGTTTACCAAAAGCATTTTGTTGTGGTATTCGGATAATCAACGGTTCGAATGCTAAAGTAAACACAGTTATTGGCTGGTGTAAACGCACATTCGGAATCGACCGAGTGTGCGTTTTTGTTAGAAATCATTAGCAGGATTTAGGAAGCAGAATTTAGGAGAAAAATATGCCCAAAGCAAAGCCATCATTATTAAGCTCATTTAATAACCGTTTAGATTTAGTAAAACCAAGTGCTATACGAGCATTTGATAATGAAGTCAGTGCGATTCCTGATATTTTGAAATTAACTTTAGGGGAGCCAGATTTTAATGTGCCTGAGCATATTAAGGCCGCCGCCATTCATTCGATAACAGCCAATGATTCACATTATTCAGCATCTAATGGGACAATCGCATTGAGAAAAGCCGCTGCCAATTTCTTGGCAGACCGTTATCAACTCGATTATCATGCAGAAAATGAAATTATTGTCACTGTCGGTGCAACTGAAGCGATATATACCGTGTTAACATCGCTACTCAACGTGGGTGATAAAGTCCTATTACCAACACCCATTTTTCCATTATATATACCCGTTACCATTGTCGGTGGTGGTGAACCTGTGTTTATTGATACATCAACGAATAACTTTGTTTTAAGTCCAGAAATGTTAACAGCAGCCATTGCAGAACATGGCGATAAAATCAAGGCAATTGTATTGAATTTCCCTTCTAATCCAACTGGTGTAACCTACACTGCAGATGAAATCAAAGCACTTGCTGACGTCTTACGAGACACTAACATTGTGGTTATTTCGGATGAAATATACTCTGAACTTACCTATGATGAAAAGCATGTATCAATGGCTCAATATCTTCCCGAACAGACAATTTTACTCAATGGTGTCTCAAAATCTCATGCGATGACCGGTTATCGTATTGGTTTCTTGGCAGGACCTGCTGAATTGGTGGCAAAATTGGGCTTGATTCATCAGTTCACGATTACAACGGCAACAAATTCTGCTATGGCTGCTGCGGCTGAAGCTTTAAGTACAGAAGCTGGTCGCCAAGATACATTAGATATGAAAAAAGCTTACCAAGCACGACGAGATTTTGTCTATCAAACAATGATATCGCTAGGTTTTGTAGTGCCAAAGCCAGCAGGTGCATTCTATATCTTTGCTAAAATTCCAGCCGGTTATCTGCAAGACGATGTTGCATTTGCCAGAGATTTAGCCCAGAAAGATAAGTTGGCAGTTGTACCTGGTTCTGCTTTTGGTCCTGGTGGTGAGGGCTATATTCGTATCAGTTATGCTGCATCAATGGCACAACTAAAAGAAGCTATGGCACGTTTATCAGCCTATATGGCACGGTGAATATATGACAAAAATTTTGATGACGAGTGTACGATCTGATGAAGAACCTAGTATTAAAACCTATGCTAAAGCGCACAATCTACAAATTGATATGGTACGCGAAGAATTTCATCCCGGACAGCATGATAATTTATCAGAGTACAATGGCTTAATTGTTCAGCAGACTGCTAATATTGGTGGTGATGAAGCATTCTACCAGTCATTAGTTCATCAAGGCTTAAAACAAATAACGACTCGTACTGCCGGTGTTGATATGATTCCGGTTACACTTGCTAAACGTGCTGGTTTAAAAATTACAAACGTGCCGAAATATTCACCTAGATCAGTTGCAGAGCTCGCCTTGACACAAATATTTCAATTACTGCGACGGACTTGGGCCTTTGAACAACGTATGAATCAGAATGATTTTCGCTGGGCTGGTTTGCAGGCGAGAGAGATTCACACCATTACTGTGGGTATTATAGGTGCTGGACGCATTGGTGGGACGTTAGCTAAGCTCCTACATTTACTTGGTGCTAAAGTGATTGCCTACGATGTCAAGCCACAAGAATGTTTAAAAAAGTATCTGACATACGTTTCTAAAGCAACATTATTGGCTCAAAGTGATGTCATTAGTGTGCATGTTGATTTAAATGATAGTACGGTTGGTTTACTCCAAGCGGTTGATTTTAATCAAATGAAAATAGGTAGCTTGTTTTTGAACATGTCACGTGGGGATGTGGTTAACACAGAGGCCCTCATTGCGGCGTTGCTTTCAGGTAAAATACCAGCGGCTGCCTTAGATACTGTAACTGGTGAGTCACTCGTTTTTAACCGTGATTTAAGGCAACAAGGCATTGATAACTCACAAATCAGACAATTAATGGCGATGCCAAACGTGTTACTCACACCACATATTGCTTTTTTTACAAATATTGCAGTAGACAATATGGTTAATACGGCGTTGGATGATGTTTTAGCGATTATATCAGGTCATCAGGCTGTTAACGAAATATAAGCAATCAGTAGCTTTACACTGGCGACACAATTTTAGAATGAAAAGGACAATGGACATAGGGTATGGCTCAAAGTGATCGCAAACGCGTTAAAAAATTTATTGTGGATGTCTTAAATGGCACGAGCTTAGGGATTGTTATTACCTTAATACCTAGTGCGCTAGTGAGTCAATTTTTGCTACTGTTCCCTACTAGTGTTGTGGCATTGAAAGTTGGTTTCATGACAACGCTGGTACAGAGTGCGTTACCAATTGTTTCAGGTTTTGCAGTTGGCCAAATTAGGAAAATGTCGGCAATTGATTCAGGGGCGATTGCCCTGGCTATGTTTGTGTCTTCTGGGGTGGTTATACAATCACAAAAAAGTATGGTGATTAGTGGTACTGGCGTTATTTTAAATATCATTCTAGTGGCTATTTTGGCGACTGGACTGGCGCAATTAACGCAAGTTACCTTTGGCCATCTTAAGATACTCATCCAGCCACTTTTTTTGGTCTTAGTAGCCGGTGGCATTGGGTTGTTTACGTTATCACCTTTGCGGCAAGTTCAAGTGTGGATAGGCACTGGCGTTGCTTATGCAACAGACTTTACACCCATTATTATGGGCGCTTTGCTAGGCGCCGCATTCGCCTTTCTAATTGTTTCACCATTATCTTCAGTCGGTATTGCGACTGCAATTGGATTAACAGGTGTCGGATCGGGTGCAGCAAATGCTGGTATTGTCGTTGCAAGTTTCACGTTAGCTGCAATGGGTGCTAGTGTTAATCCATTAGGTGGGACACTAGCGCATTTCATTGGGTCGCCTAAAATACAGATGGCTAATATGTTAACAAAGCCCAAACTTTTTCTGCCAACTACAATCGGGGCAGCAATAATGGGTGCAATAGCAACAATGTTTGATATTAAGGGGACGGCATTTTCAGCTGGCTTTGGTTTCTCTGGCCTCATTGGACCATTAACAGCCTATAACCTATCAAATAAAACAGTGGGCGCTATAATTGCTATTTTAGTGACTTTTATCATTTTTCCAATTACGATTGCTGTCATTTTGCGCTGGATTTTCATTGTTAAACTAAGATGGATTCAACCAGAAGACTTACGATTAACATTACAGTAACTACAAAAACGAAAATTATCAAAATAAAGACATGCCTCACAGGCAGAAAGCGAACGAGGCAAGGGGAAATCAAGAGGATAAGGAAGATAAAACGAAGAGTAAAAACAAAGTAAAGGAAGTAGTTGACGAGGGGGGAAAAGGTTGGTATATTAGTATATGTTCTTAAGAGCGAAAGAGAGCAACGGTGTGAGCGAGTGAAAAAGAACGCGAGCAAGTAGTTGACAAAGCGAGAAGAATAAAGTATAGTAATAAAGTTGTCAAAAAGCGAAAGCGATGCGAGCGAAAGTAAGCGACGAAATAA
>NZ_PUFH01000008.1 GCF_004354555.1 Leuconostoc citreum
AAATGCTTAGTGGAGTCGAGGGGAGTTACTACACCCCTGCCACATCAACAATTCTGGCGTTTTGTACTATATTTAGTACCTTTTAATCAATTAAACCCGACAAAACATTACCTGTATCATCACTGGCTCGTTTTGTAATGTCGCTATACACATCTAAAGTCATAGATACATCCGCATGTCCTAAGTAAGTTTGTACTTGCTTCACGCTTGCGCCCTGATCTAATGCCAATGTCGCCCATGTATGCCTTAACTTGTGCATAGATAACCCAACCGCAACATTATACTTATCACTGACATCATGTAGCCACTTATTTGGTCTCATGACCTGCAACGTATGCCCATGATTATTGAATACATAATCATCCCCGCTTTTATGGTTACTGACTTCATACCAATTAGACATCACAACTAACATCTTATTATCAATTTTAAGGGTGCGCCTACTTGTTTGGCTCTTAGGCGCTTTAATATAGGTACTACCATTTAAACCACGCCCCAACGCTTGCATAATACTTATATATCCATTGTCAAAGTCTATATTTTGCCATTGTAAAGCGAGTAGTTCCTCGGTTCTCATCCCCGTGAATGCACCTAATCTAAGCAACGTATAGGCTTGCTGATTAATGTATTTGTATTGGCTATCTAGTACGTCAACAAACGCCTTGAACTCGTCAACATCCATAAATTGCCTAGGCTTATTGATTGATCTGCGTGCCTTTGGCATATCTACCTTGGTAAATGGGTCTACATCAATCATATCCATACGCACTGCAATATTTAATAGTCTTTTGAAATAACCTGTTATCTTACGATAATGCAATATTTTACCCTGCATTGTGTTAATATATCGTTGTAAGTTCAATGGCTTAATATCAGTTACCAATATATCGCCCCACTCGGGGATGATATGGATGTTAAAAACGTTCATTGTTTTATTGAGCGTACTTTCTTCCACAGTATGCTGATAGGTATCAAGCCACATATTATACAACTCTTCAACGGTCATCACGTTTGGGGTTGTTTTTTTGTTGTATTTACTTTGGCCATTATCAAACAAAACACTTTGATTATTAAACCATTGTCTAGCACTTTGTTTGCTTTCAAATCCTCGTTTCTTTACACGGACTTTTTGACTACTATTAATTAAATACCCATTTACTTCCCAAACTTTCCCTTTTGGTGTGTCAATTTGCTGAAATTTCATGTTATACCTCTTTGCTACAAGCGAGTAAGCAGAGATTTAGATAAAATAAAAAAGCATGTTCACACGCTTTCATTATTTCACATTATCATGTTGTCTTGCCCTTGCTTAACTCTTTTTTAAACTCCTAATCATAATAATGGCGTACGGCTTCATCTATTTCATCACGATCATAGCGTAACCCGTGTGCTGTTGGATAGGCTCTCACTTTACCTGTATTCACATAACGTTTGATAAAAGTATTGTCTGCAACACTAATATATTTGTGCGCTTCATTGCGTTTCATCCACTTTGGCCATAACTGGCGATGTTCTGTGTTTGCTGTCATCTAGTCTCCTTTCCACAATTCAAGTATTAATTTATTCACGTATCGCTCAATGCCATTAACATTGATATACTTAACCGCCAATGCTAATGCTAACCTGCCTTTGTAGACTAAGTGTATGCTCATTGACTGTGCGACATAAACATCAAAGCGTTTTGAATACTTGTTTGCATTCACATTAGCTGTTCGTTTACTCGCCATAGGGTGTGTTTCTTGATAGGCTCTGGTCTTATTGCCGTAAGTTGTATAGCTCAAAACATAGTTTATAGCTCTGCGATTAGTTAGCTTTCTAGTCATTAACTCATCCATAACGAGGTTGAATACATACACATAAAACATAGTGCTTTCTTTCTCTGCATAGGTTTTTTCTGGTCTCGGCAACCTATTCATATAATCTTGAATATCCATAAAAACTTTCTCACTAGTAAAAGGCAACCTCTACATTTTAATGTTCATAAGCTAAGTCCTTGCAAACACTACATTTAAGACAGCCACACTGTATACCTTTTTATATTTTATTCATTAAAACAACCCTCAAAATACCTTTATAACAGTTTTTAAACGTGATTATTGCTATTTTAAAAGATGTCATTTTGTTCAGTTTTGTCTACCTATTCAATGCCCCTCAATTCTAGCTCGGTCTCAAATTTAATTTGCGCACTGCGTGACTTTTGTTGTAATTGCAAATACTCTGCCCATATCTCTTGTAACTGCTCTTGTGACGGTTCACTCTTAGTAAAATCACTGGCTTCAAATCGTTCAACGTTGTAACCAAACATATTTAATGTCAACTCAAGCATTTTTGCTTTGTGTCTAGTGAGTTCTAACTGGTGTGCTGTCATAACGTCGTGTGTCTCTTGATTATGATTAACTTGTTCAAGAAACTTGATGTGTCTACGCTGTTCAAACAAATAGCCAATCATTGCTATAAATATAAAGCCAACTATATAATTCATTTCATCCCCTTAACGACTGCGTCATATTGTCACACTCAACTTTTCCAGTCCTTGCTTAATTGCTTCAATCTGACAAAATTCGCCAAAACTGATACTAATATCATCTGTCTTATTTTTCATTAAATCTTTGTAAGCTGTCATGCAGTTATAATAAAAATCTTTATTCATAATTCCTCTTTTCCTTATCAAATTGACTTTAAAATACTTTCAATTTACCTATTATTGACTTTGCTAAAACGCTGTATCTGTTGTGCCACAAACCTTAAACCTAAATAATTGACTTTCTCGACCTTTTCTCGAAGTCCTTATATATACGTATATATATTATTTATTCTAGTAACTTCAATAAAAAGTCAATAACATCAATAACCTTTATACACCAACGGTTACAAGCATTTTTTATGTCAATAATAGCTCTATAAAACATCTGTTTAACGTCAATCTATATACTTAATATCCAAAAATCGCTTAGTTGCTTTGCCGTGTTCATCATCTAAACTTGAAATAGTCACACTTTTTGAACTTTTAATACCTAAATGTTCCATACGACTGTAAAATGTGTTGCGGTTTATCGTTTCTTTCATACCCATATCTTCAACATCTCGACTAAATTGCTGATACATATACTTGGCGGTTGGTCGCCTGTCTTTAGCTTCCTCCGTATGTTCATCTAGCCACTGTGAGACAATATCAGCGCTCTTTAGCCATTCTGCTGTCGCTTTCTGGACGTTTTCGGGGATGTTTAACGTCTTAGCTCGCTCTGCGTCCATAAATAGCTTAATGACCTTACGTGTAAACGCTGGGCGCTCATCTAATAACTCGGCTTCATCAAAATAATCACTCTTGCCGTCTTTGGTAGTAAACCCCTTACCTTGCGTTGTGAGTACCAATGGTCTACGATCTAATCCGCTATCTCGTCTAATGTTGGGTAAGTCATTAGCTGAAAAAAATAGTGTGGCATAATTGACGATACTAAAAGCCTGCACACCCTTAGATTCCACTTCAAATCGTTCTTTACCACTCACAGCTAGTTTGAGGTTCTCTGTGTTTGGCATGTAGTTAGCTGGTATATCACTGCCAATGTTTGCATACTTACCCACTAGCCCAACCGTTTTGAATTTATCCCCAAATGCTTGTAAACTCAATTCACTGACGTTACCGCTATACAGTTTCTGACCAATATAAGTAAGCGCCGTGCCTTTTCCGTTACCACCTTTACCATACAAAATGACAAAGTTTTGAAAGGGCAAGTAATTACGTTTAAAGCCATAACCAATAAACTTGTATAATAGCTCTGCATTTTCATCCCCTAACAGTCGGGTAAAAAACTCGTCCGTCTTGGGTGTCGGTAAATCTTTATCACTAACTGGATAATCTAACCCACCTAAAGCATGGTACTGTGATGCGTTTGGCTTAATTTCTAACGTCCGCATATCCAATGTGCCATTAGTAAAGCTAACCATATAAGGCTTATCAGTAAAATCGATATAATCAGCCACATCTTTTACTGTGATTACTCGGATTAAGTCCACAATATTTTTGACTTGCTTGGCACTGGTTAGCTTTTTATGCTGTTTTAATAGTGTCGCCACTCTTGAACTTAACGCATTATCTGCCTGCTTCACATTCTTGTACCGTTTCCAATACTGACCGTTAAACAAATACCCTGCTAGATTATTGTTATCAGTGTAAAAATTAGTCTCTTTCGCCACAAACTCCGCTAATCGTTCAACATTCACTGTCGTCTTGCTGATTTCGCCTGTCTCGTTGTATTGCACATCCAACCAACTCGGCACTTTGTTCGTAACTTTTGGCATTGGTGTTGTATCAATCTCTGCCATAGCTATTTATCCTCATTATTTTACGTTCCTCTCGCCTTCTTGCACTCATATACACCTTGCCTAGTTCATCATGGGGTAATGGTTCGTTACTGCGTTCATTGGTAATTTGTAAAATATCGTAAATGCTTTGTGGCTCAATATTTAAGGCAAACAAATACCCTGCTAAGCTCATCGCTTGATCGTTGCGTTGTCCTGTCTCAAAGCCATTTTTGACCATTAACCAACGGTCTACATTGCTGTATCTGCTCGTTGATTTTGTCTTTGATGTATTTGTACCACCGTGATTATTTGCAAGCTGATACACCCACTCTGGCGCTTGCTGTATCGTCTCAAAAGGGGTAATTGCTCGATATGGTTGCTGATTGATAACACTGGGTGCAACAATGACCCCATGTTTGTTAGTCAAAAGGTCTACACCTTGCAAGGCGCTGACTTTCTCTGCTGGCTTAGTCTTGCCCTCGGTGATGAGATAAAAAGCGTGTAGTCCACCACTGGCTGTCCGTTCAACATAAGTGTCTTGGATAGTCTCTGGGTTGATGTCGTGCGACTTAAACCATGCGCTAATGCTTTTCATACCATTGTGTTTATGCTTATCAATATCAACCACAATTAAATTACTCCGTGACAAGTCAATTCCCACATTGCCGTCTTGATACTCTGGATGTCCGTTTATCCAGTGTTTTAAATCATCCCCATTTTTAAAACTGTTATTGTACCCACCGCTGACTGCATTGTGCTTCTGATTAGGTAGCGCCATAAACACATAAGCACCTGTCTGTTGATATTGTTTGATTTGTTCCCACTTAGCCACTGTTACACCCTGCCTTTAAGCGTTTGCAAACGTGTCTCAACTTCATTAAGGTCAGTCCCTATCCTTAACACCATGCTAATGAGTTTTTGTGGCTCTTTCTGATACCTAGCTAAATTGACAAGGCTCTTTGCACTCATCACACTTTCTAAGGCGTGATTAACCGCTACTCGTTGTGATTGTGTCATGCTTAAACCCTCGCAAATCTTTCTTCATGCTTCAACAACGCATTAATGATTGTTTGTTGACTATTAACACTCTTTTGTAAGGTGTTCACTGTTTCCCAAAACTCGTTACTTGTAACAATAAGATACATGCCACCGTGCGCTTGGCGGTTACTCCCGATTAAATACCCACGTTTACGCAAATCTGCGACAATATCACTCACACGCTTTTTATTAATCCGCAATAAGTAAGCCAACTTCTCCAATGTAATTGCTTGCGCACGTCCCGCGGGCAATGTATTTAGTATCTGCTGTTCAATGTTTGATAATGGTGTTTCTGTCATTGTTGGTCGCCTCGCTCGAAACTGTCTAACCAATCGTGAAATCTAATTTCATCTACAGGCTGAAACGTTTTTTTGTTTAAATCAACGCTGAACATTGGTTCGTTAAATAACGAGTTGATGTAATCAACTTGAGCCAATGTAATATAAAATTTTGTATTTTTATCCTTATCCATGTTAAAATGTGTATAGCAAAAGCCATGATATAGGCGTTTGTAGCAAGGCTCATCCGTAAGTTTGGTCGCTCGGGGATGTGCTTTTTTTGTGCCCTTTTTCATGCTTTGCCGTCCTTTCTATTTAGTTACTTGAAATAATTCACGTTCAATGGCTTTAATATCATAGATCACTACTTTGTCATGTTTATAACCTGTGATAAGTCCTTGTCGTTTCCAGCTTTTAACCGTTCCCAAACTCACATCAAAATGTTCCGCCACTTTCTCAGCTCGTTTCCAGACATGCGTATTTTGTCTGAACTGAAATGCCAGTTCTGCTAGTTCTTCCATTAGATCATCATTACTTACTGCCATATCATCCCCTAATAATCAATCGTGTGGTGGCTCTGTCTAACAACTCATAAGCTTGCATGATTTCAAACTGTGCTTGTTCGTTACCTGCTACCCTGTCACTGTTAGCAATGTCAACCAAGGGCTTATACATGCGCTCTAACGTTCTCACATACACATTGCTCATGCTTTGCGTTCCTCCTTTAGACTATCTCCAACAACCACACCCATAATAAAGGCGCTACCTACTACAAATACAAGCCCGATAACTTGTGCTAACCATAATGTCATTCTTAGTCCTCCTTTTCTGTTTGTGCTTGATTTTCTAAACCGCCTTGCACATTCTCGTTATCTTCCATACGGTCATAATATTTGAGTTGCATGTCTTCCAAATCTTTCAACATGTTAATGACTGTTGGCGTTGTGATATGGTCGCCTGCTTTCAAGCTATCAACCAATGTGAGCGCTAATGTTTCTTGTACATCCTCAAGCGCGCTGTTCGTGTCCTTGATAACTTCTGCTTCATTAAATAGTGCGTTTGATACTGCCATGATAATTTCTCCTGTCTCGTTGCTTTTATAGTGATTCACTCTTGCACTTAATATCCTTACTTGCCTTTAAATGACCTTGCTTGTCTGGTATGATTAGTGTATATGTAACCAACTGAACATTATAAACGTAACCTTAGGTACGTATCGTTATTTATAATTTACACTTTGATACCTTAGGTTACAACGAGCTTTATTGTTTCTTAACTTAGTTTTATTTTTAGTTAACACCTTTATTTTTTCTTAATATTTAAGCGAGGTACATTATGTCTGTGACTGCTAACCGTATAAAAGAATTACGTACACAAAAAAAGCTCACCCAAAGTGAACTTGCTGAAATAATCAACACATCCCGTGTAACCATTTCACGTATTGAGAGTGAGGCACGCCAGCCCTCTTTTGCCATGCTCTCATTGATTGCTAACGCTTTAGATACAACTATGGACTATTTACAGGGCAAAACAGATAATGTGCTTAAAACGTCTCAAACTAGCTCTGATGACGGGGATGATAAGCCACTTACTCCCAACCAACGGCGCATAGCATATAGTATTGACCCCTCTGTGTCTGACGAGGAACGCGAAGACATTATAAAAATGGTTCATCTCGCTATGAAACACCGCAGACGCATTTAATTCGAGGTTACGCCTATGACTAACCTTGAATACGTATTAAATTTATTGCCTGATTATGCTTTTTACTTTATTGACGTGTCATCCCCGAACTTTCATGGCTGTATCGACTATGACAGCAAAGCCATATATCTTAATGAGAATGACAACGATTATGTACAGCTTATGACAGCCCTACATGAGTATGGTCATGCTGACGATAAGCCCTCTGATTATTCAAGCAAGAGGCATTACAACACGCTATTAGCTGAAAAACAAGCCAATATAACGGCAAAACGGTTACTAGCTGACTTATTTCCAACCAAAAAAGCTACCTACTATCAGTAAGTGACTTGAACTGTTATATAAAAATGACATCTCCTCTGATTATTCAAACAGGAAAACATATAAAACACGACCTGCTGAAAATCAGGATTATTAGGCAATAAAACATTCTAAATTAGACTCTGTTAATGAATGTATCGAAATTTTCAACTTCATTTAATAAATTTATGTTATGAATTTTTGTATAAAATTACTGTAGAGAGTATTGAATATGGACATTAAAGTAAAAAAAATGTTTGAACATTATAAAATAAAATATTGTTTGTACAAACATT
This sequence comes from Leuconostoc citreum, assembly GCF_004354555.1. Taxonomy (GTDB): domain Bacteria; phylum Bacillota; class Bacilli; order Lactobacillales; family Lactobacillaceae; genus Leuconostoc; species Leuconostoc citreum. The sequence goes on from NZ_PUFH01000008.1 coordinate 7,919, forward strand.
CTCCTATATACACGATTGCAGACGCTCAACAACTTCCTTTCATTTCTGATATTTATGAGGTTAAAAATCTGTTTTTAAGAAATCAAAAAAAAACTGCCTATTATTTGTTTAGTCTACCAGTAAATAGTTCTTTAACGCTTAAAGACATTGCCTATATTACAATGAATAAAAAAGTTAGTTTTGCCTCTGACCAAGATTTAATGAATATACTATCAGTATCTTCAGGTAGCGTGTCCATATTAAATGCACTAAATGATGATAATAAATCAGTTGAATATTATATTTCTAATGATATTTTAACAGAAAACAACGTGGCATATCATCCAAACCAAAATAATGAAACAGTTGTTTTCAATGGCTCAGAAATTACAAAGATTTTAGATGGTTATAAATTACACGTACTATAATCTGGGTATTGATTGTCTAAACAATATAAGCTCCATACTATTAAAAAAGGTTTCATAAATGAATACATATCTTCCAAAACGTATTGTCGTAAATTCTAATAATAGTCGTTTTTTTGCTATACTAATGGCTTTTTCCGGTGGCGTATCAGATGTTTACTGCCATATATACTTTCATGGTCTAGTTGCAACTCAAACTGGAAACGTGATTTTATTAGCTTCTGATTTATCTCAAAAAAATTGGTCTCAAGTAATCCCTAAACTATTGTCGATACTTACATTTTCGCTCGGATTTCTCGCAGGAATTTGGATCAAAGAAAAAAACGATCATTATTTATATTGGCGGAGTTACACAATGATTCCTGTTGTAATTGCTAGCCTACTAATTCCCTTTGCACCATATGACTTCCATCTACTTAAACTATGCTCGTTGGCATTTGGAACGGGTCTCCTAATGTTAACCTTCACAGGAGTTAGAGTTGAAAAAAATCAATACACAATAATGATGACTTCTGGTAATTATCGTAGAATGTTAACAGAATGGTATTACTATCTCACATCAAAAAATAAATCAGCCATTTTAAAACGTAATGCTGAAAATTACACTATAGTTGTCATCTCTTTTCTAACTGGTGCCTGTCTTCTAGCTATTGTAAACCTTTTCTGGGGTCCATATACTATTTGGCTAGCATCTATAACGTTCTTTTTAGCATTTATGATCGAATTTTCCCAAGCTTCGCGAAATAATTAGTTAATCAATACAGAATGGTAAATAAAAATACGTGCCAGAACCACGTTAAAAGCAAATGGAAGAGAAAAAATGAATTTAGTAATTACTATTATTAGCCTTTTAGTCGCCGTAGAATTTCTATACATTATGTATTTAGAAACTTTTGCTACAACATCCCCAAATACAGCCAAGACATTTAACATGTCGGAAACTGATTTACAAAGTAAAAAAATACAGACTTTGTTAAAAAATCAAGGTGTTTACAACGGTTTGATTGCAGTGGGTATAATTTATTCACTATTCTTCACACACAACTACCACAACAGCTTACTTGCTATTATGATCTATATTATTTTAGTAGCTTTGTATGGTAGTTTCTCATCTGGAAATAAATCTATATTTTTCAAGCAAGGCACACTGGCTGTCATTGTAGCAATTTTATTATTGATTAGTTAATTTTATAAGCACTCACAGAGTGCGTACATACGTGCCAAGCGTTCACGTTAAAAAGTTAAAAATAACAAGAATGCAATGTTTGAATACGAAATCTAAAAAAGAAGACATCAATGAGTAGAAAAGACAAACCAAAATTAAATACCCTTTCACTAATTAATCACATGAAATCGAAGGGAATAACTTTTTCATTAATTTCAGAAGCCGAAGCAGAGCAATTTTTAGATACCAAAAATTACTATTTTAAAGCAACATCTTATCGCTCTAATTTCCCAAAAACAAATAGCAAATATGTAAATCTCGATTTCGCATATTTAGTAGAACTCGCAGCAATAGATGTACAGCTTAGACGATACCTTTTTGAAGTCGCTATGAATGTTGAACATGGGCTCAAAGTCAAAATGCTTGCAATCATTAACAATAATGACCAAGAAGACGGATACACAATAGTTGATGAATTTAAAAGTAGATATCAGAGTTACTATAACACTACTATTGATTACATGAAAAAGAGTAAATATTCTCAGGATTTATACGCAAAACATAGCAAAGATCTTTCCGTCTGGGTTTTACTTGAAACAATGTCATTCGGAGCACTCACAAAATTTATTGAATTTTACGCTAAAAAATACCCAAGTAAACAATTAAATACATTTGTAAATACAATGCGCTACGCAAAAAATATTCGTAATGCTGTAGCTCATTCATCTCCAATATTGATTAATTTGTTTACTTCGAAAGAATTTGTTCCAAAACCCTCAGCTGTGGTATCAAACTTTTCCCGGATTCATGGAATTCAGAGACAATTTATTCAAGACATGAAAGTACATGATTTGGTAGCATTGTTTTATTTGAATAGACAACTTTCGAGTGAGCGCGCTAGATATCATACAGAGAAAAATGGTCGCGAAACACTAAATCGTCTGACACGACACAAGGAGTATTTCCAAGGGTTGCCATCTCTTCAACAATTTGAAATCGTATTCTCTCAAATTCTTGACACTCAAATCTAGATATAGTATTATTAATTTACGGAAACATTGGTAAGCCCGATGGCTTGTGAGATGGTATCAAAATTCAAGTTGTACATAAAAAAGCAAATTCTAAAATCTCATTAGAATTTGCTTTTTCTTTATATATTTTAAATTGCTCAACATTTTTCTAGTATAGATCACTTCAGAAAGTGTGACCTTGTGACCAGCAAAATGTAACCTTTTTGTAACCTGTGACAACGTTTGCGACGCCTTGTATAGCCCTTTATAGCAACGATTAAACGCGTGTTAATGTAGGTATTTGTTGGTATTACCATGCTAGAAAATACTAGAATTCATGTTGGAAAATACTGGAGTTACATGTTAGGTTTTGTTAGAGTTTTTGTAACCTTGCATGCTAACATTTTTGTAACCTTATATGCTTGCATGTTTGTAACATTTGATATTGTCAATTCATCCCCATATATAATAAAAAGCCACGCTCTAGGTTTGATCTAGGTCGTGGTTTTATTATGTCTATTTTAAAGCAATATAAGCTGTTTTAAGCGTTGTTAATCGTTTATAGTATAATTTACACCATTTTATATTTAAGACGCTTATTCAACGTTATTATCGACTGATTACGTAAATCTCACCCCTTTTATGCGTCGTCAAGTTCTGGGTATTCGGATATAATCTGATTTTTTATGGTTCGTCTAATTCTTTTTATTTGGGGATGTCCCTTTTTATGGTGTCCAAAATGTACAGATAATTTGCATATCTCATTCTCGAAATTAATTTACATTTGTAGTCTTACACAATTTACACCCCGCCCTCGTGTATCAGAATAGAGAGCGCTCACATATCGTCATCTTGTAAAAATGTTCAATTTTCAAAAGTTTTTTTCTGTTAATTATGGGTGCCTGATTTACTGTTACATTAGCATTCTTTGTTGTAAAAAGTACCCGCTAAACCGACCCTATTTTACTTTCCTTTATTAGCGGGCGCGTCCGATTGACAAGAAAAAAACACTTTAGTAGTATTTAATTCATAAATATTACTAGGAGAAAAAACATGTTTATAATTGAATTAACTTACATCAAACCGATTGCTGAAGTTGAACATTTTTTGCCAGCTCATATTGAATACTTAGATAAGTACTATAAATCAGGGCATTTTATTATGTCTGGTAGAAAAGAACCACGAACAGGTGGCATGATTGTGGCTCAGGCCGAATCTTTGGAAGAGCTAACACAAATCTATAATACCGACCCATTTTTTATAAACAATATTGCTTCCTTTAATATAACTTACTTTGTTCCTTCAAAATGGGCAGAACAAATGAATAGCTATTTGTCATAGTTTGTAACGCATGATAGCAACGATTAAATGTCTGTTAATGTAGGTGTGTCACATATGTAAAACAGGTCACTATCACTCTGAGTGATAGCGGATTCAATGTAATTGATAACGGCTAATTTATTGATTAGTTTTTCTGTAAACATTTTTTAAAACCAAAAGACAAGCCATAATGTAATGTGCGCTCGTCTACTGTTTATCCAACAAGATTCATCTTTAATTGCTGTACCAATATCCTAACTTCATCACGTGTCTTTCTAAACTGATTTTGAATAACCTCTTCTGGTCCTGTGGTGCTAGCCGGGTCAGTTAACGGCCAATGCAACCTTTTAATATTGGCTGGAGTAACAGGGCATTTATCATTGGCATCTCCACACAACGTAATAATATAGTCACAGTTAAATAAAAAATCGTTATCAATTAAATCGGACGTATGATTAGATATATCAACTCCCACTTCTGCCATAACACTTACAGCTCTTTGATTTAATCCATGTTGTTCAATACCTGCACTCTTAATTATCCAGTTCTTAGGCATAATATCTTTCGCAAACCCTTCTGCTATCTGACTACGGCAGGAATTTCCTGTACACAAAAAGTAAATTTTCATTAATCTATTCCTTTAAATTTATAAAATACTGTTGTACAACTAATTATACCTGATACTAAATAAATCCATATTAATAAACCTATTTTGGGTTAATAACTTAAAACTTATAACGTGTAGCCCCAACCAGCGGGTTCCTATTTACGTCTTTTGTAATGTACATATAGCATGTCTTACAACAAAACATGCTAATAACCATAAATGTTTGTGCTACCCCTAAACGCCTATTTTTAGTTAGAAATGCCTTTATATCAGCATTCTATATGAAAAAATCACCTTTAAAAAATTTTTGATTTCTGCATTCGTAAGATTTCAGGACGCCACCTTGTGACGCTCCCCTCCAACAACCCCACCCCGGGTTTTTTTATAAAAACCAATATTAAGGGCATATGTACCTGATTTTTTAGTAATATGTCATACTTTTTTAGTGAACTGGTCAACTAATTGAACATACCTATAAATCCTAACGGCATTGGTAATTGCTTTATGTGAACCAAAAATTTCTACATTTTCACGAATCACTTATTGAATTTCAAATTATTTTTTTGTTTAGTTCTTTGAATTTGACAACAATCAATCTTCTTCCAATCATTCATCACGTTTCTTTATTACAAACAAAAAGCACTGCTTTTACTGCAATGCACAATATCTTAAATGATTAAAACTCACAGTTATGTGTTAGAGTCTTTAAAATGATGATGCCATTCCATTAATTTTACTCTTGGTCCTTATAAATTAGTATATCAGACCTTTTTAAATAATGGTTTCATAATTATGGGTGCTAGTATCGTTGAAACAATTACGGCAACAACAAATTCTGCTGACGTATCATCATTAATAATCTGTGATGATATACCTATTTGAATAATTACAAGAGCCATCTCACCTCTAGAAATCATCCCCGCTCCTATTGCGTTTGCAACATTAACATTTAAACCTGAAAGTCTTGCTCCCCATAAAGACCCGATAAATTTGGTTGTAACAGCCAACACACTAAATATTATAATAGCTGTTAGCTTGTTCCCTAGTCCTTGAATCGCAACTTCAAGACCAATAGATCCAAAGAATACTGGATAGAAAAACCAATTACCAATTTTTGTACTTAAAGCACCTACCTTATCAGAAAAATTAAATTTTCTCAATACTATTCCTAAGGCAAAAGCAAATAAGGGCAATAGACTATTTATCCCTAAGGCGCCTCCGCCTACAAAAACAGAGAATAACGTCACAGCAACCAAAGCAATTATATCATCCAACACAGCTGCTGAAAGTATAATTGCCCCCATTGAAGTCGCTAATTTCTTTTGTTCGGCTAGTACAGCTAATGTGATTGAAATAGACGTTGCAGAGAAAACAACCCCCGCAAATATAGCAGTTTGCATATTATATCCAAGCAATAGAAATGCAATCGGGAAAGCAATTACTGGTAATAGCACTCCCATGATTGCAATAAGCGAAGAGGCCTTAATATATTTTTTCATTTCTTTTACATCAGACTCTAGACCCGAATTTAACATTAACAAAAAAATACCTGTCTCAGCAAACAAGTGAATTAAATAGCCTGGTTCTACTACATTCAACAAACTAGTTCCTAAAATGATACCTGACAATAGTTGTCCAACAACTTCAGACAACCCAAACCAAGTGCCTATTTTCCCAAGTACAACAGTAACTATAACTAGCAACAAAATTAATAGATATTCCATTATTTCTCCTAACATTTAAAAAGCCCCAAAAACAGCTAGTTCCCCGACTAACCATTCTTGAAGCTTACGCCCAACCGTTCAAATTTAATTACGTTTACTATATCATAGTTTTGATGTTCAAATCAAATTTGATCATCTAGTTACATTTTTTTATTCCTGCAATTAATTTTTGTGATGTTCTAGCACAACTGAATTCATACTACTTTGTCGGCTCACTCATTATACAATCTTGCCCGTGGTCGCTCTATCTTGCTGACAATGGCGTTTAATTCATTATTTAGTGCCACAATATAGCTAGTTGGTGCTACGATATTATAGAACTCTCCAAACGCTCTATTTTCGCGATATTTGAGCTTGTACATGTCTTTTAACTCTGGTGTAAGCTTGAGACTAAACTCGTCTAAAACACGCTTAATTTCACGTATAAACGGCTCGTTGTCTCGTCTATATTGATTATCACTATCTGGGTACTTATCTATGTACTCAATCTGTAAATCTATCATCCCCATAAAATAACTTCTCAATATTTCACGATTAGTCCATTGGTTTGTCATAGTTACCTCTTTAATGAGTTGGTATTATATGAATATTATACTGTATATATACAATTTATTTTAGTATATATGCTGATTATGTACCACATCCTGCTGATGTGCTAAATATTTCCCATTTAGACAAATAAAAAACGGCTTAAATGCCGTTACACTGCCTACTCGCTCGGTTATAAAAAGTACCTAAAAAAGTACCTAAATGTGTGAAATGCTATGAAATACAGTGCAACGTTTTTCATAAGAAAAGGCGCTACATCAAGGTTTTTGAAACCTTATGCAACGCCATGAAATGCTTAGTGGAGTCGAGGGGAGTCGAACCCCTGTCCAAGCCACCCGGTACATCAACATCTACGCTTATAGTCTTGTCATTTAATTTTCATGCCCTGTAACGCCACAAAACGAGGCTCACACAAGACACTAACCTGATTCATTTAATTCATGTACTCCAGATGTAAATACACAAACGATCTGACCTTCTATGACCTGACTTCAGACGCCAGCAACCAAAGCCAAGTTACGCTTCACTGTGTTTTAAGCAGCGATTGCGAAAGAGTTTTCATTTTTTGCAGTTAAAATATCTGCCCGTTTTTACGCCCGGATGGCGAAACGCAGTCAATGCCCTAAATAGCCTGTCGAATTCCAAAAACGACCCCAAAATATAAATAGTTACCGACAATAATGTCCGTAACTATTATACCATACTAGAAAGCTCTGAAGCGCGCCCGTCGCTGTGCAATTAATTCATCAGGCGTTAATTCATTTAATCGTGTAAATTCATCATCCAGACGCTTACGAATTAAGTTAAAGACGCGGGGATGGTTACGTGATTCAGGAATAATGTATTCAATCACGTTTTTGTTCAGTAAATCCTTAGGCGTCAATCCCATCACACCAGCTGCTTCGTCAGAACGCTTACTATCTTTCCACAATATTGAGGCAAATCCTTCTGGTGATAAAATTGAATATGTCGCGTTTTGGAACATCCAGACTTGATCACTCGTTGCTAAAGCCAATGCGCCACCTGAGCCACCTTCACCATAGATAATTGCAATCATAGGGACTGTGAGTTTCATTGACTCTAAAATCGACTTAGCGATAGCTTCTCCTTGTCCTTGTGCTTCGGCTGTTTTACCAGGGAAAGCACCAGGTGTATTGATAAAAGTAACAATTGGTCGGTGAAATTTGTTAGCTTGTTGCATCAAACGCTGTGCCTTACGGTAACCCCAAGGTTCAGGTGAGCCATTTCTTTTGCTCAACTTATCATTGATATCAATACCTTTATCAATGGCAATAATAGTTACTGGCTTACCATTCAATGCGGCAATACCACCAATAACTGACATGTCATCACCACTTTGGCGATCGCCATGAAATTCAATGAAATCAGTGAAAATACCATCAATAATTTCTCTTGCAAAGAAACGATCTTCACGTGATTTTTTGACAACTTCAGCAGGTGTCAGTTCATGTCTAAATAAATTCAATCCAATATTAACTGCCATATTAAATCTCCGTCCTGTGGTGTAACTTTACTATTTTGGCGATAATTTGACCCAATTCTGCACGTGGTACAATTTTGTCAACAAAACCATTCTCAAGCAATGTTTCTACACGTTGAAAGTCTTTTGGTAGCTTTTCATGAATCGTTGATTCAATGACACGTGCACCAGCAAAACCGACCAAAGCGTGTGGCTCAGCCAGAGTAACATCTCCCTGCATTGCAAAACTGGCAGTTACACCGCCAGTGGTTGGATCAGTCAAAACAACCAAATACAACAGACCGGCTTCTTGATGTGCAGCAACTGCAGCGGATACTTTAGCCATCTGCATCAATGAATTAATACCCTCTTGCATACGTGCACCACCTGAAGCAGTGAACAAAACAACCGGTAATTGATGTGCCGTGGCGTACTCAAACAGGCGTGTAATTTTTTCCCCCGTCATTGAACCCAGTGATCCCATCATGAAGTATGAATCCATCACACCCAATGCCACTTGCTCGCCTTCAATATTTGCAACACCTGTCAATACAGATTCACCCAAGTCAGTTTGTGACTTAGCTCGTGCTAACTTTTCCGCATAACCAGGAAAATCTGGCGTTGTCATTTCAATATCAGCATCCATCTCTTCAAAGTTATCTGTCAGGAGAGCCACACGTTCACGTGCCTGTAAACGGAAACCATAGCCACATTTAGCGCAAACGCGATAGTCGCCCAACTGCTTATTGTACATTTGTGTACCACAGTAAGGACAAGCTAAAAATAGCCCATCGGGAATGCGATCGTTAACTGAGGCATCTCGTTTAATTTTTGATGTTGATCGTTGATTTTCATATAAATCCATATTAGCTTTGTGTATTCACCAATTGCCAATAACTGATGAATACACATCCTCCTATTCGTTCTGATAAAACAAAAGACACAATCCTTTAAGGTTGATACAACAATACCGCATATGGTGACCATACGCGGTATGTCTGTTTATTCGCTATCTGATAAAGTTGCCATCCATTGTGGCAAAAATTCATTTTCTAAATAGCGCGTATCAAAGTCACCACTTTGTACATGTGGATCATCTAGCAAAGCTTTTTGGAAGTCGCGACTGGTTTCGACACCTTGAATGACGATTTCATCGACAACACGACGCATTTTAATCAGTGCTTCCTCACGTGTTTTACCCTTAACAATTAATTTACCAATCATAGAATCGTAGAATGGCTGTACTTTGTAGCCATCATAAAGTGGTGCGTCAAGACGAATACCAGGACCACCTGTTGGTAAGAAGACAAAATCAATGGTTCCCGCACTCGGTGCAAAGTGCTTAGCAGGCTGTTCAGCCGTCAAACGTACTTCGATAGAATGTCCGTCAACCTCAACTTCATCTTGTGTCAGTGGCAAATCGTAACCGGCCGCTACCATGACTTGCAGCTTAATCAAATCAAGGTTAGTAACCATCTCTGTCACTGGATGTTCAACTTGCAGACGTGTGTTCATTTCCATAAAATAGAAATTGCCATCTTTGTCTTGCAAAAATTCGATTGTTCCAGTATTTTCGTAGGTAATTGCTTGAGCAGCTTTAGTCACAATCTCACCCAAGTGCTCACGCATGGCTGGTGTCATACCAGTTGCTGGTGATTCCTCAATGACTTTTTGGTTATTACGTTGCAATGAGCAGTTACGTTCTGGGAAATAAATGACATGGCCATTATCATCACGGATTAACTGCATTTCGATATGACGCACATTTTCCATGACTTTTTCCACATACATGTGATCATCGCCAACTGCGCCACGTGCTTCATTTTGAGCAGAGTCAAACTTTTCAGATAACTCATCTTCATGATACACAAACCGCATGCCTTTACCACCACCACCACCGGCAGCTTTCAGTAATAGCGGATAACCAATTTTATCAGCCACAGCTTTTGCTTCATCAAAATCACGAATAAAGCCATCCGATCCTGGAATAATGGGGACACCAGCTTGTCGCATTTCTTCACGCGCATTTGACTTATTGCCCATTAAATCAATAGTTTCAGGTCGAGGGCCAATCCATTTAATACCAACTTCACCAACCATTTCTGCAAACAAAGCGTTTTCAGATAAGAAACCATAACCAGGGTGAATAGCCTCAGCGCCTGTCAAAAGTGCAGCAGTCAAAATATTTTTCATATGTAAATATGAATCTTTTGGCTTTGGACCACCAACTGCAATAGCTTCGTCGGCTAACTGCACATGTAGACTGTCTTTATCGGCCGTAGAATAAATCGCAACTGAAGCGATACCCATTTCTTTTAACGTTCTGATAATACGCACCGCAATTTCGCCACGGTTTGCAACCAATACTTTTTTAAACACAATTAATCTCCAATGATGAATGTTAGTTCTGCCGTCGTCGCCTTTTTGTCATTAATCCAAACAATACCTTTACCAGTACCAATTGGACCACGTAGACGTTCAATATTCACTTCTAACTTCAAGCGGTCTCCTGGACGTACCATTTGACGGTAACGGGCCTTTTTAATACCACCAAAGTATGCCGTCTTACCTTTATATTCAGGCATTGATAATAAAGCAACAGCACCTGCCTGTGCTAATGCTTCGACAGTTAATGCGCCGGGAAAAGTTGGATTTCCTGGAAAGTGGCCTTGGAAAATTTCTTCGTTAATTGATATATTTTTGTAGGCAACAACGCGTTCCCCAGGTACAAGTTCTTCAACTGTATCCAACATTAACATAGGATAACGATGAGGAATAATTTCCATAATTTGTTGGGTATTTAATAAGCTCATTTGTCTTTCTAACGTATCATTTATCTGTGTAACAAAATGATAACGCCTTTCCTCCTATTCAGGTATGTACGCGGTTAAAACCGCTTTGATTAATCTTCTGTCACAACATAGAGTGGCTTATTATAATCAACCACTTCTTCGTTTTCAACAAGAATATCAGAAATAGTCCCAGAAACTTCACTGTGAATTTCTGTCATCAATTTCATAGCTTCAATAATTGCAACGGTTTCACCAACCGCAACTTTATCGCCAACTTTCTTGAACATAGGTGCGTCTGGCTTAGGTTGTAGATAAACTGTACCGACCATAGGTGCAACAATTTTAGTACCAGCCTGTTCAGGAGCAGCTACTGGTTGCGTAGCAGCTTGTTCAGCTACCGCTGCTACTGGGGCAGCTGCCACAGGTGCTGGTGCTGCAACTGGGCTAACAGGTGCAACATTTTCATTCTTTGACAGGTGTAAATTAAAATCACCATCAGAAACTTGGAATTCACGTAGTGAACTGTTTTCTAAATCCGCTATTAAACTACGAATTTCCTCGATTGTTAAACTCATGAATTACGCCTCTTCATACCATTTTTTGAAAATTATAACTGCATTATGACCACCAAAGCCATAGTTCGCGCTCATAACATATTCAGGTGCTTGGTTTTGTGTTGCTTTTGTTACTAAGTTAACGACTTTAGTATCATCATCTTGTTCATCAACACCAACGTTAACAGGCAATTGGCCACGATCAATAGCGCCAACCGAAATCAATGCTTCAATAGCACCTGCAGCACCTAGTAAGTGTCCTGTCATACCCTTTGTTGAAGAAACAGGCACAGTATTTTCACCAAAGACTGTCGCAATGGCATGTGCTTCACCAGAATCATTAGCACCTGTCGCTGTACCATGAGCATTGATATATGAAATTTGGTTTGGTTCAAGTGATGCATCACGTAGTGCATCGTTGATGGCACGTGCTGCACCTTCACCATCAGGCGATGGTGAAGTCATATGGTATGCATCTGAAGATGCACCGTAACCAACCAATTCAGCTAAAATATTTGCGCCACGAGCTTGAGCATGTTCAAGGCTTTCAATCACCAAAATACCAGAACCTTCACCTAATACGAAGCCATGACGGTTCTTATCAAATGGTTTTGATGCTTCAGTTGGATCTGTTTCTGTTGACAAAGCAGTCAAAGCTGCGAAACCAGCAATACCAATTTCGTTGACAGTGGCTTCAGACCCACCAGTCAACATGACATCAGCCTTGCCTGATTGTACACGCCAGAACGCCTCACCAATGGCATTAGTAGCCGAAGCACAAGCAGTGACGACTGTATAATTCACACCCTTGGCACCAAAACGTAATGATACGTTACCAGATACCATGTTTGGAATAGATTCAGGCACGAATAGTGGGCTAACACGTTGTGGCCCTTTGTCGTGCATTTTAATCACTTGTTCTTGGATAGTCGTCAAACCACCAATACCATTTCCTAAAATAACACCAAAACGTGTTGGATCTTTAACTGTTGTTGGATTTTCAGAACCTTCAGGGGATTTCAATCCAGCATTTTCCAAAGCTTGATCGGCTGCATCAATTGCGTATTGTGAAAATAAATCCAACTTACGTGCATCACGTTTACCAACACGTTGTGCTGGATCAAACCCATCAACTTGACCTGCTACTGTGATTCCTGTCTCGCTTGCATCAAACTTTGTAATTGGCTTAATACCAATTTCTTCGTTGAAGATACCATTTAAAAACGTTTCTGTATCGTTTCCAAGTGGTGTTACTGCACCAAGACCAGTAATTACTACTCGTGACATGTTACTCTCCTTCATTAATTAAATATACAATCCACCATCAACTGTCAATGTTTGCCCAGTAATGTATGTGTTGCTTGCCAAGAACAAAGCGACATCTGCTACTTCAGAAGCCTCACCAAATCGAGACAAAGGAATATTTTTCAATATTTCAGCCTGTGTCTCTTCAGGTAGCACTGCTGTCATATCTGACACAATCATGCCTGGCGCAATCGCATTGACACGAATACCACGCCGCGCACCTTCTTTGGCTAATGACTTTGTAAAGCCAATAATACCAGCCTTTGAAGCAGCATAATTAATTTGGCCCATGTTGCCCATGAGTCCCACAACAGAACTTAAGTTAATAATAGCCCCATGCTTTTGACGAATCATTTTTTTGAAAATGGGTTGTGTGACATTAAAGGTACCATTCAAATTGACATTAACGACATTAGCAAAGTCAGCTGGTGCCATTGCCATAGCAAGTTGATCTTTAGTAATCCCAGCGTTATTGACCAAAACGTCGATACCTTCAAAGCCCTCTTGCTTATAAAGTGCTTTGATACTTGCTTCCGCAGCTTCTGCATCGGCAATATCAAATTGCAATGTCTGTGGCTTTTGCTTAAATTCAGCTAACACTTCTGGCTTAATTTCTGAACGTGCATGTAAAATTAATTGCGCACCAGCGGCATCAAAAGCTTTGGCAATTGCCAAACCAATACCACGTGATGATCCTGTAACTAAGACTGTTTGGTTAGTAAAATCTGTCATGCTTGTGATTGCTCCTTTTCGGCTAATAGCATATCGCGGACATCATTGAAGCTTGCCAAATCTGTTATCGCATAGCGCTTGACGTCCTTTGGCGCGATTTTCTTTGCAAATTTAATTAAAGTGTCAGATGGGCCAACTTCTATGAAGGTATCAACGCCATCATCCAACATACGTTGTAGTGCTTGTGCAAAGTAGGTTGGTGAAATAATTTGCTTCGTTAATGTATCAAATAAGGTGTCCGTTGAAAATGCTTCACCGGTTGTATTTGAGTAAACGGGGTAATTAAATGGGGCGAACGTTTCATTAGTTAGACGCTCAGTTAACTGCGTTGCTGCTTGAGTCAACAATGGTGTATGAAATGCACCAGATACCGGTAATTCAACCATACGCTGAATGCCTGCTTCAGTTAATGCTGTCATTGCTACATCAACATCAGCCGCCACACCACCAATGACCAACTGTGCAAAGGTATTGTAATTAGCCGGATAAACGCGCTTACCCTCTGACTGTAATTTTGCCAGCACATCTTTAACTAATTGTTGATTGTCTCCCATCACAGCGACCATTTTACCAGGATTAGCTTCACCAGCAGTCTGCATATAAATGCCCCGGTCTTTGATAATAGCAACTGCTTGGTCAAACGATAATGCACCAGCAGCTGTCAAAGCCGAATATTCTCCCAAACTTAATCCCAATCCCGCAAGTGGTGTTGGTAACGCGTCGCCCAAAGCATTTACAATCGCCGTACTCATTGCAAGAATAGCAGGTTGTGCATATGCTGTTTGAGAAATTTTACTATCATCATTAGCAACTGATTGTAAATCATAACCCAATATATTCGATGCGCGATCAATCGTTTCTTGATAACCTGGTAGTGCGTCATACAAGTCAGAACCCATACCGGCTTTCTGTGCCCCTTGACCACTAAATAAAATACCTAATTTCATGTTTAACCCCGTATACTATCTATTTACGAAGACTGTACGCCTTCTAAACTTATGATAGTGTTTTATTCTCAATACCCATTACACCGGTAGCCTGTGTCCAAATATCAGACAAAATATCAGCAGCCGGCTTTTCATCTTTAATTAAGCCTGAAATTTGGCCGGCCATAAAGGCTCCGCCTTCCTTATCGCCTTCTTGCACTGCGCAACGCAGTGTGCCTGATTCCAATTTTTCGATAGCAGCAGCGTCTGGCTTTTCTTTTTGTAATTCGTTAACTTCATTTTTAACGAAGTTTTTAGCCATTTTATTTTTCAAGACACGTGCACGATTACCTAATAAGTTACCAGTTACAATCGTATCAATATCTTTAGCTTTCAAAATTTTCGCTTTAAAGTTAGGATGAATTTCTGATTCAGTTGCTGTTAGGAAGCGTGTTCCCATTTGTGCTCCGGCAGCACCTAGCATGAAGGCAGCCGCAACACCACGACCATCCCCAATACCACCAGCTGCAATCACTGGAATATCAACGGCGTCAACAACCTGAGGCACCAAAGCCATTGTTGTCAACATACCAATATGACCACCAGACTCCATACCTTCTGCAATAACAGCGTCAACACCCTTTTTCTCCATCATTTTGGCGAGAGAAACAGACGGTACAACAGGCATAACAATGATCCCAGCAGCATGCAATTCATCTAAGAAAGGTGATGGATCACCTGCACCTGTTGCCACAACTTTAACGCCTTCTTCGATGATAACATCAAATACTTCACGGATATGACGACTCAACAACATCACATTAACGCCAAAAGGCTTATCTGTCAATGATTTCACACGCTTAATTTCTCGGCGTACATCTTCGCCGTGCCAATAACCAGTACCAATAAATCCAAGGCCACCAGCTTCAGAAATTGCTGCTGCTAATGCACCTGTTCCGGCCCACGTCATCCCGCCTTCTACAATTGGGTATTTCATGCCTAACTTTTTAAAAATTGGGTTGTCTACGTTTACTACCATTATGTTTTCCTTTGAATATAATTATGTACGTGACCATAGCTGATCACTTGATACATTAAGCTGCCAATTGTTCCTTAACCTTGTCAACCAAATCTTGGGTTGTCTTGATATCTTCGGCAACAGCCAACTTAATGTCGAAATCATCTTCAACACGGTTCAACACTTCAAACAAGTCCAATGAATCGGCATCGATATCATTTGTCAAATCTGTTGTAAGCGTTACTTCGTCTTCTTCCAAATCAAATTGGTCAACCAAGATTTCCTTAACCTTGTCAAAAATTTCTGCATCTGTCATTATAAGTCTCCTAATATTCGTTTTATGTATTGTCGTTAGATTTTTACGGTGCAGCCGATCTACACCGATTATTTTAGATTTTCCAAATTTGAGCGCCAACTGTTAAGCCACCGCCAAAGCCAACAAAGGCAATTGTTTGGCCAGGATGAATAATTCCAGCTTCTCTTAACTCATCTAATAAAATACCAATACTTGCTGCACTCGTATTACCATTGGTTCCCATATTCATCGGGAATTTGTCAATTGGTTGTCCAAAGCGCTTAGCAATAGATGACACAATTCTTGCATTTGCTTGATGTAATAAGTAGAAATCAACATCATCAGCAGCCACTTTCGCCTTTTTCAAAGCACTTTCTAACGCTTCAGGCACTTCACGCGTGGCAAAATTATAAACTTCTCGACCATTCTGGTGAAAATATGGATCTAAACTAGATATTTCACCAGAGAAAGGGTTACTGTTGCCAAATTGTCCGGCAACTAAATTTTCCCCTTTATCACCAAAAGTACGTAGTTCTTCACCAGCTAGGCCAATTGCATCTGATGTGCGTTCAATCATTACACCAGCAGCGCCATCGCCGAATAATACAGCCGTTGTTCGGTCATGCCAATCGACTAATTTTGATAACACTTCGGCACCAATTACAATACCGCGTCGATAACGCGTTAATAAACTTGTGGCAACACTCAAACCATAAACTAATCCGGAGCAAGCCGCACTCAAATCAAAAGCAAACGCCTGATTGGCGCCGATTGCGCCTTGAACAATCGCTGCAGTACTAGGTGACAAGGCGTCTGGTGACATTGTACTGACAATAATAAAATCGATACTCTCTGCCGTCGTCCCTGTCTGCTCAAGCAGCTTTTCTGCCACTTTCGTAGCTAAATCACTGGTGTTTTCAGTGACAACAACATTACGTTGATGAATGCCAGTTCTACTGTGTATCCATTCATCATTTGTGTCCATCATCGTGCTCAACTCGTCATTAGTCACCTGTCGACTTGGAATTTGCCTTGCTGATGCCACAATTTTTAGGTGTTCCATGGCTTCCCCTATTTAATGTTTAATAACATTTGCTAAATAACATACCAAATTATGGATGGCTCGTTGGACAATAACGGTCTCTTGCGGTGCCATGTCTTTTAACAAATTATGTGTTAAATCACGATGAAATCCTTGATGTGCACGATAAACCACTCGTCCCTTGTGTGTTAACCCCAAACGAACAACGCGACGATCTTTGTTAGATCGTCGTCGCTCAATATAACCTTTATCGACTAATTTATCGATGGCAGTCGTCATCGCACTGGGTGTTAAGTGTACAATCTTTGCTACCTGTGATGCACTTTTCTCCGAGTACATCGAAACAGCATCAATGGTGTGCATATCTTTCAAAGTAATATCTGAAAAATCACTCTGCTTTAAGGCAGCTTCTTCAATCCACATCACATTATTGAAAACATCAACTAATTCACCGTTTAACGATTCAAAATTTACTGGTACTGTTTCATTCATTAGTTTCATCTGGTGCAACAACGAACATCAGCTCTGCCGATGTTGCTGTCTTCCCGTCAACTTTTGCTTCCACAATCACGCTCCCCATATTTGCGCGAAGCTTACCAAAAGTAACATGCAACTTCAAAACATCACCAGGTACAACCATTTTCTTGAACTTGGCGTCATCAATACCTGTCATATAAGCTGTCTTACCTTTAAATTGGGGTGAAGACAAAATCAAGATTGAGGCGGCTTGGGCAAGTGATTCAATAATTAGAACACCTGGCATTACTGGATTGCCTGGAAAATGACCTTGGAAAAATTGTTCATTAATTGTGACGTTTTTAACCGCTACAATTGATTCGTCTGGTACCATCTCCTCAACGTAATCCATATAGAGAATGGGATAACGATTGGGAATAAGATCCATAATTTCTGTTGTTGTAAGAACTGGCATAATTCACTAGCATGATTTGACTAAAAAAGCACTTAGCCAAAACACATTTCCTTTCGTCAAATACTTCGATAATCGAAATATATAATAGTCAAATTATCTCATGATTTATTTCGATAGTCAAACTAATTTTTAAGAATTAATAAAAGCACCCGCTATAGGTGCTTAAAAATTAAGAATAATTAATCGTTGCTGCCACTCAGAAATAAAATCATCTGATGCCCATTCATGAACACGCGATGTGTTATAGCCAACAGCAACATTGTAATAAACATTATTGCCAACTTTTAATGGGGCGGGGTGTAAGTGCAGATGGCCGGTAATTGTATTAATCGTATATGATTTATCTAAGATATGGCCGACCTGTTCACTTCCCAGTAGCGCGTTAGCCATATCTAGTCGCGTATTACCGTTTGGAAAACGTTTAATGTAGTCACGTCGGGGAACAAAATGTGACACAACGACAGTTTGCTTCTGCCCTGCAGCTTTTAACTGTTCTGACAACTGTGACATATTACGATTAAAGCGCTCTTTATCTGAAACAGGTTGTTTAATTCGGCGATCATACCAGAACGCCGCCTTAAATTGTGCAATCTGCTCTTCTGTGTAATCATCACCAACAAAATCATAATTGTACCAACCGTTATTGCCAATCAAGCGAACTTCTGGTGTTAAATCAATGAACTTATTATGAAAGTACAAGGGATCAATATCACTTTCTAACTCTTCGTAAGTCACTCCATAACCCATATCATGATTGCCGGCAATAAATCGAATCAACATTTTATCACCCAGGGCTTCTTGCATGTCGCGCGCAAATTTTAACGATTGGTTAAAATCATTAAATAAATCACCGGCAATCACATAAATATCTACCGCATGATTCAACAAATATAATGCTTGAATGTGCATCATCCGCTGGACATCCAACTTATTGAGATCAAAATGATTATCTGATGAAAACGCAACTTTCACAAACAAAACCTCTTTCAAATAGCTGAATAAAGTATAGCATAGATTGGTAAAAAATACCGACACAACACAAAAAAGACCTACACAAGTAGGTCTTCTTTTAATGAAACGAAACAATCAAATTACAATGTAGCGAAGTGCAACAATGTACGGATCATGTTTGAAGTGAAGCCGTATTCGTTATCATACCATGCAGCAACCTTAACAAGTTGTGCATCTTCACCTGAAACGATTTCAGTTTGTGTAGGATCAAATACTGTACCGTGTGTGTCGCCGATGATGTCTGTTGATACCAAACCATCACCATTGTAACCGTATGAATCTGATTCATACTTCTTCATAGCTGCGTTAACTTCTTCTACAGTTACTTCTTTTTCCAAAATAACTGACAATTCAGTGATTGAACCTGCAGGAACAGGAACACGAATAGCTGAACCAGTCAACTTACCATCCAATTCAGGCACAACAAGACCGATAGCCTTGGCAGCACCTGATGAGTGTGGCAATGAGTTTGAAGCAGCATCGCGGTTAGCTTGACGCTTTGCAAAGTTTGAGCTCTTAGGACCATCTTGCAAGCTTTGTGAAGCAGTGTATGCGTGCACTGTCAACATCAAACCAGTCTTAACACCGAATTCCTTTGACAAAGCATTTGCCATTGGAGCCAATGATTGCGTTGTGCATGAACCAGCAGAAACAATCTTGTCTTCTGCCTTCAAAATGTCTTGGTTAACGCCGTAAACAACTGTTGGCACCTTACCTGCTGGTGCAGAAATCAAAACTTTCTTGGCACCGGCATCCAAGTGAGCTTGTGCTTTTTCGGCTGATGTATAGAAACCAGTAGCTTCCAGTACATATTCAACGCCATCATTTTGAACCCACTTTAGGTCAGCAGCATTACGTTCTGCGTAAACTGTGTAGTGCTTACCATCAACGATGATACCTGTTTCATCTGATGAAACTTCTGCCTTCAACACACCATGAATTGAGTCATACTTCAACAAGTATGCCAACATTTCGGGTGAAGTTAAATCGTTAATTGCAACCACTTCAATATCTGAAGCTGTATCTGACAATTCAAGGATACGACGGAAAGCCAAACGGCCAATACGTCCAAATCCGTTAATACCAATCTTAACAGTCATGTGTTTAGATCCTCCAAAAATTTTTGACTTATGTCAACACCAATATTATAGCACAAAGTTAGCGATTGAGCGAACGAAAGCACAACACAAACGATTGCCACCGTTCGTTATACGACAACATGAAATAGCATGATAATTAACACGCCACCAGATTTTCCATCGTCAAAAGCTAGCGCGCACAAGTACTTTTACCTCGATGATTCACAAACAAAAAATATAGTCAAATGATAAAATAGCCTGTATCTTGTCACATCAATAGCCGTAAAAAACAACTCTCAATCACAACATTGTGATTGAGTGAACTTTAAAAGATAAACCTACACTTTTCCTTAGTCATAAGAGGAAAATACTGTTTAGCCTTTATACCCGTTGTTTGGCAACATTAACTTAGTAATTTCACCAGAATTAATATATGCTAACCCTGTTTCAGTATCTACTACCAAACGCCCGTCTTCATCAATCTCTTTAATAACACCATTAATGTGTGTCTGGCCACGTTGTACTTCCACTTGTTGCCCAATCCCAACCACACGTTGGCGATACTGGTCGATATACCGACCATCTTGATAGTCAGCATACATATCAAAAAAATAATTAATTAGCGTGGCAACGACTTGGTTTCGCGACACAGTTAATTTGTCGACTAACGCCCCAGCCTTTTGACTGATTGTTTCGGGGAAACCTGTTGCCGGAACAGCCAAGTTCATCCCAACACCAACAGCTAAAGACGAAAATTGTTGGCTTTCAATATCGATGGTGCCCTCAGTTAAAATACCACCAACCTTACGGTTATGGTAAATCAAATCATTAACCCACTTGAATTCTAGGTCGATATTAAACAATTCTTTTACCATTTTTGATGTTGCGACCGCTGTGCTTGTTGTTAATCGCCCAGGATTGACCGCACTATGTGAATCTAATGGTAACGCAAATGTGACATATAATCCTGTATCTTTGGGTGAAAAAAATTGCCTACCTAAACGGCCAACACCGCCTGTTTGTTGTTCAGCCACCAGTACTGTGGTCTCGTTAATTTCACGTGAACCAAGCTTTTCCTTGGCGTAGATATTTGTTGAATCAATGGTATCAAAAACTTCCAGATTCACATGTTGTTTGAGATATTTTTCTATACCAGCAACTGATATTTTAGCCCCTTCAACATAACGATAACCCTGCCCGCGGACACTTTCTATCGTGTGCCCTTGTGCTTCTAATTTTTGTACAGACTTCCATATAGATGTACGTGTCATACCAAGACTTTGGGCAATCAATTCCCCCGATACCCAGCCGTCGGCCTGAATTAACAAGTATAGTAACTTATCTGCTGTATTCATCACATCTCCTATTTGCTACTCAGCATAAAATTTATGCCAAGATGCGTCAAAACATCTTGGCATAAATGCTATTATTCAATTCCAGAACCAGCCACAATCGTGTCGGGTAATATTGTCACAGTAACAATGTCATTCTTTTCGGCTGATAGAATCATACCTTCTGACACCTCACCCGCCATTTTACGTGGCTTCATATTAGCAACAATGGCAACTGTCTTGCCGACGAGCACTTCTGGATTAGGGTACCATTTGCGAATACCTGATAAAATTTGACGTGGCTTGCCAGAACCATCATCAAGTGTAAACTTCAATAACTTTTCTGACTTGTCAACAAGTTCTCCGGCAACAATTTTAGCGGCTAAAATTTCCACTTTGGCAAAATCATCATAAGTAATCAAATCCCGTTTAGGTTCTTGCGGTGCCTCATTGGCTGCCTGCTTGGCCGCTTCCTTGGCAGCACGGCCTTTGCCTTTGGTATCTTTTGATACTAAGCCGGAAATGAAGGCAACTTCTTCCGTTACATCTTGGCGTGGGAAAATTGGTTCGCCCTTTTTGACCACTGTGCCACCCGTTGGTAATTTACCGAAAGTTAAGCCAGCAATACGTACGCCATTTTCTGGATAAGTGAATCCAAGCTGTTCATAAATTTTCTTTGGTGCTTGTGTTAATACAGGCTGTAACAATACAGCAACAACTCGCAAGGCTGCGGCAAGATGTGCCATGACATTAGACAAAACGACCTTTTGCGTATCATCTTTAGCTAATACCCACGGTTGCGTTTCATCAATATACTTATTTGCCCGGCGAATAATCGTCCAAACGCTCTCTAGTGCATCAGCTGTACGCATGTCTTGGAAATATCTATTGTAGTCTGCAATAGCATCTTCAACTGTACGTACAAGATCTTCATCAAAGTCCGTTTTACCGGTGTGCAATTCTGGCACAACACCATGTTCATATTTATTAATCATAGCAACTGTACGGTTCAACAAATTACCAAGATCGTTAGCTAAATCAAAATTGACTCGGGCCACAAAGTCTTCTGGTGTAAAGACACCATCATTTCCAAAAGGCATGGCGCGTAGCAGATAGTAACGGACAGCGTCCAGACCATAACGTGCCTCAAGCACTTCCGGATAGATTACGTTTCCCTTGGACTTTGACATCTTGCCATCTTTCATAACCAACCAACCATGTCCAATCACTGACTTTGGTAATTCCAATCCAAGGGCATGCAACATAATCGGCCAATAAATGGTATGGAAACGAACGATTTCTTTACCAACAAGCTGCACATTTGCTGGCCAAAACTTATCAAATAAGTCTGTATTATCAGAATCATATCCTAAAGCTGTAATATAGTTTGACAAAGCATCGATCCAAACGTAGATAACATGCTTTTCATCCCCTGGTACTGGAATACCCCAGTCAACAGCTGTACGTGTCACAGCCAAATCTTCAAGACCCGGTGCAATAAAGTTGTTGATCATCTCGTTCATGCGCGCTTCTGGTTGGATGAATTCAGGATGTGTCTTATAATAATCTAACAGCCAATCAGCGTACTTGCTCATTTTGAAGAAATAAGCTTCTTCTTTAACTAACTCTACTTCGTGACCTGAAGGTGCTTTACCACCAATCATTTTCCCAGCATCATCGTGATATACTTCTGCTAATTGTGATTCAGTAAAGTATTCCTCATCAGAAACAGAGTACCAGCCTTCGTACTCCCCTTTGTAAATGTCGCCCTTTTCAAACAATGTATTAAAGATTTTTTGGACGGCCTTCTCGTGACGTTCTTCCGTGGTCCGAATGAAATCATCATATGAAATGTCCATCAGTTGCCACAAGTCTTTAATTTGCTTAGCCATACCATCAAGATAAGCAATCTCAGACGTGCCAGCTGCCTCTGCCTTTTGCTGGATTTTGAGGCCGTGCTCATCCGTTCCGGTCAAAAAATGCACCTGTTCACCAAGCAAACGATGATAGCGCGCTGCAGCATCAGCCAATACAGTAGTATAGGTATTCCCTAATTGTAACTTTCCGGATGGGTAATAAATTGGTGTCGTAATATAGAAAGTCTTGTCTTTTTGCACAGAAAACTGTTGTTCTGCCTTCGAAAACTTATCGTAAATGACAGCTGAATCTGTTAGATTAGCTGTATTAAAAAGAACATTATTTGGTTCTGACATATGAGTCTCTCTTTCTCTAACATGCTAACAAGGGTCTTGTGCATGTTTTTCTGCCGTATGAGGCGTGATTTACTAAGATAATTATAACGAATTTTATTTATTTTTCATAGTTTTTTTCAGCTCGTGCTGCCGATTTGTGGGAAATATTGCCCCTTTATTACTCGACCAGAAACTGATAAGGTAGAATATACCACATTAATAATTTAAGGGAGCTTGATATGACGCAACTCGAACAAATTACGCAATACATGCAGACAGCACTCGCTTCAGATAATTCAGGGCACAGTGCCGATCACATTGACCGTGTCGTGGCGTTAGCAAACAAAATTCTAATCAATGAACCTATGGCCGACCCTTTTATCGTTCGTGCTGCCGCATTACTGCACGATGTCTACGATGATAAATTGTTTAATAATGCATCGGATGTGCAATTAGCAAAATCACATCTTAAAACATTTTTGAGCAATATTTCAGTATCTCAAGACGATATTTCACGGATTTTTTACATTATTGATAATATGTCTTGGTCAAAAGGCATTGGTGGTCAAGCTCAACACCTTGATATCAATGGTCAAATCGTGCAAGATGCTGACCGATTGGAAGCTGTGGGCGCCATTGCCATTACACGTGCCATTACTTATGGTGCCGTGAAAAATCGCATCTTATATGACCCAGCAATTCCACCCCGTATTGCGCAAAACAAAGCTGAGTACCGGAATGATGATAGTACGACAATTAATCACTTTTATGAAAAATTATTATTGATTAAAGACCGTTTAAATACTGACACTGCAAAAAAAATTGCAACTAGTCGTCATCAATTCATGCTCGATTTTCTAGCTCAGTTTAAAGCAGAATGGGATTTAACTAAGTAAAAGATTTGACAACGCTATTAATCCCAGTTAGAATGATATTGTTTTGGAGGATACCATGTTAAAATTACAAGCAGTAATTGCATATTGCTCGAACCGGCGCATTGTTTAGCACCGGTATTTTGACGTTCATTCTATCAAACTATCATACGGACTAACTCAGCGCCAACTAGAAATTAACTAGTTGGCGCTTTTTGTTTGCACAGGAGAAAAAACATGAAGAAAATCACTATCGCCGTCATCACTATCGTCATTATATTAGCCGCTGCTATTGGATTGGCTAGACAGCAAGCGCATCATAAACAAGCGTCAGCTGATACCATATCGCCTAATACACTAACCATTGGATTAGAAGGCACATTTGCGCCATTCTCATATCGACAAGACGGTAAACTGACTGGCTTTGAAGTCGATTTATCTACTGCTATTGCCAAAAAACTTGATTTAAAGCCCAAATACGTCCAGACAAAATGGGATTCTTTGATTGCCGGTTTGGGTTCTAAACGTTACGATGTGATTTTTAACGACGTTGGTGTGACCCCAGAAAGACAGCAAGCTTACCGTTTTTCCACGCCTTATTTATATGCCAAAACAGTCTTAATTAAGCGTAAAAACAATACGCAACTCAATTCTCTAGCAGATCTCAAAGGTAAGAAAATGGCACAATCAACCACATCAAATTTTGGTGTGCTAGCCAAAAAAAATGGTGCTGAAATCGTTGCTGTCCCTGGTATGACTGAAGCCATGAATATGGTGACAACACAGCGCGCTGATGGTGCACTCAACGATCTTGGTGCCTATGCTACCTGGCAAAAAGCCAACCCTGATGCTGATACGACAGCCATTGATTTGAGTAAAGAAAGCCCCGCAGCACCGGCAGCACCATTGTTAGCGAAAAATAATAAAAAATTACAGCAACGTATTGATCAAGCTATTGCAGATTTGAAACAAGATGGCACACTTCAAAAATTGTCATTAACTTACTTCAACGCTGACTTAACAAAGAAATGATTACACGGTAAAAATCAGTGATTTCGATTTTGACCCACACTAAAAACTGAGGATATCACATGTCAGATTTTATCAATTTAGCTATCAAATATTTACCAGAGATTTTGCGTGCGGCATTGTTTTACACGATACCATTAACTATCATTTCTTTTACGTTGGCGATTATTTTTGCCGTTATCACGGCAGTCATTCGCATCATGAAATTACCAAAGTCACCAATCATACGTTTGTTAACTCTTATCATTAAAAGTATGGCCAGCTTTTATGTTTGGTTATTTCGGTCGACGCCTATGATAGTACAATTATTTATTGTTTTTTATGGCCTGCCTAATGCACATATCACGCTTTTTGCAAATGCTTGGGTTGCCGCCATTACAGTTTTCTCCTTAAACACAGGTGCTTATGCTGCTGAAAGTATCCGTGCCGCAATAACTTCTGTCCCAGCCGTACAAAAAGAGGCAGCCGAATCATTAGGCATGTCACCTTTTCAGGTTTATCGTCATATTATTTTGCCACAAGCAGCGCGCATTTCAATTCCACCACTAAGTAATTCGCTCATTAGCTTGCTAAAAGATACTTCATTGGCTAGCGTGATTACGATTGTCGAGATGTTTTACCTTAGTCAACAAATTGCAGCTGAAAACTATAAAATTCTATCCATGTATCTACTTGTTGCCCTAGTTTATGCTGCCATGACAACTATTTTGTCTATCGGTCAGCATTACTTAGAACGTTATACATCGAGGTTTATCCAATGATTCGTATTAATAATTTAGTCCAGCAATACAATGATAAATTAGCCCTTGATCACGTATCGGCTACGTTTCCAGAACATCAAACCACCGCGATTTTAGGACCTTCTGGTTCAGGTAAATCGACTTTGTTACGGGCATTAAATTTGTTAGAAATGCCAAGCAAAGGCACGTTAAAGATAGGTAATGATACAGCGATTGACTTTGATCAACCACTAACCATGCCCCAAATATTAGCAACACGACAGCAGTTTGGCATGGTTTTTCAAGAAAAAGCACTGTTTACACATCTAACTGTCCGAAAAAACCTAACTGAGGGTCCGATTAAAGTCAAAAAAATGTCTATCAAACATGCCAATTTAACAGCAGATCGTCTCCTGCAACAGTTTAATATGACAGATTTAGCTGAACGTTATCCCTATCAACTATCAGGCGGTCAGCAACAGCGAGTAGCGATTTTGCGTGCACTAGCGATGCAGCCTAAGTATTTATTGCTAGATGAACCAACAAGTGCTTTAGATCCAGAATTAGAAGCACAAGTTCTACGCATCTTACGTGATTTGGCATCACAAAAAACGTCGATGATTATCGTGACACATAATATGCAGTTTGCCAAACGTGTTGCTGATCAAGTACTCTTTTTAGAAGCTGGGCAAATCACTTACGCAGGTGCAGCCCATGAATTTTTCGAAGCCCCGAATCCCCGCATTCAAAATTTTTTAAGTGCCATGCAATTTTAAACGAAATCAACAAACTTTTATATGTTAAAATAGTATGATTTCATGACACAAATTAGGGAGTATGATATGGCTAGAAAGCGCACGTATAACCGTCGAAACCAATCACAAAATAAAATATTATCAGTGCTCATTTTAGTTGCTGTGATTGGTTTTTATCTCTGGCAAAACAACCAAGCCTCCCATTCTAATCAAGGTGCAACAAGCACTAAACCGTTTTCGAGTGCTGTGGCTGCTGATAATCAAGCCTTACTTAATTTAAAATGGGACGGCACACTTGATGGTGATGTGGTTCATATTAATAGCGATAAAGCAACCTTTACAAATGTTGAAATGGGGGAAACTTTCCCCTCACAAGGGTCTAAGCTCCGCCCTGTCGATGGTTTGAGTTTATCACCGCTGGATAATCTAGGTCGTTCACAACAAGGTAATTTTATTGCTAGTCGTTCAGCGATGGACAAAGTTACCAAACGTCCAGATCGTATTGGTTACGATGTACGCCCTTCTGGCTGGTTCATTGATGACCGCTTTGATGGCACAAAGTGGGTTGGTGGCTACCATAATAACCCAAATGTTAAATTAGGTAATAGCAAACAGGCACTATGGAACAAGTCGCATATTGTGGGTTATCAATTTTTTGGTATGCCAACCATGGTCACAGAAAACATGACCACTGGTACGCGCGTCGAAAATGCGTACCCTGGACAGCTTGTGGCCGAAGATGACATCCGCAACGCAATTAAAAAGCATCCAAATATCATGATTAGAGGCCAAGTTACACCGCTATATATTGGTACTGAACGCTTACCACGCGGCGTACACTACATGGCTAAATCCATTCAAGATAATGGTAAAATATTAAACTTAAATTATTGGATTTTTAATGTTCAACCTGGCATTACTATTGATTATCAAACTGGTAAAGCAACCATACAAAATAGTGCAAAATAAAAAGCCAATCGAATCAAGACGATTGGCTTTTTTAGCATAATCACTTATTAGTCGTTTCTTACGATTGTATCTTTTAACACCATCGAACTTGAGTGTCCTGGTCCCCCACGATTAGGATCAAAACAACGAATAGCAGCATTCACTGCACTTGGCGCTTCGCCTAGACCAATTGCAATTAAGTCTGCTTTGCCAATATAATGACTAGCATCACCAATGGCAAAAAGCCCTGGTACGTTTGTCTCTAGCGTCTGATTTACCGCAAAGACTTGCCCAGCTAACTTTGGCTGAACTGCCCAAGCTTGGATAGTTTTGTTTTCAGAAATGAAGCCATAGTTAATAATTAAGTCATTAACTATGATGTCGTTAACTTGTTGATTATCTTTAACGTGTGCTAAACGTAATTTCAGACGCCCATCGGGTTGCTTTGAAACTGATAATATTTTTTTAGGCGTTTCTCGAATAACCTTAGATGCCATCAACGTTTTAACACTTTGTTCCATTGCTCTAAAATTATCGCGTCGATGAATTAAAGTTGTTTCTGCTGCAATATGGCTTAACATCGTTGCCATATCGACGGCTGAGTCACCACCACCCGCAATCGCAATATGATGATTATCAAAGTCGTGCTTATTTTTTATAAAATAATGCACCCCTTGACCCACTAAATTATCAACACCGGCAACTTGAATTTTACGTGGTTCAAAAGCACCTTTACCCGTTGCGACAATAACTGTTTTAGCTTGAATAGACGTGCCATTATTTGTTATTACTGTGAATAAATTGCCGCTTTTTTCTAAGTTAACCACTGTTGTCTGCGTTCTAATATCGACTGGAAAACGCTGTAATTGCTGTGATAGTGCAGCAATAAAATCGGTTCCTTTAGTTGCTGAAAAACCAGCAACATCCAAAATTGTTTTTTCCGGATAAAGCGATGTAACTTGCCCACCAAGGGTTGCTAGGCTTTCTAAGAGTATCACCTTTGTATCACGCAAACCAGCATAAAATGCTGCAAACATGCCGACTGGGCCACCACCAATGATAGCAATATCATAAATTTCTTGTGCCATATTACCTTCAATAAACCCAATTTTTTGGGCAACCGTCCTTTCAAATAAAAATTCTACTCCCATTATTATACCTATTATGACATCTTTTAACGCACTTTTTTTCGACAGTCGGTATAATAGAGATATTAATGACTTGGAGGATAGATGTGTTGCATCATTAGCGACAACACAAAAAAAATTATGGCTCAAAAAAAGATGATTCTTGACCTTGATACTGGCATTGACGATGCCCTCGCTCTGGCTTATGCTGTTGGCAATCCAAACGTTGACTTGATTGGCGTTATCGCAAGTTACGGTAATACTTATGTTGAAACGGCTGCACAAAATTCGTTGAATCTATTGCACCTACTTGGCGCCGATGAAGTGCCTGTCTTTTTGGGAGAAAGCCACGCCTCAACAGCTGACCATTTTGATGTTATGCCAATTTCTCAGTTAATTCATGGTAAAAATGGTGTCGGTGAGGTACCCTTAGATGTCGCCCCACGTGGTGTTGAGAAACAATCTGGCGTTGATTTTTTGATTGCATCAGCTCATCAATATGCTGAGGATTTAATTTTCATTCCAACCGGCCCGTTGACAAATTTGGCTACAGCAATTAAAAAAGACGCTGAAGTTGCTCACTTAATTGGCAACACCACCTTAATGGGTGGTGCACTGACAGTGCCTGGCAATGTATCGCCATTTACCGAGGCCAATATTCACCAAGACCCTGAAGATGCTGACTACGCTTTTACTCGCCAAAAGAACCTGACAATGGTGGGATTAGACGTGACATTGCGGACACTGCTGACAAAAACAGAAACCGCCGCTTGGCGTGCTTTAGGCACCTTAGCGGGTGAAAAATATGCCGACTTGATGGATTTCTACATTGATGCTTACTACAATTTAGATATCGACAAAAAAGGCGCAGCGCTACATGATCCATTAGCTGTAGCTGTTGGTATTGATCCAACTTATGTGACAACAATGCCTTTAGCTATGCATGTTACCTATGATCGTGATAGTGGTGATTATGGTCGTACTATTGGTGATAAAGAAAAATTGCTTGAACCAACAACAACTAAAGCAGCTATTTTAGTTGACACTACTCGTTTTGTCTCTGATTTTCAAAAGATGATGCTGACTGTTCTAGCTTAATAAAAAAGTGTTGCAACGCGATAACGTTGCAACACTTTTTTATTCACGTATTTGGCCTTGACCAAAGACTTCGTATTTAATTGTTGTCAATGCTGGTAAGCCCATCGGCCCACGCGCATGTAACTTTTGGGTTGAAATACCAATTTCAGCGCCAAAACCAAATTCAAAACCATCAGTAAAGCGACTTGATGCATTTTGATACACTACAGCAGCATCTACTTGATTCATAAATTGTGCGACATTTTCAGAAGACTTACTGATAATCGTTTCTGAATGATGTGTTGTATGGTTATTTATCCAATCAATCGCATCATTGGTATCAGAAACAATTTTAATCCCCATAATCAAATCATTATACTCAGTATCCCAATCTTGTTCTGATGCCAAGCTAATCCGTGGGTCTAGCTGGTGGCTGGCTTGATCCCCACGCAATTCAACATGTGCACGGACCAATTTTTCGGTAATCTTAGGTATAAATTCAGCCGCAATAGCCACATCAACCAATAACTTTTCTGCTGCATTACAGACAGCAGGTTTTTGTGTCTTAGCATTGTGAATAATTGCAATAGCTTGCTCTTGATCTGCTGATTGATCCACGAAAATGTGGGTATTTCCGGCCCCAGTCTCTATCACAGGTACTGTCGCATTAGCCACAACAAAGTCAATGAATTTTGCTGAACCTCGTGGAATTAGGACATCAACGTAGTCTCGCATATTTAGCAAGACATTCACTGACTCGTGAGATGTATCCGTAATCAATTGGATAATATCTGGATTCAGCGCATTATCTCTCAAAACATCACGCAAAATATTTGCTAACACGGTATTGCTATGAATGGCTTCTTTCCCACCACGCAAAATAACAGCGTTTCCTGATTTCAAAGTTAATGCTGCTGCATCGATTGTGACATTCGGACGTGCTTCATAAATCATAGCCACCACGCCTAATGGCACCACTCTTTTAACAATTTTCAAATCAACATGTGTTTGCCAAGTATCAAAAGGCCCTGCTAATGGGTCGGGTAATGCAACAACTGCCAATAACGATGTCGCAATAGCTTTAATGGTTGGTTGGTCCAGAGTCAATCGCTTAATCATCGGTTGACTTAAAGTATTCGCATAAGCCGCTATATCTTCCTTATTAGCTGCCATAATGGCCGACTGGTTATCTAACAATGCCTGACTCATTTGACGTAATAAATCATTTCGTGTTGTTATTGTTAGTCCCGCGACATCAGTCGCTGCTGTCTTAGCGCGCTGTCCAATTTCTTGTACGCTTACTACCATATTAAACTCCTTTAAATAAAGTACCAACTTGTTTTCCGTTAACTACATCTAATATTGTAGCGGGATTTTCGCCATTAATTAATACCATTTGGCGTGCTCGTTTTAATAAATAATCGGCTGCATACAATTTAGTGGCCATTCCACCCGTTCCTAGTGTTGATGAGCCATTAGCACCAGCCAACAATTCAGCTGTCACTTCAGACACTAGTGGGATTGCCTGTGCATTTGGGTTGACGTGTGGATTAGCTGTGTATAACGCATCAATATCGCTTAGGACCACAAGACTATCAGCAGATGTCTCATGTGTCACAATTGCTGCTAGGCGATCATTATCACCAAAAGAGTGTTGGTGGTCTAACTCATCAACCGCAATAACATCATTCTCATTAATAATCGGAATAACATTTTGACGCAACATAGCCTCAATGGCATCG
This sequence comes from Leuconostoc citreum, assembly GCF_004354555.1. Classification (GTDB taxonomy): domain Bacteria; phylum Bacillota; class Bacilli; order Lactobacillales; family Lactobacillaceae; genus Leuconostoc; species Leuconostoc citreum. The sequence continues at coordinate 39,655 of NZ_PUFH01000008.1, forward strand.
ATTGTATGACGTAACATTTGCTTATTGTTGAAAACATCATAGGTTAAAAGTACCTGTCCAACATGTTGTTGATAAAAAGCAAAACTCTGATTATAAATTGCCATTAAATAGCTTTGCCCAATAGCTGCAAGTGCTTGTTGCGCAGGAATGTCAGTTGGCCGTGTGCGACTATTCATCTGATTTAATGCAACGCCAATGGCACCGGAAGTAACTAAAATAACATCATAATTTGATTTTTGTAGCTGTGTGAGTGTTTGTGCTAAACGATTAATTACTGGATACTTAATATCGCCAGTAGCATCAACAATAGTACTGGTACCAACTTTAACGACAATGCGTCGCCACGCTTTATCAGATTGAATGTCTGACCGTGATAATTGCATGATAATTGCGTCCTTTTTTACTTGCATGTTCATGGTTGTTAGCTATGTCTGACACAGGTAATAACGCACGGTATAATGATTTTCTCATTTAACATTTATCATTATATCATGAATAGACAGGTATAAAAAAATAAAAACATGATGCGACTCATGTTTTTATTTTTTAGCGATCATATTCTGATAAAAACTTTTCAATCTTGTCACGATAAAGTACTGGGTGGTCATGAAAACTCTGAACATGCTTTGAGCCTTGACTAACCCACAATAATTTTGGTGCTTTTAAAGCTCGATATAATGGATAAACCATCTTGGTTGGTACAAAATCATCGGCACTGCCATGTATAAAGAAGGTTGGTAATGAACTTTTAGACACTTGTTTTAAGGGACTCACTTCGCCGTAAAAGTAACCAGCACGAATTTTTGAAATGCCGGAAACAACATTAACAAACGGAAAACTTGGCAAATGATACATTGCTTTCGCTTGATATTTTGTTTCGTCTGCTAAATTTGTATAGGCAGAATCTGCAATAACTGCTTTAACTTGATGTGGTAAGTCAGGCTCACCAGAGACTTGCAGTACCGTTGCTGCACCCATACTCATACCGTACATAATAATATCGGTATCCTGACCCTGGTATTTAATAATTTGATTCAACCATTGAATATAGTCACGGCGATCAAGCCAACCATAGCCAATGATTTTTCCTTGAGAATCACCATGTGCACGATTATCAGGAATCAAAACATTGTACCCTAATTCATGAAATAGTTCACCATAAATTGCCATGGTTGTTTTATTATTGTGCCAACCGTGAGCGAGTATCGCTGTTTTGTTGGTTTTTTTATCGGCTGGTACGTACCAGGCATCTAATTTTAAGCCATCACGCGTTGTTTCATGCCAAATTTGCTTGTGACGTGCCAGAAATGTATTTTCATATCGGTAAAGTGAGTTATCTTTTGAGCGCAAGATATCTGGTTGGTTTGACTTTGGATTACGTACTTGCGCGACATGAAAAAAATACATACCTGATAGCAGCAAGATAATGACAATCACAACCACAAACCCGATCAGCCATTTGACTAAGTTGTGCATATTTGTTTACCCCTTAAAGTAATTATTGTACACCCCTATCATCTTTCTCGCAATTAAGGGCACTTATTCTGAGCAATCACTTACTGATATGATAATAAATTCATTTACTTGCAATATACTCATCATGAAAAATGGTATACTAAAAAGAAAGTCAAAAAGAGGTATAAACATGGGTTACTCACAGACCTGGGATTTAGAAAGTATCTATCCCGGCGGCATCAGTTCACCAGCTTTAGAGGCAAAATATCAAGCAGTAGCACAGGATATTAAATTGTTTGAGCAGGACCTCACATCAGCAGAAACTTCAGCTGATAGCCTTGCCGATTTATCTGATTTAGCACAAAAAATTGGTTCTGGGTTGGGCACAATCAGTATTTTCATTAATGGTTGGGCTTCAGTTGATTATGGCAACAGTATTTATGGCCCTCATTTTGCTAAACTGGGTCAACTGTTTGCTGATTTTGCTACACCCATGAACAAATTCAAAAAATTATTGTTAAGCTTGAACGAATCAGCGTTTAGAGATGTACTAAAAACACCTCGCTTAGAACCAATCGCTTTTTACCTTAGCGAATTGCGAACTGATGCAAAGCGACTACTCGATGACCAAACTGAAACATTAATCAACCAATTTGATTTAGACGGTCAGCAAGCTTGGTCACAGCACTATGATACAATTTCATCCGGCTTATCGATGACTTATACAGATGACAATGACGGCAAAACACGTCGCATTTCTGCAGGACAAGCACTCAATATGTTAGATGGCGAACCCGATAACAAAACGCGTGCCAACATTATGACAAATTATGAGAAAATGTGGGGCAATGCTGAAAACTTAACTGCTGATACACTCAATCATTTGGCAGGTTTTCGTTTAACTAATCAAAAGGCACATGGTCGTCAATCACACTTAGAACAGCCATTAGAAATGAATCGTATGTCCCAAGCAACACTAGATGCCATGTGGTCGGTTGTTGATAATAATAAAGCCATGTTCAAGCCTTATTTTGAACGTAAAAAACAACTGCTCGGTTTAACGCAACTTGGCTGGCAAGATCAAGTTGCGCCACTGACATCCATTGGTAATTATCAACCCGCCGAAGTGTCTTATGACGATGCAGCAGATTTTATTGTGACACAGTTTGGCAAATTTTCTCCTAAAATGGCTAGTTTTGCTAAAATGGCATTTGAAAAGCGTTGGATAGAATCTGAAAATCGTCCTGGCAAGCAACCAGGTGGTTATATGGAATCTGTTCCTGATTTGCATGAATCCCGTATTTTCCTGACTTACACTGGCTCTGTCAATGATGCAGCAACAATTGCACACGAATTAGGACACGCTTTTCATTCTGCACAGCTAACGGATTTACCTCTTTGGCGTGATGCCTATGCGATGAATGTGGCTGAAACAGCCTCAACATTCGCTGAGTTAATTGTTAACGATGCAAATGTTAAGGCAGCAACTTCTGATGCCGAAAAGCTCGTGCTGCTTGATGCGAAAATGACAAACCCTATTGCCATGTTTTTAAATATTCATGCACGCTTTTTATTTGAGGATGCTTTTTATAAAGAACGTCAGCATGGCGTCGTTACACCGCAAAAACTTAATGCACTGATGGATGAGGCTCAAATTTCGGCGTTTGATGGCATCCTAGATATACGCCATCCACATTTTTGGTCCTCAAAACTACATTTCTTTATCGATTCCGTGCCATTTTATAATTTTCCGTATACCTTTGGTTATTTATTCTCAGCTGGCATTTATGCTGAAGCCCAAAAAGATCCTAATGGATTTGAAGATAAGTATATTGCGCTGCTTCGCGACACAGCTAACATGACTTCAGAAGCACTGGCACAAAAACATCTTGGTGTTGATTTAACGCAACCTGATTTCTGGCAAGCAGGTGCTGACCTGATTCAACAAGACATCAACGACTTTTTGAGATTGTCGGAACAATTTATTTAAACAAAAAGCCAAGCACAATGCTTGGCTTTTTGTTTATTTATATTTTTCTTCCAACTGACTCATCCATAGGCCTATACTAGTACCTATCAAGAATAATAACGCACTAGCAATGCCACTGACCAGATTAAAACCACTATAATCGGCAACTGGTGGCACAATAATTAATACAGTTGAGACAATAACAATTCCTAAAATCACATGATACACTTTCGCATGATACTGTCTAATCAAAAAATGCATAATCTTTGATAGTAAAAGAAGTGTCACTAAACCACCTAGTGTGATGGGGATGAAAACCCCCGGATCAGCACGCTTAAAACCCTGAATCATTGGCTTAAACAACCCGAGATACAGCAGAAAATTAGAAGGGCTTAAACCAGGTACAATGACCCCTAATGCAATTAAGCCGCCAGCAAGTAACCAAGAAAAGAAATTAACTGGTAATTGGCCAACTAGTCCTGCGACATTATATAAGAACACACCACCAATAATAATTGTGGCAAACAATACCAACCAATCAGACCAATGACGACCTGTCTTGCTACTTTCTTTAAACAAAGTTGGTAAAGTCCCCACAATTGCCCCAGCAAATCCCCACAAAACAACTGCCTTATAAGTCGTCAACAAGTAGGACAACGGATTGCTAAGCAAAATAATACCTACAATGCCACCAAGACCAACCGGCAAGAAATACCAAAAGTCACGCTTAAAATTTTGACGTACATGAGCCATAAAATCTAACATACGTTCATACAAACCAAGTATTGCTGCGAGTACACCACCTGATACGCCTGGTAAGATAAAACCAAGTGCGATAAATATACCCTTAACAAAACGGCTAATCCAATTTTTAATGATTTGATTTTCCATAATAATAGCCTAACATATTTTTAGAATATACTCATTAAATATGTTTTTTCTCATTATGTCCTGTTGCGCCAATCTGCTAATGTTTTTTGGATATCTTCACTTTGACTAATCATGCTAATCACCGCTGCCCCGTCTACGCCCGTTGATAAAACCTTCGATAAATTATCACGTTGAATCCCACCAATAGCTACAATTGGGTGATGCGCGATGCGAATCAATTGGCTGAGTCCAGATATGCCAATTGGCGGTTTGGCATCTGACTTACTCGTTGTTGCAAATATTGGGCCGACACCTATATGGTCAATACCCGCTACATGAGCAATTCGCTGGTATTCTTGCTGGTTAGACACGGAAACACCGACAAACAAATTGCCAGATTGTTTAATATTATCAACTGGCCGACCATCATCCTGACCAAAATGAATACCATCAGCAGCAATGGCGTGTGCTAATGCCATATCATCATCGATTACCAGAGGGACATGATATTGCGCTGTTAGTGCGCGTACTTGCTTTGCTAATTGTAACTTTTTTTGCCCAACTAACGCACCTTGCCCTTTTTCACGATACTGAAATAGGGTAATTCCACTTCGCAATGCCTTATTTAAGATTCTTAAAAATTCTGCTTCGTCAGCAACATCTTGTGTGCCCATAATGAAATACCGAGCTAACATCGTCTTATCAAATATCATAAATCACCTCTGGTTGGTTTTTTATTGTACTTTGGGCTAGGTGATTTAACGGCCCATAGCGATGACCAACCAAAATACCATCACGAATAGTTGCATCAACATATGTCTTGGCAGCAATAATGGCAGTTTCTAAATCATGTCCTAGTGCGAGTTGTGCTGTAATCGCAGCGGAAATTGTATCGCCAGTACCATGCGTCCGTGCTGTGTTAAAGCGCTTTGTCCTTAGCCAAAAATGACGACCATCTGCCAACAAAATATAATCTAAAACAATTGGTGCATCCCCGTGGCCGCCCTTTAGTAGCACATTTTTTGCGCCCAACGTCTGTAACTGTTGTGCAGCCAGCATGATATCATCTGTGGTTTTAATTGATAGATGAGTTAATACTTCTGCTTCAGGTAGATTCGGTGTCACTAGTGTTGCCAAAGGCATCAACAGTGTTTTCACTGCTGAAACAGCCTCATCAGTTAATAGCTGTGCGCCACCTTTAGCAACCATAACAGGGTCTAAAATTAACGGCCCAAAGTTAAATTTAGTCATTGCTTTTGCCACCGTTTCAACCGTGGCCGTATCGCCTAACATGCCCGTTTTCACCGCACGAATTTTCAAATCATCAGCAACAGCTGACAATTGTGCCATAATCATATCTGGTGTAATCATTTGGACTTTTTGAACACCACAAGTATTTTGTGCCGTCACCGACACCACAATATTTGCCCCATAAACACCTTGAGCTGAAAATGTATTTAAGTCTGCCGTCATACCTGCGCCACCACTTGAATCTGTGCCAGCTATTGTCATAGCTTGCGGTGTATCATTCATATTTTTTCACCTCCTTTGCAATAAATGTTTCAAGCTTGCTTTCTGATAATAAGTATAATTCATCTAATACCTGATTAGCAAAGTAACCAGGTGTGGTTACTTTGTGGCTTGCTGTTAAACCAGCTAATTTCATCATAGCCATAGCACGAACAGTGTTGTCCATAGAAATTTCATCACCGTTGAATGCTCCGATTATAGCTGATAATGCATCACCCGTACCAACATTGCTAGCTAGTAATGGTACGTTAACTGGTAGCACACGCGTTGTTTTACCGTCAGAAATAACATCGCTAGGGCCACTCATTGCAATAATTGCGCCGGTTTTATTCGCAGCTAACTGTGCAATCTGCTCTATATTTCCTGATCCAACGGCATCAATACCATGACTGGCAAAATCGATGCCAGCAAACCAGGCAATTTCGGCAGCATTACCACGAATAATATCAACTTTACTATTTGTGAGCAACTCTTGAACAGGAACGCTTCTAGACGGTATACCTACCGCAACAGGATCCAAAACCACTACTGTCTTTGTTTGATTGGCAATTTGTATCAGCTTTACTGTCTCAAGCAGCTCTGCTCGTCGCCAGGTACCAGTATTAACTACCACGGCATCACTGACAGCAACGAGATCCGAAAACTCTGCCACTTCTCGTGCCATAATTGGCGAGCCACCAATAACATTAACAGCATTTGCAACAAACTGCGGTGTCACATAGTTAGCATAATTAAATACTAAAGGTGTTGTTTCTTTTAATGTTGATAACTTCATATTTTTAATTCTCCAATCAATTGCGACAAAATTTTTGTGCCCGCCACAGCTTTTAAAAACAAATAAGCTAGTATGGCACCAAAAACCGATGCTGGCAGAAAAAACGGTATATAAAAATAAAAATGTGGTACTTTAACATGATAAAGCCAAGTCATTATTGGCGCGGAAACAATAGCTGAAATAATGCCTGTTCCAACGATTTCACCCAGAACCGCGGCTAGGTAGTTGTCCGTTAGACGATATAATAGACCAGCTAGCGCTGCACCAAAAACCGCGCCTGTAATAGCTAAAATTGGGCGTCCTTCTAATACCATCCGCAAGCCACCTGTTAAAAAGGCAACACCAATTGCATACCAGGGTCCTAATAGTACAGCTGTAATAACGTTAAAAAAATGTTGAAAAGGGGCCATATTAGGTAATACAACAATACTAGACGTTGCAAACGATAGTGCGGTTAACACACCAGCTATGCTGATTTGACGTAATGTTTTATGGCTACCCGATTTTACTGTTATCTCCAAAACATACTCCTTTTACCTATTAGCATGCCACCATATGAGCAATCAAAAAGCCGCTACTTATTTACGCTGGAAATAAGTAACGGCTACCAAAAAAACGTGCTTTATTAGTACCATTAGTGTATCTCCCTTCGCGCGCATGACCACGATCAGGTTCAATGGGTATTTCTCAGCCAATAAAGGCACCCCAGATAGGTTTATTTAGTTTATGGCATAATTGTAACCTAGCTTAACACGATATGCAAGATTCAATTTAAGGCTTACCATGTTTTATCATCAAAATCACGCATTTGCTGCGTCAATGATAATTGTGATTCAGAGGTCACCCGACTATAACTTGTAGTATATGGGTTTTTCATTAAGTGTTTCATTTGTGCAAATAAATCACTGGCTAAAAAATCAGCTAGTGCATCGTGATCCGGCCAAAAAGTCCATAGCATGAAGTCAGCTTTACCATTACTATTTTGCGCTAAAATTGCGTGGTTCGGCACGAGTTGCTTGATTAATTCATCGTTATGTTCTTTGCTTTGAAAAGCAATTTGATGTACCACATCGCCAACTATGGGCGACTTAACGATGCGACTATCAAAAGACATTGGTCTCTGAAATTTCGCAACCAAGTCAGGAGCGTCCAACAACAAGACGTTTGTTCCAGCTAGTTGTGACTCTTTACCCAAATAAAAAAAGTTGTCTGCATGTTGCGCTTGCATTGCAAGTAATGTTGCAGGTTCTTGTTCCGGTGTTAAAATTAAATTGATTTTCATAAGAATGGCTCCTTTAACGCATTCACGACATTTGATGATAAACGTGCTTGATGAGATAAAATAAAGTGTTGTACACCAGAAAAAGTTGTCAAATCAACCTCAGGTTTAATAACATGGGCAGCAGCAAGCTTTTTCGCAAAGGTTATATCAGCCTGCGTCATCATACTAACGCCCCATGAATCATTTAATAAAAGTGACTCCCATTGATTTGTCAATATTGCCTCGGCGCGTCTGAAACGACTGTCTTTATCAATAAAGCTACGTAAATCCATCGGCTCTAATTTTTTATCCATATGTTCGCTTAAAATTTTCCTCACCTCCTATGCCAAATCAATTGGTATCATTTTTCCAAATGGTTGCTTAATACTTAAGCGCTTTCCACGAGGTAATAGCCAATATACTTGATGAAAATTTGTTGATAAAGCAGTGTGCTCACCATCACCATCGGTTAAAATAACGATAACGGTCCGCATTGGCTCATAGTGTTTTGCTACAAGCATATCAAAGATACATTGAAATGATGTACCCCCACCTGCATGTCTGACCCATTGTTTAATACGCTTAACAACATGCACTGTTGTATCAAAAGAAAATATTTGTATATTTGCATCGAACTGCTTCGTAATCTGTGCCACTTGCGCCAACATCATACTCACTTGGTGATTAGATATCGAAGCAGAATTATCAACAAAAATTATCAATTGTAATGCATAAGTACTGAGTTCTCCTGGCAAATCTAAACGATAGGCTTGACGTCGGTTAAATCGTGCACGTGTTGTTTTACGGCGATTAGGTATAGCACTTAATCCTGCACGTAAAATCGCTCGCCAATGACGTTTGGGTACCATAATTTCATCAATCCGTTGCTGGATACTTCCCGGCAACTGTCCTCGACCGGAACGTTGTGCATCTTTTTGTGCCTGTCTGATGACTGTCTCTAATGCTGCCTCGGCTTCATCTAATGATACACCAGCACTTTGCCATTCTTCATGGCCTGAATAATTGCCAGCATATTGTGGTAATAACTTATCATCGAGTTCCGCCAGTTGTGCAATATACTGCGCAGAATCTTGATATGGTGGTAACAGCTTACCATAAATCCCCAAGATGGTCTGTAACGTGATGGCCTCTGGCAGGTCACCTAAATGTGATGGCAAATATTGATTGACTGCTATATCCGTTCCTAAATTAACCAATTGACGACGTTGCTTTCTATCAAAAGCATAGCGAGTTGGATGAGCCCAAACAATATGTAATGCCTCATGAGCCAATGCTAATGCAACTTGATTATGATTACTAAATTGACGGTTAAATCGGGTTGGATTCACAATCAAAAACCAACGATGTGCTTGCCATCTCAGCTGCAAGGCCGTCAATGCTTTTTCGTCATCATCGCGTGCTAAATTCATCACAATATTACCATACAGCGGTGAAACATCTAAAAGTGTTTTGATGCCATCAACAATCAGATTGTTATTTAAATTTGTCATCGTGTCGCAATATCCATAATTTGCTGATACAAAACATTGGCATAATGCGCATCAGAAGCATACAAATCATCTAAAATCGGGGCACTTGTCATTTGCTTAACTAAAGCATATTGCCCATCTGGTGATACCAAACCTAATAATTCACTAAATCGCCCAGCGTTATTATCAGTAGTCATATTAGCTGTTAATAATAATGTCTTCATAACGCTTAATTTTTGAATATCGGAAAGTTTTTCAAACGTTAATCGAATTGTCTTAGGTAACTGCGGTCCCACCGGTTCTGTCTCAAAAACATCTGCTGCCGTTAGACTAGGTGTCTGTTCACGAACAAACGTCACAAATTGCGTAGCAACTTGATGGCCTAAATCACCAGCCACAATATCAAATAGCAGTTGGTCTTGCATAGGCGTTGCTAGTTGTCGTAACTCGTACAAATTATCAGATACACGTTGCCATGCGCGCGGCGTTGGGTTCAAGTCAATTTGTCTGACTTCTGGATATAAGAGCGTGGCGTGCTGCGAAATAAATTGTCTTACCAGTGGATGAATGTGCTCTCGATGCTGAGTTTGTTCTTGCTTAGCCCAATCTAACCAATCAGTCACTGAAACCGACATAACCAAACGCGTGGTACGATCTTTAATGGCAGCATCGGAAGTCTGCACAGCATATTCTGAGTCTTCAAACCCAGTCATCGAATCATCTGGGTTTTCTGCTAGAACTAATTTGACATTTTGGGGTAAAATCAAATCATTTATCTGACGCTGTAAAACCAAATTCATGAGCTCACCTTGCACAGCTTGTGACCCACGATTGAATTCATCTAGAAACCAAATGATGGGTTTTTCTGGGTTGGCCTCAGCTTGTTGAATAATTTGAATCAACGTATGGGTATAACCAAATTGAACATCCGCTAAACGACCATAATTTTTCGTCGTTATAAAAGCTGCATCAGTTAATGGTGGTATAGGTATCGCTAAATCCCCTTTTTCAGATAGTGATACCACTGTTGTAAATAGTGTTGCATTTAAACGCTTAGCAACAGTTTGTACAAGTGCTGATTTCCCAATCCCCGCTTCGCCAACAATTGTTGGCACATTGCCACCCTTTAAGATCAAAGGCACAGCTGTTAATAGTTGTTGAAATGATAATGCCATATTTTGCCCTCTTTTACTTAACTCAATTTTACCGCTAATTTGTTTTTCATGCTAAAATAAAGACATGACAAAACTACTTATTCTCGGTGCTAACGGTCAGATTGCTAAACTCGTCGTCCCTATGTTAGCTAATACCGATGTACAATCTACTTTAACTTCATTACATGGACGTTCTGACAAGAATATTCAAACACTTGACGCTGTCAATGAAACGCAGTTAGTCTCTATGTTAAAAGATATTGATATCGTTTATGCAAATATCGGTGCAGAAGGACGACAAAAAACAGCCGCTAACAGTGTTGTTAATGCTATGCATCTAGCTGGCGTGCGCCGCTTAATTTGGGTTGCCACGGTTGGTGTTCATGATGAATTACCTCAAAAACAAAGTGATTTATGGGCAAATATACTCGGCACAACAGATAATGAAAATACCTACATGGGTGATCAGGCCGCAGCTGTGAAAAGGATTATGACTTCTGGTTTAGACTATACAGTTATTCGTCCAAATGAATTAATTGATGATAATATCATGCAACAGTTAACTATTCAAACGGATCCAAAAGAAATAATTCAAGGTGGTCCGGTTACCCGAGTAAGTGTTGCTGAATTTATTACGCAAATTATTTTAAATCCGACAACCTACAATAGCATGTCTGTTGCTATTTCTAATAAAACAAATTAAAACACGAGCCACTAAAGTGGCTCGTGTTTTAATTTTACTTTGGTTTTTCGGCAACATATTTCCAATAAGCATCAATAATTTTAGCTGATATCTTACCGTTAGTACCATCTAAGTAGTTATTCATACCCGGAATGGCCATTGCAACAGCAAATGGTTGGCCTGGTACGTAAGCTACCATTGATTCAGTATACGTATCATGTCCATTAGTTTTGGTTTCCGCAGTTCCTGTTTTTGCGTAAACATGGGGCTGTAATTTGTGCATATCGCTACCACCCGTGTTCCAAGGATCGGAACCATTGGCTACACGTTCCATACCATTTTTAATGACTTGCCATTCATCAGCGGTAAGATTAACTTGGCCTTGAATATTTGGTGTTGCGGTCCAAACAGTTTTTTGCGTATCGCTATTTGGCATGCTTTGCTGGACAGCTCCAACGACATGTGGCGCTACAAGATAACCACCATTAGCAATTGTTGATACATAACGCGCTAATTGTAAAGTCGTATAAGAATCATATTGTCCAAACGAGGCATACAAATACTTTCCACGTGCCTCACCGGTCGTTGGTCCGCGATAACCAGCGGTCTCACCAGAAATATCAATTCCAGTCTTAGTACCTAGTCCAAACTGACCAAACCCATTGCGTAATGTTTGAAAGGCATCTGGTTGCAAAGCTAATGGTGATCCTGGACTATAGGTTTGACCACCAATTTTCATACCTAACTGTACAAAATAAGTGTTGGAAGAACGCTCAAATGCGGTTCCAGCATCAATAGGCACTGGTGCTCCGGATTTGTTCCAGTAAGAGGTAATTTCAGGTGTCCCAGCAATTTTAATCGCTTGATCATTTAGCACTGTGTTACTAGGTGATATAACCCCTTTTTGAAAGGCTGTTGCCATCACTGCTGGCTTAACAACAGATCCCATCACAATTGCATGATTCATATTACCTAATGGGTCAGCCGTTTTTTGACCCGTTTCGTAATTGCGATCAACACCTGCCATTGCATAAATACCGCCAGTGAAAGGATTAATGACTGTCGCATAAGCGCCTTCCACATCACCGCCAGGCACATTGTCTTCCAAAATCTTTTGAACCTCACTTTGGAAACGTGCGTTGATTGTCAATTTTACATTATCACCGGCTTGCCCGTTATATTTAATTTGTGATGATTTAACCTGACCATTACTGCCAGTTGTCACTAGGGTTTGAGATGCTGAGCCTTTCAAAATTGATTCATAGCCCATTTCTAAACTAGAATTACCAACCGGCTCATTTTGTGAGTAGCCTTGTGCCAAAAGTGTGTGTAACTTACTTTCTGGCAAACCTGTCGCCTCATTGGTTACTGTACCAACCAAGGCTTTAAATTCATCCCCCTCAGGATATTGGCGTGACCAGCTTGTTCCAAGCTTCACACCAGGAAAGTCACTTAATCGCTCGCCAACTTCAGCTAACTCTGTGTTCGTTACCCCTGATTCTTTAATAAAAGTAGTTGATAATGTGTAAGCGCCACTCATGCGCTGGAAAATCATGGCAGCATTGCTATCAACGTTATCAGCTAAGTGATTTTGCTGTACATAAGCCACCATATATTTATTAATTTGGTCTGGCGTCAGCGTACTCTTCTGTTTCTGATATTTTTTGACCATAATGGCCGATAATTTTGTATTATTTTTGTTATCGGCTAAATAAAAGTCAACTTTAGCCCGCTCACTTAGCCGCTGTGTATCAACTGCTACTATTTTCCCAAGCTTAATAGCCGTTTGCCGCATTGTTGGTGCTGTCACTGCCGTCCCACGTGTAAACGTAATAGCAGCCTGTGCCTTGTTACCAACAATAACTTTTCCAGTTGCATCATAGAACATACCGCGCGGAACGTTACCCTTTTCAATGGTTTCATCACTACGGTTTACTTCTCCCTGATAATATGCACCTTGTTTGATTGTCAGAAATGCTAACTGAATAATGAGTGCTATCATTAAGGTGAGTGAAATACCCAATAATATGTTTAAACGTACGGGTAGATTACCACTAGCACTATTTTTTTTATCACGATCTTCTAAGTAAGGATTACGCTTCATATTTGACCCCAATTTATCAATAAGTTACTTAAACTAGATTACCACAAATCCTGTTTTCGCGCTAAAAAAGACTAAAAATTTGGTATATTAGTAACATGAATAAAAAACACTACTTTATTTCACCATTAGCACTTAGCTTTTGGCTCCCAGCTTTAGTAATACTGGGTTATTTTGTTTATCGGGGTATGGCGCCATTTGGACCAAACTCTATTTTAACAGTTGATCTAGGCCAACAATATATTGACCAATTTGCTGCTTTCAAACACACATTTTTATCCCATCCTACAAGTTTTTTCTATTCATTTAGTAATGCGCTAGGTGGTGATATGCTCGGCGAATGGGCTTACTACCTTATGAGCCCATTTAATGTCATCTATTTATTCACGCCAATTGTGCACTTACCCTCTGCCATATTATTTGTTACCGTACTGAAATTTGGTAGCGCTGGCTTAAGTATGGCTTGGCTTTTAAAACAACTACAGTTGCAACGCGGTTACTACATCACATTATTTGCCGTTAATTATGCTTTATCTGGGTGGTTTATCGCCAACGATTTAAACCTGCTCTGGTTAGATGCTGCCATATTACTCCCAATACTGATTGTACAAATCGAGGCTCTTTTCAAACAAAATAATTGGTGGCGCTATGCCCTAATTTTAAGTCTAACCATTACCAGTAACTATTACATTGGCTACATGATTACATTATTTGTTATATTGTATTTTATTTGGCGTTTAACTTGGCCAAACCAAATTAAGCAGCGCTGGCAAGTAATCAAACATTTTGTTTACGGTAGCTTACTTGCTGGTGCTTTAAGTGCTTGGCTGATATTACCCACATATTATCAATTACGACTAGGTAAGGCCCAATACAATACGAATTGGTCTTTCAAATTTGACAATGATCCCGTTAAATTAATCCTGAAACTAATTCCAGGTAGTTTCGATTTCAATCAAATGCAAAGTGGACAAGCTAATTTTTTCGTCTCTGCTTTTATATTGTTTACAGTCATTGGCTTTTTTGTTGTCAAAACGGTTCATTGGCGCATTAAAATAGGCGCACTATTGCTTCTTGGTATTCTATTAATCGCAACAACCTGGGCCCCTTTAACAATTATATTCCACGGTATGCAATATCCTGTCTGGTATCCCTATCGTTTTAGTTTTCTAATTAGCTTCATGTTCATTTATTTAGGCGCGTTGGCTTGGCAACCAAATCAACCATTAAATCTTATGAGTAGCTCATTAAGTCTCGTATGTATCATTACTATCACTTTTTACGCTTATCAACAAAGTCATCATCTCAGCTACATCGATCAACGTAGTATATCGTTATTTGCGATTTTAGCTATGCTTATACTTGCGCAACTGATGTTTCCATCACATCATCGCTATCAGTGGTTATTGCTCTCTTTTACCGTTCTCATGCTAGTCGTCAACGTTTTGCTAACACTCAACCGTTTTTCCTACCTCACAAACACTGAATATCAAAGAACAATTAAATCACTTACACCTGCCATCAAAAAAATTAAAACAGATCGAACTTTTTATCGGATAGCACAAACCTTTCAACGTACACGCGGCGATAGTATGATGCTAGATTTTTATGGTGGTTCACATTTCAGTTCAACGCTACCAAAGGCAACACCTACTTTCTTTGGTAATATAGGTCAACCAGATGGTGATAACTACGTTGCTTATAGTAATGGTAGTTTATTATCGGATGCCTTGTTAGATATGAAATACATTGTGGCCCCAAATAATCAAGATAAACACTTGCCCGGTGATCCAAGTACACATTTGATTGGTTATCGGCCTGATACATCAAAGTATCATCTTAAAGCAGTAACAGACAAAACAAGTGTATGGGAAAATCCATACGCGCTGCCACTGGCTTTTGCAGCTAGCGATACTGTACTCAAAACAGCAATGCTACTAAATAACCCTATGCAGAACCAAAATAATATCTGGCAAGGACTAAACGCTCAAAAAGCACCCTTAGTGACGGCAGAAAATTTCAGCCAAGCCGTTGGCCATAACGTCAATACGCCAGCTACAATTACGGATGCATTATTGGTAAAAAACAAACCCAACGAGCCAGCTAGCCTTGACCTCACGTTTAATCCAAAAACCAATGATAGCTATTATTTAACACTTGGTAGTGGCTTACCGATTAAAGATTTTGATTTACTCATTAATGGCCAAGTGATTACACAGTTTAATTCTTACCGCCATACTGTCATTATTAATTTGGCCTCACAGGTTAAAAATAAACCACAAACTGTTACCATACGTTTTAAACAAACTCGCTCGTTGTTATTAAACAATGTTACCTTATACCGCATATCGCAAGATAATTTCCAGCAACAAGTTAATCAGTTAAAAGCACATCCCCTAACTATCGATGAATATCGCGACAATAAGATTACTGGCAATATCACGACAACTAAGCAACAACCCCTACTTATGACAACTATTCCTAGCACACCTGGCTGGCAAGTGCTGGTTGATGGAAAACGTGTCAAAACAGAAAAAGTGGCCAATTACTTTATCGCTGTGCGAACCGCCCCTGGAAAGCATCATGTCACCTTTAAATATACACCACCTTTTTTCTGGCTAGGTGTCATGTTAACAGGCACTGCTGTCCTGATTTTAGGCATATTCCAGTTTTATTATAAAATGCTTGCAAGAAAACGCTCTGCATGATATGCTCGTCTTGCTATTATTTGCGAGAAATACGCAAAATTGAAAGGAATCTTTTTATGTCAGAAGAAAAAGTATTTCCAATGACAGCTGAAGGACGCGATAAGCTCCAAGCTGAATTGGAAGATCTCATTACACGTCAACGCCCAGAAATTACAAATCGCATTCAAATTGCACGTTCATACGGTGATTTATCTGAAAACTCTGAATATCAATCTGCTAAAGATGAACAAGCTTTCGTTGAAGGTCGCATTCTCACATTGAAAAAAATGATTGAAAATGCCGAAATTATTGACCCAAACGCAACAGCTGCAGATGTTGTGTCCCTCGGTAAGACTGTCACATTCAAGGAACTACCCGATGAAGAACCTGAAACGTATGCAATTGTTGGTTCAACTGAGTCTGATCCGTTGGCTGGTAAAATTTCTAATGAATCAGCTATGGCAGTTGCACTACTTGATAAAAAAGTTGGCGACAAAGTCTCTGTTCCGCTACCAAGTGGTGAAAGTATTGACGTTGAAATTCTAAAAGTTGAAAAGTAATAAAAAGGACTTGCTGTTAGCAAGTCCTTTTTATTACTTCTTTATGCAAACTGATTAATATTTCCAATAATAATTGCACCGACAACAACTAGTATTGTGCCAATAATTATTAACTTCATTTGGTAATTAGACTTCTTTTCGCCTAATAGATAAATACCGCCAAATGTTGCCACAATGATACCTAATTGTGAGAACGTCGTTGCAATTGTTTGACCGATGGCTGGGTTAGCGGCTGAAATAAACATAAATATATTACCAGTCGCCCAAACTAACCCAGTCAAAATGTTTTTCCATGTTGGTTTGTTAAACATTTTATCCGCTTCTTTTAACACAAAGATAACAATCAAAAATGCACCAATTACTTGTCCAATCGCTTGAGGCCCAACGATTGCAGTCATATAGTCAACACCATTATTCTTAGCTTTAATGGTATCAGAAATATAGCC
The DNA here is from genome assembly GCF_004354555.1 of Leuconostoc citreum. GTDB lineage: Bacteria > Bacillota > Bacilli > Lactobacillales > Lactobacillaceae > Leuconostoc > Leuconostoc citreum. The sequence continues at coordinate 56,635 of NZ_PUFH01000008.1, forward strand.
AATTTTATTCAAAAAATTAGGTAATACGAAATAAAACATATACCCAACAGTCGAGATAGCTAGATACACTAACCCTTTAGTCATACTTTTCGCTTGGCTTTCAATGCCTGAATTTAATGCCTTATCACGCGCAGAAATAAGTGTTGCACCAATAACAATGGCAATAATCGATATCACACCGATAGCCCACATCTTCCCTGTTTTCCAATCGCCAAGCACCACTGCTGCCATTAAAGCATTTGTAACAATTTGACCAGCAGTAGACAATGGAATAGCCAAGGACACACCTAAATCTTTAATTGCCAAGAATTGGCCGGCAGTACCAACTGCCCACACAAGACCAGATGCGACGCCCACTGTCCAAATTTCTTTTCCTAAATAGGCATGGTGTGGCATCACATAGAAAAACATAGTGGCTAGTCCGAATAATAGCGCACCAAATGTCATGCCTAATGTCTGTTGCCCAGCTGAGCCACCCATTTTTGTATTGACGAGACCAACTGATCCCCAAGCTAATGCAGGCACAAGTGCCAACAAAATTGCTGCATTCATTATATCTAATACTCCTTCATCGTGTTTGATTAACAAAAACTATTTTACACGAATGAAAACGTTTACACAAGTCTTTTTAGGAAATTTTGTAAACGTTTTCATCATTATTCTTGTAACTTACATCACAATCTCTCTATATATTAAAATGAGATACAAGCTGATAGCTGCTTTAACTTGATTATCGCGTATTTTTTATGAAAAAACTCATGATGATCTATTAAAAATAGGCTGACGAGTGTGACTTCACTCATCAGCCTATTTTATTTATTTATCATATTTTTGCATGTTCCAAGTTTCAATTACATTAATGAGTAATTTAGTATAGTTAACATCTGTTGCATAATGATCATCGTAGAGCGCCTTAGCTGCCTGTTTATAATTTTTAGCTGATAAAACGTCCTTAAATTGATTAGGGTTCCAAGAATTACCATTCACAATTGTTTCAGCATGCTCCCGCATACTGTCCTTCCAACTATCATAGACAGCAAAACGTGCCTGTTGTGTTTCAGGTTTGCCGTCCACATATTCTGTAGTGTCTAGAACAACTGACTTACCTGGTGTGGTATCTTGTGTTTTAACACCATAAAAGTTATTATACTTTGATGACAACTTAGAGTTATCCCAATTCGATTCATGGGCTGCTTGTGCAATAGAAACTGAAGCTAAGATCCCATACTTTTTGGACAACTCTTGTGCATAAGGAGCAATTTTTTTAACAAAAGCTAAGCGTCGTTCAAATTCCGATTTACCAGAAGTAGCAATCAATGCCATAACATTTGGCGTTGCCAAACCATTGCTTTTTAACGTTTTATAATATGGTTGCATTGTTGTATCAGAAGTTTTTAACATTGTTTCAACAACATCACTAGCATTTTTAGCATTTGTTAAATTAAAGGCTTGTGGATAAATATAGTCTAATAATTTGGCATCCTGCGTATCTGATTGATTAACACCTCGCAACAAATCTGGATACTTCTGATACATCTTAGCGATTAATTTTTTATCATTAAGTGCTGTTAAGACAGACTGTTCTGAGACATTCTTGACCTTATCAGAAACATTTTTAGCAACTTGACTAGCAGATTGTCCAACGCTGACCATGACATACCCCTTTGGTAGACTCGGTTCAGCTGTCGGACCACTCACCATCTGTTGATAAATTAACTGTATCGTTTGTGAAGGTGATAGATGATACGTTCCGGCTTGTAACTTTTCTGCTCCTTGAGACATAGCATACTTGTAAAACGCTTTGGCGCTCTTAATAATTTTTTTATTTTCTAGTGTTTGACCCATTTGCATGGCCGTGGAACCATCATTAATTTTGACAGTTTTAAAAGTGGTATCCTGTGGGTTTAAAGCAGCATTGTTATCCGTAAAAAGTGCCTTAATAACTAGTACAAAGCCCACAACAACAATAACGGCCAAAAATGCCGTTAGCCATTTAGACTTTTTAGATCGCTTTTTGTGTGGCCCACGGCCACCGCCTATTGGTCCAGCAAATGGATTATTTGATGTACTATTTTGTGTGGCATCTAAAGCTTCTGCTGCTTTTATTTCATGTTGATGCCGTTGTTTTCGAGATTCCATAGTTTATCCTCTAAAATAAATTATCATAATAATGAAAGCGACCAGTATCATTAATACTAGTCGACTTGTTATATTTTAGCATATTTTTTTATGGGATAGATTAAGAGAAGATTACTTTAACGCTTCTACATCGCGTGCAATCATTAGTTCTTCATTAGTTGGTATTAATAGCGCCTTGACCTGTGAGTCCTTTGTTGAGATTTCAATTTCTTCACCACGCTTCTCATTAGCTACTGAATCTAATTGTATACCAAAATAAGCTAAACGATCGATAATTCTTTTTCTAATTGGAGATGAATTTTCACCAATACCAGCTGTGAATACCAACGCATCTACGCCACCCATTTCGGCAATATATTGCCCCACATACTTAACAATACGATTGACAAAAATATCGACAGCCAACCGCGCATGATCATTCGTGTCCTGAACGTCTAATAAATCACGCATATCAGATGAGATTGTTGATAAACCTAATAAACCTGATTTTTTATTCAAAATAGTCAGCATCTCGTCATTTGATAAGCCCTCTCGTTCTTGAATATAATAAACTAGTGATGTATCAACATCTCCAGATCGCGTAGCCATTGCTACGCCAGCTAGCGGTGAAAAGCCCATAGATGTATCTAATGACTTACCATCCTTAATAGCAGTAATAGATACACCGGCACCTAAATGTAATGTGATGAGTTTAAGTGATTCTAACGGCTGCTTAAGCATAGTTGCCGCACGAGAGGCCACATAGCGATGCGAGGTACCATGAGCACCATACTTACGTGCCCCATAGCGCGTATAGTATTCATAAGGCAACGGATAGAGATAGTTTTCTTCGGGCATCGTCTGATGAAATGATGTATCGAATACGGCAACAGATAGCGCATTGGGTAAAAGCTTCTGAAAGGCACGAATTCCCATGGCATTAGCTGGATTGTGCAAGGGTGCATAATCGGCAAGACGATCAATTTTTTCTAAAACGGCATCGGTCACAACAACAGAATGATTAAACCATTCACCACCAGCTACGACACGGTGTCCAACACCTGTAATTTCATTAAAATCTTCAATAATGCCTAAATCTGTTAACTTTTGAAGCATGAAATTAATGGCCTGCTGATGATCTTTAATCGCCAGCACATTTTCATACTTGTGCCCCTTACCGTCTTTTAAAATAACAATATGGTCATCATCTTCAGAGTTACCAATTAAACGTTCACCCTGCACTTCTGAACCGTACTTAATTGTCACAATAGCGTCATCCATCCCAATTCGCTCGATAACACCTTGTGCAATTACTTGTTCTGCTGGCATCTCTAATAATTGAAACTTTAGCGAAGAACTGCCGGCGTTAACAGCCATTGTTTTAGCCATAATATGATTTTTACCTGTCTTTCTTAAACGTTTCTTGACTGGACGCATGTTGAAAATATAAGACAAAAATAATTCAGTAGACTTTGCCATACATTTAGGCGATGTTTACAATCTCACGCTTCATTCTTTTCTCTATCCAGTTTAACCCAAGCCTTGATATCTTGCAAAAATTTTTTTAAATTATCCACATCTTTCAGTGGTGGATATTGTCCCATTAAAATGTCACCAGTATTCTCTGCCTGCTTTTTTCTAATCACTAAAATAGCTTTCGCAGCACTCTGGTTTTGAAAAAAATTGTTCGGTAATTGTAAAAATGCTTTAATTTGTGCCTTTGCTGTAAGCATGCCTAACAATTTTTTTGAATCAGTTCCCGATAGTACATCCGCTGGAACAAGCAAATATGCCCAACCATCAGGCGTTAAAAAGTCTAGACTCTTTTCTATTAATAGTTGATGTACCATTGACTGTCCATTGGCTAGCTGTGTGGCATAATAACTCGGTGCTGCCATTGGATAATAGCCTACTGGTAAATCAGCTATAACAACCTTAGCCTTTGGTGTGTCTTCTAATTGAACGACATCTGCCTCATAAAAACTAGTTGTTCTATCGTTAATCAAGCCATCAACCGCTGAAGCTAACGCTAACTGCCTACTATCATTATCAATCCCTATTCGAGCAACTGTAATGCCGTTATCTACTAACAAATTGTTAACTGTGTTGAGTAAGTTTCCTGTACCAACATTAAAGTCTATTAGGGTATCACCCGTTTTGAGTGCCGCAGTTTGTAATAGAAAATCCGATAACAAATAACCAATACCATCGGGTGTAATTTGAGAATTGGCGGGTACTTTATCTTCACGATGAACTTTGAGCGTAACAAGTTGTAATAGTTTACGCAAATCATCAGCTGACAGTTTATCTTGCCTGAGCGATTGTGTTAACGTTTGTATTTGCTCAACTATAACTGAATTAGGTTTATTAGCATCGACATGAACAGATCCATCATTGATGTCTTCAAGTATTTCAACAAGTGCATCTGTAAAATTCATGTCAACATCTTTAGAAAAATCAGTCGTTATTGCCGTTAAATTATCAAAGTATTGTGCTATTTTTTCTTGTGTCATAGCTTAATTTTAGCGTCTTTCACCTGTGTTTTCAAGAAGATGTCACTGCCAATAAATCTCTATTGTGATAGCGTGACCCTATTTTGATAGTTATCTTTTGCCCATCTATCATAATGTCATGCTGATCAATTTTTTGGTGACGGTGCCCAGACTTTGCAAACTCAAGACTTGCTTCTAATTGAAGCCGATCTAATTCGACTGCCAAAATCATTTGTCGGCGATTAGATAGTTGCGCATTAAACGCATTGTTTTGTAATAGTAAACCAAAGCTCAACATTGCTAACATTATGACCGTTGTGACAGTAATTGTTGCTTCTACACGTATCATTTGGCCGCTTTACTTTCTTTTAAAAAGAGTATATCTGTTGCTACCTGTCCCTTGTTGTTTACCACAGTTATGTCTGTGTATCCTTGATGACGAACTATCTTCATTTTATTGATATTATTCATCAAAATAATTTGACCAGCACCCTCGCCTAGTAACTTAAGTTTTTGATTGTCTACTTTTAATATCATTTTTTTACCTTCACTATTTTCTAATATTATCTGGTCTGGGAATCTATCAGCAAGCAAGTATTTTTGCGCTGCTAGTTGATGCACAATTATGTTTAATGTCATATCTGAAGACAACTCACTTCTATACTTAAACATTGGCAACACCAACTGCATTGTGAGTAAGAGCAATGCTATAATACCAAACGATAATAGGGATTCAATTAAAGTGAAACCTTTTCTATCGCCCACTAATATAATCTCGCCATTTTTTTGCTGAAATAACACGAAATTTAGTAGCATCCTCATATTGCGCTTTTAATTTCGTTTCTTGCTGTTTAAAGTTAGCAATTTGCTGATATTCAAATATGCGCAATCCCGTCACCAAGAATAATGATAATAATGCCTCCGTCAAGATAAAGGCAGATCTACGATTTTTCCACACGATATTCTCCTCCACCAAAACTAAAAATAATTTTTATGTATGCTGACCCATTAGTTAATGTTACAGTAGTCGGTGCGACATAGCCTGTGGGTAAAATATCTAATTGTTGCTGTCCTTTGTGGCGATACCCCTTAGGATAAATCAAATTAGCATGAGCCATTGCAACAGATTTTTCTTTAAAACAAACATAGCATTTTTGCTGCTTTTGTTGCGCAGTAAGACGAACATGTTGCCAATTCGAGTGAAAAGCCGTTTCCCAATGGTTAATATTTGATGTTTGTGGTAGCGAATTCTGTACGCCAAAAGTAATCACCCCCGCAATAATACCTAATACAATCAGCGATTCAATTAACGTATATCCTTTATCTATGTGCTTCATTATTAGCAATTACTATCTTTAACTCTTTAGCCTTTTGTGCCTGTTTTGACGTCAAGTAACCGGCTGATTTCAATTCCTCGATTGTGACATTTTTCTTGTCTGGATGGTCATTAATATATAAATCAATTTGTGTCTGAATAGTCGATACCATTGCTACCTGATGTGTTTCGACAGCCTTTTGGCGTTGTGTGTTTAGATTGGGTAAAATTAACAACATTAAGAGACTGATGATAAACAGTACAATAGCTGATTCAATTAGTGTGAATCCAGATGATAAATGCTTGCATTGTAATCTTTTAAAATTCATTGATACAACCTTCCTATAGATTGGTACATGGGTAACAACATAGACATATAGACACCGATGATTGACAGCCCAATTACACCAAAACAAATCGGTTGTATCGTGTTAATGAGTCGATCAATTTGTCTCATAGCCATTTCAAATTGAGTTTTAGCATAATATGATAGATGCTTTGCAATAATTTTAGGTGCTTGTCCACGAGCAAAGTAACCTGCCAGTGACTCATTAAAATAAGTTTGTCTTAAAATATAGTTTTCAACAGACTCGCCATCTGCCAAATATTGTTTCGCATGAGCAATTATGACTGATGCTGTTTTTGACAATACTTTGCGCTGAGGAACATCAGATAATGATTCTAATACTTGTGGTAATGTTAAACCATTAGCCAGCAATACCGTCAACTGTTGTGAAACTTGATACGTTACAATTGTTCTTATAATTGCACCAATAATTGGTAGTTTAACCAAAATAAGCAATTTTTTTCGAGAACTAATTTTAAACCAACATATCATTACCATAACACTAACAATTAAAAGTATTGTTGTTACAACAAACGGCATTGAGACAAAAAGTGACTTATTTTCTGACATATCGACATTTTGCCACTGATTCAATATTGGTGAAATAAAATATTTAATGCCTACTAACAGTGCGCCTAAAATAATAAGTAGTATCATAGGATAACGCATAACTTGTTTGATTTTATTCTTTTGTCGTTGTATTTGCCTTAAATTTTTTCCAATTAGTATTAGGGATTCAGATAAATTGCCATGCTGATCTGCTAATCGGAGCTGTAACAAAATATCTAGGCTAACATATGGTCTAAGACTATCCGAAAATGACTGACCTGCTGCTAAATCTTTCTGGATATCAGATAACCAAGAACGCCATGAATGGTGTGCTAAAAATAGTGTGTCTAAACTTTGTGCCATATCATACCCAGATTGTAATAAAGCGCCGAGTGATTGAAAAAATACTATTTGCTGCTGTTGTTTAAATCGCTTTGTATGTTTCATAGACCGCCTTGGATATAATATTGTGTTTAAGCGCGTATTGGAGTGTCTCTCGCCACATATTAGAAAATTTTTCAACCGATTCTCCCGCTATAATACGCTTAATTAACCCTTCTGACAGATAATCAATAAGCGCTGCTTGAGTTCCAGATATAGTTGTAATTAGGCGTTGATAGACAACACCACCAAGCGCTAGTTTCAATTGCTCCGATTTGATACCAAGATCTAATAGACGTAAAACAACATCACGTGCTGACATAGCATGAACCGTACTGAACACTAGATGACCACTAAGCGCTGCACGTATCGTAGCTTTTGCAGTAGCAGTGTCTCGTATTTCGCCTACTAATAACACTTCAGGACGGTGACGTAACGCTACTTTGATTAGTGCATCGTAATCCATTTGTGCTGACGTATTGACCTGCAATTGTATAAATTGATGCTGTTGAATTTCAACTGGGTCCTCAATCGTCAAGACTAACTTCTCAGCTGCTATGTTGTTTAATAGGCGATACAGTGTTGATGTTTTCCCCGATCCCGTGGGTCCAGCAATAACAAACAATCCACTATTTGGTATGGCAGCTCTGAGTTGCTTAAATTGACCATCATCTACCCAATTTTGCTGCTGTTGATTGGTATAAATAAATCGTAAAACAACGGTTTCACGGTTCAAAAAATCACCTACGGTAGATACGCGGATCCAAATCTTACCAAAAATAAATCGCCCTATTTGCGGCCTTCGCTTCTCAGCAATATCCATGTGAGCACGATATTTAATTGATGCAATCAACCGCTGTACGTTAGTATTCTCTACATACTTAGATATCTTCAGTTTCCCATTAACATGAAACTTGATAACATATTTTTCTTCCTTAGTTGGCGAGATATAAATATCATTCACACCTTTTAACATCGCTTCGTTCAGTATTTTTTCCATTCATATATTACGACCTTTCTAACTTTCATATGGCATAATACGTGACAACAACAAATTTATCTTATTATTATCCCCTAAAAGAAAGCATCTGAATTATTTAAGGTACTAAAAAAGTTGGCCAGCGTAACAAAAATGTTACGCTGACCAACTTTTATGTTGATTCTAAATATTAATAATTTTATTCACCTAAACGAGCACGGAAGTCTTTTGTCGCTTCTTCATAGCCAGGCTTACCTAAAAGCGCAAACATGGCTGTTTTGTAAGCTTCAACACCTGGTTGGTTGAACGGATTAATACCAAATGTGTACCCAGAGGCACCCACAGCCATTTCAAAGAAGTAAATCATGTAACCTAATGTGTAGGCATCTTGCGCTGGCAAATGAACCGCCAAATTAGGTACACCACCATCAACATGTGCTAGCGTAACACCTTGTGACGCTTTAGTATTTACCTCATCAATGGTAATACCCTCAAGGTACTGTAGACCATCATTATTACCCGCTTCATGTGGCAAATCCAAATTTGATACCGGATTATCTAACTTGACAACTGTTTCAAATAAGTCACGACGGCCTTCCTGAATATATTGACCTAGTGAGTGTAAATCAGTTGAGAAGTTCGCAGAAGATGGGTAAATACCCTTTTGATTTTTACCTTCTGATTCACCCATTAATTGTTTCCACCATTCAGACAAGTATTGCATTGTGGGTTCCCAATTAATTAACAGCTCTGTTGTGTATCCCTTATCGTACAAAATACGACGTGCAGCAGCATACTTATAGGCTTCATTCTTAGTTAAATCTGATTCCGAATACTCTTCTTGGGCATCTTTTGCACCGTTCATCAAGTCTTGAATATTTGCACCACTAGCCGCAATTGGCAATAATCCAACAGGCGTTAAGACTGAGAAACGACCACCAACACCATCAGGAATAGTAAATGTCTCATAACCTTCACTGATAGCTTCGTCATGCAATGCCCCATGCTTAGCATCAGTAGTAGCATAAATACGCTTTTTAGCCGCTTGAGCACCGTATTTCTTTTCTAGTAATTGCTTGAATACACGGAAAGCAATTGATGGTTCTGTGGTTGTGCCAGATTTAGAAATAACATTCACTGAGAAATCTTGGTCACCGATGACACGCACCAAATCATTTAAGTATGATGCCGATGTTGAGTTACCAGCAAAATAAATTTTGACACCTTGGCGCTGGTCATCTGCTAGTTCATTATTAAACATTGGATTCAAGAAATCCACAGCCATCTTTGCGCCTAAGTAAGAACCACCAATACCAATCACAACCAAAATTTTTGAATCTGACTGAATTTGCTTAGCTGCTGCTTGAATACGTGAAAATTCTGCCTTGTCGTAATCAGTTGGTAAAGTAATCCAGTCGGAATACTCTGCCCCTGCGCCTGTACGATGGCGTAATTGTTCATCAGCCATTGTGATTAATGGTTGCATTTCTGAAAATTCATGTGCTGCCACGAAATTTTCAATGTTCTTTGTGTCAAATGTGATGTGTGCCATAGTGTTAGCCAAACGTCATTTGCTATTATCAGCTAGTGACGCGTTTCCTCCTTAAAATATGTTAAGCGCTTACAAATTTATTTTATCACAATTTCGCTGCCGCTGCGTCATCAATAATGACTGTAACATTGGGATGTTGTTGAAGCACAGAAGCTGGGAGCTTTTCAGTGATAGGTCCAGATATCATTTGTGCCACTGCATCTGCTTTTTCAGCACCAAATGCCATTAACAATATATGCTTGGCGCTCATTACTGAACCAATGCCCATGGAAATTGCTTGTGTCGGTACATCTACTTCATGATCAAAAAAGCGCGCATTTGCATCAATTGTAGACTGCGTCAAATCAACGATATGCGTTTTGCTATCAAAAGCTGTGCCGGGTTCGTTAAAACCAATGTGTCCATTACGACCAAGACCGAGCAACTGTAAATCAATAGGATTCTCTGCAATAATTCTGTCATACTGTGACGTGGCCGCTTGGCGGTCAGGATTTTTGCCATCAGGGATAAATGTTTGCTTGAACGCTTTATGATTAAATAAATGTTGCGCCATAAAAAAATGATAACTTTGTGGATCATTACCAGAAAGACCTAGATATTCGTCTAAATTAATAGCAGTAGCCTGAGAAAAATCTAGTGGACTTTCAACAAGGCGTTGGTATAAAGGTACCGGTGTAGAACCCGTTGCTAAGCCAAAAACCCTTGCCCCTTTGGTTAAGGTCTCTGCAAAGATGTCATAGGCACGTGCAGCACCTTGGCTTGCGTTGTTAACTTTTATAATGTTCATCGTTACTCCTCCTATTGGTCTATACCACTTCGGTCTATACCAATATAATACCACATTATTACGGCTTTGAAAAGGTACAATAAAAAAGGACAAATTATTATTTTAAATAACAACTTGTCCTGCTTATAATTACCCAAAAATGTCACGCCAGACACGTGTCCACCACGGTGCTTGTGTTGTGTCTATCGTTGATTTTAATAATAAATTACGGCTATTAACAGACGTGTTCGGTAAAAATACGACGTCAGGTAGTGCCAGTTGGGCTAGTGCAACGGATTGACCCCGAGCTACTTTTTTAGGATGTCGGCTTAATGTTGTGTGGTTCACCTTGATTGGTGCCTGTTTTTGATGCCAAAAAGTTTTAGTTTGGCCAACAACAACCGGTACTTCTTTTCGTTTCATATCTAACATTTTTACTTTTTTGCAATCAGAAAGTACGCTGCCGGCCTCAAAAGTCTCTGGTACCTGTGATTTGAGTACATCATTCACAATGTTAATTGTCTCTTGATATCTCGTTACTGTATCAGTATAATAGCCAGCACCATTCACTACAGTAATAAATTCATGGCCTGCTTGATCTTTGACAATTCCTGTAAAAGCAGCCCCTGATTCTGGGGTTGACCCTGTCTTTAAGCCCTCAATGATTAAATGATTTGGATTCGATACTTTCTTTGAGTGTTGGTGACGAAATAAAAACTGGTCAGTGGTTAATTTCACAGTACGATTAGCTGATGCCGATTTATAAGAAATAAAATCGCTCTCACCCAAAGTACGAATATTAGGATCTAATTTAATAATTTCACGTGCTAGCATGGCCAAGTGCTCGGCACTGGCTAAATTAGCGGCCTCACCAGGCTCATGAGCTATTTTATTTTCAAAAGCATTACCATTCACTTGACCAGCGGCATTGTACCATTTGGAGTGATCTAATTTCAATTCATTAGCCCATGATTGTAATGCTGCTTGAGTCGTCATACCTTTAGGTGTTAAATATTCGCTCAGTGCAAATGATGCATCATTTGCGGAAATCGTGAGCATAGCATTGTACAGTTCTCGAACGGTTAAATGGTCACCTGCTTTAATATCAAGATGAGAATAAACATACTTAGGTTGATGAGATAAATCTGCTTTACTCGTAATTGGAATCGGTGTATCCCAGGTTAGTTTGCCGTCATGAATCGCACGAAGTGCAGCATATGCTGTTAACATTTTTGATTGTGACGCAATCATACCAAGTTTTGTCGCATTTCTAGTCGCTAATACCTGTCCTGTTCTTGCATCAACAACAACTGCTGAGGTCAATGACTCTTTTAAATCTATTGGCTTAGCCGATGGTGCTGCTGACACAATACGCACGAAACTTATTAATCCTACACTAAAAAATACGACAAATTTAATCCACTTCATCTCTATTTCCCCTACTTTGCTTGAGTGGCAACGTCATAATAAATGTTGTTAACTCAGCATCTGATGTTGCACGAACAGTGCCCCCATGTTGCAAAATAATGCCTTTAACAATGGCTAAACCTAAACCTGTCCCACCCGTCTTACTATTACGAGAACTTTCGACACGATAAAAACGATCAAAAATTTCCAATAGGGCTTCCTGAGGAATCTGAACACCATTGTTAATCACACGAATTTCTACTTCTTGTGCCTTTACCTGCGCGGTTAGCTTAATATATGTTGCCCCTTCGCCATATTTAAAAGCGTTCGTAATGAGATTAATTAATACGCGCGCTAATTTATCAGAATCTGCTTCCAAAATAATGAGTTCTGGGTTGGTGATTTGCATCATTTCAATTTGATGTTCGTGTGCTTCGATTTCATAACTGGCGAGAAGTTGTGCAAACAAATCGCCTAAACTAATAGTTGTTAAATTCAAGACTGCATCTCGAGCCTGTGTTTTTGAGAATTCAAATAAATCCTCGACTAATATTTTCATTTGATTCGATTTATCATAAGCAGTATGAATATATTTAGCACGATCTTCAGGACTCAAAGTCGTTGCGTTCATTTCCACTAACCCAAGATAACCAATAATAGCAGTAAGCGGTGTACGTAAGTCATGTGAAATATTAGTAATCATTTCATCCTTGGAGCGTTCACTTGCACGTTCTTCTTCCCGGATTTTTCGCGTATTTTTGGCTATCTTGTTAGAGACGTCAATAAGGGCTTGTGTTCGCGGGGCGTAGTGTGCATGCCAATCAATTGTCATATCTGAATTTTCTTTGGCAATTTGGTGTAAATCACGGATTAAGTGAATTAAACTTTCTGCTTGGCGCCAACGAACGTATTGCCAAAACACAATCACTAAGTCACCTAGTATCAAAATTAACATACTTAACCAGAAACGCCATCGTAAAGCTATGTGAGCCGCTTGCCCTAGTAATACTGTGGCAGACAATACGAACCAACTAAAAAGCAGTAGTAACAATACTGTTCCTACCGCATAATATATTTTGGTGCGATTGTGCTTAAAAAATAACGATAGTTTGTTCATTAATTTACTTCAATCTTATAGCCGACACCCCAAACGGTTTGAATGACTTGGTCACCATTCGTGGCTTCTTCAATCTTATCACGTAGATGTGATACATGTACCATAACTGTTTTAGCTGAGACAACCGATTCTTGTTGCCAAACACGTTCAAAAATATCATCGGCTGAAAACACACGATTTGGATGAGAGGCTAATAAGTAAAGAATACCGAATTCTAAGGCCGTCAAATTGACAATGTCGCCATTGGCCGTTTTCACTTCATGACTGTCTTTGTTAATCACTAACGAACCAATATCTAAAACATCAGGCGTTTTATCTTGTACGGCATTGTCTGCCCGTCGTAATAACGACCGAACACGGGCCATGACTTCTAATGGATTAAAAGGTTTTGTCACATAATCATCCGCACCTGTAATCAGTCCCTGAATTTTGTCCATATCGCCCGACTTAGCTGACAACATCAAAATTGGCACACGACTGTCTTTGCGGACAATCTTAACCACTTCTAGCCCATTCATATTGGGCATCATAACATCTAAAATCATCAGTCCAATATCTGGATTGGTATTCAGTTTTGAAATGGCTTCTTTACCATCTGCAGCCATGACTGGCTCATAGCCTTCATTTTTAAGATAAATTTCGAGCAATTCAGCTATTTCAATATCGTCGTCAACAACTAAAATCTTCATCAGTAGCGTCTCCTATTTTTTAGTCTTGGCTGAATCCAAACGTGCTTGTTGTGATAACTGGCTAATAGCAAAGAAACCGCCCTTCAAACCAGCTTTTTGGCGATTCCAACGGAATAGGCCATATGCAGCCGCAGCTAAAATAATATAAGCAACTGGCGGCAAAGTTGGATTAATAACTGGTGGTAATAGACCAAGTATCAAAAAGCCAATTAACCATGCCACAACTGCTGCAATGAGGTATAACCATCTTCGTGAATTAGATGGTGCATTCTCGGGTGCTTTTGGATTAGGTGTAAGCTTGAGAATAATTCCCGTGTAGATTGACCCACCTAAAGCAGCAATAAGCAATAGGGAAATAATGCCAGCACCTTGATTTGCTTGCTGTTTAGCGAAAAACAGTGATAAGCCAAATACACCACTAAACAGCATAAAAATAACAAGTGACGTATCTAATGCTAAGGGGGCAAATTTATAATCATGCAATTTTTTGGCAGTTACTGTCGGATCTAAATATTTTTGCGCCGCCTGTGTAGGCGTTCCAAATAGTTGAACAGCTGTGGTTCCTGTTCCTTGTGCTGCAAGCAATTCTGCGGTAACTTCATCAGTAATCTCTTCTATCTTTTCTGCTGATAAATGACTGTTTTGCGCCACAATTTTTTTGAAACGAAAAATAAAATCTTCGTTTTTCTTAGTTAATTGATGCTTTTCTTCTACCATGTTGGTCGTCCTCCGAGACTATGTACGCAACCCGCAGGTTGTCTTATTTTAGACGTTAAATCTAAATTCAATAATATCACCGTCATTAACGATGTATTCTTTACCTTCTGATCGTAATTTACCAGCCTCTTTAACAGCTTTAACCGAACCAAGTTTATCAAGATCTGCAAAAGCAATTGTTTCAGCACGAATAAAGCCACGCTCAAAATCGGAATGAATAACGCCAGCAGTTTGTGGTGCTTTCATACCTGCTTTAAATGTCCACGCACGCGTTTCTTTACCACCAGCGGTAAAGAATGTACGTAAATCAAGCAGGTGGTATGCTGCGCGAATTAATTTGTTTAGGCCAGGCTCTGTCACACCAGCCATTTCAAGAAATTCAGCCTTATCTTCGTCAGCTAACTGAGCAATTTCTTCTTCAGCACTAGCCGACAGCCCAATAACATCTGCCCCTTCTGTGGCAGCAAAATCTTGAATAGCTTTAAAATACTTAGATGATTCAGGATCTGCCATGTCATCTTCAGCCAAATTAGCAACATATAATACAGGCTTAGTCGTCAGTAAAAATAGTCCCTTTACAATTTTTTGCTCATCATCTGTAAATGTTATTGTTCGTACAGATTTACCAGCTTCAAGCACTGGCTTGATTTTTTCTAAAACCGAAAACTCGGCTTTTGCTGCTTTATCTGCACCTTTGGCTGCGCGTGCTACCTTGCTATAGCGCTTATCAACAGTCTCTAAATCAGCTAAAATCAATTCAGTATTGATTGTATCAATATCATCTAATGGATTAACTACCCCATTGACGTGAATAATGTCATCACCGTCAAAGGCACGAACCACGTGAATAATGGCATTAACTTGACGAATATTTTCTAAAAACTTATTGCCGAGACCCTCACCTTGCGAAGCACCTTTAACGATACCTGCAATATCAGTAAATTCAAAGGTTGTCGGAATAATTTTGTCTGCCGGCACTAATTCTTGAATACGTGCCAGACGATCATCAGGCACTTCAACCATACCTACATTTGGTTCAATTGTTGCAAACGGATAGTTTGCCATTTCAGCTCCAGCTTTAGTGATTGCATTAAAGAGCGTTGATTTGCCGACGTTAGGAAGACCGACGATTCCAGCAGTAAGTGCCATAGTTTAGGTATATATTTTGCTAAGTATCTAGCTATTCTTAGCAAAATATATCCTCCTTTCTTAAAATACTTCGTATTAGTTATCTTTTTGAGATGATAAAACTTTTTTTAAACGTTTATTAAAGTCAAATCGTGGCATCATAATTCCGCGACCACAATTCGTGCAAGTTAATTTAATATCTGCACCAATTCTTGTGATTCGCCACGAATTGGTCCCACAAGCGTGTGGTTTTTTCATTTCCACGACATCTTGTAATTCATAAGTTATTGGTTCAGCCATTTAGTCTACCTCAACATTTAACAGCGCTAAAATACGACTCAAATCATCATTGGAAAGATAATTAATTTCAATTTTTCCGCTACCTTTTTCCGTAGCATTGACTTTAACTTTCGTACCAAATTTCTCTTCAAGTTGTGTGGCTAATGCGCGAATATATGGTGACGTTGGTGTTGCTGGTTGCTTTTCGACAGGCCCCTCATTTATCTGTTTTACTAATACTTCGACTTGACGGACTGTCAGTTGACGACTGACCACAGTCTGCGCTAACTCTTCAATATTAGCTTTTACTTTTAAGCCTAGTAGCGCACGCGCTTGACCCATTGATAACAAACCAGACTGTACCATGTCTTGCACAGCTTCAGGCAATTTCAACAAACGGACCGCATTCGCTACTGTCGTACGTTCCTTACCTACTTTGTGAGCTACTTGTGCTTGTGTCAACTTAAGTTGTGACATCAACCCACTGTACGCTTGTGCTTCTTCAATAGCATCCAAATTATCACGTTGCAAATTTTCAATTAATGCAACGGCAGCCATTGTATTATCATCAACATCACGCACAATGGCACTAATTGTTGCCTGCTTAGCTAATTTCGAAGCACGCACGCGCCGTTCACCAGCAATAATTTGAAAATCATTACCAAACCGTCTCACAATAATGGGTGTCAATACGCCATTTTCACGAATAGAATCAGCAAGTTCTTGTAATTTACCTTCATCAAAACGGTGTCTTGGTTGAAAAGGATTTGCAGTGATACGGTTCAAATTCAATCGTTCAACACGTTCAAATTCTGTTATTTTTTTGGTTGCTTGTTTAGTATGCTCAAGAGTTTCTTCAGTAACATTATTTGCATTAAACAAACCACCTAGGCCTTTACCTAACCCACCTTTTTTAGTTGCCATATTGTTTCAAAACCTCCTGTGCAAGTTCTGTATACACCTGAGCACCAATAGACTTTGGATCAAAATCAATAATGGCTTGACCATAAGAAGGCGCCTCACTTAAACGTACTGAACGAGGCACAACTGTGTGATACACTTTATCACCAAAATATTGGCGAACTTCTTCTGAAACTTGTTTAGCTAAATTAGTTCTGCCATCATACATTGTCAATAGTATGCCAGCAATATCCAGTGACTCATTAAACTGTTTACGGACTAATTCAATCGTATTCAGTAGTTGCCCTAGACCCTCTAAAGCATAAAACTCTGTCTGCACAGGAATTAAAATAGCGTCAGCTGCAGTAAAAGCATTAACTGTTAATAGTCCTAAGGCTGGTGGATTGTCAATTAATATAAAATCATAATCATCACTGACAGTCATTAATGCCTTCTGGAGTCGGTATTCTCTTTGTTTTTGCGTAGCAAGTTCAATTTCAGCACCAGACAATTGGATAGTGGCTGGTAATAAATCATAATTATCAGTTGGTACAATTACATCTCTAAGGGCAGCGCCATCAACTATCACGTCATAACTATCTAGTGCTAACTCAGATTTATCAATGCCCGACCCACTAGTAGCATTACCTTGTGCATCAATATCAACCAAGAGAACGCGCTGTCCATCCTGTGCCAATGCCGCACCTAAATTAATACTTGTCGTTGTCTTACCAACACCACCTTTTTGGTTGGCTAATGCAATTATATGTGCCATATGCTGTTGGCATCCTTTCTTTGAATATGGAAATAGTATCTCAGTCGTGCCTCATTAAGTAATTGGCTTTTTATTGGGTGTCCCAGCTTGACGCGGATACTTTTTAGGGGTTTTCTTGTGCTTATCAACTACTTGAATGACACGTTGGTCGCCATTGGGCAGCTTAAAGTCAAAGGCACTTGATACTGTGCCCCCCAGCGTTGCTAAAGCTTGTTGTCCGTCAGCCAATTCTTGCTCTGCAGCAGCGCCTTTCATCACTAACAACGCACCGCCCACTTTAACAAAGGGCAACGTATACTCAGCTAAAACACTAGTTCGAGCGAGCGCTCTGGCCGTTGCAAAATCAAACTGTTCGCGATAGGCAACATTTTGACCAATGTCTTCTGCTCGGCCATGAACAATTGATACATTTTTTAAGTCCAACGTATCCACAACATCTTGGAGAAAGCGTACACGCTTTTGCAAAGCATCAACCATGGTGATTTTCAATTGTGGAAAAGCAATTTTTAAAGGCAAAGATGGGAAACCTGCACCAGTACCAACGTCAATTAATGTGCTTGATTGATGCTGTAACGCCTTCACATAAATAGCAACGGTTAATGAATCATAAAAATGTTTTAAGTAAACATCTTTCTCATCGGTAATCGCTGTCAAATTAAATTGTTTGTTAGCTTCAACAAGTAGTTCAAAATAACGTTGAAATTGTTCAATCTGTTGTTCTGTTAATGTAATACCAGCATCATTTAAGGCTGAAATAAACGCTTCGACTGTCAATTATTTGCTCCATTTCAAGTTTGTACAGCACAAAAAGCGCTAATTACAACTACTTTTAGAATACCTGAAAAAGCCTTAATTTTCAAGCTTTCCAGCATTAACCATCCCGTCGTTTATTTTATTAATTTCCAATAAATACCAGGCATTAAAAGCTGCCACATCAACTGCCATTGCGACGTGAATATTGGTTGTCTGATGTGTTCTCGCATGAATATCAGCTACTGTTGTCCCAATAGCTGGTCCGTCTGTGACAACGTCAACCCAATAATCCTGTAAAGTAAACTTTTCCGGTGCTAACAAATAAAATAAAGTATTAACATCATGCATTGGCTTGCCTGCTTGCATGGAGCCATCGCCATAGTAAGAAAAGAGTTGCATCAACATTTGTCCTGTGTGATTCATATTGGATAATGTTGTCATTGTTTCTGATTTTAATAGTGCTTTTAGCGTGACATCCAAGCCAATCATAGTGATATCTAAGCCGCTTTCAAACACAATTTTGGCCGCATCGGGATCAGTGAAGACATTAAACTCAGCTGCCGAAGTCATATTACCACCAGATAAACTACCACCCATGACAATAACACGCGCAATGTTGGTCATCGCTTCGGAGTGAATTGTCAGCAATTTAGCTAAATTAGTAAACGCGCCGACTGCAACAAGTGTCACTTTTTCTGGACTAGTCACTAAGGCATTGAACATCGCTTCAACAGCATCTATTGGCATGGCTTCAGTCGTTGGTGTTTGAAATACGTAACCCGGCATACCACTTTCACCATGAATATTGGCCGCATCGTGATATTCCCGCACCAATGGCTTTTCAGCACCACGCGCTACCGCAACATCTTCTCTTTTGAAAAAATGCGTCAACTTTAGTACATTCAATGTTGTTTTATCAACTGAAACATTGCCCGCAACTGAAGTAATTAAACGCACATCAAAGGCTGGGTTGGTCAGCAGAATAGTCAGAGCAGCAGCGTCATCAATGCCAGGATCTGTATCAAAAATGATAGGTATCTTCTTTTTCATCAGTCAAGAACGATAATTATTTAAAGTAATGATCAAAGAAATCAGGGCTTCAAATAACATACGTATTCCTCCATTATTAATTTACTTTAATTATAACAAATTCATCACAAGTTCCAGAGATTGATTTGGATTATCTCTCAATACATTATTTATTTAGCTTTACCACATGTGGTGAATTAAAATGATTCTAATTCAGATTGCACTAGCAATTATAAAAAATACCCCATTTTATATTTATGTAACCCTTTACTTATTTCCATTAATATTCATACAATTACAACTTATTTTTAATAACGCATTGTAATAAATAATTATGCTAGTCTTATTCATTATTGGATAAATCCAGTTTAAACCTTTATCATTATGAGAGAAATATTGCAAAATGTAAACATTAACATCCTATTATTACTTTTGTTCATTAAATATATAGGCGCATTTCCGAATATATGTTATATTATATATCTAACACAAATATTAGCATGAAGGTAGACAGTATAATGACTGGACTGGAATACAACATCATCAAAGAATGGGGTCGCAAGGCTTACCGTAAAGAAACTGATGATAAATTACTTGAACATGTCCCTGTTCGTGTTCAAAATCTATGGGAAGACTTTCACATTGCGCATCAACTCCCCCTTGATGCGCAAATATTGGCGTTCGATCGTATCTTGACCGATTTTCAATCGCATGGCTGGTCTAAATAAAAAAAGCTGCTATCCAGCAGCTTTTTTTATTTCCCTTCTCTGCCCGTTTTACAAACCAGAAATAGCTAGTAATTGTTCATAATGTTGATATAACATGATAAATGGATTGATACTGTTACTCTTTTCCCAAGGTTTTGGCCGACCGCAATAGTGTAATATCACTGTATTTTCCATAGCCCATCGTATATCAACTGATCCAAAGCTTTTGGCATAATGCATAATATTATCACGTGTATCATAATTCCAAATTTCTTCGGGTAAACTTAAAATCTCATCACCATAGAGATAATTTAAAATGTCCTGATCCGGTAAAATAAGCTCTTTGCCGTATTGCTGAATAACAGACAAAATAGCTTTCATATTAACTCGTTGTCGCATCATATCTAGATCCATTAACATCACGCCCGAGTTGAAATATACTTGACGGGTACCAAGTCGTAAGTGATTAATCGTTTGGCTAATACCTGTTAGCCCCATATGACTTGAAGCAGCCAGCATTTGGCCTTTTAATGGCATATTAGCTAATGGCCTAATTGGATTAATCACTAAAATATCTGGATCAAGATAAATCACACGATGTAGTGTTTTAGGCAGATATTCACCGCATAATAGTCGAAAGTACATTTCTGGCGGATACTGTTTGAAAGTTGGCGCACTTGCCCATAGACTTGTATCGACTCTAATCGTGTGCAAAACAAAACCTAATTGCGCAACAAATTGATGTAATTTTTCTAACTGCGCCGCCTCAATATGGTCATGAGCCAACCAAATTGTCATATTTTCTCTTGGGTTAGTTTGCCTAAGTGAATAAAGTAAAACACGTAACGGTTTAATATAATTTTCATCGATGGTGATTAATAGGTTCACGCTATCATCATTTATTATTTTGGTTTTTTCCATATACTATATTATACGCTGAGAATATTGTTAGTGTGTCATTAGGTTTAACGCGAGTAATTGTCAAACGTTATAGTATAATAAATCACAGTGGGGTAATTTTAATGAATAAGATTCTAAAAGAACAGTTTTTAATTGATACGCTCTCTGACGATCAAACAAAAAAGATTACAGAGCTCAATAGCTATATCAATCACAACATGTCTAAAAAAGAACATGCAGTTGCCATCATTCAAGGCGCAGCAGGTACTGGTAAATCGGTCGTACTCATGCAACTTGTTAAAAAATATATGACTGACAGACGCTACAAAAGTGCGCTTGTCGTTAACCACCCAGAACTTTATAAGGCTTATCAAGATATGGCTAAAAGTTTTGACGGCCTCAATCCACGCGACATTAGACGGCCAACTGCTCTGATTAATGATGCACAAAAAAACCATCGTCACTATGACGTCATTTTCGTTGACGAAGCACACTTGCTCTATTCTAAATCAGAGCCGTATGCCCATTATCGCGGTAAAAATCAGTTAACTGATTTAATGGCTTTGTCAAAAGTTGTCGTAGTTGTTTATGATTTTAAACAAGTATTTCAATCAAAGATGTATTGGTCCAAGCAGCTATTATTTAAGACAATCGGTCACCATCCATATCGTGAATTCAATATGGATTTCCAGTATCGTATGGTTACAAGTGACAAACAAGTAGCTTGGCTAGATAGTTTCACCGCACAGCAACCAATCACACCTTTTCCAAAAGATAGTCAATTTGAGTTTGAAGTTTTTCCTACAGCTGGTGCACTTTATGACAAAATCAAAGCGCGCAATAGTGAGTATGGTTTAAGCCGTGTCGTTGCAACATCTGGATTCCCACGCATCGATGGCCGTCATAATGTCGAGATGGACACCTTTTCCCTACCTTGGGATGAATGGGATCCGCAACGCACCCACTGGGCAAAACGCGAATCATCTATTACTCAAGTCGGGACAATTTACACATTACAAGGTTTCGATTTAAATTATGTCGGTATGATTATTGGTCCTTCTTTCGGTTACAATCCTAAAACCGATAGCATGACTATTATTCCGGAAAAATACTCTCATAAAGAAATTTTCAAAAAAAGGCAAGATATTCAATTTACACCAGCACAATATCAAGATTTTATTGCCAATGTTTTAAACGTTCTCCTTAAGCGTGGTAAATACGGCCTGTATCTGACTGCTTACGATGATGCACTACGTCAGCGGCTCATGGCATTACAGTCCTAATTATTAAGCATAGACGTACTAAGCCAATCATGCTTGCTAAAAATAAATCACTAAAAAAGACATTAAGTTAACTTAATGTCTTTTTAAATCAATGATGCCGTCGGTGGGAGTCGAACCCACACGGTGTTGCCACCACTGGATTTTGAGTCCAGCGCGTCTGCCAATTCCGCCACAACGGCATATATCTAATACCGTTTGTATTAAACAACTATATTAGAATACCAAATTTTAACATTCACGTCAACCCTATAATTCAAATGATAATTATTCGTCTCCTAAATTAAATACATGATCAACGTGCTTTAACGCATTGTCTAAAAGAATTAGAATATGCGAGTCACTCAGATAATACAATACTTCACGTCCTCGCTTCTCTGCTTGAACTAATTGCGCTTCGCGGAGTACGCGTAGTTGATGAGAAACAGCCGATTGCTCCATATTCAAAATATCAACAATTTCAGAGACCGAATATGAGCGTGATCGCAATAACTCTAGAATCGTTAATCGTTGTTTATTCCCTAATATTTTAAATATTTTTTCAAGTTCACTAATTGCTTTTGTCTTCATACTTTTATTATAACAGGCTTATAAGATATTGAATCGTTCCTGCATCAAACATAACGTATAAGCCAAGAACAATATAAATAATCACTTGAATTTTGTCACCAAAACGTTCGAAGAAAGTATGAACTGGCTTAAAGTCGGTTAGCTTTTTAGCCAAAAAGATAACAATTGTTAGCACCGCAATAAAAATCAGTAAAATTGCGGGTAAGTAGACAAGATTCGCAGTAGCAAAATAAGGCATATACAAGGCCAAATTATCAGCACCACAGGCACCAATCGTAATGATAACCATGTTACTAATCAAGTTTCTATTATTATCCTGCGCTAACTTATCTTTAACTTCTTCTGTTTCATCGTCATTTGAAAAATATTTGCGAATACCAATTACAATCGGCACAATTCCCAGAAAACCAAGCAGCCAAGATTCTGGAATGTTTTTAAGCAATACCGCAACGAGTAACGCTATCAAAACCAAGAGTGCATTTCCTAAATAGGCACCGAAGATAATTGACCGTGTCTGCTTTGGTCCCCGATATTGTCCGAAGACCAGTAGTAAAACAACAAAATAATCAGATGTTGTGCCAATATAAGATGTAAGTGCCGTTAAAAGTGTTTGAACCATGTTGACCTCTTTATATGAACTATTTTTACATGAAATACTTTTCATATATTATACCACAAAAAATTTATTTCAGTTTTTTTAAAATTTTTATACTGATTTAATCTGGTCAAGTTATATTATATACAACAACAAAACAAGTCATCTCAAACAACGACGCGTTTTAGAAAGGTAGGAATTGTATATGCTAGATTATCGTTGATGTTCTCCACGGCATCAACACACGAAACCCCATACGGGCAACTTTTCTCTCCTATAATCTCCCAATATTCTCTTCTCTAAAATCTCTCCCAAAAAATAGCCCCGATAAGCGCGTTAGCTTATCGGGGTTTCGTGTTATACAAAAGCTAATTTTCAAAAAAGACACTGTCTATTATGGCAGTGTCTTTTTGATTACTTACGAGCAACCATTGATGAAATTTTTGCATGACGGGCAATGTATGCGGCTTGTGAACCCAATGATTCCCAAAAGCCCTCACGTGAGTGCGCCCCCACAATAATTAAATCTGCTTGTACTTTTGGCGCAACATCCTGCAACAAAACTTCTCCAGCCTTGGCACCATCAGCAAAGACCGTTATAACGTTTTCAGCCCCTTGTGATTCAGCATAGGCCTTATAACGTGCAAGGTTCGCCTCGATTTGAGCGCGACGTTCTTTAATGACATCCAGATGAAGGGCATCAATGGTTGACAAATCCCCCATCTCCAAAACGGATGCAATGATTAGTTGCGCTTCATCTTCACTAGCTTGATGAATGGCGTTAGCCAAAGCAACATAACCTTGCTCAGATTCATCAACACCAACTAACACGCGTTTAAATTGAATTGGTTCGATGTTCAAGTTTAATTCACTCATATTATCTCTCCTTAATCGTTAGTTACTCTTAAGCACCCATCATTTGTTGTGCCAAATTAACAATAATTTGGATATTCAATCCCGTTAAAACAATAAACGTAATCCATCCAAGAATTGTCATCCAACGTGGATTAACATACTCACCCATAATTTTTTTAGATGATGTAAAGTAAATTAGCGGTGCCATAGCGAATGGCAAAGCAATTGACAAAAATACTTGAGAATAAACAAGTAATTGATCTAATTTACCTTCTGCACCTCCGTAAATTAAAGTGAAAGCAATAACTGGTATCAAAGCCAATCCACGTGTAATAACACGGCGCAACCACATTGGAATACGCATGTGAATGAAGCCTTCCATAATGATTTCACCCGTCAAGGTACCCGTAATCGTCGAATTTTGACCTGAAGCAAGCAAGGCGACGGCAAATAATGTTGATAACACTGGCGAAGCGACCGCACCAGCAATCTCTTTATTACCAAGAGCATTGTACATCGATCCAAATGTGCCAACCTGGTCACCATGACCGAAAAATAATGCCGCTCCCAAAATTAATAGCAAAGAATTAATAACAAATGCCAATGATAATTGTATGTTTGAATCCCAAGTCATCAATTTAACAGCTTCTTTCAATTCTTCTGGATTTTTACGATCAACCTTACGTGTTTGTGCGATTGATGAGTGCAAATAAAGATTATGCGGCATAACGGTTGCCCCAATGATACCTAGTGACATCAATAATGGTGAATCAACACCCTTTGGACCATGACCTGAAACAGCCTGTAATTGTGGCAAATAGCCACCAAACAAGGCAACAATATCAGGCTTTGACAATGCCACTAAATAAGCAAATATTACTAAAATTGTGATAATTAAAGTCATGACAATTGCTTCAATCTTCCGAAAACCAAACTTCATCAATAACAACAACAGTACAACATCAAATGCAGTTGTCAAAACTGAAGCAATCATTGACCAGCCAAACAATAAGTGCAAGGCAATGGCTCCACCAACAACCTCAGCGATATCAGTTGCCATCAAGGCGAATTCAGTAATAATCCAAAGTGTAAAGCCACCAGTCTTACTAGTACGTGCACGCGTTGCTTGCGCCAAATCTTCTTGCCTTACAATACCCAACTTGCCAGCCATATACTGTAGCATCATTGCTATCAATGACGAAATCAAAACAATCGACAACAAAACATAATGATACTGTGCACCACCACCAACTGAAGTTACCCAGTTACCTGGATCCATATACCCAACGGCAACTAAGGCACCTGGTCCTGAAAAGGCTAATAATTTACGCCAAAAAGACCCATCTTTAGGTGCTTCAATTGAGCCGTTTACGTCACTCAAGCTCAGTTGATCATCTGCCTTCTCCACAAAATGATGCTTTGGCTTAACGCTTTTAGAATCTTGCATTCTAACTCTCCTTAAGATTTCTCCTCAGGACAAAAAATATACGAATTTTGACCAAAATACGCATTTAGTATTCACTTTTTAAGCTACTTAACGGTGAGCTAAACACGTATTAACAGTGCTAAATAATTTTCATAAAGGATTTCATTCAACAGTGTTGAAAGCTTATGAAAGGTATCTAACTCGGCTATTAATGCCCTAATACATAATAAATGATACACGCTTTTAAAAATTCGTCAACTAAAAAAATCATAAATAATGTTTTCTTGCCATTATTTATTACATTTTCTGACTATAATGATAAAAGCACCTTATTATTATATAGCTTTGTAAGCCTTTTCATGAGAAAGTTACAATTACGTAACATTTTAAATCAAATTACATGGCTGATTCATTGCGTGACGCTCTATTTGAATGGTGACATGGTGAATTTCATACTTTTGACGTAATGTCTGTGACATATCTTCTAACAAAACCTGCGTATCAACATCTGGAGAAACAGAAAGATGAACGGTTAAAGCCGTCTCTGTTGTTGACAATGGCCAAATATGTAAGTCGTGTAACTTTTCAACACCAGGATACTGTTTAAGATAACTTAAGATGGCTGTTTCATTAATCGTTTTTGGTACCCCATTAATAGCCATAGTAAATGTTGATGTCATCACAGGCCACGAAGTGACTAATATAATTACACCTATAATCATCGATACAATCGCATCAATCATATGAATGCCTGTCAACTGAATTAAAATACCAGCCAGAATAACACCAACTGAAACGCCTGCATCAGATAACAAATGTATATAAGCAGTCTTAGCATTCAAATCCTGGCCATGGTGGTGTCCATGTTCATCTGGTGCGCCACTGGCTCTAAACAACATTGCCGTAAAAA
The DNA here is from genome assembly GCF_004354555.1 of Leuconostoc citreum. Classification (GTDB taxonomy): domain Bacteria; phylum Bacillota; class Bacilli; order Lactobacillales; family Lactobacillaceae; genus Leuconostoc; species Leuconostoc citreum. The sequence continues at coordinate 83,170 of NZ_PUFH01000008.1, forward strand.
AATTAATCCCAATACCCACAGCAGCAACAATCGTAATCATGATACCGTTGGTATGTATTGTTGGCACAACAATTAAATCGCGAATACCTTCATAAAAAATCGTGACAACTGCAAACAACAATAAAATTGAATTAAATACACTGGCTAAAATCGAGACATTATGCCACCCATATGTATGTTTTCGCGTAGCCTTTAAACCAAAAGCAACAACTGCAAGCCAAGCAATGACTAAAGCTAAGACATCACTTAAATTATGAAATGCATCAGCAAACAGTGCGGTTGAATGGGCTAATTTAGCAAACACTAACTCCGTCAGCACGAAAATTAAATTCAATGTGATGCCAATCACGTAAGGCGTTTGTCTCATTTTCACTTGTTCCATCACTATACCTCCATGAACCACTATAGCACACATGAAAATAAATTCATACAATAAATAACAAAAAGCATAACTTCATACTTTAAGCGCTTCAAAAAAAGTTGTTGCATCCCCTAATATTTGCGTCACTGGGAATGTTGTCTGAATATGTTCAAGATTGATTGCAATGACTGGTACGTCGGGCTTAGCATAATTAAGCAACCCTGCAAATGGGTAGACTTGAAAACTGGTGCCAACAATGACAATCAAGTCCGCTGCTTGGACCCACGCAGCAGACTTTTCCACTTCAAAAGGCATTTCTTCATAAAATGTAATTCTAGGTCTTAGCATTGCCCCATCTGCACGCTTAGGACTTTTCATATACGCTGACAAATTTGCTTTTTGACCATCTTTTGGTGCATAAATATCGTATAGTGAGCCATGAAAGCGAATCAAATTGGCTGCTTGTGATTTGGCTTTAACATGCAAATCATCGACATTTTGAGTAATAATTTTAGCACGATTTTGTCGCGTTAATTCAGCCATTTTTTCATGAATCACATTAGGCTCAGCCGCTGGAAAATACATATTATCAATCATAAATTGATATTGCTTTAATGGTTCATTTTGGAAAGCTGTTGCTGACAATAAATATTCTGGGCGCAATCTCACCCCTTGATAAATACCATTTTTTGAACGATAATCCGGAATACCTGATGCCGTCGAAATACCAGCACCGGTCATGAAAAGAATGTGTTTAGCTTGATCAAATTGTTGTTGGATATCTGCTGTTAACATCTTATCTTCTTGCATTATTCCCCCCTGAAAATATAAGGTAACGCTAATTTCTTAAATAAATCGCTGACACGCATACGATAAAGTGATTTAAAGAATTCAGACGATTCTTGATTATCTGGCTTAGAAATAACAAAACTATTTTGCTTATCCACTTTACTAAGTCCGACATAAGCTGTTTGGTGCGTTTGATAATCTATCATTTCAGAATGATAAATAGTAAATACTTGGCTAACTGGCAAGTTAAGCTGCCGCTCTGACAAAACACTCGTCAATGTCACATACTCTTTTGCATTGATTGTTGGTCGTCCCCATTGACTCATAATATCATCAACGCCAGCAAACATAGCAACCATCTGTCGACGCACATGACGTGGCTGTTTTAAATCCGCTGATAAAATTGGGGTAACTAGCTTTTCAGCCGCAGTATAGGCCAATGGGTACAAGCCTGATAAGCTCTTAAAATCAGCTCCACTGACACTTGCGAATACTAAAGCATCTGCTAATGTAAATAAACGCCATAAGCTTTCATCATCCACCTCACCATTTTCTGGTGTTAGTTCAGCTTTGACACCTGCCAAGTAAGCATCAACAGTTTTCGGCGTCAAAATACCCTTTGCTTCTAACTCACGGTATGTTATTGCATGCATGACAGTACGATGCATGCGCGTGGCAATTTGAATCATTTGTTCATCTAACGTATCATCTTTAAATGTTAGTCCAAAAAATATTTGTGGTACAATACCATTCAAAGTTAATAACATCTTGAGTAATTCGTTACCTATCAAGAAATCAGACTCGGTTGCTTCGGCCAATTCAATTAGTAGTCGATCTTCGAATACTTCTTGTGAAACGCGGTCAATATGCAGCTCCCCTGTCTGATTGCCAGCAACACGTGTTAGTACAGTTCCCGGATAAATATTATTCACCGCTTCTAAAAGTGATTTTATTTGTGGATTCATTTTCTCATCTCCGTTAATAATTCTTGTGCTACTCTGGCATCAACTTGCTGTTCTTGGCTTAGTTTGAATACAAGATTAGGAAGTTCTTCGACAGTTGCGCCGACCTGTAGCGCCAAAGCGCGGTATTGCATGCGCATATGGCCGCGCTGAATACCACCGTCTACTATGGCTTTTAAAGCAGCTAGATTTTGCGCCAAGCCAACAGCGAGCATAATGCCACGCAATTGATTAGCCGTTTGAATAGCCATCACTTCTAACGCTTGTTTTGCTTGAGGTAATGCCGTAATCGTTCCACCAACTGTACCAACAGTGATGGGCATGGATATTTCGCCGAGTAATAAATTGTCAACAATATGCCATGTTGTTAACGCTTGATAGCACCCCGTCCTGCTAGCATAGGCATGTCCTGCAGCCTCAACTGCTCGCCAGTCATTACCAGTTGCTAAAGCGACAGCGCTGATCCCATTAAAAATACCTTTATTTTCAGTTGTCGCACGATAAATATCATGTTTTGCAAAATCATTTAAGGCAACAATTTTTTCAGCGATATGCTGCCCACCAATTTGTTGTACGGTAACTTCAGCACTGACTGTCACAACTTGTTCAGTTGCATAATTTGATAAAATAGCGCCCAAAAAGTTGGCTTGAAACGATGAAAATACAGCACGTTCTGCCTCTAATATCGTGTTAACAATATTAGCCCCCATTGCATCTTTTGTATCAATTAAAAAGTCGACACTAACTTGTGTTGGCGATACACGTCTAGCGTTAACAGAAAGTAACCCACCGTTTCTGCGATAAATACTTGGCTTAGCATGCTTGGCACATTCAAAAAAGGCCTGCTGATTGGCACTCACAAACTGCGCTATAGCATCATCTGCAGTCTGATAGAACAATAGTTGCCCAATCATTGCCGTTTGCCGAGGAGACTTTACATGTAAGCCACCAAGATTATTCAGCAATTTAGCACCATGATTTGCTGCGGCAATAACACTAGGTTCTTCCGTAGCCATAGGCACTGCATAATGTTTATCATCAACGACAATGTCTTTCAATATTCCTATTGGTATGCGCATATCACTCACATAATTTTCAATGAGTTGTGCATTAGTCTCACTTTGATTGTCATGCCACAATGTAGTTGCCCTTTGGTCTAAATGTAAAGACGCCAAACGTTCATCTGGCGTCAATTCATAATATTTTTTAGTCATTATTTTTCATCATCTCCGCGATTAACCCTTCACGTACACCGCTCTCTGAAAATATTACTCTTGGTGCATCTATCAACTGCATAAGATTAAGTAAAGGCAACAAACCGCTAATAATAATATCGGCACGTGATATTTCTAATCCTGCAATATGCTCACGTTCTTGTCTTGACATATACCTCAGATTTTGAAAAATATGTTCAACCATTTCAACAGACATTTCGAAGCCGTGAATTTGATTAATAATATCTTTCCCAAGGATTGTTCGGCCCATACGGGCCAGAGAACGATTGGCACCCCCCAATAGTATGACTGGCAGACCCCGATGTGCATTCAGCCAAGGCAAGACTTCATATTGCGACAAAATATCTTTGCACGCAGCAGCAATATCACGTTGACTGACCTCGTTTGCCAAATTGAACGTTTCGGACAATGTCACGGCGCCAAAAGGTAAGCTGATTGCTGATTGGTTCTGACCATCAATTACGGCAATTAACTCAACCGATGCCCCTCCTGTGTCAAGAATAATACCATTATCAATCGCTAACGTTGTGATAACACCTAAATAATCATAATACGCTTCTTCATCACCTGTTAACACTTCAAAATCGATACCGGTTTCATTTTTAACACGCGTCAAAAATTGTGTCTGATTCCTGGCAACACGAACTGCAGCTGTGGTAATCGCACGTACAGTTGGCTCAAAGTCACTGTACTGGCTTTGAAAGTATTTCAGTGCAGCAATGGTGCGTGCGATTGGCACCTCTTTTAGCACGCGCTCTGGGCCCATATTTTGAGCAATGCGGGTATCTTCTTTTTCACGGATTATTTCGGTATAAGTGCCATCATTGTTTAGCCGCTCAACGACCATGCGCGCCGAGTTACTCCCAAGATCGACAATTGCTAAGTAGCTCATGTAGACATCCTAAATTCTAGTATTATCTTTAAGTATAACAAAAAAGTGCTTATAACAGTATGAGTTTTACTCCTGGATAAATAATAATATATAAAAAACTGGCAGTCAGATGTCTGCCAGTTTTTTTCAATGCCTCAAGATACTAACGTCAATCTGACCCCAGCACCACAAGAACATCGAAATGTTATTATTTTAATTTATTAATACCAAGGTTCATTTCCCTGCTGCATCGCTTTTTCTCAGTAAAGCATTAATGCACGGCTATTAGGACTGAGATTCGACAAAGTGTGCACCGATTAATCGACTAGCTGCAAAAACTAATAATCCAACCAAAATTGCCGAAACCGTTACATCGCCCAACCAATGTGCACCAATGCGTACACGACTCATGGCAGTCAAGATACCCATTGCGAGGCCAAAAATTGTCATCTTTTTTTGAAGAGAAACATTTTGACGTGGTACAAACAATGCTAAGTATAAGAATAACCAGCCTGACATGGTGTGTCCTGAAGGAAATGAATTATGACCATTAATACCATTAATATGGTACCAAGGCGTAAATTCACTAAATGCTTGTCCCGAAACTGTTGTCATTTCATATGGTCGAAAACGTCCCCAAATTGTTTTCATTTCACCAATCATTGTCTGGGCAATAAATACTGTTGCAATACCAACAATTGCAACAACAATTAAGTACGCCATATCTTCATCCGTTTTTTGACTTAACCACCGAGCAAATAGCGCTGAGAGCAAAATCGTGATAACCAACGCTAACGACCAACGCAAAGCTTCAGGATAATTTTTAACAGCCGCTGTGTTGTTAGCAATCCCCATAGGCACACCTTTAGCGATATTATTCAGCATTGAAAAGGTATAACTTAAAGCATCTTGTAGCAATGACAGCGCCTGATTGAAAGCAAATATTAACATCCCACCTGTCATAATAAAACGAATCACGTCATCGGCAACTCGACGCCAAATGTACCAAGCAATCACTTCAGCACAGACAAATGTCACAACTTGTGCACCTTGGTCGGCGTAATTCTGAAAAATATTACCAAAAATAGAATTTTGATTCATGACTGCTTGTGTCACATTCTTATCGAAAAAGGTGGCTATCAATAATGACAATATGCCTAGTCCAAGTAAAGTTAAAACAACTTTTTTCTCCCCACTTGTGGTTCGAAAACTACTGTGATTTAAACCATTACCTGAGTTTAAATATGATGGTCGAACGCTATTATCCCCTGCTAATTGCATCTTTTTACTCCATTTCCTTTTCTATACTTTCATTTTAAACCGGAAGTATAGCTATTACGTCAGGATTATATCTAGATAATGTAAAAAGTCGACTGCTTTCAGTCGACTTTTTACATTATTTTCATTGTGGATCTAATATTTCATTAATCACACTTAAATTATTTTCAGCAACTCCTAGCGAGGCTTGTGGTACATTACTGCCAAATTGCGTACCAGTCTTTTTAGCTGACAAATCTAACGATTGCCTGAGCTTATTGGTAACGCGCTGCTTTTCTGATTCTGGTACCATTTGATAACTCACCCCGCCATACATATCTCCAACGCCTTGCATGTGATCAGATACTTGATTCTTAGTTGCGGGCATATATTTTTTAGCGAGGTTCATAATATCAGCATAGGTCATATCTGTTTCAACATTCGTTGAGATTGATGCCATAAATTTAGCATTCATTAATGTCGATATACTTGCTGACTTTTTCAATAGCGCTTTTAAGACTAAACGCTGTCTGAGTTGTCGACCATAATCACCTTGTGGGTCATCATAGCGCATACGAGAAAATGACAGAGCGGCGTCACCATTCATCGTTGTATAAGTTTTGAAGTTTTTGCCATCTTTAGCATATTCAAACTTTTCTTGGTCTTTAAAAAACTTATAAGTTGCCGGGGTTGTATCTGCTTCTGGTGTGTAGGTAAACGTCAAGGGTGAGGCCACTTTTACACCACCAACTTGATCAATTAGTTTTTCCAAACCACCCATGTTTACCAAAACATAAAAATCAATTGGCACATTTAAATAGTTTTGCAATGTCAACATTGAAGCTCCTACGCCAGCAATGGGAAAAGCTGCATTCAACTTCTGGGGGAATGTATTTTCAGCACCAGAAATCGACATCATGATATCACGTGGAATGGACATCATTGTTGTGGTTTTTGTTTTTGGGTTGACAGTAATCAGCATCATTGAATCTGTGAGACCAGTGCGATCACGTTTCAAGGCCCCAGTATCCGTTCCTAAAACGAGCATAGAAAATGGCTTGCCATCTTTAATAACTTGAGACACTTGCCTGGCTTTAGTGATATCGGCACTGCGTTGCATTTTATTAATTGATTGATGCACATTATTAAGAACGGTCGCAAAAACTACTCCGCCTATAACAGCTAACAACAAAACCAGCGCCAACAGCCAGCGCCAAATTCTGCGACGACGCCTTGGCTTTTTAGGTGGCCTGCCATCACCACCATGATGATTTTGTTCTACTTGTTGTTCACGTCGTTCTGTACGACTCAAATTTTGGTTATCCATGGTTATCCTCGCTCGATAACAATTATTATACCATTAAACGAAATATTGTCGGCCACTGGGTGCTAATGATAAAAGCAATTAGTGCTTATGCACGCCCCGTTATCTTCTTTAAAGCACGATAAGCTTTATACTTCAAGGGTCTAACTGGTAAAATAAAACGTCCGACTAACTGTCTCGCATGGCCTTCAAAAGCTGTTTTAAAGCCTAACACACCATCTGAGCCATCAAAACGGCCAGAAATACCATAGAAGTTATACCTTGGAATACCAAGTGCAACCGCGCGGCGAATCATCATATCTTGAATCTGATAAGGACCATAATAATCTTTGTAGGCCTCATATGTACCAGAATACAAATATGTCATCTCCTGTGGCTGTTTGATAAACAGCGCACCAGCAACGACAACCGTTGCTTGCCCAGCATCAGAGAATTGCTTCGTTGCCTTTTGTATGCGTTGGCTGTGGTGCTGTTTTTGATCTTCAAATTCATGATACTGTCGTTTGAATTTGTCTTGGTTCGGATATTTGCTTATTTTTTCATTAATTTTAGCTAATTTCTGTTCTAATGCAGAGACTTTGTCTCTCTCAGAAGCAATATAAGTCTCAAAATTCAATTCAGCAAATACAAAAATAGCATCATCACCGTAAATATCATAAATCGATTCATAAAAAGCTAAATCTTTATCATGATAGTGTAATCGCTCTGCTGTACTTGCAGTCAACGCTTTAAAACTTGGCAAATCAGTTCGTGATAATTCACGTAATTGAATGCCAAATTGTTTATTCTTTTTTAAATAATATTGTACATTTTTACTATAGGACTTCAAAATGGACTTTTCATCGGATAAATCACTTATATTTTTAACATATTCCCAACTTGGTGACCCAGTCGTTGACATGCCAAAAGTAAAGGGCTCATGCTGAAAACCAAGACCACTCATAGTTGTCATGAATGAGTCATTAACACTTTGTTGCATATCGCCTTTGTTGTTTGTGACTAAATAAGTGACATTAGGTGTCCATTCTATGTATAGTGCGCCTCGTTGCTTAGCAAATTGTCGCGATTTAGTCACAAAGAAATGACAAAGTGCCCGATCATTAAAATCAATTAATGGCCCGCGATCAAATAAAAAAACAGAACCGAAGCGAGTTGTTTCGGTTAAAACGAGTGCGGCAGCAACCACCCGCTCATCATGTTTAACACCAATTAAATAAGGGTGCCGCCCACGTGCCGATAAAACATGATACTGTGCAATTGATTGTGTATAAGTACCCAAAGCATGCTGTTGCTCAAATTTTTCAAATTCTTTTGGTAGTAATTCAACAAAACGATACGGCATAAAAAATTATCCTCTAACATCTATTATATAAAATAAAAAAACGCCCTGCGGACGTTTTAATGAAATTTTATAATTAATATTGACCGGCGTCTGATTCAGCAACAATTGTATCACCAACAATACCAAAACCAACTGAAGTTGCTCTAGGATTGGCAACCCACATGCGGTGACCAGGTGTGCCATTTGTTACCATGTTTGTTTCATTGTACCAAGCATTAACAACATCTCCATAGCCCCAACCAATAGCGACTACTTCACCATTCGTGCGGAAATGATTTACTGGCAAACCGCCATTTGCAACTGCATTAGCTGCACGAGCCGCTGCACGAGCTGACAAACCAGCATCTAAGCTAACTGGGCCCAATCCCAATGCTGAACGCTTTGCATTCAAAGTGTTCAATAATGTTTGGATAGCAGAATTTGGTGTTGCTGGTGTTGCAGTTTGTGCTGGTTGCACTGCAGGCGTAGTTGTCTGAGCTACGGGTGTTACTTGTGTCGTTGCCGTAGTTGTTTCTGCTGCTTGTGTTGTAACAGTAGTTGTTTGTTGTGCAGGTGCTACCGTCTGAGTTGGCGCAACAGTTGCTGGCGCTACTTCAGGTTGTGTCACTTGCTTAGCAGCAGGTGTTGCGGGTTGTGCAGGTGTAACGGCCGGTTGTGCAGCCACTTGCTTAGCAGCAGGTGCTGCTGCTACTGGTGCTGCATCACCAGACAAGTTCAACACTTGACCAACACTGATAAAGTTAAGATTTTGAATATTGTTAGCTGCTACAAGTGTTGCCACAGAAGTACCATTTGCAGCCGCGATACGATACAATGTATCACCAGCTTTAACAGTATAAGCACCGTTAGTTGTTGTAGCAGGTGCTTGCGCTGGTTTAGCTTGCGCAGCAGAAGCTGTACCTTCTGTTTGAAGTTGTTGACCCACAAAAATCAAATTGGGGTTGTTAATGCCGTTGGCTTTAACCAAAGCATCAACTGTTGTGCCATTGGCACGGGCAATTTGATTAAGTGTGTCACCAGACTTAACAGTAACTGAGTTAGCAGATGCAGTTGCAACGCCAGCTGCGGCAAACGCACCGGCGGCGACAGCAGATTTAATAATAGTAGATGATTTCATAACAGGGATAACTCCTTAAAGTTCATTCAGTTAAGCAATGCTTAATGTTGTTTGAGGTCTTCTCGACATTTATAAGTGTACCAAACTAGCATAACATGGATGTTTTATATTTTTTGCACTTCGTTATCAAAAACACAATCAGGTAACTAAAAAGTCTTTTTGGTTATCTTTGTGACAAAACAGTGTCAAAACACCAACAAATTCATGTCATTAAAGAACTGTTCCTGTAAATGACGGATACCAATTTTGATTCAATGTCTGCATTTTAACTCGCTTACTATTTTCATCTACCGACACAAAATGACCACCGCCAACATAAATCGCGACACTATAAGGTTGCTCTGGAATACCCCAAAACAATAAATCACCAGGCCGAGTATTCTCAACCGAATTTAATTCATAAACATCATAAACTAAATCAAGTAATGCTGTGGACCATTCACCAGTCTGACCATCAGCACGAATACTCGACTCATTCATGACAAACGCAACAAACGCACCTGAGGAAGGATACGTCTTCCCCAACTGCGTTAATGCAACATCTAGCCAATTACTTGTCATAGATCTTTATCAATAATTAGAATTGTCCGGCATCAGATTCGCCGACAATCACACCGCCAACAATACCAAAACCAACAGCAGAAGCACGTGAGTTAGCTACCCACATACGATGTCCTGGCTGGCCATTTGGCGTCATCATATTTGTTTCATTATACCAAGCATCAATAACAGATCCTGTAGAGAAGCCATCAGCAACCACTTCACCATTTGTTGAGAAATGGTTTGTAGGAATACCACCATTGGCTGCCGCGTCTTGGGCACGACCCTGGGCACGCGCTGATAATCCAGCATCCAAACGAACAGGAGCTAAGCCTAATGCTGCACGTCGGGCATTCATTGCGTTAACTAATGTTTCAACATCAGATGATGCAGCTGGCGCTGCCTGCTGCGTTGTTGCAACTGTTTGTGTTGTTGCGACTTGGGTCACTTGAGCTGTCGCCGTGCTTGGTGCTGCTGGTGCTTGTTGTTGTGCTGCTGAACCACCGTTTGCTTCATAGGCTGCATATTCTGCTGCGCTCATGAAACCATCTTTGTTGGTATCAGCTGCCGCAATATATTGCACATTTTCAGGTACTGAAGCTTGTGCGGGCTGTGCTGCTGGTGTTGACGCAGTCACAGTAGTGTCGCCACCATTCGCCTTATATGTATTGTATTCTTCTAATGACATAAAGCCATCTTTGTTAGTATCAGCTGCCGCAATATACGATAACTTAGGTGCTGCTGGTGCTGCCTGTTGTGCTTGTTCACTAGCTGTTACAGTAGGTGCTGTTGCCACCGGTGCAGCCTTTAATGACAATTGTTGACCAACAACCACCACATTGTTACTTGCTAAATTATTTAATGATGCTAAAGTTGCGATATTAACACCTGTCTGTTCAGCAATCTTTGATAAACTATCCCCTGCTTGAACCGTGTATGTTGCCCCATCAGCTGAAACAGACTTGGCAGCTGGTGCAGCCACAGTTAGTTGTTGTCCAGCAATGATAAGATTCTTGTCATTGATGTTGTTGGCCTTAGCCAAATCATCAACAGTCGTATTGTTTTCTGAAGCAATACCTGTTAATGTATCGCCTGATTTAACTGATACTGTATCAGCTGACGCAGCGGCATGACCGCCAACAAATGCTGCAACACCAGCAGCAGTTGCTAATAATGTTTTCTTGATATTATTACTCATTATGTTATAGGCTCCGAATAGTTTAGTTTCTCTTAATATTGTTTAACTTTTTGTTCAGTTGTTATATAAATCTTAAGAACATTATCTAGTATAGCTGTCTTGTATAACGTCAACATTTTGCTAATTTATCAATTATATAACATTATTACAAATATGTGACATGGACAAAAAACGCTGTTATATCAAGGGTTTTAAACTGCCTTGACCCTTTTCAATGCGTTAAAAAAAATGACAAACCGTCTCACCAGACCCGTTCGCCATTTCTTTTTTTACACTATTGATTTATTAAAGCTCTTAACACTTTCTTTAGAATTGCATCAAAATACTACCGTAAGTAAATCCAGCGCCAAAACCAGTCAATAAGACACGTTTCCCAGTTAAATTGACTGACTGATTCAATTCATCAAAACCAATAGCAATGCCTGCTGATGATGTATTGCCCTTTCTAATAATGTTTGTTGAAAATTTTGATAACGGTTCATCTAAGTCTTTTGCAATGTATTCAATTAAACGCAGATTAGCTTGGTGTGGAATGAAATAGTCGATATCACTTGGCTTCAGAGATTTTGATGCCAGAAAATCCCTTATGTGTTGTGGAATAAGAGTTGTCACCTCATTAAACACATCTCGACCCATCTGGACGAAAGCATCAGTCTTTGGGTAATTTTCAGCTGACAATTCCTGCAACGGTGGAATACGGCCTGAGTGCACAACATCAGCATTTCCAATTGTATGCATATCTTCACCAGCTAAGAAGCCATTCCCTTGCATATCAGCTGTTAATACAACCGCACCGGCACCATCTCCAAAAAAAACTGTGCTCGTCCGGTCAGTAAAATCCATCATTTTTGAATTCACTTCAGCCGAAATGACTAATGCATGTTGGTAAACACCAGAACGTAGAAATTTGTCAGCCGTACTCAATCCAAAGATGAATCCTGAGCAAGCCGTCATAATATCGTACGCCCATGCTTTATTGGCGTTTAAATTACGCTGTACCAATGCAGCAGTTGATGGTGCTAAGCCATCAGGCGTAAATGTTGTCACAATAATTAAATCAATATCTTCAGCGGCCAAATCGGCTTTGTCCAAAGCTAGCTGTGCTGCTTTAGTTGCCAAGTCACTCGTATTTTCCCCCTTCAACGACATGTGTCGCGTTTTAATCCCGGTATGAGATTGAATCCACGCATCGCTGGTATCCATTATTTTGGCTAAATCATCATTTGTGACAATATCACTTGGTACATAATGAGCGCTGGCTAATATTTTACTTCCGGGCATGTTTTTTCCCCTTTAATGTCTATCAGTGTTGCGATAGGTGCTCATTTTGTGCACTGATTAAAATTATTTATACTTATATTATTGTATCTGATTTTATGCTTAACGCAAGTTGTTCGCATTATCACGCCACAATAAAGTTGTTTGGGGTTGATCGAATCGATGCCAATTGAAAGCATGATAAACGCTCATGCCCAAATAATCAGTATCTCTAAAATCAGCATATAAAACACTACCTACCGGTAAAATACCTAATAAGTCATGCCACAAATCGATTATAGTTGGGACATCATCACCAAAAGTCCATCCCAGACGATAATCTTCTTGTGCTTGAAAAATAAGAATTGCAGCAACAACATGTTGTCGTGATAACCTCACAATACTATGCTCAAAATCAAAAGACGCTTGGTTATAAGTTAACTGGCGATAATCAATATTAGCAGAGGCAGGATTAACGCGATTGATACGTTCATAATGATCACGCAATAATAATAGCACTTCATGCTTTAAATCACCTTCCAAGTCTAAAATAGAAATAACTGGATTTCCTTTGTAATCACGGACATTTAATTTAGAGAAATAAGTATGATATAGTGTCTCAAATCCTCTATCTTCTAAAAATCCTTTGCTAATATTATCAGAAACTTGCGCTATTAAACCTTTGTGTTGCTTATGTGCAACGGATTGTATCCCCCATACCGTTTCAACAGCCATATCTGCTACATTTGATAAGACATAATTACTTGGGTGATTTGTGTTTAATTTATAAAATGATGACATGTTTTTTCCCTCTATCGTTTTATTGCTCGTCTCGATAAAAAGCTATAAACAGGAAAAGAATCAGCTCGTGATTCGAACTGATTCCTTATACCTCATTGCACTGCTTCAAGTGCTGCTAAACGTTCTTGCGTCGCCCGCAACTTTTCTTGCCAATCTGCTAACTTTTGTTTTTCAGCAGTTACAACCGCCTCGGGTGCTGAATTGACGAATTTTTCGTTATTCAACTTACCTGATGCACGCTTAACTTCACCAGTAAACTTTTTGACTTCTCCTGATAACCGCTCGATTTCAACTGTGATATCAATTAATTCTGCCAAAGGAACATAAATTTCTGCTCCTGTAATCACCTGCGACATAGCCAAATCTGGTACTTCAATGTCGGCAGCAATACTTAGTGACTTTGGATGGACAAAACGATTAATATAATCTGTATTTTCATTAAATATTTGAATTAAATTATCATCTGTCGTTTTAATCAGTAAATCAATTTCTGTTGACATTGGGGCATTCGCTTCTGAACGAATATTGCGAACCGCGACAATCAAATCCTGCAGTGATTTAAACGATGATTCAGCTTGTTCATCGTGAAGTGCTGCATTGACGACAGGATAACGTGTAATTGAAAAGTCAACATCTTTACCGGCTTGGTCTGGCATCTCTTGCCAAATAGCTTCCGTCACAAACGGCATAATAGGCTGTAATAAACGCAATGTTTGATCCAAAACATAGGCCAATGTTTGTTGCACTGGCGTTTTATCGCCATCACCGTTTAACGTTTCTTTGGTCATTTCGATATACCAATCAGCAAATTCTGACCAAATGAAATTATATAATTCACGACCTGCTTCACCAAACTCAAATTTATCAAAGTTTCGCGTCACATTGTCGATTGTTGTATTTAAGCGCGACAAAATCCACTTATCAGCCAATGTTAATTGCGTTAAATCTGGTAATGTTGAAGGTGTATGATCATCTAGGTTCATAATGACATACCGCGACGCATTCCAAATTTTGTTAATGAAATTCCACGCTGCATCCATTTTGTCATAAGTAAAGCGGACATCTTGTCCAGGTGTCGATCCCGTAGCTAAGAACCAACGCAAGGCATCGGCACCATATTTTTCAATGACATCCATTGGGTCAACGCCATTACCCAATGATTTAGACATTTTACGTCCCTCGCCATCACGAATCAAACCATGAATGAGCACATTTTTAAATGGTCTTTGTCCCGTAAATTCTTTCCCCTGAAACATCATACGTGCAACCCAGAAGAAAATAATATCATACCCTGTCACTAATGTGTTAGTTGGGTAATATTTTGCGAAATCACCGGTTGTGTTTTCCGGCCAGCCCATGGTTGAAAATGGCCACAATGCTGAACTAAACCACGTATCTAAAACATCAGGGTCACGTTCCCAGCCATCACCGTCAGGGGCTTGTGTCCCCACAAAGATTTCCTCTTGATCCGTCCCTTTATTTTTATACCAAGCTGGAATCTGATGACCCCACCATAACTGACGAGAAATTACCCAGTCGCGAATATTTTCCATCCAACGTGTAAATGTGTCTTCAAATCGTGCGGGTACAAATTCAACTTTTTCATCTGGCTTTTGTTGCATGGCTAACGCTTGTTCAGCCAGTGGGGCCATTTTAACAAACCATTGCGTTGATAGTCTTGATTCTACTGGAACACCAGTTCTTTCAGAATGCCCAACTGAATGTACAATTGGGTCGACTTTTAACATATAATCGCCAGCTTCTAAATCAGCCACAATAGCTTTACGGGCTTCAAAGCGTTCCATCCCATTATACTTACCAGCCAAGGCATTAAGATGTCCATCGTCCGTCATGGTGTTAATACGTTCTAAGTTATGACGGTTACCTACTTGGAAATCATTTGGATCGTGTGCTGGCGTAATCTTGACCATCCCAGTACCAAAATCTTTTTCAACATATTCATCGGCGATAATAGGAATTTCACGTCCAACCAATGGGACCATCACAGTCTTACCAATGAGATCTTTATAACGTTCATCACTAGGATGTACCGCGACAGCAACGTCACCAAACATCGTTTCTGGTCGTGTTGTCGCAATTTCAATATAATCTTGCCCATCAAACGTTGTCCCATCTGTAAATGGATACTTTACGTGATAGAAGGCGCCTTCATCATCTTGATAGATAACCTCAATATCAGATAATGCTGTTCGTGCCTGTGGATCCCAGTTAATAATATATTCACCACGATAAATTAAGCCTTTGTTGTATAAATCAATAAAAACCTTATTAACTGCTTTATTCAGACCCTCATCTAACGTAAAACGCTCACGGTCAAAGTCTAACGACAAACCCATTTTACCCCATTGTTGTTTAATCGTTGCAGCATATTCATTTTTCCAATCCCAAACTTGTTCGACAAACTTTTCGCGGCCCAAATCGTAGCGTGATACTCCTTCAGCACGCAAACGTTGTTCAACTTTAGCCTGTGTTGCAATACCTGCATGATCCATGCCTGGTAACCACAAAACATCCATTCCTTGCATTTTTTTCTGTCGAATAATCATGTCCTGTAATGTTGTATCCCAAGCATGACCCAGATGTAGCTTTCCCGTTACGTTTGGTGGTGGAATCACAATGGCATAAGGAGCTGGCTCGTTTCCTTGAATGGCCTGGTTCGATTCAGGGGCAAATAATTTTTTTGCTTGCCAAGTATCATAACGCCCTGATTCAACTGACGTTGGTTCATATTTTGTTGACATATCAATATCACGCATTAACTTAATTTCTCCTCATTTAGTGCACCAATTAAAAAATCGTCCTAAAACACAATTAGGACGATTTTCACCGTGGTACCACCTTATTTGCTGTCGCTATTTACAGCGCCAACCACTCTAACAATTATCAAATTTTAAACACTTAGCAACCTTGGGCATTAACATGACTGATTTACAGCACCATCAGCTCTCTACACATGTATTTGCTTAATCCTCTAAGATAATCCTAATCTTACTAGAATTTCTAGTGTCCGTCAAGTTAACATGAGTTCATATAGCGTGAACTCATGAAATATACATTATTTTTGCTTCCTATGGGGGTATTGATATGGATTAAAAACCAAAGATAGCCAAGGTATATTTTGTACTAGACGTACCACCAGTAAACTAATACACCAAGCACTGATTAGTGTCAGAAAAACCAATAAAACATAAGATTCCAGACCTAACTTCTGTAGTGCTATCCTGATGACAGAAGCAGCAGGCGCATGGACTAAATAAATAATCAAAGAATACCGGCCACAATCGGTGAAATGATTGCCAACAGAACCCAATTTAATATGTGAAAACAGATATAAAAATAACGGTATGCTACTCAACTTCGCCAAAACGTCAGTTGGCGTCATCATATCAGTAACAAACCAAGTTGAACCACCAAAATTTGCTTGAACAATGCAGCCCAAAGCAAATAAAGCCACGCTCATAATAAATAGCAATCGATCATGTAACATCAATGGTTTCTTTTTTAACAGATATCCAATGTAAAAACTACTTGTCCACATACATACGCCTTGTAGTATATATGGTAAATGAATGATTTGACTGAGACTTAGAACAAGTAATAACAGATAAATGGTTAATTGTAAAATAGGTGATATATTTAATATAGACAACAGACCAACCAAAACAAAAACAAAAAAAAGCACATATAAATACCACAGATAACCAATCGGTAAAACACCAATGTGGGCCAAATCTTGCCATGAATTGAGATGGTGTACATCTGTACCCAGATGCTGTAACATGACGTAAATCACTGAAAAAATGATATAGGGTACGCCTAAACTTATTATTTTTTTCTTTAAACCAGCTAAGAGTTCTTTACACCCACTCACTGGTTTGTATACAAACCCTGATAATGCAAAGAAAACTGGCATTACAAATGTAAACAATATACCCATTGTTGCTTCTGCAAAAAAATTGAACTGGCGATACTGTCCTGTCTTATAGATGCCTTCAAGGACATGAACAAGTACGACAAAAAAAATAGTGATCCCTTTTGCTAAATCTAACCACGCAATGCGTTTCACAATTTATTCTCCACGATAATCATTTGAATTATTTCAAACCAACACTGATACGAAGTGCCTGAGCAACCTGCTGCATCTCTTGTGAATTAGCGCTAATATGCGCTATTTTGTCACGCAACCGGCGCTTGTCAATAGTTCTAACTTGCTCTGTTAGAATCACTGAATCGCGCTTAATGCCGCCCATATGAGCTGGCAACAATACATGCGTTGGTAGCTTTGGTTTAGAAATTTGAGAGGTAATAGCAGCAACAATTGTTGTTGGTGAGTTTGCATTACCAACATCGTTTTGAATAATCAGAACTGGCCTTACACCTGATTGTTCTGAACCAATGCCTTGTTTCAAATCGGCATAGAAAACATCGCCACGTGTCACAACTTGATATTCTTCTTTCATAAAATGTCTCACTTAATTATGTACGCGCCACAGCGCTTAAACTATTTTTTATATATTCTAGGTAATCTCGGACCAAAAGATGTCAAAATTTCATGAGGAATCGTATTTGCATAATCAGCAAATTCTTCAACAGTAATCTCATTATCGCCATCACGACCTATTAATGTCACCTCTGTACCAATAGGATAGGCTTGATCTAAGGCAATCACAATTTGATCCATGGTAATGCGGCCAATGACATATGTTACTTTCCCATTAATTAACACGCGCATCCCAGCCATACGTCGTAAGTAACCATCTGCATAGCCAATAGGTAAAGTTGCAACCCACTGTGGTTTTTGTGCCGTATAGGTTGCCCCATAACTAACCGATTCACCTGTTATTAATTGATGTACTGCCCCAATACGTGATTTTAAAGCAAAAACGTGTTTGAGCGGAATTGGCAAAGTCAACAATGGCGCGCCCGGATTGTAACCATAAAGTACCGAACCAACGCGGATAGTACGTGTATCAATTTCCTGGGTATGCCACAACGCAGAACCTGAATTCGCCAAATGCCAATATTGACGTGGAATACCGGCAGCAGTTACCCAATCGTTAAATCGTTGTGCTTGCTGTTTATAGTAACCAATATTACTATCATCCGCTGTGGCAAAATGTGTAAAAACACCGCCAAGCTCTAGTTTGTCATTATTCTTGATATAACGATATACTGAATCAACAGCCTCTTTGGAATGAGCACCCATACGCCCCATACCTGTATCAACAGCCAATTCAACATCTAAGGTAGCACCTTCTGGTATTGCTTGTAATGCGACTGACAACCAATCAATTGACTCAATTGCAGGGGAAAGCCGATATTTGACCATAACGTCTACATGGGCAATATCTTGAACCCCTAACAATACAATACGATAATTTTGATATGCTAATTCTTGGCGCAGTTTAATCCCCTCACCAATAGTTGCAACAGCAAAATCTCGCACACCTATCTCATAGAGAGCATTAGCCACTGGTGTAGCCCCATGCCCATAACCGTCTGCTTTCACCACAGCAATTAAACGTTTCGCCCCAGCATGTGCCATAATACTCTGAGCGTTTTCTTGAATGGCCCCTAAATCAATTTCTATCCAAGATGGCCGTGTCAATAAAGTATCTTTTTGTTCTGTCATAACTATAAAACTCCACGTTTTGGAAAAAACTTCAAACTCAGACGTTCTAGAATTGTTAATCGCTCAATAATAACAACAGTATTCACGAAATCACCACTATGTGTAATCGCAACATATGTTTTATAACGAAAATTTTTGACCTGCATAATCGGTCGGCCATTAGGTTCATTTAAAATTTCAATATCATGCCAATGGACTTTTTCACCAATGCCGTAGCCAGTCGCTTTTGAAAAAGCTTCTTTCGCAGAAAAACGGCCCGCCACAAATTCATGAAAATGTTTTCCTTTGCGCTCTAATGCTTGCTCACGTTCTGCTGGCGTTAAAATGCTGTCCATAAATTTTGTCTGACGTGCCACAATTTGTCCTACACGACTAATGGCTTCTGTATCATTTCCAATTCCGATTATCATGATTCTATTGTATCAAAACGTCTCCAATTCACCAACTACTATCGTCCGGACATCCCATGATTAGGCTAACAGCTTCAAATATAAATATACGCTCTTTATCCATGATAATATATTACAAATTCATAACTGAATCTGAAGAGATGCTTTGCGATAAAAATCTCCAGTCAATGTAAAAGGGTAACATCAAGTTGATGTTACCCTTTTAGTCATGCCGTCGGTGGGAGTCGAACCCACACGGTGTTGCCACCACTGGATTTTGAGTCCAGCGCGTCTGCCAATTCCGCCACAACGGCAAATATAAAGCCATAAGGCTTATAGGGCGGTAGAAGGGGATCGAACCCTCGCATGCTGGATCCACAAACCAGTGTGTTAACCACTTCACCACTACCGCCATGGCAGGGATAGAGGGAATCGAACCCCCATCAACGGTTTTGGAGACCGCTATTCTACCGTTTAACTATATCCCTACATTTTTAAACTCAGCTATAAGCTGATATAACATGGTGAGGAATTGCGCCTCACATAACACTGGCTTGTTCATGTTTGTCAGTAATTAGCGGTCACAGCGGGGCTCGAACCCGCGATCTCCTGCGTGACAGGCAGGCGTCCTAACCAGCTAGACCATGCGACCAATGGACGCTACAGGGATCGAACCTGTGACCCCCTGCTTGTAAGGCAGGTGCTCTCCCAGCTGAGCTAAGCGTCCATAATGGAGAGGAAGGGATTCGAACCCTCGAAACAATTCCTTGTTTACATGGTTTCCAACCATGCTCCTTCGGCCAGACTCGGACACCTCTCCGATATCTTCCGTTCTCTCTTCTAATTAAAGCAAAAGCACTCTTCTCAGAGCACTCCCTATGTACGGCACCGCATCTTCCTATCCTCGCAGCCAGCGATCCGGCAACTACTTTCGGCGTGATAGAGC
>NZ_PUFH01000003.1 GCF_004354555.1 Leuconostoc citreum
GCTCTATCACGCCGAAAGTAGTTGCCGGATCGCTGGCTGCGAGGATAGGAAGATGCGGTGCCGTACATAGGGAGTGCTCTGAGAAGAGTGCTTTTGCTTTAATTAGAAGAGAGAACGGAAGATATCGGAGAGGTGTCCGAGTCTGGCCGAAGGAGCATGGTTGGAAACCATGTAAACAAGGAATTGTTTCGAGGGTTCGAATCCCTTCCTCTCCATTATGGACGCTTAGCTCAGCTGGGAGAGCACCTGCCTTACAAGCAGGGGGTCACAGGTTCGATCCCTGTAGCGTCCATTGGCGAAAGTCAAGAAACCGGCACGTCGGGATAAAGCGATGCCGACTTAGCTCAGTTGGTAGAGCACCGCTCTTGTAAAGCGGGGGTCGAAGGTTCGAGTCCTTTAGTCGGCATGATTCTGCGGAAGTAGTTCAGTGGTAGAACATCACCTTGCCATGGTGGGGGTCGCGGGTTCGAATCCCGTCTTCCGCTTGTATGCCGGCGTGGCGGAATAGGCAGACGCACAGGACTTAAAATCCTGCGATAGAGATATCGTACCGGTTCGATCCCGGTCGCCGGCATATATGCACCTATAGCGCAATTGGATAGAGCGTCTGACTACGAATCAGGAGGTTGCAGGTTCGACTCCTGCTAGGTGCATAGAGGTTGAAGGAATTCAAACTCTTTTTTTAAGTTTAAAGGGGCAGAAGCTCTCGTAGAACTTTTCGGGACGTAGCTCAGCTTGGTAGAGCACCTGGTTTGGGACCAGGGGGTCGCAGGTTCGAATCCTGTCGTCCCGATTGGCAAGGAAAATTGTCAAAGACGATCGCGGTGTAGCTCAGCTGGCTAGAGCGTCCGGTTCATACCCGGGAGGTCGAGGGTTCGATCCCCCCTGCCGCGATAGGCTCGAGATATAGGACCTTTAGCTCAGTTGGTTAGAGCAGACGGCTCATAACCGTCCGGTCGTTGGTTCGAGTCCAACAAGGTCCATGCAGGACGAGAGTCAAGCAAGAGATGATGGAGAATTACCCAAGTCTGGCTGAAGGGAACGGTCTTGAAAACCGTCAGGTCGAGAAATCGGCGCGTGGGTTCGAATCCCACATTCTCCTTAGGTAGAGATACCAAAATAATATTATCGCGGGATGGAGCAGTCTGGTAGCTCGTCGGGCCCATAACCCGAAGGTCGTAGGTTCAAATCCTGCTCCCGCAATTGGTCGCATGGTCTAGCTGGTTAGGACGCCTGCCTGTCACGCAGGAGATCGCGGGTTCGAGCCCCGCTGTGACCGTTTAGTATGGGGACATACTAAGATGGCTCTGTAGCTCAGTTGGTAGAGCATACGATTGAAGCTCGTAGTGTCGGCGGTTCGATTCCGTCCAGCGCCATAGATGTCTCAGGGCATCCAGTAAGAGATGCGAATGTAGTTCAATGGTAGAATTCCAGCCTTCCAAGCTGGCTATGCGGGTTCGATTCCCGTCATTCGCTTTTATGTTGAGAAGCATAAGAAGGGCCTGTAGCTCAGTTGGTTAGAGCACTGTGTTGATAACGCAGGGGTCACAGGTTCGAGTCCTGTCAGGCCCATGATGAAGGATGTTTCAATGGAAACATCCTTTTTTGTTTGC
>NZ_PUFH01000009.1 GCF_004354555.1 Leuconostoc citreum
TTTTACAACAATGTTTTAGCCAAATAGAAGCAACCAAGAATACCAGCGTTATCGCCGTTAGCTACTGGCACAATGTAATCTTCTAAATCAGGTACATCTAAATAATCACTCATTTGTTCAGCAAAACTCGCACGAATCAATGGGAATAAGGTTTCGCGATGTGGCACACCACCACCAAAAACAATCTTTTCTGGTCGCAAAATCATGGTATAGTCTAGCGCTGCTTGTGCTAGATAAAAGGCTTCAATTTCCCATGCCTTATCTCCGTCAGGAATTTCTTTAGCACTCTTATGCCAACGCGCTTCAATGGCTGGACCAGCTGCCAAGCCTTCCAAACAATTATCCCCGTGGAATGGACAATGACCTTCATAGTGATCTTCAGGATGCTTTTGCAAGAAAATATGTCCAGCTTCTGGGTGCCCATAACCACTCACCAATTTGCCACCTGACACAATACCAGCACCAACGCCCGTACCTACTGTCAAGTAAACCATATTTTGAGCATCTTTGGCAGCACCAGTCTCAAATTCAGCCCAACCAGCA
Source organism: Leuconostoc citreum (assembly GCF_004354555.1). Taxonomy (GTDB): domain Bacteria; phylum Bacillota; class Bacilli; order Lactobacillales; family Lactobacillaceae; genus Leuconostoc; species Leuconostoc citreum. The sequence continues at coordinate 544 of NZ_PUFH01000009.1, forward strand.
CCATTTACATCTGTTGTCCAGAAATAAGGAATATCACGCCAAGCCTTCATACGACCTAAGAAATCATAGCCTGACCAACCATGTTTTGGCGTGTCCAAAACATAACCATATGTTTTAGATTCAGGAACAATGTCAATTGGTCCAAAAGCAGCGATACCAATAGCATCAATATTGTCAAATTGGTCAAAAAACGCAATAACTTGATCTAATGTTTTCTCCCCATCTAATGTTGGGAATGCTGTCCGTTCAACAATATTATAATTTTCATCTGCTACGGCGACCACAAACTTTGTGCCACCTGCTTCAATTGCGCCTAATAATCCCATGATTCTTTTCTTCTCTTTTCTTATTTGTTTTGTAAGACTGTCTTGCCATTTGCTGTGATGACAAAGGTGCGTGTCTTGGCATTAGCTAGCAAAATAGCTATATTATCTCCGGAATGATCCGTTCGTGTAATTTTAATATCATGTTCTGATGGTGTCTCGACAGTGATTGTCCCATCCAGAGCAAATGCTGAAAACTGATTACGCCATGATAATAGTGCCAATAAGTCAGCAACAACTGGCCGCTTAACAGCTGATTTTATTTCTTCACGAGTATAGTAATGACGATTAATATTATGACCTTCTTTTGAAGATTCCAACAAATCAATATCATTCTCACCTGCAAGTAACCCAACATAATAAATTTGTGGAATACCAGGTGCAAAAACTTGGAAAACACGACTCAACAAATATGCGGCATCATCATTGCCTAAAGCTGAATAGTAAGTTGAATTAATCTGATAAATATCTAAGTTATTATACGCAGCTGATGAGTAGGTCTTTTTGACATTGGCACCAACTTTGTATAATTCCTCAGAAGCATAATCAATTTCTTCGTCCGTCAAAATATCACGTGCGTCAACAACCCCAATGCCATCATGCGTATCTAACGTCGTGAATTGTTTCATCGGAGACTGTTTGAGCCAGTTGGCTAGTCGATTTGTTTTGCCTGAGTAAAGCGTATAAAGTACTGTCATTGGCAAAGCAAAATCATAAGTGAAATAACCATGGGCGTTGATCTTTTGAGGAATTGTATAATGTTCATGAATTTCTGGTAAAATTTCAGCATGCATAGGTGCCAAAATGTCACGCACTTCGTTTAAAACAGTCCATATTTCTGGTTCGACAAAGAAATCATTTGTCCCAACTTTCTTAACAGCATAGGCGAAAGCATCTAAACGAATCAAATTGGCACCATGTTTGACCATGTCTTCTAGCGTTGCTTTAATGAAGGCTTTAGCAATTTGAGAATTAACATCAATATCAATTTGTTCTTCACCAAATGTATTCCAAAGATGCTCTGTCGTGCCATCAGCAAAAGTGATTTCTTGAATTGGCGCCTTGTCTTTGCGCTTATAAATAAGGTCGACGTCTGCTTGAGTTGGTCGATCTGGCCCAGCCTGTTGCCAAAACTTTTCCCAGCGAATGAAGAAATCACGGTACTTTGATTGATCGTGATTTGCTTTAAAATCTTGATACATCTCCGATTCACGAGAAATATGGTTGATCATAAAATCAAACATCAAATAGTATTCTTGCCCAAGTGCCTCAACATCATCCCAATCACCAAATGTTGCATCAACACGCGTGTAATCAGAAGGGGCGAAGCCACGATCACCTGTAGAAGGGAAAAATGGTAACAAATGTACCCCGCCAATCGCATCGCCAATGTCTTCCTTCAAAACTTGGTGGACTTCCTTGATATTACTGCCCAAAGAATCAGCATACGTAATGAGCATTGCTTTGTTTTGAATTTCCATGTCTTTACCTTTGTCATATTCAGTTTTTGTTAAGCGCTTACATAACTAGTTTAATCGATTATATTGATACATGTCAAGCGCTTGTCAGCACTTATTATTGAAAAGAACAAAACAATCATATGTCATTTTTTCTGAAAACAAATTGAAAACACGATGATATCAACTATCTTTTAACATTTCTAAGCAATAAAAAACGCACACTTTTATTCAAAGCGTGCGTTTTTTTATTTATTATTTTACAATTTCACAAAATTCAACGATAACAGCGTCTGGTCCTTCAATATTAAAGAACTTAATACCTTTTTCCCAGAAAGCTAAATGTTGTACTTCTGAATCGATTAGCTTGAAACCTTCAGCCTTTGCAGCAACAAATGCTGCGTCAGCATCAGTTGTATCCATAGAAATATGGTTAATTGCACCAGGCTTACCAGCAACCTCGTCCTGCTGCCAAGTTTCAATCACGAGGTTGTCACGCTTCATGAAAATAACATTACCAACTGGAAAATCACCTGTTTTAGTGAAACCTAGCTTTGTCCAAAAGGCTTCAGCAGCTGCTAAATCTTTTGTGGGAATACCAATGTGTTGTACGCCTGAATAATAATCTGAAAATGACATGTTATGCTCCTATAATTTAGAATGCAAAGGCTGGAACGATATGTTGTCCCACGTCTTCATGATAATTAAATTCCTTGATGTTTAAGATTTGGGAAAATCGCTTTATCTCCCCAACCCGTAATCCCACCTTGAAATAGAAATGCGAACACTGTACCGACACCATAATTGGTAAAATCAGGCAAGATAATAATAGCAATAATACCAATAATTGTTGGCGGAATATATGACGCCCACATCGCCTTAGCGGCAGAACCTTTGAAATACTTAAATCTCAAAATCTGCATCAAATCATCTGCGGGATGTAGGACAAGGTTTGTACGTTGATAAATTGAAATAGCAATTGCAATCATTGCAACACCAATGAAATTCAATACAGTATAACCTATGGTTGTCATGACACTATGTGACTCGGGTAGCACCTGTGAGAACATACCTGCAAAGAAACTAATCAACACTGAGAAAGGTACCATGAAGGCAATATTGCCAACAAACTTTTTCCAATCAAAATAGCCTTGTAAGAATACATTCAATATTGCAATTAAGACACCTACAATGAAAAATACCCAACCAAGCATCAAATTTGATCCTTGAAACACTGCTTTATTAAAACCTGATTCAGCGGCTGTCCAATAAGCAGAGCCCAGAAAAGCTGGGTGGATTTTTTGACTTGTAACGACTGTTAAGACATTACCAGCCGCGTTGATTACCAAAGAAAGCACAAAATATGATAATGAGGCGCCAATCGTCAGCGTGCGACCATTCTTAGATGTCGTCTGTGCTACGTTTTTAGCGTTCATGAAATTATGCCTCTTCTCCACCAACTTTAACAACAGCCTTTGAAACTACACCAAGCTTACCATTAACAAAGTCATCAACTGTGTTATAGTCCAATTCGTGAGACATCAATGCTTCTACGTTCAACTTGCCTGATGACAACAAAGCCAATGAATCTTCAAATGCATTAGGGTTAATAAATGAACCTTGGATTGTCAATTGCTTTTGGAAGACTTCGTATGTGTTCATTTCGAACTTAGCATCAGGACCGCCAACACCAAACATCAATACTTGTGCACCACGTGCTGAAGCTTCAATAGCAGCTTCTTGTGTTTGTGGCAAACCAACAGCTTCAATGATAACATCGTATTCGCCTTCAGGAATCTTGTCACCCTTCATCGTGTTGAAGGTATTTTTAACACCAAACTTTTCTTTGTTCATTGCCAACTTTTCGTCAACGATACCAGCCAGGTCAACTTGGTGAATACCATAGGCTTGCAAAATTTGTACAAAGAGTTCACCCATGAAGCCATCACCAATAACCAAAGCTTTTTGGTATGGTGTTACTTTCAATAACTTAATACCATGGACAGCACATGAAATTGGTTCAACAACAGCTGCTGATTTCAATGATACGTTATCAGGAATTTGATAAACGACTGAAGCAGGTGCTGTAAAGTACTCTTCAAAGCCACCATCGCGTGTCACACCAACGGCTGACAAGTTTTCGCACAATTCTGGACGACCTGTACGGCAGAACTTGCATTGTCCGCAATAAATATTAGGATCAACAGTCACACGGTCCCCTACTTTAACATTGGTTACAGCTGAACCAACTTCGGCAACAACACCTGAGTTTTCGTGTCCCAAAACGATTGGAGGTACGGCTGGAGCTGAACCTGGCAAACCAGCATACAAAGCGTGGTCTGTACCACAAATACCCGCAAACGCAGTATGAATTTTCACCTCGTTTGGTTTTACTTCTGGTTGTGCAATATCTTGCAATTCCAGTGACTTAATGCCTGTTAATACTAATGCATCCATGATTAATGCTCCTCTTTTCTTGTGATTCCTTTAACTTACAAGGACAATGTTAAACCTTAAATTTTTTGTTGTCAAGCGTTGTTCAAAAAATATATTGCAGTAATCATCGTGAGCGTTTACAAAACCGTGTATAATGGACTAGTATAAATATAATTTTTGAGATTAGTTTCTCCACCAATGGAGGTGTTTATGGTTGCAAAGCTAAGTGACGTCGCTGAATTAGCAGGTGTCTCAGTAACAACGGTATCACGTGTGATTAATAGTTATGGTTCATTAAGTCAAAAAACAATTGATAAAGTCCACACTGCTATGCGTGAATTACATTATCAACCTAATGCAATGGCAAGGTCTTTACAGGGAAAATCTTCCCAATTTATCGGTCTTATTTTTCCTAACATACAAAACCCTTTTTTCACAGCACTTGCAAGTGAGATAGAACAACTTTTGTTTGAAAAAGGATACAAGGTTATTATTGCAACAAGTGCAAATAATATAGAAAAAGAACAACAATATTTGCAAATGCTTGCTGCTAATCAGGTTGAGGGTATTATTACATCATCACATAATCTTGGCATTGAAAGTTACAGCAATAGTTTGCTGCCTATCGTCGCTTATGATCGTCATCTGTCTGATAATGTGCCAATTGTTAGCGAAGACAATTACCAAGGTGGTTTTCTTCTTGGTAACTACCTTGTCTCACAAGGCGCCAAAAATCTTTTAGTATTGAACGATAACGATCAATCAATCTCGCCTACGTCAAAACGTTATAACGGTTTTGTTGATGCTGTCGGCTCAAAAAGTAAGATTAGTGCTCTGGATTTTGATTCCAACAAAATATCCGAACCAAATATTATTCAAGACATCGTAAAGGATATCCAAACGCAGAATATCGATGGAGTTTTTGCTTATAATGATATAATGGCTATTCAACTGCAAAACGCACTGCGAACTGCAAACATTCGAGTTCCTGAGGATGTCATTGTCGTTGGTTATGATGGCTCACCAATTGTGCAATTACTTCATCCTGACTTACCAACGATTATTCAACCAATTCACGAAGCAGCGCAACGCTTAATTGAAGTGTTATTTGCTGAAATCAATCAACAATCAACTGTTAAAAACGATTTACTACCAGTCACACTACATGAGCCAAAATAAAAAACCACAACCAAATCTGGTATGTGGTTTTTTTATGCGTTCACCTGATTCAATGGTGCTTCGTTATTTAATACACGCACAACTTCTTTTGCTGCAGCTAATCCGACAGCATCAAAAGCTTCTCGAGACTTAGCAGCAACATGCGGCGTGATAAATGTATTAGAAAGACCTAGTAAGGCATTGTTGTCAGAAATTGGTTCGTTAGTGACAACATCTAAACCAGCTCCAGCAATTTCTCCGGACTTTAGTGCATTAAACAACGCGTTTTCGTCCACGATGGCACCACGTGCTATATTCACTAATACCGCAGTATTTTTCATTTTTTTAAACACTTCAGCGTCAATCATATTCTGGGTATCAGACGTTGCCGGCAAGGCTAACACAATAAAATCAGATTGCGAATAGATTTCTTCTAAAGTTGCCATACGTCCATTTTTAACTGATTTACTATGTCGCGCATAAGCTAGTACCTCAACGTTAAAACCAGTTAAGAGTTCATCTACTTTTTGACCAATCGCACCAAAACCAATGATACCAATTTTCTTATGTGACACTTCTTGTCCTTTGGCTGGGGCATCTGTCTCATCCGTGATGCTTTGTCTCTCTTGATAAAATAAACGTCCGCTCATGAGCATGTGCATTAAGGCTGTCTCTGCAACAGCTGTTGCATTAGCACCAGGTGTATTTGTCACAATGACATGTTGCTGACTGGCGTCCTCTAAATTAACGTTATCATAACCGACACCATACCGCGCAACGATTTTCAAATCCGGAAGCTGAGATAATATGTGCTTATCCACTGGATGCATCATCAAAATCATCCCATTCAAATCCTGATTCACTAAGAAATCGTCATCATTTTTTTGTTGATTTGATATTACCTCAATATGATTGGACTTGAGGTAATCAATGGCAACCTGAGCAATACCATCAAATACTAATACTTTTTTCATTGTTTACTCCTTCGTTTGCTTAATCTAATCCATTAAATGAACCAGGCATTAATGAAGCAATATTCGTTTTTATTTCTTTACCTGAATCATTAATTAACCAAATCGGCATATCTGGGTCAAAAAACTCAACCATCACTTGCCGACATGCCCCACATGGTGCGATTGGTGCTTTTGTACGTCCCGCAATCACTAACCCTTCAAACTGTCGGTAGCCGGCAGCCATCGCACTAAAAATGGCCGTTCTCTCAGCACAATTAGTCAAACCAAAAGAAACATTCTCAATATTAATACCTTTAAAAACACGCCCATCAGCGACTTGTAGTGCAGCACCAACTGGAAAGTTCGAATATGGTGTATATGTCTCATCAAGAGCCATTAAAGCGGTGTTGATTAATTTTTCAGGTGCTGAATTTGGCGACATAATAACTCTTCTCCTCGTTAATAGTTTACCACAGCAGAACGAGTGCTTGTCTTAGTTTGCAAGTAACTTTTCTAACTGGTTCAGTCGCGTTTCAAAGACATGGAAAGCTTGGTTCAGATAATCTGACTGGCTCATATCAACACCAGCTTTTCCAATAACATTTAGCGGATAATCAGAGGCGCCAGCACGTAAATAATTTTTGTAGTCATTAGCACCATCGTGATTGATAATACGGTCAGCTAGTGTTGTAGCAGCTGCTTCACCTGTTGCATATTGATAAACATAGTAATTGTAATAAAAATGCGGAATTCGTGCCCACTCATACGCAATAGCCTCATCAGGAAACAAATCTGGGCCATAATACTTTTGATTTAATTCACCATAATAACTACTCATTTTATCAGCCGTTAGAGCCTCGCCCTCAGCAGCTTGTTGATGAATCCAATCTTCAAATTCTGCAAATTGCGTTTGTCTAAAGACCGTCCCTTTGAAACCGTCTAGATATTGGTTCAAGACATAAGCTTGCACCTTAGGATCATGATTAGTTTTCAGTAAATAATCTGTTAATAGACTTTCATTCGTTGTAGAAGCAATTTCTGCCAAAAAAATGGGGTAGTCACCGTAATGATAAGGTTGTGTATGTCTTGTTAAATAAGAATGAACAGAATGTCCCAACTCATGAGCTAAAGTATAAACATTATTTAAATTATCTTGCCAATTCAATAGAATAAAAGGATTGGTATCGTACGCGCCGCTAGAGTATGCTCCTGTCCGTTTACCCTTGTTTTCAACAACATCTATCCAACGTTCATCAAAGGCACGCTGGACAATACGCACATAATCCTCGCCCAATGGCGCTAATGCTTTAATCACAATGTCTTGCGCCTTATCATAGGAAACATCAAATGTAACATCATCAACTAAGGGCACGTATAAGTCATAGCTATGGACGTCTTCAACACCCAACACTTGACGACGTAACGAGACAAATCGATGTAGTAATGGCAAATGATCATTAACTGATTTTCTTAGGGTCTCAAAAACCGTTGTAGGTAAGCCATGTGGTAAAATAGCGGCCTCGCGCGCTGAATCATAATGTCGTGCTTTCGCCAAGAAATTATGGCCTTTCACATGCGATGACAGTGTTGAAGCAAAAGTATTTTGAAAACTAATATAGCTGTCATAGAGTGTATCAAATGCTTCCTGACGTAGGTCGCGTGATTGCGATTCTAATAATAGACTGTACAAACCATTAGTCAAAGGCACCAGTTCACCTGTTTCAGTATGCACATCTCCGAAAGACAGATCTGAATTATCAAGCACACCAAATGTATTTTCAGACGCATTAAAAATATCACTAGCACCAGCTAGTAGCGCTTCTTGTTCAACAGGTAGTGTGTGTGGCTTTTGTAAACGAATCGTATCAAATAAATGACTAAATGGTTCTAACCCAGGTGTTGCTAGATACTCAGCTAATACCGTATCAGGAATGCGCAATACTTCAGGCTGAAAATAGGCCGTCGCTTCACTAACTTCAGCCCAAAGCGCCTGTACTCGAGCGTTAAATGCTGCATACTGCTGATTAGTTGTGTCTTGATCATATATTTGGTGGGCGTAGACGTAAACTTTCTCTAATAAACGTTCCAACGATAAATCTGCCACTAATGCCGCTTGTAACATGTCAGCCGAATCACCGACGTGCCCAACGAAACGCGTCATATTTTGAGCTGATTCATGAACTTTTTGAAAAGTCTTTTCCCAGGCCTCATCTGATGAAAAAATAGTTGTTAAATCCCATGTTAACGCTGTTGGCACTTCATGACGCTTTATCTGTGGCATATTATTACTGATCAACACTTGCTGCTTCATTAAGAAGACAAAACAGCGGGTGTTGCGTTCCTTTCTAAGATATAATATCTTATTTTATCACTTTTTTCTCACTTTATCTAACTTACCTGCAAGCGATATAAACCAGGGCAGCTCACTCAAAACACATAAATAATCTCCCTGTAAAAATATGTAGCCTTGTTGTTGCAAACTATCTAGCAATTTTTTTACTTGGCGCCATCTAAACCTGTCACTTCCTGCTACATAAGTAAATAATTTGTCTGCAATGCACCGTAAACGCACTTTATGACCAATCCCTACTTTTTCAATTAAACAAACTGCTAATAAACGCCATTGCCAGTTTGCAATTATCAGACCAAAAGTCTCACCATAATGTATCCACAACGGTGCTAGAATAATCAGCCTATTTTGATTATAAAAATAACTAATCATTTGCTGATTGACTCTTTTTTGTAACAGCAGATTTTGCAATTTATAGATTTGTTTTTTGATATCTAACGGCCTTTGTCTTGACAGCTTAGAAATAACAGTGAAAGGCATTGTATCACAAATTTCGGTATAGTGGACACGCTCAAAGTCCTTTTTGATAAAATGGCCGCGATGAATATAATGCCCTTGCGTTGGTAAATAAAAAACAACTTGATCATGAGCAGTCATGAATTTTAAAATCGTTTTTTGTGATAAATGCCGTTCAAAATAAGTCTCCCCTAGTATCCATATCACATCAATATTTTGACGCCGATAGCCTTCATTACGTTCAGCCAGTCTCTTTTGAGATATAGGACTACACTGATATTCAATTGCAAGCTGTTTATCCCCTATAGTTAACAAAATATCTGGCCTCTGCTGGATAGCTACGAGCTTAGCTTCAATTTGAACAACACCGTGAGTAGCCAGTTGCTCAGCTAATTGTAGTTTACCAGATAGATGCGCAGCTGTTTCATTCTCAGAGAATGTCTGACATTTTGCACCAACAATATGCGCAAAATGCTGCTGTTTGATGTCACCAACACGTAATATAACTGGTTCATGACAGCCCGGACAATTAAATTGACTATTTTTTTTAGCATCACGTGCCAAAACATATTGTTCTTTTCGATTAATTGCAACAAACATAAAAGCCTCCAAACCATAATACGGTTTGAAGGCTTTTATAACACATAATTATTTAATTTTTTTCTCAACCCAGTTGCTTAACCATGTTAATAGTGTGATAACAATCAGATATATCACCGCTACAATTGCCCAGACACGGAAGCCTTGAGAGTTACGCGCAACAATTAATGTTCCTGTTTGCGTTAATTCAAGCAAACCAATGGCTGACAAAATTGAGGTGTCTTTCAACGTAATAATAAACTGATTAATAAAGCTTGGCACCATAATACGTAGCCCTTGTGGCATGATTACTTTGCGCATAGCGCTATTATAATTCAAGCCAAGTGATCTTGCCGCTTCCATTTGACCACGTTCGACAGCTTCAAAGCCACCACGAACAAACGCACCGGTGTAAGCACCTTCATTTAATATCAAGGTAATAATACCAGCCGTAAAAGCCGGAATCTTGACCCCAGTGACACCAGGTAAACCAATATAAATAAAGAACGCTAATACCATTAAAGGTAAGCCACGGAAAATATAAATAATCGTTGTCGATACACCACGTACCCACTTCAACTCACTGACACCCATGACACCTAATAAGGTTCCCCAAATTGAAGCTAATACAATCGCAATCACAGTGAGTTGCACTGTTTGCCACAAGCCCTTTAAGAAGGCTGCTTTATTGGCTGTTAAAATCCCCAATACTGTGCTATTATCTTTCTTACTGCCAGAAAATGTTGCTTGACTAGCACCTAGATACTTAGCTGTAATTTTATTATACGTACCATCAGCTTTAATTGCTGCAAAACCTTTATTAAAGGCAGCTAGTAGGGCTTTGTTTTTTCCCTTTTGAACCGCAAAACCGTACCAACCCGCATTACTGGGGTTATCAGCGTTCATGATTTTGAGTTTCATGCCATTTTTAATTGCGTATTGAATTACTGGCATATCTTCAAATGTTGCAGCCGAGTTCCCCACAGCAACATCATTGTACATCGTATCTGTATCATTGAAATACTTGACATTAAAACCGTATTTACTCTGTAAAGATTTACCGTATTCAGACGCTGCCGTCCCCGTTTTCAACGCAACAGTTTTCCCTTTTAAATCAGCTAACTGTTTAATGGTGCTATTTTTTTTAACAATCCAGGCAACACCAGTTTTATAATAAGGCGTTGCAAAATCGTAAACTTCTTTACGTTCTGGGGTAATTGACATCCCCGCAATAATACCATCAGCCTGGCCATTAGAGACTAGCTGAGCGGCAGAATTAAAGCTCATCGGTTTCATTGTATAGGTGAAACCTTCACGTTTAGCAATTGCTTGCATCATGTCCTGTTCAATACCGACATAATTATTATTTTTATCTTGAAATGTAAATGGTGCATAAGTTGCATCAGTTGTAATGGTGTAGTGTGGTTCAGATGCTTGACTCGTTGAAACGAAAGTAAAGAAAGCAGCGAACGTTGCTAGACCAAGTAAACATTTTTTTAACATAGTCATGAACTCTCCCTTATCCCACAAAAAAGTCGACCTAGTGGTCGGCTTTTTTAATTATTTTGATCATATATTAAGCCAAGAGCAGTATTGTCAATGCTTAAGCGTGCATAACCTTACTCAAAAACTCTTGTAATCGTGCATTTTTAGGCGCATTGAATACTTGTTCAGGTGCACCAGATTCTTGTATTTTACCGGATTCAAAGAATACAACACGATCAGCAACTTGCTTAGCAAATCCCATTTCGTGAGTAACAATGATCATGGTCATACCTGAGTCAGCTAGATTTTTCATAACTTCAAGCACATCGCCAACCATTTCTGGATCTAAAGCCGAAGTTGGCTCATCAAACAACATAATATCAGGTGACATTGCTAAGGCTCGCGCAATAGCAATACGTTGTTTTTGACCACCAGACAGTGAATTAACTGAAACATCTGCTTTATCTGCCAAACCAACAGTATCAAGTAATTCACGTGCCTTCTTCTCAGCCGCAACTTTATCTAACTTGCCCAATTCAACTGGGGCCAGCATAATATTCTCAAGTACGGTGTAGTTATTAAATAGATTGAAATTCTGAAACACCATGCCGATATTTTCACGGACTTTGTTAATATCTGTCTTTTTATCAGAAATATCAAAACCATCAACAACAATTGTGCCATCATCTTGTGTTTCGAGTTGGTTAAGCATACGTAAGAAAGTAGACTTACCAGAACCAGAAGGGCCAATCATTACGACAACCTCATTTTCAGCAATATCTAATGAAATATCGCGTAAAACATGATTATCGCCATATGATTTATTAACTTTGTCGACGTGTACTTTTACTTTTTTTTGTGCTTCACTCATGCACGTGTCCTCTTTTCTACCCAATTACTCAACCATGTGAGTAAAGTAATCACAATCAAGTATATCACAGCTACGATAGCCCATACACGAAAACCTTGAGAATTACGTGAAACAATCAGTGAACCTGTCTGTGTTAATTCTAAAATACCAATCGCCGATAGGATTGATGTATCTTTTAACGTAATGATAAATTGATTAATAAAACTTGGTATCATAATTTTGAGACCTTGTGGCATAATAACACGTCGCATAGATTTACTGTACGGTAAACCAAGTGACCGTGCCGCTTCCATTTGACCACGATCGACAGCTTCAAAGCCACCACGGACAAATGCGGCGGTATAAGCACCCTCATTTAAAATAAGCGTTAATAATCCTGCGGTAAAGGCGGGAATTTTAGTTCCTATCACACCAGGCAAACCAATATAAATAAAGAATGCCAATACCATCAGTGGCAACCCACGGAAAAGATAAATAATTGTTGTCGATATTGCCCTAATCCATGGTAATTGGCTAACACCCATAACACCAAGTAAAATACCCCAAATTGAAGCCAATACAATGGCAAATACGGTCAAAATAACAGTTTGCCATAATCCTTGCAAAAAGGCGTTACGGTTGGCATTTAAAATACCCATGACCGTACTGTTATCTTTTTTACTACCGGTAAAAGTCGCGGCACTGGCGCCTAAATATTTGGCGACAATCTTGTCATAAGTACCATCTTTTTTAATTTCGGCAAAACCGTGATTAAATGAAGCTAATAACTTGGCATTTTGTCCCTTTTTGACAGCAAAACCATACCAACCAGCTTGTATTGGTGCTTTTGGATTCATAACCTTTAATTTGGTACCATTTTTAACAGCATATTGAATCACTGGTAAATCACCAAAAGTTGCTTGTGCATTATCATTAATGACATCATTATACAGCGTGTCTGAATCATTAAAATAAGTCACCTTAAAACCATACTCTTTTTGTATAGATAAAGCATAGTCAGCACCAGAGGTACCAGTTTTAAGCGCAACAGTCTTACCCTTCAAGTCTTTTAAGGCTTTAATATTTGAGCCCTTTTTAACGGCCCAACCAATACCTGACCGATAATAAGGTGTCCCAAAATCATAAACCGCTTTGCGTTCATCTGTAATAGACATCCCCGCAATAACGCCATCAGCCTGATCTGAAGATACTGATTGTGTGGCGGCATTAAAACTCATAGGTTTTAATGTGTAGGTGAATCCTTCACGCTTAGCGATTGTCTTGAGAATTTCTTGATCGATACCTGTATACTGATTATTTTTGTCTTGAAAATCAAAAGGTGGATAAGTCGCATCAGTTGTAATCACATAGTTTGGCTTTTCTGAAGCGTTAGTATAAGCCGTTCCACTAATCAAAGATACGAATGCAATCAAAGATAAAATTAAAAATTGACTTGTTTTTTTCATAGTAACTTCATTCTAACAGCATCATCTTCTTAATTTTTGATGAATGTTAGCTTTTATGACATGTTAAAATTTCGTTATATTTTTTATTTTGAAGGCGCAATAAAGCGCCTCAAGCAAATTGAGGCGCTTGTCATGTCATCATTTATGGATGCACAGGCACCTTGATATCACCTGAGATAATCTTCTTCTGCGCTGATTCGATAGCTGACCATACTTCTGAAGAAGCGGAATCCTTAGCTACACCAACACCGTTTTCCTTCAAACCATAAGTAATGGTCTGCCCACCAGGGAACTTGCCATCCTTTGCCTTATTAGAAAGTGACTTAACAGCATTATCAACACGCTTAACGGCTGATACAAGAGTAAAGTTAGACTGCTTATTGTCTTTATCCTTATAATCACCATCGCGCTTTTGATCCATGTCAACACCGATGACCCAAACCTTTTTATCAGAATCGTCTGATAACTTTTGGTTCGTTGCCTTGGCTTCAGCAAAAACACCAGAGCCTGTGCCACCAGCTGCTTGGAAGATAACGTCAGCACCACCAGCAACCATTGAAGCAGCAATAGTCTTACCCTTAGCAGCATCGGTAAATGAATCAGCATACTGAGTTACGACTTTAATATCTGGGTTTGTTGCCTTGACACCAGCTTTAAATCCAGCTTCAAATGTATCGATAATATCACCATGAATACCACCAATAAAACCAACTGTCTTTGATTTTGTTTGTTTTGCTGCCGCAACACCAGCCAAGTATGATGATTGCTCTGATTTAAAGGCTAAAGATGCCACGTTCTTATCAGGCACAACAGCATCAACAATTGCAAAGTTTGTTTTTGGGTTCGCCTTAGCTACTGTATTCATAGCTGGAGCTGTCGCAAAACCAACACCATACACAAGCTTATAACCACCCTTAACGGCTGTTTGAAGATTTGTCTTAATATCTGACGCATCTGTACTTTGGAAGTAATTATAACCCTTCGTGCCTTGCGACAACTTATTATCTTTACCATAGGCTTTCAAACCTTCCCAAGCTGATTGGTTGAATGATCGGTCATCGATACCACCACCATCAGTAACTAAAGCAACCGTATAATTATTTTTACCGGCTGATTTTGAATTTCCTTGCGTTGCAGCATAAATACCACCACCAATGACTGCCACTGCAATAACACCAATTCCAATTTGCGCTGAACGTTGCATAATAAGTTATAACGTGTAAGCCCATTTTGCTTACACATCTCCTCTCAAATTTATAACTCTATTATGCGACATATCATGGTTAAAACCATGATAATTTCATTAAAATATCATTTAAAAAGCGAACATTATTATTTTTTTATTTATTTAGTTCGTTTTTAGAAACTTTTTGCAAACTATGGTTCGGATTTTGGTAAAATAAGCTTATGTCTAATTTCATTACCCATACAATTGAACCTTGGATGCCTCCAGGTGCACTCAAAGCCAAAGCCGATTACGCGCATATTGCTGATCAATCTGGGTGGACCGTGTTACCCTTAGCTCGCTATAATGATGCACGTTACGATGATGCAACACGTACGCAGTTTATTAATTCATGGTTACAGCAAGTCAACACAAACGATATTGTCCTACACCAGTTTCCTTCATATATGAGTGAAAAATTTGAAGTACAGTTCGCCAAAACATTAAAAGCACGCCAAGTTAAACGTGCCATTCTCATTCACGATATTGAACCATTGCGACTGATGAAACATCCAATCTGGGAATTTGATTTATTAAATCTTTATGATATCGTTATTGTTCATTCTCAGGCCATGAAAGTGCAACTTCAGTCATTGGGTGTCACAAGTCAATTCATAATACAACCTTTATTTGATTATTTGGGACTATCATACCCCTTTGTATCCTTTAGTCATGAGATTAACTTTGCTGGTACTTTTCAAAAATCACCTTGGTTGCAACAAGCACAAAACGTACATATCAATTTATTTGGTGCTAAACCAAAAAAATGGCGCGACACAACCTTTCCCGCTAATGTGACCTACAAAGGCAACCTTGATCCTGAGCAGTTAATCATGGCTTTTCGTGATGGATTCGGTCTCATTTGGGATAATGATTTTGAGGATAAAACGTACAAAACGTATACTAAATATAACGCACCTCACAAAGCAAGCCTTTATATTCGCGCCGGCTTACCGCTCATTGCTTGGCGCGAAAGTGCCATTGGCCAAATAATTGCCGAGCAGGAAGTTGGTTTTGTGATTGACAAGTTGAATCAGTTACCAGCGCAGCTATCTGAGACTACAGCTGCCCAATTCAATCTATGGCAACAAAATATGCAACCATTAGCACAGCAACTTGCTTCTGGTTATTTCACAAAAGCGACTTTAGCACAATTAACACAATAAAAAAGCGCTGCTAATGCAGCGCTTTTTAAGGTAATAACCGGAGTCGAACCGGCGATGACGGTTTTGCAGACCGTTGCCTTACCACTTGGCTATATTACCATGATTAAGGCTTGTCATTTTTTAAACCACAACAACGTTTATAATTATAGGGTAAAATCACCTAAATTACAAACACTTTGTTAATTATTGTCATTTGCCATCACTTCACCTTGCTTAATTACTATATGTGGTGTAATTGTGCCATCAGATAACCAAATCGGTGTTTGCGATTTTGGCTCCCACCAGCCTTTAATCTGATTGCGATTCACAAATACTAAATCAGTACCGTAAGGTAAATCTAAAATATATTGCAGGCTTGGTTCAATAGCTAAGGCAGTTGCCACAACAACTGGCATAAAGTTATTTGGTTCTTGGTTCCATTGCTCATTATCATTATCAGCAAATAGCAGCCAGCCCGTATCTTGTGACTGCGTTGGGGCTAACTCTCTATAAATCCAGCGTAAACTGCCACTACCATTCAATAGATGTTTGGAAACCAGCACAACCGCTTCTGGTTGATAAAAAACAGATTGCATAACATTTTCCTCTTAAAAATACTTGTATCGGTATTTTGGCTAAACATGGTCAGCCTAACTTATTTTCTAATAAAATTTGTGTCATGGCTTCCGCCATCTCAGGTGTACGTTGCCACTCTTCCCAACCGTCATACTCCAATGGCAGTAGTTGATAGTTAGCATTAATGTAATTTTCTAATTGTTCTACATAAGAAGATCTTGGAATATTAATTTTTAAAATGCGTACTGACTTGATGTAGCCGTGCTCAGCTGCATATTCAGCACGCCCATTGTGTGGTATATTGCCAAGTTCATAATATATTGAACCATCTAAACGCGTTATTTCTTCAATGAGATTAAATGTCTCTTTCATGCCTTATCCCCACTTTTTGCTGTCTCACATTATCACGTACCACTAACCAACTCGCAACCCAAATACTCAACAGAATGCCTAGCATCCCCAGTAACATTGTCACAACTTCAGTTGCCAACAGCTTAGCATTAATAAACATAGCAATCGGATATTTTAAGCGTACAAACCAAATAATTAACGGTAAATTACTGCCCAATACACCAAAAAACAGTGTATTAATTGCTGTCCCTAGAATTTGTCCACCAATGATTTTTGCATGGCCATATAGACTGCTACTGGTCATTTCTGGTGTCCGCTCCAACACTTCATTTAAATCGGCTACAATAGCCATCGCTGCTTCAGCAACTGCACCAAGAACAGATAACAACATCACGGCAATCGCCACATCACCAAAATGAATACCAACAGTTAGCGACAGTCCTTCTAGTTCTTCAGAATTTTCGGTTGTAAAGCCCTGAAATTGGCCAAAATATTGCATAATAACGGCAATTATCATTAAAATAGCAACAACAATAACACTTGTTTTAAAGGCATTGTTTGTGACCTCACTATTTTCAGCACCTAAATAAATGGCGACAGCCAAAATGATTAGACTCATGATACCTGTAATAATATAAACATTAAATTGCCAATTAATTAAAACAATCAGAACAAAAATAGCTGCAAAATTCAGCAGCAGACCAATGAACACTTTTAGTCCTTGCATATGACCAACTAACAGCATCAATACAAATAAAATAATAATTAATACACCGATTGTATTCATTGCCTACCTGCCTTTCTTGTCAGTGCGAGACCAACAATAACACTGGTTACAGGTACCGCCAAAACAATTCCGATGGCTGAAATGACAGTTTGCAAAATACCAAGATTCATCACTTGATCCATGATGTAGGCCCAGTTATTGCCATTACGTAACATCAAAAAGACCATTGGCAAGGTCTCAGCTATAAATATCATAAATAACACATTCATTAATGTACCCATAATTTCGCGGCCAACAGACACACCGGCATGCCAATAATCACCAAACTCACGTATGCTATTTTCACGTCGCATCCCAAATTGCATCGCCACAATATCAGAAGCCTCATCCATAACAGCGCCCAAAACACCAATGACCGTTTGTGCCATGAATAAAGTGGCCGGTACTTGTGTAACATATGACATGGTCTCAAAATGGACACCAACATTGTGAGTTACATCCAAAACAATAATTAATAAAATAATTGTCAAGAACGTAGTGATTAAGGTGGCTGCTAAAGTTAATGCCATCTGTAGTGTTCGACCCAGAACCAGAATCAAACTGACTGCCGCGAAAAGTATACTCAAAATACTAAAAATCAATAAAACATTCGTATCTTTGTTATGAATATCTACCAACAAAGCGACGCCAAATAAAGCAATATTAATCAACATACTCAATAATAGCCAACTCGTCGCACGCCACTTACTATACATTAATAACAGCGCCAAAAAGAATGTCATTAATGCACCGACCCAAGCATCACGTTTCAGCGATAAAATATGTGTATTGGCAGCAACCTTTTCTAATAATAATTGGTCTCCAACACGATATTTTTGTGTCATCACTTGTGATTTTGCATAGTCATTGTGAATGACAATAATCCTTTTTTCCCGATTCAATAACTTGACAGTTAATCTTTGTGTTATCATGACGTCAGCATTGCCATGTTCATCGGTGGTTTTTTGTGTCACCGATGCCTGTACTTGTGTCACTTGGCCAACTGGATTCTGATATAAAAAAGCATCGTGTCGTAAAAAAAGCCAGACAAAGAGCACGACAACCAATAACAAGCCATATTTTATTGTGTGCCTCATATTTTTCAATTATCTAACCGTCTATTCTTACCGGATACAGTGATTTGTCGCGTCAGAAATTTCACGCGTTGCATCAATCTCGCAGCCTTACCTTTGTCACGGTCATCTCGTGTTTCAGCCAAATAAGACGTTAATTCCGTCATATCAAAATTTGAAGTTATAAATGTCGTCAACTCGTTTTGCATGCGATATTCTAAAATAACCCCTAGAATATCGTCACGTATCCACATACTTAAATTTTCAGCACCTAAATCATCTAATATTAATACGGGTATGCTTTTTGCTTGTGCCATCATGCGTGATTTCAAGTCATTAGATCGCCCAATAGCATCTTTCAAATCAGCAGCAAATGACGGGAAATGCAACATCATTACGCCAATATTATTGGCCGCTAAAGCATTGGCTAGCGCCCCCATCAAATATGTTTTACCGACACCAAAATCACCATACAAGTACAACCCTTGTGTATACTGGTCTGGTTTAGCGATTAGTTGTGTTAACGTCTCTACAATTTCTGTCACTGCCTCTGCACGACCAGATTCTACGGCGATGGTCTGTAGATCAGCATTTTTAATCGCCTTAGGCATTTTATAAGTAATGAGCTTATCAGCCTGCATCAACTGTTGCTGCTTTTTTTCATCGGCAACGTAACGAACATGTGGGTAGCCTTTTTCAATCTCTAGTTGTGGATAATAACCAGGATATAAAGACTTTTCCCCAGATTGAATACGTTTTTTTTGTTGAATAAATTCATGTAAGTCCATCATTTTGAGTTGAAAAGCATCTGCTTTCAGTTCTTTTTGATGTGCAGACCAAAATTGACGTATATCTGAGTCCTCAGCAATACTTTGTACAATTTCGGCTAGTTTAGTTTCTTCAATTTTAGGATATTTTTGTTGAAATTGTTTGAGAATGTCTGATAAATTTTGCATATTAGTTTCTCGTCTTTATATTCTTTAGTTTAGCTAACGCAGCGGCAGCTGCATCGGTGCCCATGTTTGCTGACGATTCCGGTGCTACTGTTTTTGCCTGTTGTTGTAAAAATTTAGGCGCTGTTTTTTCAACTTTTTTAGAGCGACTAAAACGTTTTTCCTGTCTGGATAAATTAGCTTGTTGATGTTGCTGAATTTGAACTAATGCTTTTTCAGGAGAATCAACACGATTTTGCGTCCATGAATCAGCAATTGTTGTGACCAAAGCGCCTTTTAGACTATCATTCTGCAGACCAATCAACACATAATGGACCAAAATATTGATAACTGCCATTGGCAGAACACTTTGTGCCACTAAATAATCCACCAAATCACGTTCATTTTTTAACACTAAGCCATTTTTTAGCGTCGTTTTAACATAGGCTAAAAAGTCTTGGGCGCTCGTTGTATTTGCAATTTCAATCAAAGCCTTAGCTTCTGAATTTTTAATCTCTGGCATCCTATTTTTTTCGTCAGTTACTTGATTAGTAGCCGGTACCATCACAGATTGTGGTCGCGCTACTTGCGCTCGTAATAAGCGTTGTACATCTTTTTCACTTATTTCATGTTTATCAAGACTGACACTCTGACTGATGATATTTGCTAATGTCACTTCATCCACACCATAGTTTAAATGCATGGCAACTAGAAAATTATGGTGTTTCTCGATTTCATCTTTCGTTGTACCATGTACCATCTCTGCCATATCATTGAAACTAAAGTCAGTTGCTTCTGCAGTAACCTTTGCCTCTTGATACGCTAATGGTGTGGTTGGTACACTCTCATCACTTTGATTCTGAAAAACTTGTAAGAACCGCGCAGAAATATCCTTGCCTAATAGTTCCTTTTGCCCCTGAACATCGTAACGCATTTGTAGTGTTAAATAGCGTTCTTCACCAACAAATTTATATAAAAGGCCAGCGAGTAAGGGCTCTTTGAAAAAGCGATCTGCCATTAATGGCATCATCAACCGATAGCCGTAAACTTCACCTACAGCATCGTGTTCATAAAAAGTTTTAATGAGTCCTGCAGCCTCAAGACGGCGACGAAATTTAACAAAATTAGGTAAACTAATATTCAAACTATCTATCAAAAAATTATGATCTTGTCGATGTAACTGATTGGCTGTATAAGGTAACTCATTGACTAACAAATGATACAAGGCATAACTTGTCGAGCCAATAAAAGGCAAATATAAAGTAAACACACGTTCTAGGTCGTCTGGTGTAATAAGATGATCACTTCGAATGAAAACACCTGAAGTGGCGTGAAATTCAATTGTCTCACTACTTTGTGTCATATTCTGGTGCAATGTCCTTTAATTTTTCTATGAGATTGTCTACTTGTGCTTTCAGCTGTGATTTATCCCCGTTATTATTAATCACGTAGTCAGCACGAGCTACTTTCTCTGCAATTGGCATCTGTGTACGCATACGGTTTTTGGCTTGTCGCTCATCTAAACTGTCACGAGATTTTAAGCGCGCTAATTGTACCTCAGGGTCAGCGCTGACAACAATGATTTTATCCACATGATAATTTTTATCATATTCTCGTTCGAACAAGAGCGGGATGTCAAGGATTAAAACAGGTACGTGTTGTGTGCGCCAAAAGTTTATTTTATCTGCCATCACTGAACGAATCGCTGGTTGCATAATTGCATTCAATCGTTGTAATTCACTTTGATTATCAAAAACAATATTCCCTAATTGACTACGGTTTAACACACCGTTTTCAATGACACCGGGACCAAAAGCGAGTTTAATGGCTTCTAGTGTATGCGTGCCAGGCTCAACAACTTCACGTGCCACGACGTCGGCGTCAACAATTGGCATCCCTGCATCTCGTAGCATGGTACTGACTGTCGATTTTCCAGTAGCAATGCTACCCGTTAAACCAATAATAACCATTAGGCCGCCTGCCTTTCTGCTAATTTGAGCGTCAAAAGATGACGCGAATAAGCAACACGTGTGGCATTAAGATAGGGAATGACATAAATGTAAGCTAGTCCTGCTGTTACAAAACCTAAAATATGCCAACCAATAAAGCTCAATTCCAACAAAAATAACTCCCATTTACGACCAGCCATTAGTCGACGACTAATCGTGATGTAATCAGTTAACTGACGTTGACGTGTCCCATGTTCAATATCTATTTTATAAATGAAATAAGTCTGTGAATAAGCAAAATACTTAACCACTCCTGGTACAATCAATAATAATGTCCACAAAAACATCAAGACACTTTGGACAATAGCTAACAACAATGTGTGCCAAATATTACCATGCGTAAAAGCTTGAAAAGCGGTTTTTAGGGTTGGTTTTGTTTTGGGTTGCTCATACCAGTCAATTAGTGTCCAACACACACTCCACGTCAATACAAGCTGCACTGCTTGACTCAAAATATCTTGAATCGTCTCATACATTTGGCTAATACGATCATCACTAGAAACACTAACATCACTTATCGTTGCGAATTGTCGGAATACAATATACAGAGATAAGAGTGTACTAACTGTTGTCAAAATCGTTAAAACAATTGGTACGATGTTGATTTTAATAGCTGTGCCTAAACGACCATGATATAACGCACGTGCTTCACGCTTAACATTACGAATGCTAATTGGTTCTATTGAATTCATTCTTTCTCCTAAATAACTGAATTTGGTTTAAGCTGGCAAAACGGACAAAATGTCGTACCACGTTGTCCAACCTTAATCTTTGACATGGAAGTGCCACAACGTAAGCACGGTTGCCCCACACGTCCATAGGCTTGTAATTCATTTTGGAACTGACCGACTTCGCCAAAAACATTGCTAAAACTATGCACGGTTGTTCCATGATGCTTAATGGCTCGTGCCATTTCGTCAATAATATTTTGTCTTAAAACGGCTAACACTGTTCGTGACAAACTATTGGTTGGCGTTTCAGGATGAATTTTACTCTGCCAAAGCACTTCGTCAGCATAGATATTACCAATGCCAGCAATTTGATTTTGATCCAATAAGAAGCTTTTGACTGGCTTCTTTGATTTGGCAAACGCAGTCACCATATAATCTAAGGATAAATCATCAGCAGTGGGTTCTGGACCCAGTTTTGCCAACGAGGGCACGTCAATTTTTTCATGTCCTGTTGTCGCTAAAACCATTCGTCCAAAACGACGTGTATCGTTATAGAAAACGGCACGATTATCCGATAGTTCAAAAATAATTTCCGTGTGTTTATGTGGTGTTGCTTCACGCGGTTCAACAGAGTACTGCCCTTCCATGCGCAAATGAGAAACAATGGTATGGCCATTGGACAAACGTAATAATAAATACTTTCCTCGGCGATCAATTGCTGTAAAAGAGGCATTCATAACGCCAGTAATAAAAGCATTTGAATCACCGCTAATGACTTTTGGATACGGTAATTTCACCTGAACGATATGTCCACCAATAATTAATTTTTTTAGACCACGGCGAACCGTTTCAACTTCTGGTAACTCTGGCATACTGAACAAATTCCCTTTCTAGCCAAACACAATGATGCGTTGACAGTGTGACGGCATGTCGTTAATACTCATTTTACCACAATAAAAGCTGTAGCAATTTTTACAGTATATAGCCTGATAAAAAAAGAAGCTATGCAACTAATGCAATGACTTCTTTTTAAACAAACAACAAAACTTTATGATAATTCAGCAATTGTTGCCCCATCCCCACCTGCGTTAGCGTTAGCAAAGTGGTAGGCCTTAACACGACGATCAGATCTTAAAAACTCGGTGACACCTTGTCTTAAGGCACCTGTCCCTTTACCATGGATAATCTCCACAGTACCAAGATTAGCAAGCACTGCAGTATCTAAATAGCGATCCAATTCTGCCAACGCTGCTTCATATCGGACGCCACGTAAATCCAAACGAGACTTCGCTGTCGCACGTGCTGAACCAGAAGCCGTCTTGGTTTTAACAATTTTCTGTTGTTTTTGTTTGGCTTTAGATTGTTGGGCTTTGGCAGTTGCTTCTGTTTTAACAATGTCATCTTCGTCAACAAGCATTTTTAAAATACCCATCTCAACTTCCCATTGTCCGTTACTGTGCTGTTTAATTAACGTTCCCTGCTGGCCATAGGATTGCACAGTAATCTCATCACCAGCTACTAGCTGTTTAGCTCGCTTGGCTTTTTGAAGTATCTTATTCTTTTCCAGACTACTATTTTGGCGCAAGCCATCCAGCTGACGTTTTTTAGCCTGTAAGTCTTGCTCACTAAGCTCACCCGCACTTTGACCTGCATTTAGTCGTGCTTTACGAATTTCTGAGATCATTTGTTCAGCTTGTTTTTTAGTTGCTGCAACAATATGATTCGCCTCATTTTTGGCATCTAATACAATCTTGGCGCGCTCTTTTTCCAACTGCCGTTGCTGTTCTGATAATGCTTCTGATTGTTTTTCCGTTGCTTTTAATTGTTCAGAAAGTGCTACATCATGTTGCTTAACCGCGTCACGTTGCGCAACCAAATCAGCAATCATTTGATTAAGATCTTGATCGGCATCGCTAGTCAAAGCTGTTGCTGCACCAATCACATCGTCGCCAAAACCTAAGCGCTTAGCAATTGCCAAAGCATTCGATTGACCTGGTACCCCCATCAAAAATTGATAGGTCGGCTTTAACGTACTGACATCAAAAACCATTGATGCATTAAGCGTTTCCGGTCGGTTATAACCATATAGCTTCAATTCCGGATAATGTGTGGTTGCAATCACAAAGGCACCCAAGCTAGCAACTTTATCTAAAATAGCAATTGCCAGTGCAGCCCCTTCAGCAGGATCCGTACCGGCGCCTAATTCATCAAAAATAACAAGCGTTTTATCGTCAATACGATCAATCATCGAGACGATATTAGCCATATGTGAACTAAAGGTTGATAAGCTTTGCTCAATTGATTGTTCATCACCAATATCTGCAAAAATTTCATGAAACACACCAACAGTTGATGGGCGTTTTGTCGTAATAAACAAACCAGATTGCGCCATCAACTGTAATATGCCTAGCGTCTTGATAGTTATTGTTTTACCACCTGTATTGGGACCCGTGATAATAATAGCCTTATAACCATCGCCAAGTGCAATATCATTGGCAACAGCCAAATCTTTGTCTAGTAGCGGATGCCAAGCTTGTTGCAAGTCAACTTTATTTTCTGTATTAACCATCGGCTGCATAGCATCCAACCGAGCTGCTAGTCGTGCCTTGGCATTTACAAAATCAAAATGCCCCAGAATCATCACATTATTGGCGATTTCTTCTGTGTGTGGCGCTAAGGTCGCTGATAGTTCTTGTAGCACACGTTGTTCTTCGGCTTGCTCTTGGACACGTAGTTCACTTAATTTGTTGTTAAGCGTCACAACTGCTTGTGGCTCAACATACAACGTTTGTCCCGTCTGACTCTGATCATGGACCACACCGCCAAATTGACTACGATACTCAGCCTTAACAGGCAAGACATAGCGATCAGAGCGTATGGTCACAATTGGATCACTTAAATATTGTGCCGTCTTGCCTCGCGTGTATGCTTGCATTCGATTTTTAACTGCCTGCTCTGTTCCGTTGATACGGTCACGCACATGCTTCAATTCGTAGGATGCCTCATCATTAAGGCGGCCTGAGGAATCAATGGCAATCTGAATTTGACGTGTGATATCAGGCAATGTCACTAAATTCTTGGCTTGTTCAGGTAGCACACGTAATGATTCGCCTATCGCCTCGTCCTGCATTTGCTCAAAAAAACTGGCAATCGTAGTTGTGTTACGTAACACGAGACTCATTTCAGATAGTTCAGTGGCACTCAAACTTGCTTCAATATTCAATCGCTTTAAGTGTGGGGTAATGTCACTCAATTTAGATAGTGGTATACCACCCTTTAAGCGATCAATCAAAACAGCATCGGCTGTTTCTGCTAACCAGTGATTAATCAGATCAACATCACTGACAGGCTGTAGTTCATTAGCTTCTTGCAAACCTGTTGGCGTTGATAAAAAATCATTGAGTTGTAATTTAATTTTATCGTATTCTAATGTTTGTAAAACTTTATTATTCATATTTGTTTAGTATCTATCTTATTTATAGGCTGTACGAAAGTTATCACAATAAGGTGCCCATAAAATTATAGCCACCAATGATAAATTTGTTCAGCGAAAAAAGGGACATTGTCGAGGATCTGATTTAACTGGGGTGTGTTCAAGAACTGGTCTTGAATCCATGTATTTGGGACAACCGACAATAATTGGAGTGTGAAAAAAGCAATCACTGCACCAATAAAGCCGTAGAGGATACCACCAAGTACGCCATCAACCCACCCTAATAGCGGAATATGTCGAATAATTTTTAAGGAACGTAACACATAGTGACTGATTGCACCACCAACCATAAGTAATACAATAAACACTAGTCCTGAGCCCAAAAATTGTGTCCCGTGACTAACCACATCTTGTGGTACACTCGTTCTTACAAATTGCCCGTTCACGAAATTAGTTACTACTGAACCAACTGGCTTGGCAAATTTAATTGCTATATACCAAACAACAAACCAGAGCGCAATTCTTAATAAACCATTGACAAAACCATGTCGATAGCCGGATATAAACCATATTAAAATAAAAATGATGGCAGCGCCAAGTAAAATCATATTGAGGTTCCTTGTTTAAAAAGTTTATTAGTTGATCGTGCCTGGCTATCTTGCTTCGCGTGGTCAATAATTGAGCCAATCGCACTTTTTGATTCACGTCTTGTTGCCGGTTTCGTTGGTTGTTCACGCGCTGCTAACATTTTTTCTAGCTCAACAACTTGTTTTTTTAAGTTGTCTACTTCAGCTTGCTTATATAATTGATCTGATAATGCATTAAAAGTCAATAACATGGCTTGATCCATCGTTGAAATTTTAGGGGCAACAACTTTAATTTGTTGCCACTCCTTATTCAACAAAGTTTCTACTGCTTTAAAGTGTGGTAAGCTTGCCTGCCCTGAAATGATGTAGTTTTTACCAGCCAAATTTGCTTTATATTGTCGTTTCTCTTTTTGAGTTGCCATTGTATTATCCCTTATGATGTCCTACCAATTATACACCATATTTTTCTCAACAAAAACTGATATACTTATATTATGCAAATCGTTCTTCAAGTTTCTATACCACAACTTAAAAAAATGGCGGCCTATTACGCTCCTTACGCTGTTTCCAAAGCACCAAAAGGTGCAGTGTTTGCAGCTAAATTATCACAAGCAACAGTAACAGCTTACAAATCTGGTAAAGTCCTATTTCAAGGGAGCGGTTTTAAAGTAGAAGCTGCTCGTTGGCAAGACAATGCAAACCAGCCGACTCAAAAAATGAATGCTAGTCACGTAACGCCAGGTGCGACTATCCCAACTGATTTTGCTAATTGGTCTGTTATTGGGTCTGATGAGGTCGGTGCGGGAGCCTACTTTGGCCCACTGACAACAGCGGCTGTTTTCGTATCTAAAAATGACCTTGATTGGGTAAAAGCGCTGGGCATAGCTGATTCAAAAACTCTGACTGATGCCAAAATGCGGGACATAGCCCCTGAAATTATTCAACGCCTCCCTCACCATGTGGTCAATTTATTACCAGAAAAATACAATGCCCTACAGCCTCACAATAATGTTAATCAACTCAAGGCCATCTCACATAATTTTGCTTTGCATAAAGTCTTAGAAAAAATTGCGCCAATAACACCTGATGCCATTTTAATAGACCAATTCGCCCAAGCAACCACTTATTTCAACTATTTATCAAAAGCACAACAAAGCCCAGTCATTAGACAAAATGTTTATTTTACAACCAAGGGCGAACAGTACCATTTAAGTGTTGCAGCTGCTTCTATACTCGCTCGTGTGGTAGAATTAGATACTATGGTAGCTTTAAGTCACGAAGCTGGCATGACGCTCCCTATTGGAGCAGGAAAAGCTGTGGATTTAGTTGCGGCAAAATTAATACGTCAAGGTCAAGATTTAAATCACTTTGCTAAACTACATTTTGCAAATACGGCTAAAGCTAAATCACTCGTCAATTAAATTTATAACTTATATACTGGAGGCTCACTTATGTTTTTCATGTTATTCGTACCGCTACTTATTGTTTTATTTGTCGTTTATTTCTTCGCTTCTCTTTTTGCTAACACATTTGGTATTCTACCAAGATTGATTTTAGCAATTGTTTTTATTCTCTTAATCAGTTTTGTTATTAAAAACTTTTTCGCAGTGGTTGGTGTCTTGCTACTCATCGGCTTAGCTTTCTGGATCCGCGCAACATTTATTCAACCACCTAAACAACCCCATCACGACAGTCATGATCAAACATTTGATGGCGATTTTGAAGAAGTCGATAAAGATAAACATTAAAATCAAAAAAACACTTCGCGATAATTCGTGAGGTGTTTTTTAATGCATATCTTCTTTTTAAAACACACTAATAATTAATAAGCATTTTTCTTTATATTCTAAGTTCATTCTGATATGATTGTTCTATTGAACTATTTTAATTAGCATAGTTTATGTTTTCTTATGCACATAATTTCACAATTTATACATATCTGAAAGTAGTTACTATTATGAAAAATTACAAACCCACCTTACGCACATTAGTGCACCATCCGACAACGTTAGCTTTGGCTTTGGTAAGCACCATGGTCATGTTTATGTTGACTTATAATACCGTCATTCGCTATGGTTTCTCTTGGCCAATTTTATTAAATGTCATCAAAATTTATCCTCTGGCAGTTATTTTCATCTATTGCTTAAGGACTTATGTGACCTTACCACTGGTCATACGCCTGCACCACTACTTCCCAAAAGCTATTTCAAACAAAATTCCGCGTCATATCACTGTGCCTTTGCTGGTTATTACTGGTAACGTCTCGATTATGATGGCAATTCTTACGGAAACACATCGTCAGCTATATCCGCTGTTTTTACCTGGTTATATAGATAATTGGGCCAAAACCTTTTTTGTCGCTATTCCCTTATTCTTTTTTATTGTTCGACCCGCGATTATTTATATCTTTAACCATTTAAAACTGCGTTTTCCAAAAGTCGATTAAAAAAAGGTCTCCTTGACGTAAGGACACCTTTTTTTAGTTAACAGTTATTCAACTATTCTTTGAATTGAACTGGTTTTATTAAACACCATCGTCTCAGAATCATTTGACGTCAGTTTTGGCCATGTCAAGTTCGGTGCAATATTTGGATTGCCATACTTAATAAACTGATAGAAATAACTTTGCATTTGGTGTGCTAATTGCTGAGCTGATAACTGATCCATGCCAGCTAACATCGGCGCATTGTCCCACATTTCAAAATTATCAAATATAAACGGCAATTCGATACAATGACAAGCCAAAATGTTTGGGTCAGCTGCCGGATAGGCCATTACATATTGGAAAACATCATTATGCCTATCTGCCATTGCCTTAAACAGTCTGGATGTTGGTTCAGTAAATATCGTTGTTGTACTCGTTGCAATAAAATCTAAATAATCGGCTTTTTTACTTTGTGGTGTTTGATGAAAAAATGAGGTCGTCTCGTGCGTTGTCGTTCCGCCAAAGATTGCCACATGACCTTGCGCATGTCGCACAGCTTCAGAAATAATATCACCCTTTAACAGTTTGCCGTCAATCATTGGAATAAATCCAGTAGGAACATAATCGTGCGTCCGCTTTTGCATGGCTAACGTTACCGCTCCCTGTGCGGCAATTAATTCATCATCGGCCACATCTAATAGTTTTGAAGCTTGTTTGCTAGATAAATTAAAATGTGACAACAGTAGGGATGCGAGCAGTTGCGCATTTTCTTCCGATAAGGCTTCAACACTACCAGGAAAACTCATTAATCCAAGGCGATTAAAGAGTTGATAACTCTCGTCAGAAGCTAGTAAAGCTAAGCTGTACCAGGCTCCGGCTGATTGACCTGC
Organism: Leuconostoc citreum; assembly: GCF_004354555.1. Taxonomy (GTDB): domain Bacteria; phylum Bacillota; class Bacilli; order Lactobacillales; family Lactobacillaceae; genus Leuconostoc; species Leuconostoc citreum. The sequence goes on from NZ_PUFH01000009.1 coordinate 30,140, forward strand.
CACTGTTACTTGTTCTGGGTCACCACCAAAGGCACTAATATGACGTTTTACCCATTTTAGGGCTGTGATCAAGTCATTCAAAGCTAAATTACCATCAGAGATGCCAGGTAATCGTAAGTTTCCAAAAACGCCTAGTCGATAATTAACGGTGACAACGACAACATCCCCATTCTCAGCTAAATGACGTGCATCATACCATGATAATGCCCCGCCACCTGTCAGAAATCCACCACCATGAATCCAGAAAAGCACAGGCTTTTTTCCTCTGACATCCGGTGTCCAAACGTTTAAGCGAAAAGCATCCTCACTTTGATTCTTTTCCCCTGGCTTAGAACCCATAACAGAGGCTAAACGATTTGGCCCTTGCTTGAATATCACACCAGGTTGCCTAGCATCTCGCACACCAGTCCAAGATATAGGTGTCCCGACATGCTTGAAACGCCCTTGATTACTGCCATATGGTACATCATAAAAAGCGCTTGTTTGCCCTTCTTTTGTTCCTAATAATTGCCCTTGTGAAATCGTAACTACTGTTGCTTCATCTGCCATTTTTTACCTCTTCACCTAATACTAGATCATAATACCTTTCATAAATGACGTGAGTATCACGTCAATCGATGCTGTGTCTAACGCTTTACCATAGAAGAACACATTCATATAAACATCACCGAATAGCATATCTAAGACCACATCGATATTAATATCTGCCTTAATCAGCCCATCATCAATGCCCCGTCTTAATAATTGACTTGCCTGCTGTCGTCTTGGCTCAAAGAAACGTTGGTGAAACTGGTCTAATAAGTCGCGATCTTCTAGAATCGCAGTGATTAGTGCACGGCCCAGCGCGCTATCTAAAACAACAGTCAATTCCACGATGACTTGCTTAAAATCATCTAGTAATGGTGCTTCCTGATTGAAAACCACATGATCATCAGCTGTATCAAGGAAGGTTTCAAGTAGTAAGTTTTCCTTGCTACCCCACCAACGATAAATTGTTGCCTTACCCACACCCGCTTCTTTTGCAATCCGTTCTATTGTTAAATTAGCAAATTTAAAATCTTTTAATAGTGTCATTGTTGCTGTCATAATTGCTGATTTGGCTGCTTCATCTCGTGGTCGACCTGCGTGTGTCATATTTGTGTTCAAATTATTCATTGTGACCTCCTTCTGCCACTAATTATAAAACGATACGTTTCGTTTTTCAAGAGAAGATTAAGCGTATAAAATAAGAACATCTTAATGTAGGTAATATCTGCTATAATATAAGTATAATCTCATAAAACCTTGCAAGCATATTTGTTTTATTTTAAGAAAGGATTTTTCCGTGCAGACATATGATAATAAAACAGCGCTTCTAAATGCCATTCAAAGTAATTATGCTAAATACATCAATGAATTTGAAACCATTCCTAATGCCCTGCAAGATAAGCGCATCGACGAGGTTGACCGCACACCTAGCGAAAACTTAGCATACCAGTTAGGTTGGCTGACCGCCATATTGCGCTGGGAGAGTGATGAACTATCAGGAAAAAAAGCCGAGGTGCCCGCACCAGGTTATAACTGGGGACATCTCGGTGATTTATACCAATCGTTTTACCAGACATATGCAGATATGACACTTGAGGACAAAATCGTTTTATTGAATCAGCGTGTCTCGGAAATTTGTGACATGATTACACGGTTACCCGATGAGGTACTCTTTGAAGCTAACCAACGTGACTGGGCATATACCAAGGCACAATGGCCAGTATGGAAATGGCTACACATCAATACTGTCGCACCGTTCAAAACTTTTCGCACCAAAATTAGAAAATGGAAAAAAGTTGCTTTAAGTTAAACTACTGACCATTAGTTTAAAATCAGAACAGCAATTGATAGATACGATGCAAACAATAGCCAAGCAAGATATGGGATTAGTAAATATTTTACGCGGCGTTGATCTAACACTAATAACCAAACAACTAAACTATCCATCACAACAATCATGATTGAGGCTAACCATAAATTGGCAAAAGAGAAGAACACCACCGTCCAAAGTATATTCAAAGTCAATTGACCATACATGGCATAATATATGACCTGCCTATTGGTTGTCACACTGCTAAGCTTGGCACAATAAATGCCAAGTAGAATATATAAAATACCCCAGGCAGGGCCAAATAGCCAGCGTGGTGGTGCAAGTGGTGGTAAGTTAAATTCGCCATAGACTTTAGCAATTGACACACCCCTAATCCACTCGACGCTAAATGACGATAAAGACCCTAAAATTAAAATAGCTACTGTAAACAATACAGCTTTCACTGGGACAGATAATTGTTTCATCATGATTCTCCTTTTTACTTTTCTATTCATCCTATTACTCTATTCTAACATTCGACGGCCACGTATTTTAAACTGATCACTTGGACAAGGCAACATTGTTAAGGAGGTAACTGATATGACCACAACCAAACAAAAAATCGTTATAGCTGGTGGTACTGGCTTTGTGGGACAAGGCATCATTAAACAACTACCACCACAATTATTTGATGTTCACAGTCTGTCACGCCATGGCCGTCAACCAAAGAATGGCGAGTCAACGACCTACCATGCCGTTGACTTTAATCAGCCTGATCAGCTACAAGCTGTTATCATGGATGCTGATTGGGTGATTGACGCAATTGGTATTCTATTGCCTAACCCTATCAAAAAACAAAATTACCAAAATAGTAGTTACGAACCGGCAAAAAAATTGATCGATGTTGTCGTGCAATCGCCAAAAACAAAATTTTTGTTTGTTTCAGCTAACACCGGTCCCTTCTTTATGAGACCCTATCTCAAAGCAAAACGTGCCGTTGAGAAAGATATGGCACAACTACTTCCTAAGCGTTCTTTTTCGGTTTACCCAGGAATTATTTTTGACAAAGATCGCACCAGTTCTTACCTACCTGGCTTAATGGTGGCTCGCCTGCGAGGCATATCTTACTTTTATAAGCTAAGGGCAATTCCTAGAACATACTTCGCTAAAGAAATTAAAAAAATATTATTAGGTCATCGTAGTGAATTACAACAGCGACGTGTGTAATCACGCGCATCCCTATCACGAGAAAAACTTTAAGGAGAGAAAACATGGATGAAAATGGCACAAACGTACCTGCTGAAGTGAAAGGCTGGAACTGGGGCGCTTTCATGTATAACATTTTTTGGGGTATTGGCAACAAAACCTATTTGCCTTTACTATGCTTAATTCCCGTTTTTAATTTTGTTTGGATTTTCGTATGCGGCTTTAAGGGTAATGAGTGGGCTTGGCAAAAGAATGATTACAAGGATGTGGCGACTTTTAAGGCCGTACAAGCCACATGGAACCGTGCTGGGCTAGTGCAGTTCGTTATTACAATTGCCGCTATGATTTTGTATTTCTTATTCTTTGCTGCCATGGTATCATCGCTTATCAATTATTCACATGATTAAAAATATCATGGTTAAATATCAAATGTGCAAATGCTTATCCACATTAAAAGATGTTCTAGAGGGTTGCGTATGACTGCAATAGAGTTGACTTAATCTATATTTTTCTTTAATTTCTGTAAATCATTATATGGCACATTAAAGAAAAGAGAAAAAAATGTTTATAGGTAAAAACGTTAAATTGTCACATTATCACGAAGATGATGCTAAAAAACTAGCTGAATGGCAGTGGGATGATGATTTCATTAATCCCTTGTGTAACGATATGATTCATCCTTATACGCCTGAAAATTGGGAAAAATTATTTCGTGAGGCCGCTGATAGTTATGAACGTGTTGAATTCACTGTCAGAAAAATTGACGATAATCGATTGATTGGTTTTGTCGATTTATTAGATATTAGTATTCGAAATCACTCGTGTGAACTAGGTATCGGCTTTCCGAGAAAAGAAGATCGCTCACAAGGCTACGGCTCTGAAACACTTGATTTAATTTTAGACTATGGCTTTAATAATTTGAATATGCATAAAATCAAATTATCTGTCTATCCCTTTAACATTGGTGCCATCAAAGCATACACGAGAGCTGGCTTCAACAAAGAAGGAAGCTCAAAAGATGAAGTATTTTATAATGGTCAATGGGTTGATATTGATCATTACGCTATTTTTCAAAATGATTGGTATGCTAGACAATAGCAATAAAAAGAACTGTGGATTAAGGCGTTTAATCCACAGTTCTTTTGTTCTTAATCAATAATATTAACAACTAACCGTTCCAACCTTTTGACATAATCAATGTAACACCACAATGCAATATCTACTGACCAATGATCTGAATAAATCGTAAAAAAAATAGCATACTAGTTGTTTTCGTTTAAGTATGTCACAATTTTTTTAATACTATCCATGTTTGTCAAATCAATATAAAATTTTCCATGTGTTGACATATTAATTGTTTTTGACAAAACCAGTTCCTTTAATTGTTCGTTCTTATCTAACAACATTAATACTTCTTTTTTCGACAAAGCCACCTGTTTTTCCGGCTCACGTTGAGCATAAAAATAATAAGCACGATTTTTACCAGCAGTGATATTGCCAATATTCCAAATTACATCTCTTATACTGCGCTTTTCGAAAATACCATACTTTGTCATACGATTGTATTATTGCTCCTACTAAATTTTTAATTAATTTTATTATAACACTAACTTTTCGAAACATCCCCTTGGTTAGCTTGCTTTAAATAACGGGCTAAATTTTGTCTAAACATGTGGTAATTACCAATACTAAAAGTTGCCTGTTCATAATCAATGTTGAATATTGGTTGATTAAAAAAATCATTGATGGCTTGCACTTCAACAATCGTCAATCTGAATTTTTGTGTGTCTTTTATGGCCATTTTTACTCTAACGCACAACAATAAAAAGTATATACCGTGACTACCAAACAAGCTTTTTTGTATCTGTCAGCGGTTAATCGTATTGTTGTGCTTTTTCCCTTTCAATAACTTTTTGTGTTTGGTATGATTAATGTGTATATTCTAAACACGTCACATATCAACGTTTATTAAATAAACAATTATTATTAATATAATATCATTTGATTACTAAATACACAAATCATTTTTCTTTCTTAACTTAAATTTATTATTTATTTTGTCAAACAACGAACTCAAAAGGTAATTATCACATGTCTAAAACTGCTGACCGTATTAAGCTATTACGAAAGCAAAAACAATTGACGCAAAGCGAACTAGCTAATATAATCAGCGCTTCGCGTATGGCGATTGCTAATTATGAAACAAATCGAAATACCCCTTCGCTTGGTATGCTTAGTTTACTAGCTGAAGCTTTGAATACAACAACTGACTATTTACAGGGCAAAACTGATAGTCCAGTTAGAAATTTGTCACAAGAGGCATTGCCAACTCATCCAAATGCAACACGTGTTGATCTGGCAGATAAACAATTGATTTTGTCTTACGAAGGACAAGACTTGTCGGATGATTATAAGCAAGCAATATTCGCTGTTCTTAAAACGATGCACGATGGCAACAAATGATAGTCATATTTCCTCTGAGCAGCAGCTGGTTACGGCCCATATAAACGCCACTTATCAAAAGATAAGTGGCTAAAAATCACGTATAATTGTTCATCGTTTATCTTTTTTTATTCATTGAACCTTTTTTGCGTACTGAACTATGATCCTTTGCAATACCGTCGTAGCACCTTTCCCTGCTTTTTTGTCATAATACTGCCGAAACCTGTCATCTTCAATATAGCTATACGAGAGAGTCAAACATTAATTTAAAAATACTGGTTTTCGTAAATTTTCAAAACGAAATGAAGGGTACTTATATGCAAAAAACAATATTACGGCTTATTACTGCTTCTCTTATAATACTTTTTATACTCACAATAGCGCGTTTATTCACTGGAATAGCCTTACTAACACAAATTGGATTAACACTTATTGCTTTTGAATGTATTATTTTTTCTGTACTAGACTTTTTCCGTAATAATCACTGCTATATCACGACTATAAGTGGTATTACGTCTGGCTTACTTATTTTATCCATGACTTGGCCATTTTTATAATATGCTCTTATGCACGTTATGGGACAGTTTAGTCTCCTCAATTCGTCAAATACAGTAAAAATTCAATCCATTACATCATTTCAGAAAGGATTTATCATATCATGAAACATAAAAAATGGTTTATTTTCAACATCCTTAGTAGTGTCTTATTTTTAGTTGTAAGTATTTTCTTATGGTTTCGACACGTCGATGGCTCTGGTGCCATTATGAATACAAAACTACGACTGTTAAACTTAGCTATTTGGTGCATATTTTTTACTATAATGGTGCTTGTTGAATTTATTATAATTCGGATTAGTAAACACGTGAACCAATAAAAATAGACTTATTTTTCTAATTAAGGTTAATCTAGTCAGACGCATTGATGACTTACAATTATAATTCTGCTAATAGCCAAAAATATTATACGCAATTAAAACACAAATTATGTGCTGGGCAATCACATAAAAAGGCTAAGGAGAATTGACTATGTTTCATATTCAGCCAACACCAATATCTTGGGTTTTATGGCTTGCTATGTTTGCTGTTCCTATCATTATTATTATTATTGGTATTGGTATTTATTTTGTCAGTCATAAAGCCAAGCTGGGGAACATCTTCGGAGTGATAGGCTTAATCGGTATTGTAGTAGTTGCATTACTCGGTGCTTCTTCAAAGTATTATAATTATACGCACTCGTCAAGCTATATCAAATCACAAAAATCATATCAACTGGAATATAATAATAATCAACAACGAGAGATTATCATCAAAGACTATCAGGGTAAAACTTTTTACCAACATACTGGTACATTTAGCTTTGATCGTAATGGTCACGGTGTCAATCTTGTCGATAGCAAGACGGGTAAAAAAACAGCTATTTACATTGGTGATAACGACACTGTGATTGTCACAGATAAATAACACCAAGTCATCGTTGTTTTTGAGTGATTACAAATCAAAGCATGAATAGGAGCATCATGTTGGCTAGCAAGAAAATCATAATTATCGGCTGTGGTGGTTCTGGAAAATCAACCCTAGCACGAGCGCTCAGCAATAAAATCAACGTACCTGTTTACCATCTAGATAAGCTTTTTTGGCGAGATAATTGGCAAATGACTAGTAAACCATATCAACAAAAAGTCATTAACAATGTGATTAGTCAGGATAATTGGGTCATTGACGGCAATTATGGTGCGACAATGACATTAAGAATCGCTGCCGCTGATACAATTATCTTTTTAGACCGAAATAGGTTTGTATGTCTATTAAATGTATTCAAACGTTTCATAAAATATAAGGGCAAATCTCGCCCAGATATGCACGATAACTGCCCCGAAAAAATTGACTTCGATTTTTTAAAATGGATTTTGACCTTTCCTGAAAAAAGAAGGCCTAGCATATATAAAATGTTATCTGCTAGTAAAGGATCCAAAAACATCGTTATACTAAAAAATAGTCAACAAATAAGACTTTTTTTGGCATCTTTTCACTAAAAAGCACTCATAGAGTGCGTACATATCACGTGCGGGACTCACGTTAAAAGCATTATTGGAGATGAAATAAGATGAACACATTAAAAAAACAAGGATTAGACGCACCAATCGTACCACTTTTGTATATTATTGCTGGCTTAGTTGCTACTAGCTGTGCTGTTATTTTTCGCAACAATTATAGTGGCTACTTATGGACGCTTTTATATGGCATCATTATGGTTCTGGGTGGCCTGATTTTCATACATACTTCAATGCGCGGGAAACACATCATTTGGGATAATATTTTATCTACCCTGACTATCCCTAATGATAGCAAAGTCCTTGATTTAGGCACTGGTCATGGGCTTGTATTACTAAAATTTGCATCACGTTTATCAGAAAACGGTCATGCCACGGGAATTGACCTATGGCGTAATCAAGACCAATCAAATAATAGTATTGAAAACACTCAAAATATAATTAAATCATATCATTTGGATAAAGTGGCAAGTGTGCAAACCGCAAACATGTTAGACCTACCATTTAAAAATAATCAATACGACTTTGTCGTTACTAGCTTAGCTTTGCACAACATTAAGCCAGCGACAGCACGTAAAGCAGCTCTGAATGAAGCGACACGTGTTTTAAAATCTGCCGGCACACTGGTGATTGTTGACACAGGACATAAGAAAAAAGAATATCTATCTATACTACAATCGAATGGCTTCATGATTCAAGAACAAAAAACTTACGGTATCATTGGCTGGTGGAGTGGTCCGTGGATGTCGACCTACGCGATTATTGCTACCGCACCAACAAAGCATCCTTTGAACAAAAGATGATAGTAGTAAACACTATATATTGGAGCATATAATGAATTTAGCAATCACTTTCATGTTTTTTTGCAGCGGTGTTTCTTTTTTAAGCATAGCCAAAGAAAAACACAATAAGGAATATAAGATAACTGGGTTTTTGATGATAATAGCTAGTATTATTAGCGCTTTAACTTACTTTTTCCATAAAATTTAGGGGTAATCAATTCATGAACATCGATCACTTGACAATTTCCAATATTTTAATTGCGCTTATCATATTAGTCTTTATCGTCAAAAGGCAACTAACCATCCATGTCATTAATTTCAAAATAAAATTGTATATTATTTTAATCGTGGTTGGTTTATCGCAATTTACAAAAATCCACAATCTAGATATTAATTCAAATTTCTATCTGTTCGTTACGCTATCCTTGCTAACAGTTGTCATATCAGGTATTCTAAGAGCTTTTTCAAGTAGAATCTTTCTCAACACTGAGGGTGTGATTGTTCGACAAGGAACCTATTTGACACTCCTACTTTGGCTACTAACTATTGCGGCTAAATATTCATTTAGCAGTCTCTGGCAATATAGTTCTCTGTCAATATTAGTCACATTAGGCCTCTCGTTGATGGTTCAGCGTGGCACAACATGGCTGTTAGCCAGCACAAAATTCCCTGAAAATATCACGATTACAAAGCAATTTTTAATTGACGCAAAGAGAAAAAAATAAATCATCAGTACTTAGATAGACAACATAAAAATGAATTGATTCTTCAACTTTAAACACTACAAAATAAAAATCAAACTCAAATTTACTAACAAAATTAGTGGATTTGAGTTTGATTTATTTTTAAGTGGTGTGTAAACACTACTTTTAGTAGCCATAATATCTCTTTTTAGGTAGTTGTTTGATCATCAATTAATAACAAATACTACGTGCACTGAACCACGTTAAAAGCTTAAGGGGGAAAACTATGATTACTATGACACAATCATTTAAGAATTTTTGGAAAAACTATTTTAATTTTACGGGCACGGCTACTCGTTCAGAATACTGGTGGATGGCGCTGTGGGCGCTTATTATCAGCATTATATGGTTCATTGCAACTATAATCATCATTATATTTTCATTAGCAAGCCAAGATAAAGTAAATATCAAATTTAATACATTCGCTGAATTTATTCACAATACTCCAAGTACATTAATAGTTTGGTGTTTACTATCTTTACTAACATTACTAGCTTTCGTTATTCCATCATTATCGCTTACAGTGAGACGTTACCGTGATAGTGGTCTGAATGAAGTATCAGTATGGCTCTTATTTGCTTTAACATTGATTTCAAGTTGGATTACGTCACCAAATGATTCTCAAAATACCTTCTTTTCTATTTATTTTTCAACTATAGGCATTGTATCTATTATTGAACTTATTGTTACTGTTTTACCAACTAAACAACTTGCAAACACAAGGGTTATCGGTAAAAACAAGTCATATCAGAACAGTGAATTATAAAAGTATATGTTTTTTAATACAGCGTATGTTGTACTTTGTAGAAAATAAAACATTGCAACGCTTACTATTCCTTTTTTGTTGAAGGACATCAATATAAAAATAGTTGGTAATTTATTATTATCGGCTATATTTGCACTAATGTTCATATTAACCCTTTATCAATATTTCGTATAGAATAATAAAAAAGCCTCCGAACAATCGGTGGCTTTTAATGTGTACAGTTGTAGGGAATTATGTATATATTGCAATCTCAAACAAATATTTATACATTATGTACCATATTTTAATTTATGCGTTATTTTGATTAAAATACTATGCAATCTAATGAAACCATATTCATAAGAAAAGGCGCTACATCAAGGTTTTTAAAACCTTATGCAACGCCATAAAATGCTTAGTGGAGTCGAGGGGAGTTACTACACCCCTGCCACATCAACAATTCTGGCGTTTTGTACTATATTTAGTACCTTTTAATCAATTAAACCCGACAAAACATTACCTGTATCATCACTGGCTCGTTTTGTAATGTCGCTATACACATCTAAAGTCATAGATACATCCGCATGTCCTAAGTAAGTTTGTACTTGCTTCACGCTTGCGCCCTGATCTAATGCCAATGTCGCCCATGTATGCCTTAACTTGTGCATAGATAACCCAACCGCAACATTATACTTATCACTGACATCATGTAGCCACTTATTTGGTCTCATGACCTGCAACGTATGCCCATGATTATTGAATACATAATCATCCCCGCTTTTATGGTTACTGACTTCATACCAATTAGACATCACAACTAACATCTTATTATCAATTTTAAGGGTGCGCCTACTTGTTTGGCTCTTAGGCGCTTTAATATAGGTACTACCATTTAAACCACGCCCCAACGCTTGCATAATACTTATATATCCATTGTCAAAGTCTATATTTTGCCATTGTAAAGCGAGTAGTTCCTCGGTTCTCATCCCCGTGAATGCACCTAATCTAAGCAACGTATAGGCTTGCTGATTAATGTATTTGTATTGGCTATCTAGTACGTCAACAAACGCCTTGAACTCGTCAACATCCATAAATTGCCTAGGCTTATTGATTGATCTGCGTGCCTTTGGCATATCTACCTTGGTAAATGGGTCTACATCAATCATATCCATACGCACTGCAATATTTAATAGTCTTTTGAAATAACCTGTTATCTTACGATAATGCAATATTTTACCCTGCATTGTGTTAATATATCGTTGTAAGTTCAATGGCTTAATATCAGTTACCAATATATCGCCCCACTCGGGGATGATATGGATGTTAAAAACGTTCATTGTTTTATTGAGCGTACTTTCTTCCACAGTATGCTGATAGGTATCAAGCCACATATTATACAACTCTTCAACGGTCATCACGTTTGGGGTTGTTTTTTTGTTGTATTTACTTTGGCCATTATCAAACAAAACACTTTGATTATTAAACCATTGTCTAGCACTTTGTTTGCTTTCAAATCCTCGTTTCTTTACACGGACTTTTTGACTACTATTAATTAAATACCCATTTACTTCCCAAACTTTCCCTTTTGGTGTGTCAATTTGCTGAAATTTCATGTTATACCTCTTTGCTACAAGCGAGTAAGCAGAGATTTAGATAAAATAAAAAAGCATGTTCACACGCTTTCATTATTTCACATTATCATGTTGTCTTGCCCTTGCTTAACTCTTTTTTAAACTCCTAATCATAATAATGGCGTACGGCTTCATCTATTTCATCACGATCATAGCGTAACCCGTGTGCTGTTGGATAGGCTCTCACTTTACCTGTATTCACATAACGTTTGATAAAAGTATTGTCTGCAACACTAATATATTTGTGCGCTTCATTGCGTTTCATCCACTTTGGCCATAACTGGCGATGTTCTGTGTTTGCTGTCATCTAGTCTCCTTTCCACAATTCAAGTATTAATTTATTCACGTATCGCTCAATGCCATTAACATTGATATACTTAACCGCCAATGCTAATGCTAACCTGCCTTTGTAGACTAAGTGTATGCTCATTGACTGTGCGACATAAACATCAAAGCGTTTTGAATACTTGTTTGCATTCACATTAGCTGTTCGTTTACTCGCCATAGGGTGTGTTTCTTGATAGGCTCTGGTCTTATTGCCGTAAGTTGTATAGCTCAAAACATAGTTTATAGCTCTGCGATTAGTTAGCTTTCTAGTCATTAACTCATCCATAACGAGGTTGAATACATACACATAAAACATAGTGCTTTCTTTCTCTGCATAGGTTTTTTCTGGTCTCGGCAACCTATTCATATAATCTTGAATATCCATAAAAACTTTCTCACTAGTAAAAGGCAACCTCTACATTTTAATGTTCATAAGCTAAGTCCTTGCAAACACTACATTTAAGACAGCCACACTGTATACCTTTTTATATTTTATTCATTAAAACAACCCTCAAAATACCTTTATAACAGTTTTTAAACGTGATTATTGCTATTTTAAAAGATGTCATTTTGTTCAGTTTTGTCTACCTATTCAATGCCCCTCAATTCTAGCTCGGTCTCAAATTTAATTTGCGCACTGCGTGACTTTTGTTGTAATTGCAAATACTCTGCCCATATCTCTTGTAACTGCTCTTGTGACGGTTCACTCTTAGTAAAATCACTGGCTTCAAATCGTTCAACGTTGTAACCAAACATATTTAATGTCAACTCAAGCATTTTTGCTTTGTGTCTAGTGAGTTCTAACTGGTGTGCTGTCATAACGTCGTGTGTCTCTTGATTATGATTAACTTGTTCAAGAAACTTGATGTGTCTACGCTGTTCAAACAAATAGCCAATCATTGCTATAAATATAAAGCCAACTATATAATTCATTTCATCCCCTTAACGACTGCGTCATATTGTCACACTCAACTTTTCCAGTCCTTGCTTAATTGCTTCAATCTGACAAAATTCGCCAAAACTGATACTAATATCATCTGTCTTATTTTTCATTAAATCTTTGTAAGCTGTCATGCAGTTATAATAAAAATCTTTATTCATAATTCCTCTTTTCCTTATCAAATTGACTTTAAAATACTTTCAATTTACCTATTATTGACTTTGCTAAAACGCTGTATCTGTTGTGCCACAAACCTTAAACCTAAATAATTGACTTTCTCGACCTTTTCTCGAAGTCCTTATATATACGTATATATATTATTTATTCTAGTAACTTCAATAAAAAGTCAATAACATCAATAACCTTTATACACCAACGGTTACAAGCATTTTTTATGTCAATAATAGCTCTATAAAACATCTGTTTAACGTCAATCTATATACTTAATATCCAAAAATCGCTTAGTTGCTTTGCCGTGTTCATCATCTAAACTTGAAATAGTCACACTTTTTGAACTTTTAATACCTAAATGTTCCATACGACTGTAAAATGTGTTGCGGTTTATCGTTTCTTTCATACCCATATCTTCAACATCTCGACTAAATTGCTGATACATATACTTGGCGGTTGGTCGCCTGTCTTTAGCTTCCTCCGTATGTTCATCTAGCCACTGTGAGACAATATCAGCGCTCTTTAGCCATTCTGCTGTCGCTTTCTGGACGTTTTCGGGGATGTTTAACGTCTTAGCTCGCTCTGCGTCCATAAATAGCTTAATGACCTTACGTGTAAACGCTGGGCGCTCATCTAATAACTCGGCTTCATCAAAATAATCACTCTTGCCGTCTTTGGTAGTAAACCCCTTACCTTGCGTTGTGAGTACCAATGGTCTACGATCTAATCCGCTATCTCGTCTAATGTTGGGTAAGTCATTAGCTGAAAAAAATAGTGTGGCATAATTGACGATACTAAAAGCCTGCACACCCTTAGATTCCACTTCAAATCGTTCTTTACCACTCACAGCTAGTTTGAGGTTCTCTGTGTTTGGCATGTAGTTAGCTGGTATATCACTGCCAATGTTTGCATACTTACCCACTAGCCCAACCGTTTTGAATTTATCCCCAAATGCTTGTAAACTCAATTCACTGACGTTACCGCTATACAGTTTCTGACCAATATAAGTAAGCGCCGTGCCTTTTCCGTTACCACCTTTACCATACAAAATGACAAAGTTTTGAAAGGGCAAGTAATTACGTTTAAAGCCATAACCAATAAACTTGTATAATAGCTCTGCATTTTCATCCCCTAACAGTCGGGTAAAAAACTCGTCCGTCTTGGGTGTCGGTAAATCTTTATCACTAACTGGATAATCTAACCCACCTAAAGCATGGTACTGTGATGCGTTTGGCTTAATTTCTAACGTCCGCATATCCAATGTGCCATTAGTAAAGCTAACCATATAAGGCTTATCAGTAAAATCGATATAATCAGCCACATCTTTTACTGTGATTACTCGGATTAAGTCCACAATATTTTTGACTTGCTTGGCACTGGTTAGCTTTTTATGCTGTTTTAATAGTGTCGCCACTCTTGAACTTAACGCATTATCTGCCTGCTTCACATTCTTGTACCGTTTCCAATACTGACCGTTAAACAAATACCCTGCTAGATTATTGTTATCAGTGTAAAAATTAGTCTCTTTCGCCACAAACTCCGCTAATCGTTCAACATTCACTGTCGTCTTGCTGATTTCGCCTGTCTCGTTGTATTGCACATCCAACCAACTCGGCACTTTGTTCGTAACTTTTGGCATTGGTGTTGTATCAATCTCTGCCATAGCTATTTATCCTCATTATTTTACGTTCCTCTCGCCTTCTTGCACTCATATACACCTTGCCTAGTTCATCATGGGGTAATGGTTCGTTACTGCGTTCATTGGTAATTTGTAAAATATCGTAAATGCTTTGTGGCTCAATATTTAAGGCAAACAAATACCCTGCTAAGCTCATCGCTTGATCGTTGCGTTGTCCTGTCTCAAAGCCATTTTTGACCATTAACCAACGGTCTACATTGCTGTATCTGCTCGTTGATTTTGTCTTTGATGTATTTGTACCACCGTGATTATTTGCAAGCTGATACACCCACTCTGGCGCTTGCTGTATCGTCTCAAAAGGGGTAATTGCTCGATATGGTTGCTGATTGATAACACTGGGTGCAACAATGACCCCATGTTTGTTAGTCAAAAGGTCTACACCTTGCAAGGCGCTGACTTTCTCTGCTGGCTTAGTCTTGCCCTCGGTGATGAGATAAAAAGCGTGTAGTCCACCACTGGCTGTCCGTTCAACATAAGTGTCTTGGATAGTCTCTGGGTTGATGTCGTGCGACTTAAACCATGCGCTAATGCTTTTCATACCATTGTGTTTATGCTTATCAATATCAACCACAATTAAATTACTCCGTGACAAGTCAATTCCCACATTGCCGTCTTGATACTCTGGATGTCCGTTTATCCAGTGTTTTAAATCATCCCCATTTTTAAAACTGTTATTGTACCCACCGCTGACTGCATTGTGCTTCTGATTAGGTAGCGCCATAAACACATAAGCACCTGTCTGTTGATATTGTTTGATTTGTTCCCACTTAGCCACTGTTACACCCTGCCTTTAAGCGTTTGCAAACGTGTCTCAACTTCATTAAGGTCAGTCCCTATCCTTAACACCATGCTAATGAGTTTTTGTGGCTCTTTCTGATACCTAGCTAAATTGACAAGGCTCTTTGCACTCATCACACTTTCTAAGGCGTGATTAACCGCTACTCGTTGTGATTGTGTCATGCTTAAACCCTCGCAAATCTTTCTTCATGCTTCAACAACGCATTAATGATTGTTTGTTGACTATTAACACTCTTTTGTAAGGTGTTCACTGTTTCCCAAAACTCGTTACTTGTAACAATAAGATACATGCCACCGTGCGCTTGGCGGTTACTCCCGATTAAATACCCACGTTTACGCAAATCTGCGACAATATCACTCACACGCTTTTTATTAATCCGCAATAAGTAAGCCAACTTCTCCAATGTAATTGCTTGCGCACGTCCCGCGGGCAATGTATTTAGTATCTGCTGTTCAATGTTTGATAATGGTGTTTCTGTCATTGTTGGTCGCCTCGCTCGAAACTGTCTAACCAATCGTGAAATCTAATTTCATCTACAGGCTGAAACGTTTTTTTGTTTAAATCAACGCTGAACATTGGTTCGTTAAATAACGAGTTGATGTAATCAACTTGAGCCAATGTAATATAAAATTTTGTATTTTTATCCTTATCCATGTTAAAATGTGTATAGCAAAAGCCATGATATAGGCGTTTGTAGCAAGGCTCATCCGTAAGTTTGGTCGCTCGGGGATGTGCTTTTTTTGTGCCCTTTTTCATGCTTTGCCGTCCTTTCTATTTAGTTACTTGAAATAATTCACGTTCAATGGCTTTAATATCATAGATCACTACTTTGTCATGTTTATAACCTGTGATAAGTCCTTGTCGTTTCCAGCTTTTAACCGTTCCCAAACTCACATCAAAATGTTCCGCCACTTTCTCAGCTCGTTTCCAGACATGCGTATTTTGTCTGAACTGAAATGCCAGTTCTGCTAGTTCTTCCATTAGATCATCATTACTTACTGCCATATCATCCCCTAATAATCAATCGTGTGGTGGCTCTGTCTAACAACTCATAAGCTTGCATGATTTCAAACTGTGCTTGTTCGTTACCTGCTACCCTGTCACTGTTAGCAATGTCAACCAAGGGCTTATACATGCGCTCTAACGTTCTCACATACACATTGCTCATGCTTTGCGTTCCTCCTTTAGACTATCTCCAACAACCACACCCATAATAAAGGCGCTACCTACTACAAATACAAGCCCGATAACTTGTGCTAACCATAATGTCATTCTTAGTCCTCCTTTTCTGTTTGTGCTTGATTTTCTAAACCGCCTTGCACATTCTCGTTATCTTCCATACGGTCATAATATTTGAGTTGCATGTCTTCCAAATCTTTCAACATGTTAATGACTGTTGGCGTTGTGATATGGTCGCCTGCTTTCAAGCTATCAACCAATGTGAGCGCTAATGTTTCTTGTACATCCTCAAGCGCGCTGTTCGTGTCCTTGATAACTTCTGCTTCATTAAATAGTGCGTTTGATACTGCCATGATAATTTCTCCTGTCTCGTTGCTTTTATAGTGATTCACTCTTGCACTTAATATCCTTACTTGCCTTTAAATGACCTTGCTTGTCTGGTATGATTAGTGTATATGTAACCAACTGAACATTATAAACGTAACCTTAGGTACGTATCGTTATTTATAATTTACACTTTGATACCTTAGGTTACAACGAGCTTTATTGTTTCTTAACTTAGTTTTATTTTTAGTTAACACCTTTATTTTTTCTTAATATTTAAGCGAGGTACATTATGTCTGTGACTGCTAACCGTATAAAAGAATTACGTACACAAAAAAAGCTCACCCAAAGTGAACTTGCTGAAATAATCAACACATCCCGTGTAACCATTTCACGTATTGAGAGTGAGGCACGCCAGCCCTCTTTTGCCATGCTCTCATTGATTGCTAACGCTTTAGATACAACTATGGACTATTTACAGGGCAAAACAGATAATGTGCTTAAAACGTCTCAAACTAGCTCTGATGACGGGGATGATAAGCCACTTACTCCCAACCAACGGCGCATAGCATATAGTATTGACCCCTCTGTGTCTGACGAGGAACGCGAAGACATTATAAAAATGGTTCATCTCGCTATGAAACACCGCAGACGCATTTAATTCGAGGTTACGCCTATGACTAACCTTGAATACGTATTAAATTTATTGCCTGATTATGCTTTTTACTTTATTGACGTGTCATCCCCGAACTTTCATGGCTGTATCGACTATGACAGCAAAGCCATATATCTTAATGAGAATGACAACGATTATGTACAGCTTATGACAGCCCTACATGAGTATGGTCATGCTGACGATAAGCCCTCTGATTATTCAAGCAAGAGGCATTACAACACGCTATTAGCTGAAAAACAAGCCAATATAACGGCAAAACGGTTACTAGCTGACTTATTTCCAACCAAAAAAGCTACCTACTATCAGTAAGTGACTTGAACTGTTATATAAAAATGACATCTCCTCTGATTATTCAAACAGGAAAACATATAAAACACGACCTGCTGAAAATCAGGATTATTAGGCAATAAAACATTCTAAATTAGACTCTGTTAATGAATGTATCGAAATTTTCAACTTCATTTAATAAATTTATGTTATGAATTTTTGTATAAAATTACTGTAGAGAGTATTGAATATGGACATTAAAGTAAAAAAAATGTTTGAACATTATAAAATAAAATATTGTTTGTACAAACATTCTCCTATATACACGATTGCAGACGCTCAACAACTTCCTTTCATTTCTGATATTTATGAGGTTAAAAATCTGTTTTTAAGAAATCAAAAAAAAACTGCCTATTATTTGTTTAGTCTACCAGTAAATAGTTCTTTAACGCTTAAAGACATTGCCTATATTACAATGAATAAAAAAGTTAGTTTTGCCTCTGACCAAGATTTAATGAATATACTATCAGTATCTTCAGGTAGCGTGTCCATATTAAATGCACTAAATGATGATAATAAATCAGTTGAATATTATATTTCTAATGATATTTTAACAGAAAACAACGTGGCATATCATCCAAACCAAAATAATGAAACAGTTGTTTTCAATGGCTCAGAAATTACAAAGATTTTAGATGGTTATAAATTACACGTACTATAATCTGGGTATTGATTGTCTAAACAATATAAGCTCCATACTATTAAAAAAGGTTTCATAAATGAATACATATCTTCCAAAACGTATTGTCGTAAATTCTAATAATAGTCGTTTTTTTGCTATACTAATGGCTTTTTCCGGTGGCGTATCAGATGTTTACTGCCATATATACTTTCATGGTCTAGTTGCAACTCAAACTGGAAACGTGATTTTATTAGCTTCTGATTTATCTCAAAAAAATTGGTCTCAAGTAATCCCTAAACTATTGTCGATACTTACATTTTCGCTCGGATTTCTCGCAGGAATTTGGATCAAAGAAAAAAACGATCATTATTTATATTGGCGGAGTTACACAATGATTCCTGTTGTAATTGCTAGCCTACTAATTCCCTTTGCACCATATGACTTCCATCTACTTAAACTATGCTCGTTGGCATTTGGAACGGGTCTCCTAATGTTAACCTTCACAGGAGTTAGAGTTGAAAAAAATCAATACACAATAATGATGACTTCTGGTAATTATCGTAGAATGTTAACAGAATGGTATTACTATCTCACATCAAAAAATAAATCAGCCATTTTAAAACGTAATGCTGAAAATTACACTATAGTTGTCATCTCTTTTCTAACTGGTGCCTGTCTTCTAGCTATTGTAAACCTTTTCTGGGGTCCATATACTATTTGGCTAGCATCTATAACGTTCTTTTTAGCATTTATGATCGAATTTTCCCAAGCTTCGCGAAATAATTAGTTAATCAATACAGAATGGTAAATAAAAATACGTGCCAGAACCACGTTAAAAGCAAATGGAAGAGAAAAAATGAATTTAGTAATTACTATTATTAGCCTTTTAGTCGCCGTAGAATTTCTATACATTATGTATTTAGAAACTTTTGCTACAACATCCCCAAATACAGCCAAGACATTTAACATGTCGGAAACTGATTTACAAAGTAAAAAAATACAGACTTTGTTAAAAAATCAAGGTGTTTACAACGGTTTGATTGCAGTGGGTATAATTTATTCACTATTCTTCACACACAACTACCACAACAGCTTACTTGCTATTATGATCTATATTATTTTAGTAGCTTTGTATGGTAGTTTCTCATCTGGAAATAAATCTATATTTTTCAAGCAAGGCACACTGGCTGTCATTGTAGCAATTTTATTATTGATTAGTTAATTTTATAAGCACTCACAGAGTGCGTACATACGTGCCAAGCGTTCACGTTAAAAAGTTAAAAATAACAAGAATGCAATGTTTGAATACGAAATCTAAAAAAGAAGACATCAATGAGTAGAAAAGACAAACCAAAATTAAATACCCTTTCACTAATTAATCACATGAAATCGAAGGGAATAACTTTTTCATTAATTTCAGAAGCCGAAGCAGAGCAATTTTTAGATACCAAAAATTACTATTTTAAAGCAACATCTTATCGCTCTAATTTCCCAAAAACAAATAGCAAATATGTAAATCTCGATTTCGCATATTTAGTAGAACTCGCAGCAATAGATGTACAGCTTAGACGATACCTTTTTGAAGTCGCTATGAATGTTGAACATGGGCTCAAAGTCAAAATGCTTGCAATCATTAACAATAATGACCAAGAAGACGGATACACAATAGTTGATGAATTTAAAAGTAGATATCAGAGTTACTATAACACTACTATTGATTACATGAAAAAGAGTAAATATTCTCAGGATTTATACGCAAAACATAGCAAAGATCTTTCCGTCTGGGTTTTACTTGAAACAATGTCATTCGGAGCACTCACAAAATTTATTGAATTTTACGCTAAAAAATACCCAAGTAAACAATTAAATACATTTGTAAATACAATGCGCTACGCAAAAAATATTCGTAATGCTGTAGCTCATTCATCTCCAATATTGATTAATTTGTTTACTTCGAAAGAATTTGTTCCAAAACCCTCAGCTGTGGTATCAAACTTTTCCCGGATTCATGGAATTCAGAGACAATTTATTCAAGACATGAAAGTACATGATTTGGTAGCATTGTTTTATTTGAATAGACAACTTTCGAGTGAGCGCGCTAGATATCATACAGAGAAAAATGGTCGCGAAACACTAAATCGTCTGACACGACACAAGGAGTATTTCCAAGGGTTGCCATCTCTTCAACAATTTGAAATCGTATTCTCTCAAATTCTTGACACTCAAATCTAGATATAGTATTATTAATTTACGGAAACATTGGTAAGCCCGATGGCTTGTGAGATGGTATCAAAATTCAAGTTGTACATAAAAAAGCAAATTCTAAAATCTCATTAGAATTTGCTTTTTCTTTATATATTTTAAATTGCTCAACATTTTTCTAGTATAGATCACTTCAGAAAGTGTGACCTTGTGACCAGCAAAATGTAACCTTTTTGTAACCTGTGACAACGTTTGCGACGCCTTGTATAGCCCTTTATAGCAACGATTAAACGCGTGTTAATGTAGGTATTTGTTGGTATTACCATGCTAGAAAATACTAGAATTCATGTTGGAAAATACTGGAGTTACATGTTAGGTTTTGTTAGAGTTTTTGTAACCTTGCATGCTAACATTTTTGTAACCTTATATGCTTGCATGTTTGTAACATTTGATATTGTCAATTCATCCCCATATATAATAAAAAGCCACGCTCTAGGTTTGATCTAGGTCGTGGTTTTATTATGTCTATTTTAAAGCAATATAAGCTGTTTTAAGCGTTGTTAATCGTTTATAGTATAATTTACACCATTTTATATTTAAGACGCTTATTCAACGTTATTATCGACTGATTACGTAAATCTCACCCCTTTTATGCGTCGTCAAGTTCTGGGTATTCGGATATAATCTGATTTTTTATGGTTCGTCTAATTCTTTTTATTTGGGGATGTCCCTTTTTATGGTGTCCAAAATGTACAGATAATTTGCATATCTCATTCTCGAAATTAATTTACATTTGTAGTCTTACACAATTTACACCCCGCCCTCGTGTATCAGAATAGAGAGCGCTCACATATCGTCATCTTGTAAAAATGTTCAATTTTCAAAAGTTTTTTTCTGTTAATTATGGGTGCCTGATTTACTGTTACATTAGCATTCTTTGTTGTAAAAAGTACCCGCTAAACCGACCCTATTTTACTTTCCTTTATTAGCGGGCGCGTCCGATTGACAAGAAAAAAACACTTTAGTAGTATTTAATTCATAAATATTACTAGGAGAAAAAACATGTTTATAATTGAATTAACTTACATCAAACCGATTGCTGAAGTTGAACATTTTTTGCCAGCTCATATTGAATACTTAGATAAGTACTATAAATCAGGGCATTTTATTATGTCTGGTAGAAAAGAACCACGAACAGGTGGCATGATTGTGGCTCAGGCCGAATCTTTGGAAGAGCTAACACAAATCTATAATACCGACCCATTTTTTATAAACAATATTGCTTCCTTTAATATAACTTACTTTGTTCCTTCAAAATGGGCAGAACAAATGAATAGCTATTTGTCATAGTTTGTAACGCATGATAGCAACGATTAAATGTCTGTTAATGTAGGTGTGTCACATATGTAAAACAGGTCACTATCACTCTGAGTGATAGCGGATTCAATGTAATTGATAACGGCTAATTTATTGATTAGTTTTTCTGTAAACATTTTTTAAAACCAAAAGACAAGCCATAATGTAATGTGCGCTCGTCTACTGTTTATCCAACAAGATTCATCTTTAATTGCTGTACCAATATCCTAACTTCATCACGTGTCTTTCTAAACTGATTTTGAATAACCTCTTCTGGTCCTGTGGTGCTAGCCGGGTCAGTTAACGGCCAATGCAACCTTTTAATATTGGCTGGAGTAACAGGGCATTTATCATTGGCATCTCCACACAACGTAATAATATAGTCACAGTTAAATAAAAAATCGTTATCAATTAAATCGGACGTATGATTAGATATATCAACTCCCACTTCTGCCATAACACTTACAGCTCTTTGATTTAATCCATGTTGTTCAATACCTGCACTCTTAATTATCCAGTTCTTAGGCATAATATCTTTCGCAA
This sequence comes from Leuconostoc citreum, assembly GCF_004354555.1. Taxonomy (GTDB): domain Bacteria; phylum Bacillota; class Bacilli; order Lactobacillales; family Lactobacillaceae; genus Leuconostoc; species Leuconostoc citreum. The sequence goes on from NZ_PUFH01000009.1 coordinate 52,741, forward strand.
ACCCTTCTGCTATCTGACTACGGCAGGAATTTCCTGTACACAAAAAGTAAATTTTCATTAATCTATTCCTTTAAATTTATAAAATACTGTTGTACAACTAATTATACCTGATACTAAATAAATCCATATTAATAAACCTATTTTGGGTTAATAACTTAAAACTTATAACGTGTAGCCCCAACCAGCGGGTTCCTATTTACGTCTTTTGTAATGTACATATAGCATGTCTTACAACAAAACATGCTAATAACCATAAATGTTTGTGCTACCCCTAAACGCCTATTTTTAGTTAGAAATGCCTTTATATCAGCATTCTATATGAAAAAATCACCTTTAAAAAATTTTTGATTTCTGCATTCGTAAGATTTCAGGACGCCACCTTGTGACGCTCCCCTCCAACAACCCCACCCCGGGTTTTTTTATAAAAACCAATATTAAGGGCATATGTACCTGATTTTTTAGTAATATGTCATACTTTTTTAGTGAACTGGTCAACTAATTGAACATACCTATAAATCCTAACGGCATTGGTAATTGCTTTATGTGAACCAAAAATTTCTACATTTTCACGAATCACTTATTGAATTTCAAATTATTTTTTTGTTTAGTTCTTTGAATTTGACAACAATCAATCTTCTTCCAATCATTCATCACGTTTCTTTATTACAAACAAAAAGCACTGCTTTTACTGCAATGCACAATATCTTAAATGATTAAAACTCACAGTTATGTGTTAGAGTCTTTAAAATGATGATGCCATTCCATTAATTTTACTCTTGGTCCTTATAAATTAGTATATCAGACCTTTTTAAATAATGGTTTCATAATTATGGGTGCTAGTATCGTTGAAACAATTACGGCAACAACAAATTCTGCTGACGTATCATCATTAATAATCTGTGATGATATACCTATTTGAATAATTACAAGAGCCATCTCACCTCTAGAAATCATCCCCGCTCCTATTGCGTTTGCAACATTAACATTTAAACCTGAAAGTCTTGCTCCCCATAAAGACCCGATAAATTTGGTTGTAACAGCCAACACACTAAATATTATAATAGCTGTTAGCTTGTTCCCTAGTCCTTGAATCGCAACTTCAAGACCAATAGATCCAAAGAATACTGGATAGAAAAACCAATTACCAATTTTTGTACTTAAAGCACCTACCTTATCAGAAAAATTAAATTTTCTCAATACTATTCCTAAGGCAAAAGCAAATAAGGGCAATAGACTATTTATCCCTAAGGCGCCTCCGCCTACAAAAACAGAGAATAACGTCACAGCAACCAAAGCAATTATATCATCCAACACAGCTGCTGAAAGTATAATTGCCCCCATTGAAGTCGCTAATTTCTTTTGTTCGGCTAGTACAGCTAATGTGATTGAAATAGACGTTGCAGAGAAAACAACCCCCGCAAATATAGCAGTTTGCATATTATATCCAAGCAATAGAAATGCAATCGGGAAAGCAATTACTGGTAATAGCACTCCCATGATTGCAATAAGCGAAGAGGCCTTAATATATTTTTTCATTTCTTTTACATCAGACTCTAGACCCGAATTTAACATTAACAAAAAAATACCTGTCTCAGCAAACAAGTGAATTAAATAGCCTGGTTCTACTACATTCAACAAACTAGTTCCTAAAATGATACCTGACAATAGTTGTCCAACAACTTCAGACAACCCAAACCAAGTGCCTATTTTCCCAAGTACAACAGTAACTATAACTAGCAACAAAATTAATAGATATTCCATTATTTCTCCTAACATTTAAAAAGCCCCAAAAACAGCTAGTTCCCCGACTAACCATTCTTGAAGCTTACGCCCAACCGTTCAAATTTAATTACGTTTACTATATCATAGTTTTGATGTTCAAATCAAATTTGATCATCTAGTTACATTTTTTTATTCCTGCAATTAATTTTTGTGATGTTCTAGCACAACTGAATTCATACTACTTTGTCGGCTCACTCATTATACAATCTTGCCCGTGGTCGCTCTATCTTGCTGACAATGGCGTTTAATTCATTATTTAGTGCCACAATATAGCTAGTTGGTGCTACGATATTATAGAACTCTCCAAACGCTCTATTTTCGCGATATTTGAGCTTGTACATGTCTTTTAACTCTGGTGTAAGCTTGAGACTAAACTCGTCTAAAACACGCTTAATTTCACGTATAAACGGCTCGTTGTCTCGTCTATATTGATTATCACTATCTGGGTACTTATCTATGTACTCAATCTGTAAATCTATCATCCCCATAAAATAACTTCTCAATATTTCACGATTAGTCCATTGGTTTGTCATAGTTACCTCTTTAATGAGTTGGTATTATATGAATATTATACTGTATATATACAATTTATTTTAGTATATATGCTGATTATGTACCACATCCTGCTGATGTGCTAAATATTTCCCATTTAGACAAATAAAAAACGGCTTAAATGCCGTTACACTGCCTACTCGCTCGGTTATAAAAAGTACCTAAAAAAGTACCTAAATGTGTGAAATGCTATGAAATACAGTGCAACGTTTTTCATAAGAAAAGGCGCTACATCAAGGTTTTTGAAACCTTATGCAACGCCATGAAATGCTTAGTGGAGTCGAGGGGAGT
>NZ_PUFH01000005.1:0-735000 GCF_004354555.1 Leuconostoc citreum
GCTGGTATTGTGTCAGGTGGCAAATTGGTGAGTGGTTATGGGCACCCAGAAGCTGGACATATTTTCTTGCAAAAGCATCCTGAAGATCACTATGAAGGTCATTGTCCATTCCACGGGGATAATTGTTTGGAAGGCTTGGCAGCTGGTCCAGCCATTGAAGCGCGTTGGCATAAGAGTGCTAAAGAAATTCCTGACGGAGATAAGGCATGGGAAATTGAAGCCTTTTATCTAGCACAAGCAGCGCTAGACTATACCATGATTTTGCGACCAGAAAAGATTGTTTTTGGTGGTGGTGTGCCACATCGCGAAACCTTATTCCCATTGATTCGTGCGAGTTTTGCTGAACAAATGAGTGATTATTTAGATGTACCTGATTTAGAAGATTACATTGTGCCAGTAGCTAACGGCGATAACGCTGGTATTCTTGGTTGCTTCTATTTGGCTAAAACATTGTTGTAAAAAAATAAACGTCCTTCATCATTTATGAGGGACGTTTATTTTTTTTTAATGCCTGTAGTGCCATATAATGGGCGCCATGATTTTCTTTTTCTGGTAACCACTGACTAATAACCAAAGAATAGGGTGTCAATAACTGAATAATTTCTTCTAATAAGGGCTGATAGTGCTTAGCGTACTTTTTATCAAGACTGTCAATTAATATTTTTGAGTCACTAAATATTCTGATGGTTTCCGATGTTTCAGCCACCTTAACTTGTTTTAAAGCCCAAATTAAAGCAAGAAATTCAGCTTCATGATTATCTGTCGTATAAAATAAGTTTGATTTTATTTGCTGCTGTTGTTTATGGTGTATCAAGACTGCGCCACCGGCACTGATACCACTTTGAGGCTCTCGTGCAGCGTCGACGTAAAGGGTTAACATATTGTTGATTTCTCCAAAACTAAGATTTATTGTGCGCTGTTTTCATAGAAATGAGATTTATAGGATAGCGCATTTCATGGTAAAATAATATAGTAACAATATATGATACAACGCGGTATTAATCAAATCGTGTGAGGGGTGAAATTATGATACCAAAAAGAGGCTTTTTTCAACCTTTAAATACAACAGGCCAGATTGGCTGGCTATGGTGGTTTATCTTATTAATGATTGGCTTGATTGTTTGGAGCGAAATGTCATTTAAATTAGATATAATCCCAATCGGCTATATTGTCATTATCTTACTTTTAAGCGTAGTGATGATTGTGCGTCGTCGTATCTACATTGCGGGGCCGCAATTATTTTTAGGTCGCATGTTTGTCTCTGAATATGAAAAAATTTCACTTGCGACAGTGCATAATTGGCAGCTCAACGGGCATATACTGTCTTTTACAAGAGCGGGCCGTGCACGTAAATATTGGTTAAGCCAAAATATAGCAGATCAAATTAAGGAATACATGAATACTCATGACGGAAAAGATCACTCTTGAAATTACAAATGAAACTGGTCGAATTGATGCAGTTCTAGCTAAAAAATCATTACCTTATTCGCGTACAGTACTCGCTGAATGGCTTCAAGATGGGCACATAGTGGTTAATCAAACGCAGGTGAAACGTTCGTATAAGGTCAATAGTGGCGATCTGATAACCATATTACCACCAGCCGTTCAAAATACTGAAATTATAGCTGAAAATATGCCATTAGATATTATCTATGAAGACAATGATTTATTAGTTGTTAACAAACCACAAGGAATGGTTGTCCATCCAGCAGCCGGGCATACGAGTGGCACGCTAGTCAACGCCTTACTATACCATGCGCCTTTATCAACAATTAATGGTAGCTTTAGACCTGGTATTGTGCATCGGATTGACCGTGACACAAGTGGTTTATTGATGGTAGCTAAAAATGACAAAGCACATCAAGCGTTGTCTGAACAACTCAAGGCCCATAAAAACGAACGTATCTATTATGCATTGGTCCGGGGTGAATTCTCTGAAGATTCAGGCACAATTAATGCGCCATTAGCGCGGCATAAGGTTGATCGCAAAAAGCAAGCTGTTCAAGCTGGTGGGCGAGAGGCAATAACGCATTTTGAGGTTGTCACAAGGTATGTTGGCTATACACTTTTGAAAATACGGTTAGAGACTGGTCGTACGCATCAAATACGTGTCCATATGACTTATATTGGCCATCCAATTATTGGCGATCCTGTGTATGGTTCAGCGCAAAAACTACCACACGTGACTTTAAATGGACAAATGTTGCATGCAAAAACACTATCTTTAACACAACCGACCACAGGTGAATTGTTAACATTTGATAGTGAGTTGCCGAGTTATTTTACAAAATCTTTAGCAACTTTAATTCCGATAATTCAGCACGACTAATTTTTACTAGGAGGATAAATATATGGTGAATATGTTTTCACTGTATATGTACAATAATCATTATGACAAACAAAGAAGTTTTAGATAATGCATCTTTACAACGTGCGTTAACACGTATTACTTATGAAATTATTGAACGCAATAAGGGTGGGCAGGACTTAGTACTGGTCGGTATTAAAACACGCGGTGAGTTCCTAGCGCATCGTATTGCTAACCGTCTTGAACAGCTCGAAGGGGTTAAAATCCCTGTCATGGCAATTGATATTACTAATTTTCGTGACGATGTATTAAACCACGATGACAGTTTGGGTTTGAACGATGAAGAAAAAACTAACATTGCCGATAAAAATATTGTTTTGATTGATGATGTGTTGTTTACTGGTCGTACAATTCGGGCAGCTTTGGATGCTTTAATTCATATTGGGCGTCCCAATACAATAGCTTTAGCTGTTCTTGTTGACCGTGGCCACCGAGAATTACCTATTCGTGCTGACTTTGTAGGGAAAAACATCCCAACTGCACAGAACGAAAAAATTAAAGTCTTGGTGCAAGAAATCGATGGCAGAGATGCTGTTGAAATCGTACATTAACAGGAGAAAGTTGGACTAATCATTTTATAATGAAGGGACCAGCAAAGTATAAAACATGATGCAACGTCACTTAATTCTTGAAGATGGTAGGGTATTTCAAGGCCTAGGGTTTGGTGCACCAGCTACCACCTTTGGCGAAATTATTTTTCATACGGCCATGACAGGCTACCAAGAAATCATCACTGACCCAATTTATGATGGGCAAATGATTGTTTTTGCTATGCCTGTTGTTGGTGCTTCTGGGATACATGCTGAGGCATATGAATCCGTTAAGCCGACAATTCGCGGCATGGTCGTTCATGATTTAGCTGAGGTATCCGTTAATCGCCAGCGTCGTATGAACTTAGATCGCTTTTTGAAGCAACATAACATTCCAGGGCTTTATCAAGTAGATACACGTCAGCTTATTCGTCACTTACGTGAAACTGGGCCACAAAAAGCCACCATTGTCGATTTTGCTGATGAACATGCAGTCGATCAGCTCGTCGCAACGGTGTTAACAAACAAGCAAGTGCAAAATACGGCAACGCCAAAACCATATGCTAACCCCGGACGTGGTCGTCATATTGTTGTCATTGATTTTGGTTTGAAGCATGGTATTTTGCGTATGTTAGGTGATTACGATGCTAATGTTTCTGTGTTGCCATACACGACTAGTGTTGAAGAAGTGTTAACATTAGATCCAGATGGTATTATTTTATCTACTGGCCCTGGAGATCCGCGAACCTTACCTGAAAGTGTGTTGACTCTAATTCGTGTCTTACAAACGAAAGCGCCACTTCTGGGTATAGGCCTAGGACATGAGTTATTTGCTCTGGCTAATGGTGCTGAACTTAAACCATTACCTTCCGAACATCATGGTATGAATCATCCAATTCAAGAAATTATTTCACGACAAATATTTTATGCAATGCAGGGGCAGGGTTACGCAGTAGATGATCAAACAATTGATCGCAAAAAACTATTTGTCACCTATCGTGACTTAGTAGATGGTGCGGTTCAAGGATTAAGGCATCGTGAATTTCCAGCATTTAGTGTGCAGTTTTTCCCAGACGCTGCTCCTGGACCGCTTGAAGCAACTGCTGTCTTTGCGGACTTTTTTGAAACGGTAGAAGATTATGTCGAACACTATAACCAACAATAAAATTAAAAAGCTGTTATTCATTGGTTCCGGTGCTAATAATTTTGGTCAAGAAGCTGAGCATGACGCTGCGATTTATCAGGTTATGCCAGAGCTTAGAGGACACGGTATTGATGTTTTTGTAATTGATGAAAATCCTTACGCACTGTCACTAGAAAGTCTTGCGGCAAAAACATTTTGGCAGCCCTTAACAGTACATAATATTAAGAAAATCATTCGTGATGAAGCAATTGATACGGTTGTTCCTTTATTTGGTGGTGATGTCTCATTGCGATTATGGGCTGATGTCGTCCAAAGTTGGTCTCACGGAGATGGCAATGTACCGAATACACTTGGCTTGAACATTGACATGTTATTAAAAGTTAATAATTTGCCAGCCTTAACCGATTTTATGGCAAAAAACGGCTTACCAGTGATTAATAATTATGTTTTAAAAGCGCAAGATGAAGCTAATGAATTATTAAGGACGTTACATTTGCCTTTGATGGTCAGGGCATTACACCCCAATCAAAATAATACGCGTCATATTGTGGAGCGTTTGGATGAATTTGAAGACACCATTAATTTAGCCAAATCACAATCCGTTACGCAAGAGGTAATTATTTCTAGAGCGATTAACGGTCTCAAAGAGATTAGTCTAGAAATTCTCAGAGACGTGCGCGGCAATAAGATGCAAATTGGGGCAAGTGAGGATATGGATCCAATTGGTATTCATACTGCTGATTCATTAAGTGTGTCACCAATACTAACCGTTCAAGATCAACTCATTAGCCAAATGAGAGATTATGCTTTTAGAATTGCGGATATACTGCAACTTCAAGGTGTTATGCATGTACAGTTTGCCATAGATGATGATGACCGCGAAATATACATCATTAAGGTGTCACCCTATATTGATCAAATGGCGACGCGCATGGCGTTAGCGACTGGGTACCCAACGATGCTAGTGGCGATAAACTTAGCTATGGGTATACCTCTAGAAGACATTAAACTACCACATAACTTTGGCACAAATACTGCTATGATGGAACCAATGATGGATCATGTTGTTGTCAAATTACCAGTATTTCCTTTTGGTGAATTAGCAGAAGCAGGCATCGATGTTAATCGGCAATTAAATAGTGTGCAGAAATCAGTTGGTTCAACGCTGGGATTTGGACGTACATTTATTGAAGCACTTGAAAAAGCGATTCGGTCAGCACATTTTAATAATGCCAGTTTTTCGCCAACTAATATGGCTCACATTAATGATGATGAGTTGATACAACAGCTCATTCATCCACAAGATAATCGGGTACTATTGTTAATTGAAGCAATTAAAAGAGGCTATGAAATCGACGAACTAGCAGAATTGACAGCAATTGATGAATTCTATTTTCATCAGTTACAGCATCTGCATAAGTTGGAATCTGAAATTGAATCAGATATTGATAGCATTACTTCGTTGCGCCGTGGAAAAAAATACGGTTTGTCAGACGGTTTGATTGCACGTTTTTGGCATACCGACTTCAATATTATTAGAACACTAGCAAAAGAAAACGATATTCGTGTCACTTATAAAGCAGTTGAGCCATCTGCGGGTGAATTTCCTGAAAATGCACGTCAGTACTATGCGACATATGAATCAGAAAACGAATCAATTCAAATTGATCAACGCGCCGTTTTAGTGATCGGTTCTGGTGCTTTTCGTATGGGTGATGCTGCTTCAGCGGGTTATGCGACTGCCATCACAATGTCTGAATTAAGACGGCTGCAGTATCCGACAATTATTATGAATAATAATCCAAGCGATGCGACATTACTACCACACTTGGCTGATAAACAATATTTAGAGCCATTGGAAATATCAGATGTCATGAAAGTTGTTGAACTAGAGTCGCCACAAGCAATTGTGATTCCAGGTAACCGACGTAAACTCATTAACGCGTTACGTGATTTGAATCAGCGAGTGATTGTATTACCAAAAGAAAAACATATGCCTGATGGACCAAATGACCGACAATCAGAATTTGCGCTCAACTTTTTCTTTGATGGGCAAAATCGATACCTGATTAATGTGACACAACATTTGGCGGGTGAGATGCGTATCATTGCACACCCAACAACGCTCTCTGATGAAATATTGGCTATGCCGCTTGATAATCCTGGTGTTTATCAGGTGATTTGGTACCAAGATACGGTTCGTTGGCAAAAACAAATACATTTGTCGACAATAGGAAATGGTGGCTCCTGGCTAAGGCCGATGCCGTATGGCCAGATTGCTTACTTGACAAAAATTATGCAGGTGCCTTGGATAAGATTGACAATTCGTGCGGGATTAAATGAACTCACGACACAAGATTATGAATTACTTGAAAATGTTGATAGCATGCGTGCCAGTGAGCGATTGAGTATGATTAGTGCTGATGTCAATTACCAGTTACATTTGCAACCAACTGACGTGATTGACGGTACTAAATTTGAAGTAGGTGTGGGAGTTTACGATTATGGGAAAGAATAGTAAATATGAGACGCACTTATTTTCAGGCGTTGTTGTAACACAAAACTTGTCTGGGCAGTACTTACCAAAGCAGGATGCAAAACCTAATTTTTGGCGAACTGGGAAGCATACGAAAGGTCATTTCACAACAATAGGTCAAGTTTTTTTAACTGAAAATGGCCAAGCTGTGGCAGTTTTGTCGATGCAGCAGTTGGCTTTTAATCAACGTCATAATTATACGCCACTGCAACGTTGGACATCGGCTTCAGTTGATATGCAGTATCTCAATCATTGGCTAACTTAAATAAAAAAGCGTTTCCTTTCAAAAGGAAACGCTTTTTTTTATTTGATGGCTGCTGTTTCTGTCTTGCGTCGTGTTGTGATATTGAACAAAACTGCATTAAGTATGATAATTAGGGCACTGACAATAAAAATACCGCGATAATCAAACAAACTTGCAATAATTGCACCAATCATGGGACCCATAACCGATCCTAAAGATTGGAAACTTTGATTATAACTAAAAATACGGCTTGTCATTTCTGTTGGCGAGTTTTTCGATAATAATGTCTGTATGGCTGGTAACATTGTGGCATCGCTAATACCAACAATGAATCTGAGTAACATTAGCATACTAATACTGGTGACAAATGCTGTCGGAATAAAAGCGATTACAGCAATCATAAAGCCAATTTTTATCATACGTTCAGTGCCTACACGATCGCCCAAGCGACCAAATGGCGGTGCTGCAATCACTGTTGCAATACCAGGCATAGCGGCCACAATACCGGCCATGAATGTCGTATTCGTTGCATTATGCATCAGCTCTCGAACAAATAAACTAATAATTGGATTAATAGATGTGTTAACGGTTTGCACTAACATTGTTGTCACAAATAAGCCAACAATGAATTGTTTATTTGGTAAACCGGCCCATAACACCTTAGTTGAAGACTTTGCTACTGTTAGCGAGACGGGGCGTTCTTCTTCTTTGACTAAGCACAAAGTAAGGATAAATACTAGGAATAGAATAATGCCAGTAATATGAAATGATGTGCGATAACTAAAAAATGTGGCCAGTACACCGCCAAAAAATGGGCCAATTAAATTACCAGCAGTCATCCCAGTTACTAAAATGCCAAGGGCCTTACCAGCGTGTTGTTTAGGTGTTTGTGTTGCAACTAATGCGTTAGCATTGGAAATGAAACCACCCATTGCACCTTGCAGTGCACGCAACAATAACAGCTCCCAAACATTGGTCACATTCCCCATCAGAAACAATACAATTGACATACCAAATGCGGCACGCAGTAACATGAGTTTTCGACCTTTGCGGTCAGCTAATTTACCCCAAAAGGGCGAGACAACGGCTGTGACCAGAAAAGAAATAGCAAAAACAGCGCCTGAATAAAGACTTAAGGCATCTTTATTGAAATGGCCTAAAGTGTCGATATATAAGGACAAGAAAGGCATGACTTCACTCAGTGCAACACCTGTCATAAAAACGCCAAACCATAATACAAAGACATTACGTTGCCAAAGTGTGTTCTCGGATTCCGCTGGTTCTTGATCATTTTCAGACATCAGCAACCTCCTTTATGAAAAATTGATATTACTAGTGTATGCTTATTTGTAAAAATATGCACGTTATAAGACATAGGTTGTGAAAATATTAAAAATTTATTATAATTATACTACGTATAAAAACGTCATAAGGCATGCTGCGGTTCGTGAAACAGTGGTGTGTCTTCCGGAAGTTGTGAAGGGAAAAGTGCGTTAAGCACAAGTATATATATGGCAAAAACAAAAAAATATTCAGGACAAGAAGTGTTAGACATGGTGTCGCATTACATGACTGAATCAGATGCCCTTAAGGTCAAGGCGGCTTATGAATGGGCTGCTGATTTACACAAGGCACAATTACGTAAATCAGGCGAACCTTATATTATTCATCCGATACAAGTTGCTGGCATTTTGGCTGAGTTACGTATGGACACAGCAACAGTTATATCAGGATATTTACATGATGTTGTGGAAGATACAACTGCGACGTTGGCCGATGTTGAAGATAAGTTTGGGACGACAATTGCACAAATTATTGATGGCGTAACTAAAATCAGTAAAATTCAATATCAAAATTCACAAGAGCAATTAGCAGAAAATCATCGTAAATTGTTGTTAGCCATGTCCAAGGACATTCGTGTAATTATTGTTAAGCTTGCTGATCGACTGCATAACATGAGAACTTTAGGAGCCTTACGTGAAGAAAAGCGTCGCAGAATTGCAAGTGAAACCTTAGACATTTACGCACCATTAGCTGATCGATTAGGTATTAGCACGATTAAGTGGGAACTTGAAGATTTGTCATTGAGTTACCTTGATCCCGATAAATATCATAGTATTGCTTCACAAATGAACATGAAGCGTGATGAGCGTATTCGCTATGTTGAAGAAGCCGTGCGTGAAATTAATGATGCGATTAAAGATTTAGAATTAGATAATGTCAGTGTTTATGGTCGACCAAAGCATATTTATTCAATTTATCGAAAAATGACCGATAAACATAAAGCCTTTGAAGAAATTTATGACTTATCGGCTGTGCGCGTATTGACTGATACTATTCCAGATACTTATGCGGTGTTAGGGGCTATCCATTCCCAATGGATGCCTTTGCCTGGCCGATTCAAAGATTATATTGCTTTGCCAAAAGCCAATGGTTATCAAAGTTTGCACACGACAGTTATTGGCCCTGGTGGTCGACCTTTGGAAGTTCAGATTAGAACGCATCATATGCATGAAGTCGCTGAATATGGTGTGGCTGCGCATTGGGCCTACAAGAAAAATAAGGGTTCAAATAAAGAAGTTAAAGTCGTTGATAAAAATGAACAAACGCTTAATGTCATTCAAGGTATTTTGGAATTACAAGAGGACGCTAAAAATGCGGAAGATTTCATGGACGGTGTACAAGGGGACTTGTTCAGTGACCGCGTTTATGCTTTTACCCCCAAAGGGGATGTCTTTGAATTAGCTAAAGGTGCAGGACCGCTTGATATGGCTTTTTCCATTCACACGAATGTTGGGATTAAAACCACTGGTGCGAAAGTTAATGGTCGGATTGTGCCACTAGATTATAAAATTAAAACTGGTGATATTATTGAAATTATTACCAGTGCAACAGCCAAACCAAGCCGTGATTGGTTAGATTTAGTTTCAACTCGGCGCGCTCGTAATAAAATTAAGCAATATTTCAAGCAACTAAACCGTAACGACAATATCGAGGCTGGGCGAGAGCTGCTTTTGCGGAACTTAAGAGAAACCGGTTTCGACCCTAATCAGGTCATGACCACTGATAAACTCACGCAGACAGCAGAAACATTACATTACCATGCGTATGACGATATGTTAGCAGCGATTGGCTACGGAGATGTAGCGGCACCAGGTGTAGCTAATAAGTTGACTGAAGAGATTCGTGAGGCACAGCAAGCAGCCCAAACGGCAGAATTACAGCGTGAATTACTTGAAGAAGGGCACGAGATTAAGCGTGTTGAGACAGCATTAACACAGCGACAAAAAGCTTCAGCTGATGATATTGTGATTGCTGGCGTTGATAATTTATTGGTTCGTTTAGGTCGCTGCTGTACACCAGTCCCAGGTGACCCTGTCAAAGGCTATATCACTAAAGGACGCGGTATTTCAGTGCATCGTCTGGGGTGTCCTAATATTCGTGCAGCAGAAATACAAGGCCAACGCTTAGTTGATGTGCAATGGGAAGATGAATCAGGCCTTAAGCCTAATTATGACGCTGATTTGACGGTTCATGGTGAAAACCGAAATGGTTTGTTGAACGATGTCTTACGATCCATTAATAGCCGGACACGTTATGTTAATTCAGTTAATGGTCATGCGACTAAGAATGGTATGGCGCAAGTGTCACTATCCATCGGTGTTAAAAATACAGAGCAGTTAACAGCGATTATGGATGCGTTAAATAACCTACCCGCTGTTTATGATGTTGAGCGGACGTTTCATTGATAAAGGAGTTATTTGAATGAAAGTAGTGTTGCAACGTGTGAAGTCTGCACAAGTAACGATTGATAACCAGATTGTTGGTGCGATTAAGCAAGGATACGTTTTATTGGTAGGTATTGTGAATACAGATACAGCAGAAGATATAATGTATCTTGTCCGTAAAATTAGTCAGTTACGTGTCTTTGAAGATGAATCGGGCCGTATGAACTTAAGTATTCAAGATATTGAGGGCACATTTTTATCGATTTCGCAATTCACTTTACTTGCTAATACTAAAAAAGGTAATAGACCAAGCTTCACAGGTGCTGGCGATCCTGTCTTTGCAGAAAAATTATACGCTAATTTTAATGACCAACTAAAATTGTATTCTGGATTAGATGTTGAGACAGGACAATTTGGTGCAGACATGGCAGTGTCTTTGGTAAATGATGGTCCTGTTACAATTTTGTTTGATACGCATCAAAAATAAAAAACCGATAGACAATAGCTATCGGTTTTTTATTTTTTTTTGTGCAGATAATGGTAAAGGCCAAAAGGCACAGTGCTTTCTGTTCCATGAATAATGCGAGAAATATTAGCGCGGTGGCGATAAAAGACAAAAATTGTTAAAGCAACTGCCACAACAGTGAGTACCATATCATGATAATAAAAGGATACGATAACAGCTATACTGAAGCCCACCATTGAACTGACGGAAACCATTGAAGTGAGTAATAACATAACGATGAAAACAGTGGCAATTAAACAAAAAAATTGCGGATTATATGCTAACAAAACACCAGCAGAGGTGGCTACGGCTTTCCCACCTTTAAATTTAATCCATATAGAAAATGTATGACCGATGACGGCTACTAAACCAACTAACATTGGATTAATTGTGCTGTTAAACGCTAACGGTAATAAACCTGCAGCCGTACCCTTTAGTAAATCCAAAATCAAGGTCATTATACCTGCAACAGGACCCAAAACGCGAAATGAGTTAGTGGTGCCGATGTTGCCGGAACCTTCATCACGGATGTCCTTGTGATAAAATAGTTTGCCAATCCAAAATCCTGGTACCATGGCGCCTAGGAAGTATGACAAAACGAACATTAATACGATTGAAATCATAATTAGAACTCCTCATAATTGTGCCTAAACACAAAGTTAATTCTAACATAAATCATAATAGTAAAGGGGGTAACTTAATTAAAATAAAATATTTCTACTTGTCAGAATCCTTTTTTTAATCTATGATAATATAGATTGACGCATGAAATCGAACAATTGTTCAATTGTGTTATGTTTTAAATTAAGAAAGTTAAAGAGTATTCATGGCAGAAAAAAATCACTATGATTCAGATTCGATAAAAATATTAGAAGGATTAGAAGCTGTTCGTAAACGACCTGGTATGTATATTGGGTCAACTGATGGTCGTGGTTTGCACCATTTGGTTTATGAAATTGTTGATAACGCAGTAGATGAGGCCTTAGGCGGTTACGGTAACGAAATTCGAGTGACGATTCACGACAATAATGCAATTACTGTGCAGGATTTTGGTCGCGGTATGCCGGTTGGCATGCATGAATCTGGTAAGCCAACACCAGAAGTTATTTTGACGGTGTTACATGCTGGTGGTAAGTTTGGTCAGGGTGGTTACGCGACATCTGGCGGTTTGCATGGTGTCGGTTCTTCAGTAGTAAACGCCTTGTCTGAAAGTTTGCAAGTAACAATTATTCGTGATGGGCATCAATGGCAAGAAGACTTTATTGATGGTGGGCAGCCTGTAGGGACACTGCGTGATTTAGGTGCAACGAAAGCTAAATCAGGCACCACCGTGACATTTAAGCCTGATCCATCAATATTTAGTGCCACAGTATATAAGTATGACACATTATCTGAACGTTTAAGAGAATCCGCTTTCCTCATGTCAGGGGTTAAGTTTATTTTAACTGACGAACGCGTGTCACCTGCTCGTGTAGAAACTTATCATTATGAGAAGGGACTTGAGTCCTTTGTTAATTTTCTAAATGAAGATAAAGAAACAATTGGACCGGTTATGACCTTTGAAGGGCAACAAGAAGGTTTAGTTGTTGATGTTGCAGCGCAATATAATGATGGTTACTCTGAAACATTGCTATCTTTTGTTAATAATGTGCGGACACAAGATGGTGGCACACACGAAGTTGGTTTTAGAACTGCCTGGACCAAAGCTTTCAATGAATATGCGCGTAAGGTTAACCTCTTAAAAGAAAAAGATAAAAATTTAGAAGGTAGCGATGTACGTGAAGGCTTGTCTGCCGTTATTTCTTTGCGTGTGCCAGAACAATTCTTACAATTTGAAGGTCAAACAAAGGATAAGCTAGGTACGCCAGAGGCCCGTGGCATTGTTGATGCTGTTGTTAACGAAACTTTAGGTCGTTTCTTAATGGAAAATGGCGATTTTGGTCAAAATATCATTCGTAAAGCTATTCGTGCGCGTGAGGCACGCGAAGCAGCGCGTAAAGCTCGTGATGAGAGCCGAACGGGTAAAACAAAGGGCCAAAAAGATCGTCTATTATCTGGTAAATTAGCCCCTGCACAATCGAAAAATGCCGCTCGCAATGAGTTATTTCTTGTAGAGGGTGATTCAGCCGGCGGCTCGGCAAAACAGGGACGAGATCGTAAGTTTCAAGCTATCTTACCTTTACGGGGGAAAGTATTAAACACAGAGAAGGCTAAGTTAGCCGATATCTTAAAAAACGAAGAAATATCGACTCTGATTTACGCAATTGGTGGTGGTGTTGGACCTGATTTTAAAGTTGAAGATACGGCTTTTAATAAAATTATTATTATGACTGATGCGGATGATGATGGTGCGCATATTCAAACACTGCTATTAACCTTTTTCTACAAATATATGCGACCACTGATTGAAGCTGGGCGTGTTTATATTGCATTACCACCGCTTTACCGTGTTAAATATGCATCAAAAAAATTCGAAGATCAATTTGCTTGGACAAATGATGAACTTGAGAGCATTACGAGTCAAAATGATGCCCGTTATGAATTAACACGGTTTAAAGGACTAGGTGAAATGAACGCCCCATTACTATGGGAAACAACCATGAATCCAGAGACAAGAACATTGATTAGGGTTAAAATTGATGATGCTGTGTTGGCTGAGAAACGTGTGACAACGTTGATGGGTGATAAAGTTGAACCACGACGTGATTGGATTGAAGCCAACGTTCATTTTACAATGGACGAAGCAGGTTCTATCCTAGACAACGTTGATGGTGATAAGGAAAGTTCGACAGCTGTATTTGAAAAAATACGACAGAATGAGAAGGGGCATACTACTACCTCTGAAACAGCTGAACCAATTATTACGACTTGGCGTGATAAAAATAATTAGTTTGCTCACGCGGTTGACCAAACAACCATTACCGTGTACAATTGTGCGCGGTATTTACATATTTATTTAAACTATTTGAGAGGAATATTGTCCACTGTCAATGACCGGTGGGCAACTTGATATATGGCAGATCGTATAACAGAGCTCTCACTGGAAGCAGTGATGGGCGAACGCTTCGGGCGTTATTCAAAATATATTATTCAAGAACGTGCGTTGCCAGACATTCGCGATGGCTTAAAGCCAGTCCAGCGTCGTATTTTATTTGCGATGAATCAGGATGGCAATACTTATGATCATCCGTATCGTAAGTCGGCTAAATCAGTTGGTAATGTCATGGGTAATTTCCATCCACACGGTGACTCCTCTATCTATGAAGCCATGGTGAGATTATCTCAAAATTGGAAAGTACGTGAACCATTAATTGATATGAACGGTAACAACGGTTCAATCGATAATGATCCCGCCGCAGCAATGCGTTACACTGAGGCGCGTTTATCTAAAATTGCCGGTGAAATGATGGCTGACTTAGGTCAAGACACTGTTGATATGGTTTTGAACTTTGATGATACGACCTATGAACCAACAGTCTTACCATCACGTATTCCAAGCTTATTAATTAATGGTGCGACGGGTATTTCTGCTGGTTATGCGACTGAAATACCACCGCATAATTTGAAAGAAATTAATGCCGCGTTAATCTACTTGCTTGATCACCCAGAGGCGCCACAGTCAGCTTTGATGCGGTACATTAAAGGGCCAGATTTTCCTACCGGTGGTATCATTCAAGGGCTAGAGGGGATTAAAAAGGCTTATAAAACAGGCCGTGGTAAAATTGTTGTCCGCGCCAAAACAGCTATTTCTGAGCTCAAGGGTGGCAAGAAAAAAATTGAAATCACGGAACTACCTTATGAAGTAGTGAAATCAAACTTAGTATCTAAAATTGATGCTATTCGTCTTAATAAAGAAGTTGCCGGCATTTCTGAAGTGCGTGACGAATCAGATCGTGAAGGCATGTCAATTGTTATTGAGCTCAATAAAGACACTAATGCCAATGGCATTTTAACCTATCTCTTCAAAAAAACTGATTTGCAAATCGCATATAACTTTAACATGGTTGCTATTCATGACCAACGGCCAGTTCACGTGAGTCTTAAACAGGCGCTGGAAGCATTTATAGCATTTCGTAAGGAAGTTGTATTAAAGCGGTCAGCGTATGAATTAGCCAAAGCACAAGCGAGACAGCATATTGTTGAAGGCTTAATTCGTATGTTGTCAATTTTGGACGAGGTTGTTGCAACGATTCGAGCATCTAAAAACCGTAAAGATGCGACACAAAATTTAATAGCACGTTTCGACTTTACGCAACCTCAGGCGGAAGCCATTGTGACATTGCAACTGTATCGTTTAACCAATACTGATGTGACGCAATTGGAAGAAGAGTTTGCGGCGTTGACTGAGAAAATCAACCATTTAACAGAAGTTATGAATGAAGAAATGGCTTTGAAAGCTGTTATTCGTGACGAAATTACGGCCATTACACAGAAATATCAATCCGCTCGTCGCTCACAAATCGAAGCTGAAGTTGAAGATCTTGTCATTGATAAAGCCGTAACAATTGCCGAAGAAGATGTACAAGTATTAGTATCGCGTAATGGTTATTATAAGCGCGCATCTATTCGCTCTTATAAGGCTTCTGATAAAGATAACGGCTTAGCCGATGATGATTTGCCGGTGTTTGAAGGGCAACTCAATACGACACAGCACTTATTTATGTTTACCAATAAAGGGAGTGTCATCTATCGACCAGTTCACGAACTGCCAGATTCAAGATGGAAAGATACTGGGGAACATTTTTCTCAAGAACTATCGAATTGGCGTACGGAAGAATATGTTATTAAAGTTGTACCAATCAACACCCTAGAGCAAGGTGGTGCCTTTACCATTGTGACCAACGATGGCTTTATTAAGCAAACGACTTTGAGTGACATGTTACCAAAAGCATACAAAAAGAAAACCTCAATGGCCATCAAGCTCAAAACAAATGATAGTTATGTGGTCAACGCTGATTACTTTGAAACAGTTGGCCAGCAAGACGTACTATTGCTATCGCAACATGGTGTTGGGCTGCGCTTTGCTATTAAATCTATCCCAGAAATTGGGGCACGTACTGCTGGCGTCAAAGCGATGGACTTGCGCAATGAAGATACAATTAAGGCTGCCGTTTTTGTTACAAATGAGGCACAGCGCGTAGCTATTATGGCTGATAATGGCGCCTTTAAATACATGCCGGTTTCTGAAATAACACGTTCAAAGCGCGCCAATAAAGGCTTACTAATTTTTACGCAAAAGAAAACAGTGGCTTATCATGTTGCAACGGCAACTATTCTTAACATTGAAGACACAGCATTAGAAATACTCACAACACGTTGGCAAAAACAGGAGCTACAGCTGAGCGATTACAAGCCGTCACAACGTGTAGGCAATGGTCAATATGTTGTTGATGTTAAAAAGTATGGCGAACCATGGCGTGTTCAACCACTAACAATTGCTAAGACAAAGTAACTTTTTTTTGATAAAATAAACGTATAAACATCTAGGAGATATGAACTAATGGCTAACACTTTAGTTTTTGGGCACAAAAACCCTGATACAGATACAATTGCTTCAGCAATTGCAGCAAGTTATTTTTTGAATCAAATTGGTAATGATACTGAGGCAGTGGCACAGGGTGAACCCAATGCAGAAACGCAATTTGCGTTGGATTACTTTAAAGTAGCAGCGCCACGTGTGATTTCATCTGCAGATACAGAAACAGTCGTTTTGGTCGACCATAATGAAGCGGCGCAATCAGTTGATAATCTTGCTGATGTGACTGTTGAAGGTATCTACGATCACCATAAGTTTGCCTTCACAAATGCAACACCGCTTTACATCACAGCCAAGCCTTGGGGATCAGTTGCGACAATTCTTTATTATGAATTTAAGCAAGCTAACATTGAAATTCCGTCTGATATTGCAGGACTAATGGCATCTGCTATTATTTCAGATACCTTACTACTCAAGAGTCCAACTACAACGACATATGACCAACCAGCTTTAGAGGCCTTGGCTAAGATTGCTGGTTTGACGAATTATGAAGCTTATGGCTTGGACTTATTAAAAGCCGGTACGGACTTATCATCACGTAGTGATAAAGAACTGATTGATGGCGATGCAAAGTCATTTGAAATGGGTGGTCACCAATTCCGTATAGGTCAAGTGAATACGGTTGATATTGATGATGTGTTGGCACGTCAATCGGGTATCGAGGCAGCAATGGTTGCTGAAGGTTATGAAGACTTTTTGTTTGTCATTACTGATATCTTGAACTCAAATTCAAAAGCCATTTATTTAGGAGATGCTAATCAAGCAATTGAAAGTGCCTTTAATGCCACATTAACTAATCATGTGATTGACTTGCCAGGTGTTGTATCGCGTAAGAAACAAGTTGTGCCACCATTGGAAAACCAATTTTAAAAACACGGTCAGCTCATTACTTAAAATGTTTTGATAGAATTAATCAAACTACTTTACAGTGATAAGATGTTCATGTATAATAACTATTTGTATTGACAAGCAAATAATTTTAACAAACCACACTAAGGAGTATGAATATGCGTATTCACGTTGTTCTAGGAAATGATGAAACTGGTGAACGTATTTACTTGACGTCTAAGAATCGTCGTAATACACCAGATCGTCTTGAGTTGAAGAAGTACTCACCAAAACTTCGTAAAGTTGTAACATTTAAGGAGATTAAGTAACATGGCAAAAAAGTCAAAAATTGCTAAGGCACAAAAGCGTGAAGCTTTAGTTGCAAAGTACGCTGATAAGCGTGCGGCATTGAAGGCTGCTGGAGATTTCATCGGTTTGGCTGCTTTGCCAAAGGATTCATCTCCCGTACGTATGCACAATCGTGACTTGATTGATGGACGTCCTCATGCTTACATGCGTGAATTTGGTATGTCACGTTTGAACTTCCGTCAATTGGCACATAAGGGTCAAATCCCTGGTGTTCGCAAGGCTTCTTGGTAAGTTATAGCGTTTCTGAAAAGAACGATTTATACTAACCAGTAGCGTTACGTGGGCGCGTTAAAAGTCAATTATTATAGCATTAGCTAAATACAGTGACTGCCTCAATGAGCTTAGGCGAATGAGGTCATAAAGGTTCACATTCTAGTAAAGGCCACGCATTGTGGTCTTTTTGTTTTATCTAATTTGCAATTGGTGTATATTTGCGTTATACTAAAGATTGTTAATTTACATAGTTTTGTAAATGAGCGGGCCATTTAGTACGAGGCCGGCTCATTTTTTATGGGATTGGCACTTGCTTGCAATATCGTAACATATTCATCAAAGGAGGTAGCGCGTATGGCGAATAAAGTGGCACAAGAAATTAGCACCCTCATTGAACCACTGATAAATGCTCAGCAGTTATTGTTATGGGATGTGTCCTACACTAAAGAAGGTGGTCAAAAAGTATTACGTATTTTGATTGACAAACGTAACCATGAATTTATCACGATGGATGACATTACAACATTTACACAGGCTGTTAATGAATTACTAGATACTATTGAACCAGACCCAATACCTGAAGCCTATATGCTAGATATTTCGTCTCCAGGTGCTGATCGTCCTTTGATAAGGCCTTGGCATTATGAATGGGCTAAAGCGAGTGGAGAAAATATTTTAGTAGCATTCTTTGTTGCAAAAAATGGCCAAAAAAAGTGGCAAGGTAAAATTGAAACTATTGATGATAAGGGTATTACACTGACTACGTCGTCAGAAACCATAGTATGCACTTTTGATGAAATTGCTAAAGCAGTGTTAGATACCCATTTTTAACGAAAATATTGAACTGCAATGACTTATTATAATTTTGATTAATAAGTTACTAATTGAATGAGGATAGGCGAATGAGCAAAGAATTAGTTGATGCACTCGATGCCCTTGAAGCGGAGCGCGGCATTGAACGTGCGATTGTAATTGAAGCGTTAGAAGACGCTTTGAAAGCAGCTTACAAGAAGCAATATAATGCGGAACAAAATGTCGAGGCTGTGTTTGACACGAAAAAGGGAAATGTTGCCATTAAGCAAGTCAAACATGTTGTCTTAGATGAAGATTTTGAAAATGAAGATACAGAGATTTCTCTAGAAGATGCGCTAGCAATCAATCGCGCTTACGAACCCGGCGATGAAATTCGTTTTGATGTTACGCCAGAGGATTTTGGTCGTATGGCAGCACAAGCTGCTAAGCAAGTTATTATGCAAAAAATCCGTGAAGCAGGACGGGAAGCGATTTATAATAAGTTTGCTGATTATCAAGATGAAATCATTACTGGTGAAGTTGATCGGCAAGATTCACGTTTCTTGTATATGACATTACCAGGAAATCAAGAAGCTGCAATGGCACCTAATGATCAAATGCCCAATGAACATTATCGTATGGGTGACCGTATTAAAGTGCTTGTTAATAAGGTTGAAAATAACGCTAAGGGACCACAAATTTTTGTGTCACGTACAGCGCCAGATCTAGTTAAGCGATTATTTGAACAAGAAGTACCGGAAGTATATGATGGTACTGTTGAAATTATGAGCATTTCTCGTGAAGCTGGAGATCGTTCAAAGATTGCTGTTTATACGCATGATCCAGATTTAGACCCTGTTGGGGCAATGGTTGGTCAGCGTGGTGGCCGTGTGCAATCCGTTGTTAATGAACTTGGTGGCGAAAATATGGATATTGTTGAATGGGTTGAAGATGAAGCGCAATATATTGCCAATGCTTTGAATCCATCAGAAGTAACAGATGTTATTTTTGACTCTGAAAACGAGCGCGCAGTAACAGTGATTGTACCAGATAATCAGTTGTCTTTGGCAATTGGTAAAAAAGGACAGAATGCACGTTTAGCAGCACGTTTGACTGGCTTTAAGATTGATATTAAGTCTGAAACTGAAGCTGCAAAAGATTTAGGGAACCAAACCGTATCGTCAGTTGAAGAAAACGATTAAATTTTTAGAAAGGAACAGTATTTCGGTTTGAAAAACTAAAATACGCTACAGAACAATGAAACCTAGAAAAATACCTATGCGAAAAGACATTGTGACTGGTGACATGTTTCCTAAAAAAGAACTCGTTCGTGTTGTGCGTGATAAAGAAGGACATGTAAGCCTAGATACAACATCTAAAGCAAACGGTCGTGGCGCGTACATCAGTTTGAATCGTGATGTTGCTAATACTGCTAAGAAACAGCGTATTTTTGACAAAGCGTTCGAAGTTAAAGTCCCTGATGCCTTTTACGATGAACTTATTGCTTATGTTGATCATCAGCAGGCACGTAAGGAGTTATTCGGTGATAAGTGAAGATCAACAAATTCTTAATTTACTTGGCTTGGCTATGCGCGCAGGCAAAATCGTTTTGGGTTCCGAGCCAACACTCACTGCAATTCGTGGGAATAAAGTTCAGTTAGCTTTTTTCCCAAGTGATGGTGGTCCGAGTCAAGCAAAAAAATTTATGGATAAGTCAAACTTTTACCATATAACTTTAATACAGGACTATACAAAACAACAATTAATCAACGCCATTGGTGTTAATCGTAGTATATTTGCGATTGCCGATCGTGGCTTTAGTCGTAAAATCAAACAATTAATTTCAGAAAAGGAGCGGAACTAAATGACAGAAGAAAAGAAATTCTCAAGTTCAAACCGTCCTGCACGAAAACAGGCCGTACCAGAGCGTAAGGAGTTACCAGCATCACAACGTCGACACGCTGCAAAATTAACAGATGGTACTAATTCAAGTGCAGGAACAACACCGCGTTCAAACAAACCAGCTCGTCAAGGACAATCACAGGGACAAGGACAAAACCGTCATACAAATTCCTCGCGTTCTAATACTCAAGGTGGTAATGCTTCACGTCCAAATCAGTCAAAGTCACAAGGTCAAGGCGGACGCAATAATCAACGTCCTGGATCACGAACACAAGCTTCTGAGGGTCGCCCAATGATTCGAGAAAAGAAGAATTGGTCAACTAAGCCTCGTGAAGGACAGATTGATTATTCTAAGAAGACAGATAATAGCTTAAAGCAGTATGTGAGTGAAAACGAGAAGCGTAAGCAGGCTGCTGCAGCAAAAACAACTAAGAAGCCTGCTGAACAGAGTAAAAAAGTAGCAGAAAAGCCAGCACAAACTAAGCCTAAAACAGCAGAAACAAAGGCCACTGCAACAACAACGCAGAGCGGCACAGGTAAGTTTGGTGGTGCATTAGCTTCGGGCAATAACTCTGCACGTAACAATTCACGCAAACGCAACACAAACGGTACGGGACAACAAACACCACGTCGTAATGATAAGCCTCGTGGGTCGAAAAAGTCACGCCGTATCGCTGCTAAAAAGGGACCAGCTGTACCAGCAACTGAGCGTAAGGAACAGCCACTACCAGCAGTACTTGAATATCGTATCGGTATGAACGTACAAGATTTATCAAAGTTACTTCATCGTGACACAGCTGAAATTATTAAAAAGCTATTCTTACTAGGCATCGTGACGAACCAAAACCAATCATTAGACGCTGATACAATTGAAATTTTGGCTGCTGATTATGGTATTGAATCACAACTTAAAGAAGAAGAAGATGTTGCCGATATTGATAAGTTCTTCGAAGATGATACGATTGACGAAAGCAAGTTAGTCGCTCGTCCACCAGTTGTAACAATTATGGGACACGTTGATCATGGTAAGACAACCTTGCTTGATTACTTGCGTAACTCTAATGTGACTGAAGGCGAAGCCGGTGGTATTACACAACATATCGGTGCGTACCAAACGCAGTTAAACGGCAAAACCATTACATTCTTGGATACACCAGGACACGCTGCCTTTACAGAAATGCGTGCGCGTGGTGCCAATGTAACGGACTTAACTATTTTAGTTGTTGCAGCTGATGATGGTGTCATGCCACAAACAATTGAAGCTATTAATCATGCCAAAGCCGCTGAAACACCAATTATTGTGGCAGTCAACAAGATTGATAAGCCAGGAGCTAATCCTGATGAGGTTATGAATCAATTAATGGCCTATGACTTAGTACCTGAAGAATATGGTGGCGACACGATTTTCGTTAAGATTTCTGCTAAGTTTGGTCAAAACGTTGATGAATTGTTAGAAATGATTTTGCTACAAGCTGAAGTGCTTGAACTTAAAGCTAATCCGGATGTACCTGCGCGTGGTTCAGTGATTGAAGCACGTTTGGACAAGGGACGTGGCCCGGTTGCAACTGTGCTTGTTCAACAAGGTACGATGCGTGTTGGTGATCCAATTGTTGTTGGTAATACCTATGGTCGTGTGCGAACAATGACAAATGAACGTGGTATTGAATTAGCCGAGGCATTGCCTGCAACACCAGTGCAAATTACAGGTATTAACGAAGTACCACAGGCTGGTGATCGATTCATCGTTATGGCAGACGAAAAAACTGCACGTGCAGCTGGTGAAGAACGTGCTAAGCGTGCGCAAGAAGCAATTCGTAACTCAGGTTCTGTTGTCACACTGGACACATTATTTAGTACAATGTCTGAAAAGGCCATGAAAACAGTTCCTGTTATTGTGAAAGCTGATGTACAAGGTTCTGTCGAAGCTTTGTCAGGCTCGCTTAAGAAGATTGAAGTTGATGGTGTTCGTGTGGATATTATTCACACAGCTGTTGGTGCAATTAACGAGTCTGATGTAACGCTTGCCTCTGCTTCCGGTGCAATTATTATTGGCTTTAATGTTCGTTCAACGCCTCTAGCAAAGTCTCAAGCTGATTCTGATAAGGTTGATATTCGCTTCTATAACGTGATTTATAATGCTATTGACGATGTTGAAGCAGCCATGAAGGGACAACTTGAACCTGTCTTTGAAGAGAAGGTTATTGGTAATGTTACTGTTAAGGAATTGTTTAAGTTCTCTAAGGTTGGTATCATTGCCGGTGCAATGGTTGAAGAAGGTAAGATTACGAAGGATTCTAAGGTTCGTATCATGCGTGATAATGTTGTTGTTTATGATGGTGAAGTTGCATCATTGCAGCGTGGTAAGGATTCTGTCAACGAAGTGAAGATGGGTTATGAGTTTGGCTTCACGGTTGCAAAGTATAATGATATTAGAGTTGGCGATACTGTTGAAGCTTATATCATGGAAGAAGTAAAAGTAAAATAATAGTTAACGACTGTTAGTTGACATAATAGAAAAGGGGCACAAGTTATGGCTAATCCACAACGTGCAGGTCGCCTCGCACAAGAAGTTCAACGTGATGTAACTGACTTATTGCTTAAACGCATTAATGACCCAAGGGTACAAGATGTCACGGTAACAAGTGTTGAACTGTCAGGTGATTTGCAAATTGCAACGATTTATTATTCAATTCTTTCTGACTTGGCTAGTGATGGTCAAAAAGCGCAAGCTGGTCTTGAAGCAGCTAGTGGTTTAATCAGAAAAGAATTAGGTGCACGTTTAACTGTCTATAAGACGCCAGAATTAAAATTTGTCCGTGATCAGTCCGTTCAATATGGTAATCACATTGAAGATTTAATTCGCAAACTACACGCTGATAATTAATAAATTATAATGAAAAAACGCTACCCATTTAGAGGTAGCGTTTTTGTGTTAAAATAGAATTACGTTAATTTGACTATAAATAAGGAACGCTAACATGACTAATTTAGAGCAATCACTCAATCCAACGATTACGGCAATGGCGCCCGATAAATTATTGAATTTTCAAAAAACAGTGCGAGATATTCCAGGTGTTTTAAAATTGACATTTGGCGAACCAGGATTTGATGTTGATGAGCGAATCAAAGCTGCTGCTACTGAAGCCATTAATAATAATCGATCTCATTATGCTGAAAGTCAAGGCGAACAGTCCCTGCGCGCCGAGGCTGTTAGATATTTCAATGAAACTTATCATTTGAATTATCAGGATGAAGATAATGTGATTGTGACGTTAGGCGTTAGCGAGGGCATCAATGTTGTTTTGCATACTTTGCTGGCACCTGGTGATGGTCTGTTGGTGCCTGAACCTGCTTATGGGCCATACTTCACGTCGCTCGCATTGGCTTATGGCCAAAAAATTGCAATTGACACGACAGCACATCGTTTTAAGCTGACACCAGAAATGGTTGATGAAGCCGTAGAAAAGGCTACGGTTCCAGTACGCGCCATATTGATGAATTATCCGACGAATCCAACAGGAGTAACTTACTCTCGTGAAGAGGTTATGGCATTGGCAGCTACCTTTAAAAAGCATCATATTTGGGTGATTTCTGATGAAATTTATGCTGTATTGACTTATGACCAAGCGCATGTTTCATTTGCAGAAATCATACCTGAGCAGACGATTTATATTAACGGCCTATCTAAGTCACATGCTATGACAGGGTATCGTGTCGGTTTCATTTTGGCTTCAAAGCAGATGATTTTAGAGATGCAAAAAGTTCACGGGGCCTTGACTTTTGCTATCCCAACTTTTATTCAAGATGCAGCTGTGGTGGCCTTGCGCGATGTCAAGGATACACCTTTGTTGATGAGAGCAGCTTATAAGGCCAGACGAGATCGCATTTTACCACAGTTAAAGGCACTTGGTTTTGATGTGGTGACACCAGAAGGGGCTTTTTATATTTTTGCCAAGTTGCCAGTAGATTTGGGAGATGATGGTGATGCATTTGCCTTAAACCTTGCCCGCGAGGGAAAGGTGGCAGTAATCCCTGGTTCTGGCTTTAGCGAGTCAGCAAAAGCATTTATCCGTATATCTTACGCTGCTTCGGATGAAGATTTAGATGAAGGCATGAAAAGAATCACAGCGTATGTGAAGCGTTTACGTGAAAAATAAAGTGAGGGGTAGTTTATGAGTTGGTGGCAAAATTTATTTAATCAAAACAACAGACATCAGAGAGTTAGAACCACTGGGCAAATGAATGCAACACATATTGCACGTAAGTCAGAATTGCCGGTTGTTGTTGCACCGGTAACAGGTCAATTGCAACAAATCGCCAGTGATAAGGACCAAATCAATAGCCATAATGGTTTTATGATGGTGCCAAATGGCAACAGTATCATGTCACCAGTTTCTGGTATTGTGGTTTCTTCAGATGCACAAACTGTTACGATACAAAGCGTTCATCATGAACAAGTAACAGTAAAATTGCAAACAAATGATACCACAATCTCCCATTTGGCAACTTATGGCACAGGACAACAACTACATGCCGGTGATTTGATTGGTACAACACACGCGACAAATCCAGAAGTGCATATCTATGTGTTGTTCGAAGAAACAATTGTCCCACACGTCAACTATGGGGCTGTTTATGCTGGACAAAATGTTTGGCAAAATCAGGAGAGCACCGATGTTAGCCAATGACCAAGTAGATGGTGTTATTGTCATCAATAAGCCAAGAGGTGTGACCTCATTTGATGTTGTGGCAAAAGTTAGACGTGCTATTGGTCAAAAAAAAGTTGGTCATGCTGGCACGCTTGATCCAGATGTGTCAGGCGTTTTAGTTGTTGCCTTAGGTAAAGCGACTAAACTTATTGATGAGTTACAGTCACGTCCTAAGCGTTATGTTGGTGATATTACCTTGGGCTTTGCAACAGAGACTGAGGATTTAAGTGGTGAAATCATTTCTGAAAAGGCAATTACTGTGCCGTATAGTGATCAACAGATTGATGAAGCTATTCAGTCACTGAACGGGTCGATTCAACAAGTTCCACCAATGTATTCGGCTGTTAAGGTGGCCGGAAAAAGGCTTTACGAATATGCTAGAGCCGGGGAAACTGTAACTCGTCCAATTCGAGAAGCTCATATTTATGATTTTCACCGTACATCATTAGTGAACTATGTTCATCAGCAACAAAAATTTGACTTTGAGGCGACAGTTTCAAAGGGAACTTATATTAGAACACTAGCAGTTGATACTGGTCGTCAATTAGGCATGCCAGCAACCATGACACGTTTAGAACGCGTGATGGGTAGCGGGATGACGTTGTCGCAAGCCATTGAGTTAAACGATGTGATGACTTGGCCACGTACAGCAATTTTAGAAAAAGTAATTCCTATTTCTAAGTTATTGAATTGGCCAATAAAGCCTTTGACGGATGATGAATGGTTTGCCGTTAAAAATGGGCAGGTTATCACACAGTGGCCTGCCGATGATAATTATTTGCAATTAACATATCAGGATGAAGTGAAAGCAGTTTACGCTTATAATCAAAATACTGGTGAATGGCGTTCACGTTATGTTTTCAATAATAAATGACAATGATTAAAACAACAACATTACATTATCCAATTCAAAATTTCAAACAGCCGGTACGCCAAGTTGTCGCTATGGGTTTTTTTGATGGCGTACACCTAGGCCATCAAGCTGTCATTAAGCGAGCTAAGGCTGAAGCAGATGCTTTAGGTGTACCGCTAGCAGTATTGACTTATGATCCACATCCAAGTGTCGCATTCAAAGCATTAACCGAACCATTAAAATACTTAACAGTGGTAAAGCAGAAAGCGCAATTACTTGAAACATTAGGTGTTTCGGAAATGTACAAGATGCAGTTTACTTCTCAACTAGCGGGTTTATCACCACAGGTATTTGTTGATGAGGTGTTGATGCAGTTAAATCCAGTAGCAGTTGTGGCTGGTTTTGACCATTTATATGGTAGTGATAAAAATCAGGCTAATATGGCTAACTTAGCAATTTATGCCAAAGCGCGTTTTGACGTCATTATTGTGCCGGAGTTTGATGATTTAGGCTTAAAAATAGGTTCTTCCAAGATTCGTTCTGCGCTATGTGTTGGTGACATGCAAACAGTTAATCGCCAATTGGGGCGCATTTATCATACAACGGGCATTGTTGTTCATGGTGAAGCCCGAGGCCGAGAACTAGGCTTTCCTACGGCAAATGTTTTAACGCCTGAGCTAGAGTGGTTACCTGGAATTGGTATCTACGCTGTCAAGATTAGCATTGCTGGTCAATGGCATATTGGTATGGCAAGCATTGGTCGAAATGTTACTTTCGGCGACAATCGTCCGATAACAGTCGAAATAAATATTTTAGATTTTAACCAAGCAATTTATGGTGAAGATGTCATTGTGGCATGGCATCATCATTTACGAGGCGAAGTTAAATTTAATCAGGTTGATGATTTAATTACACAACTTGAAAAAGATAAAGTGGCAACGCGCACCTATTTTGAAACACTTGATTGATATCAAGTGTTTTTTAGCACTCTGATAAAAAGAGTGCTAAAAAGGTTGCTTTTTTTTGAGAAAGGTGTATTATTATAGATGTTAGCAGTAAGAAGTGTTGAGTGCTAAAGTGGAGGTGATGGTATGCTAACAGATAGGCAAAAATTAATCCTAAGTGCCATCATTTATGAATATACACAAACAGCACGAGCTGTTGGCTCTAAAAGTTTGCAAGAACAGCTCAATATTAAAGTAAGTTCGGCAACCATTCGTAATGAAATGGCCGCATTAGAATCTGCATCATTAATTAAGAAATTACATACTTCGGCTGGTCGTGTACCGTCGCGCGCAGGTTATCGTTACTATTTAGATCATTTAATGGCTAATCATAGCGTGACTGAACATGACGTTAATATGGTAATACAGTCGTTTCGTGGTAATTTTCATGAAATAGATGATTTATTAGATGAGTCAGCACGCACGTTATCAGAGTTTACAGGTGCAACTGCCATTATATTGAAGCCACAGCGTCACGACATTAAAGTATCAGGGTTCCGCTTAGTGCCCCTCGAGAACCAACAATTGATTGCTGTACTAGTTACAAGCGATGGTAAAGTGACAAGTCAAACCTTTAAATTACCTCGCGAACTAGCAATATCATCTCTAGATAGCATGGTCAAGTATATTAATGATCAGATGACTGGTCGGCCAGTCTTAGAAGTGTTGCAAATGATGCAATCTGATGAATTGCCAACGCAAATGAGTCGTGTCATTAAGACGCCAGGCGCATTCTTACAATTATTTGGGGATGTTCTCTCACGTTCAGTTGGTGATCAAGTTCATATTGGTGGTCGCTTGAATGTACTGAATTTTGATGAATCTCTCAATAATAAAGCTGATTTAAAGCGATTATTAGAATTCCTTGAATCAGCCAAAGATATCAGAAACGTTGCTCAGACGCTGGGCTCACACACGGTTGTTAAAATATCACAAGAAATTCATGAACCACTGTTAAAGTCATTTAGTTTAATTACACGTGGCTTTACAATACCTAATCAAGGAGATGGTGTGATTGCATTACTCGGACCAATCCGTATGCCATATGCGAGAAATATCTTACTAATTGATGCTTATGGCGAAGCGTTAACGCAAAAAATGATTGAATATACATAATTTAGGAGGGCACTTACGTGAAAGAGCAACAAAAGGAAACAGAGCAAAATATTGAAGAAATCAATGACGAAACTGTTACTGAACAAATTGAGGCAGATGTAGATACTTTGGAAAAAGAAGCAGAGGTTGACCCACAACAAGTTGAGATTGAGCAACTTCAAAGTGACGTTAAAGAACTTGAAGACAAATTGTTACGTGCACAGGCAGAGATTCAAAATATTCAGCAACGTCATGCACGTGAACTTCAAACTGTTCGTAAATATGATGGTCAAAAATTGGCAGGTGCCGTATTACCAGCTGTTGATAACTTGGAACGTGCGCTTCAGGTTGAATCTGAAGATGCAGTGACCCAACAAATTAAAACTGGTGTCGAAATGACATTAGGAACATTAGTGCAAGCATTACGGGACAATGGTATATCTGCTACAGGTGAAGTAGGTGAAACTTTTGATCCAACAAAGCATCAGGCAATTCAAAGTGTGGCATCAGACGATGTTGCCTCAGATCAAATCGCTACGGTACTTCAAAAAGGGTATATGATTCAGGATCGTGTCCTTCGTCCAGCTATGGTAGCTGTTGCAAAGTAACGTAAATATATTTATATGGTGATTCAGCTTGACGCACTACACCTTAAAAAGCAAATGCATTTTAATAGTAAAGGAAGAAAAATTCATGTCAAAAATTATCGGTATTGATTTAGGAACTACGAACTCAGCCGTCGCTGTATTAGAAGGTGGCGAACCAAAAATTATTACAAATCCAGACGGTGGTCGCACAACACCATCTGTTGTATCATTTAAAAACGGTGAAAGCCAAGTTGGTGATGTGGCTAAGCGTCAAGCTATTACAAACCCAGACACAATTATTTCAATTAAGTCACATATGGGTGAGGCTGGTTACAAAGTTACCGCTGATGGTAAGGATTATACGCCACAAGAAATTTCAGCAATGATTTTGCAATATATCAAGGGATATGCTGAAGATTACTTAGGTGAAAAGGTTGAAAAGGCTGTTATCACAGTACCTGCTTACTTTAATGATGCACAGCGTCAAGCAACCAAGGATGCCGGTAAGATTGCTGGCTTGGAAGTTGAACGTATTATTAACGAACCAACAGCGGCAGCTTTGGCCTATGGTTTGGACAAGCTAGACAAGGATGAAAAGATTCTTGTTTATGATTTGGGTGGTGGTACATTTGATGTGTCTATCCTAGAATTGGGGGATGGTGTCTTCGAAGTTTTGTCAACAAATGGTGACACTCACCTTGGTGGTGATGACTTTGATAACAAGATCATTGATTACTTAGCTGCTCAATTTAAGGCAGACAATGGCATTGACTTGAAGGATGATAAGCTTGCATTACAACGTTTGAAGGATGCCGCTGAATCAGCAAAGAAGACATTGTCTTCAGCTAACGAAGCACAAATCGATTTGCCATTTATTGCTTCTGGTGATCAAGGACCATTGCATTTGCAAACATCTTTGTCACGTGCAAAGTTTAATGAGTTGACTGCTGATTTGATTAAAAAGGCAGAACAACCAGTTCTGAACGCTTTGAAGGATGCTGGTCTGTCATTCTCAGACATTGATGAAGTGATTTTGAACGGTGGTTCAACGCGTATCCCTGCTGTGCAAGAATCAGTTAAGAAGTTAACAGGTAAGGAACCAAACCATTCAATTAACCCTGATGAAGCTGTTGCTCTTGGTGCAGCCGTTCAAGGTGGTGTTATTACTGGTGATGTTAAGGATGTTGTATTGCTAGATGTCACACCACTATCATTGGGTATTGAAACAATGGGTGGTGTCTTCACGAAATTGATTGATCGTAACACAACAATCCCTACATCAAAGTCACAAGTCTTTTCAACAGCTGCTGATAATCAACCCGCTGTAGATATCCATGTCCTACAAGGTGAACGTTCAATGGCCGCTGATAACAAGACTTTGGGCCGTTTCCAATTGTCAGATATTCCTGCTGCTAAGCGTGGTGTACCACAAATTGAAGTCACATTTGACATTGACCGTAACGGTATTGTGTCAGTATCAGCTAAAGACTTGGGTACACAAAAGGAACAAAAGATTACAATCCAAGCTGCTGGTGGTCTCTCTGAAGAAGAAATCGAGCAGATGATGAATGATGCTAAGGCTAATGAAGAAGCCGATGCAAAGAAGAAAGAAGCTGTTGATACACGTAACGAAGCTGACCAATTGATTTTCTCAACTGAAGCAACGCTTGAAGAAGCTGGCGACAAGTTGAGTGATGATGATAAGAAGGCGACACAAGAGGCTTTGGAAGCTTTGAAGCAGGCTAAGGAAGATGCAGCAGCTGAAGACGCTGATTTGACAGACTTAAAGGCTAAGACAGAAGCATTGGCTAAGGCTGCTCAAGAATTGGCCATGAAGCTTTATCAACAAGCTGCACCAAAAGAAGGCGCAGAAGGTGAAGCTAAGCCAAAGGATGACAAGACAGTCGATGGCGATTTTGAAGAAGTTGATCCTTCAAAAAAGAAAGATTAATTAATCGCGTTGTTTAATATATAGTTAGCACAAAACAAACCGCATTCTGATGGATGCGGTTTGTGTACATAATGTGGAAAAGGAGCAGATCATTGAATAACACAGAATACTATGATCGTCTTGGTGTTGATAAAAATGCCAGTCAAGATGATATTAAAAAAGCCTATCGTAAATTATCTAAAAAATATCATCCTGATATTAACCATGAACCAGGGGCTGAAGAAAAATATAAAGAAATTCAAGAAGCTTTTGAAACCTTAGGGGATGAGCAAAAGCGTGCGCAATATGATCAATTCGGTCCAGCTGGTGCAGGACAGGGTGGTTTTGGTGGTTACCAACAGCAAGGTGGCTTTGGCGACTTTTCCGACTTGGGGGATATCTTCAGCCAAATGTTTGGCGGTGGTTTTGACCCTAACAGACCTCGCAAAGGACAAGATTTACAATACCGTATGCACTTAAGCTTTGAAGAAGCGGTATTTGGTAAAGAAGAAGTTATTAAATTTAATCGTGGTGATGGGCCGCATGAAATCAAAGTGACGGTGCCAGCAGGTGTTGAAACTGGGCAACAGATGCGGTTAGCAGGCCAGGGTGAAGAGGGGATGAATGGCGGCCCACGTGGTGACTTGTTCGTTGTCTTCCAAGTGTCGGCTTCTAAAGACGGCTTTGAACGTGACGGTGCTGATATCTATCTTGAACACAAAATTAGCTTTGTCAGCGCTGCTCTTGGTGATGAAATACAAGTTAAGTCAGTACATGGGGATGTGAATTTAAAAATTCCTGCAGGCACACAAACGGGCACACGTTTCCGTTTGCGTGGTAAAGGAGCGCCACGTTTACGCGGTACAGGAAATGGTGATCAATATGTCATTGTGAAAATTGATGTACCAACAAAGCTAAACCGTGACCAAAAGAAAGCTTTGGAATCTTTTCAAGAAGCAACTGATGGCACAAAAAGAAAAAGTTTTTTCGACAAGTTATAAGTTGTTTGCATGATAAAAAACACATCCTTTTAAAAGGATGTGTTTTTTATTAATCGATATATTTGACATCGTCATCAACTTGCCATGGCGCATCTAGATTGATATGGTCATAGTAGAGGTGACCATGTAAATGATCAATTTCATGTTGAAAGACAATTGCTGGATAATCGCGTAATTTTAAAGTCTTTGTGGCGCCAGTTTCATCTTGATAGCGCACAGTGATACGATTAGCACGTGGCACAAAACCTGGTACATCTTCATCAACGGATAGGCAACCTTCACCCACATTCAAAGCACTACGCTTAACAGATTCAGAAATAATAACTGGGTTGAAAATTGTCCCTTTGAAGTATGGTTTGTCATCTTGCTCATCCTGTTCATGTGTCTCAAGTGCAGGAATAAGAATTGATGTCATTTGGAGCGAGTAGCCAACTTGTGGTGCTGCTAACCCAACGCCGGGTCGTAAACCGTATTTTTCGTTTTCTTCTTCATCTTGCGAAACAACGAGATAGGTCATCATATCTTGAGCTAACTGTGCATGTTCTTCGCTGAGAGGGAAGGGCACGGCTGTCGACACTTGGCGCAAAACTGGATCACCATCACGTGTGATTTTGTCCATTGTAAAACGTATTGTCATATAAATTCACCTCTTTACTAGTATATCAAAGTGTGCAACATGTTAAAATAGAACTATGAGTGAAAATTATACATTACCAATTGACAGCAATTGGACAATCGATGATATCGTGACGGTCAGCGCTTTCGTTGACAAAGTGCTACAAGTCTATGAAAATGGTGTTTTAAAAGTGACGTTACTGGGACAATATGACAAGTTTCGACAAGTAATCCCATCTAAAAGTGAGCAAAAGCAGTTTGATCGCAATTTTGAGCAGCAGACTGGTTTTAGTATTTATCGCACAATTAAGTTGGCACAAGCCACGACAAAAGACAGGATAAAGGTATGACCTTATTAAGTCAATTTGAAATTCAAGAAATCGATCAGACAGTATTGTTATGGCTCAATGACATCCGACAAAAGACAATTGTGGCAATGCAACAGCGCTTAGATGTCCATGAAAAACGTGATAACCGTGATTTAGTAACCAATGTGGACCAAGATAATGAAAAGTTCATTAATGACAAAATTAGACACTTTGATGCCGAGGCGCATATTGTCAGTGAGGAAGGTTTTGGTGACCACAATCAAGATATGAACGGACGTGTTTGGTTCGTTGATCCGATTGATGGTACGATGAATTTTGTCAAACAAAAAACAGATTTTGCAGTGATGATTGCCCTTTATGAAGATAATCAACCCGTTTTAGGGTGGATTCTTGACGTGATCAATAATGTGGTTTATCATGGCGGCCCTCAAATCGGCGTATTTGCTAACCAATTGCGCCTTAAACCACCGATTGATGATAATTTATCAGAGGGTATCGTGTTATTAAGTGGTGCTAGACTGTTATATGGTATGTTTGGTTATGATAAGATAGCTAAAGCGGCTTTGGGCTACCGTGTCATTGGTGCGGCGGGGCCATCATTTATTCGTGTTATCATGGGGCAAGCAATAGGTTATTCATCTAAAATGATGCCTTGGGATTTTGCGGCAGGACAGGTTTTAGCAAAAACATTAGGATTATCCGTTTCAGATATTGACGGCAAAGCCCTAGATATGTTATCATCTAACATAGTATTAGTGGCTACAAATCGCGCGCATCGTGATATTTTAACGTTGCATCAAAGCTAGGGCACAACAGACCCTAGCTTTTACTATGAGATGAGTAGTATGAAATTAAAGGAGCACTAGAAAATTGGCAAATCGCGAAGATATTCGTAACATCGCTATCATCGCCCACGTCGATCATGGAAAGACGACGTTGGTTAACGAACTTTTGAAGCAATCAGACACATTGGACTCACGCAAGGAATTGGGTGATCGTGCAATGGATACAAACGACATCGAAAAAGAACGTGGTATCACTATCTTGTCAAAGAACACAGCCGTTAAGGTTGGGGACAAGCAAATTAACATTTTGGATACACCCGGGCACGCGGATTTCGGTGGTGAAGTTGAACGTATCATGGGTATGGTTGATGGTGTTTTGTTGGTTGTTGATGCCTTTGAAGGTACAATGCCTCAAACACGTTTCGTTTTGAAGAAAGCCTTTGAACAAAACTTGACACCTATTGTGGTTGTTAACAAAGTAGACCGTCCAGGTGCTCGTCCTGAAGAAGTTGTTGACGAAGTGTTGGACTTGTTCATCGAATTAGGTGCTGATGAAGAAGATTTGGACTTCCCAGTTATTTTTGCCTCAGCTATGAATGGTACATCATCATTGTCTCCTGACGTTGCTGACCAAGAACACACAATGAAGCCAATTTTTGACAAGGTATTTGAAACAATTCCTGCCCCAATTGACAACTCAGATGAACCATTGCAATTCCAAGTGGCTATGTTAGATTATAACGACTTCGTTGGTCGTATTGGTATTGGCCGTGTTAAGCGTGGCACAATTAAAATTGGTGACAACGTTGAAGTGATGAAGTTAGATGGCACAACACAATCATTCCGTGTCACAAAGCTAGCTGGATTTATTGGTTTGGATCAAGTTGATATTACAGAAGCTAAGGCCGGTGATTTGATTGCCGTTTCAGGGATGGAAGACATTTCTGTTGGTGAAACAGTAGCAGATACTGCACACCCTGAAGCATTACCTATTTTGCGTATTGACGAACCAACATTGCAGATGACTTTCCGTCAAAACGATAGCCCATTTGCAGGTAAAGAAGGTAAGTTCGTCACAGCACGTCAAATCGAAGACCGTTTGCGTCGTGAATTGCACACAGATGTGTCATTGCGTGTTGAAGATACTGACCAAGCAGGTGCATGGTTAGTATCAGGACGTGGTGAATTACATTTGTCAATTTTGATTGAAACTATGCGTCGTGAAGGCTTTGAATTACAAGCTTCACGTCCACAAGTTATTTATCGTGATATTGACGGCGTGCAATCAGAACCATATGAATCTGTTCAAATTGATACACCAGATGAATACGCCTCAACAGTTATTGATTCATTGAACCAACGTAAGGGTGAAATGGAAAACATGGAATCTGTTGGTAATGGTCAAACGCGTTTGACTTATATGGCACCTTCACGTGGTTTGATTGGTTACTCAACAGAATTCATGTCAGCAACACGCGGATATGGTATTTTCAACCATACCTATGCTGAATACCGTCCTGTTGTTCGCAACTGGGAGCCAGGTCGTCGTAATGGTGCGCTGGTTTCAATTACTCAAGGAACAACTTCAAACTATGCTATCATGGGTGTTGAAGACCGTGGTCAAATGTTCATTGGCGCTGGTGTTGAAGTCTATGAAGGTATGATTGTTGGTATGAATGCACGTGACAACGATATTTCTGTTAACGTGACAAAGTTGAAGCCACAATCAAACGTCCGTTCATCAAACAAGGATCAAACTGCATCAATCAAGACACCTCGTGTGATGAACTTGGAAGCAAGTTTGGAATTCTTGAACGATGACGAGTACGTTGAAGTAACACCTGAAAACGTTCGTATTCGAAAGGCAATTTTGAATACTGCTGAACGTGAAAAGGCAGCAAAGCGTCGTAAGGCATCAAAGTAATTTATATAACATGAGAACGATATTAATTGTTCTCACTCATGGAGATATGGCACAATCTGGTACTGCAACGGACTCGAAATCCGTCGAGCCGCTTTTGGCGGTGTGCGGGTTCAAATCCCGCTATCTCCTTATCTGCCGTTTTACCAGAATAATTGGTAGGACGGCTTTTATGTATTAAAACGTTGGTATCACTGGGTTTGTTAGGTATTCACAGTTGTTTTTAGATTTCGTCTATTATCAATGTTTTTACAGTTTGGTGCTACAAAAGTGCTACAAATTATTTAGAATTTTCAACGCCTTTTGTGTTTCAATATGGCGCTTCTTATCGAGTAAATGGGCATACACACTTAATGTGATGTTGACGTCTGAATGCCCTAGGCGTTCACTCACGTATTGTATCGAAACATCGTTTGCTAGTAATAGACTAGCGTGTGTATGACGCAATCCGTGGAATGTAATCACCTTATAGCCCTTGTATTTAAGATATCTGGCAATTTGATTATTAGCGGCTGCATTGGTAGGAGGATAGCCATTTAATCCTTCAAAAGCGTATGTGTCGCCAAATACCCATGTTTTTGCAATAGCCATGAATTCGCTTGGCATTTCAATTGTGCGATTTGATGATTTTGTTTTTGTAACTTTAAAGGCACGATCATCTGCTTGCCAGGCCTTATTAATGGATATCGTATTATTTTCAAAATCAAAGTCATCTTTTGTAAGTCCGGCAACCTCGGAATATCTAGCACCGGAATAGGCGGCTGTTAATATCATTTTGCTGGTTGTGGCTGTATTGTTTTCAAGAGCGTGAATTAAATATTCGATTTCGTGAGCTTCCAAAAATTTTAAATTTTTATCTTTACTGTCTTTTGCGGAAAATGTTTTGACATTTCGTGTAAAATCTTTAAAAATAAAGTCCTCATCTACTGCATATTTAACAAAAGCACCAATCATATTTTTGACATGTGATACTGAGGATTGAACATGATCTTTACCATAGTCATTAATCAACCTCTGAAAGTCAGCAGAATTGAGGTCGGATAGTCTTTTGCTTTCCCAATACTTTTTCATAACTGTCAGCGTTGTAATGTACCATGTCTTGCTTCTTGTTTCTAAATGGGGTTCTTTAAAAACGATATACCAATCATAGAACATCTCAGTAATTAAACCGTCTTTTTTAACCAAAATATCATTATTTTTTTGATGTTCAATTTCAACGGCCCACTTGTTGGCTTCTGACTTTGTTGTAAATCCTGATTTAGTCTTTCTTTTTTTGCCTCCGTTTGCGGTAATGAGAACATTAGCAGTCCAAGTTTTACCACGTTTATAAATTGATGCCATAAAAAAAGCCTCCTTTAAAAAGGGGCTTACATCTGTTACAATATAACAGAACGCCCAGTGCGTTTATGTATAATCATTAGCACACCGACTGCCACCCCCGGCTAGGTGTGCTTTTTTTATTTGCTTATTTTCAAGACTTCATTGTCTATTATTTATTACTGCTGAGTCTTTAATCTTATTTTTGATGTATTTTAGTCCATATGAAATATAAAACGGCAATTAAAACTATAGCTGCAAAAGAAAAGTATATAAATATGAAAAACCATTTTAGTTGATAAAACATATATTTATATAAATAATTCATATTTGACACCTTTCCAATACAAAATATTATGTACGCCCGAAAGGGCATGATGAATGTTATTAATCTTCATTATCGTTATCTTTTTTATTCTGTTTTAATTTATACAACGCTGGGATAACCAAAATTAGAATTAAAGCAAAATATTCTATAGGCATTGTTTACTCCTGAATTAAATTCTTTCTATTTTCCCAAATGTATGAAATAACCAAAATAAGCAAACCTAAGTTAGAAGCCATAATGGCGAAAGTAGGATAGTTCAATATCCAAGAACCAAGTGACACAAACATCAAAATTAATGACAGCATTAAAATGTAAACAGTAATCTTTTTCATCTTTAATCCCCAAACTCTTTTAACGTGATTAGTGCACGTATTATATGTACGCCCGAAAGGGCATAAATTAATTAACGAATGAAGTGTTTTTTGCTTTCCAATCTTCAAGTTTGATAAAAACCCAAAATCCGTAAATGCCTAGTGTCACTAGTGTTAAGGCTAGCCATTTAATCCAATTTCCAAAAAGTCCGATTGCGCTGCCACTAAAATACATTCTGTGACCATCAACAACAGTGTGGTTAACTTTCCAACCATAGACCATGACAAGAGCCCAAGGGTATAGAATGCCTAAAGAAAACGCTGTTAATATGAAACCTAGAATAGACCAGCCAATCCATTCAAATAATCCACCATCAAAAAATGAACTTCTACCATACTTCGTTAAAGGTCCAAACTCTACAGGCATATTTGTCTCCTTAAACCTTTTATTGTGGTTGCTTGGCACATATATGTACGCCCAAAGGGGCATTAATTATAAACCTAAGATTTGTCTCTTTTTAGCATCAAAATCTTCTTGTGTGATTATACCTTGGTCTAATAATTCTTTTAAAGCTATTAAATCACTTAAACCATTGTCGGTTCTTTCCTCTTTATATATAGTTTCTTCTACAGTTTCAGTATTGTTATTTATAATACTTTTTAACTTAGAAAACAACTCTTCACTGTACGTGATTTTAAGCAGTGATTGATAAGGTGTATTTTGGATTAAAACAATTTTTCTTTTGATATCTTGAGTTGTGATTGACTGTATTTTATTCTCTTTTTTTGCTGTTAAACCGCCTACAACTGTTCCTACACCAGGCATCAAAATTGTCCCAACAACTGATCTGGTTATGACGCCTTTTCTTTTTCCTACGTTTTTTGTTTGTGTTTTTTCGTTTATTTTTTCATCAATTTTAACTTCTGTAATGTTTTTGTACTCGACATATACATCTTTGAAGTAGCTTTCAGTAGAAACCTTTATGATTTTTAATTCATCATTAAACTTATTTATACCAATTCGTCCGCTGGCTACAAATTTTGATTTCAACTCTATTTGATAGTTATCGTACTTCTTTTTATTTTCCTTTTCTTTAGAAGCTTTTTCCTGTGATAGTTGCATTTCCTTCTTGATTCCATCAAACAATCCCATAATAAATTCTCCTTTAATATATGTACCCGCATAAGCGGTTTATAATACAACGACACCGAATATTGATAGTTCATGCTCATCATTTATAGGCATGTCGTTGTATTTTTTATTTAGCGATACTAAACGGCAACCATTTTCATCACGCATAAACTTTTTAACGTAAGCTTGATGGTCATAATCAGCAATAACGAATTGACCATTGCGAACTTCTTTTGTTTTCTTAACAAATATAATTTGTTTGTCAGCGAATGTTGGTTCCATAGAGTCGCCATTAACGACAACGGCAAAATCATGAATAGGTATTTCACCATCATAATCTACTAACTCAGGCTTATTGTCAGATAAATATTCTCCGTTTCCAGCAGAGACAGCACCATAAACACTGACTTGATTTTTAGTTTTAGAAGGGAACACAAGTATGTTATTTTGTTCGTCTAATTGTTGATGGGCAAACTCAAATACTTTTTTCTTTCTAAGAGTATCAAGCTTATTGTATATAGAACTAATATCGTTATCTTGAGAAATACCTAAAATATATTCAGGTGTTACTCCTAAAACCTTAGCGAACTCATTAACTCGGTTTAATGGAAATTCTCGAGTACCGTTGAAATATCTTGACACAGCAGACTTTGCCATATCAACTCTACGTGCCAATTCACTAATAGAATATCCTCGTTTATCAGTGAGCTCCTTTATTAAGTAAATTATTTCATCGTTGGTACGCATTAATTTTCTCCGTAAAAAGTATTTTCTTTATTATATCATCGTTCCCAAAAGTATACAAATAAAACTCGATAAAGAACAAAAAGAATTTTATTTGAAATAAAACGTTGACAAATGAGAACGAGAGTTGTATATTTATATCGTACCCGAAAGAGAACGAAAGGAGGATGAATTATGAATGTGAATTTAAAACGTCTGAAAGCTGAAAGAATAGCTAACGGTCTAACGCAGGATGAAATGTCATTGCGAATGGGCTGGAAATCAAGAACGCCTTATGCAAAACGCGAGTTGGGATTAGTTCCTATTGGAGCTGATGAGTTAGCGAAGGCAGCTGAGATATTAG
Source organism: Leuconostoc citreum (assembly GCF_004354555.1). Classification (GTDB taxonomy): domain Bacteria; phylum Bacillota; class Bacilli; order Lactobacillales; family Lactobacillaceae; genus Leuconostoc; species Leuconostoc citreum. The sequence continues at coordinate 39,700 of NZ_PUFH01000005.1, forward strand.
GATATGATACAAACTCAGTGGGTATTTTTTTTACTCTAAACGTTCCCAATAAAGAACGAAAGCAGCCAGTATAGAAAGGAAAAGGTACAACATGCAAAATCAAATTAAGGTGTTTGACAACCTAAAAGTCAAAGAAGAAAACGGTCAAGTGCTGTTCGATGCAGAAACGTCAGCGATAGGGCTAGGGATTTCACGTATCGCATCAAGCGGTAACATTTCGGTTCGTTGGGAACGAGTAAATAAATATTTGTTCATACCCACAAGTGGGCATGAAATAAAGCGCGGTGATTTCATCACTGAACCGCAATTCTACAAGTTGGCAATCAAAGCTAATAATGAAACAGCCGAAAAGTTCCAAGACTGGGTCACGTCAGAAGTCCTGCCAGCAATTCGTAAACATGGCGCATACATGACAGACAAGACAATCGAAGATGTCCTAACTAATCCAGACACAATTATTCGATTGGCAACTGATTTGAAAAATGAACGTCAAGCAAAATTAGAGTTGGAACAAGAAAACTCTGTCTTGCTCCAACAGAATAACGAGATGAAACCAAAGGCGGATTATACAGATTTAGTCCTATCAAATAAAGCATTAGTCAACATCACGTTCATTGCCAAAGATTATGGACTGAGTGGACTTGCAATGAACAAACTATTGCATCAACTTGGCGTTCAATACAATCAATCAGGTGTATGGCTACTATATGCAAAACACCAGAAAAAAGGCTGGACACAATCAGAAACTCAAGAAGTTGCTCGCAAAGATGGCACGAAGAAGCTCGTAATGAACACAAAGTGGACACAAAAAGGTCGGTTAGGTTTGTATGAATTGCTTAAAGCAAATGGATACTTACCAGTAATTGAACAAGACCAACCAGCATAAGGAGGAAGTCATGGCAACATTTGATGGTCGCGGATATAACATCGGCGAAATCGTTGATAAGGAGCATTTAAACATCTCAAGGAATACGTTTAATAAACACATTCGAAGGGATAAGACATTTCCTAAACCATATATTAGTACAGGAAATACAGTGATGTATTGGGGAACGCGAATTCAATATTGGTTGGATAAAAAGTCAGGGAGTTAACACATGGAATACGCATCAATTATCGGCATCGTGTTTGTTGTCGTTGCAGCATTCATCGGTGGTGTAGTCGTAGGCGACAGTTTAGGTAAGTGACATGGCAAATAACAACTACCCCAGTGGTATGACGGTAGCAGACTGGCAACATGTAGGTGAATTGCCAACACGTTATGAAACACGCCTAGAGTACCTTAGAAATGAGCGCAGCAAGTCATTAGATAAGATTGACAAAGTGAATGATTACATTCATGAATTGGACGACGAGATACGTCAACTGGAGTTTGGTGATGAATAGGTTACGAGAGTTGAGACTGGAACACAAAGAACGTCAAATTGATCTGTCTGTTGGTGTGGGAATTGATACACAGGATATATCAAGATACGAGCGTGGTGTGACAGTCCCAAGTCTAAAAAGGTTAATCATATTCGCTGATTATTACAACGTCAGCATTGATTATCTAGTTGGGAGGTCAGATGAAGGATAAAGAACTAATTACAGAGTTGCAGAACATGCGTATGCGTATGCGTCTCGGTGTTCTGCGAGACAACATCAGAAGTCGTGATGAAATAGCTGGAGAATATGCAGGCGATGTTATGTCGTTTATGACTAACATCTTGTCACGGATTAGCAAAGAAAAGGTGGATAAATAATGAATAACAAAACAGTCGCAAATCTATATAAAAACTTAGACGAATTGAGTGAATTAATTAGTGACGAATGCGAAAGTGGATATGTCGATAAAGAAAAAATACACACCATAGCCGAAGTGATGAAGTGTATTTCTAAAACTATTAAGAATTTGAAAGACTAATGTAATCAATGTCTTTACTATCCAAGAATAGCGTTTGATGACCTTTGAACGTTAGTGCTCTTAAACTTGTTTTATTTAGCAAAAATGAGTTTTTGAATTCTTCGATACTAACGGTTTGATGCTTAGAAGTAGCAGAACGTAAAACATTAACTTCGGTAACGTCACTTGCACTGATTAACTGTCCAGATGTAGTTCTAATTAATACTTTCAAAATATTTCTCCTTCTGCATAGATTATGAAAATCGTATGCTATCAAATTTGCAAACGCCAGTTCGTAACGACCGAACGTTTGTAACTTAATTATATCTCAAACAAACAATAAAAGGAGGACTAAAGATGGCATTGACAATAGGTGAAAAAATAATTTTAAAACTTGATGAAACTGGTAAAACAGGCTACTGGTTGGCGAAAAAATCAGGTATTTCATTTGGGGCATTGTACCCCATATTAACTAACAAAAGATTAAATCCTACGTTTAGCACAATGGACAAAATAGCTGATGCATTAAATGTCAGTTTAGATGAATTTAGAAGTAAGGAGGTTGATTAGTGGCACAGAGAAGAATGTTCAGCAAAAAAGTAACTGATACCGATACATTTCTAGACATGCCATTGTCTACACAAGCATTGTATTTTCACTTGAATATGCACGCTGATGATGATGGATTTATTGACAATACTAAGACGATTCAACGAATGATCGGCTCAAGTGATGATGATAGAAAGTTGTTAGTTGCTAAGCAATTTATAATACCTTTTGAAAACGGTTTAGTAGTCATAAAAGATTGGCGAGTTCATAACTATATACAAGGAGATAGGTACCACAAAACCCAGTATATCAACGAAAAGAGTCAGCTTGTTGTTGAAGAAAACAATATGTATACAAAACGTGTACAAGAAGTGTCCAACATGGATACGCAGGTAAGGTTAGGTAAGGATAGGTTAGGTAAGGTTAGTAAAGATATATTGTCTGGTTCTGACGAACCCGACCACGTACCTTACAAAGAAATTGTTGATTACTTGAATGAAAAGACAGGTAGCAAGTATCGCAGTAGCGGTTCAAAAACAAAATCATTGATTAAAGCAAGAACTAACGAAGGATTTAGTCTTGATGATTTTAAGACAGTCATTGAAAAGAAAGCAAAAGAGTGGTCAGGCACAACTATGGAAAAGTATTTAAGACCTGAAACTTTGTTTGGAACTAAATTTGAAGGTTATCTGAACGAGAAACAGTCAGCCAATCAAAAGCAGATTGGTTATGGCAAACAGAAACATCAAGGTATAGTCCCTAAGTTTTTGCAAGGTAAGGTTTAGTCAATGGCAAAGATTGAGAAATGGGTCAGCGACTTCGTTAGGACAGCCATAGCTTTAAAAGCATCAGGATTGCGTACAAGCAACGATAACAATTTGTTTGTACAAATAGACACTGAAGAGCTTGGCACTCGTCTAAAAGCAAATGGCGGGCTAAAAGAGATGATCAGTTATGTAGCACAGGCTGATAACTTTTCTATAAGGTCAACATGGGAATCATCTCCGACAGCTATTAAAACCTTGCAAGAAATGAGAGCAGAAAAAAACGCCTAACAGCTGGAACTGTTAAAGCGTAGGTGTATCTGGACTGATAACACTTCAAGAATATCAAGAAATGAGGAATAAGGCAAATGATAAATGAACTAGCACAACCAAAAGTAGACGTAAAAGATGGCCAAATTAATTTCAAAAATGTAGACCAGTTCAAAAGTGACTTTGAACAAATTATTCAAAGAAATAACAACTTTATCGTTACTGATGAAACATTAACTGGATCAAAAAAAGCCAGAGCAGAATTACGTAATGCGGCAAAAGAGTCAGCAGCATGGCGTAGCAAAATCAAGGCAGAACTATTGAAACCGTTTGAAGATGTGGCTGAAATAGCGATCAGCTTTGAAAAGAAAGCTAAATCAGCAGCTGATGCAATCGATTCGGATGTCAAAGTGTTTGATGAAGCTGAAAAGCAGAAACGATTAGACGGCTTAAAAACTTATGTTGATGCTAGAGCAAAAGAACTGGGCATTGAAACGATTACAGAATTTAATGACAAGCATTTAATCAAGGGTAATTTTAACGGTACTAAGCCGAAGCAAAAATTTATCGATGAATTTATCGAACCAGAATTATCACGGTTAGTTTCTGAAAAAGAGTTAAAAATTGCAAACGCTGCAGCTGTAAAAAATTATGCAGAGAGTAAAGGATTTGATCCAGAGGCTACATTCATTCACTAGATTTTAAGACTCTTGCACAGATTATGGGTGACATTGACGGCGATGTGGAGCGCAAAAGAAAACGGGAAGAAGCTGAAAAAGCGATTGCTGAGATGGAAGCTCGAAAAGAGCAAGAAAAAATTGAGAACGCAAAATCTACAGGTAATAAAAAAGTTGACGAAGAAACAGGTGAGATTATTCAAAATACGCAGCCTGTTCCTGAAAAAACATATAACAGGACACTATACATCATCGAAGCAACGAGTGCGCAACTGAACCAATTAGCAGATTATATGAAATCAAATAATATTGCTTTCAGGGGTGAAAAATGACTGAATTCAAAAATCTTTATGAAGCGTTGGCTGAAACTCAAAATCATATTGAACAGCCGAAAAAAGACGCTAGCAACCCAATGTTTAAGTCGAGTTATGTGACATTAGATGCAGTTATTAATGCAATAGTTAATGCGCGAAAGTCATCGGGGGCAAAATTCTTTTTTACTAATATTGTGCAAGACGGCATTATGATTACTCGTATTATCGGATACGGGGACACATTAGATTTGTCTGGGTCAAAAGTAGCAGACGACCTCGGAAATAGGGGGACGAACTCGGCTCAAGCAGAGGGCTCAGCATTGACGTATGCCAGACGGTATAGCTTATCTATGGCATTTGGTATTGCAAGTGATGTTGATGATGACGGAAATAGTGCAGGCGTATCAAATCGCAAACCATCTCAACCAAAACTGATATCGAAAGAAAAAATTTTACTGCTAGAAAAATTGATTGAAGAAACATCTGAATTGAGTGGCCAAGAAATGATGGCATTTACATTGAAAGCGGCAAACGTCACAGCTTTGGATTTCGTTACAGAAGAGAATTACAAACCATTACTTGCAAAAGTGACGGAATGGCATCAGAAAGCAGAGGAGAAAGCAAATGAACCAAGTTAATTTAATCGGTCGTTTATCAAAGGACATTGAAGTTAGATATACACAATCAGGAAAAGCAGTTGGAAGTGGTTCAATCGCAGTTAATCGCCGTTTTAAAAGCGCTAATGGTGAGCGCCAAGCTGACTTTATCAACTTTGTTATCTGGGACAAGGCGGCTGAAAATCTAGCTAACTTCACACACAAAGGCTCACAGGTTGGTCTAGGTGGCGAATGGCAAACGCGCAACTATGAAAACAACAGTGGCCAAAAAGTCTATGTGAATGAGTTGGTAGTTAGTAACTTTGATTTATTAGAGCCAAAAGCTGCGACACAGACACAAAGAAATTTAGACAACGTGGATCCATTCGCCGGACAGAACACAAAGCAGTCACCTAATCCTTTTGCAGCATCGGGAAAAACAGAAATTGACATTTCAGATGATGACTTGCCATTCTGATTGGTGATGTCATGAAAGAGTTTCAGGCATATCCAACACAAAAAGCTGGTAATGAAATCATATTTAGATTCAGAGACGAAGAATCAGCAAATCAGTTTTTATCCACGTTTCAATTATTTAAACAGACGCTGGTTGAAATCCAAGTAAGAGATGATCGTGAGATAAGTGCGCAACAAAGGAAATTCATATATGCATTATTTAGAGATATTTCTAGCTGGTCTGGTGACTTGCCAGAATATGTGAAGCAACTTTTTAAAATGTGGTTTGAACAGTGGAAAGATTTGGACGAGTTCTCCTTACGAGATGTTGAAAAATCAGTTGCAGCCGGCTTAATTACATTTATGTTGGACTTCGTAGCAGAACATAATGTGCCATTGAGCTTTAAGCCACTAGATGCATTAGAACCAGAAGATGTTGCACATTTCGAATATGCTTGTCTGATGAACAAGTGTTGTGTGATATGCGGTAAAAAGCCAAGTGACCTGCATCATTTAGACACGATTGGTCAAGGTGTAGATAGACGCAAGACGAATCACTTGAAACATAGAGCAGTGCAGTTATGCAGAATACACCATAATGAAGCGCATTCATTGGGCATTGAAACGTTTTTAAGTAAGTACCATATCAAGGGCATAAAGATAGATGAGCGCATTGCTAAGGTTCATAGATTAAATATAAAGGACAGGGAGGTGTGATGGCATAGATGAATAAGGTGATATTAGATCCAAATATACTAAGGCAGTTTACGCTCAATAAATACATTGAAGCTGAACGCAAAAATCGTTTTATCGCTGCGAAACTAAAAAAGACGGCTACTGCCTATGCCAGAAACGTTTTCTTACAAGCGATTACTGATGACGTATCATTCTCGTGGCCAACGAAGTTAAAGTTTGATTGGTATTTACCAGACAGACGGATAGACCCAGATAACTGGACGTTTACACAGAAGTTCATCTTTGATGGTATGCAGAAAGCACAGATTGGCAAGTGCGTGTTCTTGGACAATGACAACGTGAAAAATATAAAAGGGTTCGACCATGACTTCTATGTAGACAAGGTGAACCCTAGGTTAGAAATATATGAAATGGAGGTAGTACATGAAATTTGACATCAGAGTGTCTGGGAAGACGATTAAATCGTTTAGCAATTTAGACGCTGCCAATGTGTGGAGAGATGGGTATCAGAGTATGAATCCAGACAAAACGGTAACTGTAGTTAAGGATTATGGAAAGGTTGGTGAGTGACTAAAAGAAAGCAGAATCACCAAATATAAATAGTTTAAAAATAATTAGCACAAACAATTGTAAAGTTATGCAAAAAGAAGTAGTGATGACTGTGCCCCTGCTTCTTATTCTTATACCTATATATAGAAAGTAAATAAGGACGAGCACAGTCACGATAACTATAGTTGTAAACAAATTAAAAGTGTCGATTATTTGTAGGGGAATCATTAAAAAGTCCTTTTTAAAAAAAATTCGATAAAACTATTGTATCAAATTAAAAGCGTGACACAAAATTACCTATTAGGAGAAAAATGGCAGACAGAATAGATAGTATATTGCGGGACTACTTCTCTGGTCGTCTTGAATTAAAAATTAAGCAACGCGAGTATGAGATAAGAAATGATCGCGGGCCAACTGACGAAAATATTGGTGGCGGCAAGGCGCTTAACAAGCACAATAGACCTGTAGAAGACATGAGAATACGCATTGATGAAGATGGATATTATAAAAAGCTGATGAAGCAAAAGGAAGACATCGAACGTTGGATAGCGACATTTGAGCCTGAAAAGCAGAAAGTGGTTAGGTATTATTATGCAAGCAAGGCGGTAACATGGACTAAGGTAGCGCAGCAGTTTCATATTTCCGAGAGTACAGCCAAATCTTGGCGAGTAGAGATAAAACACATTTTGGCAACAGTATTATAATTTAAAAAAATTTAACTATCTTTTTTTTAATGAGTATAATTAAAAGTACAAAATGAATAATAGGGAGAATAGGTTATGATACGAAATATTCTGAAAATGTTATTTTTGGGAATCGGATTCCTTTTTTTTAGCAATGTAACAGTCTCTGCTGATACTCAAACTGGCGGATTCTCAAACGCAATTGGTTCAAGCCAACAGGCTGTTGTTGTTAGGAACTTAGCTCAGCTACAAAGTGCTTTTAGCAGCAATCAACATCATATTATTGTATCTGGCAGTATATATGGTGGTAACAAGCCAATTACATTTACATTCGCAGATAAAAGATGGGATAATACGACCATCGAAGGACAAAAAGGTACTAATCCTTCTCTAGTTAATATTCAGTTAAAATTTGACGGTGAAATGTTACCCTCAAATCAATCGATAAATAATATTGTCGTAAAAAATATAACGTTTAATGGCATAATATCAGACTTGCAGAAACTTACAGGAAATGACATAAAGCCAGGTGGTTCAGGAGTTAATTATGAAGGAATATCCTTAAGAAGAATTAACAACGCTTGGATTGACCACAATGATTTTCATGATATGAGTGATGATCTATTTTCTATTAGTTTGCAATCTGATAACGTTACCGTATCCAATAATCGTTTTTGGTTTTCGAACCAATGGTTAAATATGAATCCAAATCCTAACTGGAATTGGATTGGAGATTGGCATGATTTAGCGACAGAGCGGTTAACAATGGTTGTTGGTGCTAATGGGGGTGACTCATATATGCAGGGAGGCCATAAGATGCATGTTACAATGCATGATAATTATTTTGGCCCCAATTTAAAAGGTCGACCTTTGCTAAGAGGATATGTACATGTGTATAACAACTATTTTGATAACAATACTCAGCCCAACGGTAATAACAGTGCTGGATTTTCGCAGCAACAGTACAATGCTTTACAAATAGGATCAGGAAGTTATGTTTTGTCAGAAAATAATTCTTTCTATAGAACAAATAATAGTCATTTAATAGGTTTAGATAAAAGTGGTGACGCATACAAATTCTTAGAACGTAATAATGTGTATAACCAAGTAACAGGAACTAATGCCAAAAGTAATGCGAATTCCTCTGAATTTAGTTTCCCTTATCATTACAATACTTTAACGGGTGGAAATATACAGCAACAAGTAACTATCCATTCTGGTCCATTTAAGTAATGCAAATCAAGCATCTTTACTAGGTGCTTTTTATTTTGTTTGAAAAGAGATAGTCGGCTTTTTAATACCTTTTTATGTATAAAAGCAGTGCTAATATTGTAGTATCAAATGATTAGGGATAACCATTCAAACATGTTACGGCATATATTTTGTTTGTGATTTTTTATTTATTATTACTGTAAGTAAAAAAATTTAACATCTAGTTCATTTAGTCACATTGACAAATTAGAGATAAACGTCTATACTTTCCTTTGTAGAAAAATTCACATTAGGGAGATTGCTATGTTTTCTTTAACTAAGCCGCAAGCAGGTGTAAAAGAAATTGTCGTCAAAAGTATTTGGTATGGCTTTATTGCAGGAATGATTTCTGGTATGGTTAAAATTGGTTGGGAGGGTATTTTTCCACCACGTACTATTGCTCGTAATTTGATCAATCCACCACAACATATGGCAATGCAACTGGGAATACCAAAAAAGCTTGTTGAATCATATGTTTACTATTCACAAGATCAGAAGGTATTTTGGTTCACGTTGATTTTGCATTTTTCATTCGCTATCGCATTTTCAATTTTATATGTGTTTGTATCACAATACTGGTCTAATATTGGTTTGTGGCAAGGCGCTGCTTATGGTATCGTGTTGTGGATTGTTTGGCATGTTATTCTAATGCCAGCTTTTGGCACAGTGCCAGCACCATGGAATCAGCCGTTTGCAGAACACTTCTCAGAGTTTTGGGGACACATTGTTTGGGCTTGGGCAATCGCAGCGACAGTATATTACTTGATTGCGAAAGATAAAAAGGGTCATTTAGTAAATATTTAACTTCAAAAACACCTTAATTGGTTTTTTTTTATTGGCATACGAGCATTGCGGAAACGCAAACACAACTTAATGAGTGACATTTGACTGTTGCTCGTACATAATAATAAATATGTGCATTGTTATATAATATTTGTTATGATGGAAAGCGTGATATTTTTAAAAATAAACTCTCTCATTTTTAAACCATATTCTTTGAAACAGAATTATCACTACAAAACCACTATAGGTTAATTCCTAGAGTGGTTTTTATTATCGTTTGAATTAAATATGAATTCTGGGTATAATTGCTGAATGGTAACCCAACCCTAGACTGTTATAATTTTGCTGCTTTCAAGTAATTTTTTGCATATCGGGTTACCGTACATAATAAATAGTAGTCCGACTTACATTGTAGGTTGGGCTTTTTTGATGGAGTAAATTATGGACGAACAAACAAAACAGCGACTGAGATATATCAGAGACGCTACAGAAGTGAATAAAAGACATGCAGATATGTTGAGAACACAAAGCGAATCTCGTCATGAGCGAGCGCGTGTGCAGATTAAAAGCGAAGTGATGGAGAATAGGAATATTAACTATCGCGGGTGTATGAGGTGGATTTTTGAATAATAACATCTTGTTAAATAGCGTTTGAAACAGATTAGGCGTTTGAAATTGAATTTTGTGTTATAATAAAATCATGGAAAAAAATATGAATAATAAAAAAATAGTATTTTTAAAAATGGTTGTTAAAAACCATCCGTTACTAAAAGAAAATTTAGAATTTTCTTTAGTTGCTGATCAAAGAGTCATGACAGAGGATGCAGATGATTTAACAAACCTATATGGACGTGTATGGATTAACAATATAACGACAATTGTAGGCAGAAACGCAACTGGTAAAACAACAACCATGCAATTGCTGCTAGGAATATTAGAACTTTTGTTACAAAACAAATCTATTAATCAAACCAGACTAGGTCGGGTTTTATATGGTGATGAACCAATTACAGTAGATACGTATTTTTACGGATCTAATAACGCTCTTTTCTTGGATGAAGTTATATTTGAAAAAAGAGAAGATAATTGGTTAATTGGTCAAGAAACCATTTATACCAAAAAGGCTCTTACAAGCACTGCAAAAAAAGAAATATTTAATTTCGATGGTGCACATGTTTGGGAAGATAGAGAACAATTAGATGATAAATTGAAGTCTGTATTAGCACCTGATGATTCAATCTTTCGTATGTTGCTTGCTAGAGAGAAATATCAAGCCCAAGGTATTTTTGACACATTATTATTTACAAACGTAAACGCCCTAATTTATAATGGGGCGCATGTTCCTCAAGAAATACTTGCATTTCTAGACCCATCTGTAGAGTATTTGGAAATTGGTCAATCAGATTCTGGTCAATCGTTTTATAGACTAAAGTTCAAAAACAATTCAAAAGAAATTACCGATTCCAATTTTGCCACTATAGAATACTACTTATCTTCAGGTACTGCCAAAGCAATAACTATGTATCAACAAGTTTTGAGAGCTCTGCAAACTGGTGGAATTGTATTTATTGATGAGCTAGAAAATCATTTTAATCAAGCGATTGTCAGAAGCTTTATCCAATATTTCACAGACCCAACAATCAATAAAAAACGCGCCATTCTAATTTTTAGCACACACTATTCAATGCTTTTAGATGACTTAAATAGAGGAGATCAGATTTATGTTGCAAGAAGAAATGGCAATATTGATTTGACAAGATATTCTGATTTTGATGTGAGACAAGATATACAAAAATCAGAAGTCTTTGATGCCGATATATTAAAAGGCACATCTCCTGATTACAAAGCATTTATGGCTCTTATTAAGGCAACTAAAGAGGTGATAAATGGCGAATGATTTAGTTGCATTAATAGCGGAAGGATCTGCAGAACAAGCAATATTGGATGTTTTACTGGATAATAACTTATTAATTTTTGCAAGAGAAGAGTTGTTACAAGAGAAAGTCTTACGGACCAGAAAGGCTGCTGCTTTTGAAAAACAGTATATGGGTATGTCATTTGATCAAAAAGTAGTAATTTATAGAGTGCTTGATTCTAAGAATGAATCGTTCAAATTATCGAAGGCAAATAAAACACGTATTTCGGCTGTCCGTAATATATACACACGTCCTGAGATTGAAATGTTATATATTGTTTACTATGGTAAGTATGATGAATATTCAAATAAACATAAATCAAAAGAAAAACCAAGCGAATTTGTTAAGACTGAACTTGATTTATCTAATGTGAAAAGCTATCAAACTGTGTATGATTTTTGGTTATCTAAACCAGAGGCTTTAGTTACAACCATTCGCACATATGCAAGTTTGTCTAGTATAGATATTGAAAATACCCTTATAGCATTACTAAAAAGCTAATACATCTCAAACCTAAGCGCTATAAGCGCTTTTTATTTTGCATTAAATTAAGGAGAATAGTATTGAAAACACAAGGTAACGTTATTTTTTAATCCAAATCCCTTTCTTCTAGTAGTATAATTACGCTATTGGAGGTTGGAGATATGCATTTTTTAGGGTTAGATGTTGGCAATTGGGCGGAATTGCTTGGTGCTATTGGTACATGTGGGGCTGTAATTTTTGCAGTCAATAATAGGACAGACAAACCAAAGATAGTGTTTTCGGCGTATTATTTAGATGTGTATCAATGGGGACACGATATTGTTGGGTCGATCCAGGGAACATATGGAAATGAAGAATATGAGTACTCTGAAAAAACCAACGGCGATTTGCAATTTGCTAAGCGTGAATTGAGAGTTTATTTTTCAAATACTCGACAATCAAGTGCGTTAATTACCGACTGGGGTATCTGTTCACCATCTGGGGGAAAAGTTGAGCTTTCCAATGAACCGATTGTAGTAAGGGGATTTAGCGTTGAATCTGTAATCAATTCAGTGGAGTTTGGACCTGATGATAATGGAAATTATGTATTAAGCCAAATTGAAGAAAATATTGATGATAACGGTAAATTTAGACTTTACTTAAAAGATAGCAATAGAAAAACGCAATATGTTGATGTTAAAAGAAAAACAATTGACAATAAAAATGAAGATTAAGCGCATAGGCGCTTTTTATTTTGCAGTGAAAGGAGATACTATGCAACAAGGACACCCAAGACATAAACAGCTGAGCAAGGCTAATCACGAGATGATAAAGCATAATGGTTATATGTTTGTCAAAAAAATATTAGATGGTATGGTCAAGGGTATTGTAGCGGTTGGAGAAGCATATGGTCGCGCGATACGCAATTTGCTCAACACATCGGACATGAAACCACTCAAGGACAAAACCAAAATTAAGGATAGTTATATTGAAATGCATAACCCTAAAGGATTAATACAGGTAGCTACACCTAATTTTAGTCAGTAATTTAGTAAACAACATTGAAAGGAGGTGCCGAGATGACATGAAAAAGTATGAAGAAGCCGAGCAAGATTATAAAGATGGATTTAGTTTGGCTGATATTGCACAAAAATATGATGTTTCTGTTGGTACAGTTCGCTCGTGGAAATCTCGACATTGGACTACCAATGTTGCAACAAAAACGCAACGCGTTGCAAAAAACGTTGCAGTGACAAAACCAACTGAAAAAGCCATTGATGAACTAAGCGACAGTGAATTGACAGACAAGCAGAAAGCCTTTGTACTGGAGTATCTTCGTATTTCTAATGCCACACAATCCTACATAAATGTTTATGATGTACCATATAGCACTGCACGTGTAAGTGGTTCTCGTATGTTGACAAATGATAACATTCAAAATGAAATAAAGCGTCTTCGCAAAGCTAAACTACAAGAACTAGGCGTGGACGCTTTTGATTTGATGGAAGATATGGTTATCGAGGCACGAGCAGATATTGGTGATTACATAGACTTTGGTAAGTACGATATGCTGAACGTTGATTTTGATGGCGATATAAAACTAGACACAGAAGACAACCCAGAAGTGTTTCATAAGTCATGGTTGCAGTTTAAAGATAAAGACAAACTCGATACCAAACCTATTAAGGCTATGCGAATTGGCAAAGATGGACCCGTTGTTGAATTGCATGATCGCAATAAAGCGCGTCAAGCACTACTTGAGTATCTGAATAAAAATATAGGTGATGGTGACGATGTGCAAATCATAGGTTTTGACAGGAGAAAAGCAAATGCTGAACGTAGCGAAACTAGTTAATCCAGCTTTCGACCACTTATGGGAAACCAATGCAACTAATATCATTGAATCTGGTGGACGTGCAAGTACAAAATCAAGTGCGATTAGTATGTATCTAGCGATGGGTATGATGGCTGATGAAAACGCCAATGTGGTTTGTTATCGTAAGGTAGCAGGAAACTTAAAACGTAGTGTCTATGAGCAAATTAAATGGGCTTTAGATGAATTACATGTGTCATGGTTTTTCCGCTTTAAAACGTCTCCTATGGAGATTATAGACAGGCGTAATGGCAGTGGGTTTTATTTTTCTGGTGTTGATGATCCTAGTAAGCAAAAGTCATTTAAGATTGCTAAAGGTTACGTTCGTTGGTTGTGGTTTGAAGAAGCAACAGAGTTCAGCAACTTCACTGAGATACATACAGTGCAGTTATCATATACACGTCAAAAGTTGCCTAAAGGCATGCAAGTTGTCACGATATTCTCGTATAACCCGCCACGCAATCCTTACGACTGGATTAATGAGTGGGTCGAGAGTGTTAAAGATGACGTTGACTTCTTAATCGTTCATACAACTTATCTAGATGACGTATTGCACTTTTTATCTGACCAATACTTGCATGATATTGAGAAGTACAAGGTCAATGATTATGATTATTACAGATGGCAATTCTTAGGTGAGCCTGTTGGTCTTGGTACAAACGTTTATAAGATAGACTTGTTTCAACAACTAGAACATTTAGAAGAGCTAGATGATGCTGTTGTTGACTTATACTTCTCTGCCGATGTTGGGCATTCTGTGTCTGCTACTGCTGTTGGTTGTTATGGTGTGACGTATCATCGTAAGGTTGTTTTATTAGACACTTGGTATTACAGTCCAGAAGGTAAAGTTGATAAAATGGCTACCGATGACTTATCTAAGAACGTTCATGAGTTTATAGAGCGTATGTATGCTAAGTACGGCAAGCCTATCAGCAACATGACAATGGATAGTGCTGAAGCAGCCTTAAGAAACCAATATCACAAAGACTTTGGTATTGATTGGCACCCGATAGCAAAACTAAAGAAACCAGACATGATTGATCGTGTGCAAAATTTACTTGCACAGGATCGTTTTTATTATCTGCCAACTGAAAACAACCTTAACTACTTTATTGAAGAGCACAAGCGCTACCAGTGGGACGAAAAGACATTACATGCTGAAAAACCAGAAGTAATCAAGATAGCAGACCACACATGTGACAGCTTTCAGTATTTTGTTTTAGATAACGAAGACGTTCTAGACCTTGCATGGTAGGAGTAACTATGACAATCAGAGATAAACTACACAACTTTTTTACGAAAGGAAAAATAAGCATGGGTTTTGGAAAATCACTTGCAAACATTACTGATGACCCACGTGTCAATTTGCCTGCTAGCGAAATTTTACGCATTCGAGAAGACTTAGATTACTATGCTGATGTATTTGATAACATCAAGTTCTTTAACACACTAAATCAACAGCAATCACGTAAGCCGTCAACATTATCTATCACTCATCAAGCAGCACGTAAGTTAGCCTCAGTGATATTTAATGAGCAAGTTACTGTGTCTGTGGCAGATGAAAAGATTGATGACTTTGTTAATCAAGTATTTACGGATAATTTGTTCAACTTGAAGTATGAAGAGTATTTAGAAACTGCCATTGCTACTGGTGGATTTGCAATTAGACCATATGTTGACAATAGTAAAATTAAGTTAGCTTGGGTACGAGCAGATCAATTTGTACCGCTCCAGTCTAATACCAATGATATTCAGTCAGCAGTCATTGTTAATCGTACAACACGGTCAGAAAATAACATGATGATTTGGTATTCGCTATTAGAATTCCATGAATTTGACGGTGTCAGTAATGAGACAATTACCAATGAATTGTATCGTTCTAGTGATAGTCATGAAATAGGTCAACAGGTTAATTTAAGCGCTATTGATGCCTTTGCTAATTTGCCAGAACAAGTTGTTATTAGTGATATTGTGAGACCGACATTCGCCTACTTTAAAACACCTGGTAAGAATAATAAGTCAATTGAAAGTCCATTAGGTATCGGTATTGTTGAGAATAACAAGAATGTTATCAATGCAATAAACATAGCTCAAGACCAATTTTATCGTGAAGTTAAGTTAGGCAAAAGGCGGATTGCGATTGATGGTTCTTTGATGAAGCCTAGTGCAGCACACTCGAATGATGACACGAATCAAGGTTACCCAGTATTTGATACTGATGACGATGTGTTCATGCAAGTTGGTAAAACAAAAGACGGTAAGCCTATTATTGAAGACCTGACAAACGATATTCGTGTTAACCAATACAGTGATGCCATACAGTTATTCATACGTGAGTTTGAAAACAATATAGGGTTATCGCAAGGAACGCTGTCAACGGACGCCACGAAGAGCACTAAAACTGCAACGGAAGTTGTTTCAGATAATAGCGACACTTATCGCACGCGTTCAAGTTACATTACTCAGGTTGAGAAGCAGATTAAAGAACTGATCATATCTATTGTGCAATTAGCTACCAAATCAGAGCTATTTGATAACGGTGAAGCACCGTTATCAGTAGATTTAGTCAATAATCCATTAGAAATTAACCTACATTTCGATGACGGTGTGTTTGTTGATAAAGATAAGCAACTTGAAGAAGATTTAAAGGTTGCAATGGCTCAAATCATGCCAAAGAAACGCTTTTTGATGCGTAATTACGGCTTGAGTGAAGATGATGCTGATAAGTGGCTTACTGAACTACAAAGTGAGGCACCTGAAACTGACAATATTCCTAATGAACAAGCTAGTATGTTAGGTGGCAATGATGGGAGCGATGATGAATGATTACGCCAAACTCAATGCAACAGCAAGCCGATAAAATCAGTGATATTTACGCCAAATTGGAACAAGACATTTTTAAATTGCTTATAAGTGCAGTAAAAGGTAGTGATTGGGACAAAATAAACGCTGATAATGCGCTGATGTGGCAGGTTGAACAGCTCAGTAAGATGAATTCGCTGACCAAAGACGTCATTAAAATTGTGGCCAAAGCTAATAAGGTTTCAGAACCAGAATTAACTCTCTTGATTCAGCGTAATGGTTTACAAATTGTCAATGAAATTGATAGTCAGTTACAAAAGACGATGAATAAGAATGTTGCAGTTGGTGCTGATACAGCTGATATGTTGGACTCAATTATGCGCCAAACGTTTCTTGATATTAACAACAACGTTAATCAAACATTATTGACTACCAATTACGACAATAACTCAGCTATGAAGACATTTCAAAGCATAGTTAAGCAATCAACACTAGAAGTCACAAGTGGTCTTAAAACGCCTGAAAAAGCTGTCAAAGATAACATCTATAAGTGGGTTGAAAAGGGTATTCAGACTACACTGGTTGACAAAGGTAATCATGGTTGGTCATTAGAAAGTTACTCAAGGTTAGTAGTTAATGCCACAGCACACAGGACATTTAATGACTTGCGATTAAAACGTATGCGTGATTATGGCATGGGACAAGCGATTATGAGTTCTCACATTGCAGCAAGACGTGCCTGTGCTTTTATACAGGGTAAAGTTGTCAATGTCGTGACAAGCGACAATGAGGCCTACAATCAAAAATATGACAGCATATATAATCATGGCTATGGCAAGCCACAGGGCACACAAGGTATTAATTGTAGTCACACCTTGACACCGTTTGATCCAGATGTGAACACTGATGTTACTGAAAAACAGTATGATCCAGACGACGCTATGAAGCGTGGCGATGAACAACAAAAGCAACGTAACATGGAACGTGCTATTCGTAATAGCAAGAAGAAATTAGCAGCTGCTGAACAACTGAATGATACAGAAATGATTTCAAAAATGAAGTCACAAATATCTAATCAGCAAAGTAATTTACGTGATTTTATTAGTGATAAAGACTACTTAGGTCGTGATTATTCGCGAGAGCAAGTTTATAGCAAATAGGAGAAAACATGCATCACTATATTACGAAATACGAAGAAGATGGCGTTAGATATGCAGAAAGCTGGTTTCAAATCAATTTATTTAATTGGTGCTTTTGCCTTTTAAAACGAAAAATAACCATCTAATTTCGCGGACCTGAGCACGTCCCTTATAAAAGGCTTTTTAAAGTTCAAAAAATTCGGTGACGTTACACCGTAAAAACACGAAGGAGATTTTTATGAACCGCGATACATTGCAAAAGTTTGGTCTATCAGAGGAACAAGTTAATCAAGTCATGGCAGAACACGGTAAGGACTTAGAAAAGTCAAAGGCTGTTGAGAGTGAGTTAGAACAAGTAAAGCAACAAAATACTGAACTAACATCACAGATTACTGACCGAGATAAGCAACTAAAGGACTTATCAGGCAAAGCTGGGGACAATGAAGAGCTTCAATCACAAATCAAAGCATTGCAAGAACAAAACAAGCAATCTAAGACTGATTACGAAGCTAACATTGCTACTTTGAAACGCGATGGTGCTATTGAATTGGCTTTGCGTGAAGCACAAGCTAAAAACCCAAAAGCTGTCAAAGCATTGCTTAATGGAGACATTATTTCTGTTGATGATTCTGGTGTACATGGACTGAAAGAACAACTGGAGCAATTAAAAGAATCTGATTCCTATTTGTTTAATATCGAGCCAGAACCAAAGCCTGGTTTGAAAATTACACCATCTGGTAACCCTGGTGGCGGTGTTAATGCAGAAAAGAATATTGCTGATATGTCGCTTGAAGAAATGACGGCAGAATATCAAAAGAACCCAGCCTTATTTGGCTAATACAAAGGAGATAACACATGGCAGTTACAAATTTAGCTAATACGATTATTCCTGTAGTTTTTGATAAGTATGTTTTGAATACTATCATGAAGACTAATCGTTTTATTCAATCAGGTATTATGACACCTGACAACACACTTGGTGATCAACTACTTCAACCAGGTAATGATATTACAATTCCGTTTTTGAATGACTTGTCAGGTGAGCCACAAGCATGGACTGATACTGATGATATTGACGTTGATAACCTTACAACAGGTTCACAGCGAGCAATCAAGTTCCGTCAAGCTAAGGCATTTGGTTCTACTGAAATCTCACGAATGGTTTCTGGTGCACCTATTGCCGAAACAATCGCAGGACGCTTCGCAAATTATTGGAACAATGTTGATCAAACTATCTTGAACGCTACATTGCAAGGTGTATTTTCAAACAGTAAGGTCGCTAACACCAAGTTGTTTGACCAAACTGTTGTGTCACCATCTGACGCTACTTTTGGTGCAAAAGGATTCTTGGCAGCCATTGGATTGCTTGGTGACCTACAAGACCAAACATTTAATAAGATTGCGGTTAATTCAGCCACATATTCACAAATGAAATTCCAAGGTATGATCAACACAATTCAACCTCAGAATGCAGTTACACCAATTAACTATTACAACAACATGGAAGTTATTGTTGATGATGATATTCCTTTGGAAAAGGGCGGCATTGCTACAGCCTATATTTATGGCCAAGGTGCCGTTTCTTACTCAACTGTTCTTCATTCAACAGAAGTTGTTCATGAAGCTTTGAAGCAAGGTGGACGTGATTCAGTCGTCAACAAACGTGTATCAGCAACTCACGTTAACGGTACGACATTAGCTAAAGCATTCAACCCTATGGGGCAAACAACGATTAAGTCAGAACTAGCAAAGGGCTCAACATGGGACATTGCTGATGGGGTTGATCCACGAAATATTCGTGTTGTTGCCTACAAGTCAAAGCTTGATGATGCATTTGTACCAGCTGCACTTAAAGGTGACGGTAAGTAATCGAAAGGTGTGAGTTATGTATTTAACTTATTCAGAATTCAAGAGTATTCTTAGTGATTCTGTTGATGAAGTTACGTTCGATAAGCTACTAGTAAGGGCTGAAATTCAAATTGATACAGTTACTAATTACTTTTACAGTATGCCTGGTATTAATGATATTGAATCTGATTCTATCTCTAAATACCCATGGCTAAAAGCACGTTCAGATGTGTTTAAAAAAGCATTAGCATTAACAATTGATTATATGAACAGCAACAATGTTAGTAATAGTGCCGACTTAAAAAATAATTCATTCTCAAGTATCGAAATTGGTAGAACAACACTACAATCGGCAAACAAGGATATATCAAATACATCTAGTGGTTTAGCTGTTCCTGATGAAGCGTTGATGATACTTGGACCTTATGGACTTCGTTATGGGGGTGTTCAAAGTGTCTAAGTTGCCAACTATACCAAAGACTTATGCTAATCAGCAGGTTATTTATCGTGTCTCTAACGGTGAAAAAGACAGATATGGTAAGCAAAAAACAATCGATACTATTATCAACAACTGTGTGTTTCAAAAAGAAACGATTTATACAGGTACTGGGAATAGTCGAGAAGTAGTTGCCAATGCTGTGCTTTTTATTTATGCAGATGTAAGTACACCGTTATTGAAATTCGATAAGAATAGTCAAGGTAATAAAATTGTTTTTGATGGTGTGGAATACACGATTAAGCGTATTGTTGAAAATCGTAATCCAATGAGTAACGACGTTTGGAACTATGAATTGGAGGTATTGTAATGGCAATTACTTTGAATTTACAAGGTGTCGACAGCATGCTAAGTCAACAACGCAAGAAGTCCATTCAATTTAAGACAGCTAATCAGGCTATGATGGCTATGGATAAGTTTGTACCGAAGTCAAATATGCAAAAGCAGAACAGATTACGGACTGCTACTCATGTTTCTGATGACGGGCATAGCATTATCTACACCATGCCTTATGCAAAAGCGCAGTTTTTTGGTATTATCAACGGCTCGACGATTAAGAATTATACGACACCAGGAACAAGCGCAAGATGGGATAAACGTTTAATTGGTGATAAAGCACTGCTTAAAACTGTAACTGATGTTTACCCAAGGGAGTTATTGAAATATGGATCTACTTGAAAGATTAGCAGATAAAATAAATGAGCTTCCTGATTTACCCGAACGGTTGATTATTGGCCAGTTAAGCCATAATAATGACTTTGGTTTCTATTCACAACCAGGTTCACAAGTAATTAGTGAAGATTGGTCAGGCATTCAGGAACGATCATTGCCGTTTGAAATTGCTTATAGGACTGATGATTTTGAAAAGGCTAATAATTCATTGTGGAAGATTAGTGAGCTACTAGATGGCTTGAATAAACTACAAACAGACGGTACATACGAATTTAATCGTATCAACATTCAACCACAACCATTTTTAACAATGATAGACGTCACTGAAAAGGGCGTTTTTTTATTGGACTTTAGCGTAGAAATTACACAACAAATTAATTTAGGAGAATAACATGGCACAATTCCAACTTAACTTTGAAAACCACTTAGAAATTGATATTAAAGGCAATACATCTTTAGATGATGTATCTAAAGCAAGTTTTGCTCAAATTCGAGCTGGTATTCAAACCATTACACCTTCAGCATCTGAAACAGCTGATACAACACCTTACTATAGTGGTGAAGGGTTCTCTGACCATGATGTTACTGGTAAGGCAATTCAATTTGCTATTGCTGGTCATCGCTTATCAGGAGATACAGCACAAGACTATATTGCTAGCCGTTTCACTTCTATCGGTGATTCATTACGCACTTTGGCACGTTGGACTGATCCATCTGGTCGTCAAGTACAATTTGTGGCTACTTTGACAGCTATCGTGCCATTTGGTGGTGCAGCTAACGTTAAGCAGACATTTAGTTTCACACTAGCAGCTAATGGTAAGCCACAAGTTGTTCCTGCTTCAAATGGTGGGACAACACCATCAACTGGCGGACAAGGTTAATAAAATATAAACACAGCAGTTAAAGCTCGAATGGGGTGAGAAGCCCAATTACATAACAGGATCACATAGGAGAAAACACATGGCAATTTCGATTAATTCAATTTTAATCAACGAAAAAGAGTTTAATTTAGGCAACCGTAAGTTGACAGCGCGTTATACACCAGAAGTCGATAATGAATTCTCTGATTTCTTGATTGAAATGGGAGAGCTTGAAAAGAAAATGGCTGATAAGAAGCTTGATGATTTGAATATCGCAGACAAGAAGAAAAAGATCCGTGAATTTACTGATGAAATTCGTGATTTGAGTTCAAAGTATATTACTGCTTTGTTTGATAAGTCAGACTCTGATTATATTTTTGAAAAAGCTGGCGGTCGTATTGCTAATCTTTCACGTTTAGCCCGTACATTCTTTGACGAAGGTAATGACAACGTATTGCAAAAGGAACAAGGCGGAACGAACCGTAAGCAACGTCGTTTCAACAAAGGTAATGACTAATGTTTTCTTTTACCAAGCGCCCAGAACAGACGTTTAAGCTTGGTAATCGCGAGTACAAAATTAACCTAGCTTTTAACGTTGTTATTGAAGCTTTTAGCGTACTAGAATCAGAAGATTTAAGTAATGAGGATAAAGTATCTAAGATATTCGACCTGTTTATTATTGATAAATTTGAGACCAACAGCGTTGCTATAAAAGGCGACATCGTTTCGAGTGTTTTTCAATACATTAATGATGGGCCATATGGCAAAAGTGAAGAAGAAGATAGTGCATCATCTGAAAGTGATGGTACTTTTCCTACTTCCGATTATGACTATGAGCAGGACGCAGGAGCAATTTATGCGTCTTTTTTGAATTTTTATAACATTGACCTCAACAAAGAAATTGACGTCATGCATTGGGACAGGTTCAAAGCCTTATTTGATAACCTTGGATCTGATACGCCAATTCAAAAGATTAGGCAATATCGTAGTGATGACTTGACTAGCTATAAAGATGATGCTGAACGCGCTCAGTTCATTAGCAACATGCAGTATTACTACTGTCTGGATAAGCAAAAAGAAAGTGACGGATTCGCCGCTAATGCGAGTTCAATATTCGACATGATGTTTGAAGACGGTAAATAGAGAGGAAAGGAGGAACATAAATGGCTGATGGTTCAATAAATATTGATTTGTTACTCAACGACCAGACAGATAAAACATGGACAGACTTTAAACAAAAGGCTGAACAAACTGGTAAAGATGGTTATCAAAAGTTTAAAGATGCTTTTAAAGGTGATCCATTAGTCGCCAAACTTGAAGCACAAGCCAATAAGGCTGGTATTAACAACTTTAGGGAAATGTTGAATAAACTACCTAAAGAAAAGCAGACAGAGTTATTGGCCAAAGCTGAAAAAGGTGAGGTCGTTAACTTTGAAAAACTATTACGCGAAATTCCATCTAAGATTACATCAACAGTTGAACTAAACGATAATGCTTCGACAGGATTACGAGCGTTGAAAAATCAAGCGCATGATGTTGGTGATAAGTTCCATCGATTGAAAGATATTATGATCGGTACTTTCGCAGCCCAAGCTTTAATTGGTGGTATTCATGCTATTACTCACGGCATTAAAGAAATGACCGAAGCTGGTATGGAGTATAACAAAGAGCAAGACACGATGAAAACCGTGTGGCATGCGTTGACTGAAGAAGCGCCAAAAGATGGTGAGCAGTTACTTAGTTATATCAATAATTTGTCCCAACACTCTATCTATGCTGCCGAAAATATTAATGAAATGGCACAAAGTTTTTATCACGTTCATTCTAACGTTGATGAAACCAAAAGATGGACAGATGCCTTTGTTGCTTTGGGTTCTACATTACACATGACTGGTCCGCAGATATCTGAATCAGGTGAAATGTTTGCCAAGATTGTCGCTGGTGGTAAAGCTAGTGCTGAAGATATGGCTGTGATGATTAACAGATTCCCCATGTTTGGTGAAGCAATGCAACACGCCACTGGTAAGACGATGAAAGAGTTGTATGCCATGAGTGCTGCAGGTAAGCTCTCAGCTGACCAATTCACTCAAGCGTTAGATTATCTTGGTGAGAAGTACAAGGGCGGTACAGCTGAAGCTATGACCTCAATGCAGGGAATGAGCATGTATCTTCACTCACGCTTGCAAGTATTATCAGGTGATGTCATGAAAAGCTCATTTGATATGAGCAAATCAGCGACAACGGCTTTACAACACATTACGAGTGATGATAGTATGAAAAAATTTGCTGACAGTATTGGTAAAGCTTTTGGATCATTACTAAATATAGTTGGCGGTTTCATACAATTCGTTGATAAGAATAAAAATACAATTATTGGTGTTTTTAGTGGTATTCAAGAATTTATTGTTCAGGCATTCGGTATTATTGGACATATATTATCTTCTTTTGCTACTACTTTCAAGATAGCGGTTCTTGGAACTGTTTCTGATGGCAAAGTTGGCAAGAAAATAGGCGAGTTAAAAAACTCTTTTGAAGAACTTGCTGAAGCTATTAAACCGATAGCAGATGCCATAGGAGTTCTTGCAGGAACAATAATAAGCGGTGCATTCTCAACAATTTATAAAGTTGTTCAAGGAGTTGCTGACGGATTTATTAGTGTTGGTAAGAGTTCAGACAACTTGAAGAAAAAACTAGACTTCAGTGGCATTTCAGATACAATTATGAATTTAGATATATCTGTTGCCAACTTTCTGAAGTCAGTTATTGAAATATCTAAGCCGTTAGGCCAAATAATTGGAGCAATCTCATCAGGTGTATTTGAAACATTTGGTGATGTGATTAATTTGATTGTTGATGGGTTCAAGTCAATGGTTGGAGATGTTCAAAACGCTTCAAATAATATCAATCCTTTGGCTAAAGCGTTACAAGAAGTTGCTAAGCATAAAAATGCTTTGAAAGCCATTGGACTAGTTATAGGATCAATCGCAGTGGCGATGATAGCCGTTAAAAGTGTAGTTGGTGTTTTCAAACTGATAGCTAGCGGAATAGAGACTGTACAGATAGCTGTTTTGTATCTAGGAGATGCTTGGAATGTTTTGA
Source organism: Leuconostoc citreum (assembly GCF_004354555.1). Classification (GTDB taxonomy): domain Bacteria; phylum Bacillota; class Bacilli; order Lactobacillales; family Lactobacillaceae; genus Leuconostoc; species Leuconostoc citreum. The sequence continues at coordinate 64,337 of NZ_PUFH01000005.1, forward strand.
ATAAATTCATGAAAGCAAATGTTTTCATTTTAATCATAACTGCTGTTATTGCTGTTGGAGTTGCGCTATATGAATTGTATAAGCACAATGAAAAGTTTAGAAACTTTGTTAATGGATTAGTTAAAGGTGCAGCTGATTTTTTCAAAGGTATCGGGAAATGGTTTGGTGAAGCATGGAAAACAGTATCAGGATTTTTCAAAAAAGTAATCAACTTTGTAAAAAGTGACTGGAAGGAAATACTTTTATTAATAGTTAATCCTTTTGCTGGAGCCTTTGCCCTGCTTTATAAACATAACTCGAAATTCAGAAAGTCGGTTAATGACTTAGTTAAAAAAGTTATTGGCTATTTCAAGGGTATTGGAAAATCTATTGGTAGTGGTGCAAATGCCATTGGTAAGTGGTTTGATGGATTAGTAAAAGGCTTTGTCAAAGGATGGAATTCATTTATACAGGGCGTCGTTAAATTAGCTAAGGGATTTGGAAAGTTATTGCTTTACGCATTAGCTATTCCGGTCGGTCTGGCTATGATGATTTTCGGGCCCCTAGTGAATCCTACAAAAAAGATATTCAATTCAATCATAAAATGGATTACAAATGCGTGGAACGGTGTTGTAAAGTTTTTAATTAACATATGGAAACCTGTCCAAAAAGCTTGGAATGCTTATGTCAATATTTTTGTAAAAATATCAAAAACAGTTGTTAATGCGATCATGAATGTCATAACATCAGCTCTAAAATCTATATACAAAGTATGGATAACTACTTGGAATGCTATTAAAAAAGCGTTCACTATTATATGGCAAGCTATTAGTAAATTAATAGAAGCTGAGTTAAACTTTTACAAAAAGATTTTCACTGTCACATTGGACTTCATTGTAAAAACTTGGAACAATGGATGGAAAGCGATAGGTAAACTATTTGAAAGTATTTGGAATGGAATAAAAAGTTTCTTTACACCTATTATTAAATGGTTTGCTGATGTAATTGATGATACATTAAATGCTATAAAAAAATGGTGGACTAAAACTTGGGACAGTATTTCAGACTTCTTTACTGATATTTGGAATAATCTCAAAAAGACTGGTAGTAAGGGAGTTAACTCTCTGAAAGACACCTTTGATGACGTACTAGCTAAAATCGGTAAAGTTTTCAGTGATACATGGGACGCCATTGCCAGTGGATTCGGTAAAATGTGGGACGGCATGAAAAAACTTGCTGGAGAAGGTATCAACGCTGTTATTTCAATCCCGAACACAGGTATTGATGGAATCAACGGTTTGATTCACGACTTTGGTGGTCCAAAAGAAGCATTGGGTCATATTCCTAAAGTTAAGTTCGCTAGTGGTACTGGTGTATTTAACAGTGCCAGACGAGCTATTACAAGCCCAACTATGGCTATTCTAAATGATGGAACAGATTCACCAGCAACAGGCAACAAAGAAGCTCTAATTCACCCTAATGGTGCTATGGAAGTTGTGCAAGGCACTAATACAGAGCGCTTGCTTATGCCTGGAACTGAAGTATTAAATGCTTCAGAACTAGCCATGATTATGGGACACGAACACTTTGCTACTGGAACAGGTTGGCTTGGGTCTATCTGGAACGGTATTAAAGGTGCTGGTTCATGGGTAGGCAAAACAGCCGGTAATGCATGGAATGGCATGAAAGATGGCGTGGATAAGTTTACTAAGATGTTAGGATTTATCACTGACGCTGTTGCACATCCTGTAGAAACTATGAAAAAGACATTCAACCCAGAAGCTAAAGGCATGGGAAATATGTTTAATGGGTTAGGCAGTGGATTATTTGGTAAAGTGAAAAACCAAGCTAAAGACTGGTGGTCATCTTTGTGGAGTATGGCCAACGATAGTTCAAATGATGGTGCATCGGCTGGTAATAAAGGCGATGATTATCCATGGAAATCTGTTGGTAAAGATTCAGGTGCAGACCCTTGGGGATATTTCTATCGTGAATGTGTTAGTTTCGTAGCTAGTCGTTTGAAAAATATGGGTGTTGCACCTGGATTATTTAGTGGACTAGGAAATGGAGCTGATTGGGTTAATGCGCCTGTAGGACATTCTAATAATCCTAAGCCTGGTAGTGTTGCTGTATATGGACCAGGTTCAGAATTTGGAAACCACGTTGCCATGGTTACAGGTGTACAAGGTGGTAGTTTCAGCGGTGAAGAATATAACTGGAATGGCGATGGTAATTATCATACTTATCAAGGGCGTTCTAAAAAAGGCGCTACAACATTCTTAGACTTTGGTGTTGGTACACCATCTGGTGAAAATAAAACATCTAATGACAAGAGTGGACCACTACAAGGATTGATTAAAGGTCAAGTAGGTGGCATGTTTGACTGGATTAAAAAGTTTATTAGTCCATTAACAGGCGGTAATTCAGCTGGTGGAGGTGATGTTCAGTCTTGGTCTGGAGACGTCAAGAAAGCTCTGGGAGTACTTGGATTATCAACATCAGGATCAATGGTTCAAAAGATATTGAAACAAATACAGACTGAATCTGGTGGTAATGCAAAAGCCATTGGTGGTAATGATGGATTAGCTGATGGTAATGCCACTGGTTTGATGCAAGTTAAGCCAGGGACATTCAATGCCTATAAACAGCCAGGACACGATAATATAATGAACGGTTATGACAATATACTTGCTGGATTGGCTTATGCAAAAGACAGATATGGTTCTGATTTATCATTCTTGGGTCAAGGACACGGCTATGAAAATGGCGGTTGGGCTAATCAACCTAGTGTATTTGCTGAAATAAAAGGCGAACCAGAAATAGCAATTAATCCTGCTAGAAGCACAGCAGACCAGCATATTAGTGAAGCAATTATTGCAAGAGCAAATAAAGCACCAAATAGTCTGTCAGCAAAGCTTGCTCAGGTTGTTAAAGGTGCTAAAAGCGGTATGCAATCAATCGTTGCACAACAGCCAGCCATTGCAGGACATGGTGGTCAATTTAACGGTAATGGCGGCATTGATTTATCAGGTGATGTTCACATGGTAATCACTATGGATAGTGGAGAAGTTGCACGTGCTACTTATCCTAAAATTCAAGTCATGCAAAACCAAGAAATACAGATGAAAGGACAAAGGACTGGTAATACTTATGCCTACTAAATATCAAGGTGAAATAATTATCCAAAGGCGTGATGGCACAATTTACGACTTGGAAAAAGAGGGTATTAAAGTCATTAACTTTGACCCGCCATCTGCTAATTTTCAACATACTTACAATCAGATTGGAAAGTTTGGCGCTGAATTAGTTGATACACAGATTCAACAGATGTCAATTCCATTGACGTTTGATGTAACCGCTCGAGACAACTATGATTATGAATTACAAAGGCTCAAGGTGTTGCGAATATTCAGCAGCACAGAGCCTTTTTATGTAATCAATATGCGGACACCTTTTCTGAGATGGAAAGTAGTAGCTGATTCATTTACTTATCCAAGACTAGGTAACTTCTGGAAAGCTAAAAATGTCGCTATTAATTTGGTGTGTTATGACGGTTTGGCGGAAAGTACAGCAACGACATTAGATCCGTTCACATTCGATGGTGGTACTTATGGTATTGGTATGGGTATTCCGCTAGATTCTACAGGATATCAATTTAGTAATCAAAATAAATTTACGATATTAAATCCATCTATTATTCCTTTGCTAGCCAGTGAGCGACCTGTAAAAGTTGTGTTCAAAGGGGATGCACCAAATGGACTAACTATTAAGAACAATACAACCGGACAAGAATTTAAATATTTAAAACAACTTACATCTAGTGATGAATTTAAATTAATAGGGCTTGTTCCAATCGTAAATGGTGTACAAAGGTTGGGCAATGAGTTATCTAATAGAGAATTTTTAGACTATGCAATCGGGAATAATGATATAGAAATTATCGGCTCAAATAACTTCACGATTCAATTCATAACGAGGTTTTATTATTGATGGCAAATGTAGTATATGCAAAACAATCGTTACCAGATAATACACCGATCGTTGTCTATAATTTGTCTGTGACAGAAAATATTAATGAATTAAGCACATCGTCTTTTAGTTTTGATGATAGCACACAGAATAAAATTGCCGCACTGATGATGTCACCACAAACAACTATTTATGTGCCAGAAATATCGCAAACATTTAGGTTAACTAATGTTAATCCAACTTCATTGGGTAACCGGCGCAGTTACCAAGTATCTGCTATTCATGTAGGCACTGATTTACATGACAAATATGTAGAGGATAGATTAACCAATACGCAGAGTTTAGATAGCTGTATGAAGTTTGTTACTCAGGGTACTAATTTTAAGTATGTTATTCATGACAGCTTTAAAAACTACTCATTTAGTGATGGCTTTGGTGGAGACTTTGCTGATAGTTTGTTTATGAATACTTTAAAAGATGATTTTGGTTTTGAATTCTATTTTGATAATTACACTATCCATATATACAAGAAAATTGGTCAAGAAGATCAGTTTGTATTTGTTGATGGATACAATGCGTCAAAAATAGCTTGGACAGAAGATTACAGTAATATTCGTACTAAAATTAAAGGTCTTGGGAAACAAGATGATGATGGCAAGTACAAAGCAACAGCTGAATATGTTAGTCCAGCATCAAAACTATGGGGCATTAAAGAAGCACCTACAATACAAGATGAACGTTTTACTGACAATGATTCGTTACTGAACTATTTAAAAAGTCAACTACAAGACTATCCAATTATTCAGTACACGATGGAACGAGCAGAATTCGAGCATGGAGCAAAATTATCAGAGATTAACAGCGTCAAAGTTGGCAATAGCGGGCTAATCAAAGATAGATTAGGTGTTGATATTGATACTAGAATTGTTGGTATGACTTATTATCCGCAAGACCCAAAACAAAACGATACACTGACGTTTGGCAATAAAATATTTGATTACATGAAGAACATGGCCATGCAAAAGAAAGCTCATGATACCAATCAAAATATTGGGAAGTCTGTTCAAAAGCTTAATGATGATATGTCTTCGATTGTAAACAACGGCGTGTGGTACCTGTGGAGTTAATATGACAGTAGACTGGAAAAAGAGACCTAATTTGATTGATAATATCAGCGCAATAGGTGTTGGAAAAGCTATTTACGCAGCTCCAGATGGAGATAAGATAAATGCTAGATTACTTATTGCAGCAGACGGGTTTCATATCTTGCCTTGTGATTTTGAAGGACTTTCATTAGAAAGCCTTTCTTTTTCGACGGTGAGTGGGAATCAATATGTTATTTCATTTGATGATAGTGGCAACATGCTTATTAATGGTAATCGTAAAGAAACGATATTAACAAGCCCTAACGGCACAAAATTCACTGTCTCAGTAGATGATGATGGTAACTTAAAAGCGACAAAGGAGGTAAGTGATGGCAATAAAAAGTGATTTTGATGTAGCTTTAAACAGCGATTTCAGAAATGGTTTGAATGATAATTTTAAAGAGATTGACCAATGTTTAAATGACGGTCGCACAAATATTGATGGTAAAACATTTCCTACACTCAATGACCGTCTGGACGCTATTGAATGGGGATTGAAAGCACTTGGTATGCCGATTGATGGTAGTGCTAAAGATTGGCTAGGTGAGCAATAATGGGTAAGCAACTTGGTTGGAATACTAATAAAGATGGGACAATTCAGTACTATGTTGATCAGACTAATTATTTAACTGGGCTAACTTCATTGCCTGTGAATCCTAACTTATTTTCGAATAAGAACTCTACACCTGGTTACTTGTTTTATGATGGCAGAGTTGTTAAACAATCAACTGACTTTTCGAGTGAGTTCATAATGATTGATACAAAATATTCTCAAATTACTATTTCATCATTTGATGATAATATTCAAACAGGACGCATAGCATTATGTTTTTATGATAGTAATCAGGCATTCATCTCAAGACCACTTGTTGGTGGATCATATACACCATTTTCAAACAACTATCGCAATATTTATTGGAAATCTGTTGATATTCCAACAAACGCAGCATATTTCAGAGTGTCTTTTGGTGGTGATACCATTAAGCAAAATTCGATTAAGAAAGTGGAATTTGGCAACGCAATCACGAATTGGGTGGCTGCTAGTGGTGATGACGACACTGTTATTGATAATGAATATGCCAAAATGATGTACTACTTTGATAACAGCGGTTTTTTACAAAAGTCTGGTAATGCTATTATCAATGGTGACAAATACTATTTTGATTCTAAAAATGGCATTGTCATTAATGGGTCAAAACCACAGTATGATATTGGACTAACAGTTATCAGTGATGAATATACCCCACATAATAAGTTATACTCGACGAACGCTATTGACATTGAAAATGTTGATGGCTTTTTAACTGCCGATTCCTGGTATCGTCCAGTAGATATATTAGACAATGGAACAACTTGGCGACCATCTAATAAGGGTGAAATGCGACCAGTTTTGATGGTATGGATGCCAGATAAACAGACTCTAGTCAATTATCTAAACTATATGACATCAATCAACATGATAGGTTACTCTAAAACATTCACGCTGAAAGATAATATTAAGGAACTATTGATTAATCAGCGTCAGATTCAAATCGCTATTGAAAAGAAAATATCGCAGACAGGTAGTACTGATTTTTTGCGAGATGTTTTTTTAAAGTTTGTCGCAACTCAAGATAATTGGAATAAAAAGTCTGAATACAACGATGGTGACCACTTGCAAGGTGGTGCTTTACGATTTGTAAATGATGATAATTTACCAAAGACTAATTCTTCGCACAGGTTATTTAATCGTTATCCATTAAACCAAAAAGGCGGACAAAACAAAGACAGCGGGTGGCAAGGTGGTTATGAATTGCTGCTTGCCAATGATATAGACAATTCAAACCCAGTTGTTCAAGCCGAGCAATTAAATTGGCTATATTTTCTGACACACTTAGGTTCAATTAATAGTAATGATGATACAGCCAACTTTGATGGCATTCGTGTTGACGCGGTTGATAACGTTGATGCTGATTTGCTACAAATAGCAGGAGATTACTACAACGAGACCTACGGACTCAATAAAGACCCTAATAAAGCTAATCAAAAGATATCTATTCTAGAAGATTGGGCGTGGGGCGATTATGACTATATGGGTCGTATGGGTCAAACTCAGCTCACCATGGACACGGGGGTTAAAGATGGTTTGATGGGCGCATTGGGTTACTGGAACGAATCGGTTAAGCCTTTGGAAACAATTATATCCAGTATGCATACCGATAGGCGCAAGGCATTTGGAAATAATCGTGTGGTGGCTAATTACTCGTTTATACGAGCACATGATGCGGAATCACAAGATATCTTTTCTAATATGATTTCAGCTAATGTCAAAGGCGCTGATGGTTGGCATCCTACTTGGGAACAAGTTGAAGAAGGGTTTAAGTTCTATCTTGCTGATATGGAAAGTACACTTAAGCTAAAAACGCGTAATAATATCCCGGCAATGTATGGTATTTTGCTAACGAACAAAGATACAACACCACGAGTTTATTATGGCGACGTTTTTCATGAAGCTGGTCAATATATGGCAAACAAAACCATTTATGCGCCGGTCATTGAAAAAATGCTAAAGTACAGAATTACAACAGTTTCTGGTGGTCAGTATATGAACATGAACAATAATGCTCTGGTGAGTGTTCGTTTAGGTAAGTATATTGATACTTTAGACACAGACTATAGTAAGTTAACTGCTAATCAACAAAAGTCAGCGCGTGAATCTGGTTCAGTTGTAGTTATTTCAAACAACAAAGACTATAACCTCAACAATAATAACTTGGTTATTGAGTTAGGATTGGCTCATGCAGGGCAAACCTTTAAGGCTTTAGCAGAAACAATCAACACACCCTACAATGAAAATTCTACAGGGAAACTTGATCTAGATACTGAGAGAGAAAAAACTACCAATGAAAAAGGTCAACTCATATTTACAGAAACCGAAGTTGTTGGTTCTACCAGTCCTCATCACTGGGGATATTTTTCTATGTGGGTACCCAAAGAAGCTACACTAGATCATGATGTTCGCGAGTTTGTGGATAAAAATAAATATAGCGATAACAACGTTTTTCATGCTGGAGAAGTATTAGACAGTCATGTTATTTATGAAAGTTTTAGTAACTTTACTGCGTTACCAACAAAACCGGAAGAGCGTGCAAATGTTGTAATTAAAAACAATATTGATTACTTCAAATCACTTGGTATCACAGTGTTTGAATTTGCACCACAGTATCGCTCGAGTACAGACACTAGTTTTTTAGACTCTTGTCTACAAAATGGTTATGCTTTTTCTGATAGGTATGATTTAGGATATGACAATAGTCCAACCAAGTATGGTACAGTCGAGGACTTACAAAATGCTATTAAATCATTACATAATGCTGGCATCCAAGCGATGGCCGACTATGTTCCTGATCAGATTTATAACTTATCATTGCCGGAAATAGTGGCGACAAATCGTGTTAATTCTTATGGTGATTTGCGTGATACAACCAGATTCCAGAGCCTTTATTATGTTGCCAAAACTAAGAGTAATGGTGCGGATTATCAAGCGCGTTTTGGTGGGAAATTTTTGAACATCATGTTAATGACAACACCTAAAATATTTGATAAATTACAAATTTCAACAGGTGAAAAAATATATCCTTATGAACAAATATCTCAGTGGTCAGCTAAATATATGAACGGTACTAACACGCTTGGTAAAGGGGCGTATTACGTCTTAAAAGATTGGAGCTCAGATAAGTACTTTAACATTAATGGTGTCAATACTGAATTGCCTGCACAACTGAAAGGTGATTACACACAGTATGGTTTTGTTAACACAACCAGTGGAGAAATTCAGTATTATTCAATGAGTGGCGCTATGGCCAAAGATACATTTATCCAAGACGAAAAAAGTAATTGGTATTATTTCGACTCAGACGGAAACATGGCTCATAAAAAGTTGACTATTTTAGGCTATGATTATTACTTTACTGAAAACGGCATTGAACTGATTAACTCATCATTTGCTGACTCTGATGGCAACATTGTGTATACAAATTCGACTGGTAAGGGAATCAGTGTTTATCAAGTGATTTATAAAAATGGATTATATGTGCAAGCAAATAACCCAACCGTTTTAGCCAATGGGTATCAAATGTTTAAGGATAACAAGAAATATCTTTGGTTTGATAATGGTCGTCTATTTTCTGGGTTTAAGATTGTTGATGGCCGCTTTTATTTTTTGTATCAAGGAGAAAAAATAACCTCATCATTTCAGAATGTAGCCGGTGTAAAGTTTTACGTGGATCAAAATGGTGACACAATATCTGGCTTGAAATACTCAAATAACCAATTAATGGACTTTGGTCATGACGATAGTTTCTGGCTTAAGAAAGTATTATCTGAACCAAAGCCAGAATTTATGAATTAGAAAGGAAATATCAATGTCTGTAGACGCACAAAAACAAGGCAAGTTTACCATTGTCAATACCAATATAGATATGACGGAAGTAACCGTTATTAACGCTATGAACGGTCGTCAGGGAGACAATGGACGCAAGGTATATATTGCACTAAAAGATGGTCAAGTCCCACACAATCTAACTGGAGAAGATATTTTCATTGCTGCTAAAGATGCTGCCGGAAAAATCAAGCGAATTTCTGGTGTAGCTGAATGGGTATCACGCACCGCTGGACTATTTGCTATGTTATTACCACAAGATATGTACCAGGCAGCTGGACAAATGCAGGAAGCTTATATTGCAGTTACTGGCGATAGTGGTTCGATTATTTCGTCTATCCCAATCACATTTACTGTTGTTGAGAATAACATCATTTTTACGGCCAATGCCTCAAAAGACTTCGTTGACACAGTCGAAGAAACTGTTCAAAAAGCAGTTGATAAATTAGCTGGTTTATCTGACAAAATTCAAGCACAATCAGCTGCTTATGATGCTTTAAGTGGTGGTTTGAATAGTATTATGGATAAATTTAAAGAGAAAAAAGTTGCTTCTTTGAATACCGATAATAAGTTCACTGGAATCAATGAATTTAGTCATTCGATTATTGCAGGACTTTCACCACGAAAAGCTATATTCAATTCATGGGATTCAGTCATTGAATCAATGGACCAGTTTGGTGGTTATTGGTACACTGATGGCTTCAATATATTTGGTAATCCATCAGAAATGCCTTATGCAAATATGCAGATTATTCCGGGAAATGATCCAAAGGTTGGACGCATTGAAATTCATAACCCCTTTAACCAAGAATACTGGTTAGGATCAGTTTATGATGGAAAGATCCAAAAATGGGAACAGATGGCAAAGACAACATCTCGTAAAGTGCCGTTCACAGATTTCAATTACGTAGCACAAAATATGGGTATTTATGCTGGTAACTGGTATAATGATGGCACACAAATTATTAATGGGCCAAATGACCAGTTAGACTTTACTAACGTTGTTGTGATATCTGGTAACAGTTTGGGGTCAGGCTATATTGAAATTAATAATTCATTCAATCAAGAACATTGGATTGGTTCAGTAGCTGGTGGACAAATACAAAAATGGGTTAAGGTTCAGATGACTACATCTAGTAAAGCACCATTCACCGATTATGCTTATGTGGCCAAGAACATGGGTATTTATGGCGGTAATTGGTATACAGATGGTCAGGAAATTAATAACGCCCCTGAAATTGGTTTAACAAAGTCAAACATCACGATAGTTACAGGTAATGATTTAGGTTCAGGTCGTATTGAAATTCACGATCCAGACACACATCACTTTTGGATTGGCTCAGTACAAGGCGGTAGTATTACCGGTTGGGAAGAAATCGGAATCAATGACTCAACAATCTATTCTAAGGACATCACTTTTATGGGCGGTGTCCTTTTCTTACGACGTACTGGTAAGTTTGTTCAGGGTTATATCTATTCAGAAGCAGTCAATCAAACATTTAAGCCATTTACAACAATCGCAAAAAAAGTTGTTCCGGATGGCTTCAGGCCTGTTATTACAGCAGATGGTTATACTGACTTAAAGACATACCAAGATAATGCCACAACTAACGGTATGCTAGAATTAGGAACAGACGGCTCATTATCATCTCGTTCAGCATCTAATGGTTCAATTAACGGTTGGATGCGCTGGTCTGCAACTTGGATTACAAAAGATAATATTCCGAAATGAGGTAGGAACTAGTTATGAAAACAATTAATTATTTAAGCAATAATATCAATAAAATTGGAGATACTAGTTCTGTTGTATTATTCCAACTTAAAAAAGATGGGATTGTTGAAAAATTTAGCGATTTAGTCGCAAAAGTGAATATCGCTGATATGCGTGGGAATTTTTTATTCTCAGTTAATTCAGTGATTGATAAGAGCAATGTCGCATCACTATCGTTTAATCAAGAGCCATTATCACGATTAACCGAAGACTCATACTTGATGGAAGTTGAAGTACCGTTATTAGACGGTACAATTTCAAAATACCCATCTGATGGTTATGGGACAATTACTGTCACTAAATCACTCAATAATCGTGAAGGCGATCTAATACCACTTATTACTTTTGAAAATACCTTGCAGGCTGTCGAAGATAAAGTAAATACTTATTTGCAAACAGTTGCTAAGGGTGTTCAGGGTGAGCGTGGGGAGCAAGGCTATTCTGGTCTAGTATCGAATAAAGCACAGTTTACCGACTATAATGATGTCGCACAACATATGGATACCTATGCTGGTAACTGGTTTACAGACAACACAACTATTGCAAATGCACCAGAAGATATGGCGTATTCTAACATTCAAATCATATCTGGTAATGCACCTACTATCGGGCGCATTGTTATCCATAATCAGTTCAATAATCACTTTTGGTTAGGGTCTGTTTTCGATGGCAAAATACAGTCATGGGCACAAATCAACAATCAATTTGAGCAGGGTAATGGCGCAGTGAAAGATAATGAAGTCAATTATGATGCGACTATTTTAGAAATTGAGACTGACAAGGCAATTTACAAACCATCTGACGTTGTTAATTTCTCTGTTAGCGTTAAGGGAAACAAGGGTAAGTTAAAAGTTACCTACTATAACCGTGGAAATATTGTAACAACTACATTTGTTGCCTATGAAACAAATGTAGCGCAATGGTCATGGCGTTTGCCTGATGGTGATAAAGAACAATATCTTATCAAAGTCGAAAACATTACAAATAAGCATGATGAAACTGACTATATTGGCATCAATGTCGCATCAAATAATAAATACTTCCCAATCATGGGATTCCTTGGTGATTACAACAACTTCAATCCATTAGAACAAAAGAAGATAATGGATAACTTGAAGCGTCACCATATCAACTATGTCCAATATTATGATTACTTCCATGATCATGACCGACCAGTTTGGGTTGGTGACCATGGTGAAGTTGCTGAGTTTTGGGACGATCTAGCACGCAGGCATTCTCGACGTGATGTTATTCAAGAGTATATCAGTTTAGGCAAAAAATATGGCATGTTAAACATGGCTTATGGCTTGATTAACGGGGTATCTTTTAATGAAGAAAAAGACGGCTTTACGAAAGAAATGTTTTTATTCAATCATGCAGGTGGCAATATGGCCGATATTGCTGTTAATCCACTCAAGCCATGGGGTAGATATGATATCTATCTTGCAAATTTCTTGAAAAATAGTTATAAAACATTAGCCTTTTCAAGAATGGACGATGTCTTTGGGGCTTTGGGATTTGACGGTTGGCATATTGATACACTTGGGGCGCCTGGTGACAAATATGAAGCAAATGGAAACATCATTAAGAACGACTATTTCTCAAGTGTTGGTTATCCAAGTTTCATCAATGACGCAAGAAATCATTTTGGTAATAAGAGAATGAGTTTCAACGCGGTTGGTATGTTTGGCCAAGAGAACGTTGTCAAAACAGACGTTGACTTTATATACTCTGAATTATGGCCTCAAACAGGAACACCAACATATAAAGACTTAGTTCATGACGCTATCATGCAGTTACAATATGATGATGAAAAAAGTTTGATTATTCCAGCATATATGAACAAAGAGCATGACTGGGCGAATGATTCAGATAAATCATTTAACACGCCTAGTGTCGTTATCATTGATAACTTAATTATGGCTACTGGAGCGACTCATCTTGAATTAGGTGAGCACATGCTTTGTTCAGAATACTTCCCAAATCATACAGCTTATATGAAAGATGACTTGAAAGAGTATATCAGAAAACAATATGATTTCATGGTAGCCTATCACAAGATGTTAGACATTAGAAACTTCACTGATAACACAACTATTCAAAATTATGATGTAGCTAAGAATGATTTTGATAGTAACAAGCTAACAGTGATTGAAAAGACTAGTGACAGTTTCTGTGTGGCTTCTATTGTTAATACAAAGGGTTTGAATGGTAATGATTGGCGAGATGATGACAAAAAACGTCAATATGCTGAACCTGTGCGTAATGTTAAGTTTGGTTTCGGTTCTATCCCTGTTAGACAAGCTTATTATGCGACAGTTGAAGATCCTGAGCCTAAAAAGGTGACATTAGATTCAACTGGCAGTTTTGTTATCGATACAGTTGATAAGTATGTGTTAGTTTGGTGCGAAAAGTACTAGAAAGGGATTAGATGAGACTAGTTAATTTTATTGGGGTTTCCAAAAACCTCATCACAAATAACAATAATCGGCTAATTTTACAGCTGATTGATGAAAACGTTAAAACTTCTCGCCCACAAGCAGTATTGGGAAGTTTTAACGTTTTTGATTACACAAAACAACCAATATTATCAGCACCTATTTCCATTGATAAAAGTAACGTTGTAGACCTAAACTTCAATGTTAATCCTCTCAATACACTCAGTGAAGGGGTTTATTACTTTAGTGTGTCTGATTCGTCAGCGCTAACTTATCCAACTGATACGTTAGCTACTTTTTCTATTTTAGAAAAAGGTGAGCACAAAAATACGTATCCATTAGCTACCTTGAAAGATATATTAGCTTCTATGGACGCCAAATTTGCTAACTACTCAGCTACTGTTGTTAAGGGCGATAAAGGTGATCGCGGACAACAGGGTATTCAGGGCATTCAGGGTGAACGTGGTATTCAAGGGGAGCGTGGCATTCAGGGTCCTGATGGTGACAAAGGCGACAAAGGCGATCACGGTCCTCAAGGATTCCAAGGACCAGATGGTCGTCAAGGTGACAAAGGCGTTCAGGGTGAAAAAGGTGATAAAGGCGATAAGGGAGACAAAGGAGACACTGGTAAAAACTTCAATGTCACAAAAACGTTTAGCTCAATTGATTACATGAACGCCTACACTGGTAATGAGGTCACGGAAGGGGATTTAGTATTAATTAGCACGCCAGACGTTAACAATGATGACAATGGCAAACTGTTTGTTAAGTCAGGAAATAGTTTTAATTTCTTAGTCACTATGCGTGGTATTCAAGGTATAAAAGGCGATAAGGGCGACACTGGACAACAGGGTCCGCGTGGATTTACCGGTGATAAAGGAGACACTGGACAACAAGGTCAACAGGGTGTTAAAGGTGATACTGGTGCACCTGGAAAAGACAGCGATGTCATGCAAAGCAAAGACAACGTTTTTACTGGTAATAATAAATTTACAAAACCAATTGATGCGCAATTTTTTACAAAAAGAATACCAGTAAAAGATATGAGTATAATTGCAGCAAATATGGGAACTTATTCAGGAAATTGGATTGCATTAAATGATAATGTTGTTAATAGTCCAAGTGGTGCAACTGGAAGCTATTTTGTTTTATCAGTTGTTCAAGGGACAGGAGATAGCGGGTATTTAATTTATAATGAAATTGGTGGAAATGGTAGATGGTTTACTGGTGTTAGTGGCGGAAAAGTTCAAAATTGGAATAGAGTTCCTTTAGATGTCAATGTTTTACACGCTACTGGGGATGAAACATCAGACGGTGTTAAGACATTCAAGAAAACAATTATTGGTAACATCTCTGGTAATGCTGGCACTGCAAATACGTTAGTCGTAAATGACATCGCTGATGGGACTGACCTAAACTCGTTACGTAATGCTGGAAACTATTCATGTGGAATCAACAAGACAAGTAATACGCCGGTAAGCGGTTGGTTTACATTGGTTGTTGTTCAAAATGGTCCGTACAATGGTTCACAAACATTGACCAACACCAATAACGGTGAGGTTTATATCAGAACGTGGATAAATAGTGGGGCATCTTTTACAGACTGGCACAAATTAGCAACAAGTAATGAGGTAGTTCATAGTTCTGGCGATGAAAATGTAAAAGGAAAAAAGAAGTTTGAAGAAACTATTGACGGCAATATCACTGGCAGTGCTGTTACTGCAGCACACTCTGATATAGCTGAGAAACTTACATCAACTGATCTTGCTTCAGGAACTGATCTTAATACAATTTTAGAAACAAAAAACTATTCTTGCGGTGATAATCGGGTTGTAAACAGTCCAGTAAACAATTGGTTTACATTGGTTGTTGTTAAGAACGGTGATTGGAATGGGATGCAAACTGTTACAAACACTAACAGTGGAGACATGTATGTACGTGTTTGGAACCAAGGTGGAAAATGGTTTAGTCCTTGGAGAAAAGTTAAGTTTGAGGATTAGGATTAAAACATGAAGAAAAAATTAATGAGAATTAGATGGCTGTGGGCCATTATGGGCTTTCAGTTATTAGCGGTTGGTTTCGCAATATTTTATAATGCAGAAAGTGATCAATATTTACATCCAGCCTTTGCAACATTCTCGAAGCCATTATGGGTGTATTTACCATTTATTATTGGCATGTTGGCAATATACTGTGGAATCAGTACACGATCACATAAAAAAATTGAATCAGTTGTTTTATACTCCATGACAATGTATTGGGGAATACTAACAACGCTATTATTTATGAACGACAGTTATCATAGCCACATTTCAATCATTGGCTTTATGACTGTTTTTTATATCCCAGTCATTTGGTTAATGGCTTTTCAAACCAAACGATAGGGGGAATGTAATGAGTATTGATAGTGTTATTATAGGTGCCTTTTTTGGCTTTGCGGGTACCTTTGTCACGGGGTGGCTTAAGAATAAAACAGATACTGATAGTAATCGCTCAAAAGAGAATTTGTCAGTATTAGAACATTCTGGAGACTTTGCTAGGCAACTTAGTGAAGAGTTACGTGACAAAGGTAAATTAGTTCAGGAGATTGGTGAGCAAAAGAGTCAAATAAGCGAATTAAAACGTGAACTTGAAGTAGCAAATAAAAATATAGAAGAACTGATTGTTGAGATTAAAGCATTGAAAGCAAGTAAGAAAGTAAAGGAGCAATAACGATGGATTTAATTACATTTTTCAATAGTATGACTGCAACTGTGTATGGGTTTATTACAATCATTACTTGGGTCGCCGTTCAGGCAGTTAAGCAGACAGAAATCAATAATAAATGGTTACCATTGGTATCAATTTTGATTGGTACTTTGGTTGGCTTTTTAGCAGCTATGTATATCTATTCGACAGATGTAGGATTAGGCGCTGCCTTTGGATTTATTTCAGGATTTGCAGCTACAGGATTGAACGAAGTACTAAATCACTATGCATTTAGTCCAATGAAAGAAGAGGGGAAATAACATGGCATACGATGTAAATACAGCTTTACAAGTAGCGCAATCATATATTGGACGTGCAACCTACAGCATGGAGTGGAACGAACGTGACGGACAAGATATTGGTGGCACACTAGGCTTTGACTGTTCTGGTTTCGTTTATCACGTATTGAACCACGCTGGCGCATGGGACGATAGTTATCTGGGGCGAGCACATTACACAGGAACACTAAAATCAGACTTAGAAAAAGCCGGGTTCATCGAGGTTGACGGTGATAATGTTTCTGCTGGTGACGTGTTCTTATGGGGCACTAACTATGGCGCAAAGGCTGGCGGTGTGTCACACACTGGTTTATTCGCAGATGACGGTGTTAATATTATCGACAGTTCATGGTATACAGCTGGTGCAGTGAATGGCGCGATTAACATTCATGGCCACAATGCTTATTGGGCGTTAGATAACCAGCCTGAATACCATTTCTTCCACTATGTCGGCGGTGGAGCGCATGACGATGTTGTGCAAATCAACAATTCATGTACAGCACCAACAGAACCAGACCAAAATCTTGAAGTTGGTTCAAAGGTTAAAATACCTGGTAACTTCATTCTTGACGATTTAGTTCAATATAATGGCGGTTGGTACGCAGTCAACAACGCTATTTCATTAGCACCAGTTGACTACAGCAATTACATTCCAGTCGGTCCATTGACTGAAACAGATGATAATAGCATTGCAACAGCTCGACAAGACTTTGAGGGTGTAGGTCAATCTTACTTCTCATTTGGCGGTCAAGTGTTCGATGTAACTGATGTTGATGAAGATACTGATAGTGCATGTGTAACTATTGGTGGCGAACCAGTTTGGCTTAAAGCAGGTCCAATGACAGAAGTACAAAATTAAATAAACTAAAACACCCAACTGGATAATCTGGTTGGGTGTTTTTTATTTGCATAAGCTAAGTTTGTTCGAAATACCTACAATATGATATACTTACAAAAGCCTAGTAGTTGGTTACTCCCTCTTTAAGTTATGATAACTACTAGGTTAGCCCACACTAATTTGTGGGCTTTTTTGTTTGAATATAAATTAATGTGGTAGAATAAGTCTATCAAGACACCCTTTATTTAATCAGAGGTTGAGGGGAAATATTTATAATGAAAAAATTAAAAGAAAATGCAATTTTAACTGGTTGCATTTTAGTATTTATTGGTGGTGCATTCGGCGGAATATTTCGATTGCTTTTGACACAGATACCATATATTGGTAGCAGTCCATGGGTGATCGTTGCAATAAACATCGTAGGCTCTTTTTTACTTGCATATCTGGGGTCAAGGATTTCAGAAGATGATGAATACTCTTTGAGTATCAAGACGTTTGTAGGAACAGGCATTATTGGTGGTTTTACAACTTTTAGTACGTTTATATTGCAAATTAATGAACTGCTCAATAAAAATTATATTATTGCGTTTATTTATGTTGTCCTTAGTCTTTTATTAGGTTATATTGCTGTCCTTTGTGGAAAGTACTTAGGAAAGCGAATGAGGAATCAGTAAATGAAATATTTTTATCTATATATTGGTGCTGCTGTAGCATCAGGATTAGGATCGTTAATTAGATATTTGATTATTAGCTTCACGCCAGTTAATAGAAAACTGTTTACCGGTGTTTTCTGGGTTAATATGATGGGAGCATTTTTAATGGGATTGCTATCTGTGACGGTGTTATCTAATGAATGGCGTATTTTTATCGGTACAGGGCTAATTGGCGGTATCACAACTTTCAGCACCATGATGACGCAAGGGGAACAGCTGGTTACTTTGAAACAAAGGTCGATATATTTTTTGTCAACCTTATGCTTAGGGATATTCTTATTTCTTATTGGTGCGCAACTTAAATAAAAGGGCTCCTATGATGTAAATAAAAAAACAAACCGACTGTCTGACCAGTGACTTAGTTTGTTTTGTACGCCTATGTACTTTGGTTTGTGTCTGGAGCCAAAAGTGGATCCATGTGATTTTTGAACAAGTCTAAACATCAGTTTTCATAATGCTTTGGTGAAAAAGGTTATTGGTACGCTATCTCCTTTAGACTATGTTCTACATTACAAATTCATGAAAAAAACGTTGAGATATCAACGTTTTTTTCGTTAAATTAAAAGCGTGGGCAAACTAGTGGGGTAGATAAATTGTGTCAAAGATGGTGTAAGACATTTTTGATGCATTAAGAGTAAATTACCATGTTAATAAATTTAAAATCTTATTAGCGATTTTGATTCGTAGAACATCTATGAGTTTAAATTTTTATGGATTAATATCTTTGGTTCTATTTAAGTTTACTGACTCAATAGCTGCTTTTCGCACCAGAGGAAATATTTTGGATCAGAAATACTTTCACTAAAAGAGTATGATTCTTGTTTACTGATATTAATAGTATATTTTCTACCTAAATCATTACATCAAGGTTAAATATTATTCTTATATTTGTCTAAATGCACTAGTGTAACTAAAACCATGGATTTTCGAATAAGTAAAATAAAAAACCAATTTCAAAAAATGGACTACATTAATATAATATAGTGCACACTTTTTTAAACTGGCTTATTTTAGAGGATAATATTTATTTGTTTACACGTACTGCTGAGCAACTGCTATAATTTTGTCAGAAAAATTAAGTAAGTCTACCGGATTGTCAAATTCAATTTTGGTATTATTACCATCATTCAAAATAACCCATGAGTGAACTGAATTAAAGAAAGCTCTCAAAACCCATTTTCTGATATTATTATCGATGAGGACATTAAAATATGCTTTATTATCTCGATAGAATACGCGACTAGTTTTCAGCGTGTTTCTCAATACAGCTTTGGCAATGGTATATACTTCTAATTCTTCCGAAGTAGTGACAATTTCGTTTTTTATTGCTTCGTCTACGTTGTTATCATCGATGTTTACAACTACAGAAGTCGGCTCTTCCGCAGTTTTTGTAGAGTCTAAAGCATGGCTCAAACGTTCATTAACGCGTTCATTAATTAAGGCCTGAATACCTCTTCCAACCATTGGTCTAAATTCATCTAGTACTCGTGCATTTTTTTGACCTTCATAGCCAATTTCGTTTAATACAATACGCACGAAGTCATCACTTGGGTTAACTATCTGTTGGGTGAAGAATATTGATATTTGACTGACATATTTTAAATCAGATGCTGTACTTTATATTTTATCTGAATCAAAGTTATCTTTAACGAATTTGAATAGTTCGTTTATTTGATTGTCTTTTATATTTGACACATGAATGGTCAAAAATGGATTCGAGTCCATAATGTTTGGTTTATCTAAATCTGTGAAAAACCTATATTCATCACCATTTGTTAAAATAGAAAACTTGGCGTCTGTTACATTAAAATAACGATGTAATTGTGATGAATGATTGTTTAAATCAGAACCTAGTTCTTTTGCTTCTACTAACATAGCTATTGAATTATTAAGTTGTATTGCGTAGTCCACTCGCTCACCTTTTTTAATACCAACATCTGCAGTGAATTCTGGTATGAATTCTGTTGGATCAAAAATATTATAGCCTAGATTCATGAAAAAAGGCATAATCAAAGCATTCTTAGTTTGTTCCTCGTTAGATATTTTATCTGACAAGTTTTCCACTGTAGCTGAAAGTTGCTTTGTTCTGGCGACAAAATCTTGTTTTTCCATCTATTCTCTCCTAGGCTTTTTATTGTGAACGCTTGGCACATAAATGTTCGTCCGAACAAATTTTAATTAACTACATCATCTTGAATTAACCAAGAACTTAAAGTGAATTTTACGGAAGTAGCTTTTAAACTTAACGGGATTTTCACACTTTGAATTATATTATTGTGTTGCAAGATAAAAGTTTAAATGATGTCAGCTTACATTTTTTGGCATAATTCAGTCCCATCCTTGACATCTAAAATTGTAATACCAATAATTTTCTCATTAGTGCAATGCCTTTACCATTATTTAATTTGTCATCAACATCGGTGGTTGAAATAGCTGTAGTAGGGATAGAAGTGCTACTAGAAATAGAATTTGATTTTGACAGATACATACGCTCTGGCTATGTCAGCAGTACCTAAAAGTGAGTTAGAATTTTCATATTTAATAGATGAATTGTTTCCTTTTATGTTTTTCCAGAAGCAGGATTTGCTTCTGAACTTAAAGATGGTTCATTTTCGAAATCAGATGTTGATGGTGAAGCTGTCATGTTTTTTATTTTTTGAAAAAGTGATATCATTGGTTGCTACCACTGCTCGATTAAAAACAATAATTTTACAAAAAAGGAATTAGAATTTTTCGTTTACTGACACTATCTTGCATTTTTTATTTTATCAATAATAACAATCATTAATAAAACCTACAATATAATTGACGAAATAATCTAAATAAGAGATAATACTTTTTCCATGTTTTCTCTCTTGCAAAAAACTTTAGTATGATTACTTAGTATATGCTTCTATTTTACTACTTTAAATTTATTATATGCTCATATTACGTTACTTTTTAGCGTGACAGAGAATTTCAAACATGTCAACAGACTTATTATAGTAGATTAATGTTGCTATATTTTTCGTACTTACTAAATATGATGAGTAATTTGTTTAGTTAGTAGGTTTATGGAAATTTTACGTTATTTAACTTCCTATTTCATTTTAGTTATTGGCTGTGACATCGTTCTTTTTACAGCTTATATGGTAAAACTCAAAAAAAACACTAGTTTACCAACTAGTGTTCACAGACTTGATTGAATTTAATTTATAATGCAGTCCAAAATGTAATTATACCGAAAATGATACCCGGAAAGTTTGCCGCTGCTAACGGTAAATCACGTTTTTCTTTGATTAAGCCGTAGATTACCCAAAGCGTACAATTAATGCCAGCAACTAAAGGTTGAATAGGGTTACCCTTGGCACCTGATAAATTATTAATAATTTGTGGGACATAGGAAATATACATCATAATTGACATCACAGTTGCAGTCCAACTTAAATATTGCACTAATTTTTGGTTTCGCATTGATTACCTCTTTCGTAAAAGTATATAACAAATTGTCTGAGAAAATCAAATGCCAAAAAATAACCAAATGGATAACAATCAATTAGAGGTGAGCTGCTTTATTTTTTTTGCTTTGTGCAGACTACCAGTAACAAAAATTAAGATACCGACCCAAATAAAAACAAACACAATCGCTTTATGCCAATCAAAATTTTCGTGTAACACAAACACCGCTAGTAAGAGTTGAATTGAAGGGTTCATATATTGAATAAATCCTAATGTGATAAAATCAGTATTCTTAGTGGCAACGGCAAATAATAGTAATGGCAAGACCGTAATGACGCCGCTTAGAACGGTTAACGCTGTTATTTGAACGCCACTGTTAATAATATGAAACGGCGAGCGCATGATATATACTAGAGCAATAGGCGCGACAAACATTGTTTCAAGAGCTAACGATATTGTGGCAGGTAGGGGCACCTGCTTTTTAATCAGACCATAAAAACAAAAGGAAGCCGCCATCAAAAGTGTATTAATGGGCAGAGAGCCTGTTTGAATTGTTAAAATTAACACACCGACACTAACAAAGGCCAACGCAACTAAATTACTACGAGACAGTCTTTCATGCAGAAAAATAACTGCTACTGCGACGTTCATGAGCGGCATAATATAGTATCCAAGACTGGCTTCAGTTGCTTGATGGTGTGTGACCATATAAATATAAATAAACCAATTAATTGAAATAAGTCCAGAACTTAAAATAATCCAAATTAGTTGGTGGCTGTGAAAAAGTTTTTTGGTAATTTGAAAAAGACGTGACCAACTTTTTTGATAGGTTATGACAAGGCAGATGGTCACTAAAGACCAAATGATACGATAAGCTAGTGTATCCATTGCGGGCACAGCGTGTAAGAGGGCCCAAAAAACACCTAAAACGCCCCATAAACTATAAGCCAGAATGGCTGCGCTGATACCTAAGCGTTTTTGTGACATAATATTCCTCCTCGCACATAACATGATAATTAATATAGTAACATGATATAAAAATTAAAAAAAGCTTAGTAAATATTCTGATAAGATAATTAAACCTTGCTTAGCCATGTGATATACTTTAAAAGTATTGAAGCAGTTATGCTGTGTTAAAAGATAATGGATATTTTAGGAAGTTAAGTATGTTAATTAAAACATATCAATTGGCGGCTACTGTCGAACAACAAGTACGCATTAAATTAATAGCTATCGAACCAATTATAGGGACACTCACTGTCAGACAGCAGAATTGGTTAGTTAATCAACTATTCACTGATGCCACAAGTGATATAAGTACAGCAATAGCGTTAAACTTATTAATTTTATGGAACACTCATGACATAGAACAACTTAAGCTGAATTTAATTGCACAATATGCGACGCAAGCTAAATTAATAAGGCATTTATTACAAGATGTTAGACGTCATCTGGATGAGCTCATTTTGTGGCAAAAAACAGCAAGCGGTAGTCTTATAGATGTACAATTAGTGACAACATTGGCAAAAATGCCAATTAGTAGCAATAAAACAGTTGGTATCATCGGTGATAGTGTCTCGTTTGGCTTAAAAGCAACGACAAATTACGGACAGTATATTCAACGTGCGACTGGATCAGGCGTACAAAACTTAGCGATTTCTGGTGCACATTTATCAGACAATGGCTATAACAGTATTTATCAGCAAGCGCAACGCCTAGAGAAGGCGCAATTATATATTTTTCAAGGCACTGATGATGATTGGTTAGCCAATGTGCCAATTGGCAGTTTAACTGACAAGCCAAATGAATCTTATCTTGGTGCCTTCTATCATACGATTAAAGTGTTAAAGCAAAAGAATGCTTCATCTAAAATTTTAACGCTCACACCAACATATCAAGTGCCGGTCAAAGGAAACAAGGTGAGACGAACAGATGAAACGCGCAACAAACTCGGACACAATCTACATGATTATGTCCGAGCTCAGATACAGGCGAGTTATGTGCTTGATATACCTGTAGTTAATCTAATGCAAAAAACATTATTTAATCCTGCAGATTACCAGTTTCGTCAGTTATACATGCCAGATGGGTTGCACCCTAACGAGCGCGGTCATCGTATTATTGCTAAAGAAATTGCTACGGCATACAATTATTATTTCATTTTATCTGAGAATAAAAAAAGTAACTGACGCTCAGTCGTCAGTTACTTTTTTAATTAATATTCAAAGGTGACACGTACGCCTTCAGGAATTGTAAAGTCTTTTTGAAGTAAGCTAAGCTCACCACTGCCACTGTCACGTGCAAATAATGACACGTTGTCTGTATCTTGGTTGGCAACGACTAGAAAGGCTTCATCTTTGTCCCAATTCATATCACGTGGGAAAGCCCCCTCGGTACTGATTAACTGAATGCGTTCAATTTCTGCACCCTCGTTGACCACTTTAAACACTGCCACAGAGTTGTGGCCTCGGTTAGAAGCATAAATATAACGACCATCATGGCTCAGACGTAATGCGGCAGCACCATTATGTTCTGTCCAGTCACTAGGAATAGTAGAGGCGGTCATGACATGTTCAAAAGTACCATCTTCACTGTTATATTTTAAGACACTTAGAAGACTTGATAATTCACCAAGTAAATAAGCATACTGGCCATCTTGAGAAAAGCGAATGTGACGAGGGCCAAATCCTTCATCTGTTTTAAATCGCGCTTTTTCAGTCAATTGACCTTCTGCTGTGACATCAAATGTGATGACTTCATCTGTGCCTAAATCAACTGCAACTAAGCGATTATCCGGTGTGAGATTGGCAAAGTGGATATGTGAACTTGTTTGCTCTGGTCGAGGGCCAGAACCGTTGTTTTGCCAAGTATCAACATGTGTCAAACGACCATCTGCATTAATTTTATAAGATTCAACGGTACCGCGGTGATAGTAACCAGCAAAAAGTAGTTGGCGTGTTTCATCAATCCCAATGTATGCTGGGGCAGAGCCTTCCGTGAGCTGTGTGTCCAACTCGGCTAGAGGTCTTGCTGTATTGTCGAGTGTCACGACACCGCCTTGACCATCACGATTTTCAACAGCGTAAACTTTGTTAGCTTTTGAAATAGCAAGATAGGTAGGGTTCGTTAATTCGCCGATAAAGCTTGCGTTTTGTAGCTGTTTCGTTTCTGTGTTGAGTTCAGCCTCATACAAGCCTTGTGAGACACGCTTTGTATAGGTTCCAAATAAAATTTTATAGATTGCCATGTAATCTCTCCTTAATAAAGTTACCTTTATAATAGCATAATTGTAAGGGGTTTCACAAGTTGAGAAACTGATTTAAGTTGCGTATAATAAAATAGACGAACAAACGTTCAGAGAGGCGATTATGAAATTTATCCATGCAGGCGATATACACTTAGGCAATCCATTTATTGGTTTAGATGCACAATTACCAGATAACTTAAAGCAACTCGTCCAACAGTCAACGCATCAAGCATTTATGAAAATGATTAATGACGCTTTAACTGAAAAAGTTGACTTATTATTGTTACCGGGTGATTTTTATAGTGCCTCAGAAAGTAGTCCGCGACTACAAGAATTAGTACAATCAGCCTTTTTAAAGTTAAATCAAGCTGGTATTCAAGTTTTTTTAAGCTTGGGGAATCATGATTTTGAAGCCAACACATCCCAACATTTGCCGTGGCCTGAAAATGTTTACATTTTTGATCAACATGTTGAGACAACATATCACACGACAGCATCAGGTGAAAAAATCGCAGTTACTGGGTTTAGCTACCAATCGCAGCGACAAATGACGCCAGTCATTGATGAATTTCCTACTAGAGATCAGGCTGTTGATTATCATCTTGGTATGTATCATGGCGCTGTCGGTGCTACAGGCGAACCATACGCACCCTTTAAAGTGACCGACATGTTGGAAAAGGGTTATGATTACTGGGCTTTAGGCCATATTCATGTTCGTCAAACTTTAAATACTAGACCCTTTATAGGCTATTCTGGTAGTATTCAGGGGCTTAATCGCAAAGAAGTGGGACCAAAAGGATACTATATAGTGGATGCTGCCAATCAGTTGCGCCCAATCTTTCGTGAAGCAGAAACAATTTTGTGGGATAAGCTTCAGCTTGAAAGTGTCAAGAATGAAGATGACTTGCAGGAAATGATTAACCATTATAGGACTGGGACGCAAAAAAACACTTTCCTATCCGTTGAATTGTTAAACGTACAAGATCAAGTGCTACGCGCTAGGATTGATAGTGGTATAGTTCTTGAAAAAATCCGTGAACATTTACCAGAGCAAGTTTGGGTAGTTCGTCTGACAATTAGAGATACTGAGCTTCGAGCTTTTCCAAAAGATACGATTGACCAAGCGTATTGGTTGCGCGCGCTAGAAGATATATTGACAGAATTTAGAGTTAACGATTATTTATCTGATCAGGTGCCGTTAGTATTACGTGAATACTTTATGACTCATGAAGGAAAAGAATTATTAAAACAAAAAATGGTTCAGCAACTTAATGAAGGAAAGGGTTAAGATGTCTATGAAAATCAAACGCATTCAGATTAATGGCTTTGGTCGTTGGTCCCAAAAAACTTTTGATTTTGTTAGTGATTTTCAAGCAATTGTTGGCCAGAATGAATCTGGAAAATCGACACTGCGTGCATTTATGGTGAGTATGTTATTTGGTTTCCCAACGAAAAAAGGACAGACAAATGTTTACACGCCAAAAGATGGCAGCAGTTATGGTGGTAGCATGGTTGTTGACTTTTTCGGTCAAAGCTTTGAAATTAAACGAGTAGGGCGTGTTAAATCCGTTTTAACGATTAAAAGTTTAGCAGATGATCAATTCGTTGAGACACCAGAAAAATGGTTAGAGGAACAATTAGCCCCGCTGGATAGGCAAATGTTTGACGCTATTTTTAATTTTAGTCAACAGGATTTAGCACAAATTAGTCAATTAGCGGTGCCTGACTTAAAACAACTGTTACTCAATATTGGGGCACCAGGTAGTAACTACTGGTTGAAAATTGCCCAACAGATTGACAAGGAAGCATCTCGGCAATATACGCAGCGTAAAACAGGCCAACGCGCTTTGAATATTTTAGCTAAGCAGTATAATCAGCAACAAGTGATATTGAATGAAAAATCTAAAGATGTTGTGCTGTATGTTAATCGCCAACAGGCAATCACTGATCAACAAGCAACAGTAACAACACTACGTAATGCTATGTCAGCATTAGATTCAGAGCTTCAGCAACAACAAAAACTAATCCAATCTTTTTCGTTATTTGAAGCCGCACAAGCTATAAAAAGCCACTCAGTAATAAGTAAGCGCATTATTTCTGAAACAGATATGTCAGAATTTAATCGATTGCAAGCTTTGGACAATATTGCGATACAAAAAATTGCGCAATTAAAAGAACAAATTACCGACAATAAGCCATCTGAACAAAAAATAACGTTTATGGCAGATGATGTTAATAAACGTCTTAAAAGAGCTCAAGTCGTTATGCAGCGTATGACGCTTTTGCTAAATAGTCGCAATGATTTAGTCAAACAGCAACGAGCATTGGAACGACAAATTGGGGGACAAAATTTACCATCTCTTATTACTGTCAGCGAACAAAAGATGATTAACTACCCGAAACAACAAATTTTATTTTTGGGTATATTGACGGTTATTACTGCAGTGATTGCTTATTTTCTAATTAAGCCTGCTTTAATCTTACCGCTTCTTATTGGCTTGTATACTGGGTATAAATATTGGGTTAGCCAACACGCCATAGGGGTTGTTCGTCATCGCTATGCCAATTTACCAATTGAAACAATCCAAGGTATGCAAGGGGCCATCAAATCTTATCCGCAAACCAAACAACAAATTTTAGAAATTGACAAGGGTATTAGTAAACAGTTACAGCAAGCGATTGTTGATTTAGAGCCGGCAATAGAGCAATTACAGTTATCTGTTTCAATAAAAACTATTGATGATTTAGAATTTGCCTTGATTGATATTCAGCAAGCCTTTAATCATGCACAATTAACACGTAGTAATAGCACTACCCTGCGCGTTCAGCAGCAGCAACAATTGCTCAGGGAAATAGCAGTATATGAAAAGCAGCACGAAGAACATGTGCACGATTTGTATGCGCTATATGATAAATATGATGTTGCTAATGCGGATAATTTTAAATTGTTATATCATGACCAACAATCGCAAACGCGTCAGCAACAACGCTATTCTGATATGATGAATCAACTACCAGTAGAACAACAGACGCAGTTTACCAAGATTAAAAATAGCTCTGAATTAACAATCAAACAGCGCACATTGGACAGTAAAAAAGCTACCCTACAAAGCGACATAGTAGTAGCTGAAACGAAGTTATCAGATTTAAAAGCTGAACAACGTAAGCTTATTAACGAAGATCAATTTGCGACATTACAACAAGATTTTATGAACGAGCAAACCGCATTAATAGCGCAATTTGGTGGTTATTTAGCAGAAAAGCTCACTGGTAAATGGATTACACAGGCTTTAACATTAGCTTCTAAAAACCGTTTACCGAAGATGCAAGCAATCGCTGTTAACCTTTTTTCAAAATTGACAAATGAACGTTATACAAATATAAAATTTTCAGGAGATGATATTGTTGTTGTGACGGCGGACCATCAAGCATTTAACATTGTTGAATTGTCGACAGGCACACAAGAGCAACTTTATGTTGCGCTAAGACTAGCATTGAGTCAAGTTATAGCAGATGTTGTGTCGGTGCCAATATTAATTGACGATGGTTTTGTTAATTTTGATCAACAACGTCGTGACAACATGATAATAATCTTAAAATCGTTATCAACAAATCAACAAGTTTTTTATTTTACAACAGAACGCTATCATCATGATCAGCTTAATGTGTTAGACTTGTGAGAGAGGACATACAAATGGCTAAGCTATTAACGGAATATCAAGACAATGAACATATTGATACGTTTACATTAATCAAAAGTGCAGATGTACGCCTAACTAAAACTGGTAAGACATATCTTAGCTTAGTTTTTTCAGATAGATCAGGGGATCTACCAGGCAATTTATGGGATGCAACTGAGATACAAATTAATACGCTGATACCAGGAACCATTGTTAAAATACAGGGTGTTCGCGGCGCATATCAAGATAAACCACAAATTCAAATTACCAGTATACGAGTATCTGAATCGGGAGAACCTAGCAATCCTGCTGATTTTATGACCCATGCGCCAATAAAAGAAGATGTCATGCGTGATGAATTAGCAGATATCATGTTAATGATTACGAACCCAGTATGGAATCGTCTATTGAGAAAGCTATTTTCAGCTGCCCAAGATGCCTTTTTACGTTTTCCAGCTGCAAAAATGAATCATCATGCTTTTGCTGGTGGTTTAGCTTTCCATTCGCTTTCAATTGCGCGTTTAGCTCAAAATATTGCAGCACAATATCCCCAAATTAATAAAGAACTGCTGCTGACTGGCGCGTTGTTACACGATTTAGGGAAAACTATTGAATTATCTGGGCCAATTGCGACACAATATACTGTTGAAGGTAACCTGATTGGTCATATTGTCTTAATTGATGAACAAATTGTTTTAGCTGCTAATGAGCTGCATTTTGATCTTCATTCAGAAGACATGGTGGTGTTACGGCATGTCGTGTTAGCTCATCATGGTTTATTAGAGTATGGTTCTCCTGTTAGACCAGCGCTGCTCGAAGCGGAAGTACTACATCAGTTAGATGAATTAGATGCTAGCATTCAGATGGTGACTAGCGCGTTAGAAAAAACAGAAGAAAACAACTTTTCTGAACGTGTTTTTGGGTTAGATAATAGACGTTTTTACCGCAGTCATTATAATGTAATAGATAAATAAAAAAGCTAGGACTATTGATTAATAGCCTTAGCTTTTTTATTTATTGTTTATTTCTTTGCTTTTGATAGCCCAGCAGTTAGATAAGCATTCAAAGCATTCTTTAATTGTGTATCTTTCACACTAACATTTTGCTTACGTAAGATTTGACCAATGATTTCTTGTATTTTAGCAGTGTTCTTTTGATCATTTAAGAATGATGTGACAATTTGTTCTGATAACTTATTGCGGACACTGTTCATGCTTGGTTTATTAGTTGTTTTATTTAGCTGGATGACGTAGAAACCACCATTTGATCCTGTAACAGGGGTAGTTGTATAATCACCAGTTTTTTCAATTTTAAATGCGGCCGTTTGAATAGCTGAGTCGACACTCGTACTTGTTGAATCGAAGGCAGGTAACTGACCATTTTGTTTAGCGTATGTTTTGTCTGTAGAATATTTCTTGTAAACAGTTTCCCAACTGTCACCAGACTTTAAAGCATCAATAGCTTTTTTAGATGAATCTTCATCTTTGGCTGTAATCAATGAGACCGTTGTATCTTGATGATAATCCTTATAAGCTTGTTCGATTTGCTTATCGCTTACCTTATAATTGGCTTTCACAGCTGCTTTCATAATCAAGTTATTTTTAATATTATTCTTGAATTGTGATTCGTTTGTATTGTTTGAAGATAATACAGATTGGAATGAATCACCATATTGTGCCTTCTGTGTGTCAAAAGCATTTTGGACGTCTGACTTAGAAACATTACCACCGTATTGTTTAGCTAAAACCTTGTTAATCACTAAATTGGCAAATTCTTGCTGGCCAGCAGGAGACTGCTTTAAGTCAGCCACGAATTCTTTTTCAGTAATTTTACCTGAATCCGAAGTCATAAGTGTTTTTGAGGAATTAAATCCAAGATAAATCAGGCCGCCACCAAAAATAACGATGATCAGCCCCCAAATAAATTTGCGCATAAGATGCTTCCTTTTCTGATTAGTATCCTGTCTATTTTAACATAAAACAGGGAACTACGCCTGGTACTTTGACAATTCAGCGTTTAAATGATCAGAAGCTTTTTGAATGCGGTCTAGGTGTGGTTTATTTTTGAAATTCATTTTCTCAACGTCAACTTGAATGTCGTCACGCACTTTAGTCAGGTGGTCTAATTGTTGAGACAATACCTGCTGTTGCTTGGTTAGCTGTTGCAAAAGTTGCATCATTAACTGAATTTGTTTGATGAGCTGTTTAATATCATCAATTAATTTCATAATAGCCTCCTAATTCAATTGTTTTGCAATGTCGTCAGCAATTTTCTGGTAGCGTGCGGTAGAAAATTGCTCGCTGTTATCGATTGTTGGGGCAAGAGTGCCAGATAAACCATCATCATCAAAACGCGGGATGAGATGCCAATGCGAATGTAAAACGGTTTGACCAGCTGATGCACCATTATTAGATTGAATGTTGATTCCCGTTATTTTGGGGTTGCTTGCCTTAATGGCACGTGCTATCATAGGCAACTTTAGTAGCACATTTTCTGAAGTGGTCGTATCATAATCAAATATATCTG
Organism: Leuconostoc citreum; assembly: GCF_004354555.1. Lineage (GTDB taxonomy): Bacteria > Bacillota > Bacilli > Lactobacillales > Lactobacillaceae > Leuconostoc > Leuconostoc citreum. The sequence goes on from NZ_PUFH01000005.1 coordinate 95,527, forward strand.
ATACATGATTTTTTGGTACGACTAGTGTGTGTCCTGGTGTCACTTGAGAAATATCTAAAAACGCTAAAACAGTATCATCTTCATAGACTTTGTAACTTGGAATTTCACCAGCAATGATTTTATCAAAAATATCCATTATAATCTCCATTCATTTTGTTACTTTCATTATACCAAATATGGTGTTATGCCTGTTATAATAGTTTTATGGGATTAAAAGTTGACAATTTATCTGGTGGTTACGCTGGAAATCAAGTGCTAAAAAATGTGTCATTCACAATTGAAGATGGTTGCATTGTCGCATTAATAGGACTAAATGGTGCTGGTAAATCGACCACCATTAATCATATTATTGGTGAACTACACCCGCAAAGCGGCCAAATTACTTTAAATCAGGTTAATATTGTTGAAGCACCAACCGCATTCAAGTCGCAGATTGCCTATATTCCAGAGCAGCCTATCTTATACGATGAGTTAACGTTAGCCGAACATCTACATCTTTTATTGGCAGCGCATGGGCAAGACAATGATAAGTCTTGGGATCGTGTCAGTAGACTCCTGAATATGTTTCGTCTGCAAGACAAACAACATTGGCTACCAATTCATTTTTCTAAGGGCATGCGTCAGAAAGTAATGCTGGTGTCAGCATTTATGCTAGAGGCACCACTTTTGATTATTGATGAACCTTTTCTCGGATTAGATACGTTGGCGCAGCGCGATGTCGTGACATTGATTCGTGAGCAAGCACAGTTGGGTCACAGTGTTTTAATGACAACACATTTATTGGCCTCGGCTGCCAAATTTGTTGATCAATTTGTGGTATTAAATAACGGTCAGGTTGACTTTGTAGGGACACCATCAGCATTAGCAGATAAATATCAGTTATCTGTGGCAAATTTGGACGATTATTTTGATTTGGTACGGAAAGAAACTGGTGCATGATGGGGAAGCAACTATACTATCAGCGCTTTAGGCAGGCACAAAAAACCACAATTAAGTATTTAAGATTACTCTTTAATGATCATTTTGTGATTTTTCTACTCATCGCTTTTGGTGCTGGGGTGTTAGGCTATCGCGAAGTGATTCAGCGTGCGAACTATCAATTTTTATGGCATTCAGATTGGACACGTTTACTTATTGCTGTTTTATTGTGCTTTGGCTTGCAATTCGGTCAGTTAATCACTTATTTTAAACCAGCTGATAGGTTATATTTGCTTGGAAATGATCACATGGTTAGTCGAGATTATTTACAGCAAGCTGTTACTGTCAGTTTTGCATTTGCTATTTTGTGGCAATTGGTTGCAATTAGTTTTATATTGCCAATACTGTTTAAAATGCAATTACTCACCACAGTAAAATTGGCTAGTTTATCATTGTTTTTATTCAGTTATAAGTATAGCTTACTCTTGTTAGCGCGCGAAAAATTGTTAATGAAACCAAGGTTGTTTATTAATGGCTTCGTTCAAGGATTGTTACGTACTATCGTTCCGATAGTTATCATTTGGTTGATTTTAGTCATTGGTGACGGCGGATTGATAATTTTTAGCCTTGTTTGGGTAATCTGTGTTGTTATGTTAGCTATGTTTTTGCATGTTAATGATAAGCAAAGTCAGCAATTAGCAATTGATTGGTTAACCAGTATTGCGCAAGCGCAGGTACATGAACGACGTATATTACATTTTTATGCCACGTTTGCTGATGTGCCAACACAAACTTATCAGGTCAAACGGCGTAAATATCTTGATTATTTTTTAAACCGATTGACAAAACGACGAGATATGATGTATTCTCTATATTTGTTGCGTTTGGCACGTGGCACAGAATTATTATCTTTAATTTTGAGATTAACCATTGTTGGCGGTTTACTCATTGCTGCATTATCAACAGCACCAAAATGGGTTATTCTGTCTATTGCAGGATTGATGCTTTACTTAGTGGCTTTTCAGCTGTTACCATTATTTCGCGAGACTGAACAAAAAAAGTGGACACAAATTATGCCAATAGCTATTCAATCAAGACAACGCGCTTTTAGGCAACTGAATCGACATTTAATGATTATGGTAGGCGGCGTATTCGTGCTTAGTGCCATTAGCCAAGGATGGCTGATGATGAGTTATATTTTAGGTGTTTTAGTTATCATTGGTGTTGCACTTGACCGTATTTATCTGCCTAAACAATTAAAAATGAAAAGAAAACTGTAACAAAAAGGGTTACAGGGAGGAATATTATGCATCTTCGAGCAAAACCATGGGCAACTGATTGGCTAGCAGCACATTCAGACATTGTGATTACACAAGGCCGTGCGACAGAACAAATCGGCCAATGGCAAAAATTATTTGCGAAAGCACAACCAATCCATGTTGAAATTGGCTCAGGAAAAGGGCAATTTATTTTAGGTATGGCATTAGCTCATCCAGAAATTAATTATATTGGTATGGAAATTCAGGAGACAGCAGTCGCCATTGCTGCGCGCAAAAGTTTTGACCAGGTAGGTGAATTGCCTAACTTGCGTTATATATATGGTAACGGCAATGGTGTGGAAACCTATTTTGAAAAAGCAGAAGTTGAAAAAATTTATTTAAACTTTTCAGATCCTTGGCCAAAAACACGCCATGAGTCACGCAGGTTAACTTATAAAACTTTCTTGCAGTCTTACGAGGCTGTCTTACCTGAACACGGGGAAGTAGAATTCAAAACAGATAATCGCCATTTGTTTGAATATTCAATCGTTAGTTTTATGAACTACGGTATGCGTTGGGCGACGACGGATTTTACATTAGATTTACATGCTGATGAGGAAAAAGTTATCGGTAATGTCGAAACTGAGTATGAACAAAAGTTCATGGCTAAGGGACAACCAATCTATAAAATAAAAGCACACTTCTAGAGCGACAAGAGATACAGATGTTTTACCAGAATAAAAGCACTACCCGAAAAGGTAGTGCTTTTATTATCTGGTGACACTTGCCGTATAATAACGCTTATCAAAATTGAGAACAAGCTAATTAGTAATTTTAGACAAAAGTAAGCCTTTTGTATGTTGTTAAGTACTTGAGATATAATAGTCTGTAGTACGAATGGAAGGGAGCATATATTTTATGTCAAACGATTTTTTCGTCAAAGTACGTCGAACAATTGGTTTTGATGGACTTATTTCTACAATTGTTGGTGCGTTAATTGTATTTTTACCAGGTCGCAGTGCTAGAGCTGCAGCTGGCATGGTAGGCGCTGTATTTATTGCCGTCGGCTTGTTTAGATTATTATCTGTATTTCAAAAAAGCATTGATAATAATTGGACTAGAATTGGACACGTTATTCTTTCAATTATTTACTTGGTAGCTGGTGTCTTTATCTTCATGGATATGAGCGTAGCAGCAATTTCGCTCATTCTAGTTGTCGGAACCTTAACAGGCATGACATGGTTAATTGAAGGCATCATTCAGTTTGCACTTTTAAATCAACTCAGCGCGAACAAAGTATGGTCGTTTTTTTCGGCTTTAATTAGTGTTTTAGGTGGTTTGAGCCTACTGTTTAGCCCACTAATGGGTGGTCTATTGCTATGGACCTTCTTTGGTCTCCTATTGATGGTTATTGGTATTTTTAAGCTCATTCAATTTGTGACATTAAAAAACTAAGCGGATTTTTAAAACGTTTAACATTTTATTGAAACAGCAGTATAATGAATGTGTAGTGATTCCATAAGCCACTGCGACAATGATAATCTATCAGACGACAAGACGCTTTCTAATATCGGAAAGCGTACTCCAAAATTTATCTGTCTGTTGATTTTATTAAAAGCAGCACGAACATTAATTTGCGGTGGCTGTTTTTTGTTTAAATAAATGATATAAACTACTCAAATAATTCATTTTTCTTATTTGGCAAAAGGTGATAATATGAAAAAAATATTCATTACGTCGTATTTAGCTGGTACAAGAGCACAATTTTGTGCATTCATGACAAAAAACAACGTTAAGCCCGGTAAAATATTGGTCATTACTACTGCCGGTAATGTCGAAGATTATACGGGATATATTGATGAGGGGAAGGCGTTGCTAACGTCATTAGGCTACGAACTAACTATTTTAGACGTTGCCCGCGAAAGTACTGCTGTCTGTCGCGAAGCAATTATGCATGCCAAGATAATTTATGTTACTGGAGGCAACACTTTCTATTTATTGCAAGAATTAAATAAAAAGCAGTTATTATCTGAAATCAAAGCAAGCATAGATAACGGTTGTTATTATGTTGGTGAATCAGCTGGGGCCATCATACTGGCAAAAAATGTAAATTATGCTAGTATAATCGATGAAGCGTCGTTAGCACCTGATTTAAAATCGTCAGCTGGATTAGGTTTGTTGGATTTTTATCCGCTACCACATTTTGGTGAAGAACCATTCACGCAAGATGTTGAAAAAACAATCGTACGCTATGGACAGCGTTACGATTTAAGAACGCTCAATAATCATCAGGCTATTCTGATAGATGACAATAGTCAAGCGCTTAAAGGTGAGTATTAATTAAACCGTTTACACGTATGGGTGTCTGTATTATTTTGTCATATCATAGCATACAAAAAAGCACCTAGGATTCAGGTGCTTTTTCTTATTTCCCTGAAAATCCTGTGATGAAACCGTCAATAAAATCGGGTACCGCACTAAATAGGAAAGCGCTGAAAACTGATAGTATTAAAATACTTAGCCATATCTTTTGTGATTTCTGACTTGCATTAGAGCAAATCACAAAAGATACGAAAGTACCAATGGCACTGATAATAATGATAAGTCTGAATAAATTAGTGATAATAGTCAACATATTTCCCCCAGTAATGACATAAATTATATCACAGGGAGTAGGTTGGTAGCATTATTCGACTAAACTATTTCCGATTCTTTTGTATTTCTTCACGTAGTTGTTTTAATTCTTGTTTTATTTCTGATAATTCGTCTTTGATATCGTTTTTCTCAGCTTCCTTTGTTTCTACAAGAAAAAATGCTGTTACGGTACTTGTTACGCTGCCAATCAATCCAATACCTAGTAACATCAGCACGACAGCAACCACTCTTCCTATTTCGGTATGAGGGGAAATGTCTCCGTAGCCGACGGTTGTCGTCGTTGCAATGGCCCACCATAATGAGTCCATATAATTTGCATTCTCTGCTACTGAATAGATTTCAGCCCCGAGAAATACGAGGATGACTGTGGTTATAATCAAATAGATAAACCCATTTGTTTTAAAAAAGCGTCTGATGCTCTTTTGTATTTTACCAGTAAAACCAACAATTCTAATGAGTCGTAAGAGCTTTATAACACGCAGAATTCGAAAAGCTCTAAAGAAGTAAAATATTGAATCAAACGGGATAATAGCTAATAAATCAAAGATATTGGCTTTGAAGAATTTTTTCTTGTTGTCTGCTTTAAAAAATCTGAATAGATAATCTATCCAGAAAAATATTAATATACTGCGATCAATAAAAGAAAATGGCCAAGCACTGACACTAATAACGTTAGATATATCTAATAGAGCGAGCAATATCGAAATAGCTGATAAGATTAAAACAGCAGCATAGTAGATTTTTTTCACAACACCAACAACCTTGTTATTATTAACTTTCATATTATTCTATCAACCCACTATCAAATTTGCTATTTGTTAAATTTGTTTTTCACAACTTCATTGTCTATTATGTACGCCCAAAAGGGCAGGAATCAGGGAACTTGCCAATGATAACCGGCAGGAAGCGCGCCGCCAGGGGCGATTCTTCTTGAATGCCCTTTTCTGCTTTGCCAAGTGAAGCCGTCTTGAATGGCCCATCTATAACCACTTGTGCCACCTGCATTGGTGTCATTGCTGTTTTCAGCTGGGGCGGGGCTAGGATCAGGCGCAACAACTGTTTGTGCTTGTTGTTGCGCTGCAGCAGCATTGGATGCGTCTCTTGCACGTGATTCTGAAATCGAGGCATCACGTACCGAGTCGTCATGTGCTGCTTTTTCTGAAGCAGCAGTTGCCTCTGAGCTAGCCTTCACAGATGCTGCGATACTCTCTTGTTTTGCCTTGGAACTCGCTTCAGCTTGAGAACTGGCAGCAGCTATTGAACTAGATTCTTTGTCTTTTTCAATAGATTCGCTGGCCGCCTTCTTCGAGCTCTCATCTTTCTCTGAGGCACTTGAACTGGTCTTAACACTATCTTGATTATCATCGGAAGTACTAGCTGTTGCACCCGCGCCAACAAAAGCGACTAAGAAAACCAAAATAGATGCTATAATGATTTTTTTAAACTTTGAAAATAAAGGCTTATGCCTTATTTTAGCTACAATACCGTAAATACATAGTCCGATACAAGTAAAAAAGGTAATCACAAAAATGAAAGCAAAAAATGAACTCATACGATACTCCTCTCCCAAACCTTTTAGCGTGGTTATTTAGCACGTGAATAGATCAATCTTTATTGCATTGTTAATTAACCACAGTTTACTATAAGTTGCTTGTATAAATAGTTAAAATTAGTTATTATACTAATGTTTTGTTATTTCTTAATGAATAATTACCATTTTTGTTCATCATCAAAAAGGGAGAGACTATTATGGTTAGATATAGTAGCCGTTTACTTAGTACATTAGAGCAAATTGAAGTGAACACAACAGAACAAGTGTATATTGATAAAGCTATCTATCAATTAAAAAATGAAAAGCAAAGCGAAAAAGTAGTTGTTAAAAACCTAGTTCGTGATTTAAGGTTAATCATGATTCATAATCATAGGCTTTCTAAACCAGCATTGGCGCTATTCAATCAGTTGGACAAACCTTCATTGGGAAGGTTCCCGCAATTCCCGTTCTACTAGGATCACTCTCAAATATTGACATTAGCTTGTTTTGAGCTATAAACGTATAAAACACATGATTGGTTGTTCTCCAGTTGTGTGTTTTTTGAATGATTATCGACTTTTTACACCCTGCAAATAAAAACCGCTCTATCAGTCATTCTGATAAAACGGTCAATATGCGTGGCCAAAACAGTTGGTAAGGGTAATTTGGAAAAGGAACATAGTGAGTTTGGGTTTAAAGAAGTACGACGGATTGTGTGATGAGTATATGGATAAGGTGAACACTAGGTTGGAAATATACGAAATGGCGGTAGATTTATCAACGAGCTAATCCGAAAGGGGTTGTTAGTATTGTTAAATCAACGAGCTAATCCGAAAGGGGTTGTTAGTATTGTTAAGGATTACGGGACGGCTGGTGAGTGATGATTGAAATCGGCAACAACCTCAGACACGTGTTTGAATTCGGAATAGCAGTATTCGGTATTACTGGAATTATACGCATTGTTCTTGATTGGTCAGTGAAACTTATGGATTATCAGCAGAAGTGAGGATCATATGGCGGACAGGATAGACAGTATATTGAGAGATTACTTTTCTGGTCGTCTCGATTTAAAAATAAAGCAACGTGAGTATGAGATAAGGAATGATCGTGGGCCAGCTGACGAGAATATTGGTGGCGGCAAGGCACTTAACAAGCACAATAGACCTGTAGAAGACATGCGAATACGCATTGATGAAGACAGATACCGCAAAAGCCTGATGAAGCAAAAGGAAGACATAAAACGTTGGATAGCTACTTTTGAGCCTGATAAGCAGAAAGTTGTTGCGTACTATTATGCGAGTAAGTCAGTGACTTGGGTTAAGGTGGCAAAGCAATTTCATATATCTGAACGCACAGCACAATCATGGCGTGTTGAATAAAGCATATATTAGGCGCAGTACTATGATACTGCGCTTTTTCTGCGGTTTTGGACCTAAATTGCGGTGTACATTGGTATTATGCAAAAATATTTGATAGCATTTTGGTATTCGTTGTATAATTATTATAAATAATTTAATATAACTGAGGTAATCACTGTGAAAATAGCAAAACAAGTTGGACCACTGTGTGGACTATATTCCCTATACAATGGACTAGCTTATTTAAATGGGTTAGACAAAGTCAAGGTTGATCGTAATGTACTAAGTGCTTTGTATTCATTTACAAGTAGTAAAGCAAAGGCAGGGTATACAGAAATTGGTGAATATTTTGATATTGATAATTATTTATCATTTATTAAAAATTGTAATGTGAATAATATCCCATTTACTGTAAATTTTACAGCTGAAAAAGTAATTTTGGATAGCGGCCTTTCACAAGTTGAGAATAATGATAATTGTTTTATAATAGTTCCTACTAATCCTAAAAAAACTAGTAAAAATAAGAGTCCTAAGCAAAGACAGGATGTTCTGGATTGGATTACTGTTTATAAAACTAAATTTGGGCTATTTATGGTTTTAAATCCTATTACTTATCCTAAATTTGGAACACGTGGTTTGAAGACTAAAAATGGTATCGATAAGCAAAATAAGAATTTAAAAGATAAGTATTTCACGTGGAAACAATATAAACACACGTCTACTGAAAAAGCGCGTGATGGGCATGACCACACAGGGATAAAAAAAGATATTCGAGAAAAAGTTCAAGAAAATTGGGATTGTAAAAAAAATATGCTACTTACAAATCCTATAAAAATAGATTATAATAAAAATGTTGATCAATGCATTATCATAAAGCGAAAATAATAAACAAAATTCTCTAGCTATTTATATTTAAAGACATTCTAGTACATAGTAGAAAGCAGTCCGACTTACATTTTAGGTTGGGCTTTTTTGATGGAGTAAAGCATGGATGAACAAACAAAACAGCGCCTGAAACATATCAGAGACGCTACAGAAGTGAATGTGAGACACAAGCAAGAATTTGGCACGTAATAGTGTATAACGTCATGAGCGAGCGCGTGTGCAGATTAAAAGTGAGGTGATGGAGAATATGAATACTAACTATCGCAAACATATGAAGTGGTTGGGATAATAAAATTTTAAATACCAACTCGGCTTTCTGGTGGTATGATTATTGCTATTGGAGGTTGGAGATGAAGGATTGGATTAAACAAGCAGGAACAGGAATTTTTTACGGATTAATTGGAGGGGCAATCGGGCTAGCTATTTTAGCAATGTCATCAAACAATCACGATACTTTTGGAAACGTTGCAGATTGGGTTAGTGGAATTGGCTCAGTGGGAGCTATTTATTTTGTGTATCGGCAAATTAAGCAGCAGACAGATCAACATAATGAAGAAAAAGGACATTATTTACAACTCGCTATTGGTTTCAGAATGTTGAGCAATCAATCTGATAAAGCGGGGACTGTTAGTATAAAAAGTGAACAAGAAGTTTTCTTTTTTGGTACTAATAGTGGAATGATGCCCAGTGCATTTAAATTTATAGGCATTTGTACTTCGGAAGATTATCAGACCTTGAAGTCTAATCATGATAAGAGCCAAATTGATCATAATTACGAAGATCCAGAAATACAAAGTTTCGATTGCCTTTATGATTTAGGTATAAAACAAAGAAAATTTGAGAGAGTGGTTCCAGGAGATGTATCGGAAGAAATAGTAATACCGATGAAATTGATTCAAAATAAATTCGAAGGCTCTGGCAAAAATTTGTTTGTGGTTTATATGGATGTATTAGGTGTCATCTACGGGAGACAATTTACTATTCCGGATCTAAACGTTTAGCAGCATAGCGCATAAGAGCTTTTTATTTTGCAATGAAAAAGAGAACTTTGTGCAACAGGGACATCTAAGACATAAACAGTTGAGCAAGTCTAATCAGGAGATGATAATGCACAAACGATATATGTTTGCTAAAAAGATAAATGAAGGCATACGTAGTTTTATTATAGGTACTAGAAAAGCAGTTAATAGTGTGGTTAACGCTATATTTAACACAGTGGAAACAGAATCAAGTAAAGAAAAAACAGAAATTAAAGATATTTATAGCGAAATGCATAAACCAAAAGGACTACTGCAGGTAGTTCCACCTAAATTTAACCATTAGTTTAGTAAACAACATTGAAAGGAGGTGCCGAGATGATATGAAATTAACACCGAAACAACAGAAGTTTGCTGATAAGTATATAAAGACTGGAAACGCAGCGCAGTCAGCGATTGAAGCGGGTTATAGTAAAAAGACAGCGCAGGTTATAGGTGCTGAAAACCTATCAAAACCTATGGTTAAATCATACATAGAAGAACGCATGGCGGAAATAAAGTCAAAGCGTGTTATGGGCTACGCAGAAGCCGTTGAGATACTTACTGGCATTACTAGAGGTGAGTTGAAAGAAACTGTTGTAGTAGGCACCCCGATAGGTGTTGAAGAGGTTAAAAAAGAAGTAGACCTCAAAACAAGAATCAGTGCTTTGAAAGAGATCATGAAACGATACCCTGGCAATGACAAGTTAGTTGAACAGCAAATACGAAAAATTAGCGCTGAAGCTGATATTGCTGAAGCTAGTGCAAGAGAAGTTACTGATAACGGTACTGCCAATGAGATACGTATTATTGGTTTTGATAGGAGAGAAGAGTTAGATGAACGTAGCGAAACTAGTTAATCCAGCTTTTGACCACTTATGGGAAACAAACGCAACTAATATTATTGAATCTGGTGGACGTGCAAGTACAAAATCAAGTGCGATTAGTATGTATTTAGCAATGGACATGATGGCTGATGAAAATGCTAATGTGGTTTGTTATCGTAAGGTGGCAGGAAACTTAAAACGCAGTGTATAAGAGCAGATTAAGTGGACTTTAGATGAATTACATGTGTCATGGTTATTCCGCTTTAAAACGTCTCCTATGGAGACTATATACAGGCGTAATGGCAGTGGGTTTTATTTTTCTGGTGTTGATGATCCTAGTAAGCAGAAGTCATTCAAGATTGCTAAAAGTTACGTTCGTTGGTTGTGGTTTGAAGAAGCAACAGAGTTCAGCAACTTCACTGAAATACATACAGTGCAATCATCGTATACACGTCAAAAGTGACCTAAAAGCATGCAAGTTGTCACGATATTCTCGTATAACCCACCACGTAATCCTTATGACTGGATCCAAGTGGTGTGTAAAGTCGAGATAAGTTGAATAACGATATTATTAACGGTATTGGTAATGATAGCGCGCCTATTGTTGCGCTAGCTATATCGCAAAAAATATAGCGAGTAGTCAATATATCTGCTATGCAAGGCTTTCAAAATGTTGGCAATGCTTTTACTGCCTACGGTGTTTTTACCGCTGATGAAATCAAGCAAGTGAATGGTATCTGGTAAGTAATCAACTGTAATTTAGCTGGTGGTCATGATTTTGATTGGACGTATAAAGGTATGACAACACAACTAATACTGTTGGTATTTTATTTGGTAAGTGCGGTATTATATGACTTAATGCAAACGCATTCATTAAACTATAATTTGCTTGTAATTAGTCAGCTAAATTTGTATATTAAATCTAGAATAAATTGGGTGAGTATACAAAATGCAAATTTCGGTATCATTTATAAAAGATTATCTACCGGCAATAATTTCAGTTATAACGGTAGGATTTTTAATTTTAAACAGTTGGATTGGATTTAATAAGAATGTGGCTTCCTATGCTAATAACGTCGCCGTTTGGGATGTGATTGACAAAATCTACAATGAAAGCGTATTCTATATAAATGTTGGGAACACCACACCCATCTACAATGTATTCGTAATCCGTGGTAGGCGTGGCGTGACGTTGAACACAGATTCAATAAACAAAAATTTACAAAGAGACGATATGGGATATTCGCGTTTAATCATACCTGGTCAACATAAATACAAAGCAGGTTCTATAATATTTAAAGGAATGGAAATTGGTAAAGGTGGTCTACCTGAAGAATATGCCATATTATTTACGGATTCAAGTGGTCATAAGTGGTTTAGAGGTTCTGACGGAAAATTAATCGAATTAAATTATGACTATTTTAGGAAGCTGACTGCAATGAGTAACCTTACCGCGCCCTTAGGTGATATGACAATAACTATATATTCTGATAAATAACTGACATACAGGCCAAGGTTAATGCCTTACTAAATTAAATAGAGCCAAAAAAATTCTGTAAATAACATTGTAGTTAAAAATTATTGCTGTAGTAGGCGATAAGGTTTATGATTTATCTTAAAAGATAACTAAAACATTGGAGGCGCGTAATATGGGATCACTTGCTAAGGACAAAGCTGAGAAAATTAAAGGTCTTCTTAAAGAAAACTATCCACGAATAATAGTCGAAAAATTGCCACAGGGTTTCGGAAAAGAAGAAATCGAAAAAACGAAAATATCTTTTTTGAAAAGTGATGGCCCTTTTGACGGGTTTGGGACTGTTTACGGAAAATGTTCGTCAAAAGCGCAACGAAATTATCAATATGTCTTTGTTTCAGTGATTGACGACGGGAAAGTTGCTGTAGTTGGGAAAACCTCATTTTGGGATACACGTCTTGAGAATGGTAACATAGATCCAGATTCGTCTGAAAAATACAACTTAGGTGACTTATACCGGCCATATTCAAGAAAAAAATCAAGCCCCACAGCACAGGCAATTACCGCGCATTATCAAGGTGAATCGGTTTCTGACGTGAACGAAAAAATAACCTATGCAGTCATTATCCCAATTGATAACAGTGGATTTGACACAGAAGAGGTTAAAGCGAGACAACAAAATGATGCAGATAAACACACACATGAGCAAGAAAAAATTATAGGGGATCTGATACTAGATGAGTTTGATATTCTAAACAGTAACTCACACAAACGTTGAAAATTTATATGTGCTAAAAACCTGACAGGATTAGTCTCTGGTCGGGTTTTTTATGTGAAGTCATTGTAGCCATAAACTATAAAAATAGTGAAAACCAATGAATACTATCAATAACTTTAAGTAGCTCAAAAGCCTTACACACCAACGTTTAAGCAACAAAAAACCGCTCTATCAGCAATCCTGATAAAACGGTCAATATGCGTTGAGGGGGAGTCGAACCCTCGACCTGCCGGGTAGAAACCGGCTGCTCTATCCAGCTGAGCTACCAACGCAATGCAAAATATATCATACCATAGTCCGCTCAAAATTTAAAGATTTATACAACAGTTTTGAAAAAAAGATTTTCATAGTATACTATAGTTATTGTTAGTCTGGAGAAAAAATATGAGAAAAGCTTTCCTTGCCTTAGCGGCGGTAATCATTGCCTTGTTAGTGGCTTTAATTACATTTAATCAACAACCTAAATATGCTGATGTCTCGATGCCACAATCAGACTATCGGCATTTGAAGCAGTCGCGTGAAGACATTCAGTCTTTTGTTCATGCGCTCAATCAATTTGACTATACTAAGCCAAAAACCATGACAGCCATTGAACAGCAGGCGGATCAAGTGATTAAGCATAACAGTAAAAATTTGAGTAACTCAGATGCACAAGCCTTAAGGGATGCTTTTTATGGATCGCAAGGAATTGTAACCATTGTCCAAACAGCTAAAAAGGGTCATTATAATATTGATGCGAGTGTTGCATCACGATTCCATGATCGTTTTGATACGATTATCATGATGTCAGTCAATGCGATTAATAAAAGTTCAGCTCAGCGTGCAGATATCGTGACTCAAATGAAAAAAGACTTAAATATTGAAGCTGATATTTACAAGATTGGCGCAAAGAATGAAGAATAGCACAGTCATTGTGCTTTTTTGCTTTTAGAAGGGAATCATGATGTCTGAAAAAAAAGATGCACGAATTATCAGAACAAAAAAGAATATTCAAGAAGCAGCCGTCATTTTAATGACGACACAACCTGATTTCTCGATTACAACGCTACTGGACAAAGCACAAACGACCCGCGGCACATTCTATAAATATTATCAAAATAAGCCTCACCTGATTGATGATGTCAACGATAATTTGTTATTGGAGCTCACGCAGCATATCCAAGGCCAGTTTCACGTGGTCAAAATGATTCGGGCAATCAGTGACCGAGCTGCATTTTATAATGCGGTCTTAAACTTAAACACAAATACCAGCTATTTCAACACACTAATGACACGTATGCGTTCGCAAGTAACTTTACAATTAGCAGGGGTTACTGATGATTATGAAAAACGTAAACTTATGTTTCAATGGGAGGTCGTTATCGGTGGATTTTGGGCACTTATTGCTGCTTGGTTAGCAGATAATATGGATATCAATCAAACGATTTTATTACAAGAGTTTACTGATATTTTACGTGTCAACACAACTGGTGCAACCCAAACTGGTTTATCATTATTTGACTTTTCTGAAGTCGTGTAGGAACTGGGTTCGTTTGTCTTGACGTGAGTTAATAAATTTGTTATGATTGAAAAGTTGTTAGCGAAGCTACAACCACTCGGAACAGGTAGAAGTACGTGTCGGACAAGGGCCGACCCGCCTGGAATGGTGAGTCTAAGTATAAGGAGAATCCAATAATGGCATATGCAATTATTGTAACAGGCGGCAAGCAATATAAAGTCGCTGAAGGTGACACAATCTTCGTTGAAAAGCTTGATGCTGCCGAAGGTGAAAAAGTTTTTTTTGACCAAGTTATCTTGGTAGACGGCAAAGTAGGTGCACCTTTCGTCGAAGGTGCTAAGGTTGCTGGTACTGTCGAAAAGCAAGGCAAGCAAAAGAAAGTTGTTACTTTCAAGTACAAGGCTAAGAAGAACATGCATTCTAAGCAAGGTCACCGCCAACCATATACACGCGTGAAGATTGATTCAATCGCGTAATCATTACTTGTAAAGGAGAAATAGACTTATGTTGATGAATCAAGAAAACTTGCAAATGTTCGCTCACCACAAAGGTGGCGGATCTTCAGCCAACGGTCGTGACTCAGCTGGACGTCGTTTGGGAACTAAAGTTGCCGACGGTCAAGCTTTGACAGCTGGCTCAATCATTTATCGCCAACGTGGCACACACATCTATCCTGGTGTGAATGTTAAAAAGGGTGGCGATGACACATTGTTTGCTTTGACAGATGGTGTTGTTAAGTTCGAACGTAAAGGTCGTGACAAGCGTCAAGTATCTGTTTACACACGTGAACAATACAACGATATCCTTGCTGCTGCAAAGTAAGCAAAAGTCATCAAAAAGCGCAATCATTTAATTGATTACGCTTTTTTTATGCCAAAAATATGAGCAATTTTTGCTGATGAATAATGTGATATAATGAAAATATCGATTAAACAAAAAGGATAGACTAGTGAAGATGGCTAAATATTTTGAAGCACGTATTGCAAAGTTACAAAGATTATTAGAAAAACTTGAACTTGATGGTATGATTGTATATCAAGGTGCCAATACAAAATATTTAACGGGTTTTGATGGTGGAACAGGCGAAGGTGTCGTGGTAGTAAGTCGCACACAAGCATGTCTGATTACCGATGCACGTTACGAAGAAGATTATCGTCATCGTTTGCCTGAAAATGTCGATTTTAAAGTCACACGTGCCTATTATGAAGCTGCTGTCGAGACGGTTATTGCATTTGGCATTAAACAGCTGGCATTTGAAGCGACATTGCCGTACAACGTATATGATTTAATGGATCAGCTGCTGCCTGCAGATATTACATTTGATGCGTTGCCCGATGCAGTTGAAACATTGCGAGAAGTCAAAGATACAGTTGAATTAGAAGCATTGCGTTTGGCAGCAAAAGCATCCGTTCAAGCTTTTAATGATCTGCTACAATTTATCAAAGTTGGCATGACAGAAAAACAAGTTGCTAATGAGTTGGATCGCCTGCAAAAACATTATGGTGCTGAAAAGGCTTCATTTGATACCATTGTGGCTTCAGGTTATCGTTCCGCGCTGCCTCATGGCGAGGCAACAGATAAAATCATTGAACTAGGCGATCTCGTTACCATTGATTTTGGCTATTATGTCAATGGCTATACATCAGATGTGACACGCACAATTGCGATGGGCACTATCAGTGATGAATTACGTGAAGTTTATGCTGTTGTTAAGCAAGCTAATGAAAACGCTATTGATATCGTTAAACCAGGCATTTCAGGCAGTGAGATTGATAGTGTTGCGCGAGAATACATTACAAATCACGGTTTTGGCGAATTCTATAATCATTCAACTGGGCATGGTGTTGGTCTTGATATACATGAAGGACCAGCTTTGAGTTCACGATCAAGTGATGAAATGCAATCGGGACATCTATTAACGATTGAACCAGGAATCTATTTGCCAGGTAAGGGTGGCGTCCGAATTGAGGACGATGTCATTGTCACGTCAGATGGTTACGAGAACTTGACAGAAGGTATTACGAAGTCGTTAGTTATTATTGAAGGTTAGTATGGCCACACAGAGGTTAGATTTTTTAGTATTTTATCGCGGTAATCTTGTTACCGGGTTTGATTATATTTATGCCAAGCGTCATGAAGGACATGCTTTTCTGCAATATGACGACAAATCACAAGAAGCAAAAAACATCCTTGATCCAAGGTTTGATTTCTATAATCCACACTTTAATGATGCTGGAGAACCATTTAATTGGCGCTATAAGGAACCTTGGCTAGATATGACGGATAAATGGGATGATTTTGCTCCCGAAGTGTTAAGTTATATTAATACTTGGATGGGTGAATATCGTGGGCCTTCTTATCCAGACCCTAGTTTGAATGATGAATGGGGTGTACGCTTCAAGTTACCTAATCAACGCGAACAAATTATTTGGGGCTTAAATGCATTTCCAGCTAACTTGCAGGCGTTTGTGGCGTTTTTATCGGAATTTCGCGAATAAAGTGTCGCAGCTGCGGCACTTTTTTGTTATCGTCACGGTTGCTTCCACTTTAAATGAAAGGTGTTAGCTTATGGATTTTTATACATCGGATACGCATTTTTATCATCAAGATTTGTTGCTGAGTCAAATTTTTTCGCCAAGAAAACAATTTTTGACTGTTGAGGATATGAATGAGACAATTATTGCCAACTGGAATAGCAAGGTCAAGCCAACAGATACTGTTTATCATCTTGGCGATATCAGTATGAAATTTACTAAGCCACCAAAGCTTATTATGTCAGAAACATTGGCCATCTTAAAACGATTGCACGGAAATTTTATCATTATCAAAGGAAACCATGATCAAACCGCTCTTTTAAAGTTTTTAAAACAAAACAACGATATCACAGCTAACCAAAAACCAAAATTTACAATTCACGAAGTGGGCACCAGAGTTAAGTTTGCGCATTATGAAGTTTTTTTAACGCATTATCCATTGATTTTTGGTATGACAAAAAATCAAATCAACTTACATGGCCACATTCACAATTATGCAATGCCTCACCAAGAGAATATTAATGTCGGTATCGACTCACCTGAAATAGGTTATTTACCAAAAATAGTGTGCCTTTTGGTGCACCACTCAGTCAAAACGAAGTAATCGAAATGATTCAAGCCAAGCGTCATCACATGCTGCGTAATCGCTAATATCATTTTATTGAAAGGAAGCTAATCAATGGCAACTGAGACCATTCATCTCTTACATACAAATGATATGCATTCGCACATAGAAAATTGGCCAAGAATTTTGCGATTTTTATTGCAAAAAAAGCAAGCTTATCAGCAGAGTTATACGTTTGATATTGGTGATGCCATTGATCGACTGAATCCTTTGACTGATGCGACAATGGGACAGGCAAATGTACAACTCATGAATGGCGTACACTATGATGGTGTGACTATTGGTAATAATGAGGGACTTGTATTATCGCACGATGCTATGAATCATTTGTACGATCATGCCAATTTTGATGTTTTGTTAGCAAACTTGACGGAAATGCCAAAAGCTAATCAACCAACTTGGGCCAAACCTTATAAAATTGTGACCACGGAATTAGGCACTAAATTAGCAATTATTGGCATGACAGCACCTTATGAATTGACTTATCCGTCACTTGATTGGCAACCACATGAAGTCGAAGATACACTGAATCAATTGTTGCCGAAGCTACAACCTATAACCGATGGTATTATTTTGTTATCACACCTAGGCTTACCGACAGATGAAGCCATTGCCAAAAAATATGATATTGATGTGATTATTGGCGCACATACGCATCACTTATTAGAACATGGTAAACTGGTTAATGGGACGTTACTTGCTGGGGCTGGACGTTATGGTGAACATATTGGTGATATTACTTTAAAGCTCAATCAGCACAAAATTATTGAAAAAACAGCTATGACTGTGCCAACATATGAATTAGCCGAAGAATCAGGCGATTATGAGCTGATACGTAGCTGGTTAGCGTACGGGCGAGATGCCTTATCTGCACAAAAAGTTGCGGTATTACCCAGAAGTATTACTACTGATGAACAGGTCTATGATGGGTTGCGTGCGCTAAAACAATATTTTTCAGTCCCCGTGTCAATGCTATCTACTGGCATGTTTGTTGAAGACCTGCCAGTAGGTGAACTCAATCGATATGATTTATTGGAGAGTATGCCACATGCAATCAACCCGATGGTAATTACATTAACTGGCGCCGAAATTTACACCTTGTTTGCTGAAATAGATAAACAGCAGCAACGTTTGTCGAGTTTGGCACTGAAGGGAAGCGGATTTCGTGGCAAAATCTTTGGATATATGCGATTTGATGGTATTGATCGCCAACGTGACCATAAAATTTTATACTTAGGCCAAGAAATACAGCAGCAGCGCCATTATCAAATCGCTACTTTAGATCATTATAAATGGGTACCTTTTTTTCCAGTCATTCAAGATGTACCTGCCAAAATTTCGTTAGATATTTTGTTGCGTGAGTTAATGGCAAATTATTACGAGAAAAAGTACAACGCACGCAAGTAAAGGAAGGGGAAGCGATGGATCGCGATACACTAAAAGAACGAACGCGCTTACAACAAGAAGAGCGTAAAAGCGCCTACAAGATTAACCAAGAGGCTAACGAAATTGAGATTGATAAGTTAACACTTGAGTTAGTTGAAAACTTCAAAAATGCTTTTGATGCTGACATGTTAGCTGTACGTTATACGCCACTTATGGCACAATATGATTATATTGTTGGCGATATTTCAGCTGATCAACTGCGTTTAAAAGGTTTTTATCAAAATGACAGAAGCGTGTCAGAGCAACAAAAAATTATGACGCTACAAGACTATTTATATGAATATGTTAATTTTGGCGCACCTTATTTTGTTTTAGAAAACATTAATCCGCGGCCATTTAAGTCAGAAGGACGTGCCAAAAGTAACGCTCGGCCACGTAAAAATGCAAATAAACGGTCAGTTGATACGACTAATCATAAGCCACGTGCAAGTAAAGCAAAAGTAGGTGCAAAAGTTGCACAACCTAATCATAAAAAGAATGGGAAACGTGCCTTTATCATTAAACAAAAATAAACCTATCGATGAATTGATGGGTTTTTATTTATATAAAAAGCCGCAACCGAAGTTGCGACTTGATATAGCTCGTGAGAGAATCGAACTCTCGATTCCGCCGTGAAAGGGCAGCGTCTTAGCCACTTGACCAACGAGCCATGGTCAGTGTTGTTTATAGAACGAAACAACTATATTAGTGTATCAAGATTAAAAGTATCAGTCAAGTAAAAAGCAGGTGGCCACAATAGTGGGCACCTGCTTTTTATATTAATTAAGTGGGACGTCAACTGCCCAACCATCTGGACCTTTTTCATCACCATATTGTATTGCTGTTAAACGGTCATAGAGCTTTTGTGTCCAAGGACCAACTTCAGTCTCTGAGTAGAATACGTGCTTGTTACCATTGTGCGTGATTGAACCTACAGGAGAAATCACAGCTGCAGTTCCCATAGCACCAGCTTCGGCAAACTGGTCTAAATCGTTGATTGAAATAGTTGTTTCTTCAGCGCGTAGGCCCAATTCTTCAGCTACGGCTAACAAAGAGTATTTTGTGACCGATGGCAATATAGAAGGGGATTTAGGTGTTAAGAAGCGACCATCTTTAGTAATACCAAAGAAGTTGGCAGAACCTAATTCTTCAATATTTTCATGTAAACGTGGGTCAAGATAAACAACATCTGAGTAACCAGCTGCATGGGCTTCATCACCAGCTAACATTGAAGCACCATAGTTACCACCAGCCTTAGCGGCACCAGTACCACCATGAGCAGCACGATCATACTCATTTGTGACATAAGCAGTTGGTGTCAGACCTCCCTTATAGTAAGCACCTACAGGTGTTGCATAGACTTCAAAGACATAATTATCAGCTGGATGAACGCCGACTACGGGTCCACCACCAAACTCAAATGGACGTAGATACAATGTTGCACCTGTGCCATAAGGCGGAATAAACGCTTGGTTAGCTTTAGTAACTTCTTTCAACCCGCGTAAGAAAAGTTCTTCTGGTACAGGGGCCATCATCAAACGAGCGGCTGAATTTTGTAAACGTTTTGCATTACGATCAGGTCTAAAAAGGTTAGCACCACCATCTTGACGCCGATAGACTTTAAGACCTTCAAAAATATTTTGACCGTAATGAAGACCAGTTGCGGCCTCATTAACAGGAATGTTTGAATCCGTTTCTAAGCTGCCTTCGCTCCATTTGCCATCTTTATAGTAGGCCCGAAAACGATAGGGCAAATCATGGTATTCAAACCCCAGTTCTTCCCAATTAAAATCTGAAGGTTGTGCTTTCTCTTGTGACATAATTACTCCTCTTTCTTACAAAATTATGATAATTATACTATAACGCTTTAATTAAAATTAAACAACGTCCAAATGTAAATCGTTTGCTTTTGTTTTACCGGCTTTTTTTAATAGGTAATACATGATTAAACTACTGATGACGGGCACAACAATGCCAAATACAGCTACTAACAGCAATCCACGTGGATTGCTAGATGCCAAAGCAATAGGTGCAATAAAGCCGTTTAACCCTAATCCAGCAATAGCAAATGGCACCTTGAGATTGAACACACCAACAGCTAGCATAGCTGAAACACCAGCAATTAATGCTGGACCAAACATTAATAATGGACTTTTTAAAAGGTTAGGAAATTGAACTTTAGGTGTGACAATGGTTTGGGCAAAATTAGCCCCAAGGTTGTTTTGAGTCCAGCCCATAGCGGTATAGACAACAAAGCCGGCAGTTGTGCCAATTAAAGCGGCGCCACCTGATAAGGGGTCTAGCATGACTGCGATGGCTAAAGCAGCCGAAGATGCGGGCGTCATCAAGAATAAGAACCAGACGACCGATACAACAAAAGCACCGAGGAATGGATTAACTTTCATCGTCGAAGCGAGCGATTCGGACACCCAATTCAAGAATGGGGTTGTAACTGCAGCAGTACCGAGTCCAAAAATTGTACCTGCTAATGTTGCTGCAAATGGGACTAACATCATATCTAGCGGGGTTTTACCGGTGAGCCAATTACCGACAAAAACAGCAAGCAAAGCCGCAAGCACTGCTGAAACAGGTTGCCCAGATGTCATAATGAGTGAACCTGCTGCCTGATCAGCTATCCAGCCAGTAGCAGTATGCGTTGCTGGTGAACTGGCTGTAGTAAAATAAACAGCATTAGAGCCTACGGTTGCTGCGATGAGTGCGGCGCCTGTGGTCAAAATATTGGCTCGCATCATGATGGCAATACCGACACCGAGTGCAGGGGCTAACATTTTTTGACCCATCAGACCAGCCTGAACGAGTGGTGTGATGTGCAATAAATTGCCTAGCGATGCCATTAAAAGTCCCATGCCTAATACAGCCAAAATAGCATTAGAAATCCCTGTTGATACATCAAAGACCACATCTCTGACGGTACGTGGTTGTTTCTTTTTGTCCAGTAATGTAGACTTTTCTTTTACTGGGGTTGATGAGTTAACTGTTGCGTCCATAATAAATTCCTCCTAAAATAGCCACTGCTTATCTCATTAGACTGTGTTGAGATAAGACTTAAGTATAAAAACGAAAAGAAAAAAAGCGCTAGTTGCATACTAGCGCTTTTTAAAAATGATGCACAGAGCAGTCATTCTTACGCCAGTCGATAGATGACACCTCGACTGGTAGCAAAAACAGACCAGCGAAATGTCAGATAATAATGACGACGTTGATCTTAATAATGCTTGTGAAGTTGTAAGAACGATTCTGAGTCATTTCTTCAAGTCCTTTAAGTTGATTTTTTTATTATGACATGAAGAAAATTAAATGTCAACTTTTTAATTTAATTCTCATGAAATAAAGTTTGTTGTCCGAGTAAATATAGTTTAATATAATCTATAAGATACACTAGGAGGTAGAATCATGTTACTTTTATCAGTGAAAGCTTTAACGTCGGAAAATTATGAGTTATTGTCTTCTTATGGGATTGATGTTGTCACACCTGACACGATAACAGCTAATCAAATTGCTGATATCATGATTAGTTACGGCTGGGATAACGCGATTGGTGAGAAAATATTAGCCGATCCTAATGCTAAATTAAAGTGGATCCAAGCGCAGTCAGCGGGCGTTGATTATTTGCCGTTGTCTTTACTTAAAGCACGAGGAATCACGGTCACCAATGCCAGTGGTCTGAAAGCACTACCAATTGCACAAACAGTGCTAAGTTATATACTTTACTTTGCACGTGGCTTAAATGTTTATGCCATGCGTAAACACTGGGAACCGTTTACGAATCAGTACCTAATTAATGAGTTGCCGGTATTGATTTTTGGTACAGGGCGTATTGGTAAACAAATTGCATCACATATTAAGGCTTTTGGTGGCACGGTATACGGTGTAAATACATCTGGTCGAGCAGTACCCGGTTTCGATGCCGTCTACCCAATTTCTAATTATCAGGCAGGCTTAGCAAAAGCTCGTGTTGTTGTTGATGGTTTGCCAGGTACGGCAGATACAGCCGATTTTTTTGACACTCGTTTTTTTGAACAAGTCAACCAACTATTTTTATTCATTAACATTGGTCGTGGGACGACGTTGGATCAAGATGCCTTGTTATCGGCAATCGATGATTCTCGCGTTAAATTTGCTGCATTGGATGTCACAACACCAGAACCATTACCAAAAAACCATCCCCTATTTGAGCGTCATCAGATTTTGTTAACTCAGCATACAAGTTGGGGGGAACATGTCAATGCTGGTCGTACTGGCGGATTATTTAGACTATTTGAACAAAATTTAACATCGTTTGTTAACGATGGCTCGTTTAAGCAAAATGTTGTTAATCTTGATAAGGGTTACTGAAACAAAAGCCAAGATAATATGATCTTGGCTTTTCTTATGCCTATAAATTCTTTACGTTTATTTACGTATTCATCACAACTATAAGGTTATTTTTTTGACATGCTATTGATAGGATGAAGTCATGGGTAAAGGTAGGAATAATAATGATTGAATTACAACATATCAAAAAGCGCTACACAGAACAAGATGAAGCAGTGATAAAAGATGTTACTGTATCTATTACGCCGGGTGAATTTTTTGTCATGGTTGGGCCTTCGGGTTCAGGAAAATCCACAATTCTTAGAATGATTGCTGGATTAGAAAGCATTACAGGTGGCGAATTATTGATTGATGGTGAACGAATGAATGATTTACCACCAAAATCAAGGCATTTATCAATGGTATTTCAAAATTATGCACTCTATCCCAACATGACGGTCTCTGAAAATATCGTTTTTGGTTTAAAATCACGCAAAGTTGATCGGGCGACGCAATTTCAACGGTTGTCTGATGCTTTAACAATGGTTGATTTGACTGATTTTTCGTCACGGTACCCACGTGAATTGTCGGGTGGGCAACGACAACGTGTTGCTTTGGCGAGAAGTATCGTTTCAGGCGCGGACATTATTTTAATGGACGAGCCACTCTCTAACCTTGATGCGCAATTACGTGAAAGTATGCGTTATGAAATAAAAGCATTGCAACGCAAGTTGGGAATAACAGTGATTTACGTGACCCATGATCAAACCGAGGCGATGACAATGGGTGATCGCGTGATGATTTTGAATGATGGAATCGTGCAGCAAATTGGGACGCCGATACAGCTCTATCAGGTCCCTGAAAATACTTTTGTTGCTAAGTTTTTTGGCACACCAAAAATGAATGTGATTCCTGGTGTCACAGATTGGCAAAACCACGGGGTCGCAATTAATACACCTTTTGATCCAGATGCCTTGGTTGGAATCAGGCCACAAGCAGCCCACGTAAATCAAGAAAATAAAGATGATTTGGCAATATCATTATGGCTCGCCAGTATGACCTATATTGGTTCGGATACATTGCTCTTTGGTACAATTAATAATCGCGATGAAACGGTACAATTTAAAATCAAAGGTATGGCAAACTTGTCACCACAGCAATATGTGACAATTTATGTGTCGCGTGAGGACCTATATTACTTTGATTTAGCAGGACAAGCGTTAGCTACTGTGGGGGTGTAACATGGATCATGCTTTTTCTTCAGCAAATCATGCAGTTGTGAAACATACGCAACTGCAGCAAAAGCTAAAGACACATTTAGCGGCTATGGGATTTATAGCACCATCAGCTATTTTTCTCGGTGTTTTTGTTTTTTATCCGCTAGTTAAAACTGTTTATTACAGTATGTTTTTAACCAATGCTTTAGGGCAGCCGGTTAAATTTATTGGCTTGTCAAATTACGGCACACTATTACAAGATAAGTTTTTTATGAAAAGCTTGCTGACAACGTTTATTTTCGTCTTCATGGTGACATTGTTAACAACAGTGAGTGCTTTGGCTTTAGCCATGGTGACAAGCAAACACTTAAAAGGCACGACGTTATTTCGGACATTTTTTGCTTCAACGATGGGCGTTTCTGTTTCAGTGGCCTCCGTGCTTTGGCTATTTATTTTTCAACCCACAACAGGTGTTTCTGACATGGTGTTAAATCTATTGCATTTACCACCGATTCATTGGTTAACTGATAACACTTGGTCTTTGTTTGCAGTGATTTTAACCGTAGTTTGGATGAATTTAGGCTTTTCATTTTTGGCACTGACTGGTGCTTTAGAAAATGTTGCCACACCATTATATGAAGTAGCTGACATTGAAGGGGTGACAACGTGGCATAAATTTTATCACATTACATTACCGCAAATTAGCCCGACATTATTCTTTGTGGGCACGGTTACAATGATTAATGCCTTCCAAACCTTTGGGCAAGTTGACCTATTGACTAAAGGGGGACCAAATAATAGTACCAATTTAATTGTGTACCAAATATATAAAGATGCCTTTGTTAACCTTAACGTTGGTAAAGCATCAACCGAATCAATTGTTTTGGCGCTTTTAATTGCGCTGGTAACGATTGCACAATTTAAATTGACTGAAAAGCGGGTAATGTATCAATGATTATAACAAGCAATGAAAAGATATGGCGTTATGTACTGATGATAGGTTTATCTTTGGTATTATTAATCCCCTTAATTGTTGGCGTATGGGTGTCATTGTTACCAAACAATGCTATTTTAACGGGTCATTATTTTACGAGTCAATTCACAATTGACAACTATATACAAGCAATAACTGCAACACCTATTTTACGATATCTACTGAACTCGCTGCTAGTTTCAGCTATAGTAATGGTTGGTCAAGTTGTTTTCTCAGTATTAGCAGCTTATGCCTTTGTTTTTATTCCGTTCAAAGGGAAGCAAATTATATTTTATGCTTTCATTGGAACGATGATGTTACCATTTGAATCACAACTCATTCCAAACTTTCAAACACTACGTTGGTTGGGTATTTTGAACAATTATGCCGCCTTAGCAATTCCTTTCTTTGCTTCAGCATTTGGTACGTTTTTATTACGTCAAACTTTCATGCAAGTGCCATTGGCGCTTAGAGAATCAGCAGCAATTGAAGGGGTTGGGCACTTTCGATTCTTATATCATGCAGTGATACCTTACGCTAAAACAAGTTTGTTTACTTTAGCAGCTTATTCGTTCTTGACCACTTGGAATATGTATTTATGGCCCTTGATTACAAGTTATAGTGACAATGTTCGCACGGCCCAAATTGGGTTACGACAGTTACAAGCCACAGAAGCTGTTAATTCTTGGGGACTAATTATGGCAAGTGCTATTTTGATTATGGTGCCTAGTCTCGTAGTTTTGCTGCTCTCGCAGAGAGCGTTCAAATCTGGTTTGCTTGATGGGGCGGTAAAGTAGTTATGAAGAAAAAGTATGTTATGAGTTTAATAGCTATTGTGTTGATGATTAGTATCGTGCTGCTTGGCATGAGCCGATTGTCAAGACCGGTTAGTGCAAATCAGCGCACGACAATTGTTTTTTGGCATTCGATGGGTGGTAAACCAGCCGATGCGCTTAAAAAATTAGTTGCGAAATACAACGCATCACAAACAAAGTACACAGTCGTGCCACAATATCAGGGTGCCTATACTGAATCACTTCCAAAATATATTAACGTCGCTAATTCATCCGCAGCACCAGCAATTGTACAAGCACAAGAAATTGCAACCAGCACGATGTTGTCAACTAAAAGTACAGAACCAGTCAGTCGCTTACTAGATTCTCAAGTCATTAATCAAATTGAGGATAATATTGCGCGCTACTACACTGTTGATAATCAATTGCAATCATTACCATTTAATTCATCCACACCGGTTTTGTATTATAATAAGAGTCTAGTCGAAAAATTAGGATTAAAACCTTTGCCTGAAGATCCTAGTTATCAGGATATTTTAAATTTGGCGCAAGCGATAACGGAAAAAACAAATCATCAAACTAAGGGCATGACGATTGAAGCTTATGGGTGGCTTTTCGAAGAATTAACAGCAAACCAGAATCAGTTGCTAGCGAACCATGATAATGGCCGTGAATCTGGTCAATATGCAACAAAAATTAATATTAATACCCCAGCTGCTCGACGTCTGATGACCTTTATGAAACAAGCAATTCAAGATAAATCTTTTGTGAGTTATGGTTCTGGTGATATTGCCGAGGCTAATCAACAAACGGCATTCTTAGCTGGTAAGTTGGGGATGTTCATGCAATCATCAGCTTCTACCGGTGACTTACAAGCTAATGCAAAATTTAAGTTAGGGGTAACTTATGTCCCACATGCAGATGATATCGCACGTAATGGCCTAACATTGGGTGGCGCTTCCTTGTGGGTGAATAAGCATCAAACAACTGCTACTAAAGAAGGTGTGACTGATTTTCTAAAATTTATGTCATCAGCCCAATCACAGGCACAGTGGCAGCTGGCAACAGGTTATCTAGCGGTCAATAAGAACGCAAAAGCGTTACCACAAGTAACATCAGCGATTGCTAAAGACTCTAATTTGGGTGTTGCTACAAAACAGCTAGAAACCAGTAAAAAGAATTCAGTCACTGCTGGGCCACTTGTGCCAATATTACCCATTGAACGTACGAATGTTGAGACGGCAATGCAATCGATTGTCAATGGCGCTGATATTGAAAAAAGTTTACAGACTGCTGAAGATGCGACAAATAAAGCATTGGCATCCTATAATTCGGCAAATCACATGCAGAAATGAGAGAAAAATTTATGATAAAAATTGCACATCGTGGCGTCTCAGCGCAAGCGCCAGAAAATACGCGTGCAGCCTTTGAAAAAATGTTACCTTTGGACATTACTTGGTTAGAAACTGATATTGACATCACATCGGACGGTCAGCTTGTTCTTATTCATGATGCTAGCGTGAATCGAACATCGAATGGTAATGGCAAAGTCAATCGTAACACCTTACAAGGCCTCCAAAAACTCGATTTTGGCGAGTGGTTTAGCCCAGTTTACCAAGGACAACAGATTGTCACGTTAGATTGGTTAATTGACTTTGTTAATCTGCATCAACTCAATGTCAACTTTGAATTAAAAACGGATGTGCAAGGGGAACAACAGAACTTTTATTTAATGCGAATTCATAAAGCCTTTCTGCGATTAAATCCAAATTGTCAGATTATTGTTTCAAGCTTCAATGTGCCACTGTTAAAAAAATTTCACGCGCTAATGCCAAAAGTTGCCACGGGATTACTAGTAGATGGGCCAATTACTGATAGCCATCTTGAACAGGCACAAGCTGTTGATGCAGCCTATATTCATCCGGATGTCTCATTTTTAACGCAAGAACAGGCCAGAATACTAATGAACAAAGGTTTTAAATTAAATGTTTGGACAGTTAATGATCCAAAAACAATGGCAAGATTAAACGAATGGGGAATCAATGCTGCCTTTACAGATTTCCCCGCAGGCGTAACGGTTTAAACAACCGTTTTTTTGTGGTTAAATTATGATTTTTTGCATACATTTTTGTTGGCGACATGTGCTAAAATAGGTTTCAGAGAAAATGTCGGAGGGGACATCTTGGATAAATCTGTAGATAAGCGCATTGAAGCGCGTTATAAGAACGTTATTAGGCATTTAGATAAGACGTGGCATATTTTAGATGATACGCGTGTGCCATTGTTGAAAAACGTTTTATCATGGTTAGCACACCCCGACCGAGACTTAAAAATAATTCATGTGGCAGGGACCAATGGTAAGAGTTCAACAGTTGCAATGATGACGGCTATTTTTCAAGCTAATGGGTATACTTGTGGTCATTTTTCAAGTCCTTCAATTCTTTCTGAACGTGAGCAGATAGGAATTAATAATACGTTGATTACGCCAAAAGATTTTTTGCGTTATTACGATGAAGTTGTCAAATGTCTCAAGCAACACGGTTTGAATTTTGATCAATTAACTTATTTTGAATATTTTACGCTTATTTCATTATTGTATTTTAAGGCCGAACACGTTGATTTTGTTATGTTTGAGGCTGGGTTGGGTGGCTTACGTGATGCGACTAATGCCATCGATGCGCCATTGATGGCAGTATTTACTAAAATCAGTTTAGATCATCAAAATATTATCGGTCGTAATTTAACGGAAATTGCCGAAGATGAATCCGCCATTATTAAAAAAGGCACAGTTGTCATTAATTACGCCGGACAGGATATGACGGTTAGTCGTGTTTTGAAGCAACGGACGGTAACAGTTGGTGCAACGTTGTTCGAACATACTCCTGATCAAATTATTATTGCCAATACCACCCCAGCTGGCATGGATTTAATTATTAACGGACAATCAGGTTATTTTTTGAGTATGTCAGGCGCATTTCAGGCACATAATTTTAGTATTGTGTTGCAAATTAAAGCAGCGCTAATGACCATGGGGTATGATTTTACACCTGAAAAATCACGTGATGGTTTGGCCAATGTTTCAATGTTGGGCCGTATGAACTATCATGCAGATTCAAATATTCTTTTTGATGCTGCACATAATGTTGATGGTATGAATGGTTTGGTTTCGGCGTTGAATGCTTGGCATTTAAAAATTAAACCGACACTTATTCTAGGTGTTTTAAAAGACAAAGATTATCATGAAATGTTAGATATTATTGTGCCAGTGGTGCAACGTGTGATTACTGTGACACCGAATAACAAAACGCGCGCTTTGCATGCTGAAGAGCTAGCAGCCGAGATTATTGCTAGTTATCCCAATGTTGATGTTGAGATTGCTAGCGATGCGACAGCTGCCATTTCACTGGCTATGCGTGTTCGTGAATCGTCTCAAGCTTTAATTGTTGTTACCGGTTCGTTTTACACGCTGAGTGCACTACAAAAAGATAGTCGTATTTAATGTGTGAAGATAAATAATCTCCGTGAACTTTGGCCTAATCAGATGACAGCACCATCTAAAATATGATATGATGGAATTTACTTACATTATACAAGGAGATGTCGCATGACGCTTAGTACCCAACAAGATTCATTTTGGGATGAGATTGTAAAACAAACACAAGCCAAAAACACAACATCTGATAAACAACCATTTTTTAGTTTAGCACCAATGGAAGCTGTCACGGATACTATTTTCCGTCGAGTAGTAGCACAAGCTGGGCCACCAGATGTTTACTATACTGAATTTACGAATGCCAGTTCAATGGTGCATCCAAAAGCCAAGTTTTCAGTTCAAGGGCGACTTGCTGTTGCTGAAAATGAGGCACAACCGGTAGCCCAAATTTGGGGTTCACGGCCAGAAGATATCGCGGGTGCTGCAAAAATACTACCAACCATGGGATATCGTGCTGTTGATATTAATATGGGTTGCCCTGATGCAACCGTGATTAAAAATGGGGCTGGTTCAGATTTGATTCGTCATGATGATTTAGCTGAAAAAATTATTTCAGCTGCGAAGGCATCAGGGTTACCCGTTTCAGTTAAAACACGATTGGGTTTCTATCATGCCGAAGAATTTCATGATTGGTTACCCATTATTTTACGTCAAAATGTGGCAGTCTTAACTGTCCATCTCCGTTCACGAAAAGAAATGTCCAAAGCACCAGCGCATGTTGAGTATATTGATGAGATACTGGCTATGCGGGATAAGTTGGCTCCAAAAACACTCATTCAGATTAATGGCGATATCAAAACACGGGCAGAGGGCCTAGCTTTGGCTAAGATACACCCAGGCATTGATGGGATTATGATTGGTCGTGGTATTTTTGAAAATCCTTATGCTTTTGAGAAAATTCCTAGGCAGCACACACTAGAAGAATCAATCGCTTTATTGAAGCGACAACTTGATTTGTTTGACGATGTCAACGCTAATGTGACACCTAAGCATTTTGAAGCCCTGAAACGGTATTTTAAAATATATCTTCGTGGATTTGCTCATGCGTCGTCACTACGTCAATTATTGATGGAGACGCATTCAACGACAGAAGTACGTCAGATTTTGACACGTGAATTAGCAAGAGTCTACGAAGCCGTTGCATCTGATCAACATATTTATCGTGACAACGCCGCAGCGATTGCTGACATGGCGATGGCAACAGCTGAGAAGCATCAAAGCGCAGCTGACCATAAAAACAATAGTTAATAATATCAAACTGGTTAAGCTTAGACTTAAGGCGAACGTATGTGGGGGAGCAGCGTTTACTTTTAGGATAAGCTTTTTTTATTTACAAAAAATCAAAGTAGGGATAGTAACAAATGACAATTTATCAGAATTTAATTATCTTGTTTATAGCGACCATTATTTTTGGTTGGGGCGCCCATCGTTTCGGTATGCCTATCGTAGTTGGCCAGTTGTTGGCTGGCATCATCATTGGACCCAGTGTCTTCAAACTTGTGTCAATTTCGCACGAATTGAATAGTATCGCAGAAATAGGTGTATTACTCTTGATGTTCATTGTTGGTATCGAAACAGATATCAAGCAACTGCTATCACACATTAAAACCTCATTAACTGTTGCACTTTTAGGGGCACTATTACCCCTAGGCACTTTTTTTCTTGCTGGCACAAATATTTCATTACAATACGGTGCAATCAATATTTTGGGGTATCGTTTTTTCTGCGACGTCAGTCTCGATTACTGCCGAGGTCTTGAGTGAGTATAATCAACTAAAAACTAAATCTGGTGTGACCATTTTGGGTGCTGCTGTTGGCGATGACATATTGGCTGTGCTAATATTAACAGGATTTATGTCATCATTTGGTTTGAAAAATCAAGGCACAGTAGGTGTACCTCAACAGTTAATGATAGCGATCTTATTTTTTATTTTATTTTGGTTATTTAGTCGCTACATTTTACCTAAAATTGTTCAATACTTGTGGCAAACAAAATTACCAGCGATTGCTGGATTAATTGGTGTATTACTTGCCATTACTGCGGGCTATTTTGCTGAAAAAGCCGGTGTTTCAGCGGTAGTTGGTGCTTTTTTTGCCGGCGTAGCGCTTGCTCGTGCTAATCAAGCAAAGCAAATCATGGCGCACACGATGACTATCGGGTATGGCTTCTTTATACCAATTTTCTTTGCCAGTATTGGTTTGAAAATGACGCTAACAGGCTTAGGTGATAAGTGGTTTCTTTTGATAATTATGACAATTGCGGCGATTGTAACGAAATGGGCTGGGTCAAGTTTAGGTGCTAAAATAACAGGTATGAGCACATATGAATCTCACATCATCGGACTAGGCATGGTTTCTCGTGGCGAAATGGCACTAATTATTGCTGATATTGGCTTAAGTACGCATCTTATTACAAATGGCGACTATTCTGAATTGGCAGTAGTTATTTTAGCAAGTACACTGTTTGCGCCAATAGCGTTACGCCGTAGCCTATTGAAGTCATCTAAATGACAGTTCTGTCTGACACAACTGTCATTTTTTTGTATAATAATATTATGAAACTAACAAGTAAAACAATTGAACAACTGTTGTCTTCTCACAATTTATTAGTGTCTCAACCAGTAACATATCATGAATTTTCATTTTTACATTATGATACACGCCAAGTTGAGCCGGAAACGTTATTTGTGGTAAAAGGGGCTTTTCGACCAGAGTATCTAGAAAATGCTCAAGGGATTACTGGTATCGTATCAGAGAGCCAATTACCAGTTGATTTGCCACAGTGGCAGGTTACTAATGTGCAGAAAGCCTTATCGCTTTTATCAATGGCTTTCTTTGATTATCCCCAAAAGAAACTGTGGATTGGAGCCTTCACTGGGACAAAGGGGAAAACGACTGCTGCTTACATGACTTATAATATCTTAAAAGCAGCAACAGACAACCATACTGCACTTTTTTCGACAGTCGATCGTATTACTGGACCAAAGGCCAGTGATCGCAAAAAATCTGATTTAACAACCCCCGAATCGTACGAATTGTTTAAGGATATGCGACGTGTTGTAGATAACGGTATGACACACTTGATAATGGAAGTGAGTTCACAAGCCTATTTGAAACAGCGTGTGTATGGCTTGCGATATCAAGTGGGTGCTTTTTTAAATATTTCGCCCGATCATATCGGACCAAATGAACATCCCAACTTTGAAGATTATTTAGCCCACAAATTGATGTTATTTGATCATTCAGACAAAGTAATTGTGAACGCTGAGAGTGATCACTTGTCTGAAATTATGACACATGCAAAAAAGGGTCATGATAAGATTTATACATATAGTAATGCCGAAAAGGGCGGAGAATATACGTTTACGTCCCAAAGTAGCGCAATTCATGAAAGTCAACTGACTGTACAAGCAAGTGATTTATCGGAAATGGCAGGAGCTTATCGTTTGAACTTGCCCGGTGATTTTAACGAATCCAATGCATTAGCCGCGTTAATTATGGCGGCATTAGCAGGTGCCAAACATGAGGCTATGGTTAAGGGGTTAGATACTGTATTTATTCCAGGGCGGATGTTAAGCCTACCAATACCGAATCACGGTGTCGCATTTGTTGATTATGCGCATAATTATGCCTCAATGCATGCCTTATTAAAATTTGCCCAAAGTCAGTATCCTGATGGGAAAGTCATCGTTGTTGTCGGTTCACCAGGAAATAAAGGCGTGTCCCGACGAGCAGATTTTGGTCGTGTCGTTTCTGAGCTCGCCGATGTCGTTTACCTGACTGCAGATGATCCGCAATTTGAATCACCCAAAACTATTGCTGATGAAATTGCTGCACATATTAACAATCCAAAGTTGGATGTTCACTTTGAAATGGATCGAATAGCTGCAATTAATCAAGCCTTGTTAGCAGCCCGTGATAATGATATTGTCATTGTTGCTGGTAAAGGTGAAGACCCATACCAAAAAGTTAACGGTGTAGATGAACCTTATATTGGGGATTATGCCGTTGTTAAAAATTTTGTGGCAACGCATCAAGGGTCATTGACTATCAATTAATATTTAATCTGATAACACACTCGAAAAGGAATAATGAATGACTAAACAACCAGATATCACCAAACAACCATTCGTTGATGATAGGCTTGATACATCAGTAGACTATCAAGAGGGGTTAACACAACAACAAGTTGCTGACAGGCTACGTGCTGGACAATCTAACAAAGTAGGTAAAAATCAATCTAAAACTTATGCGGCAATTATTCGAGAAAATACACTGACCTTTTTTAACCTGATTTTTTTGGTATTAGCGTTGCTTTTAGCCTTTGTGCAATCCTATAAAAATCTTTCGTTTGTGCCAGTTGTTCTAATTAATATTTTGATCGGTGTTTTTCAAGAAGTACGTGCCAAAAAAGTATTAGACAATCTTAATGTGCTAGATACAACAACGGTTTCGGCTGTGAGAGAAGGTCAAGAAGTTCAGTTAGAAGTAGACGAACTTGTGATTAACGATGTTGTATTATTTCGGGCTGGCACTCAAATTATGGCTGATGCGGTTGTGTTAAATGGCGAAATTCAAGTGAATGAGGCCTTACTAACCGGTGAGTCTGATGAAATTACTAAACGTGTTGGAGACAAATTGTTATCCGGTAGTTTTGTGGTGTCTGGTCGTTGTTATGGTGAACTGGAAAAAGTAGGGGAAGCGTCATATATTTCGAAACTGACTAGTCAAGCTAAAAAGATTAAAAATAGCGAACAATCAGAAATGGTGATATCAATTAATCGGTTCATTAAATGGGTTGGTATCATTATTGTTCCTGTTGGCTTAATTCTTTTTTATCAAAGTTACATATTGAATAATGTCTCACTTGAACAAAGTATTACCACTATGGTTGCCGCCTTAATTGGTATGATTCCAGAGGGCCTTTACTTATTGACGACAATTTCATTAGCTATGGGGGCTGCCCGTTTGGCTAAGCAAAAAGTATTATTACACAATATGAAGAGTATTGAGACACTAGCGCGTGTTGATGTACTTTGTGTCGATAAAACTGGGACAATCACTGAGAATAAAATGACAGTAGCCCATTTTGTACCTTTAGCAGGTCAGTCAAAATCGGAATCGGATTTGAGCCAGCTAGTATCCGATTTTGCTCAAACTATGGCAGCCGATAACGATACGATGGTGGCGATTAAAGAGAAGTTTAATCAGGCATCAGATCGTCAAGCTACCTCGTATACAACTTTCTCATCAGTTGAAAAATTTAGTAGTGTTACCTTTGGCGATGATACATTCGTATTGGGGGCACCAGAAGTTTTGCTTAAAGATCAGTATGATGAGTACAAGCAAGCCATTACACAATATTCTGAACAAGGTCTGCGTGTGTTAATATTTGGCCAACATAATGGGGTAATAAAAAACCGTCAATTGACCAGTGCTGTGACGCCTTTAGCCTTAATTGTTATTGCTAATCCTGTTAGAGAAAACGCGAAAGAAACTTTTCAGTATTTTGCCAAGCAAGATGTGGCAATCAAAGTCATTTCTGGTGACAATCCGTTAACAGTGAGTTACACAGCAAAGCAAGCGGGTATTAGTGGTGCTGAGAATTATGTTGATGCTCGAACGCTAAACAGTTTAGAAAGTATGGACGATGCATTAAAAAAATTCACCGTTTTTGGTCGTGTCACGCCAGAACAAAAAGAGCAATTTGTTGATATTCTGAAAGATAACGGCAAGACAGTTGCCATGACAGGCGATGGTGTGAATGATATTTTGGCTATGAAAAAAGCAGATTGTAGTATTGCTATGGCTTCTGGTAATGATGCCACAGCTAAGGCCGCACAAGTAGTGTTATTGGAATCTGATTTTTCAAAGATGCCACAGGTTGTCTTGGAAGGTCGTCAAATAGTTAACAATATTGAACGCTCGGCGAGCTTGTTCTTGGTTAAAAACATTTTTTCATTATTGATGTCAGTATTTGCTATACTGCTATCAGCTACTTATCCGCTTAATCCCTTACAAATAACATTGATTAGCTTGTTCACCATTGGCTTACCATCATTTTTGTTAACATTAGAAAAAAATAATGAAAAAATAAAAGGACACTTTATGACAAACGTCTTTAGTAAAGCTGCACCTGGTGGTATTACAGATATGGTGGTTGTGGGAATTTTAGTAATTTGCGGAACATTGTTTAAATTAAGTACAGCAGATGTTTCAACGGCTGCAACCTTATTATTAATTGTTGTTGGCTTCTTTGTTCTCTATAAAATTTCGACACCAATGAATGCCTTTCGTCAAAAAGTATTTTTTAGTTGTCTTGCAGGCATGATTATTGTCGGTTTCACGTTTAGTAAATTTTTCTCACTCACACGAATTGATTCCGTCTCATTGTTATTATTAGTGATTCTCTTCGTTGTTTCAAAATCTATTTTCCAATCCTTATCGCAGTTGATTGAAAGATTTGCTTTATATTCGCAACAATTTGATCGTGCCAAGCTGAGTCAACCACGCTACTTTATCCAAACTGTAGCAAACTTTTTTAGAAAAGATAGCAATAAATAGCGATTTGACATTAAAAATCGAAGCGCAACAGGAAGCCTCGTCACGTTCTGTTGCTTTTTTATTTGGATGATTTGAAAAAAATTATTAGACTATTGCTCGATTTATATTTTTAATTGTGATATCATTAAGATATGATAAAAAACAGTGAAAATATTCACAAAAAATCAGGGAACATTCCGCTCAGAATTGATCCGGAACTTCACGAAGTTTTAGCTAAACACGCGAGTCAGGAAGGACGTTCGTTAAATAATTATTTAACGAAATTGTTAGAGGAGGGTGTCCGTCCAAAGTCGTTTGAAGACAGACAGTTTGTTGGTCATGTGATATCAGGGGACAATTTTGATTTAGATAATCGTTTGGTGAAAATTTCGGGAATTTATTATCGATATCTGATTGATAATGCTTCAGTTGTTAATAAGGAAAAGTCGTATGCAGTTATTGAGGCAAACGGTAATATTTTAACCTTAAGAGAACTAAAATAATACAGTCAGATTGATTACAAAGGGAGAGTAATATGTTATTTTTTAGAATTGTGCCTCAAAACAATGCGGGGCTAGTCGAAACATTGGGAAAGTACAGTCGTCGTTGCGAAGCCGGCTTACATTTTTATGTACCTTTTTTCCAAACAATACGTAAAGTGAGTCTAGCTATGAGACCTTTGCGTTTACCCGATTATTCAGTTATCACGGCGGATAATGCAGATATTAAAGCTAGTGTGACACTCAATTATCATGTGACGGATGCTATCAAATACATGTACGAAAATACTGATTCTGTTGAATCGATGGCACAATTAGTTCGCGGACATCTTCGCGATATTATAGGACGTATGGAATTAAATGAGGCATTAGGCTCAACAACTAAAATTAACGTTCAATTAGCCGATGCTATCGGCGATTTAACTAATACCTATGGTATTAATGTTGATCGTATAAATATTGATGAATTACGACCTTCTGTATCTATTCAAGAAGCGATGGATAAGCAGCTAACAGCTGATCGTGAACGAGTAGCAACAATTGCTAAAGCGGAAGGTGAGGCGCGTTCAATTGAATTGACTACTAAGGCTAAAAATGATGCGCTAATGGCCACTGCTAAGGCTGAAGCTGATGCCACTAAAACCCGCGCAGATGCTGAGCGTTATCGTATTGATACTGTGCAGTCGGGATTGGCCGGTGCAGATGATAAGTACTTCCAGAATCAGTCGATTAATGCTTTCACCACATTAGCGGAATCATCAGCTAATATGATTGTTGTGGATGGTAAACAAATGGATAAGTTGGGTCAACTGCCCATCGTTGGCAAATTATTAGATAAGGGTTTTAAATCCTGAAATATTTGTTGAAACGCCAAAAATGTCCTC
Organism: Leuconostoc citreum; assembly: GCF_004354555.1. Lineage (GTDB taxonomy): Bacteria > Bacillota > Bacilli > Lactobacillales > Lactobacillaceae > Leuconostoc > Leuconostoc citreum. The sequence continues at coordinate 133,028 of NZ_PUFH01000005.1, forward strand.
ATTGGATGACGAATTGATATAATAGATAAATAAACCATTTCGGTTTATTTGGTACGTGGCAAACCGTTTAAAGTACCTCAATCGTTTTAACTGTGGACAAGATTGTCACCCTTTATGCTTGACTTCAAGTTTAACAGCATCTAATTAAATATCATCACATCGTTAAGTGACCATTCGTCCCTTAACGATTTTTTCGATAGGCAATTATCTTGTTGATATGGTACAATGCGTTTTGAAACGTGAGACCGTTTCGTGTCTCAAATGCTACTAGTATAGGATAAAAAAATGTTTAAAAATAAAAATATTTTAATTGTTGTTTCCGGCAGTGTGGCAGCGTACAAATCGGCTACACTAGTTAGATTGTTAATCAAAATGGGTGCACATGTCAGAGTGTCTATGACACATGCCGCACAAGAGTTTATACCTAGCAAAACAATGGCCATTTTATCAGGACATGATGTTTTAACTGATTTGTTTGCTGGACAAGGGGCCGATGTTGTGCATATTGCGTGGGCCAAATGGGCTGAGGTGATATTTGTTGTACCGGCAACGGCAAATATTATTGGAAAACTGGCAAACGGTATTGCAGATGATGCACCGACAGCAACAGTTATGGCATCGGCAGCTGAAAAGATTGTCATACCAGCAATGAATGATGTGATGTATAATAATCCTGCTGTGCAACGTAATATTGAGCACTTATCCTCAGATGGTTGGCTATTAATTGAACCCAGTATTGGCTTTTTAGCCGAAGGCTATGAGGCCAAAGGCCGTTTGCCAGAACCAGACATGATTTTATCAGAAGCGGCCATTCGCTTGCAGTCAAAAAACGGGTTACTGCATGGTAAAAAAGTCATTATTACAGCTGGTAGTACGCGTGAGGCATTGGATCCAGTACGTTATATCACCAATCGCTCAAGTGGTAAGATGGGCTTTGCGTTGGCTCAAGCTGCTGCTGAACAAGGGGCACATGTGACACTGATTACAACTGTGACTAAGCCAGCTATTTATGGTGTTAATCAAATTCTTGTTTCTTCAACGCAAGAAATGTTTGATGCCGCGATAGCCGCATTTGAGACAGCGGATATCTTTATTGGTGCAGCAGCCGTATCAGACTTTAGGCCTGAAAAAACAGATCATCATAAAATTAAAAAAACTGGGGATAGCGGACTGACACTAAAGTTAGTGCAAAATCCTGACATTTTAAAGACAATAGGCCAACATAAAACGCACAGTCAAATTGTTGTGGGTTTTGCTGCAGAAACGCAAAATGTTGAAGCTTACGGTGCCGATAAATTAGTTACAAAAAACGCTGACATGCTGATTGCAAATGATGTTAGTCGGTCAGATATCGGTTTTTCATCTGATGACAACAGTGTGACAATCTTGACCCGAGATAAGCAGCCTGAGTTTTTAGATAGAGCACCCAAAATAACCATTGCACGTCACATTATCTCTCGTATTGTAACATTGTGATTCGTGCGGTTTTGTGTTAAAATTGGTTGTTATACATTGATTACAGGAGGAAAAGTAGACGTGCTTAATGTGACTCGTGTTGGCTAACAACTGGGGCAGTTAAGCAATGTGTACACTGACAACAATGGCAGACGAAGAAGAAAATAAGGCATCAAAATATCACGTTGGGGATATTTTGTTAGCACCGGCTTATGGGAATTTAGAAAAACCATTTACTGGCCAAGTAGAAAAAGTATATGAAAATGCACTATTGGTTGAAATAACGGAAAACGATTTAGGCGACCAACCGGCAGTCAATGAAATGAACCACCGTGCTGTAGTTCGTATGGACGAAATTGAAGTAATTAAGCATGCACCAGTACCGGAGCGTGCGGAAGCGGATGAAGAAGAGTAAAGATGTTTCAAAAAATCATGTTTAGCGAGCCTGAGTTGGTGAAAGTCAGGCCATGATTGAGGCGGCGCGTACTCAGAATCCAAAGTATAAATATCGAGTGGCGTAAGCTATTAGAGTGGTACCGCGGGTTTATCTCGTCTCTTGTTAATTGTTAACGAGGGGCGATTTTTATATGAATCAATTTAAAATAAGGTATAATAGGAACTAATTAAAAAAGGAATATGACCACATGACTGATAATAAAAGCATTATTACATCATTATCACAAGTTTTACCAGACATCCCAGTAGCGGAAATTGCAGCAAAATTAGAATCACCAAAATCATCCGATTTGGGTGACGTTGCTTTTCCAACATTTACATTGGCTAAATTGTTACGTCAAGCACCACAGCAGATTGCTAGCGACATAGTAAACCGTATTGACCAAAGTGACTTCGAAAAAGTTGTGGCAACAGGACCTTATGTGAATTTTTTCTTAGACAAAAAAATGACGTCTCAAGCAACATTGAAAACAATTTTAACCCAAGGTGCTGCATTTGGTGATAACAATGATGGTGATGGCGCAAATGTCACAATTGATATGTCATCTCCTAATATTGCAAAACCAATGTCTATGGGACATTTACGATCAACTGTTATTGGTAATGCTTTGGCTAATATTACTGCTAAAAATGGTTATCATCCAATCAAAATCAATCATTTGGGTGATTGGGGAACGCAATTCGGTAAGCTAATTTACGCTTATAAAACTTGGGGTACTGAAGCTGAAGTCAAAGCAGATCCAATCGCAACGCTTTTGCGTTATTATGTTGAATTCCATGAAAAAGCAAAAATTGATGATAGCTTAAATGATGCTGGGCGTGCCTGGTTTAAAAAGTTAGAAGACGGTGACGAAGAAGCACATCAGCTGTGGACCTGGTTCCGTGCGGAGTCATTAAAAGAATTTACTGAAATCTATGATCGTCTTGAAATTAGTTTTGATTCGTTCAATGGCGAAGCTTTCTACAACGATAAAATGGATAAAGTCGTTGATATGCTCGCTGAAAAGTCATTACTAGTTGAATCACAGGGGGCACAGATTGTTGATTTATCTGATATTAACCCTAATTTGACACCAGCAATGATCAAGCGTACAGATGGTGCAACCCTATATATGACACGTGATCTGGCTGCTGCCGTTTACCGTAAGGAAACATATAATTTTGCTAAGTCACTCTACGTTGTTGGTGGTGAGCAACGTGAACATTTTGTTCAAATGAAGGCAGTATTATCACTGATGGGATTTGATTGGGCGGATGATGTTGAACACATTGCTTTTGGTTTAATTACGTTCAATGGTAAGAAAATGTCAACCCGTAAAGGAGATGTTGTCTTATTAAAAGATGTCTTAAACGATGCCCATGACCTAGCTCTGAAACAAATTCAAGAAAAAAATCCAGATCTAGCTGATAAAGCAACAGTGGCCGAACAAGTAGGGGCCGGCGCAGTTGTTTTCCATGACTTAATGAATGATCGTACTAATAACTTTGACTTTAATCTCGAAGAAGTTGTCCGCTTTGAGGGCGATACTGGCCCTTATGTTCAATATACAAATGCACGAGCTAAGTCAATTTTGCGCAAAGCCAATACAGCCGTGTCAGTAGATGAACTCAATCTTGATGACACAGCAACTTGGGACATTATAACAACGTTAAATCAATTCCCAACGATTGTACAACGTGCTTGGCAACAACGCGAAGCAAGTATTATTGCCAAGTATGCGTTGTCATTGTCACGCGCATTTAATAAATATTATGCAAATTCAAAAATTTTATTGCCAGATGACCAACTCAACGCGCGTTTGGCATTAGTAAAAGCGGTGACGATAATTTTATCAGAAAGTCTACGTCTACTTGGTGTAAAAGCACCTGAAGAAATGTAAGACGCATAAGCAGTTAAACATTATAAAACGTGGTGCTTGTGCAGTGAGGAAAAGATAAATGATTTCAAAGCAACAAAGGCAAGCATTGATACTTGATATTATCCAAAAACAGTCCATCACAAGTCAAGAAGCGCTATTAACGGAATTGCAGCGTCATCATGTTATGACGACACAAACTACAGTGTCTCGTGATATACGTGCACTGGGTATTGTGCGCATTAAAGATGTGAATGGCGAATTAAGATATCAACAATTACAAGATCAAACGACTATACCTGATTTGGCCGTTACTGCGAGTGCAGTGGATGAAGCTATAAAGGAATACGCTGTTTTTATACAACAAGTACAGTTTATGACCATTATTAAAACAACCGATTCAACTGGTAATGCATTAGCAGGAGTGATTGATGATGCTGATTTACCAGAAGTAATTGCGACGTTAGCTGGATTTGATACAATATATGTTACAACACCAGATGACAAAAGTGCAGCTGCTTTAACGGCACGTTGGTCAGCATTGATAGGATAATCTATGAATTGGTTAAAAAATAGTGTCACAAAACTAAAGGAAAAAATCCGGCCGATTGCTAAGCGCTGGCAGTTTTGGCGCTTACTAATAGTATTGTGTTTAAGTTTGTTTTTGGTGATGAGTGTCTATTTTGTGGTCTTAGCAAAAACTGCTCATGTCAAAAATTTACAAGCTACTTTAGCACAAACAACTACGGTTTATGATGATTCTGGGGCAAAAGCTGGAGAGTTGTATTCTCAAAAAGGCACGTACGTGAGCTATGATAAAATTTCTCAGAATATGCGTGATGCTGTTATTTCCAGTGAAGATCGTAATTTCTATCATGAATACGGTTTCTCAATTAAAGGCATTGTGCGTGCAGCGCTACTTAACTTAAAAAACAAAGTGATGGGTTCCTCTGCTATTGCTGGTGGTGGTTCAACGTTAACACAGCAGTTGGTTAAGAATGCCTATTTAACACAAGAGCAAACCATTACACGTAAGGCGAAAGAAATCTTTTTGTCGATGCAGGTTGAGCAAGATTATACTAAGAATCAAATCTTAACCATGTATTTGAATAATGCATGGTTTGGACATGGTGTTTGGGGTGTTGAAGATGCAGCGCAAAAGTATTTTGGCGTACATGCCAGTGAATTAACAACTTCGCAAGCTGCGACTTTGACAGCGATGTTGCCTAGTCCAGCGCTATATAATCCTATTGATCATCCGCAAGCATCGATTAATAGACGAAACGTTGTGTTAGGCACAATGCTTGAAAACAAGAAGTTGACGTCGGCGCAACTCAAATCAGCGCAAGCGGCGCCGATGAACCTAAATGACACGTATGATAATACCAATAACTATAAATATCCTTGGTTCTTTGATGCTGTAATTAATGAAGCAATCAAGACTTACGGTTTAACTGAAGGTGATGTAATGAATCGTGGTTATAAGATTTACACAACCTTAAATCAGCAGGATCAAGCTAACCTTCAGGCCGATTTCAATAATCCGGGGATGTTTAACTACAATACAGATGCGCAAGCAGCCAGTGTGGTGCTTAATGCTAAAAATGGTGGTGTTCGTGCAATTGTCGGAGCACGCGAAAAGAATCACACTTTCCGAGGCTTTAACTATGCGACACAGTCAAAGCTGCAACCTGGCTCGGCAATTAAACCGATTGCCGTTTATGCACCGGCGTTAGAACGTGGTTACAGCATTGATGAATTATTACCAAATACGACGCGGACTTTTGGTACAAGCAACAAAGAAATTCATAACGCATTGAATGTGCAAACTGAGGATGTCCCAATGTATTCAGCCCTGGAGCATTCTTACAATGTACCAGCTGTCTATTTACTCAATAAAATGGGTGTTAATGCTGGTTTCACCAGCACACGAAAATTCGGTTTGCCGCTCTCAGACAAAGATAAAAGTTTAGCGTTAGCTTTAGGTGGTTTAACAGACGGCGTGTCACCTATGCAGATGGCTCAAGCTTATACGGCTTTTGCCAATGATGGTGTTATGAGTCAGACGCATTTAATTACTAAGATTGTTGATGCAACAGGCAAAGTCATTGTGGCACAACCAAAAGCAACACAGACACGTGTCATAAGTTCACGTGTAGCAGATAATATGACACGGATGATGCTGGGCACTTATACTAATGGGACTGGTTTAGGGGCTGCGCCGGCCGGATTTACTATTGCTGGAAAAACAGGAACAACGGAAAATCCTAACGATACTGAGAATGCGCAGTCATCTAAAGATTCTTGGGCTATGGCTTACACAAAAGATGTTGTGCAGGCAACTTGGATGGGATTAGACGATAATAGCAAGAACAATAGTCTACCTTTGGGTCTAACGGCGACAATGGGCCCATTGGTGAAAACCTCTCTAGAACAAATTCTACCAAATACACCAGGTACTAATTTTAGCGTCACAAATCCTAATCAGCCTGTTAAAAATAAACAATCTGGTAATAGCATGGATTGGTCAAATATTGTTTCTGACTTTTCAAATGGGGTGGATAAAGCAGTTGACGGTGCGAATAAAACATGGCACACTATTAAAGGACTATTTGGTGGTAATTAGTTGTTGGTTACTTCATAATAAGAAAGATAAAGAGGAAAAAACATGACAGTTAATATTTACGATAATGCTAATGAAATGGCATCAGTTTTAAAAGAAACAGAACAATACACAGCTTGGCAAAATGCCTTTAATGCAATTCAAGCAGATGAAGAGGCCAAGCAATTATTTACTAAATTTCAGAGTGTTCAAGTGGCTGTTCAACAAATGATGCAGTCACAGCAGCAACCATCCGCTGATCAAGAAAAAGAGTGGGATGCTATTGCAGCAGATGTTCAAAAAAATGAGCTTATCACGGCTTTGTTATCGACAGAACAAGCATTAAACACATTATTGACAGAAATTAACGATATTGTAACCAAGCCAGTTGCCGATGCGTATGCTAAGTTGCGTCAGAAGTAAGTAGACATAATGCCTTTAAAGTTTTTATGAAAGAAGAATGACTATGCAAAATGGTTTCTTACGCTTTATAAAAGAATGGGTTATTCCTATCGGTGTGACACTCGTTATTGTGTTGTTAGTGCGAACCTACTTATTTACACTTGTGCGTGTTAGTGGGCCGTCAATGATGCCTAATCTACAAGATAAAGAATTTGTTATATTGAGTAAAATTTCCAAATATAAGCGTGGCGATGTGATTGTCTTTGATGCCCGTCAAGAGGATCCACGGTTTAACTCAAATGATAAAGACTATGTCAAACGCATTATTGGTGTACCCGGCGATACTGTATCATACAAGAACTCTAACTTGTATGTTAACGGTAAAGTTGTCAATCAGAATTATATTGGCATTGATGAGCGTACCCAAGGAACAGAAATGTCGTTTGGCAGTGAGTGGTCACTAAAAACGTTATCAGCAACTGATTTGTGGCAGAAAAAAGATCAACATCATACAAAAGTGCCAGCAGGTGAATACTTTGTAATGGGAGATCACCGGTCTGTATCTAATGATGGGCGATACTTTGGCTTTGTAGATGCTAAACATGTCACGGGTAAAGTGATTGTGCCATTTTGGAATTCAGATAAAAATGCTAAAAAAAGCGTGAATGAGCAAGATAAGCACTTTTTTGCTAATTGAGTTTGCATAACTGCTTAAAAAATGATAATATATTGAAAACAGTAAAACCTTTAATTAAGTCCAGAGAGACTTACAAGGCTTTTAGATACTCGGGGCAAAGTCTATACTTTGGCCGTAATTTTCTAGAAACGCGTAAGTCGAAATGGCTTACGCGTTTTTTGTATAAAAAGGAGTATTATGCGACATTTTTTGAATATAAATGCAATAGAACTTGATGACGTGCTAGACTTAGTACATCGTGCATTAGCTATTAAAGCTGGTAGATCGGTAATACAGTCAAATTTAACGGTTACAAATCTATTTTTTGAAAATTCAACGCGCACGCATAGTAGTTTTCAAATGGCAGAAAATAGATTAGGGTATCAACAAATTGATATCGATCCGCAACAGAGTTCAATGTCTAAAGGTGAGAGTCTCACAGATACATTAAAAACGTTAAAAGCCATTGGGGTAGATGTTGCAGTCATTCGACATACAGTAAATAATTGGTATGATCAAGTGCTAACAGCGACAGGACATGAGATACCACACTTGATTAATGCCGGTGATGGGAGCGGCCAACATCCATCACAAAGTTTATTAGATTTAGTAACAATCTATGAACAGTTTAATCATTTTGCTGGTTTAAATATTCGCATTGTTGGGGACTTGGCCCATTCACGTGTGGCGAGGTCTAATGCAGAAATTTTGCATCATTTAGGGGCTAATATGACATTTTCAGGGCCAAAAGATTGGCAACCAAATGATTTTGGAAAATTTGGTCAATTTGTCGCTATTGATGATGATTGGGAAAACTTAGACGTTGTCATTTTCCTACGTGTGCAACATGAACGTATTACACAAACGGAAAATCAGAATTTTTCTACCAAGCAATATCATGAACAGTTCGGACTTAATCGGGCTCGTTACGAGCGACTAAAGGCAGCGGCAATCATTATGCATCCAGCCCCAGTTAATCGTGATGTAGAAATTGCTGATGAATTAGTCGAAGCACCAAAATCTCGAATCTTTGAACAGATGAATAATGGTGTTTATGCACGTATGGCAATACTAGAATATACAACGGAGGCTACATATGCAACGCATTAAGCAAGCAAAAATTTTAATTGATGGTGAACTTGTTACACGAGATGTTTTAATTGACGGGAAAACAATTACTCGGGTCGCTGAACATATTGAAAGTGACGTAGAGACGATTGATGCTAAAGGTGCTTTTTTATCGGCTGGACTGGTTGATGTACATGTTCACTTTCGCGAGCCTGGATTTGAATACAAAGAAACAATTGCCACTGGCTCAGCGGCAGCCGCTCGTGGTGGCTTTACAACAGTGATTGCAATGCCAAATTTAAATCCTGTACCTGATACACCGGCACGTTTAGCGAAACAAATTGCATTAAATCAAAGTAGTGCTGCTGTACACGTTGCACAATACGGTGCGGTTTCGAGTGATTTAACAGCAACGGCCATCTCAGATATTGTTGGTATGTCTCAAGAAGGTGCGGCTGCATTTAGTAATGATGGAAAAGGGGTACAAACGGCAGATACAATGTTACAGGCTATGCAGGCTGCTGCCAAGGTTAACAAACCATTAGTCGCTCATTTAGAAGATGATTCATTACTACATGGTGGTGTGATGAATGCGGGTGCGCAGGCCGAAAAAATTGGTTTCCCCGGAATTACAGGATTAGCTGAAAGTTCACAATTAGCTCGTGATTTGGTTTTGGCTAAAGCTACTGGGGTTCATTATCATGTTGCGCATATCTCGACAAAGGCATCGGTGGATTTGGTTCGCATTGCCAAGCAGCAAGGTGTCAAGGTCACAGCTGAAGTATCTCCGCACCACTTGTTATTAGCTGATACGGCAATTACATCTGATAATGCACTGTTCAAAATGAATCCGCCACTGCGCTCTCAAGAAGATAGACAAGCAGTTCTAGCTGGATTAATCGATGGTACGATTGACATGGTTGCCACAGATCATGCACCGCATGGCATGGTAGAAAAGGCGCAATCATTTAAACTAGCACCATTCGGTATTACGGGGATTGAAACTAGTTTCCAACTGCTATATACCAAGCTTGTAAAGACTGGCATAATCACTTTAGCAACTTTAATAGAGCGCATGCTGATTGCACCGGTGAATGCCTTCAATTTAGAGGCGCCGGTAAGCGTAACTGTCGGTGCGACTGCCGACCTCGTATTGTTTGATTTAGCACATAAAGACACCATCTCAGCAGACGAATTTGTTTCTCTTGGTAAGAACACGCCATTCATTGGTTGGGAAGTCTATGGTAAAACACTGATGACTTGGGTAGATGGCAATCTTGTTTACCAAGCAAATTAATGAAATAGCATAAATAGGAGTAGCGGCATAAATGAAAAAACGATATTTAGTACTTGAAAATGGCACGATATATACAGGTGAGGCATTTGGGGCTGATACTGAAGTTATGGCTGAAGTAGTTTTTAATACGGGAATGTCAGGATATCAGGAATCAATTACTGATTTGTCTTATCGCGGTGAAATGATAGTCTTTACCTACCCATTAATTGGTAATTACGGCGTGAATCGTGATGATTTTGAAAGCTTACGACCAGCTGCTTCAGCTATTGTTGTTCACGAAATTGCCCGTCGCCCAAGTAACTGGCGCCAAATGATGAGCTTATCAGAATGGGCTGAAAGAACGGGGATGCCTGGCATTACAGGAGTAGATACACGCGCATTAACACGCGAATTACGTGATCATGGTGTTATGAGAGCTGCGCTTGTTGATGATGTCACTGACGATGTGCTAACGAATCTACGTCATTTTCAAACTGATAAAAATATGGTTGCTAATGCCACAACCAAAACGCAATATCAAAACCCCACTGATGGGGTATCCATTGCCTTAATCGATTTTGGTCTAAAAAATTCAATTTTGCGCTCGTTAGCAAAACGTGGTGCCAATGTCATGGTTTTCCCAGCGGATGTTGATGCAGAAACCGTTTTAGCTGCTAATCCAGATGGTATTTTACTATCTAATGGACCTGGAAATCCCGAGGATGCAGCTTATGCGCTCCCAACCATCAAAAGATTACAAGAAAAATTGCCACTTATGGGAATTTGCTTAGGTCATCAGCTTTTCGCATTAGCCAATGGGGCAAAAACTTATAAAATGAAATTTGGTCATCGTGGCTTTAACCATGCTGTGCGACACTTAACTCATGAACGATTAGATTTTACTTCACAAAATCATGGGTACGCTGTTGATCGTGACAGTTTAGCGCAGACAGAATTAATTGTGACTCACGAAGAAATTAATGATAATACAGTCGAAGGTTTGTCATTGAAGAACCACCATGCTTTTTCAGTACAATTTCATCCAGATGCTGCACCGGGTCCACATGATGCAGAGTATATATTTGACGATTTCTTGACAATGATTGCCGAAACACAAAAGGAGACAACACGACATGCCTAAGCGTAAAGACATTGAAAAAGTATTAGTCATTGGTTCTGGACCAATTGTTATCGGGCAGGCTGCTGAATTTGATTATTCAGGAACGCAAGCAGCGCTCAGTTTGAAAGAAGAAGGCTACTATGTTATTTTAGTCAATTCTAATCCTGCTACCATTATGACAGATGCCGAAATTGCTGATAAAGTTTACATTGAGCCGCTTTCTATAGACTTTATTGAACGTATCTTAAGAAAAGAACGACCAGACGCAATTTTGCCAACATTAGGTGGACAAACTGGCCTGAATATGGCGAAAGATTTGTCTGAAACTGGTATTTTGGATGAGCTACGTATTGAGTTATTAGGGACAAAGTTATCCGCCATTGAGGAAGCTGAAGATCGCGAAGAATTTAAAGCTTTGATGGAACGTTTAAATGAGCCCATACCGGAATCTGTTATTGCCACAACTGTTGAAGAAGCCGTAGACTTCGCAGATACTCATGGTTATCCAGTCATCGTGCGTCCAGCTTATACACTTGGCGGTACGGGTGGTGGTATCGCCGCCACACATCAAGAATTAGTTGATATCTCAGCCAATGGCTTAGAATTGTCTCCGGTAACGCAAGTCTTGATTGAACGTTCTATAGCAGGTTATAAAGAAATTGAATTTGAGGTCATGCGAGACGCACATGATAATGCATTGGTCGTGGCTTCGATGGAGAATTTTGACCCAGTCGGTGTTCACACAGGTGATTCAATCGTCACGGCGCCAGTTCAAACGTTATCTGATCGCGAAGTACAAATGATGCGTGATGCGGCGCTTAAAATTATTCGTGCCTTGAAAATTGAAGGTGGTGTGAATATTCAAATGGCTTTGGATCCTCAGTCCTATAAATATTATATTATTGAGGTGAATCCACGTGTCTCACGTTCGTCAGCACTGGCCTCTAAAGCAACAGGTTATCCAATTGCGAAAATGGCAGCGAAAATTGCAGTGGGCCTGACGCTTGATGAAATTATTAATCCAGTAACCGGCACAACAAAAGCAGAGTTTGAACCGGCATTAGATTATGTTGTGTTCAAAATTCCACGCTGGCCATTTGACAAGTTTGCTACCGCAGATAGGCGACTTGGGACACAAATGAAAGCAACTGGTGAAGTCATGGCGATTGGGCGTAACATGGAAGAAGCTATGTTAAAAGCTGTTCGTTCACTTGAAATTGGCGTGACCGGTTTGAACGACTTAACTTTTGATGAGTTGTCAGACGAAGCGCTATTATCGGCTTTGATGCCAGCTCGTGATGACCGTTTGTTTATGATTGCGGATTTATTGCGACGGGGCGTTAGTATTGAAACGATTCATGCTAAGACGCAAATTGATGAATTTTTCTTAGATAAAGTATCTCGCGTTGTTGAAATTGAACGCGATTTATCAACCCATGTGGGAGATATCGATTATCTACTTTATGCAAAGAAAAATGGTTTTGCTGATGCGACAATTGCTGGACTTTGGGGTCAAACGGCTGCTGAGGTTCGCAAACAACGTCATGATGCTAATGTTCTGCCAGTTTATAAGATGGTCGATACGGTTGCTGCAGAATTTGAGTCCCAAACACCTTATTTTTATGCAACTTACGAACGTGAGAATGAATCTGTACGTTCAAAGAAACCATCTGTCATTGTTTTAGGTTCCGGACCAATTCGTATTGGTCAAGGTGTCGAATTTGATTATGCCACGGTTCATGCGGTGAAAGCCATTCAACGCGCTGGTTATGAAGCCATTATCATGAATTCTAACCCTGAGACTGTATCAACCGATTTTTCAATCTCAGACAAGCTTTATTTTGAACCACTGACATTAGAAGATGTTTTAAATGTTATTGACTTGGAACAACCACTTGGTGTTGTTGTCCAATTCGGTGGACAAACTGCCATTAATTTGGCGCAACCGCTTGAAGAAAATGGCGTAAACATACTTGGAACAACAGTTGATGATTTGAACCGTGCCGAGGATCGCGAGGCCTTTGACCAAGTTATCAAGACGCTTGCGTTGCCACAACCGGTTGGTAAGACGGCGACAACAGTCGATGGTGCACTGAACGCTGCACAGGCTATTGGTTATCCAGTTTTGATTCGACCATCTTATGTTTTAGGTGGCCGTGCTATGGAAATCGTGTCATCTGATGATGAGTTACAAGACTATATGCAGCGTGCTGTGAAGGTTTCTAATGACCATCCTGTATTGATTGATTCTTATCTGGTTGGACAGGAAGCGGAAGTTGATGTGTTGTCCGACGGTGAGACAGCTGTTATTCCAGGAATCATGGAACATATTGAGCGTGCTGGTGTACATTCCGGCGATTCAATGTCAGTTTATCCGCCACAGTATTTATCTCAAAAAGTACAAGATGAAATGACAGCAGCAGCGATTAATCTGGCAAAAGCCATGAACACAATTGGTTTGATGAATGTGCAATTTGTTATTCATGATAATACCGCGTATGTTATTGAAGTCAATCCACGTGCCTCACGTACAGTCCCATTCATTTCAAAAGTGACGCATCTGCCATTAGCACAATTGGCAACACGAGTGATGTTAGGGGAGAAATTAGTAGATATGGGCTTTGAAACAGGTTTGATACCTGCTGACGACATGGTCCACGTAAAAGCACCAATTTTCTCATTTACAAAGTTACCTGATGTAGATTCGTTGCTTGGCCCAGAAATGAAGTCTACAGGTGAAGTCATGGGATCTGATACGACTTTACCTAAAGCCTTATACAAAGCATTCGTTGCCTCTAATATTAAAGTGCCACAATATGGCAATGTCTTGTTTACCGTTGCTGATGCTGATAAGGCTGAAGCAATTAATTTAGCTAAGCGCTTCAATAATCTTGGTTTCGCTTTATTTGCGACATCTGGGACAGGGGCGCACTTTGCTGAACAAAGTTTACCGGTAGACATTTTAGACAAAATTGCGGAATCTGATAACAACTCTGTTGCGGCGTTACGTTCACAACGATTACAGGTGGTGATCAACACAACACAAGCCGATGATCGTGCTGAGTCCGATGGTCGCTTGATTCGTAATGCAGCCATTGAAAATGCTGTGCCATTATTTACTGCATTGGACACAGTTAGTGCCTTTTTGGATGTACTGGAAAGTCGTAGTTTCACAGTCAACGAGATGAAATAAGCTTGTGATGATCTATTGTGTGGAGTTTGAAAACAAATGAGGAGAGTTAGTGATGATGTCAGAACGCTTAGCTGTAAAATTACCTGGTTTAGACCTGAAAAATCCTATTATGAATTCATCAGGTGCAGTGTTCTTTGGACTTGAAGATAAAGGTTATGCTATTGAAGAAACTGGTGCATTGGTGACAAAAACGGTGACCATGTCAGCCAGAGCAGGTAATCCACAACCTTGGATTATCAATACACCAAGCGGTATTTTAAATTCGGTTGGTCTCGCAAATCCTGGTATTGAGGCAGTTGTTGCTGACATTTTGCCAGCTATTCATGAGAAATACAAAACCTTACCCGTGTTAGCTTCTGTAGCAGGTGAAACAGTCGGGGAATATGTAGCTTTAACAGAACGCTTAACGGCGACAAAACAAGTCACAGCTATTGAGGCGAATTTATCTTGTCCAAACGTTGACCGTGGTGGTATGGCTTTTGGTGTGACGGCGGAATCAGCTGCGGAAGTTATTCATGCTATGCGCGCTGCAACAACTTTACCCATTTATGCTAAGATGTCACCAAATGTAACTGATATTAAGCCTATTGTTAAAGCAGTTGAAACGGCTGGTGCTGACGGTATCGTATTAATCAATACGGTTGTCGGTATGAGCTTAGATTTAAATACCAGACAAGCACGACTGGCACGCGGTACTGGTGGCATGTCGGGAACATCAGTCCATCCGATTGCAGTCCGTTTTGTTTACGAGACAGCTCAAACAGTTAGTATTCCAGTAATTGGAGTTGGTGGTGTGAGTACCGTCGATGATGCGCTAGAGTTAATGATGGCTGGTGCTAGTGCTGTGCAAATTGGTACAGCTTTAGCAGGTAATCATCAAGTAATGGCAGACATTATTCGTGAGTTGCCAAGTGCTTTAGATAAGTATGGTTTTTCTAATGTTGAAGAAGTCACCAAAACTTTCAAAAAGTAGTCGTTTTATCATTTAACTCGCCGTAGCGAAAGGAATAAATATGAAGCAAGAACCAGTATTTATTGCGTTAGACTTTCCAGATGCCTTTGCTGTCAGAAAATTTTTGAAACAATTTGACAGTTTGACTAATAAGCCAGCTTTAAAAGTCGGTATGGAACTTTTCTATGCAGAAGGGCCAACATTTGTTAATGAGTTACGCCAGCAAGGGTACACAATCTTTTTGGACCTAAAGCTTTATGACATACCACATACGGTCGGTCGAGCAGTTGCAAGCATTTCAAAATTAGATATTCAATATTTAACGATTCATGCTTCAGGTGGTGCACGTATGATGGCGGCGGCAGTAGCTAATAAGCCTGATAGCATGAAGTTGCTGGCCGTGACTCAATTGACTTCTTTTTCAGAGTCGGAAATGCAAGCAACACAGTTGACACAGGCAAGTTTAGTTGATACAGTGACCCATTTAGCTGCTATGGCTTTTCAGGTGGGTGTTGACGGTACGATTAGTTCACCTGAAGAGGCCAAAGCTATTCAGGCAGTAACGAGTCAGTCATTTGTACGAATTACACCAGGTATTCGTCTGCTAGGCGATGATAATGGTGATCAAAGACGTGTTACAACACCACAAAAAGCGCGTCATCATGGCGCGACTGGCTTAGTTGTGGGTCGATCAATTACGCAAGCGGTATCACCACTAGAAGCCTACCAACGTGTTTTACAAGAATGGTGTAAGGACTAAGAATATGACAAACTATGCAGAACAAGTAGCCAATGATTTATTAGCCATTGGGGCCGTAAAATTTTCACCAGAATCACCATTTACTTGGGCCTCTGGCATTAAAAGCCCAATATATACGGATAATCGTATGACGATTGGTTTTCCAGCGGTACGCCAAAATATTTTCAAAGGTTTAGCTGAATTAATTCAATCATACTATCCTGATGCTGACATTATTGGTGGTGTTGCAACGGCCGGTATTCCTCATGCGGCTTGGGTTGCTGAAGGGTTAGATAAACCGATGATTTATGTCCGTTCCAAGCCAAAAGATCATGGTGCTGGTAGACAGACAGAAGGAGCTGAAGTAAAGGGTAAAAATGTTGTCTTGATTGATGATTTAATTTCGACGGGTGGCTCAGTTTTGGGTGCAGTTAAAGCTGTTCGCCAAGAAGGCGCCAACGTTCTTGGCGTTGTGTCGATTTTCTCTTATGAATTGCCAGCCGGCATCGCTAATTTTTCGGCGGAAAACTTAACTTTTCAGTCATTAACAACCTATTCGCAATTAGTTCATGCAGCCATTGCTCGTGGTGACTTAAATCAATCACAGTTAGCAACTTTAACTGATTGGCAAAAAAGTCCTGAAACTTGGGCATAATAAAAAAGCTGACATGGCTTTAAAGCCATGTCAGCTTTTTTATTTGTTATTAGTAAATAGCATCTCGGTATAAGCCAATAACTTTACCTAATATAGCAACTTGTTTAAGGATGATTGGCGCCATCGCATCGTTTTCTGGTTGTAAACGGAAATGATCTGCTTCGCGGAAAAAACGCTTGACTGTGGCTTCGTCATCGTCATTCATGGCAACAACAACATCACCGTTATCAGCATTATCTTGTTTTCTGACAATGACCTTGTCACCATCTAGGATACCAATGTTAATCATTGAATTACCACGAACATTCAACATAAACATATCGCCATCAAATTGCATCAAATTATCAGGAATTGGGAAAAATTCAGTAGCTTCTTCTTCTACTGCTAATATCGGTGCGCCAGCAGTTACCTGACCAAGAACTGGAATTCGACCCGGTGTTGTTGATACACCAAGTGCCTCTAATCCAGAATCAGTCACTTCAATTGCTCGAGCGCGCGGCTTTGAAGCATCCTTTAACAGATAACCCTTTTTGACCAATCTTTCAATGTGACCGTGAATGGTTGAGGATGAAGAAAGCCCCACAGCTTCACCAACTTCACGCACGGTTGGGGGATAACCATTATTTAGCTGAGCTTCGTGAATAAATCTTAAAACTTGAATTTGTTTGCTTTCCTGAATTGCCATGATGGGTTTAATCCTTACTAAACGTAGTTTAATGTAATTTCATTATAACTAAAATAAAATAATTAATCAAACGTTTGTTCGTTTTTTCGAAAAATTCGGCACATTATTGTCAGAAATTGTGCGCTATCTTTGTAAAGAACGACTTTATCAATCGCAACTTTATGCTATAATAACTCATAGACATTTTATTAAGGGGTTGTTGAACCATGAATTTAGGATTTGGAATCTTAATCTTTGTTTTAGGGCTAGTTATTGGACTTGTCATTGGTTTCTTTGTCGCGCGTAACTCAATGAAGAGTTATTTGGCAAAGAATCCACCAATTTCAGAGGAAATGATGAAGTCGATGATGATGTCAATGGGTCAAAAGCCATCACAGAAAAAGCTCAACCAAATGATGGCACAAATGAAACAACAAAGTGAACAGTCACAAAAAAAATAAGCCATTTGGCTTATTTTTTTTCACGTTTAGGGTCGATATAACGCCAGTTAGGATTAACTTCAGCATCCAATTGATCGAAAGCGGCTTGAATCTTAACGGTATATTTGGTAATGTTTTCTTTGTCTAACTTATCTTTGCGGTCAATGACAATGGGTTCACCAAAATTGATTGTCGTGTTATTACGCTTAAATAGTTGACCAAATGTTACAGGTCCTTGGTAAACGGCTGGCACAATGGCTTTGCCTGACATTTTAGCAATAACTAACGTGCCGGATTTTAAATCGTCACTATGCCGTGATCCTGACGGGAACATAATTAATGAGCGGTTACCTGATTTCAGTTCTCTAACAGGTGTTTTAATGACACTTGGACCAACATTATTGCGATCAACCGGAAAAGCGCCTGCGGATTTAATTAACCAAGCCAGTGGTTTGAATTTGAATAACTCGATTTTAGCCATGAAAATGAAAGGCTTCGGATAGGCAGCAATCGCATACCATACCGGATCCCACCAAGTACGATGTGGGCCGACTAATATATAGTTATCATCGGTCGGGATGCGATCTTTATTCATATATTTAATGCGACCGGTTACCGCCCACACGATACCAACTGCAATAATACGCAGAAAATCATAAAATTTCATTATTTATTCACCTCATAAACTATCTACCCATTTTACACGATAAAGCGAGAAAAAAACAATGATTCAACCAATTCTTAAAGAAGGCGAACGAATTGATGGTTTGCCATCACAAAAAATAAATATTATTCAAAATCCAGATATGTTTTCTTATTCTTTGGATGCAGTATTGTTAGCCCATTTTGCTGATGTGAAAGGCAAAGGGACAGGCTTGACGGTTGACCTTGGTGCTGGGACAGGGGCTGTTGGCTTATTTTACGCCCCTAAAGTTACTGGCAAGTTGGCTCTAGTCGAAATACAGCCAGAACTGGCAGACATGGCGAAACGTAGTATTGCGATGAATGAGTTGACGCAACGGGTTTCAGTCATTGAATCTGATATGAAAACTATATTTGAAGATATTCAGCCAGGTTCGGTGGAGACTGTGTTATCTAATCCGCCTTATTTTCCATTAAATGAGACAACTAAAACAAATCACGATAAGCATTACCAGTTGGCGCGACATGAACTGACAATTGATTTGCCAGGCTTAGCTCAAGTCGTGAATAAATTACTGAAAAATAACGGTAAATTTTACATGGTTCATAGACCAGATAGATTAGCGGATATTTTTGCTGCTTTTGCTAGCAGAAAATTGATGATTAAGCGTATCCAGTTTGTTTATGGTAAAGCAAATCGTGAAGCCAATATGGTTTTAATTGAAGCCATTAAATCAGGACGACCTGGTGGTGTGCGGATTATGCCGCCAATCATTGCTTATACATCGGAAAATAACTATACCAAAGCAGTATCTGATATTTTATATGGTACGTCATGGTCATGATGGCACACTACTATTTTTACGTGCTGTATACGGCAGATGGTTATTTTTACGGTGGTTTCACGAATAATCTTGCAAAACGTTTGGCGACTCATGAAGCGGGTAAGGGGGCTAAATTTACTCGGGTTAAATCACGTCACCCCCTTCAAATGATCCACTCAGAATCTTTTGATACGAAACACGAAGCACTCCACGCTGAAGCAATGTTTAAGCAACTAACGCGGCAACAAAAAGAGGCTTATTTGGTTTTAAAGGGTGTTTCAGAAGATATATGGCATTAAGTACTTGCATTTAGGGTAGCTATTACGTATAATTATTTATGTTGTGAATAGCGACAAATACACACGGCAAACGAGTTCATGTAGGTGCAGCAATGTCATTATGAATGTCGAATTTGTCGGCGGAAAAAACCTAGGAGGCCATATCATGGCAGTTATTTCAATGAAAGAACTCCTCGAAGCAGGAGTACACTTCGGTCACCAAACACGTCGTTGGGACCCAAAGATGGATGAGTATATCTTTACAGAACGTAATGGTATTCACATCATCGATTTGCAAAAGACAGTTAAGTTAGTTGATGAAGCATATAACTTTATGCGTAATGCATCAACTGATGGTGCTAACTTCTTGTTTGTTGGTACAAAGAAGCAAGCTTCAGATGCAATTGCTGAAGAAGCTGCACGTGCTGGTCAATACTTCATCAACCACCGTTGGTTGGGTGGTACTTTGACTAACTGGAACACAATCAAGACACGTATCCAACGTTTGAAGGATTTGGAAGCAATGGCCGAAGATGGCACATTCGAACAATTACCTAAAAAAGAAGTTGTCTTGTTGAACAAGCAACGCGAAAAGTTGAACAAGTTCTTGGGTGGTATCAAGGATATGCCTGGTTTGCCAGATGTATTGTTTGTTGTTGATCCTAAGAAAGAAGAGATTGCCGTTAAGGAAGCCAACATGTTAAACATTCCAGTTGTGGCTATGATTGACACTAACGCTAATCCTGAAGTTGTTGACGTTAAGATTCCTGCTAACGATGATGCTATCCGTGCCGTTCGCTTGATTACTGCTAAGATGGCTGATGCCATTATCGAAGGTCGTCAAGGTCAAGATTCAGCACCTGAAGACGCTTTTGTTGCTGGTGACGAAAACACAGAATCAATCGAAGAAATTGCTAACATCGTTGAAGAAGGCAATAACTAATAATTAAATGACATTTGCCGTTCCTGCGGACCTGTATGGGACGCACACGGCATTTTTTATTTCATCGAAACCAAATAAAACCATGATATAATAATCATATAAATATTTTAGAGGAGCATTACAATGGCAATTACTGCTGCACAAGTAAAAGAATTACGCGATAAGACATCTGTTGGTATGATGGATGCCAAGAAAGCTTTGGTTGAAGCTGATGGTGATTTGGAAAAGGCAATCGACCTACTCCGCGAAAAGGGTATGGCAAAAGCTGCCAAGAAGGGTGACCGTGTTGCAGCTGAAGGTATGACTTTTGTTGCTGTCAAGGGCAACAAAGCAGCAATTATTGAATTAAACTCAGAAACAGACTTCGTTGCTGGAAACGCTGAATTTAATGATTTGTTAAAGGCGGTTGCTAATACAGTCGTTGAAATGGCACCTGCTGATGTTGAAGCTGCTTTAGCATTAGAAGTTGAAGCTGGCCAAACATTGAATGATAAAATCATTGGTACATCACAAATTACTGGTGAAAAGATCACATTGCGTCGTTTTGCTGTTGTTGAAAAGACTGATTCAGAAAACTTTGGTGCATACTCTCACTTAGCTGGTTCAATTTCAGCGTTAGTTGTTGTTGATGGTGCTTCCGAAGAAGCAGCTAAGGACATTGCTATGCATATTGCTGCTATTGCACCACAATATGTTTCTGATGCTGAAGTGCCTGCTGACGTTATTGAACGCGAAAAAGCAGTGCAATTAGCTTCAGAAGACCTTGCCGGTAAGCCAGATAACATTAAAGAAAAGATGGTTGAAGGACGCATCAAAAAGTTCTTGGCCGAAATCACATTGTTAGACCAAGCATTTGTTAAAAATAGCGATCAGACTGTTGCTGAGTTTATTGCATCACAAAATGGTTCTGTGAAGTCATTTGTACGTTACCAAGTAGGTGAAGGTATCGAAAAGAAAGTAACTGATTTAGCTGAAGAAGTTGCTAAGCAATTAGGTTAATTTTGTTAAAAAGTGCGTTATTTTATGATGACGCACTTTTTTTGCGGAATATTTTGGTATAATTGATGAGATGGAAAATGAGGTGAATCATGACGGATATTAAATACAAACGTGTTTTGATGAAACTTTCAGGCGAGGCTTTGGCTGGTGATAAGGGTCAGGGTATTGATTTGGATACAGTTTCTGAAATTGCGCAAGATTTGAAAGAAGTACACGAATTAGGGACACAAATTGCAATTGTCGTCGGTGGTGGTAATTTATGGCGTGGTGAACCAGCTGCAAAAGTTGGCATGGAACGTTCACGTGCTGATTATACAGGTATGCTTGGGACAACAATGAACGCTTTAGTTTTGCAAGATGCCTTAGAACGTGCTGGTGTTGACACACGTGTTCAAACAGCGATTACAATGCAACAAATTGCTGAGCCTTATATTCGTGGTCGTGCGATTCGTCACTTGGAAAAGGGTCGTATTGTTATTTTTGCTGCAGGAACAGGATCACCCTACTTCTCAACAGACACGACAGCTGCTTTGCGTGCCAATGAAATCAATGCAGATGCTATTTTGATGGGTAAAAATGGCGTTGATGGCATCTATGATTCGGATCCAAATAAGAACAAGAATGCCGTGAAGTTTGAAGAATTAACACACTTAGATATTTTGAAAAAAGGCTTAAAAGTAATGGATGCGACTGCGAGTTCATTATCAATGGATAATAATATGCCATTGGTTGTCTTCAACTTAAACACACCAGGAAATTTGAAGCGAGCCGTACTAGGCGAAAATATTGGGACAACAGTTACAGGAGAAAAATAATGGCTTTTGATTTAACAGATGCAAAGTCACGTATGCAAGGCGCGCAAGATGCTCTGCAGCGTGAATTAACAAGTATTCGTACAGGACGTGCGAATCCACATATTTTAGACCGAATTGAAGTTGAATATTATGGTGCGATGACACCCTTGAATCAAGTAGCATCAATTTCAGTGCCTGAAGCACGTGTGTTATTAATCACACCCTTTGATAAGACGGCTCTAGAAGAAATTATTCGTGCAATTAATATGTCTGATTTAGGCTTAAATCCTTCTTCTGACGGCAATATTGTGCGTCTGATGATTCCACAAATGACGGAAGAGGGTCGTAAAGACCTTGCAAAGCAAGTTAAGGCCGAAGCAGAAAAAGCAAAGGTCTCTGTTCGTAATGTCCGTCGCGATGCAATGGATTCAGTCAAAAAAGATAAAGAAATGCCTGAAGATGATGTCCGTAAGGCGGAAAATGATATTCAAAAGTTAACAGATAATAATATTAAAGCAATTGATGATATCGCATCAGAAAAAGAAAAAGAACTGTTAACTATTTAAGTAAAAAAGCCATGTAGGCTTTTTTTACTACTATGCAAACCAAAATGGAAATATCCTGGCAAAGTCTTCTTTAATGTTGAAATGTGACAATAGATAGTAGACAAGCGCTTGACGTTTTTCTAGTGGCAGTGCATAATATAATTAATGAAGTTTGCAAACTAAGAAATCATGTGGCGATGATGGAGTGCGCGAACGATTCGAGTGTCTGCGTATACGCAGGAAATCAGGTGGAACCGCGCGTGAGCGTCCTGATGTCAGTATTTTGGCATTGGTACAGTTCAGGCGTTTTTTGTTGCTAAAAAACATCTACTGTTACAATGTCAAACAGTCAATAGAAAGCAATAGGAAGAATAGTATGACGAGTCAAAAGCTATCATTACAAGATATTATTTTAACGCTACAGCAATATTGGGCTAACCAGGGTGCAAATTTGATGCAAGCTTATGATAATGAAGTCGGTGCGGGAACACAATCCCCCTATACATTTTTGCGCGCTAATGGGCCAGAACCATGGCATGCAGCTTATGTTCAGCCTTCACGTCGACCAGCTGACGGTCGTTATGGGGATAATCCCAATCGACTTTTTCAACACCATCAGTTTCAGGTTGTTATGAAGCCTAGCCCTGATAATATACAAGAATTATACTTGGGTTCTTTAGAGGCATTAGGTATTAAGCCGCTTGAACATGACATACGCTTTGTTGAAGATAATTGGGAAAATCCTTCAATGGGTGCGGCAGGCATTGGTTGGGAAGTATGGCTTGACGGTATGGAAGTGACGCAGTTTACCTATTTTCAACAAGTTGGTGGTATCGAAGTTGACTCGGTTACTGCTGAAGTAACATATGGTTTGGAAAGACTAGCTTCTTATATTCAAGATGTGCCAACTGTATATGATTTGGATTGGGGAAATGGTGTTTTATATGGTGATATTTTTAAAGAACCTGAATATGAACATTCAAAATATGCTTTTGAGGCTTCCGATCAAACAATGTTATTAAGACATTTTGATGATTTTGAAAAAGAAGCTACTCGCTTACTTGATCTTGGGCTTGTTCATCCAGCCTATGATTATATTTTAAAATCATCGCATACATTTAATTTGTTAGATGCTAGCGGCAGTGTTTCTGTTACTGAACGAGCTGGTTATTTGCATCGCATTCGGACCATGGCACGTCGTGTGTCTAAGGTGTTTATTGATGAGCGCGCCAAATTAGGATTCCCACTACTTAAAGATAATGATTTACGTGAAATCTATTTAGGTGAGCACGGCAAGTATACACTAACAGAGGAGAATTAATTTATGTCAACGTTTTTATTAGAAATTGGTTTAGAAGAAGTACCTGCACACCTTGTGACGAGTTCTGAATCACAACTCGTTGCTAGAACAAAAGAGTTTCTGGCAGCTCATCGACTGACTGTTGGTGATATTAAACCATTTTCGACACCACGTCGTCTGGCATTGCAACTATGTGATGTGGCCGAAGAATCTGAAGCACTTTCAGAAGAAAAACGCGGACCGTCAGTTGAACGTGCTAAAGACGAAAATGGTGAGTGGTCGAAAGCAGCGCAAGGTTTTGCGCGAGGACAAGGTGCGACCCCAGAAGCGTTTGAAGTGCGTGATGGCTATGTTTGGTTGACAAAACATACTACTGGTGTACCAGCCAATCAAATTTTGTCTCAGATTGGTGAAGAAGTTGTTTCGCAAATGAAATTTACAACGTATATGAAATGGGCAAATCATTCATTTTTGTATGTACGTCCGATTCGTTGGTTAGTAGCTTTATTAGATGAACAGGTTATCAATTTTAATGTTCTTGACATTGCCACTGGTCGTGTCACAAGAGGACATCGATTCTTGTCGACAGAACATGTAACGATTAGTGATGCTCAAGCTTACGAAGAGACATTGCAGTCTGCTTACGTGCTTGCCGATGCGGAGAATCGTAAAGCTCAAATAAAAAGTCAACTTGAAACAATAGCAAATCGAAATCACTGGGTATTGTCATTAGATAATGCACCTGCACAAGATTTATTGGAAGAAGTAAATAATATTGTCGAATGGCCGACAGCTTTCTCTGGTAGTTTTGATCAAAAGTATCTTGAAGTGCCTGATGAAGTGTTGATTACATCTATGCGTGAGCATCAGCGCTTTTTCTACGTCAGAGATGCGACAGGGAAATTGTTACCTCATTTTCTTTCAGTTAGAAATGGTGATACGGCGCACTTAGACAATGTTATTGCTGGAAATGAAAAAGTTCTTGTTGCTCGCCTAGAGGACGCAGAGTTCTTTTATCGTGAAGACCAACAAAAAAAGATTGCTGATTATATGGCAAAAGTTAAGACACTTGTTTTTCATGAAAAAATTGGAACAGTTTACGAACATATGCAACGTGTTGGTTTGTTGGCGGAAAAATTAGCTGATGCTTTAGATTTCGATGACGATAAAAAGACTGATTTAGCGCGGGCAGCAGAAATATATAAATTTGATTTGATGACTGGAATGGTCGGTGAATTCGATGAATTGCAAGGTGTAATGGGCGAACATTACGCACGTCTATTTGGTGAAAATGAGCATGTCGCTACTGCTATTAGAGAACACTACATGCCAACATCAGCCAATGGTAACATTGCTAAAAGTGATGTCGGTGCAGTGCTTGCTATCGCTGATAAATTAGATGCTATTGTGACATTCTTCGCGGCTAATCTTATTCCTTCGGGATCCAATGACCCCTATGGTTTGCGACGTGCGGCAACAGGTGTTGTTCGCACATTAACTACTAAGCATTGGCATATCGCGCTGCAACCAGTATTAGCTGAGTTCATGGCGGCAACAGGGGCTGTTACTGCTTCAGCCGATTTGATGGCGGTGCTCAGTTTTGTGGTTGATCGTGTTCGCAAGCTGGCTTTAGATGATGATATTCGTCAAGACATTGTGAGCGCAGGGACAGACAATTTTGCGACAGCAGATATTGTTTATCTGACAGATCGTATTCAAGTTTTGGCAAATCATGCACATGATAATAATTTCCGTGAGGTGATATCAGCCTTGACTCGTGTCGCACGCTTAGCAGAAAAAACACCTGTATCATTAAATGTTAATCCACAGTTATTTGAAAACGAAACGGAAAAGGCATTGTATGCTGCCACGAGTGAATTGCAATTAGTGGCACTTGAAGCAAACGGCGCAGAGGCCCTTTATCAAGCGTTAGCAGCGTTGCAAATGCCAATTTCAGCATATTTTGATGCGACGATGGTGAATGTTGATAATGAACAAATCAAAAATAATCGATATGCACAATTAAATATCATTAATCAGTTAATTGCTGGTTTAGGGAATTTAGAAGATATTGTTATTAAGTAATCTATCTATTGACAGAGATTAGGGCATTAAAGTGGAGGTTGAGATGTTAAATATTGCTTATGTTGGTTTTGGTAAAAGTACTAATCGTTATCACTTACCCTATTTAAAAATACGTCAGGATAAGTTTAAAGTGGCCCGTGTGGTTACTCCGACTTTAGGGAAGCGCCCTGAGGCACAAGCAGAACTTGAAGCAACGGGGACACTTTTTTCGACAAACATCTCAGATATTTTAACAGATTCATCGATTGATTTGGTCGTGATTGTCACACCATCATCGAGCCATTACGCGGTTACAAAACAATTATTGACAGCTGGCAAAAATGTTTTAGTCGATAAGCCCATGGCAGCTAATTTAGAAGAAGCTGAAAACTTGGTGGCGCTTGCTCAAAAAAATCAGTTATTTCTAATGCCTTATCAAAGTCGGCGTTTTGACAGTGACTTTTTGACAGTGCAAGACGTCATTAATAATGGTTACTTGGGGCGGCTAGTTGATTTAGAAGTACATATGGATCACTATCGCCCAAATGATGGTAAAGCCAAAGGCACAGCTATCGACGGGACATTATATGATCACGGTGTACATCTTGTTGATCAAGTTGTTAGCTTATTTGGTCAACCAAAATCGGTCGCTTATGACTTACGAGCCACACGACTGTTAGAAAGTATGGTAGAAGATCATATTGCCCTTAATCTTTTTTACGAGAAGGCATTTAAGGCCAATATAGGCGCAACAGAATTAGCAACAAAGGCTTATCCTAAATGGCAAATAAGAGGGACAAAAGGCACCTTTGTCAAATATACAGTTGATGAACAAGAAAATGATTTAAAAACGGGCAAATTACCGGGAAGTGATAATTTTGGGCTAGATGCACCACAAAACTATGGGCAACTAGTTTATTATAATCAAAGCGGGGATCGGATTGAAAAATATTTGCCAAGTATCACAGGTGATTATGGCCGTGTATATGATTCGGTATATGACACACTGGTTAACGGCGCACCTAAGCTAGTTAGTGATGAACAAATGTTAACAGTGATGAAAATCTTGTCGGCAGGTCATTTTGGTCAAAGTCCACAGTTAGTAACTTTTTAATAACCATGCAAAATAAGTTTAGCATCTGCTAGGCTTATTTTTAAATAACAAAAGACGAAGATAAACGGAGGATACATGACAAACAAAACGAAAGGCCTATTTTTTGCTATGATGGGTCCCTTGCTCTGGGGTGTTAACAGCGTTGCAGTAGATTTGCTATTTGCCCGTGGTGTTGATGCACAATGGTTTGCTAGTTTTAGATTGTTGTTGGCTGGTGTCGTATTATTAGTTGTTGCTTATGCTCGAGAGGGGCGTGCTATTTTTAAACCATTTGCTAATGGTTCTGATGCAGCACGTTTAGTTGTTTTTGCCTTTTTAGGGATGCTGTTTGTTCAATACACTTACATTATGGCTATCAAATCTGGTAATGCAGCGACTGCCACTGTGTTACAATTTACCAATCCGATTATGATTGCCATCGTTATTGCCTTTAAGACTTGGCAATGGCCAGCACGACAAGATATTTTGGCCATTATAATGGCCATTGTTGGGACAGTACTAATTGCCACACATGGTCATATAGATCAACTAGCTATGTCAAAATCAGCACTAATTTGGGGTCTTTTGGCAGGTGTTGGCGCAGTGTTTTATACACTCTTACCAAAGCAATTAATTCAAAAATTTGATGCTGTTACCATCAGTGCTTGGGCAATGTTAATTAGTGGTTTAGGCATTAATATCAGTCATCCAATTTGGCGACAAACACCTCATTGGACATTAGATACCGTAGCTTTGCTATTTTTTTCGATTGTCATTGGGACAGCAATCGCATATGTTGTATTTATTCAAAGTTTAGCCTGGATTAAGCCAACAACTGCAAGTACGTTAGGGGCTTTAGAACCATTGATGGGTACAATACTCAGTGTTGTTGTTTTTCATATCGCATTTGGCATAATTGACGCACTCGGAGCTGTATTAATTATGGGAACAGTATTCATACAAGCCATGAGACGAACACGTTAAATGACAAAAAGCTCGCGCCATCAACCTTTTTTATGGCCATTCATGATAAAATAAGTAAGACAGAATAATTAAGGAAAAGCGCAAAGTAGCGTTAAAAAAAGATGACAGAATTTGACTTAGAACAACTTAAAATACGCCAAAAACACATTCGCAATTTTTCAATTGTGGCACATATAGATCATGGTAAATCAACGATTGCTGACCGTATTCTTGAGCAAACTCATACAGTTGCAGAACGAGACATGCAAAACCAATTACTCGATACAATGGATCTTGAACGCGAGCGAGGGATTACAATTAAATTGAACGCAGTCGAGGTTCACTACGATGCTAAAGATGGCGAGACCTATATTTTTCATCTTATTGATACACCAGGTCACGTTGATTTTTCTTATGAGGTCTCACGCTCTTTGGCTGCCGCTGAAGGTGCTATTTTGGTCGTTGATGCCGCACAGGGTGTTGAAGCACAGACACTAGCGAATGTTTATTTAGCGTTAGATAACAATTTGGAAATACTACCTGTTATCAATAAGATTGATTTACCAGCTGCCGATCCAGAAAAGGTACGCGCAGAAATTGAGGACGTGATTGGGATTGATGCGTCTGAAGCAGTGTTGGCTTCGGCTAAAAAAGGGGTTGGTATTCCTGAATTACTTGAAAAGATTGTGACTGATTTGCCTGCACCTACTGGTGACCTAACAGCGCCACTGCGAGCTCTAATTTTTGACTCAGCTTATGACCCGTATCGTGGTGTTGTGGTTAACATGCGTGTACGTGAAGGTATTGTTAAGCCCGGAGACAAGGTGCGCATGATGAATACCGGTGCTGAATATGAAGTGAACGAGGTTGGTGTCATGTCACCAACAGCTCAAAAGCGTGATTATTTAATGGCTGGCGATGTCGGTTACTTGACAGCCGCGATTAAAGATATCCATACGACCCATTCAGGTGATACTATTACATCTGTCAATAATCCAGCTAGCGAACCATTGGCAGGTTACAAACCAATGACGCCGATGGTTTATTCCGGTTTATATCCTTCGGACAATGCGAAGTATACAGATTTGCGTGATGCTTTAGAAAAACTGCAATTAAATGATGCTGCCTTATCATTTGAGCCTGAGACATCTCAAGCTTTGGGATTTGGTTATCGTGTTGGCTTCCTTGGATTATTACATATGGATGTTATTCAAGAGCGATTAGAGCGTGAATTTGGTTTGGATTTGGTAACGACTGCGCCGTCAGTCACTTATCATGTGACCACTAATGATGGTGAAATGCTTGAAATTGAGAATCCCTCTGAAATGCCTGAAGCGTCTCAAATTAAGTACATTGAAGAACCTTACGTTGACGCACAAATCATGGTGCCTAATGATTATGTGGGTGCTGTGATGGAGTTGGCACAGCGTAAAAGAGGTGAGTTTGATACCATGGAGTATCTTGACGAAACACGTGTCAATGTTAAGTATAAAATACCGCTATCAGAAATTATTTTTAATTTCTTTGATAAACTCAAGTCCAGCACACGTGGTTACGCCTCGTTAGATTATGAGATATCTGGTTATCGTCAATCGGATTTACTTAAAATTGACATACTACTTAATTCTGAAAAAGTAGATGCTTTGAGTTTTATTGTTCATCGTGATTTTGCAGCTGAACGTGGTCGGATTATTACATCTAAGCTCAAAGAAATTATTCCGCGTCAAAACTTTGAAATTCCAGTACAGGCAGCTATTGGGGCTAAAATTTTGGCACGTACTAATATCAAAGCCTATCGTAAAGATGTCACAGCAAAAATCCATACAGGTGATCCTGACCGACGCGCCAAGTTATTGGACAAGCAAAAACGCGGAAAAGCGCGTATGAAATCAGTAGGAACAGTTGATGTACCGCAAGAAGCCTTTATGGCAGTACTGAAAACGGAAGATGACACCCAATACGCCCGTGGCAATTGATTGTCAGTGCCTCATTGCCCCTATTTTTGATGTATTTTTCGCGTAGGCTATATATGTAATAGTTGATGAATTAATAAAGGAGCTCCGTATGTCATTTTTAGAAAAGTTAAAAAATCTTTGGCCTTTCAACAGCAGCCCTAAAATGAAAGCAATAGGCTTTGAGCAGGCGTTGCCACTTGATGCACCAAATGTTTTTATTGAAAAGATGGTGGCTAGGCCCAAACCAGCGGCAAAGGAAGTTTTAGTAAAACTGTCAGCGAGCGCTGTTAATCCAGTTGACACTAAAATGCGGGCTGGCTATCAGTTAGATGGGACATTTAGAATATTGGGTTTTGATGCTGTGGGCACAGTGGCAGCTGTGGGTACAGAAGTCGGTTTATTTTCAGTTGGCGATAAGGTCTACTATGCTGGCGCGCAAAACAAGTCTGGCGCAAATGCCGAATACCAAGTTGTTCACGAACAACTAGTCGGGCACGCGCCAACGGGCCTAACAGATGCTGAAATTGCAGCGATGCCTCTGACAAGTATTACTGCAAGCGAAATCTTACACGAAGCATTAGGTTATGAAGTAAAAAAGAACAGTGCAGCGGGTAAAAGTATTCTGATTATTAATGGGGCCGGTGGTGTTGGCTCCGTACTAATTCAACTCGCTAAATATATGGGAATGACAGTAATTACAACTGCGTCTAAGCCAGCGTCGATTGCTTGGGTTAAATCGATGGGGGCTGACTATATTTTGGATTATCACCAGGATTTATATGCACAATTATGCGGTATACAGTATGAGCAAGTAGATGATATTGCTATTTTACAAGATACCAATACCTATTGGCCTCTGGTTACAAAAGTGATCAAACCTTTTGGCCGAATTGCATCAATTGTGGAAACGACTGCACCTATTGATATGGGGCCGCTCAAAAATATTGGGGCGCAATTTAGTTGGGTCTTTATGTTTGCCAAGGCTAACTATGGTGTTAATATGGCATCGCAGGGAGAAGCATTGAACAACATTGCAAGCTTATTAGAGCAACAAATTATTAAATCGACAATGACAACAACTTTGTTAGGCTTATCAGTAAATAACCTTAAAAGAGCTACAACAATGGTTGAAGAAGGACACAGTATTGGTAAAGTTGTCATTGAATATGAGGAACAACTATGAATTGGCAAGCAGTGAGCGTTGCAACGAAAAATGAAGCAATAGAAACAGTGGCGGATATCTTGTTGCAAGTTGGTGCTCAGGGTGTTCAAATTAATGATCATGACGCTATTAGCGTGACGGCCTACTACCCAGATGATGAGCAATTAGGTGAAACAATCACTGCAATT
Source organism: Leuconostoc citreum (assembly GCF_004354555.1). Classification (GTDB taxonomy): domain Bacteria; phylum Bacillota; class Bacilli; order Lactobacillales; family Lactobacillaceae; genus Leuconostoc; species Leuconostoc citreum. The sequence goes on from NZ_PUFH01000005.1 coordinate 164,332, forward strand.
CAGAAGGCACTAAAGCATTTAAGTGATATTGGCATGTCTGTTGCCCCAGCGACGATAACTGTCAATGGTATTCAACAAAAAGATTGGGAAGATAATTGGAAAGCCTATTATCATGCGGAGCGTGTCACGCGGCACTTTACTGTCGTACCTTCTTGGGAAACATATCATCCCAACCAGATAGATGAATTACCTATTATCATGGATCCTAAGTTAGCATTTGGTACTGGCACACACGAAACAACTCGGTTAATGCTACAAGCTTTAGAAAATGTTGTTCGTGGTGGTGAATCTATGATCGATGTTGGTACCGGATCTGGGGTTTTAGCTGTTGCAGCCAAACAATTGGGTGTAGCGCATGTACTGGCAACAGACATCGATGAGATGTCTGTCAATGTGGCAAAAGAAAATTTGCGGTTAAATCCAGTTGCACAAGATGTGACGGTTGTGGCAAGCGATTTGTTAGCTGATGTTGTTATTTCTCCTGTTGACTTGATTGTGGCAAATATTTTGGCTGATGTTATTGAAAGATTAATTCCCCAAACCACTACTTTATTAAAGCCAGGTGGCTTATTCTTGGTGTCTGGGATTTATGATAATATCGCGCTACATATTGAAGATGTTTTGCGCGCAAATGACTATACCATTGTTCAAAAGTCTCAAATGGGTGAATGGCATGGGTATATTGCGCAATTGAAGGAAAAAAATTAATGCAACGCTACTTTTTAAATGAAACAATAACTGATGAAATTAATTTAGCATCAAACCAAAGTATCTTTAAACACTTTGGTAAAGTATTACGCGCGCGTGTAGGGACACAGGCTGAATTTGTTGATAACAATCGACGTGTTGTTATTGCTGAGGTAGTGACAATAACACCGGAATCAATGCATTTAAAGGTTATAAACACGATTTCAGCTGAAGCCGAGTTACCTTTAGAAATAAGTGTTGTCGTTTCACCTTTGAAAAATGATCGTTCTGACTGGTTTGTTCAAAAAGCGACAGAGCTGGGTGTGCACCACATTATTTTTACGAATATGGCACGCACTGTAACTGATTGGCACAAACAGCAAGATAAAAAACAGTTACGTTTTCAAAAAATTGCGCAAGCTGCCGCTGAGCAGGCCCACCGTTTAATGGTGCCAACGGTTCAATTCATAGATTGGCAGGCAATGATAGCGCAACCCAAAAATTTAGGGCTTGTCGCTTGGGAAGAATCAGCAAGAGCAGGGGAAAGTGCTAACCTTGTTCAAACAATTAGGGAGGCACCGCACGGCGCTAAAATCGTCTTATTGTTTGGCCCTGAAGGTGGCTTAACGACATCAGAAGTGACTGAATTGACCACATCTCACTTTATATCTGCTGGATTAGGGCCGCGAATATTAAGAGCTGAAACAGCACCACTTTATGCACTCTCTGCAATCAGTGTCTTGCGGGAGTTGATCTAATTTTATATACTAAAACAAACGATGCCTAGTTCAGCAGTGATTATAACAAGCGACATGGGCTGAAAGGTTATTCATAATGAAAAGATTTTTTAATAAAAATTATGGTATTCATGGCATAGCAATTCTCATCACGGCTCTTGTATTACCATGGTTTGGCCAGCTGTTAAATTGGTCAACTTTGAATCAGATTATTTGGTTATATATTATCGTAAATGGCCTCTATATGCTTTACTTTGGTTATGTCACACGTAAACGTGGTCTTTTTCCGGGTGTATTAGTTATTATGCCACTATTTTTTGCATTGATAACAACGTGGTTACTTGGGTTGGTATCAACATCTTATGGTTTTTATTTGGCACTATTCTATTTTGTGTTAAGTTTATTTACGTTTTTTGGTGATACACGAGATGACCCAGACGAAAACTTAATTCCAGTTGAGAACGGTTTCTATGGTTTGCATTCGGATGACGATGATGAAAAAATCTCTGTACCAGTTGATGGTGGTTTCAAATCGTAGTTTGCGGTTATTTTATTAGGAGAAATTCTTTTGAAAAGCACGACCTTTCGTGCTTTTTCTGTTATAGTTAAAATAGGTATTTTTACTGATATTGCAATATGTTTAGCTTATTTGTTGAACAATTGCACACTATGTGGAGGAAATTTAATTGATCACAGTATCAGACATGAGCTTTAGCTTTTCAGGCCCAAAGCTTTATCAAGATGTTAATTTAAAGTTAACCCCCGGCAACACGTACGGTATTATTGGTGCCAACGGTGCTGGAAAATCAACTTTTTTGAAGTTGTTGCAAGGCGAATTACAGCCAACAGAAGGCGTTATTTCTATTGGTGATGGTGAGCGTATGTCTTCGTTGCAACAAGACCATTTCGCTTTTGATGAATTTACGGTATTAGATACTGTTATTCAAGGGCATAAAAGACTATACGAAGTTAAAACTGAAATGGATGCTATCTATGCGAAGCCAGATTTCAATGATGAAGATGGTGTGCGCGTGGCTGACTTGGGTGCTGAATTTGAAGAGCTCGACGGCTGGAATGCAGAGGTCGAGGCAGGTCAGCTATTAAGTAAGTTAGGTATCCCAGATGACATGCAATATACGTTAATGGGTGAGTTAACAGAAAATGATAAAGTTAAAGTTCTGTTAGCCCAAGCATTGTTTGGTAATCCCGATATCTTAGTCTTAGATGAACCAACGAACGGACTTGATGTGCAAACAATCAATTGGTTAGAAGACTTTTTAGCAGATTTTCCAAATCTTGTTATCGTTGTCTCGCATGATCGTCACTTCCTTAATGCTGTGTCGACGAATATTTTGGATGTTGACTTTGGCAAAATTACACCCTTTGTTGGTAATTATGATTTTTGGCGTGAGTCTTCTGAGCTAGCACAACGATTAGCTTCACAGCAAAATGCCAAAAAAGAAGAACAAATTAAGCAACTGCAGGAATTCGTAGCACGATTTTCTGCTAATGCATCAAAATCAAAGCAAGCAACTGCGCGTAAAAAGCAATTAGATAAAATCACCTTGGATGATATTAAGCCATCTTCTCGTAAATATCCATTCATCAATTTCCCAATTGGTCGCGAAATGGGGAACGATATGGTCAGAGTCGAAAATGTCTCTAAAACAATTGATGGCGAAAAAGTGTTAGATAATATTTCATTTATTGGGCGTCCGGGGGATAAGATTGCTATTTTGTCACGTTCTGATTTAGCAACCACAACCTTAATGCAGATTATTGCTGGCACGATGGCACCAGATACGGGCACTGTAACATGGGGTGTCACAACGTCACAATCTTATATCGCAAAAGACTTAAATGATAACTTTGACGACCAAGATAAAACAATTTTAGATTGGTTACGTGATTTTGCTGAAGAAGAACAAAAGGATAATACAAGCTTACGGGGTATGCTTGGTCAAATGTTATTCCGTGGCGATGACTCTTTGAAAGAAATTAAAGTTTTGTCTGGTGGTGAAAAAGTTCGCATTACATTAGCTAAAATGATGCTCTTAAAGGCCAATGTTTTGCTGATGGATGACCCTACTAATCATTTGGACTTGGAATCAATTCAATCACTCAACGATGCTGTTGTTAATTTCAAGGGTGGTATCATCATGACATCTCACGATCATGAGTTTTTAGCAACAACTGCTAATCATGTTATTGAAGTGTCAAGCAAAGGTCTTGTTGACCGTGTCGATACAACCTATGACGAATTTATCACGACAGAGAGCATTCAAGAAAAAGTTAAGGCATTATACTAATTTTAGTATCTCATTTAAAGCGTCTAATGGCGCTTTTTTGCATGTTATAATAGATGTCAAAGGAGTTTACGCGTTATGATAATTGGTATCGACAAAATGGCAAGTTATACAACAGAGTTTGCTTTAGACCTAACGACATTAGCGCTTGCGCGCGGTGATGAACCTGAAAAGTATACAATCGGTATTGGCCAAAATAAGCAAGCGGTTATACCTAACTTTGAAGATGTTGTGACAATGGGGGTCAATGCGGCAAGAAAAATTTTAACCGTAGCAGACCGTGAACAAATCGATATGGTTATATTTGCCACTGAATCAGGGATTGATAATTCAAAATCAGCTGCCATTTATGCTCAACGTTTGTTGGGCCTATCATCGTTTTCACGAACAATTGAACTGAAACAAGCTTGCTATGCTGGCACTTATGGTTTGATGCAAGCAAACGATTATGTTAAAGCACATCCTGACAAACGTGTGTTGGTTATAGCATCCGATATAGCGCGCTATGGCATTGCGACACCTGGAGAAGTCACCCAGGGTGGTGGTGCCATAGCTATGATTGTGTCACAAGATCCAAAATTATTGGCTTTTAACGATGATTCCGTATATATGTCTCAAGATGTTGCAGATTTTTGGCGACCACTAGATCGAACAGAGGCGATTGTCGATGGCCACTTGTCAACTGACATATATAAAGAAATGTTTCTCACGCTTTGGCAGCGCTACAAGCAAAATACGAACAAAACGCTGAATGATTTTGCTGGATTTGCTTTTCATTTACCATATACTAAAATGGGCAAGAAAGCCTTAGATCAAATTATAGACGAGGCTCACGATGGACAAAGGCAACGTTTACTGGCCAATTTAGAGGCAAGTCAATTATTTAGTCGAGAGGTTGGCAACCTTTATACAGGATCTGTTTATTTGAGTCTATTATCCTTAATTAGTAATAGTTCTGATTTATTACCTGGCGAGCAACTAGCGATATTTAGCTACGGTTCTGGTGCCGAAGCTGAATTATACTCGGTCACCCTACAAAAAGATTTTCATCAGTATGTACCAGCTGATGAAACCAAAGCAATGCTGGCACAGCGCCATGAAGTGACAGTTGCGGAGTATGAAACAATGTTTAACGCACAACTGCATCACTCGTATGGTGAATCACAAACAGCAGCGAATAGCGCACGTAAAACAGTACAATTTTGGGGTTGGCGAGATGGACAGCGTATCTATCAGTAATCGCAATTAGAAAAAATATAGCGTGTAAAAATAATTTATTGTATAATATTAAAATAACTTTTAAAGAGGAAATAACGTGGCAAAAGCAGTAGTAACAGTAATTGGAAAAGATAAGCCAGGCATTATTGCCGGTGTTTCAAACACTTTGGCTGAGCACCATATTAACATTTTAGACGTTTCACAGACGATTATGTCTGATATTTTTACGATGAGTATGTTAATCAACTTAGAAAAGCTCGATGAAGAATACAACAAATTACAAGATGATTTAAACGGCTTGGGTAAGCAGTTAAACGTTGAAATACATATGCAGCGTGAAGAAATTTTTAATGCAATGAGCCGTGTGTAAGTAACGACTGTAATTATAATGTGGTTAAATGACAGTATAGTAGGTGATATTATACTGTCATATTCTCGTGCATGAAAATAAGGAGATATGATGGAAACCTCTCAAATTACTGAAACCATTAATATGGTCTCGGAAGAACACTTAGATATTCGTACGGTAACGATGGGTATCTCATTGTTAGATACAGTGGCAGGCACACCACAAGAAACTGCTAAAAATATCTATCATAAGATTACAACCTATGCGAAAAATCTTGTTGCTGTGGCGCAACAAATCGAACGTGAATTCGGTATTCCCATTACAAATAAGCGAATTAGTGTAACCCCTATTGCGTTAATTGCGGGCAAAGCTACACCAGATGACATGCTATATTATGCCCATGCTTTAGATGATGCAGCTAAGGCTGTGGGTGTTGATTTTATTGGTGGTTACTCAGCATTAGTACAAAAAGGTTTTGCTAATGGTGACTTAGCTTTAATTAAGTCAATGCCACGAGCATTAACAGAAACAGATCTTGTCATGTCTAGCGTGAATATCGGCTCTTCAAAAGCTGGTATTAACTTAGACGCAGTTAAGTTAATGGGTGAAACCATCAAAGCAATCACAGATAAATCAGACACGGCCAATGCAAAGTTAGTTGTCTTTGCTAATGCAGTCGAAGATAATCCTTTCATGGCTGGTGCTTTTCACGGTGTTACTGAAGCAGATGTTGTCATTAACGTGGGTGTTTCAGGACCAGGTGTTGTTAAGCGGGCCCTTGAAAAAGTGAAAGGTGAACCAATCCAAATTGTTGCTGAAACAGTTAAAAAGACTGCATTCAAGATTACACGTGTGGGTCAAATGGTTGGGGCGTTAGCCGCTGAACGTTTAGGCGTTGAGTTTGGGATCGTTGATTTAAGTCTCGCACCCACACCTGCACGAGGTGATTCTGTGGCTGAAGTGCTAGAGGAAATTGGCCTTGAAATGGTCGGCACTCATGGCACAACGGCTGCTTTGATGTTGCTTAATGACGCCGTTAAAAAGGGCGGTGTCATGGCATCGCAACGTGTGGGCGGTTTATCGGGTGCTTTCATACCTGTTTCAGAAGACGCAGGTATGATTGATGCTGTTGAGGCTGGTATTTTGTCATTAGCAAAATTAGAAGCTATGACTTCAGTTTGCTCAGTAGGTCTAGATATGATTGCAGTACCAGGTGATACTGAGGCAACAACTATCTCGGCAATGATCGCTGATGAAGCGGCTATTGGCGTACAAAATAATAAAACCACAGCTGTGCGTATTTTACCAACAAATGGCACTAAAGTAGGTGATATGGTTGATTACGGTGGGTTATTGGGTACAGCCCCTGTGATGCCTGTTGTACCAAAGTCAAGTGCCGACTTTATCAATCGTGGTGGTCATATTCCAGCACCAATTCATTCATTTAAAAACTAAAAAAAGCAATCTTATAACTTAAGATTGCTTTTTTTAGTGATTGATTGTCTTAGAAGAATGCACTGGGGCATCAATGTGCTGCTGTGTATTTGAGTTGATTTGATGTGCCATAAAACCGATATATGCTGCAAGGATAATGATAATTGTTGCTGCTAAAACACGGATAGGGTGATAAAAGAATAGCTTCATTGATGTGAGCAGAGATTTCTTGCTATCATGTTGATCTTGACTTTCGGTAATTGCTGATGACAACGCATAGGCAAAACTATCGGCATCAACAACTCTTGGAGAAGATTCATAGGGTACAACAGCAATTTCCCTTGCTTGTGAAACTTTTAAAGTAGCAGCTTTGTTTTTAATATCGCGATTAGTAATGACATTTTTACCAAAGTTAATGAGCGTTTGGTGAATAATATGTTGTGCGTGTTGCAAATGATTTGCAACGTGTTGTAAGGGTGATTGTACAGGAATTTTCATAGTGCTGCTCCTTTAATCGATAAAATGATAAAAATATCTCTAATACAATATTATCTGAAAAATGTTGGCTTGTGACAATGTTTGACTGATTATAAACAAATTAACAGCTTCTTAATTATTTAATTTAGCAATAGGCGCGTATAATGATAATTATGGTAACTACGGAAGAAAAATTATATCGTGATTATTTACAATCAGAAAGACAATATTCAGCGTTAACTTTAAAAGCATATTTATCTGACATTGATGAATTTGTCGCTTTTTTAGAACGTAATGGTGGTTTTCAAACATTTAAAACTGTCCAGACTTTAGATGTTCGTGTTTATTTAAATGATTTGTATGAACGTCATTTGGCTAGAACATCAATCGCTCGGAAAATTAGTAGTTTACGTATGTTTTATCAATTTTTGATTGCTAATCATTTTGCTACGGATAACCCTTTTGAAAATGTTGCTCTGCGTAAACACCAAAATCATTTGCCAGAATTCTTCTATGAAACTGAGATGCAAGTGCTATTCGAAATAGCCTATGACCAAAAAGACCCATTATGGCAACGTAATGCAGCTTTACTAGAATGTCTTTATGCCACGGGGGCACGTGTCGCTGAAATCGCAACATTAACATTGTCGCAAATAGACTTTCAGCAAAGACTCATTCTAATACACGGTAAAGGCAATAAGGATCGATATGTGCCTTTTGGTCATTACGCGCAAAAAGCCATGCAACAATACATTGCTCAGTTGCGACCAGAATTGGTCGCAAACTGTCCAGAAAACACAGTTGTTTTTGTTAATCATCGAGGCCAGCCAATTACAGCAGCAGGCATTACCTATATTTTGAATACCCTTATGAATCGCTCAACACTTACGGGAAAGATTCATCCACATATGTTGCGACATACTTTTGCAACCCACTTACTGAATAATGGTGCTGATATGAGAACAGTACAAGAACTTTTGGGACATGTTAATCTATCCACAACGCAGATGTACACACACGTTACTCGAGAAAGCTTACAAAAAAATTATCAAAGTTTTTTTCCTCGGGCAAAAAAGTAGGCAGTAAACGCTTAACAATAATCACACTTTTGGAAAAAAATTTGGTAGAATAAAGATATTATGATTATACTAGAAAACAATGATTTAAAAGTTAAAATTAACGAAGATGGTGCTGAATTAACTAGTGTTTGGCATAAGCAAGCCGAGCTTGAGTATATTTGGGTCGGGGATCCGAAGTATTGGGGTCGTCACGCCTCCAATTTATTCCCAATCGTTGGTCGTTTAAGAGGCGATCAGTTCAAGGTAGCTGGCGAAACTTATTTTATGAATCAACATGGTTTTGCTCGGAACACAACCTTTGACGTGATAGATCAAAGTGATAATCACGCAATATTCCGCATACATGATACCGACTCAACGCATCGCGTGTATCCCTTTAAGTTCCAACTAGATATTAGTTATGAGCTAACAAGTGATAATGAACTCAAAATAGCTTACTTTGTGACGAATACAGATACTGAAGAATCATTGTTCTTTAGTGTTGGAGGTCATCCAGCATTTAATTTACCAATGGATGGTGGTAAGTTTTCGGACTATTATGTTTCAATTGAGCCGGAAAAAATTTATGATCGTATTCGTTTGACTGGACCCTATTCTAATCCTAATACACCAACACCATTTAATGCTAATATTCCGTTGCGTCTGCGTCAAGAAGATTATCATGATGATGCGATTATACTAAAGTTGGATCGTCAAAAAACATCCTTTTTGTTAGCACGTTTAGCCAATCAGCATGGTTTACGAATGACGGTTGACAATGCGCAATTCCTTGGCATTTGGACACCAGCTGGGAAAGAAGCGCCTTTTATCGCCCTAGAACCATGGTGGGGAATTGCTGACACAGTTGATTCAACGGGTAATTTTAAAGAAAAGTTTGGTGTGAATGTTTTAGCTGCCGGGGATAGCTTTAATGGCACTTATAGTTTGCATTTTTTCTAAATAATGCTTCGAACGCCCAAAATATTAAAACGTATGACCGTTTAAATGATGGCAGTACAAAAAAGTCATTTGGCATAACTTACGACTGGCAAGTTATACCAAATGACTTTTTTAACAAGACAATTATTGGATATTTTAACTGAACACGTTGCCGTTTCGGTGTTCAAAAACAAACGGAGAAAATCATGTTTCATATATTAAAAAGACTCAACCAATCTTGGTTATTTGATGCACTTGGTGTTGTCACTGTGCTTATTGCAGCTTATTTCTCGGGTTACTTGTTTTCAAATTTACAACAGGTACCATTGTTTAGGCTACATGCCTGGGCCAGATATATACCTTTTGGTATGATATCCGTCATATCATCTAGTTTTTCAATTTTATCAACTCGTTTGACCGCGCGGTTAAATAAGTTTGGAAATATATTGGGAACTTTTAATACAGTGCTTTCAGGCATAATAGATTTTTTGCTTGGTAACAATGGTGCCATACTAACTTACCCAGTATCCTTTATTATCAATGCTGCAGCAGTTCGTGGCTGGCATTATTATGGTGATAATCAGGTTAATCGTGCAAAAGATTTTAAGAAATGGTTGCCGTTGATTATCTTAATGGCCATACTATTAAGTGTCACGTTAAACTATTTAGCTTTTCAAAATACCGGCCCATTGTTTTGGTTAGCCAGTGCAGTGTTTAGTTTATCGTTAATTCCAAACCTATTAAACGTATTCAAAATTGAAGATCAATGGCTATTTTGGATTGTCTATAATTTTGTTCAACTGGCAAAAGCTGTAACGCAAGGTAACTTTGCTAATGTTGGCAAGTATTTATACTATATTGTGAATAGCGCTGTGGCATATCCTATTTGGCGAGCAAAGCGCCGATTTGTTAAAAAAACTATCTAGAGATAGTTTTTTTATTGCATAAAATCATTATTGGCGATAATGGTATTGCGTGGTAAAATAAACAAAGTACTTGTTACGGAGGCGAACAATGGGGATGATTAAACTACCAAATATGCGGTTTTATACGTATAACGGTGTATTTGATGAAGAAAAAAAGCTTGGCCAGCAGATTTCAGTGGATGTCGTCATTCACTATCCGATAGAAACAGCAGTGAGAGATGATGATTTGAACACAACGATTTCTTATGTTGATATTTATGAGCTTGTCAAAGATGTTACAACTCAGCAGTCTTTTAATTTAATGGAAAGTTTGGCAAATGCGATTTTAATGGCATTATTAAAGCAGTGGCACCAGGTAGAAGGCATCGATGTCGCAATCAGCAAAGATTATATTCCGTTAGCTGGCATTTATGATCCATTTATTATAAGCGTCAGTGGCACACCTGCTGACTTAGCTAAGTGGTGTGATCAATGACAGAAGCCTATTTAAGTCTTGGTTCAAATATCGGTAATCGTCTAAGCAATATACAGACGGCAGTTGATTTGTTAAGTCAGACGGCAGGGACGACAATTTGTGCTGTATCACAAGTTTATGAAACACAGCCCGTCGGTGGTGTACCACAAGATGATTTTTATAATGTCGCTTTACGCATCCAAACAGCGCAATCAGCTTTGCTTTTATTAGATATGTTACATGATATTGAACAAAGTCTGAAGCGGGTGCGTCATGTGCACTGGGGACCACGCACAATTGATCTCGATATTTTAGTATTTGGTAATGAAGTATGGTCAAATGACATATTAACCATACCGCACCGTGAAATGGCAAACCGTCGTTTTGTTTTAGAGCCACTATTAGATGTGGTCACAAATAATCGACGGCAAGAAGTTGAACGTTTATTAGCTAGCACAACAGACACAAATTGGGTGCGTGTTGTGACTGGTTCGAAGGTAGAAAATGAAAACATTTAATCAAGAACAAACTGAAACCCTCGTGCAGGGCGTCAAATATTTATTAACAGCAGTTGGCGATGATCCAGAGCGTACGGGTTTGCTGGAAACACCAGAACGTGTTATCAAAGCACATGCTGAGATTTATGCGCATACCGGTGAAACAACATTTAAGGATTATAAGCTGTTTGACACAACAGATGATGCAGACATGGTAATTGTTGAAGATATACCGTTCTATGCGATGTGTGAACATCATCTATTACCTTTTTTTGGTACAATTGATGTTGCGTATGTCCCAGATGGTGAGGTTATCGGACTGAGTAAGATACCTCGCTTGGTTGATTGGGCTAGTCGACGTCCAAGTGTGCAAGAAAATTTAACGGCTTTGATTGCAGATCAAATGCAGCGTATTGTCCACCCTAAGGGTTTAGTGGTAAATGTGACTGCGCGACACATGTGTATGGAAATGCGTGGTATTAATCGACCAGGGACGCAAACAAACACGACAATTCATCGTGGCTTACTTCAAACAGATACCTTTTTGAAAGATAGCTTTTCTCGTAGAGTGCGTGGGCATTAATCATGTCATACGAGATAATACAACAGCAACTAGATAAAAGTTGGCGGCTTTTTGATTCAGAACGAATTAATTTCTTATGTGAAGTGATGACTTGGTTATCACATCCTGATAAGGATATACGCATCATCCAGATTGCTGGAACTAACGGCAAAGGATCGACTGGTGCGATGCTACGCGAAATTATTTTAGCTAGCGGTGAAACAGTCGGTCATTTTACTAGTCCAGCTGTTTTTAATGATTGTGAACAAATCTGGTTGAATGGGAATTTTGTTTCTCAAGAAGCGTGGGTAACAGCTTATGAAGACCTTAATCATCAATTAACGCAACATAATTTGACGATTGCAAATTTGTCTTATTTTGAAGTGTGGACCATCGTTGCTTTACTAATTTTTCGACAAAATAAGGTGACTTATGCCATTATCGAAGCGGGCTTGGGTGGCAGAGATGATGCAACGCACATGATTTCGTACGGGGATATTGTTGCTTATACTGAAATTGGATTGGATCATCAAAATATCCTTGGTCATAACATTGAATCAATTGCACAGAATAAAGCTGATTTAATCACAGGTGGCACGTTAGTTGTGAGTGATTTAGAACAAGTGTCAGCAGTTACCAAAATATTAAAACGAACGGCTAAACGTGAAGGGGCACATTGGTTTGAACAACATGATACGATTAGCATCCAATCTGAGACAGTCAATGGCCTATGTCTTGTGATTAACCAGCAACGATATCAACTTGGATTAAATGGGGCATTTCAGCGACGAAATGCCGCTGTCGTTTGGCAAGTTTTATCGGCACTAGAATTACGTTATCAGGTTTCGTTTAATATTGCAGCTAGACAAAAAGGATTAGCAAATTCTTTTATGGTCGGTCGCATGCAAGTCGATACGACAAACCGACTAGTTTGGGATGGGGCACATAATATTGACGCCGTTCGTGCCCTGCTTGAAACTGTTAAGGTATGGCAATTATCAACACGCCCAATTTTGATACTGGGTGTACTGTCTGATAAAAACTATGATGATATGTTAGCATATTTGTTACCAGTTTTCTCTGAGATAATAGCAGTTACCCCTGATAATCCGCGTGCACTAGCAGCAGAAGATTTAGCTGATAGCATAAAAAAATTAGCGCCGAATATGATTGTTACGCCAGTTGCAAGCCAAGAAGCATTAGCTCTAGCACAACAAAAGCAAGGAAAAAATCAGTATATTATGATTACTGGGTCATTTTATACATTACGTTCAGTGGGGGAACACTATGCTTAAAAAAATGGTTGTTGCGTCAAATAATTCAGCAAAAACAAGAGAAATTCAGCGTGTTTTTGCTGAATTTGGTATTCAAGTGATAAACTATCGTGAGTTAATTTCGGAAAAAATTTTTCCGACTGAAACAGCAACGGATCAATACCAAAATGCGCTTGCAAAGGCACAATTTATTCGTCAGTTCTTACCAGATTCTGCCATTTTAGCAGATGATACAGCTGCTTATTTTAAGGCTTTTCCAAATAGATTTGGTTTGACGATTGCCCGAGAACTGAAGTCGCTAGGGTTAAAAACAATCCGTGAAGAAGATGCATATTTATTAAGTTTGTACCATGATAATATGGATCGACATGCTTATTTAGAAGCGCTATTCGTCTTAGTCATGCCTGATGGGAGCGTTTATCATAGTATCGGACGTGGTGGTGTAACACTGGCGCAATCTGAACGTGGGGCATATTCAGTCGGTTTTGATACACTTTTTGAGTCTGAAAATGGGAAAACTTTTGCAGAAATGCAGATGTCAGAACGTGTCAATTACTCACACCGTGGTCGTGCAGCAAAAATGTTATTGGAGAAAATAGCCAATGAAGATTGAAGTGTGTCAGCCAGAATCGCCAGTTTTAGCTAATATGCAACAGCAAGGGGAGGGTGTCCAAGTAGTTTTTGATGAGATACCCGAGTCGTTGATGGTTCTGTTATCAGAGCTAAATGCTGTGGCAATTAGCCCGTTGGTATATTGGGTAACACGTGGTGCAGCACGCGAGTTGCAACAACGTTTTGATGTGCCAACATTAGCACAATGGCTAAATCAAAATGATTATATTTGGCAAGTTAATCAGCATAAATTACATGATGAACAGGGTATTGTTTATGCTGTTCTTAATGTCAGTCCAGAGTCTTTTTACAACGGTGACAACGTTGCAGATAATGAAACGATGATTCAACGTGCGGGATTATTATTAGCTGAAGGGGCAGATGTCATTGAAGTTGGTGGGCAAACGACAAAACCAGGTTATATTGAATCTGGACTTGAGCTATCACCAATAGCTGAAATTGAACGTGTTGCACCGATTATTTTAGGCATCAAAGCAGCATTTCCAAATGCTTTAGTTGCCATTGATACCTATAAGTATGAAGTCATGGTAAAAGCTGTTGCACTAGGCGTTGACATTGTTAATGATGTGAATGGCTTTACGGATGACCCACGTAAGTTAGCGCTATTATCAAAAACATCGGTTGGACTACTGACAATGTGGAACCCACGCGTTGAGAAGGTGACACATTTAAGGCAGGAAATGCATGATTGGTTTGCTACGAATATACGTACTTTGGTAGAAGCTGGTATTTCGCGACAACGTATTGCGCTTGACCCTGGTGTGGGTTATTCGCAAAATGCTGAGGTTGATCAAGATTTAGCTATGATGAATACTATTAGCCACCTTCAATTGTTTCGGCGACCAATTATGACAGCCGTAGCGAATAAAGGATGGGCCAAGTTTTTGTTAGAATTACCAAAGGGTGAGCGTGCTGATGTGTCGCTGATTGCCGCCAATGAAATGTTTCATCGTGGTGCACGTATACTGCGTGTTCATGATGCGAAGTCAGCTTTTCAAATGACACGTGTTGTGAGAGCCATTGAAAAAAGTTTTTGGACACATTAAAAGCTTGCGATTAATCTTTAAATAGTATACAATGAAGTAGACCAACTGGGTAGTATCTATCTACCTACCCGCCGTTAACTTTTACGAGTTAACGGCGTTTTTTTATGTCAAAAATAGAAAATGATAAAAATGTAATGTTAGCGCTTCCAAAATATGTTGACTAGATGTTTTTTTCATGATAAAGTGTAGATAAGTTAAATATCTGGTATGTAACTGAGAAATTCAGGCATGGCCGAATTGATGAAATGACTAAGTAGTGATTACTAAGTTGTTTTATGGATTCGGCTTTTTATTTGACCTTGATCACGTCAAATAAAAATAATCAATTTGGAGGCAGAAAATGGCAATAGATCAGAATAAACTAGCAAGTGACATACTTCTTGCAGTTGGTGGACAGGCGAATGTTGAAGATTTGGTACATTGTTCGACACGCTTACGTTTTACATTAAGAGATGACAGTATTGTTGACAAAGAAAAAATTAAATCATTAACTGGTGTTTTAGGTTTAGCACAAACCGGTGGTCAGACTCAAGTAGTTATTGGTAATGATGTTGCTGATACCTATAACGCTGTGAAAAAACTGTTATCTGAAAGTAATAATGATAACCTAACAGCCACAGGAACTAAGCAAAACAAAAAATTATCTGCTATTGTGCTTGATTTTATTATTGGAATTTTTCAACCACTAATTCCAGCGATTGCAGGTGGTGGTATTTTAAAGTCATTTTTAATGTTAGCTAATATGTTAGGCTTAATGAGTGACACGACACAAACCTATAAAATTCTTTATTTTGTTGGTGACGCACCATTGTACTTTTTACCGTTATTAGTAGCAATTACAACAGCTAATAAACTAAAAGTGAATCCTTTAGTAGCCGTTTCAGCAGTTGCAGCATTGCTTACCCCAAATCTCGCAACGATGTTAGCTAGTAGCGGGGGTGGACATCTCTTCTCGTTTGGTATTAAAAACATTACATACGCATACCAAGTGTTCCCAGCAATCTTAGCTATCTTGGTTTATGCGCAGTTAGAAAAATACCTCACCAAAGTAACACCTAAAGTTATTAGAGGCTTCTTTGTACCAATGGTTAGTTTATTGATTGTTGTCCCCTTAACACTACTCGTTTTGGGACCAATTGGTTATACTTTTGGGCAAGGGTTTGCAGCTGTTATTCTATTTATTTTCTCAAAATTTGGTTGGATTGCTGTGGCTATATTAGCGGCTGTATTACCATTCATGGTTGTCACAGGCATGCATAAGGCAATGATTCCCTATGTGGTCACCTCGCTTGGTCAAACTGGTAAAGAAGTGATTTATAATGCTGCTTCACTGGCACATAATATCTCCGAAGCTGGTGGTTCATTCGCTGTTGCTTTAAGAACAAAAGATAAGGGGCTTAAGGCGACTGCTTTATCAGCTGGTATATCAGCACTGTTTGGTATCACAGAACCAGCTATTTACGGTGTAACTATTTTGCATAAGCGTGTACTATATGGTGTAATGCTTGGTAGTTTTATTGGTGGCGCTTCATTGGGATTAATGGGTGTTGAGGCATATGTCGCAGTTGGGCCTGGTTTAGCCAGTTTATCAATGTTTATTTCTAAAACTTTACCAAACAACCTCTTGTTTGCCGTTATTGGTTTAATTGTTTCTTTCATTGCTTCATTTACTGCTGTAGCAATATTATGGCAAGATCCTGTTAATCAAAAAGACGCATTATTATCTGAAAACGAAGCGCCCACTAACCGTAGTGTGATTTTGCCATCACCTATGGCGGGGAAAATCATACCACTTTCATCTGTTAATGATGCTGTTTTTTCGAATAAAACATTAGGAGATGGTGTTGCGATTATACCTTCGGAGGGGAAACTATATGCACCAACTGATGGTCTTATTGAGATGGTTTACAACACAAATCATGCTATT
Source organism: Leuconostoc citreum (assembly GCF_004354555.1). Lineage (GTDB taxonomy): Bacteria > Bacillota > Bacilli > Lactobacillales > Lactobacillaceae > Leuconostoc > Leuconostoc citreum. Next base: position 180,856 of record NZ_PUFH01000005.1, read on the forward strand.
GGTATGAAAACAAGCGAAGGAGATGAAATCTTGTTTCATATTGGTATAGATACCGTTAATTTGAAAGGCCAGTTCTTTGATGTTGCTGTTACAGCTGGTCAGAAAGTCAAACAGGGTGATTTGTTAGTTCGTTTTAACCGTGAAGGTATTAAAGCGGCTGGGTTTGACGATACAACAATGATAATCATTACAAACCCTCAGGGTGCATCATTGCAACTAAGCAAGGATGCAAAAAAATCAACAAAATCAAAGAACCATGATAATGTAAAAGGATTGGAGACAGTTTAATGAGTTTTAAAGCAGATTTTTTATGGGGTGGCGCTATTGCGGCAAATCAAGTCGAAGGTGCTTGGCGTGAAGGTGGGAAAGGCATATCTGTCGCAGATGTTGCTAAATTTAAACCCCATTTGGATGTCAGTGATTATGCAGGCCATAACACGGTGACATATGAGGATATTATACAAGCTGAAAAGTCTAGCGACGAAACTTATTATCCCAAACGTCGAGGAATAGATTTTTACCATCATTATGAGGATGATATCGCGCTATTTGCTGAGATGGGATTTAAAACGTTACGTATTTCCATCGCTTGGACACGTTTATTTCCAACAGGCGAAGAAATTGAGCCTAATCCTCAAGGTGTGGCTTATTATCAATCAGTGTTTAAGGCATTAAAAAAGCATCATATCGAACCTATTGTGACTTTATCACATTATGAAATGCCATTATATTTAAGTAAAAAATATCACGGTTGGTTAGATCGTCGGTTGATTGATTTCTTTGTGACATATGCGCAAGCAGCTTTTGAATCTTTTGGCGAGTACGTTAAATATTGGTTGACCTTTAATGAAATTGATAGTGTCGGTAGGCATCCATTTATCACCGCGGGATTAATACCCGATCAAATACCTGATGATAATTTAGAATCAGCTGTCTATCAGTCGTTACATCATCAATATGTTGCGGCAGCTAAAGCTACAACATTATTGCACCAAATGAGTCCAAGTAGTCGGATGGGCTCGATGTTGACAAAATTAACGACCTATCCAAACACAGCTAATCCAGATGATGTCCTACTTGCTTTACAGCGTAACCTAGACAATTATGCGCCAGCAGATGTTCAAGTATTTGGCACCTACCCACCACTGTATGAACGTTACTTAAAAAATAAAGGGATTGAAATTAAAAAGGGCAAAGATGATGATGCCGTTTTAAAAAAAGGGACAGCAGATTATCTTGCTTTCAGCTATTATATGTCAAGAACCGAATCTGCCGACCCAACAAAGGAAAAAGCAGCTGGTAACACGATTATGAGCGTCAAAAATCCTTACTTAGCTTCAACTGAATGGGGGTGGCAGATAGACCCAGTTGGCTTAGAAATTTCACTATTAGAACTTTACGATCGATACCGTGTACCATTGATTGTGGTTGAAAATGGCATGGGCGCAACTGATAAAACTAATGTCGATGGCACAATTAATGATGATTATCGCATTAACTAGTTAAAAGCACATATTGCAGCGATGTCGCGTGCCGTATCTCAAGGAGTGGATTTGTTTGGTTTCACGAGTTGGGCGCCAATTGATAGTATCAGTGTTTCCACGTCTCAAATGTCGAAACGGTATGGTTTCATATATGTTGATCAAGATGATTATGGTAAGGGTACGCGCAAGCGTTCAAAAAAGGCGTCATTTTATTGGTATAAAAAGGTTATTGCATCAAACGGTGCGGACCTAGATTAGGGGTTAAGCTGATGCTGGTAAAAAAATCATTAAATGCCAATGCGGTTATTGCTGTAGATAACCAGCAACAAGAGTTTATTCTATTTGGAAAAGGCATCGGGTACGGTAAAAAAAATGGGGACAAAGTGGACGAATCTATTGTCAACCAAACATTTATGCCGTTAAACAATACGGAAATAAAAGAGTATGTTCAGCTCTTAGAAGCAATTCCAATTACAATTTTAGATGCGACCCGGCGTATTGTATCTGAGGCAGAAAAACGGCTCAATACCAAGCTTAACCCAATGCTATACATCATGCTAAGTGATCATCTTAATTTTGCGATTGAAAGAGCAATGACGGGCATAAATATTACCAACCGTGCATTTTGGGAAATGAAAAACTATTACCCTGAAGAATTTGATTTAGGTCTTTTTGCTTTACAAGTTATAGAAAAACAAATGAACATTGTCTTACCAGAAGAAGAAGCTGCTAATATTGCTTTTCACCTTATCAATGCGCAAACAGCAGAGGGTATTAAAAAAGATGGTTTGAATTACGCCAATTTAATTTCAAGTATGACAACTATTTTAAGACATAGTATGGGGCAAAATATTGATATTGAAAGTGTTCATTATCAACGCTTTATTACACATTTAAAATTCTTTGCGGAACGTTTTTTTGCCGATAAGATGCTCATTGATGATAACAGTAAACTATTTGAAACTGTGGCCACTGCTTATCCAAAGGCAACGGAAGTTGCTTTTACAATAAAAGATTATCTAACAACAGTTTACGATAAGAAAATGACAAAAGAAGAACTCACTTTTTTGATTGTCCATATTAATCGATTACGTAATGCACAAGAAATAGATTTGAAAAATAAAAAATAATATTTAAAAAGACGTGTTGACTTTAGCGATACGTCTTTTAAATTAGACATTTGAAGCCTAATATGAAAATAAGTTATAATGGACTTATTCGTACGATAAAAGCTGAATGACAATTAATTAATCACTTCTAGAAAGAAAAATAAATAATGACTAGCGTAACCGATTTAATAAATTATGATATAACTGATACCGATTTAGCTAAGCAGGTAGCCAAGCACTTGACAATAGGTGTTAAGCAAACAACTGCGACGCTAGAATTTTTGCGTGATGGTGCAACAGTACCATTCATTTCACGATATCGCAAAGAAATGACGGGTGGCCTTGATGAAGTCCAAATTCATGACGTTCAAGTCACAGCACGCCATATAAAGGATCTAACTGATCGCAAGAAGACAGTGTTGAAAGCCATTGCCACACAACAAAAATTGACAGCAACCTTACAAGCGGCTATTATCACAGCAGCAACCCTGCAAGATGTTGAAGACTTATATTTACCATATAAACAAAAAAAGCGTACAAAAGCCATGATTGCCAGAGAAAATGGGTTACAGCCACTAGCTGATTTTGTCCTGACACATTTATCTGAAGAAATACCAACAGAAGCATATATTAATGACGCGTTGGCTGATGCTGCTACTGTCTTGGCTGGCTTACATGAAATAATAGCCGAGCAAATTGGTGAAAAAGCCATCTATCGTCAGTGGTTGCGTGAGCGTATGCAGCGTGATGGTTTTTTAACTGTTACAGTTAAACGTGACGGTGAAGAGAAAGATGAACAAGGTGTTTATGCGCAGTACTATGATTATAGTGAATCATTAAAATCACTCCAAAAGAATACTTTTCGTATTTTAGCTGTGAACCGCGGTGAAAAAGATGGTGTTTTAAGTGTAAAAATTGATTTTTCTGAAGAGCGTATGCGTCACTTTATACAAATTAAGGAGCGCAACGGGCAAGGCGACAGTGGTGAAGGGTATCAAGTATTACTTTCAGCAATTGACGATGCTTACAAACGTTTTATCCAACCGGCAGTCGCGCGTGAATTACGTCAAGAGTTAACAGTGTTGGCTCAAGGACAAGCAATTAAGGTTTTTGGGGACAACTTATATCATTTACTGATGCAAGCACCACTGAAAAATAAAATTGTTATGGGATTTGATCCCGGATTTAGGACTGGTTCCAAATTAGCGATTATTGATGCAAATGGCCGTTTTTTAAAAAAAGAAGTTATTTATCCACATAAGCCAGCTAGTGAAAAGCAGCGACAAGAAGCAGCCAAGCGTTTTCAAAGTTTGATACACGAGTTTGATGTGGCATTAGTTGCAATTGGCAATGGCACAGCTTCTCGAGAGTCGCAGGAATTTGTGGCTAATAACTTACCAAGTGGCGTGCAATACAGTATTGTCAATGAAGCTGGGGCTTCTGTTTATTCTGCTTCTGAAGAAGCACGCTCAGAATTCCCACAGCTTCATGTTGAAGAACGATCGGCTATATCGATTGGTCGGCGTATACAAGACCCTTTGGCTGAATTGATTAAAATTGATCCAAAGTCAGTTGGTGTTGGACAGTATCAACACGATTTGAATACTAAAATGCTTGATGAACAAGTAGGCCAAGTTGTTGAGAAAGCGGTCAATCAAGTTGGTGTCAATTTAAATACGGCTAGCGCACCATTATTAACACATATTGCTGGTCTCAATACAACCTTAGCACAAAATATTGTAGACTATCGTGATAATAATGGCGTGTTCACATCACGTATTGATTTGAAAAAGGTACCTCGACTTGGACCTAAAGCTTATGAACAAGCCGCTGGCTTTTTACGTATTTTAGATGGTAAAAATATCTTAGATAATACAGATATCCATCCAGAAAGTTATACTGCTGCTAAAAAATTATTAGACCTCGCAGATATTAAAGCACAGCAATTAGCGACGGCCCCTGCAAATGAACGTTTGATGCGCTATGACAATCAAATGACAGCAAATCAACTAGGTATCGGTATAGAAACACTACATGATATTGTTGGCAGCCTAAAAAAGCCGGGCCGTGATGGGCGTTCAGAAATGGTGGGCGCTTTATTAAAATCTGATGTATTGCATATTGAAGATTTGCAACCAGGCATGAAATTACAAGGCACAGTTCGTAACGTTGTTGATTTTGGTGTCTTCGTTGACTTGGGAGTGAAGCATGATGGCTTAGTCCATATATCTCGGCTAGTTAAACGCCGCGTTAAGCACCCGTCTGAGATTGTTTCAGTTGGAGATATTGTTAACGTTTGGGTTGTTGAAGTTGATCAAAAAAGGCAACGTATTGGGTTGACAATGATCGCCCCAGAGGAGAAAGTATGATAATAACCTATGCTTCAGAAGAAGATCAACAGGCTATTTTAGATCTGGAACAGGTCATTTTTAATGATATGGAACTAGCAGTTTACGATGAACTAACGGTTACTGAGGTTCAAAATGCTTGGCAAATTGCCGTTAGGCAATCTGATAAAAGCCGTTATCATTATAGTCGCGCCATAGTTGCCAAGGATAATGAGGGCTTGCTGTTAGGCGTCTTATTTGGTTATCCCGACACCGATGAGCCTATTTTAGATGAGGCAGTTCAAAACGTTTTGGCTGACAAGTATAGCTATCATCGTTGGTTGTTTAGTGACTCTGAAGTTTTTGAGAATGAATGGTATATCGATTCTATCGTTGTTGCATCATATGCGCGAGGCCAGGGTATTGGTAAAGCGTTAATTGCCGCAGCCAGTAATCATGCGCAACAGAAAGGCCATCAACTGATTGGCTTGAATGTTGATGACAGTAATCCTAGGGCACAAAAATTGTATGAACGTTCAGGATTTAAAGCAGTTGGTCGTTTAAGAATAGGTGCACATGCTTATACACATATGCAAAAACAATTATAAAAAGCAGGGCTACCTTTAATCTGGCAGACCTGCTTTTTTGGACGTTAAAATAGTATAAATTTTTTCTTTGGACGTAAGTAAGAAAAGCCTTCGCCCAACTGTTCCTGTGTAGCAAAAATGGACACAAAAGCTTTAGGATCAATTTCTTCAATAATATGTTGCACTGTATTAACTTCAGACGGGTCGACAACTGCGTATACAACGCGTTGTTCGCGATGAGAGTATCCACCTTCGGATTTTAGTAAACTCGTGCCGCGCTCAAGTTCATCCATGATGGCATGTGAAATTTCTTCGGGATAATCAGTAAAAATCATAAATGACCTTGCAGCATAGGCGCCTTGTTGTGTTAAACCAACAACTTGTGCGAAAACAAACGAAGCAATTAGGGTGTACATCATATGCACAATATCAATGTAGACTAATGATAGTAACAACACAACCGCATCTAAAGCAAACATTGTACGTCCAATTTGGATACCGAATTTTTGCTCCATGATACGCGCAACGACGTCCGTACCACCGGACGTGCCACCGAAACGAAAGACTATACCTAAGCCGATACCGGCAATTAAACCAGCTAACAGACCGGCGATTAGCATATCTTGATGAAGCGCTGGCGGCATGGGTATCATTTGCCAAACATAAAGCCATATGGACAACGATGAAATTCCCCAAATTGTATAAATCAGTGAGCGACGACCTAATACCCGATACCCTAATATAAGCAGTGGGATATTTAAAATCAAATTGGTATAAGCAGGATTCCATTGAAATAAGGCACGTAAAATCAAAGTAATACCAGAAATACCGCCTTCTGCAAGACGGTTAGGGATATTAATGTTGATCAGCGCCCAACCGTAGAAGCCCGTACCAATGGCAATCATGAGTATATCTTTTATTGCGATACGTGCTAAGTTTGTGTTCTTCATACGCAGTAATTCTCCTAGAAAGCATTACCTTAATCTTATCATAAAAACTATTGGCAGTATTAAGTTGTTATTTGGTATAATAGTAGAAACTGAGAGGTGTATTTATGACAGATAATAATTATCATCGCCCAAAATTCCGTCAAAAGCGTCATCGCGTTCGCAATACTTTTATAGGTGTTGCGGCGTTACTTATTATAAGTTTAGTTGTTTTCATTATTGTTGGTTATACTTCTTCTCCCAAAACGACTGCACCAATCGTTCAAAAATCGGTCCAGAGTAAGACCATTGATGAGACGATTGATTCGGGCAGTAGCCAGAACAGCCAATCAGCAGAAAGTAGTCAGCCAGCATCGTCTAGCCGGTCGGAGTCATCGGCAAGCAGTTCAAGTCACCAAAATGCTTCAAGTCGTCAAGATAAGCAAGATGACAGTATTAAGGAATCAGCACAATTAAAAGGTAAATCAATTTCTGAAGCCATTAATTGGGCTAAAGCCCATGGCCGTTACTACTCATGGTCGATTACTTCGGGCGGCCAAGATGCTATTGTAACAAGTGTTCATGATGACGGACATAATATTAGCTTTGTGGCATCTGCTAAATAAAGAACAAGGAATATATTGATATGCCAGATAAAATTTTAACAATTGCTGGCTCCGATTCACTGAGTGGTGGCGGGATTCAAGCTGATTTAGCAACATTTTCAGAGTATGGTTATTTTGGTTTAGCAGTAACAACTGCCATTGTTACCGTGACGACTAAAGACTTTCAGGTTTTTCCAATAGCACCGCATATTATTGCTGAACAACTTAATTCTGTTTTGGCTTTAGACGATATTCGAGCTATTAAGATTGGCTTTTTGCCTACTGTAGCCAGTATTGAGATTGTTGCTGAACATCTTCAGCACATTAAAAATATACCAATTATTGTTGATCCAGTGATGGCCTTTAAAGAAACACAGATAGTTGACACGCATTTTTTAGCCAAAGCACTCACTGAAAAAATATTACCATTTGCGACGATATTGACACCTAATCTCAAGGAGGCTGAAATATTGTCTGGTCATGATATCAGTGATGTGAATGACATGAGAAATGCTGCGAAAGAAATATTTCAGCTAGGGCCAACATATGTTGTTATTAAAGGTGGCAGTCAAATTTTAGGAAATCAGGCCGTAGATGTTCTTTATGATGGGCACCAGTTTAGTCTATTTAAACAAGACAAGATAGTAAGAAGCCAGCCTTATCATAGTGGTGCTGGATGTAGCTTATCAGCAAGTTTGGCTGCCAATCTGAGTCAAAATAATGTGACTGTTAATCTGGCGCTATCAGACGCAAAAGATTTTGTTTGGCAGGGTATTAAACATGGTGTTAAGTTGAATAATCAATTTGATTTTGGTAATGTTTGGCAAGGCGCACGGAGGTCTTTGTGATGGGACAAAAACATCAAACTAGGTGGTTAGCAATTATAGCTGTGATTATTGCTTTTAATGTGGCACTTTCTTATGTGGTTAAAATTCCAGTGCCAGCAACGAATGGTTTTGTCAACTTAGTCGAAGCAGGTATTTTTGTTGCGGCTATGTTAGGCGGGGCTAAAAGTGGTATGATTGTTGGTGGTTTAAGTGGCCTGTTACTTGATTTGTTTGCTGGTTACCCACAGTGGATGTTTTTTTCTCTAATCATTCATGGACTTGAAGGTTTAGTTGTTGGTTATTTTGGTTTCCAAAAACAACTGTTAAGTCAAGTTGTTGGACTAGTTGTTGGTTCAAATATCATGGTGATTGGTTATATGTTAGCAGGCACGTTACTATATAACTGGACTGCCGGAGTTGCTTCGATTATTGGAAATGTCGTGCAAGCAGTTATGGGGTTAATTGTTGCCTTAATATTGATGCCTATTTTCAAGCGACTGCCGCAAATTAATTTAAAATGATAAAATTAAAAAAGCGACGGGTACGATTGCCTGTTGCTTTTTAATATGATGAGGTAGGTAGATTCAACATGCAGTATACTTTTACACGGCCATTAAAGTCTAATGATGAGCATTCGTTGTTAGTTATGCTTGATACTTATGCTATTAGTGCTTATTTTGAAACACCTAATCAAGACAAAAAGTTATTTGCTTATGGTGCAGAAAAAATCTCTAACGATTTTAACAATATTAATGGAGAAATTATATTTGGTGGACAACAGTTTAACCAAACTTATTTTAAAGACTCAGTTTTGATGAATGGCTTTTGGTTTTTACCAACCATATACGTTGAATTGACGGAGTCAAGTCTCACTTTTCATTCTGAGACCATAAATGATTTTGACAGCTGGCTAATCAAGACAAAACAGCTTCTCAAACAGCAGGTTAGCATACTTAATACAAAGGATGAAGAAGATTGGCCGACACGCACTCAAATGCTAATTACTGATTTAAATAGCGATGAAGAAGTAAAAAAAGTCGTTTTTGGTCGACAACGGCAAAATCAATTAAGTAGACCGCTATATGCTGCTAAGCTTATTATGGCATTGTCTGTGCAGCAAAATACATATCATGTTGTCTTGAAGAATCAGAACGAATTATTTGTGTCTGCCACACCAGAAAGATTGGTTAAGGTATCGTCAGGATATTTAGAAACAGCTGCCTTAGCTGGCACAATTAATCGTGGCCTAACACCATCTGAAGATCAGTTACTTGGTGAATCATTGTTAAGTAGTGTTAAAAACAGACAAGAACATGCCTATGTTGTTCATGAACTTAAGCAAAAACTTCAAACGATGACAACATGTTTAGATGTTCCGGAAACACCTATTCTGCTAAAAAATAAGCAGGTGCAACATTTATACACACCCATTAATGGCAAGTTAGCGCAATATGGTATCACTGATATCATGACAGCATTGCATCCCACACCCGCACTCGGGGGCGTGCCAAAAGCACTGGCGTTGGCTTATATTAACGCACACGAGAAACAGCCTCGTGGTCTATTTGCTTCACCAATTGGTTATTATACTGGCAGTGGTGATGGAGAATTTGCTGTTGGCATTCGGTCGATGCTAATCAACCAGACAACCAGAATAGCAACGTTATTTGCAGGTGCTGGCATAGTAGCTGATTCAATTGCAGAAGAGGAATACGAAGAAACAGGCTTAAAATTTGAGCCTATGCAACAATTACTAAAGGATTATAATCATGGTGAATGATACATTAACGATAAATACAAAACATTTACTATATGCTTTATATGCAAGTGGGGTCAAACATTTTGTTGTGTCACCGGGCTCAAGAACCACACCAATTGCGCTCATGTTAGCTGAATATGAACGTCAAAATTCAGAAATTGTGGTGTATATTGATGTCGATGAACGCTCAGCTGGCTTTTTTGCTTTGGGTATTGCCAAAACCAGACAAGAGCCAGTAGTAGTTTTGGGTACTTCAGGGACAGCCATTACAGAATATATGCCTGCCGTGGCCGAAGCCAAGGTCTCACATATACCATTAATCGTACTTTCTACTGATAGACCAGCTGAGTTACAAGATAATGGGGCGCCACAGACGTTGCCTCAACATCGCCTGTTTGGTGAATTAACGCCTTATTTTGTTTCTTTTACCTTGCAAGATGAGCATGAAGATAATACTGCATATATTGATTACATGACGCAAAAGCTTGTGCATTCGGCAATGGATACGGGACAACCACTACAAATTAATTTACCTTTGCGCAAACCGCTAATGCCTAAATTACATGATAGTCATGATGTGTCAATTACGCCATTGACATTTGAAAAAACTCACATTCATATATTACCAATAGTTATTAAACAAACACATGTTGTCATTCTTGCAGGACCCAATGAGGCGGCCGATTATAAAGATGAATTACTACAGTTTTCACGTGATCATCAGGTACCGGTTATCGCAGATATTTTAAGCCGAGCAAGAACAACAGATACAATTTTCGGCGTTGATTCATTGATTAAAGCACACTATTTAACAGATGAGTATCGCCCTGATTTAGTCATTCGTTTTGGTGGGACGCCAGTTTCAGCTCGCGTCTTGCAATGGTTACAACGAGAAAATATACCTGTTTGGCATGTTGATGGGCATGCTGGTAATGATCATTCAAGGCACGTGACGCGCGCTTTTCAAATGACGCCAACAGCATTTTTAACCCAGTTGGCATTGACTAACGATATGACATTTTATCAGCGATGGCAGCAGCTCAATGATATACCACGTCACGCTGTGGGTGAAGCAAGTGTTTCGTGTATGCTCAATCGCATATTGCCTGAAAATACAGCAGTATTCGTAGCAAATAGTATGGCTATTCGTGATATGGATGATGTATTTTCCGGAAGAACAACACAAAAAATTTATGCTAATCGTGGTGTTAATGGTATTGATGGGGTAGTTTCAACCGCATTAGGCATGAGCACAGTGAGCTCACAACGTAGTATTTTGTTGACCGGTGATTTAACGTTGTTTCATGATATGAATGGCTTAATGATGGCGAAAAAGTATCAATTGAATATTGATATTATTGTGATTAACAATAATGGTGGTTCAATTTTTTCTTTTTTACCGCAATCTCAGGCTGATGAGTACTTTGAAGACATGTTTGGGACACCTTTAGATCTTGATATGTCTAAAGTTGCTTATTTATATGACATGCCTTACATACAGTTGAAAGGGGCAGCAGCGTTGGGAGAATGTCTCTCTCATCAAGTACATGGCCCTAGATTAATAGAAATTAACTTTGATCGTCAAGAAAATGTTGCCAACCATCGTGAGTTATTGGAATTAAACCAACATGAATAAAATCCAGATAATACGTCACTATCCATATCAAATCCACTACCAAAAAAATAGTAATGTACCAAAACGCTGGTTACTGCTCCATGGCTTCATGGGCTCATGGCATGATTTTGATGATATTATCACGCAACTGCCTGGTGAAGTGTTGGCACTGAATTTGTTAGGCTTTGGTAATCAAGCACCTACCATAGACGATTGCCAGCGGTTTACAATGTCTGAACAGGTAAAAGATCTAACTATGATTTTAGATAAATATCAATGGTCGCAAGTGACTATTTTAGGTTACTCCATGGGTGGCAGGTTGGCGTTGGGGTTTGCTTTAACGCACCCCCAACGAGTGAGTCAATTGTTACTTGAAAGTACAACAGCAGGTATTGATTCAGTAACTGCTCGGCAACAAAGACAACAAGCAGATTTGACGAAAGCAACGTTAATATTGGACAACTTTGAGGCATTTGTTTTGAGATGGGAAAAGTTGCCTTTATTTAAAACACAGCAAGATATGCCTTTAGAAAGTAAACAGAAAATGCGACGACAACGTATGGCACAAAACCCCAAAAATGTTGCACAGGCTTTAATCTATATGGGTACTGGGTCACAACCTAATTATTGGCCATACTTGGATAAAATAGACTTTCCAACTACAATTATTGTAGGAGAGCATGATCAAAAATTTAACCTAATAGGTGATAAAATGATGGCCTTAATACCCCAGGCAAAGAAAATAGTTATTGCTGGTGCTGGTCATAATGTTCATTTTGAACAGCCTAAAGCATTTATAGAGGCAATGCAGTATGTATAAGATAGCAAATCTAATATGGCTGCCGATTCAATTATCACTCAAGCAACCATTCAAAACAGCGCAACAATATACTACTAATCGTGAATTAACACTTATCAAATTAACTGTTGTCGATACCATAAGTCATCGTACCGCGGTTGGGATTGGTGAGGTGCAGTCGTTTACTGATTTTGGTTACGCGCTAGAAAATCAACGAACGAGCCGAGAAATAATCACATCAATAATCACGCCATTCATTAAAACAATAGCATTTCATACACCAATAGAATTTGCAGACCAACTTGCCAATCAAATCCCCCACGGCTCATTTGCTAAGGCTGGGGTGGAAATGGCTGTTTGGGATGCTATCGGTCAATTGACACAGCAGTCATTGAGAGAAATGGTTAATGGTATTAACCTGCAAGTACCGGTTGGCATCGCGCTTGGTGTTAATAGTAGCCCGACTGAGATAAAACAGGCGATGGTCGATGGCTATCGTCGAATTAAATTAAAAATTACACCAGAAGTATTAAGGCAATTAAAAGCACAACATTATTTTGAGCATTTTCCTGAGCAAAAATTTTCGCTCGATGCAAATGGCAGTTTTGCGCAGTCACCAAATGAGTTATTATACGACTTACCACAAAATATTTGTTTTATTGAGCAGCCATTTACAAGTCATGATTTTGTTCGGCATGCAGCTTTTCAGGCAAAAACAAAGCAAGTATTGAGTTTAGATGAAAGTATCAACAACTTAGATGATATTAAGACACTGATTGCCTTGCAAGCTGCACAAGCAGTGACGATTAAGCAAGGGAAAATTGGTGGTATTACCGCCGCTTTGCGTGCCATCAAACTTTGCCATCAAGCTGGCATAAGACCTTGGATTGGGGGCATGTTAAGTAGTAACATTGGCAGAGCCGTTGATTTAGCTCTGGCCAGTTTACCAGAAATCGCTTTTCCAAGTGACATTTCCGATAGTCAACGATATTTTGAACAAGATGTATCGGAAACATCTTTTACGCAAGAAAATGGCTTCATAGCCGTCCCTAATCAGCCTGGTATAGGCATTAAACTGTATCAAGAAATTGATGACAGGTTGGCTTTTTAAGTAATTTATGAGAATCAAACAATAAAACCAAGTAGCATGATATAATATTATTAAGGATTTTTAATTATGGATAGTTTAAATTTATCGCCTCGCCTAGCAATGGTCGCCCGCTTTGTCACGCCTGGTGCTCGGATTGCTGACATCGGCTCTGATCACGGCTATTTACCAGCACATCTTTTGCTCAATCAGAACATTACATATGCTGTTATTGGTGAAGTGGCATCGGGACCACTTGAAAATGCAAAGCATGAGCTTGACAGACGTCATTTAACCGCTTACACACAAGTGCGATTAGCCAATGGATTAGCCGCAATATTACCAGAAGATAACGTGACAGAAGTCACCATTGCTGGTATGGGCGGTATTTTAATTTCTGAAATTTTGTCAGCAGGATATCAGCGACATCAAAAATTCGAAAAACTGATTTTACAGCCAAATACTGATGAGCAGGTTCTGAGAACTTGGCTTGAGCAACATCATTACCAGATTACAGCCGAAGATATTGTTCAAGAGGGCAAGCATTTTTACGAGGTAATTGTAGCGCAACCAGGGGAACAAGTACTTTCAGAAACGGATAGATTATTTGGCCCACTGCTGAGAAAACAACAAGCACCGGCTTTTTTTGCTAAATGGCAAAAGGAGTTACAACGCATTGAAACCATATTTGATAATTTAGCAGCTGCTGATAAAGTTGAAACCTCTGCCTATCAAGAATGGCATATACGTTATACACAAATACAGGAGGTCTTATCGTGATTCAAGCACAAGATTTGATTGCTGCTATCGAAAAATTTGCCCCCAAAAAATTAGCAGAGTCTGGCGACCCAACAGGGTTACAAATTGGGGATCCCAATCAATCAATTTCGCGAGTGATGACAGCCTTGGATGTCAGACCAGAAGTTGTTCAGGAGGCAATTGCAAAAAATGTCGACTTTATATGGGCACATCATGAGGCAATGTTCTTTCCCGCTAAAAATTTAGATTTAAGCCAACCACAAAATAAGATGTATGCTGACCTGATTAATAATCACATTGTTGTTTATGCATCACACACCAATTTAGATAGTGCACAAGGTGGATTAAATGATTGGTTAGCTGAAACATTAGGCATAAAAAATGTGGTACCCTTAATACCTAATGATGATAAAGTGACTGGATTAGGACGGATTGGTGAATTAGACAAGGCACTATCAGTGAAGGCATTTGCAAAAACTATGAGTCAGTTATTTCAGGTTAAAACAGTTCGGGTCATCACAAAAGATTTGAACAAACCCGTAAAAAAAGTGGCGGTGCTTGGCGGTGACGGTGGTAAATGGTGGACAGTAGCACAACGTGCAGGCGCAGATGCTTACGTTACGGCAGATGTTTATTATCATACAGGACATGATATATTAGCTCATGACTTTACGGTTATCGATCCCGATCATCATATGGAAGCCATTGCTAACCGCTATATGGCAAAAAAAATCACAGCTTGGTTTGGGGATGAGTTAGTGGCCTTTGAAACGGGTATCAATACCGACCCTTATACCTATATTTAAATATTATGGGGACGTCCGGACATGTTGTCGACCAAAACTTGAAAGGATAAAGCATATTTAAGTGCGATACAAACTTATGACTTCAGAGAAATTTCCTAAATTAATTAATCGTTTTTTGAATTATGTTGCAGTAGATACACAATCAGACGAGCAGGCTAAAACCATCCCTTCCTCATCAAAAGAAGTAGCTTTTCTAGCCGATTTATCTGCGGAGCTTCAAGCAATTGGCTTGCAACATGTTCGTACGATGGCAGATGGTTATGTATTTGCTGAATTACCAAGTAACATTAACAATGACAAAGTGCCTACAATTGGATTTATTGCGCATGTAGATACAGCAGATTTTAACGGTAAAAATGTTAAACCACAAATTATTGAAAATTATGATGGCTTTTCAACAATTAAATTAGGACATAGTGGTTATGAACTCAGTCCTTCAGCCTTTCCCAATCTTAAAAAGTATACCGGACATACCTTGATTACGACTGACGGCACAACATTATTGGGCGCTGATGATAAGGCAGGTGTGGCAGAAATTATTACAGCTGCCGAGTATTTAGTAGCTCATCCAGAAATTAAGCACGGTAATCTCCGTTTTGCTTTTGGTCCGGATGAAGAAATTGGTATTGGTGCGGATCATTTTGACACGGAGACTTTTGGCGCAGACTTTGCTTATACAATTGATGGTGGGCCCGTTGGCGAACTAGAATGGGAAACTTTCTCTGCCGCCGGTGCAACTGTTACCATACAGGGGCGTAATGTTCATCCTGGCACAGCCAAAGATACGATGGTAAACGCGATACAAGTTGCCTTTGATTTTCATGCACAGTTACCGGAAAAGGAGCGCCCAGAACATACTAGTGGACGTGAAGGATTTTGGCATGTGATGTCAATTACAGGTAATCCAGAGACAGCTGAGTTACGTTATATTGTGCGCGATCATAACCGTGCTAAGTTTGAAGAACGCAAACAAAGAATGCTGCATATCGCTGAAAACTTGAATAAAGTCTTTGGTACAGAACGTGTGACAGTTTCACTTAATGATCAATACTATAATATGGGTGAGATACTTAAAGATGACATGCAATCTGTTAATTTGGCTGAGCGTGCAATGCAGGCTTTGAATATTGAGCCAATTATCGAACCAGTTCGTGGTGGCACTGATGGTTCTAAGATTACATTCCTGGGTCTCCCAACGCCAAATCTTTTTGCTGGTGGTGAAAACATGCACGGTCGCTTTGAGTTCATTTCAACAACTGTTATGACACAAGCAACCGAGACTATCTTGAAAATTATTGATATGGCACAAGACACAACACAAG
This sequence comes from Leuconostoc citreum, assembly GCF_004354555.1. GTDB lineage: Bacteria > Bacillota > Bacilli > Lactobacillales > Lactobacillaceae > Leuconostoc > Leuconostoc citreum. The sequence goes on from NZ_PUFH01000005.1 coordinate 196,868, forward strand.
TTGACTAATATGATATCTATCTTAGTAAGAGCTATTGTTTGAAGACGCAATAGTTCTTTTTTGGTACAATAAAGAGTAGAACATTTTTTGGGGGAATTTAGTATGAAGAAAAAAATACTAATGATATATCTTCCTATACTAGTAATTTTAATTGGGTTAGGATACTTTTGGTACCATTGGCAAACAAATGCCACAATACAACGTGCAACACCAAGACAAGCAGCAAAAGTAGCCAAGGTAAGCGCCGTTAATTTTGTGGCATTAGGGGACTCATTAACAGAAGGTATTGGCGACGATAAAAACGAGCAGGGTTATTCGGGACGAATTGCTCAAAAAGTTAAACAGACCTATGGTGTTTCAGTCACAATGCAAAATTTTGGTTTAGCTGGTGATCGTTCAGATCAGATAAGAAAGCGGCTGAATCAAAAAGGCAATATACAGGTCGCAGTACAACATGCTAATGCTATTATTTTAACGGTGGGGGGCAATGATTTACAACAATTACTGTTGCAAAACATGTTTTCCAAAACACCGGAAGATTTGACGAAAACTGTGGTAAGGGGTAAACAGGCATATCAAGGGAAACTCACATCATTATTTAGTGATATTCGTCGACTAAATGCGCAGGCCCCTATCTTTATTTTTGGAAATTATAATCCTTTATTTGTGCACTTTCCAAAACGTACAGACTTTAATCAAGATGTGATGCTTTTTAATGCGGTTAACCAGAAGGTTGCGCGACATGATAAAGCTAGTTATTATGTTGGGACATTTGATTTAACGTACGGTCAATATCAGACAAAAGCCGATAGAGAACGGTTAGTTGAAGAATTTGATAAATCAGATTTGGGGAATGCTGATTTTAAAGATATCCAAGCTGTCTTAGAAGACAAAAATAACGTGTCAAATCAATGGATTAGTACGATAGATAATTACCATCCTAATCATATCGGCTATAATTATATGGCCACACAACTTTTTGAATATTTGCGAAAGGAACAAGTCACATGGCTAACCAAACATTAACAAGGGGAAGTCAACCGCGTCAAAAAAAGTCACCATGGTTCTGGGCTTTTTGGACGCTATTAGGAATTATTATTATCACCTTGCTAGGCAGTGGTTTCGTGGCCACCCAAGCTGTTAAAGTGACAGATAGCCAATCAAAAATTGCTAGTACAGATGCCACATTTGACGTTACTTTGAATAAGAAGCAGGTTAATGCTTTAGTAGCATACTATCTTAATGATTCCCGCACATCAAACTATCAATTCCGGGTCGAAGATAATATTATGATGTATGGCAGTTCTAAATTTTTGGGGCAGACTTTTAAAATTGGGATGATCTTATCACCTGAGGTGACCAAAAACGGCAATATTATTTTAACAGCTAAAAAAATGGCCATTGGCAATTTACCATTACCTATCAGCACTGTGATGTCTTATGTTAAGACAAATTATCATGCACCTAAATTTGTCACTATCAATCCAAGTAAGCAACAAATATTTGTTGATATGACGAAATTGCCCGTTGTGAAGGGCATGTCATTTCGTGCTAAGATAATTGACCTTAAGACAGATCAATTTGTTTTTCAGGGAGGATTAGTTCATGATCAAAAGTGATCGATCATTTTATAACTGGCTGATGACGCAACGTAACCCAGTTGCAACAGATGATATACAGCAATTTGCTAACAATGCCTTTTTGGATTCTACTTTTCCAAAACAGAGTGTTGACTTTGATGATATTTCCAATTATTTAGAAGAAAACACAACCTACTTAATGAGTATGGTGACTTTTGATCAAGCATGGGAATTATTTCAAGCACAACGATAAAAAAGGAGTAACGTTGCCAGCATATATGGCAATATAAAAAATCTCATGGCACAAATTATTCAATGGTTCCCTGGGCACATGGCGAAAGCCTTTCGTCTCATGCGGGAAAATTTAAAGTTAGTTGATGTTGCTTTTGAATTGGTTGACGCCCGCATTCCGGACAGTTCTCGTAACCCTGAAGTCGACAAATTAATCGGTGGAAAACCACGTTTACTGATTATGACCAAAGCCGATTTGGCTGATCCTGAGCAAACACGACAATGGAAAGCAAAGTTCGAATCAGACGGTCATACTGTTCTTGTCTTAGATACACGAGATCCAAGAACGCCACAATTAGTAACCAAGGCGGCACGTCGTGCTGTTGAAGCAAAAACAGCAGCGCAATTAGCACGTGGTATTCAAGATCAACCGATACGTGCGATGATTACTGGTATCCCAAACGTTGGAAAGTCAACCTTGTTGAATCACTTGGTCATGAAAAATGTGGCGCCAACTGCTGACAGACCAGGTGTCACGAAAAAAGTGGCTTGGCTAAAAACACCGACAAAATTAGAACTGTTAGATTCGCCTGGTGTTTTATGGCCAAAATTTGAAGATCAGGCCATTGGTATGAAGCTTGCATTAACTGGTGCAGTAAAAGATACGATTTTTTCAAAAGATGACGCAGCGCTCTTTTTAATTAGTTTTTTCAGAGATTATCGCCCAGAAGCAATTGTAGCGCGGTATCATTTAGAAGAAAATGCTTTTGAACAAGACAATGTTCAAATTTTATTAGCTATTACTAACAAGCTTGGATTTAAGGACGATTATGACAAAGCTAGTGAGCGACTACTAAACGATTTACGTAAAGGTAAGCTAGGCGCGTTCACATTGGATGAACTGTAAACTTCACATGACTGAAACAATTGCGACAATTAAAGAAAAACTAGCCAGTCTAGCAGACCCTCATGATGCACGTTTGCAGACCTGGCGACAGGATAAGCGGTGTGGTGTCCAAAAAGCAATAGCGCTTTGGGAAAAGCGGTTGGCGCTAGCACGAAAAAAGCAGGCTGATTTTAACCAACGCTTTAATTTTGAACGAGATTACTGGCTAAAAGGCGTTGAATTAGTAGCAGGCGTTGACGAAGTGGGTCGCGGACCATTAGCGGGTCCTGTCGTTGCAGCAGCAGTTATTTTACCACACGATTTTAACATCGTTGATGTTATAGACTCAAAGCAAGTAGCCCAGCATAAGCGAGAACAGTTATACGAAATTATTCTAGATCAAGCTGTTTCAATTGGTATTGGTAGTGTTGATGCGAAGACGATTGATGAAATTAATATTTATGAGGCAGCGCGTCAAGCGATGACGGAAGCAATCAATAACTTGGCACCACAGCCACAGGCACTATTAATTGATGCCATGCAAGTTTATTTGGATATAACACAACAATCTTTAATCAAAGGGGATGCCAGAAGTAATTCAATTGGTGCAGCTAGTATAGTTGCGAAAGTGATACGTGACAAAATGATGACGGACTATGATAAAGTATATCCAGGTTACGATTTTGCCCAAAATGCAGGGTATGGGACTAAAAAGCATTTAGCAGGGATTGATAAGCTTGGGGTCACACCAATTCATAGGCGGTCATTTCAACCTGTTCATGATGCGATTGTAAATAAAAAGAACTGTTAAAGCAGTTCTTTTTATTTACAATAAAGTGACTTCTCGCTTATTAAGTTTTATTTTACCGTCTCGCGTTAGTTTATTAAATAAGCGGCTTAGTGTTTCCGGTGTAATATGTAGCGAGGCAGCAAGTTCTTTTTTGGTAACGTCTAGATGAAATGTTTTGCTCATACGAATTGCAGATAAATCTTCAAAGTATTGTACGAGTCGTTCATCAGCATTTTGTAATGATAAACTAATTTGACGTTGTTCAAGCGCCGTCAGACGTTCTCCATAAGTATTCAACATTTTTAAAGCCAATGAAGTATTTCGGTGTAATAATGCTTGGAAATCTTTTCGACGAATCATACAAATGGCAGAATCAACTTTAGCGCGTGCAAAATGATGATGTTTAGCATCTGTAAAAATAGATGCTTCGATATCCATTTGGTGATTAGTTAGTGAATAAAGCAGTAACTCTTGGCCGTTATCGTTCACGTTAAAAATGTCAACTTGACCAGAATCGACGACGAAAAGCGCTGATAAATCATCGTCTGGTTCATAGATATAGCTTCCAGCTGAATATTTCTTTTGATGTGTTGAGATAGTGACCAGTTGTGCAATAATATCGTCAGGCAAATGCGAAAAAATCGGAGCAGCTTTCACACAAGCAAATTCAGAATGTGACATATTTCACTCTTTCTTGACATGAGTCAATTTTTTGTTATTCATTTGATTATACAATAGATATATAAAATTAGTTGGTAATCTTTTGGAGGTAGTATATGAAAGTCATTATTATTGGTTCGACACACGCAGGCACAGCAACAATAAAATCTATTTTAAAGCATAATAACGGGGTAGAAATTGATGTTTATGAGAAAAATGATAATGTGTCGTTTCTTTCTTGTGGCATTGCTTTAACAGTACAAGGTGAAGTAAAAGAAATCAATGATTTGTTCTATTCTTCGCCTGCTATACTTGAAGAAGCAGGTGCTAATATTCACATGAACCATGAAGTAACTGCTGTTGATACCATTAATAAAACAGTATCAGTCACTAACTTGGTGACAGGCGTATCATCAGTTGAAAGTTATGATAAATTAGTTGCGACAACTGGATCTTGGCCAATTATACCGCCAATTGCTGGGATAGAAGATCAACGTATTGTATTGTCTAAAAACTATACGCATGCGAAAGCCTTAATTAATTATGCTAATGATGATCGTATTAAGCGAGTGGTTATCATTGGCGGAGGTTATATTGGCACAGAATTAGTCGAAGCTTTCAATGTCAAGGGGCGTGAAGTGACGTTGATTGATAACCAGCCAACGGTGTTAAACCGGTATTTTGATCACGAATTTACTGAAAATGTCGCTGAATTATTTCAATCTCATGGTGTGGCTGTGGCAACCGGTAAAATGGTTGAAAGTTTTGAAAGTCAAGATGATGCGGTTATTGTCAAAACAAATGACGGGAATTTTTCAGCTGACTTAGTTGTGATGTCGGTTGGCTTCAAACCAAATACTGGATTGTTTGCGGGACAACTAGGTATGACTGGCAATGGCGCGCTATTAGTCAATGATTACATGCAAACAAGTAATCCAGATGTCTTTGCTGCTGGTGATTCAGTCGCGGTGCATTATAATCCAACAGGAGAGAATGCGTACATCCCCTTAGCGACAAATGCAGTACGTCAGGGAACATTAATTGGCTACAATCTTATGTCACCGAAAGTTAAATATATGGGAACGCAATCAACATCCGGACTAAAGTTATATGATTTAAATATGGCTTCATCTGGCTTGACTGCAGCCCACGCGCAAGAACTAGGAATCGATGCGGATAGCATCACGATGACAGATAACTTCCGACCAGAATTCATGTCATCAACGGAGCCAGTTTTGATGAGTATTACATGGGAACGTCAAACACACCGTATTTTAGGTGTACAATTGCAAAGTAAATATGACATTGCACAGTCTGCCAATGCTGCTTCAATTGCCATTCAAAATCGCATGACATTGACCGATTTAGCATTCGTGGATATGCTATTCCAGCCTTGGTTTGATAGACCATTTAACTACTTGAATCTTTTAGCGCAAGCAGCCCTAGATAAGGTTGAAAGCGAATAAAAAGCACACCTATTCTGCGGTGTGCTTTTTTTATTAATGTTTGTTAGCGATACTTATCTGTTTTTTCAGCAATTGTTAATACATTGCCATGTGGTGACATATTAATTTTACTGTAAATCATAACAGGAATATCGGTTATTTCTGCCGCAACAAGTGGTAAGGCCTTTAAAATAGTCATCAGTTGGTCATAATCGCCTTCAAGTGTGGTTTCGAAAGCGCCAACCTGATAAGCAATGCGTGTGTCATTAATATAATCAATAACGTGATCGACTATACGGATGACATCGGATTTATCGGATGTCATCGGTAATACTTGAACAGCTATGCTTGCGTTAATTTGTACCATCATACTTCTCCTTGGGTTCTATGCATTGAAATGGTGCAATAGAACATGTTAAATGAAGTCCTCCCATAAGCGACATTGAAATCCCACATCAAAATATTGAAGCATGATGACACAAAATTATTGATTGCTTCGTAATCTTCCTACGCTAGAATGAACTAGATCAGGTTATATGGGTATATCTCTCAGCCAATAAGGCACCCCAGATTACACGTTAATTGCGTTGTCTGTACTTCGACATTTTAGCATAAGATATGATAATGGACAATGAGATATGATTACTACTTGGCTGTGGATTTACTTTATCGTATAAGGCGCGTATACTGACTACTTATAAATTAACTTTATAGTAGTCATGAGAATATTTGGGAGTAGTAGGTTATGTTGTATTTTATTGGGTTATTTGCAGGTTTTTTATTAGCTAATCAAAGTCCTATCAACGCAAAACTGGGTTTTGTTTTAAAATCACCTTTGCGTTCTAGCTTGCTTTCTTTTACAGTGGGAACATTTTTTTTGATACTTATTTATTTTGTTAGTGGACAACAACAAGTTAACCTGATAAATGTGGCCTCCAATAATCCATGGTGGATATGGTTTGGTGGCTTATTGGGCGTTATCTTTTTAACGTCAAATATTTTAATGTTTCCGAAATTAGGTGCCATTCAAACCATTATCTTGCCGATTATTGGTCAGGTTATCATGGGTGTAGTGATCGATACTTTTGGCTTGTTTAATATGCCAATTGGGACACTGACGGTAACTAAGGTTATTGGTATTCTCTTGTTACTAGGTGGTATTTATGTGGCTGTTGTTCTTGCTAATCGTTTTGAGGTAAAACGCGAGAAAAAGCAATTGGGTGCTGATACTAATATAAATATCTGGCGTATGTGGGCCATTCTGGTTGGTGCATTTTCTGCCATACAACAAGCGATTAATGGGCGATTAGGCTATTTATTACACTCAGTAGTGGGTAGTGCTGTGATTTCTTTCTTTTCTGGGACAGTGGTCATTTTAATTGTTGTATTATTGAAAGAAAGGCGTTTATGGCCAAAAACAGTGCGAATAACTAAACAACCAGTGTGGTTATTTACAGGTGGGATTTTAGGTGCCTTATTTGTTTTTTCAACCGCTTTTCTTGTACCAAAATTGGGCGCTGGTATGACAGTTACGCTCAGTTTAAGTGGCTCAATCATTGGGTCGATAGTTGTCGCTCAGTTCGGCTGGTGGCAATCGTTAAAACAAAATGTTACACGTGTACAAATTATTGGCATTGCCTTAATGGTTGCTAGCATTGCATTGATTAAATTTGGTTAGTATCATGGGTTAACAACACGGGAATAGATTGACATATAAATGACTGACATGATAATATATAGGTATAAATGTAAGCGCTTACAAGAAAACATTCCTAGTAGTTATTGTAGAAAAGAGGTTTATTTTGAAAACTTTAAGTCACGATTTTCTGTGGGGTGGCGCTATCGCAGCACACCAGGCAGAAGGTGCATGGAATGTGGATGGCAAAGGTGTGTCAATTGCTGATGTTCTTACAGCAGGCGATGTGTCACATCCACGAGAAATAACAGATGGTGTGATAGCAGGAAAAAACTATCCAAATCATCATGGCATTTATTTTCATGATACTTATAAGCAAGATTTGCAATTAATGGCAGAGATGGGGTTTAAGGCTTTTAGAACTTCCATTGCTTGGACACGTATTTTCCCTAACGGAGATGACGCTGAGCCTAACGAGGCAGGCCTTGCTTTTTATGATGAGATGTTCGACGCCATGCGACGGCTAAACATTGAACCGGTAATTACACTTAATCACTTTGAAATGCCATATCATCTAGTTACAAAATATGGTGGCTGGCGTGATCGTCGTGTTATTGATTTTTTTGTCCGTTATGCTGAGGTCGTTTTTAATCGTTATAAAGATAAAGTTACTTATTGGATGACGCATAACGAAATTTCTAATCAAACGGCTATGAAACATGAGGCTAGCGGTTTTCTATTGTGGACTAATTCGGGTATTGATGGCAAAGAGATGTCAGTTGATGAACGTATTGAAGCCATGTCACAAGCAGCACATTATGAGCTAGTTGCTTCGGCCAAGGCTGTGGCGCTTGGGCATCAGATTAATCCAGCATTTAAAATTGGTGGTATGGTTAACGTTGCACCATTTTATCCAGTATCTCCCAAACCAGCAGATATGTTAGCTTATCAAAAAGCACGTCAGTTTAGAGACTGGCTCAGTGATGTTCATGTCCGTGGCAAGTACCCAAACGAACTTGAAGCCTATTACGAAAAAACTGGTTATCGTCCAGATATCACAGCCGAAGACCGTGACGTGTTACAGGCAGGAACAGTTGATTATCTTGCCGTGTCTTACTATGCAAGCAGTACGGTTGAAACAACAACTGATGAGCCTAAAGTCGGTTATACCGACTATGAAGATGTTACTAATCCTTATATTAAGACATCAGACTGGGGATGGGGATTAGACCCTGAAGGCTTACGCTATACATTAAACGAACTAAGCGAGATGTATCCAGATACACCAATTATGATTGTTGAAAACGGCTTAGGTGCCTACGATAAGATTGAAGATGGTGAACAAATCCACGATGATTATCGAATCAGCTATTTATCAGCACACATTCAAGCCATGATGACAGCTGTAGAAATCGATGGTGTCAATGTAATAGGTTATCTTAGTTGGGGCCCAATTGATATTGTTTCTGCCGGCACAGGTGAAATGAAGAAGCGATACGGTTATATCTACGTCGACCTAGATGATGAGGGGGAAGGATCGGGCAACCGTATTAAAAAGGACTCTTTTTATTGGTATCGAAAAGTAATTGAAACAAACGGTCAGGTATTAAAACAACAAGCATGATAAAACATCTGTTGTTGTGATGCGATAATTATCGTATTACAACCGATACAAAAGGTATAGGTAATAATTATGGCTAATATCTCAAAAGTATTAAATGATAAAGTTATTCCGATAATAATGAAATTTGTTAATACGCGTGCGATTACTGCGATGAAAAATGGGATGTTGTATCCCATACCATTCATTATTGTTGGTGCCATTTTCTTGATTTTAGGTCAGTTCCCTTACAAGCCAATCGCTAGCTATTTTACTAGCGTTGGTTTAGATAGTATTTTTATGCAGGCATATAATGGTTCATTTGCCATCATGGCTTTGTTTGCAGTCTTTGGCATTGCTTATTCATGGGTACACGATTCTGGTTATGATGGTGTACCAGCGGGTTTGCTTGCCATTGTTGTTGATGTTATCCTACAGCCCAATACAATCAATACAGTGACTAATGCCATTCATCCCGGCAAAACATCTACCGCATGGTTGGCTAACAACGCCATTGACAAAGCTTGGCTCGGTGGAAAAGGTATGATTGTTGCCATTATTGCGGGTATGATTGTTGGTTGGATTTATACTTGGTTTATGAAGAAAGGCATTACGATCAAATTACCAGAACAAGTCCCAAGTAATGTCGCAGCTTCGTTTACTGCATTGGTTCCAGCCGCAGCGATTATAACAGGTGCAACAGTTGTGTATGCCATCTTCTCAAAGGCTTGGCACACAACCTTTGCAGAGTGGATTTATTCGGTTATTCAAACACCACTGCAGCATGCTTCAGATGGCCCGGCTGGTGTGTTTATTATCACTGTGATTCCAGTCTTTCTTTGGTTCTTTGGTGTCCATGGTTCAATTATTGTTTCCGGCATTATGCAGCCGTTGTTACTCGCTAATAACGCAGATAATTTAGCATTGTATCGCGCAGGTAAATTATCGTTGGCCAACGGGGCGCATATTGTCACACAATCATTCTTCGAACAGTTTATTACGGTTACTGGTGCCGGAGTGACGGTCGGTTTACTGGTATTCATGTTGGTGGGCGCTAAATCCGTGCAGATGAAGACTTTGTCTAAGCTCGAATTAGGCCCGGCTATGTTCAATATTAATGAGCCAATTTTGTTTGGTATTCCAATTGTCTTGAATCCAGTCATGATCTTACCCTTCATTTTATCACCAGTTATTACCGGTTTCGGTACGTATTACGCCATTAAATTTGGTGTCATTCCACCCTTAAATGGTGCTTATGTTCCATGGACAACGCCGCCAATCATCTCTGGATTTATTGTAGGTGGTTGGAAAGTGATGTTGTGGCAAGCGTTAATGCTATGTGTCACCGTTGGTGTCTACTGGCCATTTGCAAAGAAATACGACAAGATTTTAGTAGAACAAGAAAAGGCAACAGCGACGACAGCAAAATAAAAAAAGGTCACTCGCAAAGAGTGACCTTTTTATAATTAAGTTACGACTGCGGATTATTTTTTAAATTCTGCGCTAATACTTTTGCCAGACGATACCCCAACGGCTTGAATGTGACATATGTTAAACCGCCAGAAATTATGCCACCGATAATTGGGATAGCTTTGGTAACTGTTTTTTCAATGTGTGCTGTCGTGATTTTATGACCAATACGACTACCAACTTTTTTAACCAATGGATGACGTGTTGACATTACAGCTGCTTGGATAGCTACTCTTTTACCAATCGACTCACCAGATTTCTTTGATAGCGTAGCAATCATAGAAGCAGCACCCGCAGTGCCAAACATGACACCAAGATAAATAATCAGCTTAACTTTGTCTTCTTCTGGCAAGGTATCTGTGTTGCTACCAAAAAGTTCATCTTCACCAAAGATGTAGGCAATTTGTTGGGCCATATTAATGGCAAAGGCAAAATACTGTACAACATCGGCACTACCGACAGCTGCCATAATTATTGGGTTGGCTGGTAAGCCGGCAGCAAAGGAAGCCATTGATGTTTTTGTTGTACTTTTGTTAATGATGTCGTGCGCTTTTTCTTCTAAAACTGAGACAGGATAGACGGCCTGTGGGCCGTGCTTTAAAATAATATTTAAGTCAGGGGAATCAGAAAACTGTTTTTTTAGAAATGCTTTGCGATTAACACGAATGACTGGTAATTTAGCAATTAAACCAATGGTGTGCAAAGTGAGATTGTAAAATCTATCTGGTTTTGTTTCAACCATTACAATAGTGCTCCTTAATAAAGATAGGTTATTATTTTATTTAATTATAGCGTGAAGAACTGTGTGATTGTTAGAAAAAGACTTACGCTGCTATTCATGGTAATAATCGTCTGATGTAAAAAATATTACAGTAAAAAGAAGTTTATAAAACAATCGTTTAATCAGCTTTGTTTTGTTGTACAATATAGGCGTCTTACCGATTATTTATGATATATTTTACCGATCTAGATGGACTATTGTGATAGTTGACAGGAGAAAAAACATGTTCAGTAAGAAAAATTATAAGTTATTGCCAGCGAGTATCGTGATGGGATTGCTGGTGTCGAGTTTTGTGGTATTACAGGAAGTACATGCAGATATAACAAGTCTTGGTCGCCAGTCCGCAACACAGGTAGGCGGATTTGGTCGCAACGCAGTTGGCGGGAGTCAAGCTGATGCGACACATATTTACACCGTCAATAGCCGTCAAACTTTGTTAAAGGCCTTGGGTCAATCGACGAATGATGTGCCCAAAATCATATACCTTTCAGGTACTATTGACATGACGAAAGATAGTCAAGGGCGCACATTGACGGAAGATGACTATGCTCAAGGAACAGGCTATCACTTGGAAAGTTATTTAACAGCTTACAACCCTAGCACATGGGGTAAAAAGAAAGTTAGCGGCCAGCAAGAGATAAATCGTCTTGCCGCTCAAAGAAAACAAACAGAGCAAATTGAAGTTAAAGTACCGGCCAACACAACAATTATCGGGTTGCCAGGGGCGTCATTTGTGGGTGGCAATTTGATTTTGCAAAAAAACAACATTATTGTGCGGAATATTACTTTTGAAACACCGTATGATGATTTTCCGCAGTGGGATCCGACTGATGAGCGCACTGGCAACTGGAATTCACAATATGATGCTATATCAGTTCAAGGGGCTAGCAATGTCTGGTTAGATCATAACACTTTTGATGATGGACGCTACCACGATAGTCAAAATGGTACGTACTTTGGGCGTGAGTATCAACACCACGATGGTATGACTGATATCACAAATGGTGCTGATAACATTACGATATCAGATAGTGTTTATCGAAATCATGATAAGACTATGTTAATAGGTAATAGTGACAGTAAAACAAGTGATACCGGTAAATTACACGTTACCTTAGTAAGAAATTTATTTCAAAATACGGTCCAGCGTACACCCCGTGTGCGTTTTGGTGATGTGCAGGTGATTAATAATTTCTATCAAAATGATGGCACGAGCACATATCAATTCAAATACGCTTGGGGTCTGGGCAAAAAGGCGCAAATTAACGCCAAAAATAATGTATTCGTCATTGCTAAAAAATCACCAGTGGCCATCATTAATAAGTTCAAAGGCACTCAATTATCAGATGACGGTACAATCTTTAATACAAAGTTTGTTTCGGCTGCGTCTATTAGCCATACATCACCAACTACGAGCACATTAGGCTGGTCAGGACCACTGACAGCATCAAAACAATTGCCAGAAAGCATTTTGCAAACTGCTGGTTCAGGTGTTTTAAAGTAGTGTTTTGATTAAAAAGAATTGTTAATACAAAATGTTTGTTCAACGTTAAACAAAAAAATGATTGACATTTGTGACATTTTTTTCTAAAATGCAATGTATAAGTAAAGGGGAAAAAGATGTTAGATAAAACAATCTACAAACAAATTTTTAAAGCTAGTTTTAACGCCCCAATCGACGTTGAATTCTGGGATGGCGAGCAGGTCAGCTATGGTGAAGGAGAACCAATTGCCAAAATTATTCTCCATGACGTTATTCCAATTAAAGATATTATGGCCCATGCTTCACTAACCTTTGGTGAGGCTTATATGGACGGTAAAATCGACATTCAAGGTGACCTACAAAAGTTGGTCACTACTATCTATCAGTCTAAAGATAGCTTTATGAATAATTCGAAGTTTTCGAAATTTATTCCAAAGCATGCACACACGGAAAAAGTAAGTAAGCAGGATGTTCAGAGTCATTATGATATTGGTAATGATTTTTATGAGATGTGGCTAGATCCCACATTAACATACTCATGCGCGTATTTTGCTAGTGAAGAAGATTCATTAGAAACGGCACAATGGAATAAAGTTCGTCATATCTTGAATAAATTGCACGCGCAAGAAGGTGAAACGCTTTTGGATATTGGTTGTGGTTGGGGTACGCTTATTTTCACAGCGGCCAAAGAATATCACCTAGAGGCAACTGGTGTCACTCTTAGCCAAGAACAATATGATTACGTTTCTCAAAAGATTATTGATGAAGGTTTAGAAGGTCGAGTACACGTTTACTTGAAAGACTATCGTGAATTAACAGAGACATATGATCATGTTACGTCTGTTGGCATGTTCGAACATGTTGGTAAAGAAAATCTTGCAACTTATTTTGAACAAGTGAATGCACGTCTTGTTGACAATGGAACGGCTCTAATTCATGGTATCACTGGACAACATGATGGTGCAGGAGTTGATGCCTGGATCAACAAATATATTTTCCCCGGTGGCTATATTCCTAATATTGCCGAAAATGTTAATCACATTATGCAGGCTAGCTTGCAAATCGATGATATCGAGCCATTACGACGTCATTATCAACGTACTTTGGAAATGTGGACTAAAAACTTTCATGACGTTGAAGAGTCTGTTATTGCCAAATATGGTGAACGATTCTATCGAATGTGGGACTTGTACTTACAAGCATGTGCTTCATCCTTTGAATCAGGGAATATTGACGTTGTACAGTACCTATTAACCAAGGGTGCTTCTGCAACAAACTTACCAATGACACGTGCATACATTTATCAAGCAGATGTTGCGCATGGTGTTAAATAAACAAACTAATACAAAACACCTATCTCATAGTTACTTATGAGATAGGTGTTTTTATATAGTTTTTAGTAAACCTCACATGTTATAAATGATTTGACTTAACGCGATAATTGGTTTATATTGAAAGCGGTTACACAATGTCTTGTGCATTATTAGATAAAGAAAGGTAGGCAATTATAATGACATAGCATTAGTTGTGTTGCTGCAGTATTTACATCGATTTAAATCAGATAATGATAGTATACGAAAAGAGGCAAAAATGGTTGAAGCAGATTTTGGTGTTGTTGGTTTAGCAGTAATGGGTAGAAATTTAGCGTTAAATGTTGAATCGCGAGGATATCGTGTGGCTGTGTATAATCGTTCTCGTGAACGAACAGATGACCTCGTTAAAAAACATGCCGATAAAAAGTTTGTGCCCAGTTACACTGTGGCATCGTTCGTGAAAGCAATTAAGGCACCTCGACGCATTTTATTGATGGTAAAAGCTGGTAAAGGAACTGATGCTGTAATTAACGAGCTGTTACCACACCTTGAAAAAGGGGACACACTTATTGATGGTGGGAACACTTTCTTTGAAGATACAATTAGACGATCAGATACACTGGCAGCTTCGGGCATCAACTTTATTGGTATGGGTGTTTCAGGTGGCGAACTGGGGGCATTACAAGGCCCTTCATTGATGCCTGGTGGTCAACGCGATGCTTACGACTTAGTTGAGCCAATTTTGAAGCAAATTGCTGCCAAGGCTCCTGAAGATGGTGTGCCAACAGTAACATATGTTGGACCGAATGGAGCTGGACACTATGTGAAGATGGTACACAATGGCATCGAATATGGTGACATGCAACTAATTGCTGAATCGTATGATATTCTAAAGCGTGTGCTCAAATTAGATCAGCAACAACTCGCAACCACTTTTTCAGAGTGGAATACGGGTGAGCTTGATTCTTATCTTGTCGAGATTACGGCTGATATTTTGACCAGAAAAGACGATCAAGGCTCAGATAAGCCAATTGTTGATATGATTTTAGATCGAGCCGGTAACAAGGGAACTGGTAAATGGTCATCTCAGTCGGCATTAGAGGTAGGTGCACCACAATCACTGATTACTGAATCAGTTTACGCACGCTATATATCAGCTATGAAGGCCGATCGTGTAGCAGCCTCTGAAGTCCTTTCAGGACCAGAATTTTCATTTACAGGGGATGAAAAGGCAGCAATAGAAGATGTCCGCAAAGCACTGTACTTTGGAAAAATTATGTCTTATGCGCAAGGATTTGACCAATTGAGAATGGCATCTGAACACTATGATTGGCATTTGCCATTTGGCGAACTAGCACAATTATGGCGAGCAGGGGCTATTATTCGAGCACAATTCTTACAGCGTATTACTGATGCATTTACTAATAATACGGGGCTGCATAACTTGCTATTAGATCCATACTTCAAAGATATTGCGCAAGATTACCAGGCAGCAACCCGTCGAGTGGTTGCATTAGCTGTACAGGCTGGTATCCCAACACCATCTTTGTCCGCAGCGATTGCATATTATGATTCATATCGTTCAGCAGTTTTGCCAGCTAATTTAATCCAAGCACAACGTGATTATTTTGGCGCACATACGTATGAACGTACAGACAAAACTGCTGGTGAAATGTATCATTATGGCTGGTATGATGAGGCTTGAAAATATAAAATAAACAAGACGGCAGCAATGCTGTCTTTTATTATGCCGGTGTTCAATCATTTATATGATCAGTCAATAACAATTTTTTGTATTAATTATCACAATGCGATTCAATTTAAATCCGTACTAAAAAGAGTGTAATTGATAATTATTATTCTATTCACGTATGAATTTATAATTTTGATAAAATAAATTCTGTTTTTATAATCCTAAAGTGGCATAATAGAATTTATAAGGTGTCTTTAGGGCACTTTCAAATTTTTGGGGGTAATATATTATGTCTACTGTTGAAGAGCTAACAGACATTGTTGGAAAAGGTCACATTATCACGTCGCCTGCAAAGTCATTGCGTTATCGTAAAGGCTACCGTAGTGGTCAAGGTTCAGCATTAGCTGTTGTACTACCAGGTAATTTGATGGAATTGTGGCAAGTATTAAAAGTCTTGCACGATAACAACACAATTATTATTATGCAAGCTTCAAACACTAGTTTGACTGAAGGATCAATTCCTGCACCAGGATATGACCGTGATTGTGTTGTTGTCAATGGGACAAGAATTAAGGGTGTACAACTTATTAATGGTGGGGACGAAGTATTGGCCTTTCCAGGCACAACGTTGTTTAAATTGGAGAACGCATTAAAGCCGATTAATCGTGAACCCCACTCAGTTATTGGGTCGTCAAATCTAGGTGCCTCAGTTATTGGTGGTATTAACAATAATTCGGGTGGCGCGCTAATCCAACGTGGTCCAGCTTACACTGAGTTATCCCTTTATGCTCAGATCGACGAAAATGACGAGCTTCATTTGGTAAACCATTTGGGAATTGAATTAGGCAAGACACCTGAAGAAATGATTTACAATATCGAACATCGTAATTTTAATATTGACAATGTCCCTGCTGATAACAAGCGCGTTGGACATAATCGTAATTATGAAGCGCGTGTACGTGATGTATCATCTCATACACCTACACGTTATAATGCAGATCCTAATGAACTTTACGAAGTGTCTGGTGCATCAGGGAAGTTGGCAGCGTTTGCCGTGCGACTAGATACTTTCCCAAAAGATGGTGACTCACAAGTATTTTACATTGGAACCAACGATCCTAGCGTATTAGAAAAGTTACGGCGTCATATATTATCAGAGTTTAAAAATTTACCAGTGTCTGGTGAGTATATGCATAAAGATGCATATCAACTAGCAAAAAAATATGGTAAAGACTCTCTGATTGTTATTGATGCGTTGGGTACAAATACATTACCTTATTTGTTTGGTATGAAAGCCACAACCGAGCGGATACTGAGTCATATTCCAACATTTAAGCCATACTTCCCAGATCGCGTGTTACAACATATGGGTCAACTATTCCCCAATCAACTGCCAAAGCGTATGGAAGAATACAGTCAAAAGTATGATCACTATTTGCAGTTAAAGATGACGGGTTCAGGAATTGAAGAGGCGCGACGCTTTTTGAAGCCATTCTTTGCTGAAGAAGCAGGTGATTACTTTGAAGCAACACCAAAAGAGGCAGATAGAATAGCGACGCACCGCTATGTTACCGCAGGTGTGGCCATTCGATATGAAGAAGTTTTCCAAAAGCAGCATATCCAGATTCTACCGTTAGATATTGCTTTACCACGTAATGAATTTGATTGGTTTGAACATTTGCCTAAGGAAATTGAAGATAAAATTGAACACAAAATTTATTATGGTCATTTTCTTGATCATGTTATGCATCAAGACTATATTCTCAAAAAAGGTGTCGATGCACATGAGCTAAAACAAGAAATGCTAAAATTGTTAGACAAACGTGGTGCTATTTATCCAGCCGAACATAATGTTGGACACTTATATCATGCAGCTTCTACTTTGGTAGCACATTACAAGCGCAACGACCCTACAAATAGTTTCAACCCAGGTATCGGTATGACATCAATGTCTAAATACTGGGGAAATTATTGATAAAAAACAAAGACTTAGTATTCTAAGTCTTTGTTTTTTTATTTAACATGTTGTCTTACAAACAACATGATGTTATACTACTTGTATTAAATAAAACAACATGTTTTGAAAAAGGAAGGTTTTGTCATGAAATATGCAATTACTGCAGCAACTGGTCGTTTTGGACAAGCGGCTTTCAATCAATTAAAGCAATTAGTGCCAATTGAAGATATTGTGATTGTGGCTCGAAATAAGGAAAAAGCGCAAGCAATGTTTGGTAACGTCACAGTACGCCAAGCTGATTATGATAATGTTGATGCTTTGAAACAAGCCTTTAATGGGGTCAATCGGGTGCTATTTATTTCTTCACAACCAGGTGGGCAAGTACCACGGTTGACGCAACATTTGAACGTTGTGGAAGCATTGTCAGCCAATCAAGTGCAGTTGACAGTTTATACGAGTTTCCCAAAAGCTGAAACAGCGATTAGTGCACTGGCTCACGATCACCGTGAAACAGAAAAAGCATTAACGCAATCAGGACTTAATGCTGTGTTTGCTAGAAATAACTGGTATCTTGAAAATGAACAAGGCTTCTTGTCAAGTGGGGCAACAAATCAGGTTGCTGCTTTCTGGGCTAGTGGACGTGCAGGTTGGGCACTTGAACGAGAATATGCAGAAGCAGCTGCTAAGCTCTTAGTTGCTGAAACCCATAAATCTATTTATGAATTTGCTGGACCAATTAATGACTATCAGGCACTTGGTAGTGCTTTGATTGCAGCAACTGGTAAGAAAATTGATATTTTAGCACAAACACGAACAGAATACATTGAGGCATTGGAACATACTGGTTTGAACCATGATATGGCCAGTCTGTTTGCTTCTTTCCAAGCACCAATCGAAGAAGGATCATTAGATTATGGTACAACAGATTTGATAGACGTTCTGGGACATAATTTAGTACCATTACCCGAGGCTATTAACGACATATTGAAGGCATAATTTGCTGTTTGATTTATGATATAATAATGCCCGTGGTGTCGTAATTTATAAAATAGGGAGCTGACTAATGCGTTTTTCATATAAATTAAGTGATGCAATCCATATTTTGACATACATTGACATCTTTCAGGGGAATGATTTATCAAGTCAAGCTATTGCAGCCAGTATAGGCTCCAATGCCAGTGTTGTAAGAAACTTAATGCGTGATTTGCGTGTCGCGGGATTACTCGTGACGAAACAAGGTGCTGCTGCACCAATATTAGCTAAATCACCTGAAGATATTAGTCTCTATGATGTTTATATTGCGATTAATATGGTTCATACTTTACTGCATATTGATCCTAAAACAAATCCGAATTGTTTGGTGGGAAGTCGTATTCAGGATACATTAAATAATTTTTATACAGAAGTTGAAGTAGCAGCGTACGAAAAAATGCGACATATATCATTGGCAGATGTGACGCAACATATTTTGAACGCAAATGAGATATCTGAATAGTAAAAAACGCGCGTGTGGCAATGTCTGACACGCGTTTTTTGTTGACTTTTTTGGTCTAATATGACACAATGTCAATATATTGACATTGTGTCATATTAATTTGTAAGGAGTAAACTATGAAAAGTGGATTACTAAATTTAAGTACTCGAAAACAGGAAAAGATTAAGCAGGCCTTACTATCAGAATTTTCTAACGTGTCATTATTAGAAGCAAAAGTAGCCAACATCGTCACGTTGGCAGAGATATCTCGAGGTTCTTTTTATACTTATTTTGAGGATATTTATGATGCTTACCAGTGGCTTGCAAGTATTGTATTTAAAAATATCCATCAAAGCCTAGAACAAACGCAAGACAGTTTATCTGCGGCTGAAAACTTCATTTTAGAAGCTAAAGATAGTCCTTACTATAATTTTTTGTGCCAATATTATACTGTTAACGATGCTGTGATGAACAGTCAAAAAAAACCCAGTAGTGGTTATTTTGACGATTTGAGTCATCTTAAAGATGACAATGAGATTAGCGATTGGTTGATTGCTCAAGCAATACATCGTTTAATAAGAAGCTATTTTATGTATCCGGAAAAATCAGCCGACATTATACAGTCGTTTCAAGCCCTGAAGGTTTGGCAAAAAAGGAGTTGAGCAATGTTTTTAGCCATTAATGAAATGTTAAAAGAAAAGGTGAGATATACGTTAGTCATTGCAGTGATTACATTGATTAGCTTTTTAATTTTTATTTTGAGTGCCTTAGCATTGGGCTTGTCAAATGAAAATACTGCTGCGGTTAATTCGTGGCATACGCAAAGTGTTGCTTTGAATAAAGATGCGGATGGTAATTTGAGCCAATCTTTGATGACTCAAAGTATGGTAACTAACTTAAAGAAACAATCTCATGCTGAAACTGTGGGTATCGCGCCAGCGATTATAAAATATAAACAAAACCATCGTGACGCTGCAACTTATATTGGCTTGGATAAAAGTAAAGCTATTTATCAAACGCTCAAAATTGTTTCAGGTCATCAGCCAACGAATCAAGATGAGGTATTAGTATCTGACAAGCTAAAAAATAAAGGCCTATCGCTTGGCGATAACATCACGATAGGCATGCTACCAAAAAAATTAGTTGTTGTGGGTTTTGTTAAACAAGCAACTTATAATATGGCTCCGATTGTCTATGGCTCTTTGAGTAACTGGTCCGGTGTTAAAGGTGTGTCGTCACATTATGCAGCAAGTGGCGTGATTAGTCAAAAAAATATCGCAATTGAGGATAAAGAGAATGTCTCGGTTTTAACAAGACAACAATTATTTAATAAGATGCCTGGGTATACGGCGCAAAATAGTACCTTTTTGTTTATGATTTCATTTTTAATAATTATATCAATTGTTGTGGTTGCTATTTTCCTGTATATTTTAACAATTCAAAAAATGCCTAACTTGGCAGTATTAAGAACGCAAGGTATACCTAGTCGTTATTTGATCGTCAATACGCTTAGTGAAACGACAATCATCATGACGATTGCAGTTAGCCTGGGACTCGTTTTATGTGCTATCAGTAGTTGGTTGCTACCGGTTGCTGTACCGATGTATTTTGACCCGTATCTCATTATTTCTGTAGCATTCGGCCTAGTCATTACCGGTATCATTGCCGCATTAATCCCAATTCGACTTATTATGAAGATTGAACCCAAACAAGGGATAGGAGGATAACAAGATGGCTAGTTTGAAGCTGGTTGACGTTACTAAAGTATTTGGCGAGGGAACTAATGAGGTTGTAGCGCTCAATCGTGTTAATTTTGAATCTCGTCAAGGAGAATTAACCCTGATACTTGGACCATCAGGCTCTGGCAAAAGTACATTATTGACCATTATCGGGGGATTACAGTCACCAACCTCGGGTGAAGTTTATGTAAACGGTCAGTTAGTAGATGTTAAAGACGTCAAAAGTTCTGATTTTTTTCGGTTGAATCAAGTTGGTTTTGTTTTACAGTCTCATAGCTTGGTCCCCTTTTTAACTGTGAAAAAGCAATTTGAATTAGCTGATCGTGTTAAAAAACAAAATAATTTGCAAACCGAACAATTTAATCATTACCTGCAAATTTTAGGGATTGACCAATTATTGGATAAATATCCAAATCAGTTATCAGGTGGTCAATCTCAACGCGTTGCTATCGCTAGAGCCATATATACTAATCCTGATTTTATTCTTGCAGACGAACCAACCGCAGCATTGGATAGTGGTCGTGTTAAAAAGGTGGGCGAATTATTTAAACAAATTGCCACAGCAGAAGATAAAGCTGTTGTTATTGTGACGCATGATTTACGGTTAGAGCAATTCGCAGATCATGTTTATCATATTGAAGATGGCGCGATTACACAAACAAAGTAAGCAAAAGAACCTAGCCGAAGCGCTAGGTTCTTTTGCTAATCAGTGAGCCTAAATATAGGTTAAAATGCAGTGTATTACGTATTATAATTAGTCAAAATATAAGTTGACAATATAGTGTCAATGCTTTACTATTTAGTTAGTTATATATATAATAAACTAAATAAAAGGATAACCTATGACATTAGAGGACTATTTTAACGAAGCACGAACGGTGATGGTACATCTTCTCTATTTGACCAATGCAAAGTCTTTGGATCACGATTTATCTGACAACCAAAGACGTACATTAGAAGTCTTACTCGAAAATGATGACTTGACTGCTGGGCGAATTACCGAAACACTTGATATTAAGCCATCAAGTACCACAGCAATTATTAAACAACTTACTAAATTACAGTATGTCACTAAACATAAAGATATGGCTGATTCACGTATTACGCGCATTAAATTAACAGATAACGGTAGATCAAAAGCAGTGGCATTACAGGAGCGCTTAGAATTAATTGATAGTATTTTTTTTAAGCCGTTATCTGCCAAAGAACGACAACAATTATTTGAATTGCTGCAAAAAATGGCTACGTATCTAAGTTCTGATACTTATCTAGATGCAATGCGGCAATTGGTCTCTGATGACCGGCAATCTCAACGTATGTTGGAACATTTACAAGATGTGAGCCGAGATCGACGTCATATCAATCATTTACGTCAACATATGAGCCATGATTACTGGCACCATCATAATGATTAAACAGATAGTAAAGGAGTAGCGGTATAATACCGTTAACATAAAATAATGGACGAACATGAAGTACATCGCGCAAAGGGACAGTTTAAGTTTGGTGAGTTCTTCTCACTAATTAATCAAGTTTCACCAAAATATTGGCTGATGAGCATCGGCGTATTGATCGGTTTGGTCGGCACGGCCATTAACTTAGTCGTGCCTAAAATTGCAGCTAATCTAATCAATACTTTTTCTAAAGGAATTGATTATCATTTATTATTAACTGTTATCATATTATTCATTTTGTCAAGCGCGCTTTCTGTTGTGGGTGGTGCGTTACTAGGCTTTTTCGGCCAAGATGTTGTATCAAAGTTGCGTCAGAAAATATGGGCCCAATTAATGATCTTACGCGTGAGTTATTTTGATGAGGTCAAAGCGGGTGAAATGTCTTCGAGACTTGTGAATGATTCCTCTCAAGTACAAGAACTATTAGCTTCAAAAATACCAAGTGCGCTATCTGCTATATTAACAGTTATCGGTGCAGTCTTTATGATGTTTACAATGGATTGGCATATGTCACTGGTTGTGGTTGCTTCGGTACCAGTGGCAGTGGTTTTATTGACACCCTTGATGCTATATGCGGGTCGGTTATCGCTTAAGCGGCAAGATGCTATCGCTGACTTTAATGGTAGTGCATCAGAAGTATTGGGAGAAATTCGCTTAGTAAAATCTTCTAATGCTGAAAAACAAGCAACGCAATCAACAAATGGTGTTATTGGTCGTTTATACCAAATCGGCTTACGTGAAACGGTTTACGATGCAGCTATGGGTCCTATTATGATGATGATTATGATGGGGATGGTATTTGGGTTGTTAGCATTTGGTATTTATCGTGTGTCTCATGGCGCTATGACTATTGGCACACTCACATCATTTTTGATGTACATCTTTAATTTGATTGGTGCAGTACCTCTGTTAGGTACTGTATTTAGTGAAATGAGCAAAGCTGCAGGTGCAACGACACGAATTTGGGAAATTTTACGTGAACCGCAGGAAGACTTCACGGCTGGTGATTCAATAAATGTTGAAGGGCAAACACTTAGGGCGTCACATGTAGACTTTGGGTATACAACAGAAGAAAATATTTTAACAGATGTCTCTTTTGAAGCGAAACCAAATACGGTAATTGCCTTTGCCGGCCCTTCTGGTGGCGGTAAGTCAACAATATTTAGTCTTGTCGAACGTTTTTATGAACCCACTTCAGGCATTATTAGCATAGGCGATAGTCCATTAAATCAAGTGAATCTTGCCAGTTGGCGTTCACAAATTGGTTTTGTTTCTCAAGATTCGGCTATTTTAGCGGGAACTATTCGTGATAATTTAACATTTGGTTTGTCTGGGGAATACTCTGATGAGCAGCTATGGCATGTCTTGTCATTAGCTTATGCTAAAACATTTGTGGCTGAAATGCCAGCGCAATTGGAAACCCAAGTAGGGGAGCGTGGTATTAAAGTTTCGGGTGGCCAGCGTCAGCGTTTAGCTATAGCACGTGCCTTTTTACGAGACCCTAAGATTTTAATGTTGGATGAGGCAACGGCTAGTTTAGATTCACAATCAGAAGCGATGGTGCAAAAAGCTTTGGAGAGATTGATGGCTAATCGTACAACGTTAGTGATTGCACATCGCTTATCAACTATTGTCGGAGCGGATCAAATTTACTTCATTGAGCACGGTCGTGTGAGTGGCTTTGGTACACACCAAGAACTGATGTCAAATCATCCATTGTATCGTGAATATGTTCAGGGACAGGCTATTAATCAATAAAGAAACGGTAATCATTGTGATTACCGTTTCTTTATTGATTAAAAAGGTGAGTGCCAAGCAAACTGAGGAGAAGTACCGGTATACACAGCATAGGATTGACCTGATACCCATGCCCAATTTTGATTACCGTAGTCATAATGCCACCATTCTTCACTATAATTCGTAAAGCCATGTCGTGTCATAATGTCGTATAGTAGTTGTCGGTTTTTTCTTATAACATTTAATGGATCATTAAAATAAGTTGTTTGGGCACGAACACTTGCTTCATCAAAGGGCGTACCCATATTGAGCAAACGGCCAACAGAATCGATAATAGTCAAATCAACACTACCGCCTGTATTATGAGGAGACGGCTTCAACAAGTTAGTAGAGGGTAATGCAACAATTTTAAGCGTCAATTGTTGTAACTCATTAACAGTCATGTTTGGATTTTGTTGCCGATAGCGTTCGTAGAGTATATCAAATAAAGCCTGTTGTGTTTTTATATCACGCCAAGCATCATAAATTAAGAACTTATAGCCAGAAGGTAAATCATTACTTGCTGTAATTAATTTTTCATAAACTCCTTGTCTGAGATATAGTTCGGGTATGGCACCTGGTAATTTTTGCAAGAAGTATTGTGGACTAATCTGTATTTTTTCTGGAAAAAAATTAATTGGCACAAGATCTTCTTCAAGTGGTTTGATAGGTACATTTTTAACCGCTAACCAGTCCCATTCAGTTGTTTTTGTAAACGCTTTCATAATGTCATTTTATCATGTTTAAACATTTATTTCACTAGTTCTGCACCGTTTCTTCATCACACGTTACTTGCTGATATTTAAGGATAGAAAAGAGAGGGGATTGTGGTATAATGAACGAGTATGTACTAGTAATTTATTGTCAGATAATGTGTCAGTTACCAAATAATTATAAAGTTAATCAAAGGAGCTTTTATCATGAAAGGCATTATTTTAGCGGGTGGTTCAGGTACAAGGTTATACCCTATAACAAAGTCGACTTCTAAACAATTGGTCCCAATTTATGATAAACCTATGATTTATTATCCCATGTCTGTTCTAATGTTAGCAGGTATCAAAGATTTTTTGATTATTTCAACTCCAGAGTACACGAACCAATTTGAACAACTTTTTAATGATGGTAGTGACTTGGGCTTAAACATTCAATATAAAGTACAGCCTCAGCCGAACGGATTGGCAGAGGCATTTATACTTGGTGAAGAATTTATTGGGGATGACTCAGTTGCACTGATACTTGGTGATAATATTTTTTACGGGGCAAACTTATCAGAAATGCTACAAGCTGCTGCTGCCAAAAAAAATGGTGCAACAGTTTTCGGTTACCAAGTACGCGACCCAGAACGTTTTGGTGTAGTTGCATTTGATGAAAATCAGAAAGCAGTTTCTATTGTTGAAAAACCGGAACAACCAAAAAGTAATTATGCGGTAACAGGTCTTTATTTTTATGATAATGATGTCATTAATATTGCTAAGTCAATTTCACCTTCAGAACGTGGTGAACTAGAAATTTCAGATGTTAATCAAGCATATTTGGATCGTGGTGATCTTGATGTACAAGTCATGGGCCGGGGCTTTGCTTGGCTAGATACTGGTACACATGATTCTTTATTGGAAGCATCGAGTTTTATTGCAACAATACAAAAACAGCAGAATTTAAAGGTTGCTTCTTTAGAAGAAATAGCATACCGCATGGGATATATTACATTAACGCAATTAGAAGCATTAGCACAACCATTGAAAAAAAATGATTACGGCCAATATCTGTTGCGCTTAGTTGCTACTGAACGGTAACAATCACATAACGACTTATAAAACTATCGCATAGCGAACCACTTTACTAGTAATATGAGTGAAGTGGTTCGACTTTGGTTTATAGGTTACAGAATTGTTCATTTTAAATTATCAGGTTTTCCTGAGTACATAAAAAGAGCGTCAATTAATGAAAGGCTTTTTAATATAGATGATTGAAAATATCAAAAAAATTGCTGCCGATGAAAGAATCCGTTTTTTAGTCGTTGGAGGTTTTAATACAGCGTTTGGATTTCTTATATTTACCAGCATTACACTTATGCTGAAACATGTGCCACATGGTTATATGATTGGTTTAATTGTTTCTCAATTCGTTTCCAATTTTGTTGCCTTCTATTTACATCGTAAAGTGACTTTTAAGGCTAAGGGACACGCAATGACTGACTTTATTAGGTTTACGATGGTTAATGCAGTGAGCTATTTAATTAATTTAATAGTCTTACCGCTCTTGGTCAACGTCACTCATATGAATCCGCTTATTGCACAATTCCTAATTTTGCTCGTTACAACCATGATTAGTTTCGTTGGTCATAAATTCTTTTCATTTAGGAGAACAAAATAATGCTAGATGTATCCGTTGTTATTCCCGTATATAAAGGTAGGCCGTTTATTGAGGAGACTGTGCTGTCTGTTTTGTCTCAGCGTGATGTAGCATTTGATTTATCTATAGCATTACAAGGTCCAGAAGATGGTACACGTGAATTATTAGCTGAAATTGCGAAAACTGATTCGCGATTAAAAATTTTTAATGCCCCAACTGGTGCAGCTAAAGAAAATTGGCAGTATGTCTCACAGCAGGCTACCGGCAAATATATTAAATTAATTCCTCAGGATGATGTTTTATTGCCTGGAACATTAAAACGTCAGTTTGATTTGCTTGAAGAAAATCCACAAGCAGTGCTAACTGCTAGCCTAAGGCAAGTCATTGATGATAAAAATACGATTTTAAAAAAATCATGGGGTCTGATGGGAATCACTAAACCAATGAGTGGTACTGCAGTGATGCGGCATGTTATTGGCTTAGGCATGAATGCTCTTGGCGAACCCGGCGGCGTCATGATGAGACGAGACGCATTTGAGCAAGGCGGTGGTTGGGATTTTTCAAATCCCTATGTTGTTGATTTAGCTTCTTATTTACATGTTCTTGCTCAAGGTGATTTTGTACCAGACAATCAAATTGGGGTTAAATTCCGTGTTAGTTCGGGGCAGTGGACAGCAGAATTACAAGATGTTCAAAGCCAGCACGTCATTAGCATGAACAAAGCGATGCATCGAGACTATCCTACAATTGTGACAAACGCCGTTTTATGGCGTGGTAATGTTATGTCTCAAGTCATGCAATTGGCTCGTTTAATGGTTTATAAAGTAAAAGGAATGAAGTGAAATGGCAGCGAAAAAATTAGCAATTGTTTTACCTGCATATAACGAAGAAGAAGTTATCGAGAAGACAACAGCACGTCTACATGGCTTGCTGTTGTCAATGATTGAAAATAAAAAGATCACATCTGACAGTTTTATTATGTATGTTGACGACGGTTCCAAGGATCGAACGTGGGAATTAGTTAATCAACTGCGTGCACAGTACGGCCAAGTACAAGGTATTCGTTTTAGTACTAATTTTGGTCATCAGAACGCACTAATTGCCGGTATGACACATTTAACAGGTACAGATGTTGATTATGTGGTTACCATTGATGCTGATTTGCAGGATGATCCGGAAGCCATTGTTGATATGGTAGATTTGGCTAACGCAGGGAAAGACATTGTCTATGGTGTACGAAATGACCGTACAACAGATACGCTCTTTAAGCGTTACACGGCGCAGGGCTTTTACAAAGTTATGAGTGCTTTGGGAGTGAATTCTATTCCAAATCATGCAGATTTTCGACTGGTTAATCAAAAAGTGCTCAAAGCATTTTCAGCATATCAAGAGCGTGAAATGTTTTTGAGAGGCATTTTCCCCTTGATTGGCTTCAATGAAGGCCGCGTGTATTACGCGCGTGCTGAGCGCGAGGCTGGCGAAACAAAATATCCATTAAGGAAAATGATACAGTTTGCGGCAACAGGGATTACTTCGTTCTCAATATCACCAATTACTTTTGTACGCAATTTGGGAATTGGTATTTTTGGTATTAGTATTTTATTTTTAATTTATATTTTCTTCGGTTGGGCTTTTGGTAAAACGTCAACTGGGTGGCCAACATTGATGGTATCAATATGGATGCTCGGTGGTTTACAGTTAGTGGCAATTGGCATTATAGGTGAATACATTGGTAAAATTTTCATGGAAGTCAAGCATCGTCCAAGATATATTATTGCAGAAGAGTTGAATGATTATGATGAACAAGCATAAGCAGAATGAATGGCCTATTACCTTTAAAAATGTTGGTCTAATTACCTTAGTCATCGTTGGTTTAAGTCTCATACCTTTAATATTTTTCCATCGTTTTTATTTTTTAGACGATACGCAGCGTGGTGCAATCGGTCAGTGGTATGAAGTCGGCAAACTATTATCACAAGGTCACTTACCTATTTTTAATGCTGCAGCGCAGGGCTCAGGTAATTACCTTGCTGAAGGTCAATGGGGGACCTTTAGCCCTTTGGTGTGGTTAATTGCTTTCACAGTTTATCATTCATCTAATTTTGTAATATTCTCAACTGTTTTTAAAATTATTTTATTAGTTGTTTTAGGTTTGGGCGCTTTCTTTTTAGCCCATTCCATGCACGTTGACAAAAAGTACGCAATTATTTACGGGTTTATCACCCCATTTGTTGGCTTTACACTTTTTGCAGGCGCAGCATCGTGGGTCACTGATTTAATGGTTTCTGCGCTATTTCCATGGTTTTGGTGGGCATTCCGTCGCTTTTTAGAAAAGAATACAGGCCCAATACTTGTTTTCCTGATTGGTTATTCCATCATAACAATAGGTTATGTGTTCGGTACGATTATGCTAATTATGACAATGCTTGGCTCATTAATCGCATTTATAATGAACAAACATTGGCAAAGCGTTAAAAAAACTGTATTGTTAGGTGTTAGTTTAGCTGCTGCGACAATAGCTGTTTATTTACCTGGTATTGCTATAGCAACAGTGACATTAAGAAATACTTCAGGCATCTTTAATAATAACTTCTTATCGCCCAATTTGTCTGATTTGTTGTTTTCGTTTTCACCAGTCGGCTACTCTGAAATGAACTCTTGGTGGACCGCAGGCGGTGTTACATACATGCCATTTATGTACATAGGTTGGCCTTTGTTATTAATCGCTTTTCTTAACTTCAAGGCTATTCGGTCGTTTATTAATAACCATAAGACTGATTTAATACAGTGGGTGGTACCGTTCTTAATAGCGTTTTTGCTGCTATTTGGCCCAGACAGTGTTGGTCCGCTACGCTTTCCAGTTCGTATGATGGCTTATTTTGGACAATTACTATTGCTAATGTTGGTGATGGTGATTTCACAAGTAGGCTTGACTTTTAATAAAGCACGTATTTGGTTCCTCACATCAATAGTTTTGCTTGGCACATATTTAGAAGTGTCCAATACACCAGCCAGATTGAAATCAGTTTTAGTTATTAATTTAATTATTGGTTTGGTAATTATTGCAATTGCTTATATAAGTAGTGGTGGCAAGAAGTTTCAGTATAAAAATCATCGGTTTAACATCAAAAAACCGGCAATTACTATCTTATCGCTAGCTATTGTTATCTCATTTTTTTCGATGATTGTTCAGCAAAGAACCATAGGCAGACAACGGGATAGTATACAGCAGCAACACATTACCTATCGATATGTTGACTATGATATGCCAGCAAAAAAAGCTGATATTTTAAATATGGCTAAAAAGTACAAAGGCAATACAGTTGTATTAGGAAATAGCAGTCATATCATTATGGGAAATGATTGGTATGTTACTGACAATGATTCAATGAATGTATATACGCCCGTTGGCTTTAAAAAGTTTAGCGACGATTTTCGTGGTGGAGATCCCACGCGCATTCCAGTAAAGCACTATAATAAGCTCTTTACACTAGATAAGACAACGCAATTACCATTGGTTGATTTGCTCAAGATTGATACGATAGCAGTTGGTAACGAAGATGATAAAAAGATTTATCAAAACCTTATCCATCGAAAAAATGTGCCTAATGGTTGGCGTTTAACGTCTTATAATCGCGATTTTGCCGTAATTCAACGTAATGTTTCGGTTGGTCAAGTTGGCAGTGTTGCTTGGAGTAGCTTAAATAGTATTAAGCAAGTTGCTAACAATAATTATCAAGTTAAAATTTATGTCCCAGCTCATGATAAAAATGAAAAGGTCGTCTTTTCACGAACTGCCTGGCCGGGTTATCATGTTATAGGGCACAGTGCTAAGTTAATCACTCCCTTACGGGGGTATTTGACTCAAATTGAGGTACCCGCATCGCACGTGCCAAAAACCATTACTTTGCGGTTTGAACCACCAATGTTAAAACCTGCATTCGTTTTAGTTGTCTTTTCTGTGGTATTTACCTTGTCTTGGTCATTAATACGCATGTTAATTAAGGTAGTTGGGAGAAACTAAATTCCGTTCCTGACGTAATTGTTAATTATATCATTTCAAGAAGAGTGTATTAAATCAAAATTATTTAATACACTTTTTGTTTTCAATGAATTAACAGTATGTCTAATGACACGTTTTTCTGTAAATTATAGTGGGGTAGCATTTTCAGTAATGGCTATATCATATAGTTCATAATCATTTCTTATTGGAAGCACTACATTAAGGTAGTGTTTTTTTGTTTGGCATGTTGATAAATCAACATCTCTGTATTTTTAATACAGTTTTATTTTCTAACTACTTGACTGCGTGGTTACCACACAGTGTACAATATAATCAACTTAACTATTCAAGAAAGGAAGCTTATGCAAAACTATTCCATTTCCGAGCTAGCTCGTATTTTTAAAATTACAAAGTATACCATTAGGCATTACGTTGATGAAGGATTACTCTCACCCGAAAAAAATTCTGTTAGCGGTTACTATACATTTTCAGAAACTGATCTTTATAGGTTATATCAAATTTTGACATTTAGAAAAATTGGCTATGCTGTTAAAGATATCAAAAAATTATTAGAACAAGATAATTTTACTGACGTTTTTAGGGTTGCTGAAGCTAAAGTTCAAGATCAAATTAATTCACTATTGGCAACTAAACGGATTATTCATACGATTATTCAGGCACAAGAAAATACAAAATTTGACAAAATTGCCTTTGCAGAAAGAGATGGTCGTTTCTTCAAACAAGTGCCAGACAATTTGTTGGCAGAGGAACAGTTAAATTTATTAGAAATTGCTAAATTTGATTCTTATCAACCAGAGAATGTATGTTATCTTATCAAAAGTAATGGCAATTATGACACATGCTTTCTTGGTAAATCAGATGACTATCATTATGTTATGCCAAAGGGAGATTATGCATATAAAAATGTATTGATTCAGGAAGAACAGGAGCTGTATAATCAAATTGAATCATTTAAAAACGATAGTTTTATAAAAAATGCCTTATCTACTGACAATAGTGTAATACTATGCTATGAAAATATTTTTAGTTCCTTAGCTTATAATCAGGCGACAGTTTTTACGTTAGAGGTTAAATTATGATTGTTGAAACACTCAGCAAACGTGACATGTTTTCAGAAGACATGCGTCAGCAACTGAGTATGCTAATTTTGGATGGTTTTGAACGTAAATTTACAGTAAAACTTTTTAACGTTAATGTTGCTAAAGACATTGCTAAATTTTTAGCGCGTTATGTCAGTGAAAATAATAACCAATTAATTATTGCACATCAAAATACTAACATTTACGGTTGCTTATTTTACTCAAGCAAAGAAGCAGGTTCCTCACTTTATGATGCAATAAAAAAATTTTACTCTGGTACGACGCGCCTTAAAGTGATTTTGTTCTTTTTGATACTAGGATACAAACCACTAAGCAATGAAACTTATATTGAGTTTCTGGTAGTCTCAAATAAATGTAGAAGGCAGGGCGTGGGCACGCAATTAATAAAATATTGTCAAAGGCAACTGTTAACCAAAAAACTAACGCTATATGTTGCTGCGGAAAATACAAGAGCCATTAAGTTATATCAAAAAAATAATTTTGTCGTTCGGAAAGTTCAACATAGCATGCTTTCCAGAATTTGTGTTAACCATGAAAAATGGTGTTTTATGGTATGGAAGAAATCAAATGAAGATTGTTACGACCGAAATGTTTAGTAATAAAGATATTGTCGAAGTCAAGGAAGCGGTTTTTAGTGAACAAGTATTGTCAGTAAATATCGTTAAGGATGCCATAAGTGGTATCAAGGGTATTTTGGGGGGCAAATCTAATAGTTACTCAGAAGAATTCAGCAAAGGCCGAGAACTAGCACTTGTAGCGTTAAAAAGCCAAGCGGCGCTTTTGTCTGCTAATATCATTATTGATGTTTGTGTGGATTATAATCAATTTGTCAATTCTGATATCATGCTAATTGTTGTCACAGCTAGAGGCACAGCTGCAGTAATAGAATAAGTACACTGGGCAATTTGATTCAGTTAGGCGTTAAATTTGCTATTTTTTAAAATTAACTTTAGGTAAAGATGTAATGAAGAAAAAAATATTTGCTGCTATTTTTATAGTGCTAGTTCTGATGATTGGAATATTTATTTTTGGTAATGATTACCAAATGTCAGAAAAAAAGGTAATGATTCATACAAAAACTAACAACTTGCCAACTATTATGACTTTTCCAAAACATGAAAAAATTAAGGGTTTTATTGTATTTGTACACGGCGACGGGGCTCAAAATGCAACGCAAGACGATGGTTACAAGCCGTTAATGGAAAGATTTGCTAAGCAGGGTTATGTCTCAATTTCTTGGGATAAACCTGGTGTTGGGAAATCAACGGGTAATTGGCTTCATCAATCGATGACTGATAGGGCAAATGAGGTGACCGAAGTTATTGACTGGGTTCATAAAGCCTATCCGAATGCAAACTATCGGATAGGCTTATGGGGCGCTAGTCAAGCCGGGTGGGTTATCCCTAAAGTAATGAAACAGGAAAATAAAATTAGCTTTGCGCTCTTGGCAGCGCCAGCCATTAATGTCATGCGACAGGGTATATATTATAACGTCTGGCAGGCAAAAAAATCGGGCGCTACGAATCAAGAAATAAACAGAATCAAAAGAAATTTTATCAACGATAGTTATTTAATTCAAAAATATAATACTTATCAGGAATACAAAATGCATGGGGGTAGTGAAAAGATTAGTGCAGACAGATATCGCTTTGTTCGTAAACTGTTGAATGAAGATGCCACTGCCGATTTATCTCAAGTTCATGGGAAGATAGGTCTCGTCTTAGCTGCAAAAGATAAAAATGTTGATTCAGTGGAAACAAAAAATGTTTATTCAAAAGTGATAGACGCTAAACAACTTAGGATAAAAACGATTCCCAATGTTGAACATCGAATGATCAATCCTGATATAGCTAATTCAGATTTTTTAATTAATCTCGTGGGTGTGATACTGCCTAAATACTATTTAATTGATAAAA
The DNA here is from genome assembly GCF_004354555.1 of Leuconostoc citreum. Taxonomy (GTDB): domain Bacteria; phylum Bacillota; class Bacilli; order Lactobacillales; family Lactobacillaceae; genus Leuconostoc; species Leuconostoc citreum. Next base: position 230,228 of record NZ_PUFH01000005.1, read on the forward strand.
ATTATCTAGATTATTGTGAAACCTTTGTGTCACAGCTATCATCTTGATCATATTAAATCGAATTAAAATTTTTGTCACCAATCAATGACGCCAAGTTATAAAAATAGGAATAGGAGTAATAATGATACGTGCTGTTACATTAAAAGATCTCAATAAAATTCATCAAATAAATAGAGATGAATTAGGTTATGATTATCCGTTAGACAAATCTTTAAATCAATTACGTAAAATTTTAAATGATCCAAACCATCATTTTTTAGCACTATATCAGAATGATTTTGATCATAAAATTCTTGGTTATGTTCATGCTGAAATTTATGAAGAGATATACGCTGATCCAAGCCTCAATGTCCTTGCCTTAGCCGTATCATCAGATAGTCAAAAATCTGGGATAGGCACGCAGCTTATGGGATGGCTTGAAGATCAGGCTCTAAAAAACGGCTTGACTAACATTCGTCTAAATTCTGGCATGTCAAGAACCGCTGCTCATAATTTTTACGAGCATATTGGTTATAAGCATATTAAAGACCAAAAAAAATTTCTAAAGATACTTTTATATGAATAATCGTTAAAGCACACAATCAATCATACTGATGTTGTGTTGAATTGCAGGAGAGCGTTTAGAAGGTACTTAAAAACGTAGGTAATGCTTTCCACGTTAGTTACTTTCGATAATATATATTATGTTAACTTCAATTGGTATTGAACTTGTCAAGTGCTATTTTAACAAACGAACGAAAATTATTTGTTTAAACGTGTTATATCAATTGTTATGACGCTCTTGATCCTACTTATTTACAATTATGTTACATTGAGTATATGCGCTGTAAATTGTAATACAATTTTTTGATGGTAAATTTTAATACACATAATAACAAGACGTCAACACAAAAACAAGGCAGTTTTTTACTGTCTTTTTTATTTTTTATGCTTTTGTAATTAAAACTTAAATTACTTTATGCTGTGATAATTCGTTCATTAAATACCGTTCTCGGCGTTTTATATGCTAGTACGACTCTTGGACGCTCGTTTATGTCTTTAATCGCTCGCTGAAGACGTTTTTGCGTTAATTGGTTAAAGTTGTATCCAGATGGAAAAACACGTCTTAAATCGCGATTAAAACGCTCATTAGTGCCACGTTGTCCTGGAGATTGCGCATCAGCGTAATATAATTTCTTTTTATAAGTATTTTCTATTTGATTGATGAACATAACACTTGTGAATTCGGTACCACGGTCACAAGTTAAACTATCACATACAAGCTGAAAACGCGACATAAATGTGTCAATAGTCGTCCGAACATCTTCAGCGTTTTTACTTGTTGTTTTGATACCAACCATGAAGCGAGTTTTACGTTCCACAAAGGTAATCACAAATGACTGTGAGTCTTGTGGACTCATGACACCATCAATCTCCCAATGGCCAAAGGTACTACGACTATTTATAATTTCAGGTCTGAAACGGATACTTCTTTTTTCTATCGCAACTCTGGTTTTTCCTTCGTTTGCTGGTTTCAAACGTAATTTTCGTCGTCGTTTACCCTTAAGCGGTAAATCAGATACTTTAGCTTGTAGTTGGTTACTGATAACCCAGTTATAGATGGTTCGTGTAGAAATATTGAGATTTGGCACGCCTTTCGCGATTTGATCTGGTGACCAATGTTTTTTGATGATTAAATCGTCAATGATCTTCCTTCGACGAGGTGTTAATTTACTTGCTTTTTTATGCTTGATTTGAGCAAATACTTGAGCTCTTTTTTCAGCCTGATGTGGTTCGTACGTGTGCCTAAGAACAGTTTTTTTACCACGCCACAGTACGACCCGAGCATTACGCTGTAATTCAAGCGTAATAGCGGCCCGTGAACGATGTAAACGTCTAGCAATCTCACTATTAGACAAGCCTGCATCTATAAAATTTTTAATTTGCAGTCTTTCTTCGAAATCAATCCTCTTGTATGTTGATGGCATTCATTGTCTCCCCTGTATTCAGTAAATGTCGAATGGTGTAGGCTAGCCGTTACACAAATCAGAATGATGATATGAAAATAAACAAATATGTTATGAGTATAAGATGATGTATTGATACATGTGAACATAAGTATGTTATGAGTATAAGATGATGTATTGATACATGCGAACATGAGTATGTTATGAGTATAAGATGTTGTAATGATGCATACGGGCATTTAGGTGAAAAAGCTTACTACTTTGGGATCAAACCTATATCTGTTCAAAACGGTTGGTGTATCTGCTAATTTTTCACGTTATTCAATCTTTCTTATTATCACACGCTGAATAGGCCTACGGCATAATATAAGCACGGTGGTTATTCTAAAAGATGTTGTTTTTGCTCGATTAAAAAGCGTTATTGATTAAAATAACGCTTTTTATGTTGCACACTTAATCTGGCTGTTGCCCATCATGGGCTAGCCATTGACAATCAGTCATTTCAAAATTTGTAAATATTGACTGAAATGATGAATTTTCAGGCGAACAAGCATAAATGCCAAAAGCTATTTCGTCGTCATCTTCTAACATATGAAATATTCTCATCTGTGTGAAATGATTACCATCAAAAGAACTCTCAATCAAATAGTCATTGTTTCTTCGGCTCATTCTATACCAAACCTCATAAATATCGCCTGCTACATTTGTTGTTGCCCAATCTGAGTAACCTTGATTAGTCACAACGCTTCCCAAGTGTTGCGTGACACCATCATCAAATTCTACTGCTGCCTTAAACCAATTTTGACTGTTCAAATACATGACTATCCCACATTGGTCAAAACGGTGATTACTATCAATAAAATTGGTTTTGACTGAAAAAGAAAAATACTTTTCTTTTGTACTAGTTAAAAATAATGGTGCGTTATCATTTTGAAAATGGTAGTAAGTTCGTTGCCACAAGTCTGTAAAAGGCAAAGAAACGATTTTGATATAATCATCTTTTATGTCAAATTCTTTGACATCTTGTGTCCAAGTAAAATTTTCCAACGCCAGTTTCATGAAACTACTCTCCTTTTTATTACAACCATAAAATTAACGTGAGAACTGATGTTGCTTGTATTATACAGATGATAAGCATTATTGTCCTATGGCACTCGAATATAGTGTAACATTAGTCATTAAAACGGGCGCTCCAAGAAATTTTCGCAAATTATTGGAGCGCCTATTATTGTTACTTATTAATATTACTGTGATTGGATATACCAGATAATTAAATAAGGTGGGTACCCTTATCCACGTAAATTGTGTCTCCAACGATGCCACTAGCAAAGGGACTTAATAAGAAAGCCGCCGCATTGCCGACCTCTTCAATTGTAACGCCAACCCCATCAACAGTACGTTCGTCTGATATTTTAATTAAATCACCATGATTTTTAACACCAGTAACTGCTAATGTTTTAACTGCGCCAGCGGAAATAGCATTGACGCGAATAGCCTTATCAGCCAAATCACGTGCTAAGTATCGCACTGCTGATTCAAGCCCTGCCTTAGCAATTCCCATAACGTTGTAATTAGGTATTGCTCTTTCAGAACCCATATAAGTGAGTGTTACGATGGCACCATTTTCATTCATGATTTCATGACCATATTTAGCCGCAGCGATTAAGGAATAGACGCTGATATTTTGGGCTAATGAAAAGCTATCTAAAGTACCGTCGGTCACTTTATTGTCTAAATCACTCTTTTCAGCATAAGCGATGGCATGTACAATACCATCCACTTTACCAACTTTTTCAGCGATATTTGCAAAAGCAATTTCTATGTTTTCTGGCTTAGCAACATCACACTCAACTTTTAAAACTGAATCATCAACAAATCTATCTAGGCTGCGTTTCATTCGATCATTTTGATAAGTCAAAATGACTTGCCCCCCCTGATTAATAATTGCTTGCATACATCCAAAAGCCAAACTACTTTTATTTGCTACACCCATAATAATAATTTTTTTGTTATCTAACAGTCCCATACTTCGCGTACCTCAAATTTATATTTTATTAAACTATGCTCTAATTTAGTAAAATTGTCAACGAAACAATCTTAAAAGTAAGAATTAGTCTTAAGATTCTTCACCATGCTCTTGTGAAAGCAATCAAACAAATCGTGACATCAGGTTTAATCAATTAGGTAATAAATCGCCCAGTATCATCAAAATGATGCTTGAACGATCATTTTCAGCATTACAAGTCGAAGTGTTTAGTAGTAGTCTATAATTGCGTTGTGCTCTCACTTTACACATAAAATGTGTCATTTAAAATTGATATAATAGTAGCTGTGACTTACAATCTAAATATTATGAGCACTGAGGAGGCACTATGAATAAAGTTGTTAAATTACAATTTGTGACGAAAGCTGATTTGAAACAATGGTGGGAAAAAAGTTACGGTCCTGAAGCAGACCTAAAGTGGATGCAATTCAACGGGCCCTACTTTCAAGATCCCGTTCTAACTTGGGAAGCATTTTATGACCATCATCTGACAAGGTCAGTCAATAATCCGATGCGCAAACTGATCATCTATAATGGCACCATTGTAGGTGAATTATCAGCTTATTGGACAGATGGTACGCTAAAACAGTGGCTAGAGCTAGGTATCGTCCTTTTTGACTCTGATAGTTGGGGGCATGGTATTGGGACGGCCGCATTTAGACTATGGATTCAGGAAATGTTTGACCTATTTAGTTATTTACCTCATGTTGGTTTTACGACATGGTCAGGCAATAAAGGTATGCAAGTATTAGGTGAGAAGGTTGGTATGACAAAAGAAGGCGTTATTAGAAATGTCAGATATTGGAAAAGTGAGTATTACGATGCGATAAAATATGGCATATTGAGAAACGAAATTAAATAGTTTTAATACATCAATCTCACTTAGACTGCCATTGTGCTATTTTGATGGACATTGAAATTAGTAACAGTTATCCAAACTACCGCACTAGCTACTATGGGCGCCAGTTTGTTATATTTTTCTATTAATTTAATGCGCTTAAATAAGTTGGCAGTAAGACATCCTCAATTATTATCTGCACATCCTTTTGTTCAAGCGAGCCTCTAATTAGTATTTGGTATCTTATCCAATCAAATGGTAATAATTTTATTTCTTCTTTGAGGTTAACATATTTGATTTCACCTCTGGCCTGAGCTCTCTGAAGAATTTGTTCAATAGCTCTAATATCAACTTCTATTCCCTCATCAAGCACCTTTTTTAAGACATCTTGTTGTTGCTGACTCGATTCAATCATTATCCCGCCTGTACTGTAAACATCAAAAGTACGTATACTAACGATAAAACGATTTAATAATTGTTCTAGGTCTTCTTTCAGTGAGTGGCCTTGCCAAACGATTTCATCCATTTGTCCACTGTTTTCTGTTTTAATCTTATATTTTATAGCCGCAACTGCTAATTCAAATGGCGTGTCCCACCTTCTGTATAGGACGGATTTACTCGTTCCAGCTAATTCAGATACATGACCAAAATTCAATTTTAAGAAACCTTCTTTTTCCAATGCTTCAAGTGTGGCTTGATAAATAGCAGTTTCTAATTCTGTGCCACGTCGACGTTTATTAACCATGATAACTCACCCTTCAAATAAGATAATTTTAGTTTCTTATTGTTTTATTTCTCTACAAGTAGTATTATATCATTTATAGTAAGATACTAATATTATCTAATAGGAGAAAATGATGGCAACAGTAAAAATACCTAAATCTACCTTAATTGTCGCATGGGTGATTGTCTTTGGCGCTATGGCTCCCTTGTTGGATGCCACTATGATGAATATCGCTATTAATAGTTTAGTCAATGATTTTCATAATTCAGTCACCACTGTTCAATGGACGATTACGTGTTATATGTTAGCTACCGGTGCAGCAGTACCTTTTTCAAGTTGGCTACTAAATAAGTATGATGGCAAATATGTTTTCTTAGTTGGTGAACTGCTATTTAGTCTAGGATCAATCTTGGCAGCGATTTCCCCGAATATTCAATTTTTAATTGGTTCTCGACTGATACAAGGATTTGCTGGTGGCTTAATTATGCCGTTACTAACCACTTTATTAGTGCAAACTGCGGGAGCCGATGTTATGGGGCAAATGATGGCTACTGTAGGATTACCTATGATAATCGGGCCATTATTAGGGCCAATTATAGGTGGCTTTATTATAAAATATCTATCTTGGCGCTGGTTATTCTGGATAAATATTCCGGTTACTATCATTTCAATTATTTTAATTATGATTAAAATGCCCCACTACCGGCCACAAAATCAAACAGCAAAACTAGACTTTATTGGGACAACACTCATTATTATCACAACAATCACCATCATTTATGGTATTGTTGCTGCTACTCAAACTGCCAGTTTTTCCAATAAAACAACACTAACTTGTCTGTCAATTGGTTTTTTGAGCATTATTCTGTACATAATATGGGCGCTTCGGCTCGGTGATAAGGCAGTTATGCCACTCGAATTATTCAGTTTTTCCTCTTTTAACGGGTCAGTTATTGGCCTATTTATTGCAGGCACAGTTCTCAATGGTGCAATGATATTGCTACCCCTATTTTTTCAAAATGTACGTGATATGACGATTACCGCGGCTGCTATATCCTTAGTACCACAAGGTATTGGTATGCTTATTTCTCGCCCTTTGACTGGCAGAATGACAGATAAGTTTGGTGCAAAATACGTCGTCGCAGTCAGTACGATAATTACCTTTATAAGCACTATGCCTTTTTATTGGATTAACCAATATACAAGTTATTGGATTATTGCTGCCTTACTGCTACTACGAGGCATAGGGACGGGTGGCATTTTAACACCATTAATGACCGATTCTTTCACAAATATGAGAAAAAAACAAATTGCTAATGCTACAGTAGGTTCACGTCTAATACAAAATATTGGTAGTGCTTTTGGTTCAGCCATTGTAACGACAGTGGTCACTGCTTTCTCAGCCAATCACGTCAAAAACTTCCAACAGCGATTAAAGGTTGGTGAATACCATATTAAACCTAATGAAATGGCTACTTTTGTCCATGAACATCTGTTAAATATCAGAGTTGAATCATTTCAAGTGGGATTTCTTGTTATTGCAATTGCGAGTCTACTTATTCTTCTCCCAACGCTACTACTGTCAAATAAAACGCAGCTAAAAAATAATAAAAGTATGTAATTCAAAGTCTGAGACATCTCATGCAAAAAGATATAAATACCCTTATAGAATATTGGTACATTGTGCTGTTAGTAGGCGCTTGGATTGCTTTTATCAGCACACTACTAACAAAAAAATATTTAAGTAGCCGTCGTTTGGGTGCTTTAAAAGTGTATGTTGCCCCAATACTACTTTTGCTTTTCGGACTTAACAAAATGACTCATTTTAAATATTTATTACCTACGATTATTCTTTTTGTATTTATGATTATACTATTTGGCTTTATTGGAGCGCATTGGTCTTACAAATTACAGCAGTTTTATTATTACAACAATAAAACCGAGATGGTTGGTGGTACTTATAGTATCTTTTTAATGCTAGCTAACATTTTTATAATGCTGCTATTAAGTTTTCATAGTTTTGTAAATCCAATAGCTTATCATTCTTTTCAGTACATGATAGTTTATGCTACTTTAGGAGGTTCGGTGAAAGGTCTTTTGATTGGCCAATCTGTTAACATGTGGTGGCATCTTAAAGCTTTAAAACTGAAAAAAAGTGATTAGTTTATTAGTTATGATAGACACAACCCAACAAATAAATTATTTACGCAAAAAAGGCAGTTATGCTATAATAAACGTATAGAAAAAGTCGCAGCATCAACTGCGACTCCTAGCAAACCCGTTTTAGACGGTGGCATCACTAATAATTCACTTAAATGATCATCAGCTGTGCGAAGCTAAGATGGTCATTTTTTTGTGCTGTTTTTGATCAACACAACAACTAAAGTAATTAACGCTAGGATAAACATCCCAAAGCTAATCATCAGCTGTAATGTATCCGGTACGGACACAAGGCCTCTCCTTTCCTAGAATCTGAGTTTACAGTTTTAACACCATAAGCACCACCTCCATTCAGGATAGCCACCATCTTAACTTGTTTGCTTTTAATAGTATATCATATATCAAAAAGGCATTCTAAAGACGTTATGGGCTCTTTAGAATGCTTTTTCTAATTTTTAAAAGCGATTCTGTAATGTATTTTTATTCACTATTAGTCTAGCAAGTGATTCAAATTATTTAATAAGCAATAAACAAAAATGAGTAATGCTACGTTACTGTACTTTCTTTAAATTTAATCTTTGGAACATGTACATTAATACATTAAATAAATAATTGAATAGTCCAAAAAAATGCCTTGTCGTGTTGCTAAAAACGTGAGATGCAATTTTTGACTTTGAATATCCAGAACCTCGTTTTCCAGTAAATGACGACGGCGGGTGGCAATGAGAACATAACCACAAATACCATACGTTAAGAATAATATATTGATTGACATGTACCATATTAGAATATCTTGTACGTGCTTGTAGTTATCTAAACTGACAATTACAAAAACAATAACGTTACTAATTAAGGTATAGCAAAACAGTGCCATAAATCCGGTATTACCAATTTTATAGAGCTCCTGACGCCGATATTCGTCTAATACCCCTTGAACACCATAAAAGCGTTTGATTATTTTTGACGTTCTCAATCAAATTAATGGTTTGCCTAGCTACGCCAACGGCCTGTGCTAACTCATATTGTGACATTTTTTTGCTTTGTGGTACATTTTGATATGGTTCATGATGCTCTCCAATGTCCTTTATATATGACTAAACATTAATCACGTGATTTGTAACTACTTTTCTGAAATGCAGTAAGACAAACTAATCTGCGATAAACATCAAAAAAAGGCAATTGCTTGCCTGTTCTCGTTCTTTTAAATTCATACTGATGGCCATTAACATAATAGTTAATCGCAAGGTTTCATATATTATTATTCATGCTTAACCTGCTTTGCCACGTGCTGCTTCTTTTCCATATGTTTAATTGCCATTTCTAACATAAATTTTTGAACTGCGTTAGGTTGTTGTTCTGCGGCAATGTGCAGGCCATTGTTGAATTCAACCATTAGGTGCCATTTATGCCCATCTACAATTTCTTTTGGTGCAGCAGTTGGTAAAAATACACCAAGTTTTACTTTCATACCAGTTGTTGTTTGAGTCAACTGATGCATGCCAATTAGTTTTGTATCAATATTTAGTGATTTCAAGTACGTTTTCCCAGCCATCACTAAGCTAACATTGTGATCTGGTGCTATGGGATACTTAATATCCGAGTCTGGACGCAGATCTAAGTAAGATGGTTCTTTATACATCCCAAAGGTTTCAATAATTGTTTGCTCCCCTTTGCTATTGGCATCGAAATAATAGTGCTCTGGGTGAATTGTTGAAGGCAAATAGAGATTATTTTTCTTAGCAAGTAACTGATTAAACATCATAAATTGCACAAGAGAAATATTTTCTGTTTCAACTTCTACAATACCTGCTTGATATTTTTGAGGATTAGGCGATGCTAAAGCTATTTCACGCCACATGTCATTGCTTTCCTCGATTTCAGATTGAAATAAGGTTAGCATTTTTTGTTTGCCAATTTTTTCTCTAGTTTCTGCTAATGCCACTTTGGCATTTTCGAGTGGCAACTGAAGTAGCGATTCCAAATCTAGTATTTGATTATCTAAAGTTATGGGAATAGCCTTTGCATCAAATATTTTAAATACATGATGATACCTTTGTAATTCAACAGCTCTAATGTCTTCTTCTGTGACAACTTGTCCATCGAATCTAAAAGTAATTTTGTAGTTTGCCATAATGAATATCTCCTATACTTTCGATTTTTTACCAATTTTGAATAACAACATACCAACAACGACATAAGCTAATAATACAGTTAATGGGTATGCAATAGCATGTCCATTAAAGAAGGCAATGTTTCTTAGTAGTGTACCAGTTGCTCCTGGTGGTAGTAATTGCCCCAGCGCTCCCCAACCAGTTGGTAACATTTCTGGTGCGGAAGCTAATCCAGATAGAGGATTGCCCAACAATATTAGCAATACGGCTGCAATACCTAGTCCTGGATTACCCAAAACTTCTAATATACCAAGTACAAAGAACCCTGTTGCAGCAATGCCTAACATAGCCCCTAATGAAGTTAAGAAATAATTGCCATCAAATGTACCAATGCCATATTGAATAACAGCAACTAATCCCAGGCCCCCAATTACCGCAAAACTAATGACTGCGGCAAATTTTTGTCTTTTACCTTTAACCATGTTAGCAATAGCAACCGCCCCAATCCAACCACCAAGAGCAATTGGTAATGCCCCGGCTGCTAAACCAGTTCCCTTGGAATCAGCCTTTGGGAAAGCCCTGACTTCAACAATCTTAGCAGTTTTAGCATTCAACTGTGCGAGCTTCTGATTTAAAGCCTTAATTGTGTTAACGTCATTTGTTTTGCCAATTATCTGATTAATTTGTGCTGACCCAATAGCCTTTTGTTGTGTTACAACACTGTTTCCGATTTGCGTTAAAGCCTGTGCCACGGCAGCCGATGCTGCGGTAGCTTCGTAGACTGTTAAGTTTCCCGAAGCATCAAGTGATATGGCGCCATAAATATCACGCTTATTAATTTGCGCTTTTGCTTGGTACGCCGTCGCATATTCACTCACTTTGAATTCTTTGTTTCGTAATGGTTTTGCCATTTTCTGAAAAGTTTCATCGTTAGTGGCAATGATACCAATTGGCACACTATTAATGCCCGAATTAACTGCTGGTAGTGAAAAAGCTGTCATCATAATCGCTAGAACTGCAGTTAAGCCAATAGTTAAAGTCAATATGAATCGCCATGTAGATTTAGGTTTCATTTGTTATCCCCTTTTGTTTTCAATAAACAAATCATAGCAAAGGAGAAAAATAAAAAGAACCAACAATTTTCGAAAAGTGTCGGTTCTTATGCGATGATTCCTTTAAACATTATTGGTAATATGTGACTGACAATACCTGAAAATTCTTCTGGCGTCTCAACAAAATCTCGTTTTATCCAATTCTGAATTAAATTAACCATAACCCCATCAATGACAGCAAACGAATAAACTTCCGGTACAGTCATACGCTCGGGTATATCAGTTTGTAATAATAATTGTTCTGAAAAATTTGAGAAACGTGAAAAAAACAAACCATCTGATTTATCGCTGTAAAATAACTTAAATAAAGCTTTCTTGTCGTAAACACGATTTATGATAGTTTCAATTCTGCCCCTCACAATGTCCTGGTCGTTTAAGCTATATACATTAACTTCAGGCAAATCTTTCGTTAGTTCAGTTAATAAATTCACCTGTAAATGCGTGATTAAGTCTTCTTTATCTAAAAAATGTGCATAAAACGTTGAACGGTTAATTTGGCTATTAATAATTAATTGGCTGACAGTTATTTGTTTATAACCAACACTTTGAAGTAATTTTAAAAATTCGCTCACGATTCTTTTTTCGACCGTATCATAAATTATTGTATTTTTATTCGTTTTCATAATTTGAGTATATCAAATGATATCTTTTTTGTTCATCATAATATTAACTATCTTGCAAGGCATGTGGCTGTCCTTCACTTGTCAAAACGATTTGAACAGCCGGTCGATTTCTCATGCGATTACTAAATAGGCTTAAATTTTCTAAGTAGGCAAAATTGTCAATTTTTCGATGAAGTATGGTAAACCACTTTCTTCGAGTAAAATATGTGGGCTAACGAGCTAGCACCAGAAGCATAAAATAGGCACATAGATGCCTCTTCATTTCTAAATATATCGAAATACCATGTCAAAAAAACTACAATACCTGCAATAAATTTGGTAAATATTTTTGAAATGTTTGCTGCTTCAAAGATAAATACTTCATTTGTTTTATCTGTCTTTTTATATTTTGATTTATCGGCGTTAAGGGTTCACAGGCACAGCATGTTACATAACCATAATATTGACCTGCTTGATTACGTTTGGTTACAACTTACCGCCGGCATAGAATGCCGGTAATATAATTTCATCAACTAAAGTCGGAATATCTGGGCCAGTTGCATTATTCACCAAAATACTATGATAGCGCAGTATTTCAAATAAAAGTAACTGCACCTGTTCACTGGGTGCTTGATCTAATTCTTGATTTTCAATAGCGTGATTGCTTATTTTCGCCATAGTAGCTAAGTTAGAGCGACGAACTTGTGACATCAAACGTTTTGCAAGTAAAGAACCCTGGCTAAACTCTTGAACACTTGCGCGAACAAATTCATTATTAACATGTGAGCCATAGTTTTCATAATAATGACCAAGTGCAATTAAATCAGAGCGCAAACTGCCAGTATTAATCGCAATATCATACGGTGGTTCGCTAAACTCATTAGCTGTAATCGCATCATGAACCAACTCAAAAACACTATCCCAACGGCGATATAACACAGTTCGGCTAGTTTTTGCTTCTCGAGCAATTTGCGCGAAAGTCGTCTTGTTATAACCATCTCTTTCTAAAATACGCAAAGTTGTTTCATAAATTGTGTTTTCGAGTTGATCTCCTCGACGTCTTTTGTCTGCCATAGCGTTATTATAACACATTTAAGATACACAATGCACCTTTTGACCCTAAAAAAGCATTGCTTAACGATTAAATTAATCGTATTCTATTTAGTGTACGTTATGTACCTAATATAAAAAGGAGTGAAGTATGTCAGAAAAAAAGATAATAAAGTCCCAAGTGCCTTAATGGCAATGGCTTGGGTTCTAGTTTTAGGGGGTCTTGCCCCCATGTTAGACGGAACAATGGTCAATATTGCTATCCCCCACTTGGTCAGTACTTTTCACACATCGCTATCTCACGTGCAGTGGATAGCAAGTGCTTACTTGCTCACCATGGGAATTGCGATTCCATTTTCAGGATGGCTATTAAACCACTTTAATGGTCGTTTGGCCTATCTATGGGCACAAATTATTTTCTTGATTGGCTCAATCGTAGCAGCATTGTCTCCTGATTTGAATTGGTTAATCGGTGCTCGAGTAGTACAAGGTTTTGGCGCTGGACTAGTTATTCCAATGCTTACAACACTACTTGTTCAGCAAGCTGGTGTCTACTTTAGAAAGTTAATGCTCATCGTTGCTTTACCAATGATGCTAGGGCCTATATTTGGACCAATTATTGGTGGCCTAATTATGAACTCAGTGTCATGGGAATGGATTTTTTGGGTGAACGTACCTGTCAGTGCATTAGCAATTATCGGTATTTTTTGGAAGTTACCTTCTATGCCTGCGCAAAATACTAAGAAACCATTTGATTTAATCGGGACTCTGCTATTCGGAGGGTTTGCTACATCTTTGATTTATGCTGTGGTTAAGGCTAATAAAACTTTATGGAATCAAGATACAAAGCCCTTTATTATATTGGGACTTGCCTTGTTTGTTGTCTATCTCATATGGGCCTATTTCCGTAAAGGAAATGCGGTTTTACCATTACATCTATTTGGTTTCAAATCATATGTTGGTGCCACGCTTGGCTTGATTTTAGCAGGCGTTGTTATGAATGGTACTTCGCTCTTGTTAACCACATATTTCCAATCGGCACGAGGATTCAGTGCTTTAAATGCTGCTTATGCATTAATTCCACAAGGTATCGGTATGTTTTTGGCTCGACCACTAACAGGAAAACTAATGGATAAGCTGGGTATGAAGAATTTAGTTTTCTGTAGTTTAGTATTAGTAGTTGGTGGTCTAGCCGCGCTAACAAAAGTAGATGAAACAACTAGTATGTGGTTAATCAGCGCCATCTTATTCATCAGTGGCATTGGGATTAATACAGTTTTCATGCCTTTAATGACAGATGCATATACTGGCATGCCAAAACAAGATGTCCCTGAAGCAACCATTGGTACCCGAATTTTTCAAAATGTCGGAGGTGCATATGGTACTTCCTTAGTGGCAATGCTAGTCGCGAGTCAATTGACTCACCTACTAACCACAAAACACATGACGTTTTCCCCACACGTCTATGCTTTAGCACTACAACACGGTTTCTTTTGGCTGGGTGTACTTGCCCTGGCAATTGTAATTCCTGGATTCTTATTGAGTGGTAAAGACAAGCATTAATAAAAGCACTTATACAAAATTATGGCTGCGTCAAATACAGCTAGATAATTGCGTATAAGTGCTTTTAAACGATAATACTGACTTAAAACATAATATTCAGAATCATTAGACGCTCTCACGAATCATCAAAGTTGACGGAATTATCAATTCTACTGGTAATTCTCGTTCGCCTACCAAGCGTTCGCGAGCTAAACGTAAGGCAGCCTTGCCCATTTCCTCAGCCTCTGGATGAACAGTAGTCAGAGACGGCGTTAAAAATCCAGCAACCTCAATATCATCAAAACTCACAATAGCAATATCTTCTGGGATTTTAAAACCAGCAGTTTGCAAACCACGATACAAGCCGATAGCAATCGGATCTGAAGCAGCAAAAATTGCAGTAGGGCGTGGGTTTTTGTTGAGAATAATTGGTACAACTTCCAATGCTTGCATAGTGTCCCAACCAACTAAAAAAGAAGATAAATTTTCTGTCAAGCCGTGGGTAGCCATCCACGTACGATAGACGCGGTGCCTGGGATCAATTCTTTCGTTAACGACCATACCGTGTTCATCGTATAACGCCACATCTGCCCCAACAAAGGCAATATTTCGGTGTCCTTTTGCAAATAAGTAGTCTAGTACCCGATAAGATTGGGCGGAAAAATCATTATGTACGGTATCGTAATTTGTTACAGGCTGATCATCGTCTACCATAACCACATGTGGGTTCAACGATTGGATTTTTGCAAGTAAAGTAGGGCTCACATTGCCAACAATAATGACTGCACCGTATTGCGATAATTGTTTCCAATTTTTTTTAGGTGCATCTAATCGAAATACCATATCAACTTTGATCTGCCAGCGCGTTGCGGCAACTTCAATGCCAGTCCTAATTGAACGAAAATATGGATCATTTAACTCGCGTTCCTCACTAAATGTACTGATTAACGCAATGGATAGTTTATCTGTGCTATGGTGAGCAGCAGTTCGGCGACCCGATTTTTTCAATTGATAATTTAATTTATTAGCCACCTCAATAACGCGTTGGCGCGTTTGTTCAGTAACTTGCAGTGTGTCATCTTGATTTAAAACACGTGACACAGTCGCAGGTGATAAGCCTGCTTGTCGAGCAACATCTCGAATACTTACCATAATTCACCTCATTGAGTATGATTATACGCTGTTTAGTAAACAAAATTCAAACAAAAAATAAGACAACACTTAAAGTATTGTCTTAAGAAGATTATTTTTGCGTATACGCATATATAATGGTGTGCGTTCGCTTTTCTCCAGCGGGCAAAAATGTATCACCTAATGCCCGTAAATTTTCACTATTTGGTGCCGTTTGTGCTTCAATAGCAACTGCTAATGATGGATGGCCATCCCCTCGATTCAGATTTTTTACGACCTGACTATCGAGTTGTCCCGCTGTAAAAATCACAGCCGCATTGCGATCTGAATAGATTGTTATTCGTCTACCAGAATGGCGATCTTCTAGGTAACCAATGGGTGTTGTCAAATCCGGTCTGACTAAAAAGACATCATCAAATCCACCTTCACTTGTCGTTTCCTGTAAACTATGGAGCGCCTGTCCAAAATCGGAATGATTTTTCAAATCAAACAAAGAGTCAGCATTGTCAATCAAACCACCAGTTGGTACCTTATCATGATTAACCGCTAAATGTTGCGTACTATTCAGCCACAAATCATGTTCTAAAACGGTCTGCTCTTCTTTATTTGCAAGATTAAAGTATGTGTGCACTGTTGGATTAAAGACACCGTCCGTGTCAAATTGTGTTCCGGTAAAGGTTATTATGACACGGTCATCGGCCGTTAGTTGATAGGTAACCGACACATCTAATGTGCCTGGAAAACCATCATCATCGGACGTCTGCTTGCGATAAAGTGTAACCGAATTATTGGACTCGTTAATTGTTACTTCAAAGAATTGTTCACCTAAACCTTGCGCACCGCCATGCAATGTATGACCATTTTCATTACTCGGAGTTGTAATCTGCTGCCCATTTTGTACCCACTGGCCATTTCTAATACGACCTGCCGTTCGACCAATCACACGATTAATATTATAATCAGCAAGTAAATTTTCTAATTTATCACTAGACAGCACCAAATTGACCCGTTCACCTGATGGTGTGGCAACTGAAAATTCTTGTAAAATGCCAGCAAAATTCAACACACCCAAACGCGTGTCGTTTTTATTCTGTAATGTATATTTGTAGACTTTTTGACCGTGATGTTGGCCAAAATCAGTGATTGTAATCATATTACTTCCTTTCTAATTTACCGTCCACATGAGTTCATAATGATAAAATGGTGCTGTCAATAAGTATTCTGACGCAACACTAGGCGACCAAGAATCATCCCCACCGACACCCATATGCTGGCCATCTAAATTTAACCAAACACCTGCATCAGCAACTAACGCTGTACGATGTTTGGCTTGTATCAAAGCTTTTTCGCTATAGCGACTCGCACCGATTTGTAAGGGGGTTTGGGGTGCCAAAATATGATGACTGCCCCAATGCAATGAACTAACTGCCATACGCAAGCCATTCTCACTCGGAAAAATATAGGGCGTCGTTAATTCGTCAAGTGTTTGTGTCCAATAGCCCATGCGTGCGCCGCTGTGTCTATCAGGATAGTTTTCAAGGGGTCCCCGACCAACGTAACTTAAGCCATCAAATATACCTACTTGAACCTGCAATCCGACACGTGCCGGTGGTAAACTATTGATATTTCTTGACACATCAACTGTTAAATACATGCCGTCCGCGTTGAAGCGGTAAGTCTTACGTGAGGATAGAACTTGCTCATGACCAGCTAAAAAGTGGTGTATCGTTTGTACTTCAATAAATGCCCCGACTTTCGCGATTGCAAAGTCGTCTAATTGTGCTGACAAATTAAACCAACCGGCATCATGCCAACGCGCTTCCCAAGCGTTAGGATCTGGATTTGCCACCTCACTCACGCCAATATCATTATCAATTGGTGCGCGTGTAAAATGATCTTGTAAGGGGGTAATAAATTGTTGCTCGCCATCTTTTAACCACTGAGTTAACCAACCCGTATCTGTGTCAAAGTACCATTTATTATGTCTACTTGTAATCATCACAGCGTGTGAAGTCTCAACAACCATTGGCCTATCAGTCACTGGTAAGGATACAAATTGTGTCTTGCGCTGTAAAACAAATTGTTCTTCAGCTAATAAATGACCAGCTGGCAAATCAATTGTCGCCACATTTTGTGTGACCTTAATATTTAAAAAAACATCTTGTTGACCAATTTTGGGTAAACAAACGACAATGTCTTTTTTTGTCTCTGGTGGCAACTTCAGCGTCAACGATTCTTCTTTCATGGGCTTACCATCTACAACAATAGTATACGTTAATGTCGCATCAGTCGTTTTAAATAGGTACTCACTACGTACACTTAGCTGACCATTCAGCCACCTAAATTGCAGATATTGTTGCTGATAGGCAACCTCTTGCAGCGCTGGTTTTGCCGTTCGATCTGGAAACAGTAACCCATCCAAACTGAACTGGCGATCGTTAGGTGAATCCCCAAAGTCGCCACCATAAGCATAATCTCCATCTTTCGCTAATCCTTGATCGACCCAATCCCATATAAACCCACCTTGCAATCGCTCAAATTGTCGAAAGGCTTGCCAATACCTATCAAAACCCCCTAAACTATTTCCCATATCATGGGCATATTCACATAGAATTAACGGCCGTTGTTCACCTGGTTTGCTTATCCAGCGTTTTAACGACGATTTGGTGTTAACTGGAAAACATTGGTCTTCGGATACACGAGCGTACATTGGCGCGATAATATCTGTCACTATTGTATCCGCTCCACCGCCCTCGTATTGTACTGGCCGAGTCGTATCTGTTTGTTTTAACCACTGATATAGTGCATCGTGATTATGACCATAGCCAGATTCATTTCCTAATGACCACAAAATAATGGCCGGAAAATTGCGATCACGCAACACCATACGTGTCAATCGGGCAAGCATTTGTGGTAGATAATTGACGTCGTCAGTCAGTAAGTTCATCGGTATCATACCATGTGTTTCAATATTCGCCTCATCAACCAAAAGTATTCCGTATTCATTTGCCAATTCATACCAACGCTGCTGATTGGGATAATGTGATAGGCGGACTGCATCAAAATGGTTCTGTTTTAATAACGCGATATCCCGCCGCATGGTGGTTTCATCAATAGCGTAACCTTTTTCTGGGTGAAATTCATGTTTGTTAACACCCCGAATGAGTAATGGCTTGCCGTTTAAAGTTAATAGGCCATTTACAATAGCAACCTTGCGGATACCAACTTGAACGTGCTCAATATGTGTTACTACTTTATTTTTATCAGAAACTGTTAACACTAATTCATATAAGTGAGGTAGTTCATCAGACCATAAATAGGGTTTGTCAACAATCAAATCCAATTGCAACGCATTCGGATTAGCGCCGCGTTCATCGATTGCTTCTGTACCAGGACTGTTGATTTGTGTTGCAACCAACGTATTTTGCCAATATAAAGCGGCTTGAATGAATACATCGGCGGTACTCTTTGTCTGAACACTGACAATGGCTTGATCGAAATCGGCATCTAATGTTGTTGTGACACAATAGTCTAACAAATGCTGTTCGGGCAGATGTCTCAAGGTGACATCACGAAAAATACCAGACAAACGCCACATATCTTGATCTTCTAAATAGGTGCCTTTACTCCAACGCAATACTAGCACGCAAAGACGATTTTCACCCAGCTGCACGGCTGAGGTGAGATCAAATTCTGCGGGTAATCGGCTGTCTTCAGAGTAGCCAATAAACTCACCATTAAGCCACAAATAAAACGCAGATCCCACCCCATCAAATGTCACATGGACGTAACCAGCTGATAACCAATCTTCTGGTAAATTAAATACTTTGCTATAAGCCCCAGTTGGATTTTGTTCGGGTACATCAGGTGGCTTCACTGGAATTGGATAAGTTACATTTGTATAAATAGGAACATCGTAGTCACCCTGTAACTGCCAATTAGCAGGAACAGTGATTTTGTCACCAGTAACTAGGTCTGTTTGTAACCATGTTTCGGGTACATGTTCTGGCTGGTCAAAATAACTCATTTGCCATTCACCATTTAAAACCGACTCATTATTACTTTTCTGCCCATACACTGGCTTTTCATTTTTATGCCAAAATTGCAATGGTGCATGCATTGATAAGCGATTAACGGCAATCACGCCGAGATTTTCCCAATCGCGGCGTGCTAAAATTTGCGCTAATGTTTGTGTCATATTGGCCTCCTATTTTGCTGTTAAGTTGGCTTTTAACTCTTCAACAATTTGATTATGCATTTTTTCGGTTAATTTGACACGCCAAGCAAAGATTACCGCAGCAAATAACATTAACGCACCAGGCAGCAAGAAGGCCAACATGTTAAAAGTATTAATGCCATGTGCACTGACACTGGCCGCCGTTGCATGCCCTGTCATACCGGCTGCAACAGTAATGAATCCAACAATACCGTTTGAAAATGCACCTGCAATTTTATCAAGCAAAGGTCGAATTGACAATGTCACAGCTTCATTACGTACACCATTTTTCAATTGACCATACTCTACGGCATCTGTAATTGTCATTAATGCTGATAAAAAGACTAGCTGGTATGGGAAATAGAACAAGATAGTCGCAATAATGACAATAATTGCACTTTTGGCACCAAAAATAAAGAGCATATACGCCACTAACTGCATGACAATACTACCAATATAAACCCAGCGACGCGTGATTGTCTTAGCCAACCAAGGAAACAATGGTACAGCAACAAATCCAGTAATTGTTCCAATTAAACCAACCATCCAAAATGAACCAGGTTGTCCCAATACAAACTTATAGAACAGATACAGCACACCAGTTGTAGCAACATAGGCTAACGCATAGGCAATATATGACAAAGCTAACCACATTAATTGATCATTTTTCAAAATAGCTTTGAAAACATCCGTTGTTTTAACTTTTGGTGCTTTTTGCCGGATAATAGATTCATTTTCTTTTGTCCCCCATGCTGTAATTGCAGCTGTTCCAAAAGATACTAAGGCAACAATCATGGCAAACCAGAACCAACCAGCAGCACCTTGCTCATGTCGACCTGTAGCCAAATAAGTAAAAAATGTCGTAATTGGGACAACCAGCATCGTGGTACCATTGGCACCTAAAGATGAGCCAAAACGGGCAACGGTTCCTAGCTTTTCACGTTCTGTCGTATCGGTAGTGATTGCTGGAATCATTGACCAATAAGCAATATCTTTGAATGAATAGAATGCATCCAAAATGATAAAAACAATCACAAATAGTACAATAAATAACGTCTGATTACGCTCAGCTAAACCACCAAAATTAGTGAAAATAGCCAATAACGCTAAGGATGACACCAAGCCACCAACAATAAGCCAAGGCTTGAATTTACCATACTTTGTTTCAGTATTATCAATGACATTACCAATCAATGGATCAAAGAAAATTTCAACTAATCGAATACCGACCACTAAGCTTGTAACAATACCAATTAAGGCAGATTCATTGGGTAACCCATCAAACATCGAGCTACTCACAAAAAGGATAAAGTAAGTACTCAGAGTGACATAATAACTATCGTGCCCGAAAGCACCCAACGCATAACTGATACGTTGCTTCCAATTTTTCGCTTGCATATTTCTTCTCCTTAAGTAAGCGCTTACATTTTATTTTAAAAAACAAAGGTTATCATTTTTACGTGATAACTATCGTAAAAATAGCTATATTTTTAACTTAACGCAGTGTATCGATGAATTGCTTGAAACCTGCCTGCCCATCAGGCGTACATTTGAACACACCTGCATCCGACAAAACACGAATAAAGATATCTGCGACAGATTGACGAACAATTATTTTAGCCTCTTGCAGCGACACATTACCGTGTTTTTCATGCAGTTGCTGTGCCCACACCGCATGTTTCGATACAATTGGTGTTTGTGAATCGACTAAATAATTTTGGACAGCCTGTAATTCATTTTTGAGACGTGGCGGTAAGATAGCCAACCCCATGACTTCTATCAAACCAATATTCTCTTGCTTAATATGCTGTACATCAGGATGGGGATGGAATATACCTTCTGGAAATTCGGCTGAAGTGTTATTATCTCGTAATACAAGATCTAATTCATAGTCATTACCCTTTTTACGGACAATTGGTGTCACGGTATGGTGCCTAGTGCCATCTGTACTGTAAGGTTCGATATGTCGACCAACATCTGCATAAAATTGCCAATGGGCCATAATTTGTTCAGCCGCATCTAATAGCTTTACTTGGTTAGAATCAACTAATCGAATAACTGACATCGGCCATTTTAAGATACCCGCATCTTTTAAGCCGCCCAACGGAAAATGAGAAGCCATTTTTGCTTTAGCCATTGGCATATCGTATCGACCACCTTGAAAATGATCGTGAGACAAAATCGAACCACCTACAATCGGCAGATCAGCATTTGAACCGACAAAATAATCTGGAAATTGGTCGACAAACGCTAACAAGCGTGACAAATTTAACCTATCAATTTTCATTGGTCGATGCACTGGTGCTAAAATAATGGCATGTTCGTTAAAGTAAGCGTACGGTGAATATTGAAATCCCCAGTTTTCACCCACTAATGGGACGCGAATAATCCGATGATTAGTGCGTGCGGGATACGTAGCAGTTCCGATAAACCCTTCATTTTGAAAAGATAATTGATTGACTGGGTAAGTTGTTATTGGCGCTTGAAGCGCAGCTGCAATATCTCGCGGATTTTTCTCTGGTTTGGACAAATTAATGGTGATATCAATTTGTCCAAAATCTGTATTCGCTTGATAAAAAATATTTTGCGCAATTTCACGGGTTTTAATATAATTCGTTCTTTTTGAGAAATTATAAAAATCGTCCGTAGCGACACTTGGACTTTCTTTATATAAATGCCAAAAACGTTGATTAACGCGACTGGGTGTACTGGCAAAGAAATTCATTAACTGTGATGCAAGTTGGTCACGCTGCGCTGTAATGTCACGAATAGCTTGATTGGCTACAGCGATATTTAACAAAGCATCTAATAATTGCAATGTTGTGCCCTTTCGTGACTCAGTATCTTGGAAAGATGTTTCCCCAACCAATGCCAATACACGATTAACTAAATATTGTGTGTCGAGTGGTTCATATTCTGAATGCATAATAATTTGCTGTACAAAGCCACTCACAACAGCTGCAGTTGTCATTTTTTTACCTCACCAATCCAGTGGGCCCCTGGTCCAATATCAGCAACATAAAATGATGGCGCATAACCAATCGTTTCTTCATAAATCTGACCTACTTTTGTCTTGAGGTCATCGACAGCCTGACGATTAACTAAGGCGATAGCGCAACCACCAAAACCGGCACCTGTCATACGTGCTCCCAAAACACCCGGTATTTTTTGTGCTGTTTCTGCTAAAGTGTCTAGCTCTATTCCAGTCACCTCGTAATCATTTTTTAAAGAGTCATGTGATGCATTCAACAACTCGCCAAATTTGACTAAATCATTAGCTCGCAGTGACTCTACCGCTAATTGCGTACGTTCATTTTCTGTCACAGCATGACGCGTACGTCGTAAAATTGTGTCATTCTTAATTAAATGTGCATTCGCTTCAAACGTACCACTAGTCAATTGGCCTAACGATTGTATTGGCAGCGATTGCTGCAATTCATAAACCGCTTCTTGCGTCTCTTTGACACGTTCATTATATTTAGAATCGGCTAATTCACGGCGCTTATTTGTATTCATAATGACAATCACGTTGTCACCCAAATCTACCGGTACCATATCATAAATCATAGTATTTGTATCTAAATAAATTGCATGAGCTTTCTCACCAAAACCAATAGCAAATTGATCCATAATACCAGTGTTGACGCCGACAAAATCATTTTCTGCACGTTGACCAGAAGCAACTAACTGCAAGCGTGGTACTTTCAATCGATACAACTTTTGGGCAACAACGCCTATCAATAATTCTAGGGAGGCTGAGGATGAGAGGCCAGAGGCATTGGGAATATTACCTTCAATGACTAATTCAAAGCCTTGATTAAAAACGTTACCATAACCGCGTAAAGCCTGTAATACGCCTTTGACAAAGTTCCCCCATGATCCATGTGACAACTTTGTTTCATCGTTGACATCAAATGTAATGACACCTTGGTCAGGAAAGTTTAATGAATATAATTTCACCAGCATGTCATCACGAAGACGTGCAACACCGTAAGTACCAATTGTAATTGCTGCTGGAAACACATGACCACCATTGTAATCTGTATGTTCACCAATTAAATTGATACGACCAGGCGAAAAGAATTGATCAGTTGGTCTCTCTTTGAATTGGTCTATAAACACTTGTACTAGTTTTGCGTTCTTTTCCGGCATATCGTTCTCCTTTTGTAACCGCTTTCAACACTTTTATTATAATGTTTAGTAATCATTTAGTCAATGTTTACTAAATGGTTTTTGACATTAAAAAAAAAGACACATAAGTGTCTTTTGAGTAATTATTTATAAATGATGCTAACTGTCTACGGCGTCTCACTATTACCAGTATCCAGTACGCTTAATAGATCATTAGCATAGATAAAGAAGCGTTCGGCATAACCTTCTTTTGTGGCGTATTTTCCTGCTATTTTATTGAGATCTTCAAGATTATCAGTAATAATACCATCCACCCCCAAAATAACCATACGGTTCATGTCTTCGACCTCGTTGACTGTCCAAGCAAAAACTATTTTACCTTGCTTATGCGCCGTTGAAACATTCTTTTTAGTCAACGTTGTTTCTTCTAATGAATAAGCATCAGACACTGTGTTTGGAAAACTTAAACTGAAAGGTAAAATATAACTACTAAATAAATCATCATGGTTCTTTCGTAATTGCGTAACGACTTTATAATCAAATGACTGCACAAGAAATTTATTTTTTCTAAGTCTTGGCCCATATTTGGTTGCAAAATTGTTAACCATGTCTTTTGAATCACGTTTCGTAGTTTTGATTTCAATTAATAATCTTTGGTGAGTCTTTTCTGCTGCAGCTAAATAATCATCAAAGCTATTAATTTTAGCTGTATAGCCATTTTCTCTAATGGTTGTTTGTTTTAGTTCATCAAGCGTCAAATCGTGTGGCGCTTTATAAATACGTGCTAATAAAGCAAGATTTTCATCATGCAAAACAACAAACTGATTGTCCTTTGTCTCACGTACATCGATTTCAACGTAATCTGGTTTTTCTTTTTTAACCGTTTTTTCGAGTGCTGGTATTGTGTTTTGAACCCCATTTCGATTAGTAACACCGCGATGTGAAATAGTTACAATATTGTTTGCTGCTGTACTAGTCATATAGACATAACTATCATACACACCTTTTATAATGAAAACCAAAAAGAATATCGTAAATATAATTTGCAATAATGACCTTTTTTTCAGCGTGGTCGATGGCATTGCCGGTTGTTTAAACTCATGTTTCGTATAACTGGTTAACATATTAAAAAAAGTAACAAAATTAAGCGTATTGAAAAAAATAATCATGAATTGAAACAGCAAGACACTTAAAATTGCCGTCAATAAAGCAATTCTATTATGATGAATACTATCAATATATATCTGTATAAAATACAAGATGTATAACAGGCCTACAGCAAGCAGTGCAATTAGTATGACCAAAAGTACACTGCGCCAAATGAGCTGCCATAAGTTTTTTTGTGTTAAAAGCCAACTTTTTTTGATGATGACCGAAATTTTTTGTTTCTCAAAAAAAGTTAGCGGCAAGACCATCAGCATTCGTAGTGAAAAATAAAGGCAAATAATATAGATTGCTACGAGCAATGTTGATAAAATAGTATTACTTAAAATAAAATCTAATAAAAAATTTGGCAACTTAACTTTCGCAATAAATGGCGATTTGAAGAAAACACCACTAATGGGTAATATCAAAACAAAATAAAAAGCGTAAATTAAAAAATTAAAAACACTAATTTTTCCCAGGTCTTTCCCTGTTATTTTAATAATGTTAATCCAGTCCAGCCGGTGATACACTTTAATATACATCACACCTTGGATTAAAAAAGAAAAATGTAAGAATGTCCCAAAAAACAAAACAATTACCAGAAAGATTATTTCAATCGCGGCAAAGGGCTGGTAAATCAAAATCAGTAAAATATTAGTATAGGATAAAAAAGGAATATCATTAACATACAAAATAAAACGCATGACATAATTACATATGGGTAATATTAAATTTATAATCAAGCTATTAACTGCTAATACCAGGAAAAAATATGCGAACCAATCTCTAAAAAAAACGGCCAGAGCGTCTCTTAATAAGCGATGTTGTTTGTTATGACCCTTTTCTACTTCTGATGTTTTTCTACTTGTCATTTTAATGCCATTCTCACGTTTTGTGGTTTATCCTGTTGGGGAAAAATTAGTAATGGTCGTTTATCTAATTTGAGGGATTGTTTTTGGGTAGTTTTTCGAGCACTGTTTTTGGAATATCGGCAATTTTCACCTCGTTTGGCCCATTCACCACTCGTATATTTGAAATCTCTGCTTTGAGCAATTGATTGGCTTTGAAGGGTTTAATATTTTCGCCCGATAATTCAAATTCAATTTCCTTAGTGGTATCATCTTTTGTTACAAACTTAAAATGATACTGATAACTATATGAGCCCTCAATTACCTTGCCGCTATGATCTCGCGTTTGCGCCTTACTAGGAATCTTTTCAGGTGCTCTAGTGTAAGCTGTCACGGAAGCATAAGTATTATCATAATAATGACGAATTTGAATTGCTAACCCGAATACTAAAAATAGAGTTAAAATAACAGCAATGATGATGGTATTCTTTTTCATATATTCTCCTATCTCTGATTAGACTTATGATATAAAAATCAAACTATTGATGATAATAATTAATATAACAGCACAAAAATGAAATTTCTTGTGTTTAACTAAGATTGCAATGTATTCTCTAATTAATGCATTAGGTAAAAAGTATTTACTTGTTTTTGATCCAATGCCATCGATATTTAAGCCCACTAATCTTGCAAAGCCAGCCGCTCGGAATACATGATAATCATTCGTTGTAAAAATACCTTTTTGTAAATCAAGCCCATTATCGATGATGATTTGTTTAGAAAACAACATATTTTGGTATGTGTTTTTTGACTGATCGTCAACTAAAATGTCAGATTCAGGGACGCCATTTTTGATAGCATAAGCTTTCATGGCAACTGATTCGGGTAATTTTTCATCTGAACCTTGGCCACCAGACATGATAAGAATCATTTTCTTCTTTGATTTCGCCAACTGCTTTGCTTTAAACTTGGCGGCAACTAGTATTCTTGAACCTAATAACGGCGAAACGGTATCCCCATTAATTAAGCCGGATCCTAGTACAATTGCATATTCTTTATTGTACTTCGGCTTAACAATTTTCGTCAAAAAATATGACGCCAAGAATGCCAAAACCCAAAATACAAGATAATTCTGACATGAGTAGGACACATTTTCAATGAAAGTCACAATCTTGTTATTTGGTAGATAATGATTCAGTAAATTAAACAGGACTGGCATCATAATGAGTAATATGCCAATGACTAAGGTCAGTAAATTACCTAAAGAATGACTTTCACGCCGCCAAACAATTAACCCATTCCAAATAAATAAAAAAGCACTGAAGATAGTCAGCAAAACAACAGGTATCAATATCAGTGCCATTAGGATCAAATACAGATAAATAACCAACTGGTTATTTATCTGCAGCACAAAAATGGACAGCGTCAGGAAATAGCTCATCATAGTTGCAATAAGTGCCATACCACAAAGTAAACGATACCTGTTTCTTTTAATTAGAAACCACGTCACTGCTGTTAGTAAAATAGAAACAAATAAACATAATATAGTAAAAATATAGTAAAAATTTGTCATACTTCCCATAAATTAACGCCCCTCTTTTCTCAAACCATTGTATCATGAAAAAAATTCAACTCAAACACAATAACCTAGTATCGCACTTGTTACTCATTGCATGAAAATAAAAAAGAACACTGCTTTAAAACAGTATTCTTTAACGGTTAAAATCTAAAAAAATGTCATAACAAGTCACGACGTATTTAAAAATAACTAAGCTAAATATTGGGACACAATTTCTTCATAAACTTTAATAAATTTATGATACATGTCGGCATACACAAATTCATTAACTTGGTGCGCTGTCACATTACCCGGACCAAAAACCAGTACTGCCATATCAGGATTAACTTTGATAAACTGTGAGGCATCGGTTCCACCAGAAACGCCAATAAAAGGTAACTTTTGCTCTAATATTTTTTCACCGACATTTTTAGCGATCTGACTCAACCTACTTTCTGGTGAGGATGATACTGGCGCATGTTTAATTGTGACATCTAAGCGAAGCGTTGCTGACAATGTATCATTCAACTGATTAATAATTGTCTCAATGTTTCGGATAATCAGCTCTTGACTTACTTCTGGAATTGTACGTATAAAAACAGTCATTGTTGCATGACCAGGTACAGTATTGGGTTGCTCGCCACCACTAATCTCGGTAATAACTGGTGTTGTAGTACCTAAAAAGTCGTTAGCTATACTAGTGAGTGACTCGAAATATTTTTTTTGCTGTGATATGAATACCAGCAATGCCTCTACCGCATTAATGCCTAGCTCGGGCATTGAACTATGTGCAGCACGTCCTTCACTTGTCACTTGATATGATAAAGCACCCTTATGTGCAATTTCCAAAAAATGTTGTTCCTGCGTATTATTTTTGACTATCAACTCATCCAGATTTTCTTGCAAAACAATACCCGGTAAAGCTTCTGAACTGTGGTTTTTTGGTAAACCGACAAGCGGTAAACCACTCGGTTCACCAATCAATAAGGCATCAATATGGCTAGCTAAGCCTAATTCAACCATTTGTTTGGCACCGATTTCACCACTTTCTTCGCCGACTGTTGCGTAAAATTTGAAAGTACCGTTTAGTTTGGATTCCTGTTTCTTTAAATTAACCATAGCAATTGCGGCTGCCATTAATCCAGACTTCATATCAGTTATACCGCGACCAAATATTTTACCATCGATTTTCTCACCGCTCAGTGGATTATGCTGCCATTTATTCATGTCGCCCAGTGCTACTGTATCTTCGTGTCCATCAAAAGCTAATATTGGTCCATTCCCATTGCCAATTTCAGCAATTACACCTATCCTCCTGTCAGATAATTTAACAAGTTTATTCGTAATATTGTGCTGATTAAAGAGCGCTTCTAGGTATGCTGCAACATCAGCCTCATGATTACCGGCTGTGTTCATCCCGACAATGTCTTGTAACATCTGTTCTGCTTGATTCATTCTTTCACACTTTCTAGATCATTAAGTTCATCAATACACATCACTAATAACGCTTAAAAAAAGCACCTTGTCATTATCATGAGAGACGCCTCTTGATTTTTTATAATTGTCCCCATGCAGATGAGGCAATGGTTGGAAATAGATGTACCATACGTTCAATTTTACTGGGTCCAAATTTGAATTCAATAGCAGGTAATAAGGCATTAATGACATCATCTGCTTTATGTGATACTTCAGTCGCGCCAACAAGTTTGTGATTTTTATCAAAAATTAATACATTATCACCCATTTGTTCTTGATCAACTTGTCGATACCAATCATCTGGTATGTGGTTTGTTTCCAGCGTGTAACTTTCCGGATGAGCCTTTGCTTCCTCCACCGTAACACCAACTTGCGCTAAACGTGGTGAAGTGAAGACAACTGACGGAATAACCGGATAAACAATTGGTTCTGTTGTTTCGCCTGCAAATGTGTGCATCAAATACAATGATTCAAAAATAGCTGTGGGCGTTAGCTTAGGCTGAGACTTATCAATAACATCCCCAGAAGCATAGATATTAGGGACCGAAGTGCGCAAATAATCATCAACGACAATACCCTTTGCGTTGTATTTCACACCAACTTCTTCTAGGCCAATATTTTCAACGTTGGGGATACGCCCTGTCGCATCAAGTACCCAATCGGTCTCAATCGTTGCACTGCCAGTATTAACAGTATATTGCTGCCCATTTTCAATGATTTCTTCGACAGTTACGCCACGCATAAAGGTTACACCGCGCTGGGTTAAATCGTTAATGATTTTTTCTACAAACGGCTGATGATATGCTCGAAGCGCTTTATCGCCTCGCAACAAGACTGTCACTTTTGCACCCGCTGCATTTGCCATCGTTGCAAACTCCATGGCAATATAACCCGCACCAATCACTGTAACGTGCTGTGGTATCTGCTCTAAGTTTAAAAATTCTTCAGAATCATGAGCAAAATTTGTGCCCGGAATATCTAATCGATTTGAGCGTAGACCTGTTGATATCACAATTTTATCTGCTGTCTTGGCTTGCCCCTTGATCTTTACCGTGTGCTCATCGGCTAAGATGCCACGGCCAAAGATAATATCAATATTATTGTTATCTAATAAACCTTGAATGAAGGCTGGCAAACCATCAATTACGGCATGCTTGTGTGCCTGATTAGCTGGCCAATTAATTGTTGTCTCACCAGTGACAACCCCATGCACATTTTCCATATGTCTTTGTAACGCAACTGGGGAATCAAGAATAATTTTCGCATTGCAACCACGATTAGGGCATGTGCCACCTACTAAATCTTGCTCCACCACGGCTACTTTTTTGCCTTTGGCACCTAAGGGAATAGCCCCATCAAAGGTACCGTGCCCACTACCAATGTACAAAACGTCATAATCATATGTTGCCATTTAGTTTTCCTCCAAGTTCATTCCGGGTGTTACAGACGATATGTCTCCAACTAACCTGTTAGTTATATTATATCGAAAAACACTATATATTCCTATTTTGAACCATTTATCACAAATAAAAAAGAAACGATAGTCATCGTTTCTAAGCATAATTAGACCTATTATCAGGTTAGTATTCATGGCGTCGATAATTATTTCCTGAGCGCCGTAGCAATTTAACCACCACTACAATGATGATAATTAATAAGATTAAGATAAACCAGCCAGCAAAACCACCCGATTGTGTTTGCATGCGACCGTCTTGATCATAGTAAGTGTTATTGCCAAATCCAAACATAGTATGCCATAAGGAATTTCCCATATGACTGCCAATCGACCAACCAACACCCCAACCGATGCCACGCGTTAAACTACGCCCAAAGTCAGACATGATGCCACCTTGTCTGGGTTGCGAACGATAAGATTGATAGCGTGTTTGCCTATTATTGTCGCGATTGATACGATACTTTTTTTGTTGCACTCTGTCAGTGCCAGAACGTGGTGTCTCTGATTTGGGTGTTTGATAGCTCCTAAACGTTGACGAGGGGTTTGAACGTGATGTGGTACGTCCACCACCAGTTGTATGGCTCCCACCACTGAAACTGCGAGCCGAAGCATTCTCCGGTGCAAAAGCGACCAATGGTGCAATCAATAATATTAGCCATAATTTGGCCATGTGATGTGTAATACTTTTCAATTTCTTTCTCCTAATTACCAAACCACTTTTGTAGGAAGGATTTTTTCGGATCACCAGTTGCTGATGAGGTTGTTCTGACTTTATCGTAACTGAATTTATCATAGCTGTCTGTTGTCATATAATTTTCCAACGATGCAAAAGCATGTGGTGAATAAACAACAACATCCCAACCTAGCTGATGAAACATGTTAAAAGCCACAATATCTTCGAATGTTAATTCACCCAGGGACTCTTGATGCACCACAGCCAATAATGGGACTTCTTTTGGATAGTCAACTTCCAGACTCATTTCTAATAACTCTTTAGGTAGGTCTAGCAATACCGATAAAACAAACTGCTGATTTTCGATTGTTTGCGAGACGCTGAACGGCCAATCACTAAGCAGTGCAACAATTGCTTCGGCAATTTGGTTTTGCAATAACTTATTCAGTAATTGATAAGCCCAAGCATCAGATTGTTGTAACGCTTGTGCCGTAAAATTAGACATAATAGCATTAAAGTCTTCTGATGAAATTCGCCAGTCACTTGTGTTCATATGACGCGTAACTAATGCTTGTAACCCATTTGTATCACGAATACTGTCAAGGTGTTGCCAATATGGTTTTTCATTAGCTGGCAGCCCATCAACCTTAGCAAAAACGGTCGGGATAGTGATTAATTTATTAGCATCATCTTGTACAAAACCAGAACGAATAACTGCTGGCATACCAAGCAAAATATTTAATTCAGCTAATGTTGTTTCAATCCGCACAACATCCATTTGATAAGCCTTTGTGGCAAAATCTTCCTGCAATAAAGCACTGTTCTGTGATTCTTCAAGAAGTTCATCTTGCGCCTGACGTGCTAATGTTTTAATTGTTTTCTTGACCATTATTGTCTACCTTAACATCATTAACGGCTGCTTTAAAATCAGTCATTATTTTGTTCATCTGCTGACGTGATGCTTCACGCTTTTTAGCATTCGCCTGCTCAATCATTTTAGTTTCTTGAACTGCATCTAATATTGTTGTGACAATACTTTGCATATCTTCAACAGAGACCGTTGGTTGACCACTTGACTCCAAAATAAATTTATTGTTGACGGCCAAACGTTCCGCATTTTTCTTCATCAAGTCTGCTGTTGCCTGTTTTTGTGCATTAAGTCCCTGTTGCGCATAATTGCCTTGCAACGCTGTAACAGCTTGAATAAGGCCTGTCTGTAAGGCCGGAATCGTGTTAATAAATGCCGAATGGTACTGTTGAATTAAATTCAGATTGTTATCTTGGGTTTGTTTGATTTGAGGGGCTGTAATGGTTGCCATCGTTTTAGCCTGCTCTAAATCAAATGCGCGTTTATCCAAAACTTCAGCTGCTTGTTGCAACTTTGGTAATGCAATTTGCGCATCTTCGTCACCACCTTGTGCGGACAACAGTGTATTTTGAATCGTGATAGCTTGTCGATTACGCAAAATATAAATTAACGCAATATATTGATCCAAATTTTTAGCATATGTTGTATTGGCCACAGCAAGTTGATCCATATCATCCACACGTTTTTGAATGGTGTTTTCATAGGATTTGAGCTCAACAAATAACGTTTTAACCTCACCACCAATTGACTGGTATTTTGCTACACGTGCTTTCAGTGTTGCTTCTGCCTTATGAAATAAAGCCCTCAGTCCACGCTCTTGATCTAACTTAAGTTCCTTAAACTCAATTTGTTTTGTTAATTTGACTAATGCGTCTAGAATTTTAGTTGAGCCAATAGTATCAGCAACAGTGAGTTTATCAAGTAGTTTACCAGCAATGGCTGACATTTCATCTGCTGGTTCTTTCCCTAAATCATATAAAGCGACCGTATTTGTCAAATCAATACTGTCAGCTATTTTAATCACTTCAGGATCAGACATCAACGCCTTTGCAGTAACAGATTGCGGTTCATATTGATTATTATGTGGTTCGATAGCCGGTGTATCAACTGAAAATAAGTTTGACATGCACTTGACATCCTTTGTTTGATTTTTAAATTTCTTTATTATACAACGGTTGAGATATAAAACTCAATCAATTTGGCTACTTTATCTTAGGCTCTGTACTGTTTTAGCGCGAAATAGCTTTGCCAGCTAATTGTTTTAGTTTTGCAGTATTGACTTGGTAACGATTACGCCCGACTTTTATCAATAGCTGTGCCGTTTCAAACTGCTGATAGGTGTTTAATAGGTGCCTGTAACTGGTACCAAGATAAGCCATCACAACAGCGTGCGGTTCGCTATATTCACCGCGATAAGTATCAGCTAAAATAAATGATGCTAAACGAAATTTGAACGGGTACGATTGGCCAACAATCATCATGTCTGTACGCTCTAATAGTTTTCTTGTCAGGTATTGGTTCATGTTTTTTAAGTAGTCAACGTTAGTTAATAAATACTGATTGACCAGTACATTAGGTATTGTGATACACGTTGTATCCCCAATAGCAATAACCTGTTTTGAAGTATTTTCAGTCGTTAAAAATTCTAGTTCACCTATCCAATCATTGGGCTTTAGAAATTGAATCAAATTGGTCTGGCCTTCTTGTGATAAAAAAATGACTTTTGCACGACCCTTAACCATATAATATAGTCTGGCCGTGTGGTTATTGCTTTCTGAGGTGGTAATTATGTCTCCGTTTTTAAAATGTGTTAAAAAACTACCGTTAACGACTGCCGATGGTAGAAATTGTAATTGATTATCTTCAATAATTTTGACATCAAGCATAGTTACTCCAAATGTGCATTATAGCATATTGTTATTTTAACATATTCAGTATACTTACTTGTACTAGCAAAAAGATTGAACGATTGAACAGGAGCTATAATAACGATGCTTAAAAATATTATATTTGATTTGGATGACACCCTTTTAGATTTTAAACGTGGTGAATATGAAGGGTTACGTGACATTTTTATTGCCCAAGGGATCAAAGATTTAGACAAGGTTTTCCAAACCTATAACAAAATAAACACACAAGTATGGCTCCAAATTGAAAATGGGCATCCAGCACAACCATTACTTAACACCAGATTTTCAGACACACTTGCCCAATTCGGTATATCAGCTGACGGTGGGCAATTAGAAAAAACTTATCGCGCTAAACTAAACCAAAATTATCATGTTATCCCAGGAGCTATAGAGTTGCTTGATAGCCTGAAACAACAAAACTATCAACTTATCGTTGGCACAAATGGCGTTGCCAAAACACAATATGCGCGGTTGCAAGGTGCAGGTTTAATGCCCTATTTTGATGATGTTTTCATCTCAGAAGAAATCGGTTATAACAAGCCTAATCCACAATTCTTTACCCATATATTAAAACATGGGCATCATATAACCCGAAATAATACTGTCATGGTTGGTGATCGTTTATCTGCAGATATACAAGGGGCAGTAAATGCTGCATTACCAAACATATGGTTTAATCCACGTAATGAACAATCAAGTACTACGATTCAGCCTGATTATGTTGCGCAAAACTATCATGATATGTTGACAATCATTACGCAAAACATGTCTTAACCTTAGAATTTATAAAAGTCTTTTGTTACGGGTTTTTCATACCGCAAATATGCTGCAGTTATTCGAAACTTTCATTACAAGCGCAACTGTTTTACAATGATGTTAAGGAGGACATAAGATGTCAAAGACAAAAGTTATTGTAGTTGGTGCTTCACACGGTGGACACCAAGCTATTTTAGAGTTAACGCGTCAATATCCTGAGCTTGATATTAAGTTATTTGAAGCCGGAGATTTTGTGTCATTCATGTCATGTGGGATGGAACTTTATCTGGAAGATAGTGTAACTAACGTCAATGATGTTCGCAATTTCAGTCCGGAAAATATCAGTCACCTCGGTGCAGAAATTTATAATAACAGCGAAGTCATCGCAATCAATACACAACAGAAAACTGTAACAGTCAGGGACACAACGGCTAATCAAACACAAGAATATGATTATGACAAGTTGATACTAAGTTCTGGCGTTACACCTAAACGATTGCCAGTTGCCGGTAGTACACTTGAAAACGTTTATTTAATGCGTGGCAAAGATTGGGCGACAAAAATAAAAGCCAAATTGGAAGATCCCTCAGTTCAAAACATTACAGTGGTTGGTGCTGGTTATATTGGCATTGAGGCTGTAGAAGCAAGCGTCAAAGCAGGTAAAAACGTGACACTCATAGATGTCATCGATCGTCCTTTGGGTAACTATTTAAATGCACCGCTAACAACCATCATAGAAAAGGAACTAAAAGATAATGGTGTGACCGTTGTTACTGGCGCCAACATTCAAAGTTTTGAAGGTCAAGATAAAGTCACTGCTGTTAAGACCAACAACAATAATTATCCGACAGATCTGGTCATTCAAGCTGTTGGTGTTCAACCAAATACAAGTTGGTTAGATGGCGTTGTTGCACTTGATAATCGTGGCTGGATTAAGACTGATGAGTATTTACGCACGAATGTATCAGATGTATATGCTGTTGGAGATGCTGTTCTCTCCTACTCGATACCTGCACAAACTAAATTACCTATTGCTTTGGCATCAGTCGTTCGTCGTCAGGTACGTTATGTGATTACCCACTTGTTTGAAAATCAACCTGCATTACCTTTTAATGGTGTTGTGGGATCATCTGCATTGAGTGTCTTTAATTATAAATTTGCCACGGCCGGTTTAAATACAACTACAGCAGAAAAGGCTAACGTAACATTGCGGAGTGCATATTATCAAGATCAATTAAGACCAAATTATGTGCCCAAAAGTAAAGGAAACTGTGATGTCTATGTCACCTTAGATTATGAGCCACAAACTCATCGTCTTTTGGGCGGCGCAGTTCTCTCTACTTATGACATTACTGCCCAGGGCAATGTCATTGCGCTAGCTATTCAACATCATCTCCGCTTAGAAGATTTAGCTGAAGCAGACTTTTTCTTTCAACCAGAATTTGACCGTCAATGGAGTCTACTCAACTTAGCAGCACAACATGCCCTCGGAGAACCAGCTTTTTAAAATGTAAAACAATACGATTACGCTAAAGATTTTAGAAGTGATTACCAACAATGGTAATCACTTTTTTGTATACATCAATTGCCAATAAATGATAAATAATAAAATGTAAGCGCTTGCATTTTATTATTTTAAGCTATATAATTGTGGCATAACTTGGAACGTTCCATTTAGTATGTGATATTTATTTATCCTACAGCTAGTTATTTAAAGCATCGAATACGCACGAACTAACAAAAGGAGTAACCTATTATGACTTATGATAAGTGGTGGCAAAAGGCTGTTGTCTATCAAATTTATCCAAAAAGTTTTCAAGATAGCAATAACGATGGCGTCGGAGATATACAAGGTATTATTAATCGTTTACCCTATATCAAAGCATTAGGTGTTGATGTCATTTGGCTAAACCCTATCTATCAAACACCGGATATTGATGGCGGCTATGATATTTCTGATTATCAAAGTATCAATCCGCAACTGGGTACGATGTCTGACTTTGAGTCGTTAATTAGCGAAGCCCATCATCTAGATGTGAAAATCATTATGGACTTAGTAGTGAATCACACGTCATCTCAACATGAGTGGTTCCAAAAAAGTATGGTCAGCAAGTCAGCAACAAACAAATATCGTGATTATTATGTTTGGCGAGACCCAGTAAACGGACACGAACCAAATAATTGGGGCTCTTTTTTTTCGGGTCCTGCATGGACGTATGATGAGCCTACTGGTCAATATTACTTGCATTTATTCACAAAAGAACAACCTGATTTAAACTGGGATAATCCTGATGTTAGAGAATCTATTTTTGCAATGATGAATTGGTGGGCAGACAAAGGTATCGACGGATTTAGAATGGATGTCATTTCACTGATTTCTAAACCTAAGAATTTACCTGATGCCCCAGTCGAAGAAAATGATACCTACGGTAACCCAGGCGTAGTAGTTTCTAACGGTCCACGTGTCCATCAGTATATTCAAGAAATGAACCAAAAAGTGCTCTCAAAGCATCATTGGATGACGGTTGGAGAAACAACTGGTGTCACGACTGATGAAGCAAAAAGGTATGCAAGTTTGGATGGAAACGAACTGAACATGCTTTTTCAATTTGAACATGTTGGCTATGATGGCAACTCAAATGCAGCTTTAGGACAATTTTCCGGATACAAACCAACGTTGCATGACATCAGAAAGAGTCTCGTAAAATGGCAAAAGGCCTTTGCTGGTAGTGCTTGGACTAGTTTGTATTGGAGTAACCATGATCAGCCAAGGGCTGTATCCTGGTTTGGCAATAAAGCTCCGGAATTTCGCGACTTATCAGCTAAAATGCTGGCAGCACTCCTCCATTTCATGCAAGGCACACCGTATATTTATCAAGGTGAAGAACTTGGCATGACCAATAATGATAACTTTCAAGATATTTCACAATATCGTGATGTTGAAGCAATCAACCTATACCGTACTACCGTGCTAGAAAAAGGTTTGGCAACCTCAAATGACATGCTAGATTATCTTCGCGTACATTCTCGCGACAATGCAAGAACGCCTATGCAATGGGGTAACCAGTTATATGCTGGATTCAGCGCGCATAAACCTTGGTTAGAAGTTAATCCTAATTATAAAACCATTAATGCCGAGGCCGCCCTTGAAAATCAAAATTCCATCTTTTATTTTTACCAACAACTCATTGCCTTACGTCACAAATTGCCTGTCATCACAAATGGCCGATTTGATCTTGTAGCAAATAATGAAACAGATGATCACATTTTTGCCTATACGCGACAAAACAGTGACATGGTATTACTCATCATTGCTAATTTCACCGACAAAACGGTCAACCGGCACTTTGATTTACCAAAACATTATAAGTGTCTCATTCAAAATTATCATGATGATTTGTTAGATATAATCCGTCCATACGAAGTTAAAGTTTATCAATATGCCCCGAACGCTTAATGTTTCCATAGAAAATTAATGAATAAAGAAGGTTATTATTATGGCAAGTAATGTAAGTATTGAACAAAATAGCGGCAAGCTACCTTGGAATGAGCGTCTAAGCTATGGTATTAGTGATTTTGCTTGTAGCTTTAGCTTTAACCTTGTTGGCACCTATTTAATGTATTTTTATACTGATGTATTCGGTATTACAGCTAGTGCCGTCGGTACTTTAATGCTCGTAGCCCGCGTTATTGATGCTATTGACGGCCCAATTTGGGGGATTTTAATTGATCATACACACACAAGATGGGGGAAAAGTCGACCTTATTTTTTGTGGTTTAATGCCCCCTTCACTTTTTTCTCCATTCTTTGCTTCACAACGCCCGACTTACCCATGACTTGGAAAATTGTCTGGGCCTATGTCACCTATATTGGTGTAGACGTTTTATATTCAGCCATCAATATTCCATTAACATCAATTTTACCAAGTATGACAACTGATCCAAAAGAACGTGTTTTACTATCAACAATCCGTTCGTTGTTCTCTAACTTTGGTGGTACTTTAATATCCGTTATTGCCTTACCCTTAGTTACACTGATTGGTGGTAAAGATCAAAGCCGCGGTTTTTTCTGGGTAGCTGTACTAGGCGCCTCAGTATTCTTTGTACTCTATCTAGTCGCGTTTTTCAACTTAAGAGAACACGTTCAGACACGTTCATCGCAACAAGCTTTGCCAATTAAAGAGTCTTTAAAAGCACTAAAAAGAAATTGGCCTTGGTTAATTGTTGTTTTGGAAATTTTTATTTATTGGATTGGCATGAGTGCTAAGGGACAGGTAACGATGTACTTCTTCAAGTATAATCTAAACGCCCCAGGTTTAATTCCGTTAGCGCTATTCTTTAATGCAGCAGGTATCATTTCGGTTTTCTTAACGCCATATGTGGTTGGCAAATTAGGCAAGAAGAATACCATGCTGGCTGGGTTATTTATTGGCATTATTGGTCAAGCCATTCTAGGCATTGGCGCCCATATGTTAAATATTCCAATTGTTATTATTGGTATAATCGTCGGTAATTTTGGTAATGGCTTTGTGGGTGCACTACCAGCGGTATTGTTATCTGATGCTGTTGATTACGGCGAATGGAAAAACGGCGTACGTGCAGAAGGTATTGTCACTTCAGCCTCCAGTTTTACCGCTAAATTTGGTATGGGATTAGGTGGCGCAATCACAGGTTGGCTTTTAGCACTGGGACAATATGTTCCAAATAAGACGCAAAGTGCCTCTTCGCTGTTGAGTATCGAATTTAATTACGTTTGGATTCCTCTCATCGCTCTCTTTATTGGATTTATGCTTGTCGTTTTTTTTAATTTAACTGCAGAGAAAGAAAAGCAGATGAATCAAGATTTAGCAATTAAACATCAGCGTGAAAACGATGAATATTCAATGTAGTCACAAACAAAAAAACGCCATTTTGGCGTTTTTTTGTTTGTGTTATATTTTTTGTAACACAATGGTATGGTAACAAGTTAATTCAACAAATCGAGTGCTTGTTTCAAAACGCGTTCACCATTCATCAGACCATAATCTTGCATACTGATTACAACCAAAGGAATGTTTCGTTCTGATAACTTTGCTTTAAAGTCATCCGCCATATAACTAACTTGTGGTCCTAACATCACACAGTCGACCTGTCGACTAGCCAGTTCTTGGTCAAAACCAGAAACAGCCGTCGCAAAAATATCAACATCAACTTTTAACGTTTCAGCTGATTTCTTCATTTTACTCACAAGTAAACTGGTACTCATACCAGCTGCGCAACATAGCATAATTGTTTT
The DNA here is from genome assembly GCF_004354555.1 of Leuconostoc citreum. Classification (GTDB taxonomy): domain Bacteria; phylum Bacillota; class Bacilli; order Lactobacillales; family Lactobacillaceae; genus Leuconostoc; species Leuconostoc citreum. Next base: position 269,801 of record NZ_PUFH01000005.1, read on the forward strand.
TTTTGACATAATAGTCTACTTCTATTTCTTAACGTTGCTTGGCCAAAACAGCCTCGCTTATCTTCATAAATGGTATATAAAACAAGACTCCAACGGTAAAACTAATAACTTGAACAACAATGGCTCGCCAATCGCCACCAGTTGCCAAAAAGCCATTAAGCAACGGCGGTGTCGTCCATGGCACTAATACCACCGTTTTATTCATTAGACCAAGGACAGTAGCAGAATAGGCAATTAACAACGAAATAATTGGTGTTAAAACGAATGGAATGAGTAGTGGAATATTAAAAACAATAGGATACCCATAAATAACTGGCTCGTTAATATTAAAAATACCAGGGACTATGGACAGTTTAGTAACTTCTCGACTTGCTTTGACTCGCGAGAATATGAACGTAACAACTAATAAACACAAGGTACTACCAGTCCCACCCATCATACCAAACGTATCTCTGAAAACACTGGTAATAATATATGGTACATGATCCCCGGCTGCGAAAGCCTGCATATTTTTATTTGTATTAATCAATAGTACCGGATCCAATAACGTCCCATTTATTACAGCCTGATGTATGCCAAATCCAAATAGTAGATTACCCACTGTGTAAATTAATAAAAAGCCAGGCAGACTGGTATTTACGCGTCGTAAAGGTTCTTGAATAATCGTTGTAATCAGCTTGATAAGATCAGTATGAAACACAACCAGTAAGACTGCAGAAATAATGGCCAAGATTGCAATAACAACTATGGTTGGAATCAACGTGAGAAAAGAGGCACTAACTGCTGGTGGTACGTTTTCGCCAAGATTAATTTTTATTTTTTCAATCCTAGACAGCTTGATAAATAATTCAGCGGCAAATAAACCAATAATAATGCCTGCAAACATACCTGTCACACCAATATTACTATAAGACAAGAAACCTGATATATCAACTAGTTTCTTTGTCCCCACTGGTAACGCTTGTATCGTTGTCGGCATCACGACAATTAAACCAGCTAATGCAACAATTGCTGTACCTAATGCATTTTTGTAATTACGATTTTGTGCTAGACAATAAGCAACAACTGGTGCAATCAGTAGTCCAGCTATATTTAGCGTACCATTAACTATCAGATTTCCAAAAGTTTGGTAATTTGTTAATAAACTGCCCTTTAAGAATAGTGGAAAAAACACATTGTTAATCAATACACCTAAACCGGCCAAAATAAATAAAGGCATAATCATCGCAAAAGCGTCCCTTAAGGATCTTAGATAAATTTGATTTCCCACTTTGATAGAAATTTGCGTGAACCTTTCTATGAAGCGTTGCCAAAGATTTTTAGTCGTCATTATACACTTCTCCTTTCTGACTCAGCTGAGTATCTTTTTCAGCTATGAACTTTTTAAACCAAAAATAACTTTTTTTAGGAATGCGTTTGAGATCTTTTGTATCTTTATTTGTACGATTAACATAGACTAGACCATACCTTTTTTCAACATTCCCTTTTGAACTTGGAATATCAATTAATCCCCAACCTAAATACCCAATAACATTTGCGCCATCTATCTCAATGGCTTTACACATTTCGTTAATATGCTCTTGATGATATGCTATACGGTAATCATCGTTAATCATGTTTTTGCCATCGTAATGTTCAATCGCACCAATACCATTTTCTGCAGCTAAAATTGGTAAATTATAGCGATTATGCATTTTTGTAATTGTATTTCTAAAGCCTATTGCATCAATTTGCCAACCAAAATCAGACGTCTTTAGGTTGACGTTAGCAATATGCCCATCTGACATAAATGTATTTGGTGCACGCTTGTTATCGATTAAGTTACTATCAATAACCAAACTATAATAATAACTGAAAGCTAGAAAGTCGCTGGTTATATTGGGATAGTTCAACGCAGCTTGTTCCAATTCATCAAGCAGTTGCGTGAAACCATGTTTTTGCATATACTTGATCACTTCTGGTGAACGTTTACCTGTAGCAAAAAAACTGAGAAAATCTTCATTTATAAATTCCATTGCTTTACGTGTATACATCACATCGTTAGGTAGTTGAGATGCTGGATACATTTCTTGATAGGCAACCATCCCACCAACTTTAAGGTTCGAAAAGTGATGTATATAATCAGCAATTTCAACATAAGCAATGAGCGAGTTGTTGGCTATTTGTACAGCTCAGTAAGCGTTTGTTCCCCGACCAAATAACCCGAATTGCCAAACCCTTCTGCAAAGGTCATACAATTTTGTTCATTAATCGGAATCCAGTAAGGCACCTTTTTAGCAAATTTATCAATTACAATTTTGGCAAATCGTACAAAAGCTTCTCTGACATGATCACTGATAAGTCCATTAAATCTTTGCGCTAGCGATAGCGGCATATCAAAATGATATAAGCAAACAATTGGTGTAATATCTTGGGCTATTAAGTCATCAATAAATTGTTCATAGAATTTTAGTCCTTGTTCATTAACAGCGCCATCACCATCTGGGATAACACGTGACCAAGAGATTTGAAATCTATAAGCATTCATTCCGGCATGCTTCATCAAAACAAAATCTTCTTTATACTTGTGGTACGAATCAATTGCAATCTTAAAGTCGCTTTGTTCCTGACTAGCTTGCTTAATATCGTAAACTGATGGTCCCTTTCCCGCTATATTCCAAGCGCCTTCGGTTTGCATACTTGAAACCGAATTACCCCATAAAAACCGTTTTTTTACCATAAAACATAACCTCCGCATAAAAAATAAGTAACTTATACACGTATTATCTCGCTTTTATATAATTTGTCAATACAAATTATATATTTATATTTACAACATAAGAATATATATTTATCTATATAAAATATGGTATTATAGTGTTGATTAACTAGAAAAAGGATTTCCAGTATGAGCTTATACCAACAAGTTGCAAAAAAATTACGTCAGCGCATCGAAGCAGGTAATTACCAACCAGGCGAAGCATTACCGAGACAAGCTGAATTAGCACTAGAATTTAATACATCTCGCGTCACAATCCAGAAGGCACTAGACATTCTTTTTAACGATAACTTAATTATTAGGAAACAAGGTAGTGGTACGTACGTCTCGCCCACTTATTCTTCAGCGCTAGACATTATTTCATCTCAATATGGTGGTACAACACAGTTATTTGCTGGCAAAGCAACTGTTTCAACACAAGTATTGCACTTTGAAATTCGCCTGCCAACAGATGAAGAAAGTCAAAAACTGCATATTGAAAGTACAATACCTGTGTATGATATCTACCGCTTAAGAAAATTAGATAATAATCCATACGAATTAACTAAATCTATCATGCCGTTATCTGTCATTTCAAATTTAACTAAGGAAGTTGCAGAGCGTTCTATTTTTGCCTTTATCCAGCATGATTTAGGACTCGAAATCGGTAATGCTGTTCGACGAATAAGTGCAGACAAAACGAAAAATGACGATATCCAATACCTTGACTGTGAAACGCACGACCCTATTTTGCAAGTCTCACAAACTGTTAGTTTAAAAGATGGTCGTATATTCGAATATGCACAGACACGTCACCGCTATGATAAAGGAAGCATTGTAGTATTTAATAAAGTGCCAATGGTTTAACGTTACATGACATCAAAAACTGGCTATGTTATAATAAATCCGTAGCAATGGTCGATTGTATGTATAAATCGCCTACAAGTATAATAGGCGCGCAATTTTCTTAAACATGTTAATGAATGGCCATCGAATATGGTGGTCATTTTTATTGTTACTACGAGTATCTTGCACGTAACTAAGATCATGACATCTATCTAAGAGGACATTATGAAAAATCCCCAACAATTTTTTAAAGCACAAACGAACCAAGTCATCAATAAATCAACTGAATCTTTTGGCCAATTCAAACAATTTCTTTTTGCCCCAAACCTGTTAACATTTGTTATCTCAGTTGTTGTTGGTAATAGTTTTGGTGCAACAGTCAAGGAATTAGTCAACACTGTTTCTGGTGTATTAGCCTTTGTACATCTATGGCTTTTTTCAAAATCACATGTCATGAACTATACCTTCATCACAAAACCCTTTGGTGCATTTTTTAATAGTTTAATTACGATGATTTTTATTGCTTTTATTGTTTTTTATACAATAAAATTTATCAATGATACTTTAATTGTCAACTCAGTTGATAAGTGGGGATATAATCAAGCACACGCTGATGCACTAAAACTCCAGCAACAAAACGAAAAAACAATTGCACTTCAACACCAAATTCTTGAACAATTAAAAAAACGCAATGACCGATAGTTTGTCTGCATTAATGTAACAAAAAAGCACAACGACTAACGTTGTGCTTTTTTGTTACATTAATATTAATCCGCTTTTTTATAATCAGCGTTTTTCGGATTGTGTTCAAACACATCTTCCTTATCCGTTGAGTTTGGATCGTCTTTTTTATTTTGCTTCTTTACATCAATATCTTCTTCGTTATTAGTCATGTGATTATTCTCCTTTTTATATCTGTACAAACAGCTTAGTCAAGTTATAACCTGTCGACTATGGTAACTACTATTTACTTGTTTTGCTTGTAATCCATGAAACAATAAGTACCAGAATTACCGCACCGATTATCGAAGGAATTAGAGCCATACCAGCAAGACTTGGGCCCCATGCACCTAGTAAATGCTCGCCAAGCCAAGAACCAACTAATCCTGCAACAATATTGCTAACCCATCCCATGGCTGCACCACGACTAGTAATGGCACCAGCAATAGCACCGATAATTGCGCCAACAATAAGTGTCCATATCAATCCCATAATACCCTCACTTTCTAGTTCCTTTTAGAACTATTATCCATTATACTACTACAGGATGATTTAATCAATTACGCATGTATCTCATCATTTTATAGCGTTTAACCATGAATCTGGTCTTCCAGCTTGTCACCAGCTTTATCAATACTTTTTGCAGTGAAAATAGTTCCCGCCACAACAATTCCACCAACAATAAGGCTCGAGGCAACCATAAATTTAAAAATAGACTTCAGCATATACTATTCCTCCATTAATCTTAACTTTAGTTATACACCCTTATTTTTTCTCAATTTTAGGGCGTGTCGCTTTAATTTCATGATAAACACTGAACATCAGTTGTGCAACAGCAAGTAAAAGTGATAACTTACTCCAAAATCCCGTTCCGGTTCTTAATTTTTTCATAATAAACACCTCTTTCTGCTTCTGGTATTTCTAACCTTGCCCTAATTATACCCTTTTAAACGCTTATTTTCAAACAAGCTGTATATTGGTCACCTATCAAGACTGCCGTTGCGTAGTGATTACCTGTTTAATCTGTCTCTCTGGTGCGTACTTCTCTGCCCAACGCACTGGCTTGAGAACTTTATTAGTGACCTTATCACGATGAACTGTACCATCAGGAAATAATTTCTGCATGTTCGCATTGTGTATAATATCTAATATTTCGGTTGGATCAACACCCATTAAAACATAACTGCCAAATGATAAATAAATAATGTCTCCAAGTGAATCAGCTTGTTGCACAATGACATCATTTTGGTTCATTCCCTTAGTCATAATTTTCTCTTTTGCAGCCAGTAAACGTCGATTAATTTCTTGAAATGTTTGCGCTATTTCCTCCTCTTTATCACAATTACTTACTGCGAGTTCAGTTAGTTCTTCCAAAATAAAACCAACTCGGTTCATCAGGTCAGCCTGCTGTAATTTTTTTGGCGCGGCTGGTTCTCGATCATCAAAAAAGCGGTGAAACGCTTGCGCTTGGTTATAAAGTTGATTGGTCATTAGTTGTTCCCCCCACAAAATAGGTTATGGTTTATGCCACAATATATTTCACCGCAATTGCTTGAAATAACATTATTTTTTCAGTTCGTGTGACAAATACTCTTTGGTCTGACAATTCAAATTTGTTAGCTATCATTTTCAATAATATTTTTTTATAAACTTCTATTGACAATTCAAGGGCAAATTGCGATGTTTTGTTATCTAAATGTTTTATTATTTTTGCACTACAGTTATAGTGACTGATAGCAATGTCACTGAGCTGTTGTAATGCTTTTTTTATATCCTGTTCTTTTTTCAGCATGATATCTTCGCTGGATAACTCGGCATCGAATTGTAACAACGATTTTGGTATAAAACAACGCTGCGCCAACAAATCTTCATGGAAATCTCTAATAATGTTAGTTAATTGCAAGGCTATGCCAACGTTGATAATATCTTGCTTCATCATTTGAATAGGTTTTCCCGATAAAATGGTGTAAATCATACAACCTACCGTACCAGCAACTTGATAACAATAGACTTCAAGCTCTTGGACAGTTTCAAATGAGACATGATTGAGATCTGACTTTTGCCCAGCAATCATATCAAGCATATCTTGCGCATCTATATCAAACACATGGAATATGTAAGCAACTTTTTCGCCAATTGTAGAAAGAGAGGTCACAATAATGTCGTGAGCAATCATTGCAGTCTGCCAACTATTGACCAACGCATTGAAAGCATCTGCGTTTCCTGTATCGGCAGCATCATCTAATTGTCGCAAAAAATCATATAAAACAAAGATACTAAACGCTTGATAACGCGGTAATCTTGAAAAGGCGAAGTAAAAAGACGATGATTTCTTTTTTATTGCCTGTCGACTATCTAATAAATGCACTAACACTGAGTCAATGGCTTGCTTTTTTGCTTTTGTATTCATTAATTATCCTTCATCACTTCCCTCGCCGCTAATTCGCCACTAGTAATGACAATAGGTACACCAGCACCAGGGTGGACGCTAGCACCAGCAAAATAAAGATTATCAATCTTAGCATGTTTGTTGTGTGGTCTAAAGTAATTACTCTGTTTAAGCGTTGGTTTTAAACCAAATGTTGACCCAAAAGCACTATTATATCTAGATTCAAACGTTTTAGGTGTGTAAATATTTTTGTAAATAATGTGGCGCGATAAACCTTCTAGCGCTAACTCGTTTTCAACTTTAGCAATGATTTTCTCAGCAAACAGATCAATCTGTTCCTTATCCCAGTTATTATTTTCTTTTAAATTAGCTACTGGTACTAATACATAAAGCGCTGACTGATTATCTGGGGCAAAAGTGTCATCAATCACACTTGGATTGTAAACATAAAATGAAGGGTCTTCAGGTAGTATGCCATGATCAATGTCTGCAACATTTTTCTCGAAGTCACTAGCCATTTTAATTGTATGTAGCCGTAATTCATCATATTTTTTGTCAACGCCTAAATATAGCAAAAAACAAGACATTGAGTAATCCATTTTTTCGATTTTTTCCTGCTTATATTTACCTTTTGCCTTGTCGGCTACCCCTAACAAGTTTGTCATTGTGTATGGGAAATCGGCATTAGCAACTACCGCATCAGCGGTTTTAAATTCTTCATTAATTTTAAGCCCGGTAACATGCTTTTGATCAGAAACCGCAATTTCTTGAACTTCAGCTTGATAGACAATTTGCCCGCCTAACTCTATAAATCGTTTTTCTAAGGCTTTAGCATATTGAAACATGCCGCCTTTAATAAACCAAACGCCATAAATGAGTTCAATCATCGGGATAATGTTGTAAATGGACGGCCCGTTAAATGGTGAGATACCAATATATAGCGTTTGAAACGACATCAAATACTGTAAGTTAGTACTTGAAATATTTTTTTTAATTGCAGCATAAGACGAAGAAAATGTTTTAAGTTGGTACGCATGCCAAAGTGTTTTCAGATTAAAAAAATCGCGTGGGCCACGAAAACTTTGATAAATAAAGTTATTCTTAGCATTAATATATTTGCCATAAATATCTGTTAAATATTTAAGAAAGCCTAGCATTTCAGTTTCACCTTGTGCTTCAAACACCTTGGCGATGTCGGCTAAATCAGAAGATAAGGGAATCTTTTCGCCATCCGTCCAAACATCCATAAACGGATTAACGCGTATCATGGTGAAATAATCTTCATAATTAACCCCTGTATCGGCAAAAGGTTTTTTATAAATATCAGGCATCATAACTATTGTCGGTCCAGTATCAAACTTAAAGCCATCGGCTTGAATGGTATCCATTTTACCACCGGGATGATCATTTTTTTCATAAATCGTGACCTGGTAACCCTCACTCTGTAAATAGATACCAGTAGTTAATCCACCAACACCGGCGCCTACTATTGAAATGTTCTGCATTATATCTCCCCCTTTTCAATATACCATTATACCTTACTTCAACTTTTAAAAATTATTTTGGCTTTGTGACAATGCGGGAAAAATAAAAAAGAGACTGTCAAAGTCTCCAAATTGTCTAAACCTTAAACAAATTCTTCATAAGTTTTGGGATCTTGGTTATCAACACGACCGTCTGCTCTTCCAAGCTGATCCAGTTGTTTCATATCATCACTTGTTAACTGAAAATCAAAAACGTTAAGATTGGCGCGTTGATTTTGTGGGGATGCAGATTTAACAACGGGCAAAATACCTCGTTGTAATAGCCACTTAATAATAATTTGTCCATTATTTTTATTGTACTTTTCAGCAAGTATGTTGATCGTTGCTTCCGATAATTCAGCCTGATTACCACGTCCTAAAGGACTCCAAGCTTCTGTTAAAATATTGTACTTTTGATTGATTGCAACCAAATCTTTTTGTGGCCAGTATGGATGAATTTCATTTTGATTGACTGCTGGTACAACACCAGTGGCTTTGATAATCTTATCTAAATGCGCTTTTTCAAAATTAGATACCCCAATAGATCTGACCAAACCTCTTTTTTTAGCTTCAATAAGTGCTTGCCAAGCTTCAATATAGTTATCACGTTTCGGCAATGGCCAATGAATCAGATACAAATCTAAATAATCCAAGCGTAAACGTAAAAGTGATTCTTCGATTATTTTCAATGCATCATCAAAATGATGATATTGACCTGGTAGTTTTGTGGTCACATAAAACGCCGAACGCGGTAGGCCCGACTGCCTAATAGCCTCACCAACTGCCCCTTCACTATCGTAATTTGTAGAAGTATCAATTAATCGGTAGCCGCTTTGAATGGCATTAAGGATTTGGTTAACACCTTGCGCCCCACGAACTTGAAATGTGCCTAATCCAATTTTTGGTAAAAAATGCCCGTCATTAAGTTCATATCGTTCTTCTTGCCACATAATAATTAGTCTCTCCTTTTTCAAATTTAACTGCTAACCATAAGATTTGATTGGCAATATTTAACTATTTTAAACCACCGGTGACATTAATCGATTCACCTGTCAGATAACTGGCTTCATCAGACGCTAAGAAAACATATGCACCCGCAATCTCAGAGGGTTGACCCGCCCGACCAATTGGTGTGTTTTGCCCAAATTCAGGAATGTTTTCGGGCAACTGGCCACCTGAGACCTGTAATGGTGTCCAGACAGGACCTGGTGCAACACTATTAACACGAATCCCACGATTAGCTAATTGTTTTGCTAAACTCCTTGTGGTATTTTTAATTGCCGCCTTTGTGCCTGCGTAATCTACTAAGAAAGCAGCTGGCTGCTCAGCTTGAATAGAATTTGTTGTGATAATACTACTATTTGGCTGTAAATGCGGTAATGCTGCTTTAACTAACCAAATCATACTAAACACATTTGTCGTATAAGTATCAATTAATTGCTGTGTTTTCAATTGCAAAACGTCTTGTACTGCTTGCTGCTTACCTGCAACCATCACTAAAACATTAATATCTCCCAAAAACGTGACTGCTTCGGTAACTAACTGTTGATTGAATGCCTCTGACTTTAAATCACCAGCCACTAGCTTAATACGCCTACCTAATGATTCAACGATGCCTTTAACTTCTAATGCATCACTTTCTTCTTCGGGCAAATAGTTTAAAACAATGTCAGCGCCTTCATGGGCATAGGCAATAGCAACAGCGCGGCCAATACCAGAATCACCACCAGTAATGACTGCTTTCTTATGCTTCAACCGATTATGCCCAACATATGTTGTGGCTCCATCATCAGGAATCGGTGACATCTGACTCTGTATACCTGGTTCTTTTTGACTTTGTGTGGGAAAACCATGTTGATTGTACAAGTTGTGTTTTTCTTTTTCCGCCATGACGCGCCTCCTTGAAAACCTACTTTAAACAATATCAAACAATACTGTATCGTTATCCAACAATATAACATTTTATGAAAACACTTTCAAAATTTTAAACCTGTACTTTACGATAACTATGACTCTCACGCCAAACTAAAAATGCCTATGCTATAATATATCGCAGGAGAAATTATCTATGAAAGCAAAAATTCATAATTTTGTCGGATCAATTGGTGCGCTGATTGGTACTTTTGTATTTATCGCTTATATTCCTCAAATTATGGCTAATCTAGCTGGTGACAAAGGGCAACCTTGGCAGCCACTGGTTGCTGCCTTTTCTTGTTTACTTTGGGTTATATACGGTTTCACAAATACGCCTAAAAGAGACTATATTCTTATTACACCTAACTTGGCTGGCGTTGTTCTAGGCACAATTACATTCATTACCTCGTTATAAATAGTCTAATAAAAAAGACTGAGTTCTCAAACTTGGTCTTTTTTACTTGCTATCGTGCATAAAACATTTATTTCACAAAATTTTGTGATTAAAAAAACAAATTATTACTTAGCTCTTATCTATGCATACTTGATGAAAATCCAGCCTCCTAAAACAAAGAAAATTAACAGCGATGCTGCGCCTAATTGCACCTGTCCTGTTATTGCTGCAACACTACCAAAAAGTAACGGGCCTAGAACAGCAGAAAATTTGCCAAAGATGTTATAAAAACCAAAGAACTCCCCCGCGAAAGCTTTTGGAATAATTTTGCCAAAGTACGAACGACTCAATGCTTGAATACCCCCTTGTGCACTACCAATCAGAAAGGCCATTACCCAAAAGCCCCAAGCATGGGTAATAAAAACAGACATAATGGCAATAACAATATAAATAATAATACCTATAATAATCATCAAACGCTCACCAACACTTTTGGCTAAATGTCCAAACATAATTGAAGCAGGAAATGCGACGATTTGGACGAACAATAATATAGTGAGTAACTGTGCCATCTGAATACCAATTGCCGTTGCGAATAAAGAGGCTTCGGTGATAATGGTATTAACGCCATCAATGTAGAAGAAATAAGCAACTAGAAAACCGACAATTTTAGGATATTCAGCAAGATGCTTTAATGTTGTTTTCAACCGAATTAACGTTTGATGGAATGGGTCTCTTGGCACACTAATAAAATATTTTTGCTGGACGCGCAACAACATTGGCAAAGAAAACAAAGCCCACCATAAACTTGCTAAGATAAATGCGAGCATAATACTTTGCTTATTAGATATCACATTTTGCAAAACATAGAATATAATAAATGGTAAAACACCACCAATGTAACCTACTGCAAAACCCCAGCTTGATATCTGTCCCATTCTCTCCGGTGTCGTTACATCTGTCAAAAACGCGTCATAATAAATATTAGCCACACTAAAACCAATATTTGCAATAATGAATAATATTAGCAACAACCAAAAACCTTGATCAGGTACGAACGCCAGTAAGAATGTCGCAACAATGCCCATTAATGTGGTCACAAGCCATGATGTTTTCTTCCAACCTCTAAAGTCGGCTAGTGAGCCTAATAGCGGTGCCAAAAATGCCACTAATAGTGTCGAAAAAGCATTGGCATAAGACCACCATGATGTCGTCTGAGCAGTGGATAGGCCAATATTATGTCCAACTGCATTCAACCAGAGGGGCAAAACAGCTGTTACAACAATCAAACTAAAGCCCGAATTCGCCCAATCATATAGCATCCAACCACGTTCTGCTGGCGAAAAACGCCTCACTATTTTTTTCATAAATCACCTCTATGTTAAGGCTACCAGACAACATTATAGTTTTGGTATACATTTTGTCAATTTGGGATAAAGAGCCATTAATATTGTCCTATCCACCTATTATTTAAGCGCCCTAACACGACGAACGTAAGTTTACTCTCTATCATTTACAGTCTAGTTTATGCTTTATCTTCGAGACACTTTTGAAGTGCTTTCACACTTGAATTAGTCACCATAAATCTTGGTATTTGTCTTAAACTATTTGTCATACGGTTTCCAATAATACCTGGTTATCATAAGAAAATACCCGTCATCCCGTGCAAAGCCATATAAGATGTCAAACTTTTATTCTGACTATCATACGGGTACGCGAAAACTGTGGAATCAACAGAAACATCAAAATTAAAAGACATGCGCAATCGCATGTCTTGATAGGATGTTATCTTAAATAATGTTGCTATTCATAGTGATCAACATCGTCATGTCACTGGTAATCAGGCAAAAATTTAGAGCATTTTCTTCATTCGTATGTCAGTTGGAAAAAAACCTGCTTTGTCGTAAACATGTATTGCAGCTGAATTGTTGCCAAAAACATGAAGTCCTAACGCGGAAAATCCAAGTTTTTGGGCCTTTTGACCTATTAGCGCTATAGCTTCCGTGCCAAAACCCTGATTTCTGTAATCTGAGTAGATTTCAAAATCAAAAATAAACGCGGCAGTCTCGTTTTCTACATCTTTTGCAATCCAGATATAACCAACTGTTACGCTATTAAACATAATAGAAAAAAGGTAGTTATTGGGTGTTGCTAAGCCTTTTGGCAATAAGCGTTCATAGGATTCATAAGCTTTATCGACAGCAGTGTCAGATGTCCAAGTACCAATTTTTTCTTTTTCGAGTGCGTAGTTTTTTATTGCATGGTTTAAGTAATTACGAAAACTTCCCTGTGACATTGGTTCTAACGTTAAACTCATCTCATCATAATCCCTTCAGCTTTTTGCCACCAAACATTGAACTCAGTATCTTATCTGCCAAAAAAGTGGATAAAATTGCACCAATAGCTAATAAGAATGGCAACATCATATAGATGTAATGTTCTTGCACCTCCCAAAATAGTACATAGAATAACGTCAACGCCTCAAATGTCATGAGCAGCATGCTCATAGCGTAACGTTGCTGTTCATTTTTAAGGTCACCATTATTTTTAAACAGGTAATAAATGGGTAATATAAACAGCGATAGGACAGCAGTTAATACTGTTATTGTTGACAAATGTATCATTTTTGGTGTTAACTGATGATAAATTTTTAAATATTTTTTTTGAGCTCGCAAATCTGATTTTTTTCTAAAGGAATTAAAATACTGCATACCAAAATCAGTTTTAATACCAAACAAAACATTAATTTTATTATGCCATGTTCTAATAATGCCTGTTAGTTTCAACGCAGCAAACTTCTCAAATAGTTTCTCTCTAATATAGGCTTTCCGTTGATCATAATTATGATATTTGTCTGTGATTGCATTAATTTCATTTCCGGAGCGGCCACCAAGATAATAGGCTGTCAAGAACCATGACTCAATAGGCATTTGACTATTTTTATCTTGAACTTTTTGGTAGTGCGTCTCTGACAATGTTACATTAGCAACGGCCTTAGTTGAGAATGAAAAAACTGCTAAAGCACAGATTAATGCTAACATTAAACGCCACTGTCGCGCATAAAAAATAATTAAAATGATGCTAAGCGCTAATATGACCACGATGACGTTGGGTCTTAGAAATATAGATATTGCTAAAAATAATGCTGACAAGATAATATTTTTAGTCGTTAGCCAATAGTTTGACGCCATATGAGCATATTTATGCTGCGCTTGATGATCAAATATTGCAATCGCAAATCTCACACCAACGATTAAAAATGGTAATGCAAACGTGTCAGAATAAGCAATTTGTGTAAATTGCATGAGATAAGTTGGCATAAATAAGCAAAAAAGTAAAAAAGTATTCCCTACTCTTTTCCCAAAAATAACGTCGATAATTTTAGCTAGGTGGTATATTGAAAATAGTAGCAATAATTGTCCAAAAATAGCGTGCAATAATAATAAATCATCAAAATGGTGCACAATAGATTTAAAAGGCGAATCAAGCCAGAATAGAAAAACAGTTATTGGCACATTGTTTGGAAACGTACTAAAATAATGTGACCACAACGCACCAGCGCCTGATTCTGGTTGCAATAATCTATACACTTGCACATTAACAGCCATACTATCATAGACCGGTGCATAGGGCTGATATATTAATGCACCAGCAACAACACTAATAATTAATAACCACAGCAACAGTCTAACAAAACGATGATATTTATGCGATATTTTGGCAATTAGGGTTACAACAATAATCAAAAAAACGCACAAGATTATATCTTTCACTAAGGCGTAGGCTTCAAATTTACCATTAAAAGTAGCATTAGGTGAAAAAAGATGACCAGAAAAAAGTACAGAGAGACTAATTAGGCCAGCTAATACAACCATGCTCCAAACAATGAACGACTGAAATTTGGCAGTCATTTTAAATTCTCCTTTATTCATCATAATGCGTTAAAAGATTATATATTTATCTTTTAGTCTATGATTATTGTATGCCTTTTCTTCTTAGACAAGATTGTCTCGAATCCAACATTTATGGTTGCTAAATTGTAAAAATTTTGTGACAACACTATCTCGATATTATCATAACTTTCAACGAATTAAAATAGCTGAAATGCCTACAAAAAAATCAGGAAAATCTTTTCCTGATTAAAGCAATTATCTATCTTGTTAAAAATTTAATTGATTGATGCCCGTCAATCCAGCTTGCCGCAATTGTGAACCATATTCACTATATAAATCATAATTACGTGGCAAAATGCCATATCTACCAAATAACGTGTAGTTGATTTCAGACATAATAATTTGAGAACGTGTATTTGTCCGATCAACCCACCCATAATTTTGTAAGTGAATCCATTCTGTGATAATACCATTATTTTGAATTTTAGCTATCTTGTCAACATAGAAAGAACGCATGTCGCCAACTGTCCCGCCTAAATATTCTGCACCTGGAACACCATATGGTTTTGTCCAGATACCGCCACCACCTGAGTTAAAGGCAACTTGATATCGGAATGGACTGATGTCAATAACTGCACCACGAACAACATTAGCAAACGCATTCACATCAGCGTACCCAGTTTGACCATGAATGGTGATATGCCGCCAAGTTGTTTCGCCAATCGTAATTGTCTCGCCAACTTCAGCAGCCGGTATTTTTAGACCTTCATACTGTTTCATACTGCCCAAATATTGTGCCCCATCTTGACCATATGGTTTGGTCCAAAAGGCATCATCACGATTATTTTGACTAACCACAATATCAGATTGTGTCATAGTAGCTGCCGATACCTCCTGAGTTAAATCTAATTCTTGACTGACCACTTCAGTAGCTGCTAACGTGGCTAATGTTGCTGCAATTAAAAACATATGTTTTATAGTTGTTTTTTGCATTGATACCCTCCGTAATTACATCTTTAATATAATATAATTCTATCATTGGCATTATTATTATTCAAATAAAAATTACAATGTTAATTATTATTTGAATTTATGTTTTGTTACCACTTACTTATAATATAAGATGATTGATGAATTAACTTGATGGGTCTTGACGGAATAATGGTCTATTTAAAACGATTTACAAAGTTGCGTGTCTCTATATAAGTTTGTTGCGCAATTTTGGTTTTATAGTTAAACTGATACTCATGTGAAACTTTTTCTGACTGCGCATTAAAAAAACGGCTTTCGACACTAACATCTAACTCACGTAGTCTATTGGCAAATGCCATACCTTGTGACTGAAAAGAATAAATATTGCCATCTGTAATATATGTCGGTGGAAACGCCTTATTGACATGTTGCACAAGAGACGCTTGTTGTAGGGCAGTAGAAGATTGCCATTTTTGAGTGCCCAATTCACTCCATGCTACCGTATTAATAAACCACTTCATCATGATTGATGCACTTTTCTCATGTCGGATTTGCTGTAAATTCAACGGCCCACAGTAAGACACCGTGGCACGTAGTTGATTAACATGCAGCACTCTGGCCATGCCTAGCGATTTAGCATATTGCGAATTTGTCTGCACGGCAGCGTATTGTAAAGCAATTTGTGCACCAGCCGAATCACCACCCAGAATAGTTTGCTTAAAATTATACCTTTCACGCAAACGGGCGTCCTTTTTAAAAAAAAGGACAGCATCATTTAGTTGTTTGACTTGACTCGGATAAATCGCAGCAGGCGCAGTTTGATAATTAATGCTGATAAAGGCCACATGTGTATCATTGACTAGTCTTGTTGCAAATTCTTGCACGCCAGATTTATCGCCACCAACATAACCACCACCATGCACCCATATAACCAGTGTTGTTGGCTTACTCATCCCCTTTGGCGTATAAACATCTAATGTATTTTTTGATTGGTATGACGGGTAAAGTATATTTTTTTGAATAATAACATGTTGTTTAGCAACATCATAACTTGTCGCATCTTGTATGACAACAGGACCACTGAACAGACGACTAACGAGATATGCACTTGGCCAAGGTGATACTGTCAAAGCAACAATAACTAACGTAACTATTGCTATAACTGTTAAAATCAGCCATTTAATAAAACGATTAACTTTTAAATGCATATGCTGCCCCATTCCACATGATTACAATACCAACAATTTAAAAGTCACTAAATACTAATGACAGTATTTAGTGACTTTTATTATTACAATGAAAACAGCAATCAATGATTATTGACTAAGACTATGAAAAATTCGCTGAACTAACACAAATAATAAAGTCATGACGGTTGTCACAATTAAACCAACAGTAAGCGCGAGCGATAATTTTAGAAAAAATAGCAAAATAACTGTTGTCAGCACAAAATAAACACACCATACACTGATGATAAAAACAATGTAAATCCAAAAAGCTAATGTCTCTTGACGATGTTGTTTCATTTATGCCTCCCTCTTATATATGAGTATACCATGTCATATTCAATTATTAATGCTATCTCACGACACTAAAGCCCCTAATCATATAGCTATTGCAAAATGCAAGATTTTAATTATCCTCTCTTACCCTTTCAAAATAGTAATTTTCGGTGTATCTGTCGTTGCATCAATCAACACTTCTCCCCCCAGAGGCATAGTGAATATAGGCTGCGTGTGCCCAAAGTCCACACCATAAATCACTGGTACTTGCCTTAATTTAGGAAATTTATGCAGTATCATGTGTAGTGCGGATTCAGTCATATTGTTTTCAATTGGAAAACGTCCGATCACTAACGCTTTTAAATCAGGATGTATCTGCATAATTTGTGCTAGTTCACGTGAAAACTCTAGTGGTTGTCCCCCTTCAGCTTCTTCAACAAAGACAATGGGGTTCAGGACTTGCGGAAAAAATGTTGTGCCGGCCTGTAGATAATACGTTTGTATATTACCACCTGTTATAATGCCCTGAGCACTACCATGCTGAAAAATACGCCATTGATTGGATAATGGCTTTCTTGCTTTAGTTTTATCAAACCATGGATCGCTTGTCCAGACATCACTTGGCAAAAGCTCATAACTAGTCTTTGTCAACGCTAGAAACCAAGCATTTGTCTGATATAACTGTAGCGCATCCATCTTAAATGAAGAATAACACGGTCCGTAATAAGTCATTAAACCAGTTTTGGCTCTAATAGCATTATGTAAACTAGTAATGTCAGAGTAGCCGATAAATGGCTTTGGGTTATTTCTAATAATATCCCAATCAATATATGGTAATAACTCATTCGAATTAAGGCCACCTATTGTCGTTAAAACAGCAGCAACCTGCTTGTCTAAAAAAGCAGCATGCAGATCCATCACGCGAGCATTAATACTACTGGAGTAAAATTCATCATTATCGTGTATATGTTGTCCAAAAGTGACATGAAAACCCATTGCTTCCAAACGCACTTTAGCAATAAGGTTATCCTCAAATCCGCCGACTCTGTCTATAGAAGAACTTGGCGAAATCACTCTAATCTGATCGCCCACTTTTAGCTTTTTTGGAATTATTGACATGTTATTTTATCTCCACAAATCATCTTGTTATCATGATAACATAGCTAACTTGTAAAACAAAAATGTTGTGGTGCGCGTCAGGTTAAATGTACTTCCCCACAGTAGTTAACATTTTGGCACGACCTGCCGCATTTGTATCTTCAGCATTAAAATTATGCCATTTAAAATTTTTCATACCCAGCTTGCCAAAAACACCCCGTTTCAACATTTTTTCAATCGGATTACCATAAACTAACCGATAAATCCAAGTAGGTGTACCTGAAATAGTCAATATGCGGATTGGTTTATTCACTGGAAACATTTGTCGTGGTGCGCCCTTTCCAGAGCGCTTGACTTGACCTTTTGCTAATACTTTATCCAAAAAACCTTTTGTCATAGCGGGCATCATTTCCCACCATATTGGAAAGAGCATAATTATTTCATCAGCAGCGTATAATCTGGTAAAATAATTTTCCGTTTGCGCATCAACAAAGGGTGCTGTACGCCAATTGACTAAATCACGACGTTGCATTCTCGGATCAAAATTATCTTGATTTAAATCAATAATATCAACTTCTTTACCTTGAGCTGTTAGAGACTTTACCGTAGCAACAAGTAAAGCCGCTGTAAAGGATCGGTTATGTGGCTCATTATAGCCTGAATTTTGACCATAAGGATGATCAAAGACAATCACTACTTTCATAAATATATACCTCCATCGATAATATTTGTTGTTATTTTATATTCCAAGGAATATAATAAGTATAGTCTAAAATTAATATCTGTCAATATATATTCCAAGGAATTTAAAATGAAAAATTCATACCATCTACTCGTTTCCGAACTAAATATTTTTCGTCAACATTCTGGAGAAGAAAATATTCACCGTTATCTGACAAATTATGATCAAGTACCAAATAGTCAGCAATTGAATATTTCTGATCTTGATGTCATCACATTAATTTATCATCATGACGATTCTCGTATCAGTGATTTACTAGCACATACAACTTTAACCCAAGGGGCAGTGTCTAAAATAGCCACTCGTTTAACCAAGTTAGGCTTTGTTAGTAAATCTCACCACCCTAACAACAAAAAAGAGACTTATTTAACGTTGACGCAATTTGGCAAAATCATTGCGACCATACATCAACAATATCATGAAGATAATGACCAAGCATTACAAACTGTTATGTCAAAGTATTCCAATGCGGAAATTATGACATTCACTTCATTACTTAAAGAAATCAATCAGATCAGGCAAGACCATTAAAAAAACGACATGCTATGTAACATGTCATTTTTGGGATAAGAAATTTTTCTTACTGTCTTACTTAACACGGTCAGCATCATCGCCCATTTCCGAAGCGGAGCGCTTAACGGCATTAACACCATCACTTGTTTTTTCTTTGAGTGTGTTGCCTGCATCTGTCACACGATCTTGAAGAGACACTTGCGCATTATCAAATTCCGCCTTTGTCTGAATATCAATCACCTCAACATTTAGTTCCACTAGCTCTAAGCTCGTTGTTTCAGTTAACTGTTTAGTAATAACCTTGGTTAATTCTTTGTAAATATCATGTGCATTATGACCAAAAGCCATAATAATATTTAAATCAACAGCTACTTGCTCCTTGCCTACTTCAACTTCAATACCATCTACTGGGTTATCACTGTTCACAATTTTATTCTTGATATTGGCCATAAAGCCACCATCAACGCCTAGTAGACCAGAAACGTTTTCAATGGCATAACCGACAACCTTTTGAATGACTTTGTCATTAAACGTCAATTCGCCTTTAGGTGCTGTTTCTGTAGCCTGTACACTTTTGTTCTCAGTAACCATTATTCATTCCTCCAATTATTCTACTATTAGTTTTTCTGATCAAATATATCGGTAATACGGGATAAATCAACATGATAGCTATCTAACAAATACCCTATCCAAGCTGCAATGACTGTGATTAGCAGGACAAAGATAGTTTTTGGAAAGCCAATTGTCATCCATAAGGTGGCAAACACTAATCCCGATATGCCACCGATAACCATTTTGTTATTTTTAATCATAATTATACCCCAGCTCTTAAATCACACGTGATGTCTTACGCTGACCACTGGATGATTTATTAATTTGAATATTGACCTTAATCGGTGCTTGATCAACGCCTGCCAGAAGTGTTGATATTTGTTGCGTGAGTTTCTCAGTCATTTCTGGCAACTTAGCGATAACATGTTGCTGATAAGTTGCATCAGCTAAAATCTTAAACTGCTTTTGTCGTCGCGTATTTTTCATCTTAACACGCACATTAGTTAAGCCTTCACCTGATAATTCTGTCCTAATAAAATGATTTATCCCGTCATTGCTTAAAGCCAATCGACCTTGCTTACCTTCAAGCAAAAGAATATCTTTTTTCTGTGTTGGCTGCATGACTACGGCTAAAAAGATAAGAACTGTTAAGGCTAATAGCACAAAGCCATAGTCGGTGATAATCATTTGACTATCAATGGCCCATTTGAAACCAACATCATTCAATTTGTCAGAGGCTCGCTCTAAACTGTCAGGCCAGATTAATAAAGCAATCCCGACTAAGTACACAATACTCAAAAAACTTAATACTACTTTTTGCCATTTTTTCATATCTCACCTCTTTACTGGCTGAGCTTATCCTCTGGATCTAATACCGAACAGGTATGAAACCACCAAAACAAGAATAACTGCACCAATAATAGAAGGGATAAGTGCCATGCCAGCCAAGCTTGGACCCCAATCTCCTAAGAGCCACTGACCAATTGCTGAACCAACTAATCCAGCAATAATATTACTAATCCACCCCATTGATTCGCCACGATTGGTAATCGCACCTGCAATGGCACCAATAATAGCACCAACAATTAATGACCAAATCATAATTCTATCCTCCTTTTAAAATCGGATGTTCTAAGTAGCGCTACTTATTATATAAATTATATCATACAATGAAAACGCTTACAATATGTCTCAAATTTTTTCATTTGTTTCAGTAAGTGAATTAAATCACATCAAATTAAAAACACACCAGCAAAAAATCACTAGTATGTTTTTAATTTAGTTAGTAAGTTGTGTGTATATTTTACTATTCATGTCGCTTAACGAAATGGCATGATTTCTAACGTTAGAAAATAAAACAATGTAAATTCGCCCACCATGACTAAAGCCATTTGACACACTCCAACCCGACAAATACCCACGATTAACAATTAAGGCAGGGTCATTATAGAAACCCATCCCATATTGTGAACTACTACCTGGTTTTAACATGGCGTTTAAGCTGTCTGATTTTAATAGTTTGTGTGTGAAGAGCGCTCTATCAAAAAGGTACATGTCAGTAGGGTTCATATACATATCCCCAACACCAAACAGTTGAGAAAAATTAGGTAACGCGCCCGGTGTCATATGCCCTTTTTCCAATTCATAACCAACCGAGGCTTGCTTAGATTGCTGATAAGTCGTATCATTCATAAAGCCTGTCCCCGTCATATAACTTGGCGCTATAATATGTTGCTTTAGATAAGTACGATAATCGGTATGCGTAATTTTTTCTAACAGTTTGGTCAGAATAATATAATTAGCATCTAAATAATGCCAGCGCCCTGGTTGTCCTACCGTCCCATTGGCTTTAATTTCATTGACCAATTCATCACTCGTCTCAGCCTGATTTGTTTGATTTCGACCAAAAATACCCGATGTATGATTGAGCAAGTTGAATAGCCTAATATTTTGGCCATTTGGAAAATCAGGAAAATATTTTGCAATGGCATCCGTTACTTGAAGCTGTTTCTTTTCTTGTAACTGTAGAATAGCTGTCGCAATCATTGCTTTTTGTGTTGATCCAATCGGAAATAAAGTATTGGGACTATTCGGTATCTTTTGCTCATAATTAGCTTCACCGTAGCCTTTACGTAAGATAACTTTATTATCTTTTACAACCAAAACAGAACCTGAGAATCCAAGTTCTGAAATGTAACGATCTAGGTTAGTATCGGCAGTGACTGTTGACAATGTTTCTGGTTGCTTGGCTGGCTCAATAGACTTGTTTTTTGCTTGTTGCGTTGTTTTATTTGATCCCTCACGAGCACGCTGCCATTGTGGCAGATAATAAAAAATGGTTGTAACAACCGCTAAGATAACAAGCACAGCAATGAGGCTGCTCAACCATATTTTCTTATTCATAATCTTTCCTAAGCTAAAAGCATGATATTCAGCCAACATGTGTTGACATAGTCATTACAACGTGCTGAGGTACTCAGCATAACCCGCCTTCGCCATATCCTTTTTTGGTATAAATTTCAGAGCAGCTGAATTAATACAATATCTCATCCCACCGCTTTCGCTTGGACCATCAGGAAATACATGACCCAAATGCGAATCGGCTTCTGTTGAGCGCACTTCAATACGTTTCATACCATGAGAATGGTCGGCAATCTCTGTTATATGCTTGTCAATTGGTTGCGTAAAAGACGGCCAACCACAACCCGCATCATACTTGTCTCTGGAGCTAAACAAGGCCTCTCCACTAACAATATCAACATATATGCCATCTTCATAGAAAGCATCATATTGACCAGAAAAAGGTTTTTCAGTTGCACGATTTTGTGTGACATCGTAAACTAATGGCTCTAATGCTGTCTTACGAGCAGCTAATTCTTTATCGTTCATTTTATGCCTCCAATGCTATTCATTCTAATTTGTTAAGCCTATTATACGATATACCACGCAGTTGTTAACATTATACTTTAGTGAGATTTTATCGATTGACTATATAGCAACGTATTTTTTTGTTTTTCGGCATTTAATCAGCAGAGATGTACGCGACCAGGCTTAATTGTTCGATATCATTCAGGTAACATTATTTTTAGTAACAGATGACTTGTGATTGGCATTGAAACTGTTTTTCTCATGTTTACCTATTCTTTTTATGGCTATAAAATCATATTTTCACCATAAAAGGAGCAAAATACTTTGCTCCTTTTTGTTTAATCCAATTTATTTTATTGATGTTCTGAAGCGCCAGTATCCGCATCAGCCGTTTTATTAGTTGTTACTGGTTTGTCATTAGCGTGCTCTGAAGCACTTGTATCTGCATCAGTAGTCTGCTGGCTATCAGATGTCGCTGAATGTTCTGAGGCACCTGTATTCGCATCCTTTACTGACATAGGATTGTCTATTAGAATTTTGCCTGTCTGTCTGAGATAAGAAGCCACAATAGGCCATAAATCAACTACCCATTCGTTAACGCCACGGTACTGACCTGTTTCATCATGCATCGCCTGGTAATAATGCATAACATGCTTTTTTGGACCATTACCCGGTACTGGCATTTCAATGCGCGCCACTTTTCCTTCCCGTAAAGCATGAATAACTTGCTTAACATGTTTAACAGCACGTGGCGGATGAACAGCAGACATAGGATTTCCTACCTGTCCTGGCTTTCTGGGCGCAAGCATATCTTCGGTAGCTAAATTCTTATTATAGTAAATAAACTGATTATTATCATCAGCAAAAGTTAGTTCTATTGGCATTGTGTTAAGAAAATAGTTCAATTGATTAACTGTCAGCAATCCTCTGTCTAACTTGACATAAGCATTCCCATCAACTGCATTTGTTTTAAGTGCAGCTTGTTCTAACCAATCACTAGCTGTCATATCAACATCCGAAACTGTCGTGTCGGTACCATTGGTGGCATCCAAATTTTTTCGATTCGTACGCTGTATCTTCTTGCTTATCTAATGTATTAATCACCTTAACAAAAGTGATAAACTTACGTAAAACAGCATGTATGAAATTAACCGTGTCAGTATCTTTTAAAATACCAAAGTCATCAAACGCTTGCTTAGCATTAGCAACCAGGACCTCGTTGCCTGGCAACACAACTGCATTGACACCCGGCGCTTCTAAAATTTGACGTAGATGTAATTGTGCGCGGGATGTGCCTTGCGTTAAGTAAGAAGCACCCACAATCATCACTGGTTTCCCATCAAACGGGTGTACTTTATAAGATAACCATTCAATCACACTTTTTAATGCTGCCGGAACTGTGTGATTATGTTCTGGGGTCGCAATAATTACACCATCAGCTGACTGTATTTTTTGACTTAAAAATGCTACGGCATGATTATCCACTGTTGCATCATCTTGGGTAAACATTGGTACATCATTAATATCTAACAACTCAATGTCAACCTCTTGATTAAATTGCATAGCAATAAACTTTAATAGTGTGCGATTGTATGATTCTTCTGCAATGGAGCCTGCGATACCAACTAATTTTATCATTTGAAATCCCTCACTTGTCATCCCAAGAAAAAGCCTCAGACTGGGCTTTTTTTATATCATCCGTATTGTTCAGCGCTGCAGATATATCCACAAATAACAAAAAGTCCTTAAACAGGCCATCTAATTGTTGACTTGTTTCTTCATCAATCAGTCCTTGTTCCGAAAACGCTTCCAATGAATGTCCTAATAAAAATTCAGACCCTGGCATGACACGCGCCTTAATTTCTGGTGAATCAAGCACCTGTCGAAGTTGGGCTTGCGCCCGCGAGGAACCCAATGAACCATAAGAAGCGCCAGTAATCATGACTGGTTTATTCACAAAAGGATGTGAAGTATACGATGCCCATGCTAGCGCATTGAGTAATAATGCCGGAACAGCATGATCATATTCTGGCGTACCAATGATGACACCGTCTGCTGGCAGAATTTTGTTTATTAGCGCTAATGCTGGTTCTGGCATGAATCGGTCGGCAGTTTTCTTGAAAATCGGTAAATTAGTTAAATTAATAAGCTCGATAGTCGCTTCCTCTGAAAAATGTGTTTTCATGTACTGTAACAAATGTCTATTTGTCGAAGTCGAGGATTCGGAGCCAACTAATGCAACAAAGTTTTTCATCATATCGCCTCATTTTTTGTCTTTATTTTCACAAGTGCTTTGTACATCGTTCTTGATGACAAATCAATCGTTATTGTGTATCAAAAAAATGTCAGCGCACGCTATCAAAACGTTGGATTAACCCAGAGGTTAACACGACTTCATTTTGCTTTGTAATAAATATTGCTTCAATATTTGGCAAACTTTCAACTAATCGTTTACCGGCCTCTAATCCTTGATAGAACGCAATTGTTGACCAAATTTTGCCGTCAATAGATAACTTGCTGACAATCGTCACACTGGCCAAACTATTTTCAATGGGAAATCCTGTTTGACTGTCAAACATATGGTGATATGTCCGATTTCCTACTATGAGTCGCCTTTCATAGATACCAGAAGTGCCAATAGCACACGCTGACGTTCTAATATAACCAACAACTTTGTGACGTAAATCACTTGGATTTTGGATACCTATTCGCCATGCTTGATTATCAGATAAATGCTGTCCAACTAGTAAAATATTACCTCCAAGATCGATTATGCCTGATTTAATATGATTTTTGAGCCATATCGTTTTGATATAATCAGCAATGTAACCTTTCGCTATACCACCTAAATCAAGGGCCATACCTTTTTTCGTCAAAAAGACGCTACACTGGGCTTTATTTAATATAATATTCTCAGGATTAATCTGTGTTATAACAGCTTCAATAGCTTTTTTTTCAGGCTTATGAGCCCCTTCAAAGCCAATTTTCCATAGTTTAACTAGTGGCCCAATGGCAACATTGAATCCAAGTCCTAATTGACTAGCCTGCACAGCTTGCTGTATCAAGAAAAAAGTATCCAGAGACACTTTAACCGGTATAATACCAGCATTTTGATTAATACTGACAACCTCTGAATGGTCTCGGTTAACAGTTAAGCGATTCTCATAATTTGTAACTAAGCGACGCGTCTCTACAAGTATATAATCTGAGACATCATCAAAAATCGTTAAATTAATTTTTGTTCCAAGTGCTTTAAATGACTGTTTTATCATACCCACAACCTATTAATTGACCGACATCATGATGTACTACTACTGATTAATAAAATGAAAATCATCCTGACTCGCCATTCAAAAACGTGGCGAATCTGTGTCATGCTGCGTCTCAGGTGCCACAACATGAACTAATTTGGGCTTTTTGCTTTCATATAATTTAAGCAGACCATCCCCATTTGCTAATTGTGGTAGTTTTTTTCGACTCTGTTTAGCTAAAATACTATCAATTTCACTACTATCTTGCAATCGATGTGCCAAAACACTACCAAATTGGCCACGAATTTGAGTCGGTAAATCTAGTGGTGATTGTGTTGATAATACCGCATAAAGACCATATTTACGACCTTCTCGAAGTAATTTAAAAACACCTGAATCCATTACCTCAGCATTTTTTGGTACGTACCGATGATATTCATCTAACAATACAGTGACCGGTAGGCGAAGATTACTTTTTGCACGAATAAATAATAATTGTTTGAGTAAGATATCCATCACAAGTTGACTGGTCTTAGTATCGTCTTGTATGTCACTAATATCGATAATTAATGTACGATGCCTACTCTTCATTCCTGAAAATAACTTCAACACATAGATTAAATCAAATTGTGTTTCAGTATCTTGATCACTATTAGCGAAAGAATGAGGTAAACCAAAGACTTTTTGCGTGTGACGGTTGGATAATAGTAATTTAGCATGTAAAATATCATCCCAATATTTCTGAATTTCAGCATGATTGTATTGCTGACCTAAGAAGTTAAAATTGGCTGTACTATTCTCTAATGGTTGAATAAATTCCTCTGTTATTTGATCAGCCAATTTTGATGCATCGTAATCGCTACCAGCATAACGTAAAGCTTGTACCCGTTTGTTATACGTTGTCAACTCTTGATTGATTTTGATATAAGTACCAGATTGATGCATTACATTCTGATTTATTTTTAAAGACTGCACTGCGTCAACCAATTTTTTATACATCGTTGATGCATCAAAAGATAATATCCGAGCAATATTATCAACCGATAACTGTGATAGCGGCAAGTTAGCGTTAACACCTAACTTATAAATAATGGCATCATGCAAGTGATTAAATTCACCGGTCGCATCAAAAATAATACCAATGTGATTTTCACGTTGTAATTGTTCAGCCAAGCTTAACAAGGTACTTGATTTACCACTACCCGTCATACCGGTAACGAGTAAGTGATGTGATAATAGTTGATTCAAGTTGACTGAAACTGGTTTCCCATGTTTTGTTTGAATAAATTGCGCCATCATATATGCCCCCAATTAAAGCAAAAGAAAATATCTGGTTTAAGTATACGCTTAAATCAGATATTTTAAAATTATAACCAATATTGTCAAGACAGTTGTTTTATGTCATCATATAAACTTAATATTTCTAACAAGCTTACCGTGACTTCAGCACCCTTATTTCCTGCCTTAGCACCTGCACGCTGTTGCGCTTGTTCTAGTGTATCTGTTGTTAAGACACCAAACACGATAGGCGTATTCGTACTTAAGCTAACTTGAGATACCCCATTTGCTACACCGTTGATGACAAGATTGTAGTGATCTGTATCGCCCTTAATAACTGCGCCCAATGTGACAATCCCATCAAACATACCTGATTCTGCCAACTGACTCGAGACCATAGGAATCTCCAAAGCACCTGGAACCCGGAAAACACTGATGTGATGATCGTCAACACCATGCATACTTAATGTATCCCGCGCGCCTTTTAATAAAGGCTCAGTCACTAATGCATTAAAGCGGCTAACTACGATGGCAATACGCCGTTCTTCATGCCCTGTTAATTTTCCTGTGTATATCATTGTCATTTCCTCGGTTTCTATTTTTAGAGTATGTGCTTAAATTTTTTTCTCTTCGTCGCGAGATAGTGCTTATTAATATCGTTTATCCCAGTAATTAACGGAACTTGGTCAACTATCTCAATGCCAGCCACTTTTAAATGATTGATTTTATCTGGATTGTTGGTCAACAATCTTATTTTCGTTAGACCAGCTAGTTTCAAAATTTCTGCTGCTTGTTGATAGTCTCTTTCATCCGGTGCATGATTTAGGTGGACATTGGCTTCATAGGTATCATAATTATTTTCCTGCAAAACATACGTTTTCAGTTTTTCTGCGAGTCCAATACCTCGTCCCTCTTGTCTAAGGTATAAAAGCGCACCACCTTCTTCATTAATCTGACGCAATGCTGCTTGAAGTTGCGGTCCGCAATCGCAGCGATATGAGCCAAATATATCGCCCGTCGCACATTCAGAATGGAGCCGAACTAAAGGGTTATTTGTCGTCGCAGTTTGTGTTTGACTACGAATCAACAGAGCCGGTTCTTTGTCACCTGTATCATAGTCAGTCATCTGAAAGCTGCCATAGGTACTGGGCAGATTCACAGTCACACCTTCTTTAACGTGATACTGATTTTGGGCTTGTTTAAAGGCAACGATATCTGAAATCGCCAATTTAATCATGCCTTCCTGTTCTGCTAAACTTTCTAATGCTTTTTCTCGGGCCATTTGACCGTCTTTATCAAGAATTTCAATAATATAAGCAATCGGTGGTACTCCAGCAATTTTGGCTAATTCAACAGCCCCTTCTGTGTGCCCTTGCCTTGATAACACGCCACCTTCGTTAGCTACTAGAGGAAATACGTGTCCCGGTGTCTCAAAATCTTCAGCTGACGCACTAAGATTTGCAAGCTCACGAATAGTTTTTGCCCGTTCAAAAGCGGATACACCAGTCGTGCTCATGATATGATCAACACTGACGGTAAATTGTGTGGCAAATTTTTCAGAATTATGGTCTGTCATTTGCCTCAGACCTAGCTTATCTGCGCGTTGTTTACTCATAGGAACGGCCAGCACACCACGAGCCAATGTCAATGCACTATTGATTCGTTCAGGTGTCACAAACGATGCAAGTCCTACTAAGTCACCCTCGTGTTCGCGATTTTGGTCATCAGTCAAGATCACAAATGCGCCTTGTTTTAGGGCAGTAACTGCTTTTCGCACGCTTTGTTCAACAACATTATCCAACATATTGCCCTCCTGTCATATATTTAGCCAAAATATCCGTTTCTATATTTACCCAATGACCAACAGTTAATTTTGATAATGTTGTTTGTAACTGCGTATGGGGAATCAATCCAATTTGAAACGTCTGACTGGTTTTTTCAATCACCGTGAGGCTTACGCCTAATATTGCGACAGAACCTTTAGCAACTATTTCTCTCATCAAGATAGACTCTTTAGGCTTGAAGCTAAGTAAAATCGTGTTATCTATCACCTGCTTATTCACAATTTCAGCTTTGCCGTCAACATGACCAAGGACAAAGTGGCCATCAAATCTCTCCCCCGCACTTATTGCCTTTTCAAGATTAACTGATTGTCTCATCATGTAATCACCAATAATGGTTGTTTCATAAGTTGGTCTCATAATACCAAATTTAGCAGTATGGTCTGTTTTATGAGTAATAGTTAAACATACGCCGTCGACCATTATGCTATCACCGATAGTTGCCTCTGAAAAATAGGGCGTTTTTGTTTCAATTGTGATATGCTGATTATTTTTTGTGTGACTTTCATTTGTTATAACTTGACCCACTGTCTGTGTTATTCCTGTAAACATGACACACTCCTATCATTTAGATAACGACTCTTAAGCGTATTACCCACACGGTATGAAGACACTGAATTAAACAATGGTTGTACACTGGGAACCCCGTCTTCAGATAATATACTATCTGCTGTATAAACAATGAATTCTTGCCAGAGATTCGCTTTTAAGAATGCTGTAATCAATGACGGCCCACCCTCTACCATAACAGACTGAATATTCTTACTAGCTAAACTTGTCAGGACACTAAGTAAACCATGTGACATTAAAAGAACATTGTCATATTGTTTTGCAAAGTCCGTGTTTGTCGTGAAGATTAACCAATTATTTGTCGCTCGATCCATTTTATTTTGTAAGCGGCCACGTCGATCGATCACTACCCTTAAAGGTTGTGGATGATTTATTGGTACATGTCGGACTGTTAAATTTGGTTGGTCAATCAACATAGTTTCACTACCAATTAGAATAGCACTTTTACTAGCACGCTCTTTGTGCACATCAATGTCAGCTAACCGATTCGTAATTTTTGTGGATTGTCCTTGTGAAGACGCCACAAAGTGATTAGCGGACTCCGCTAGTTTCAACTGTACATATGGTAAATGTCTTTCAAAATAATGATAAAATGCGGGATTTAATATTTGACTATCTTCTGTTCCCAAAACATCGACACGGATACCTGCTTGTCTTAAAAATGTAACACTGCGTCCATGTGTATCGGGATTAGGATCAAAACTACCAACTACAACACGTTTGACTCCCCATTGGGCTATTGCCAACGCACACGCACCTACCTTTCCCGTGACAAAGCACGGCTCTAATGTGACATACATCGTTGAATCAACAATATCTGTTTGATCCTTTAAATTTTCAAAAGCATTAATTTCAGCATGCGCTGCGCCAAAAGAATGATGATATCCAGTCGCCAAGATCTGCCCATTTTTAACAATAATTGCCCCAACGCGTGGATTTTCATATGTTTCATCTGGTCCTGCTTTGGCAGCTACTTTTGCTGCTAATGCCATATATGTTAAATCATCCATCTTTTACCTCCTGTTTGTTCAGGACAAAAAACCCGACGTATTTTATTAACATCGGGTTTAAAGTATTTAGATCGATTCAAAAAAGACAGACTTATCCTAGCTAAGTCTATTATTTTAAATCTTCTCCCATCCAGACTTTAACTGTCGGTCACAGAATTACACTGTGTCAACTGCATTATTAATAAATAATGCAGGTCACGGACTTAGATCTTAAAGATCTTTACCGTCGGTCGGGAATTACACCCTGCCCCGAAGATTAATTAATTTAACATTTACAGATTAACATCTGAACAATGCTATGTCAATAAAAAAACGCACAATAATGTACGCTGTAAACAAATTATTCTGATATTACGCTTTGAATTTTTGTATTCGGAAGAAATCTAACAAGAATGTTAAGATTGGCAACCCAATGATTAAACCCCAAACACCAAAAACTTTTTCCATAATAATTAGATTAAGTAAAATAACTAATATTGGCATATGCGTGCGTTGTGACATAAAGTGCGGATGTAAAAAATATGACTCCATAAAATGAATTACAGCAACAGCAACCAATATAACCAATACTGTATGCCAGTCACCGATAATAAACGCGGTCACTGTCAGCGGTACAAGTGAAATAAGCACACCGACAACCGGAATCAAACCTAAGATGAAAATCAAAATTGCAAAACCAATTAAATAAGGGAAATTCAAAAAGGTTAATACGATAACCATTGCAATCGTGTTAATTACACAAATCATTAGCTGGACTTCAAATAAACGGCCTAAAATAATGATAAAGCGATGCACGATAATATAAAACTCACCAAGAAATCTTTTATACGGGCTATGTATGAAAGTCATAGACCATGACCGTAATTGTGGGTAAGTCATGCTGAATATAAAACTAAACAGTAACGCTAAAATCAGTTCATAAAGGACGTGCCCAACTTGATTCAATTGGGTAAATCCTTTAGAGATTAACTGCTCTGTATTCAAAGAGTTACTGTACTGCTGAATATTTTTGTAGACTTCTTTAAAAATACCCGTTGTGTGCCAACTAGAATCGGTTGCTAAGTGAATCATGCTCTTAACTTGATGTGCAACAGTATTTGCCCCGTGTTCGACAGCCCAGATGATAAAAGCCATCACGACGATATAAACAAGCGCAATTGATAATGACCTTGACAGGCGTGTCACGCGTTGCACCCTTTTGCCAGCATTCATCGCAAGATAAGAAAAAATAATTGTTAATAACAGTAACGTCATAAACTGTTTGAGTAAAACAATCAGTAAAATAATGACAGACAAAACAAAATACCGATAGAATCGGCGATTTTGAAATGATGAAAATATGTTCATGTAGTGCTCCCTCTTTAACACACTAACTTAGTACATGACAAGATTAGTTAGATGTCAAATTTTCGTTCGATTTTGTATTGAATTGTGAGAATAATGTATCGGCAGAACCCACTTGTGCAATCTGTGATTCTGTCACTGTACTACCAAATTCCGAACCAGTATCTTCAGGTTTTAATTCAAGTGCTGCTCTCAACTTGTTAGTAATAGCCTGTCGTTGCGCCGTTGTCACACGCTGGTAAGATACACCGTCATACATCTCACCTTCACCTTGAACTGTATATGAGTCAATTGTCTTTGTCGCATTCATATAATTTGAGCCGAGTGCCAACATATCCGACATCTTCATATTTGATGCAATGTTTTTAGTTGTGGCACTAATAAACTTCGTATTGAGAATCGTTGACGGATCAGATTTAATTTTTGTCATAATGGCCTGCAACAAAATTCGTTGGCGTTGCGTACGACCATAATCGCCTTGCGGATCTTGATATCTCATACGTGAAAAGGCTAACGCCGCCTTGCCATCCATCTTGTCATACTTTTTAAAGTTTTCGCCGTCTGCAGCGTATTCAAAGCTTGTTTTGCCTTCGGTAAAATCGTACAAATTATTACCGTCCTCATGCGCCGTGTCTTGGCTAAACTTAAAGCTCAATGGTGATTTGGCTTTGACACCTCCTAATTGATCAACAACATCTCCCAAACCACTCATGTTAACCATGGCAAAATAGTTAATTGGTATGTTAAACATTTTTTGAATCGTTTCCATAGTTGTCCCAACACCGTCTCCTAAAGAGGCTTTATCGTCTGAGGCTTCACGAAATGCATACGCGGCATTTAGCTTTTGTGGAAAGCTGCTTTCAAATCCTGAAATAGAGGTCATAATATCTCGGGGTACTGAAACTAATGTTGTTGTCTCTTTTTGTGGATTCACCGTCACTAACATCAAGGAATCAGTTAGCCCAACTCTGTCTCTTCCAGAGCCAAAGCCACCATCCGTTCCAGTGTCTGTCCCGAGAACTAGAAATGAAATCGGCTTTTTTTCTTTAATTAGTGTGCTTGCTTCTTTTTCTGAACCTAGTCCGGTTGCAAAGTAGGCTTTATCCAACGAACTCTTCACACTACTTGCATAGTAGGTACCAAAACCTGCACCTAGAAGTATGAGAAATCCTAAAATCATTAAAATAATTCGTTTTTTGCCTCGTTTTTTTGGCTGACGTTGCTCAACACGGCTCATAGTTGTTTGATCTTGATTTGATAAATTGTCTGAGCGTTTGTTTTCGTTAGACATGAAGGTCTATCCCCCGGCAATATGCTATTTTTTATATAATATTAAATTTAACACAAAACGAGCCAAATTAACAATTTAAATTAATTTTAGCTCGCTTTTCCTTTCACAAAAATCAAACGATTGATTACTTATTCAGCATCTGGTTTAACGACATTTTTAACTGTCAATTGTGTTAGTTTTTTGCGGTTCGTGCTAGATATAAATAATGGTACGATTTCTTCGACGACATCACTAAATTCTAAACCATAAAAGTCGCTTGGCGTCGCTGTATGTGATTGTAACCAAACACGGCCACCAATTAAAAAGCGATCCCAGGCATGAATATTAGGCAAATTTAACAGATCTGCATAGTATTGACTAGCAATAACATACTTAAAATCACCAACGTTACCGTGCTTTTCCATCGCATACTTTTGAAATTGTGGCTTCAAAACGCCTTGTTTAATCAAAAGACTTGCAATTTGTTTCAGATAAATATGAATTTGTGGTTCTACCTTAAAACCCAAATAAAATGTGACATGCACGATATTATCTGTTCCCAACATATCAACTTCATAACTCTTTCCAAACGGATCCGAAGATTCACGCATGGTCACAAACCAATAAATGGCAGCTCGTTTGGGTCTTGAACCAATCAATGAGTATATAATCGAACGCTTCAACATATAGTTCTGATGCATATTGGCAATATACACTAAATTCGTGGCAAACACAGATTCCTCAGTATCTTTTGACAAATTAATTAACTGCTTACGGTAATCTTTTAAAGATAAATAGTCGTTCTGTTTAGAAATTGCTTCACGTCGTTTATTACCGTAAAACCACACCACCATAATTAACAAAATACCAAGCATAATAATTAATGTTGCATAACCACCATGCATGAATTTACCTAGGCTAGCAATTAGGAAAACAGTTTCAATGAAACCAAAGACAACAATAAAGACCATAGCCAAAACGCGTTGACCATTTTGTCTAATAAATTCAAACAAGAGCAATGTTGTCATCAACATCGTAATTGTGATGGCCAAACCATAGGCAGCCTCCATATTGTGCGATGTCTGGAAAAACCATACAACCAATAAACCAATAGCACATAAAATCCAGTTCACGGTGCCAATATACATTTGACCACGTGCAACACTAGGATAAAAAGTTCGTAATCGTGGTACGACTTTCAGATTAATTGCTTCACTAACTAACGTATACGCGCCGGAAATGAGTGCTTGAGAAGCAATTATTGCGGCTAACGTGGCTAATATGACACCAATAAAGCGCCACTGTCCTGGTAAAATTTCAAAAAAAGGATTAACAGATTGTGCTCGTATGTTCACCTTGGTCGCATGTGTCATAATCCATGCGCCTTGGCCCATATAATTTAAGATTAACATCGTATATACAAACGGCCAACTGATATAAATATTACGTTTGCCAACATGGCCCATATCTGAATACAATGCTTCAGCACCAGTAGTTGCCAAGAAAACACTACCTAAAATAAAAAGGCCGCTTTTGTTTTCTGGACTCATTAACACGCTAATTGCGTATGTTGGTGAAAGTGCTTTTAAAATGCTGAGATCAGAAAAAATGTTTAATAAACCAAATGTCCCGATAAAAAGAAACCATAACAACATGACTGGTCCAAATATATTACCAATTTTTTTCGTTCCAGCTTTTTGAAATGCAAATATAATCAACAAAAGGACTGTCACCACAGCAACTACGACAGTTTGATTATCGGGGAACAAGAAAGAACCAATTTTTTGATTTTTTAGTCCTTCTATTGCGGTTGTGACAGTCACTGCTGGTGTTAAAGTTCCGTCAGCCAGTAAAGCAGAACCGCCAATTAGGGCCGGAATTAACAGCCACTTCTTATTGCTCTGTTTGACACGACTATATAAAGCAAATATACCACCTTCGCCATGGTTGTCAGCTCGCAAAGCAATCCACACGTATTTAACTGTCGTAATAAGCATCAGTGTCCAAAATACCAAAGACACCGAACCTAATACAAACGTGTTGATTTGCTCGGCACTACGTGCACTGTTTAGGATAGAATTCATAGTATACAGTGGAGAAGTACCAATATCCCCATATACAATGCCTAAGGCAATTACTGCGCCTATCGGTAGCCATTTAGGACTTTTTTCCATAGCCATTTTTCACCTCTGTGAATTTAATTAATTACTTCTGTATGGCGATTATTATCTCACATTTGCAAAGAAATATATAGCTATTTTTTTGCATCATAAAATCAATACAAAGAAAAAGACTTGCACACGGATACAAGTCTTTTATCATTAATAAAACATCACACGGACACCTTCTGGTATCGGAAAATCCTGTTGTATTTTAGTTAATAAACCACTTTCTTGATTACGCCTAAACACGGTGACATTATCGGTATTTTGATTAGCCACAACAATATATTGACCAGATGGATCAATATTGAAATCTCTAGGAAAATCGCCTGCAGTGCCAATAGTTTGTACTAAATCTAACACTCTACCTTGATGTGTCACTTTAAATACAGCTAGCGAGTTGTGCCCACGATTAGAAACATAAACAAATCGACCATCATGAGATACACGAATAGCTGCTGCCCCATTGTGAGCAGTCCAATCATTGGGAATAGTAGGGTAAGTTTTATGTAATATCAATGCAGCAGTGTCTGTATCGTATTTAACAACTGAGATAAGTGATGAGAGTTCGCCTAACACATAGGCAACATTTTGGTAAATTGGATTAAAGCGCATGTGTCTCGGGCCAAATCCAGTCCCAGTCTCAAAAACATTTTGTAACGTCAACTTGCCATCCGTCACATCAAATATTGTAACTTTGTCAGATCCTAAATCAACGATTGCAAGCCGACCATCAGGCGTTAAATTAGCAAAATGAATATGTGCTTTATTTTGTTCCGGTCTTGGTCCCTTACCAGAAGCCGTATACTGATCGGTTTGCGTCACAGTCCCATCACTTTTGATTTTAAAAATAGTTAATGTTGCTAAATGATAATTTGCCGCAAAAAGCAGCTGACGTTTCTCGTCAATTGCTAAATAAGCTTCTGAAGCATCAGGGGTTAGCCATTCTTGAACTTTTTTTGGTTCGCCAGAATTGTTAAAATCATACACATTGAAACCACCAAGACCACCTGTTGGCCCTTGACCATTTTGTCGATTAACCGCGTATAAAAAACCTGCCTGACTCATCACAGTGTAGGTAGGCGATCCAGTTTGAATCAATAGTGTTGGTTTGGTTAGTTTACCAGTCTCTAAGTCTAAAACAGCCTGATAAATCCCTGATGATTGGCGACGCGTATATGTCCCAAACATTACATTTTGAAATAACATAATATCTCCTTAATCAAGTCATCGTTTAAATTAATACGACATGACATTACTATAATAGCCGTTCAATATCTGCAGTCATATCCTGTGGTCGTGTTTTTGGAGCATAGCGTTTCACTGGTACGCCATCACGTCCGACCAAAAACTTAGTAAAATTCCATTTAATTGTGCTACCCAATGGGCTTGGGGTATTCTGTTTGATATATTTAAACAACGGATCAGTATTTTTGCCATTCACTGCAATAATTTGGTGCATCGGAAAAGAAACACCATAGGTTAATCGACAGGCTTCAGCAGCTTCGTGGCTCGAATTAACCTCTTGTTTAAACTGATTTGATGGAAACCCTAAAATAACTAGTCCCTTATCACCATACGTCCGGTATAACGTTTCTAATTCTTCAAATTGTGGTGCGAAGCCACATTTAGTTGCCGTATTAACGATAATAATGATTTTGCCCTTTAGTGTAGCCAAAGAATATAGTTTCCCGTCTTCTTTTACCACATCAAAATTATATACTGTATCTGCCATACTACACCTCCAACTATCATAATTAGTTAAAAAGAAAAGCAGTCGTTTTGATGTGGATAACGACCACTTAAAAATCAATATTTATTCTTGGCTAAGATCAACCAAAATCTTTGCTTGAGACTTGTCATGTGTTAACGATTCAAATCCTGCTTCTACAATATTATCTAATACAATCGTATCTGTAATAACAGGCTCAACATCGATTTGGCCACTACTTACAAGGTCAACAGTTTGTTGGAAGGTTTCTTTTGAATAGGCAATCGTTGTTGTCAGTTTAACCCCTGCATTCATTAATTGCATTGGATTAAAACTAATTGGCCGAGCAAAAATAGATACAATTACCATGGTTCCACGTGGTCGCGTAGCATCAATTGCCTGTTCAAACGTAGGTTGTACGCCAGCAACTTCAAAGGAAACATCTGCTCCTTCAGGAATAATCGCCTTAATAGCACCGATGGCGTCTTTAACTTGACTAGGGTTAATCACATCTGTTGCACCCATCTCAAGTGCTTTATTCAAACGCACCTCAGATAAATCGACAACGACAATTTTAGTTGCACCGGCAGCTTTTGCTGCAGCCGCTACCAACACACCAATAGGCCCAGCACCAAAAATAACAACTTTTTGACCAAAGCGCAAACCACCCTCTTTAACGGCTTGAACAGCCACAGCAGTTGGTTCGATTGTTGCAGCCAGCTTCAATGAGAAGTCTTCGGGTAAATGATACAAATTCTCTTCAGGCACATTGACAAATGACGTAAAACCACCATCTGTACTTAAGCCAATAAAACTATAACCATCATAAACATCGACATCATCTGCCCAGTTACCCTTTGTAACTGTTGGATTAATAGATACATGATCCCCGACTTTGAAGTTAGTCACATCGGCACCAACTTTGTCAATAATGCCTGAAAATTCATGGCCCATTGTCAATGGTGCTTGTCCACCAGTCAACTCATCTTGTTTATCAACTGGAATGAACACTGGTCCTTCAAGGTATTCATGTAAATCACTACCGCAAATGCCAGCGTAAGCAACACGAACAACGACTTCATTTGACTTCATGGGTTTTAGTTCAACGTCCTCAACACGAACGTCTTTAACACCATGCCATACTGCTGCTTTCATAAGTAATATACTCCTTTACTGTATATGTGACAAGACAAGTCCTTTGCCTCTAGCTTCATTATAACACTTGATTTCGTCTTTTTATTAATTTTTTCAGACTATATAATGTCTCAATAATAAGTATATTGTGACTGTTTTATAATTTTCATTTACTTTTATTCGCTGAATACTTCACAGCGCAACGACATCAAAAAAACCAATTGTGAAACGTTAACCATTTCCATAGACAGTGTGAAATAATGGGCCTTATAATATACAAATCTTAATATTAGGTCTAGGGGAAAATATGAATTACAAAAATGGTGAACTCATTCGTAAAACAAGGCAAAAGCGTGGCATGTCTCAAGCCAAGCTTGGTGCGCTAATCGGATCACAGTCAATGGTTTCCAGAATAGAAAACAATCAAACTGACCCAAGTGATCAAACTGTTTTAATGCTTTGTGATGCATTAATGATTACATTTGAAGAATACTTTTATAGTATTTTTGATAAAAAGCAATCCAAGCTATCTGCCTTAGCAAACCAGTTAGAAATAATTGATCACAACAACGATGGTGTCATGCTCGATAAATTATACGTGTTAACCCAGTCACAGTCACGTAGCCAACCTGATAGCTTGCTTAATCGCCACTTATTCTTGATGACAAAAGCAACAAAGTACCATCTAAAAAAACAGCTAGCGCCTCATGCGATACAAGATGAATTAGTCGACTATTTTTTTGACATAGAAAACTGGCAGTATTACGATATCCTATTGTTTAGCCGTATTGTATACATGGTACCAGTTAACCGACTTTCACCATACATTAAAGATATACTAAACCAATACAGACAGCATGAACTATCTACACACTCAGAACGCACATTAAAAAAAGTAATTAATAACTTATTAGAAGCTAGCGTTGTTCAAAATAATTATACTTTCACACAACATCTTATTAATCAACTCAAAAGCATGGCTATATTAACCGATGATTTAGCATTACAGACATGGTTGTTATTTTGGCAAGGGGTTATTTTAAGTGATAACACATTAATTGCTAATGCCTATCAAGTCACCTCGATTTTGCATCAAAAAAGCATGTTAAAACGTTTCAACAAGTTTATACCGTAGATAATGATGAAAAAAAAAGCCTATGCTCAACCGCATTGGCTTTTTTGTGAATGACTTAATCGCTTATTACTTAATAAAGCGCTGAGCAAAATCAGCAAATTGGTTCCCTGCGTTGGCAAGAAACGCCTTCGTATCAGCATTACTAATCTGGCCTGTTTCATCAGCAAGATTAGCAACATTACCTATATAGAGTTCTGGTTGTTGCATCGTTGGCATATCCAAGAAAACTAATGATTGACGCAAGATATGATGCGCTAAGACACCAGAGATACCAGAAATAGATTGTGAGGCCACCAAAGCTGGCTTGCCTTGCCAAACGTTTTGTCCCCAAGGCCTTGAAGCAACATCTAAAGCATTTTTTAATGCAGCAGAAATACTACGATTGTGCTCTGGCGTGACAAAAATAAATGCATCTTGTGCTGCCACTGTTGCTCTAAATTGCGTGTAAACTTCTGGTGATTCTTCATCAAAATCTTGATTATAAAGTGGCAACTCTGCAATGTTCAAGAAAGTTACCTCCGCTTCTTCAGGCAATCCAGCAACAATAGCTTCAGCGACGCCATGAGAATATGAATTCTTACGCGTCGATCCAACAACAACACCAAACTTAGTCATACAATTAATTCTCCTTTTCACTTACTATTTGTTAGTATACGCCTAAAAATTAAAAGTTGCAACTCTCTTTCACATAACCACGAAAAAACGATATAACCGTAAGATTATATCGTCAAAAGTCAAATATTAATTAATGTAAATAATGAATCAAAATGCCGCCAAATATCAAAACAAGCGCACCACCCATACGATTACCCATTTGTGCAAAGGCAATCATTTCCATACGATTTGACGCAGATAGTACGGCAACATTACCTGTGCCACCCATACTATTATCACTCATACCTGCAGCAATAGCTGACTCAACAGGATATAGTCCAAATAATTTACCAATAAAAGCACTAGCAATACCCATGACAACTACGCTTGTTAAGGTCAAAATAACGAACTTCCAAGTCAAAGATTGCGCCAAGACATGTAAGTTAATCAGTGCTAAACCGATACCGGCCAACACAGCATGTGTTAAATTACCCATAATCACTTTATTAAACATAACCACAGATTCCTCTAATTGCTTAGGAACCCAATTAAACGCCTTAAATATAATTACTAAAATAATAATAAAAGCATAAGTGTGTACTTTAGGTACAAAATAATTCAATATTGTTCCCAAAAGGAAAAACGTAAATGCAATCATCATACCGACGCCGATTTGCGTTGCATCTAACGTGCGTAGTGGTTTGGTTTTTTCATCTTCGCTAATTGGGAGTAACACACCATGTCCATCATACTTAGTG
Source organism: Leuconostoc citreum (assembly GCF_004354555.1). Taxonomy (GTDB): domain Bacteria; phylum Bacillota; class Bacilli; order Lactobacillales; family Lactobacillaceae; genus Leuconostoc; species Leuconostoc citreum. The sequence continues at coordinate 310,522 of NZ_PUFH01000005.1, forward strand.
TTGGCACCAACTTTTGCAATCAATGCAGCACCAATTACCGCCAGCACATTGCCTAACGTAATTGCTGGAATAATTTCAGAGAACATTGTGCCAGAACTAACACCCAAGCCTTGTGCGTAGATATGAGAAAGTGGCACAGCGCCCGCTCCTATACCGCCTGCCATCATCGGCATCGAAATAAACATGACTGCATGGCCAAAACCAACCCCCAAAATCATGCCCACCAGTCCGACAGAAAAGAAGCCAATAATCATTGCTGCCAAAGATACCGGTATAAAGCGTACAGCGGCCTTTAAAAGCAAATTCCGATTCATACCTAATATTGACCCTACAATAAGTGCAGCGATATAGAAATCCAACAACCCGTTATCGTTCATAAACGTTTTTGTTGCATTAACGATTGGTGCTGAAATGATTCCGGACGTTGCTAGTGCAGCCGAAGCAAAAATCGTAAATACTGATCCACCACCAAGATATGACTTGACAATTGGTAACCTATTGCCAATATAAAAGAATAGATGGCCAAACAACACTAACATCAACGTCAGTCCCAACATATTTAAAGGCAATTTATTCAGAGCAATTGTTGCAGCTAAAACGACCATCATGGCAACATAAAGTGGTAGACTCACACCACTAATTTTTGTGCCCCAAAATTTTTGAGATATCATAAATTATAATCCTATTAGTATTCTGCTGACCACTTGGCGTCTTGCACAGCCTTTTTTGCATCAGTTATAGCTTCACGGTTTAGCTTTTGGTCCAAAACGCTTTGCGCTGTTACTTCAGCAATTTTCTGTGAGAATGTCGTTAAATGAGAGACCGGTGGTAAGACTGCTGCACCAGGCTCTTCAGAATCTACCAAGCCACCTAATGCATGAATTGCAGCTGAAATTGTTTCCTGTGTTAACAACTTTGCTGTCGACGCTACCAAGCCAAAACCAAGTCCTGGATAAATCAAAGCATTGTTCCCTTGACCAATTTTATAGGTTACACCCTGGTAGTCAACATCTGCTGCCGGTATTCCAGTTGAAACCAACGCCTTTCCGTCGGTCCATTTGATCAAATCTTCAGCTTTGGCTTCGGCCAACTTTGTAGGATTTGATAGTGGGAAAATAATTGGACGTTCAGTATGTGCGGCCATCTCTTTCACAATTTCTTCAGTAAACGTTCCCGGCTGTGTTGATGTACCAATCAAAACTGTTGGATGCAGTGCCTTTACAACGGCTGATAATGACGTCAATGTTTCGGCATCAGCAAACTCATCACGTGAACGTGTGAAAGGTATTTGTGCAGCTGTTAATTCTGGTGTGTCATTAAATAACAAACCTTGCTTATCAACAAGATAAAAATGTTGGCGTGCTTCATCTGCTGTCAAACCAGCTTGTTGCAACTCTGTAAATATTTGATTGACAATACCCATACCAGCGGTTCCAGCACCAAAAGTTACAAATGTTTGGTCAACTAACTTTTCTTTTGAAATATTCAAAGCGCCAAAAATACCTGCTAAAACAATCATACCTGTACCCTGAATATCATCGTTAAACGTTGCAATTTGGTCCTTATACTTATCGAGAATCACTTGCGCATTGCCTCGACCAAAATCTTCCCAGTGTAGCAATGATTCAGGGAACAATGATTGCTCAGCTTGTACAAACTGGTCAATAAATGCCAAATAAGCATCCCCTTCAATACGTGTATGCCGATTACCAAGGTAACGGGGATCCTCCAAAAGTGCTTGATTGTTAGTCCCTGCATCAATACTGATTGCTAATACACTGGCTGGGTCAATGCCTGCAGCAGCTGTATAAACCATTAATTTACCTACTGCAATATCAACGCCGTTGACACCCCAGTCACCCATACCAAGAATACCCTCGGCATCTGTTACAACCACCAGCTTAATATCACGTCCTGCAGCGGCATTAACCAAGGATTGTTTAATATCTTCTGGTCGATCAACTGATAAGAATGCAGCATTTTGTGGATTAGTAAAAATATCATTATATTTTTCAATTGATTCTGCCACAACCGGGTCATAAACAATCGGCATAAATTCTGATACGTGCTGATCCATGAGGTGATAGAACAAAGTCACATTTTCATTAAAAAGATTCATCAAAAAAATACGCTTTTCTAAAGGAGCATCCTTTGATTGAAACTGATGATATGCTTGATCAGCCTGTTCATCAATTGTTTGCACACGACTTGGCAAAGCACCTGTCAAACCGAGCGCTTCACGTTCTTCTATTGTGAAGCCTGTCCCTTTATTCAAAAATGGGTTACGTAATACATCATATCCTGTCATCGTCATTGCCTTATTTCCTCCAAATATTATGTTTATTGATTAATAACAGCCTTGACTATACACGGCTATTTAGTTTATAGTCAAATGAGTAACATGTCATAACTAAAAGTTATAGCATTAGCCTAAAGTGTTGATAATAAAGGATAAAAACATGCAAGTCAATGACTTAATGTACTACAATGCATTATACAGAGAAAAAAATTTTACAAAAGTTGCTAAAATTTTTGGTATCAGTCAGCCCTCCATTAGTAGTGCTATAAAACGACTAGAAAATTTTTTTCAGATTAAATTAGTTATTCGTGGTAATGCCCAATCCGAGTTAAAATTTACTGCTGCTGGTGAACAATTACACGAGCATAGTTTATCGATTTTAAATGAAATTGATAGTGCCAAACACGAATTAGATCATTTGCGTTCACATACCACAACAATAGGCCTACCACCAATTATCAAAAATGCCTACTTTGCTAAAATAGCGATGGCTACTAAAGAATTCGATCGTCAATTTAACATTAGTCACATGAATATTTACGAAGCTGGATCCAATAGTTTAAAGCAATCTCTGATTGATGGCGACATCGATATTGCCCTGTTGGGTTCCTTAGGTGATGCCGTCGATGATAAATTACAAATTTTTCCTTTTGCCAAAACCACATTCTATGTTTATATGTCTGCTAAAAATCCATTAGCCAAAAATCCTGGTCTATATTTTGAAGCACTAAAAGAGCAGCTATTTATTTCCTTGGATAGTAGTTTTATTCATGAGCAAGCTATTAAACTTTTATCTAGAAAAGCCGGATATCGACCTAAGACTTTTATGAAAACAAGTGATGTTTATTTTCTAATGAGTCTAGTTGCTGAAAACCTTGGCATTGCCATCCTTACCAATATTGTCAAATCTAATCATGACGATATTATCATGGTGCCTTTACTTGATTCATCACAACCAACATTCAATGTGAATGTAGCATTCAGGAAAAATCATGTATTAACAACTGAAGAACGTATGTTAATGAATATCTTATCCCAACAACTATAGCCGAAATGGCCATTGCCTATTTTTTTGCTGGTTTCTCCTTTAAAATCAGTTATAATTGAACAAGCATCATCATACTAAATTCACAAAGGACATCGCATAATTATGTCAAGTGTCATCAGAAAAATCGCCACCGATAAAACATTTTTAATTACCCTATTCCTAGCAATTATTGCTTTTATTTTCGGGCACGTCACTGTTGAAGATATTGATCTCAAAACAATTTTATCGCTACTATCGCTTATCATCATCGTTTCAGTATATGAGCAATTACATGTGTTAAAGTATATCGCCAATACAGTTGTCATCAAATGTCGATCGACTCGTGACATCATACGTGTCATGCTTTTATTTTCATTTGTCGGTTCTATGCTGTTCACTAACGATGTGGCCATTCTGACATTGGTACCTATTTTTTTTAAAATTAGTCAGCAAGTGGCCATCAAAAAAATTGTTCCAATTAGTCTACTGACAATCTATGCTAATCTTGGAAGTGCGCTGACACCTTTTGGTAATCCGCAAAACCTGTACCTTGTTTCTTTTTATCATTTAAGCTTACCGACATTTTTGGGCATGTCTATCCCTTTGGGTTTGATTGGACTGATTAGTCTCTTTGCTGTGAGTTTTCTATTTCCAGCCAAACCTATTGATAATATCTCAACTGATTCTGTGTCACTAGACCATCACAAGGTATGGTGGTTAATACTTGCAACAGTGATTGTCTTATTAGGAATTTTGTCTTTTATTGCGATTTGGTGGTCCTTATTAGCCAGTGTATTAAGTGCCTTCTTGCTTGATAAACAAGTATTCCAACAAGTTGATTATGGGATTATTTTAACTTTCATCAATTTCTTTATTATTGTCGGTGCTGTTAGCAGAATCGATATTATCCATCAGCTTTTAGTAGCGACAACCCAAACACAATTTCATGCATTTTTTGCAGCAATTATATCAAGCCAATTCGTCAGTAATGTACCTGCTGCTGTGCTGTTATCCAAGTTTACAGATCATTTTTATGGTATTTATTTAGGGGTTACAGTTGGTGGTCTAGGCACACTAATTGCCTCCTTAGCTAACCTGCTCGCCTTGCGTCAATATAATATTTTTTCGCAAGACAGAACATCTGTCACTTTCTTTAAGACTTTTACTTGGCTGAATTTAATTTATTTAATTATTTTTGTTATTATTGGCAGTTTAATTTTATTCATCTAAATAAAGCAGTGCCAGCAATTTTTTTATTGCTGGCACTGCTTTTTATTTATGATATGATGCGTGCTGTTTATTGCACTAAGTTTTGTTTAGACTGATTAAACCACATATACTGCCCATAGAAAGCATTAATTAACATGATAACTTGCAATACTAGCATTGAGGTTGCGCCGGCTGAGCCATCCATACTTAACGCTCTCGCCCAGATAATAACATTAATAATATCAAGAGTTATCCAAGCAATCCATTGTGAGCGATAGCCATAAGTCATTAAAATTTGTCCGACAATACCCAGTGGCAATAACGTTGCATCTAAATAAATTTGCGAACCATGAAGTGAGTGACTAACAAATAAAACCACGCCATATATAATAATCGTCATCGCAAAATAAGCCATTCCCTTTTGAAAAGAGAGTTTTTTTGACTCAACGACATGACGACTACTTTTATTTTGATGCCAAACTGAAATACCGATAAACTGCATTACAAAGTAAAACGATTGCGAGGCAATATCACCAATCAAGTGGTTATTTAATGCTACAATGAGCCAAACGACGGTGCTTAACATACCCCAACTATAATTAGTTAGGCGACCTTGGTCGACCAAAATTAAATTAATAACTGTTGAAATACCTGTTATCAGGCTAATCCAACCAATTGGAGAAAAATTATCACCAAATATAAATGCCACAACCGTTGCCAATAGCATAACGCCCATCAATAACCTTGAAGTTTTAGTTAACGCCTGTATGTCGGTTAAATTTGCTTTGAGGCTGAAAGTGTATTGTAGCTGTTTGGGTAACAATATCATGCCTGTTTTAAAATGATTCCATTTTTGTGCTACGGTACCTGTTAATGTGTTCATTGACTTTTATCTCCTATTGTTTTTTAGTAGCCGTGTTCGGAAGCAACGCTACGTGAATTTGTCAATTTAATGATAGTTTAACTAACTTTATGGCGGTTTATTTATGCGCATCATCTGTACTCACTTCTATAATTTGTGATTATCTACACGTAATCACTGATGATAATTATAACGCATATACGCATTAAAAGTTACCTTGTTAATTTATACTATGGTAAATAACTAAAAAAGCACCTGTCTGATTGTATTCAAACACGTCCTTTGATTATTGTTTCAAAATTGCCTGCACTTCTTGCTTAAGCATTGGCAATACTTCTTGCTCAAACCACGGATTCTTCTTCAACCAAATATTGTTCCTTGGTGATGGATGGACAATCGGAAAATATTTTGGTAAATAATGCTGATAATTTTTAATAGTCGCTGTTATCGTTTCTTTGTTTGTCAAATTCAAATAATAACGCTGTGCATAAGCCCCAATCAAAATAATCAACTTGACATTTGGCATTTCACCGAGTAATTTAGGGTGCCATTTTTCAGCAACACCCTTTCGAGGTGCCTTATCACCCGAAGCGGCTTTTCCCGGATAGTAAAAATCCATGGGAATAACACCAATTTTACCAGACTGATAAAATACTGTCTCCGACACACCCAACCAATCGCGCAAACGATCACCCGACGCATCATGCCACATAATACCAGTCTCTTGCACGCGCTTACTTGGTGCTTGCCCAATAATCAATATTTCTGCCGTTCTCGGTGCAGCGTATATAGGCAGCCATCCCTTTGCTTTATATACCTTATTGTCCTCATCATTTGCAATTTCTTCAAATAATGACATATCAATTGCCCCCAAACTTATATCTTTCCTAAGTATATCACATTCAAATCACGCAACAGAAGCTCAGTGTCCCAAAGTCCAGCCACCATCAATGGGTATTACAGTGCCGTTGATGTAATCAGCTTGTTGACTAGTCAGATACAAAGATAATTGCGCAACTTCATCAGGATTAGCCCAACGTTTGGCAGGTGTTTGCGCAGCCACCTGTTTTGCCATCTCAGCGTCACCTGCAAAATCTGCTGCATTCATCGGCGTTTTAATCGCACCTGGTGCAATAGCATTAACATGTAAGCCTTTTGCAGCATAATCAAAAGCTAATTGTTTCGTATAACCTACAATTGCATGTTTAGCTGAAGTATAAGCTACACCACCACCACCGGCAGAAAAACCGGCAATGGAAGCCATATTAATAATATGACCGTAGCCTCGAGATAGCATTGCTGGCAAAACAGCATTTGTCAGAATAAACATTGGGGTCAAATTAATGTCAAGCACATGCTGCCAGTCATCCAGCGTGGTGTCTAAGGATGTCTTGTAATCATCTAATACACCAGCTGTATTCAATAATATGTCAAAAGATACCGATTGTGTTAGTGTTTCAAGCCATACCTTAAGTTGTTTATGTTGACTAATATCCAATTTAAATGTTTTCAAATTAATGTGTTGATAAGCAATGTCTTGCCTGTCTACAGCATAAACTATTGCGCCCGCCGCCAGATATGCCTCTAATTGCGAAAAACCGATGCCTGAAGCAGCACCGGTTAATAAGATATTTTTATTGCTATAATCTTGCGTCATCGTTATCTTTCCAAATTAATAATTTTGCTCAGTGCATAAACCACAATACCACCAATAATTAATGACACAACTTCGCCCGGTACTAAACTAACGTAATAAGCTCCCCATTGTGCCAACAACCCACCCTTAGCACCTGATGGTGAGGCACCATGTGCACCAATATTAAATGCAAAGGTAAATTCTGCTGCAAGTATCGCCATCCCAAGTGTTGCCACCACAAATGTACTAATCAATATCTTAATGATTGGTTGCGTCACACGGCGTGTCAACAAGTAAGTGACACCAGTCATAATTACTGTGCCTAAAGTACCGAAGATCCAATCAATCCAGCCTAGCGGTGATACCAGGTTAGCAATCAAAACACCAATACCCAATGAGATAATATATCTTTTATTCCAAGCAGCTAAATGATTTAGCCCCTCCGAAACACGTAATTGTACTGGTCCGAAAGCTATGGGTTGAATCACAAAAGTGATTGCCGCATATATGGCAGCGACAATCGCAACTAACGTGATGTTTCTAGCCTTGTTTGGTGATGTCGGTAAATTATTATTCTCCATAAAAAATCTCCTAGTTTTGATAAGCGGGATGGTTGATGAACCGCTATTTATTAGCATAGCACAGCACAATAAAAAAAGCCACGTTATACGTGACTTCTTGCACTATTATTAGTTGTTACCATCATCCATAAAATCTTTAAGTTGCTTTGAACGGCTAGGATGGCGCAACTTACGCAACGCTTTTGCTTCAATTTGGCGAATGCGTTCACGTGTCACACCAAAGACGCGACCAACTTCTTCTAAGGTACGTGTTCTACCATCTTCTAAACCAAAACGTAAGCGCAAAACATTTTCTTCTCGATCAGTCAATGTTTCAAGTACAGACTCAAGTTGATCTCGTAACATTTCGTACGCTGCAGAATCAGCAGGTGAAATAGCTTCGTTATCTTCAATAAAGTCACCCAAATGCGAATCATCTTCTTCCCCAATTGGTGTCTCTAGGGATACTGGTTCTTGCGCAATTTTCAAGATTTCACGCACCTTATCTGGTGTCAAATCCATTTCCGCCCCTATTTCTTCAGGCAAAGGTTCACGGCCTAAGTCTTGTAAGAGTTGACGTTGGATACGGATTAACTTATTGATTGTCTCGACCATATGAACAGGGATACGAATTGTTCGAGCTTGGTCAGCGATTGCGCGTGTAATCGCCTGACGAATCCACCAAGTTGCATAAGTTGAGAATTTGAATCCTTTGGTATAATCAAATTTATCCACGGCTTTCATCAAGCCCATATTACCTTCTTGAATCAAATCGAGGAACTGCATGCCTCGGCCCACGTAACGTTTAGCGATAGACACAACCAAACGCAAATTAGCCTCAGCCAATTCTTGTTTAGCTTCAACATCCCCATCTTCGATACGCTTAGCAATATTTATTTCTTCGTCACCTTTTAGTAGATTAACGCGCCCAATTTCTTTCAAATACATGCGAACTGGGTCGTTAATTTTAATGCCTGCTGGTGTTTCTTCAGCTTGCGCTAACTCTTCTTTAGAAGGCTTATTTTGCTTAGCCTGAAGAACTTCCGGCGCTGGTTCACCTTTTTCATCAACAATAGCAACACCGGCGTCTTCAACTTTTTCCATCAAACGTTCAATATTTTCACCATCAAGATTAAATGGTTCTGCCAAACGCTTTGAAAGAATCGCATAAGTCACTTCCTTAGCTGGCTTATATTCTGTAATCAAAGCTTTAACAGCTTTATCGTACTCAGGATTTTTGATAATACCAGACTTTTTAGCTGCCTTGGGCTTGGAAGCTTTACCGGCGGCGGCTGCTTCTTCCGGTGTTTTCCCTTGCGCAAGCGCAAGCAATTCAGCTTTTTTAGCACGGCTGTTATATGAGATGTTCTGTGAATCCAAATATGCTTTGATATCTGAAATCTTGCTTGAAGCTAAAATTGTTGCCATTAATATCTCTCCTCAATAAAAGTCGTTTCTCAAATACGACTACTTGTTTCGCTGTTTTTTTATGTTAATTAATTCAGTGGTTAACTGTAATAATTTATTATCATCATGTTGCTGTTTGGCAACCTCAATGGCTTGTTGTAGTGTTTTAATTTGTGCTTCAACTGGTGCGTCGTGCATAATAATGCGTAAATAATCGGATATAGCCCCAGGCTCTACTGCCAAATCGCCAAAAGTACGATCAATTGCCAAAATACGCTGATTCAACTCAGGCTTCTGAATAAAATCCATAAACTGTGCCAAATCGAAATGAGCCTGTTGCTTTTGATAGATGGCAATTAACATCATTAATAATTGATACTCTGGATGAACAAATGCAAAGCCAGTGGTGTCGCTGACCTGTTCTAATACTTGCGGTGACTTGATCATCGCCATAATTAATGCTCTTTCAGCTTGTTCAATTTGGTTAGTACTTTGCTGATTACTGCTAAAGGCCGCATCATCCCCAGTCAATGGTGGCTCTTCCATATCCGTTATTTGTGGCGACTGCTGATGAAAATGTTGTGATGTCCTATTGACAGTTTCTTTTGACTGCCGCTTTGGCGTTTGTTTTAACTGTTCAATCAGTGCTTGTTTGGATGTACCAAATTCATTAGCAATGCGGGTTAGCTGCATATCTTGCTCAACAGGCGTCGCCTGCTGAAGAATTGTCATCGCTTCACCTAAGAAAGCCAAATATTGCGTTTGATTACTCAGATTCTTATTGTATCTAGCTGCTTGAATCAAGAAAGCAATCGGCGTCTGAATGTTTTGGTCTAAAGCTTGCTTTAAAACCTCTTTGCCCTTTTGCACACGTACTTCATCAGGATCAAGGTCATCTGGCAAATGCACAATGCCAATATCAACGTCTTGTTTTTGCGCCTGTATGAGATGAATTGACCGTTTGGCGGCATTTTGACCTGCTTCATCACCATCATATACTAACAAAATACGTTTTGCTAATCGCGTCAGTTGTCTCACATGGTCTTGGGTCAATGCTGTGCCCATCGTTGCAACTGCTGCCGGTCTACCAGCTATTTCCGAAGATATGACATCCATAAACCCTTCGAAAATCATTGCTGTACCAGTTTTACGAATGTCACCTTTAGCCAAATCAAAGTTATAAAGTATTTGACCTTTATTGAAAAAAGGGCTTTCAGGACTATTCATATATTTAATACTATTTTTTGAATCCAGTGTCCTACCGGAAAAGCCGACAACTTGACCATTCGTAGATCGTATGGGCCAAACAACACGTCCGGCAAAACGATCTCGCAAGCGGCCCTCATCATTGCTCAAAAACAAGTCAGACGCTAGCATAATTTCACGTGAAATATTTTGGGTCTCAGCATATTGCAACAACACATTATCATCAGGTACAAAACCAATGCCAAATTGTTTAATTGTTTCATCAGTCAATTGTCGCTTATCGTGTAAATAATGTAGCGCCGTTTCGCCTGACGTTGTATGCTGTAAAATATGTTGATACAATCGCTGTGCTGCGGCCTGCAAGTCAAAGATAGCTTGTGTTTTTGGGTCAATTCTTGGTGTGGCATCCGCCACAAATTGACTGTCAACTTGCATATCAACTGACTCAGCCAATGATATGATTGCTTCAGGGTAGCTCATACCCTCTTTTTCCATCACAAATGAAAAAACCGAGCCTGATCGTCCACAAGAGAAGCAATTAAAAACTTGCTTATTTTCTTCCACGAATAATGAAGGATGACGGTCATCATGGAATGGACAGGAACCAGTCCACTGTCGGCCACGCTTTACTAACTGTGTGTATTGACCGATGACATCAACAATGTTGACTTTCTGACGCACTTCTGCAATGAATGATTCTGGAATACGATTCGCCATAAATCACCTTTCAACAACAAAAGTCGCAAATAGCAATTTGCGACACTACAATCGAACTGTATTACATTATACGTTAAGAAATAACAATTTGTCAAGAGGTTGAATTGCCCGATAAACCTTGACACATCAACATTTTCGTTTTAGGCTTGCCAGATTATGTCAACCTGTACTCAACAGGCACATGTCAACCCCAATTAGAAATAATTACATAAAATCCATCGTTCTAATCATAAAAATTAGAGCGAAAAGCCTATTAAATCAGCAACAAGACGCATTATTACAATAAGATTACAGAATCACCGGTTTTGGTACCATTCTGTGCATTTCGTAACTAATTAGAAAACATGGTCACGTTTTTTGATTTCAATTCTAAACTGTTTTTGATACATGTTAAGTCCCTAATTGTAGATTAATCCCAAAAGACCACATGCTTGCTTCCACTATTTCTTTTTTCGAGTAGCCATATCAAATTTAAACTGCGGTGAATGCCAGTCCAAAACTTTCATTGGTTTGCTGTTGATTTCTTTCATAACAGCGTCAATGCTCATTTGTAGTTTACTAGAAAACGATGTCCCCTTCGGGTAGTATTCTCTAATTCGGCTATTGCGTTCTTCATTTGAACCGCGTTGCCATGGTGCAAACGCATCAGTAAAGTATATTTGTTTCCCGTGCGCATGTGTAATATTCATCACGTTTCCGATATTTGTAAACTCATTACCGCGGTCAAATGTACAACTTTTAACATAATTTCCATATAAGCTGAAAAAATAGTTCATGGCTGCGTTTATGGATTTGTTTGTTTTACTTCTCGATTTCACTGCAACCAAATAACGTGTTTTTCGCTCTAAAAATGTCAACAATAACGAATCACTTCCTCTCGGACCTTCAACGCCATCTATTTCCCAATGCCCAAATTCTGTTCTATTCTCAATTTTTTGGGGACGCGATGAAATGTGATGCAAGCTAAAAACCTCACGCTCAGTTTTTACACCATGATATTTCTTTTTCTTTAAGCGATACTTTTTTGGCTTATACCGTAAATAACCATCTTTCGCATAATTATAGAGTGTATTTGTGGTGTATGGCACCCTTGTTCCCAGGGCAACTTGTTCTAATGACCAATTTTTCTCTAGATAGCCATTAATGACCTTTTGCCAATGACGAGTCAGCCTGACTTTTCTTCTTGAAGCGGATGAACGTCTACGCCTTGAATGCACTTCTGCCCAATCTGCGTTGTATGGAAATATTTTGGTATTATTGGTGACATCAGGGCGCATGGTATTTCTTTTAATTTCGTTATGAATTGTTGATATGGAGCGATTTAACCTTTCTGCAATAGCTGCGTATGTATATCCCTCTTCTCTGAGTGTCTCGATCTTTTGTCGCTCACGATAACTCAGTTGTAAATATTTTCTCCCCATTATGATGCTCCATTTCAATCAGAAAATCTTGGTTTGAAACACAAGACTCCTTGTAGAGTAACTCAAACCAACTACTTTAAAAATAGGTTATGACCTTGTCATATAGACGTATATCCGTATGTTATGGGTATAAGATGATGTAATGATATATACGGACATAAGTATGTTATGAGTATAAGATGATGTATTGATAGATGTACGTATATATGATGCATCATTCAATTCTGCATGTTCATTCCAGTCTACAATTTCTATTTATATTACACAAGACAATAATTAAAAATAGCCAAAAAAAACCATACCTGAAAAGATATGGTTTTTTGCTAAAAATTGAATGCTCAGTTGATTAATAGTACCAATTATCAAAGCCTGGCAAGCCGTCATAACCTCGTGACAGCGTTGAACCTGAAATACCACCAAACATAAATGGGTCATACTGGTCTTCGACATAAGACGTTGTGTGCCACTTAGGATCAGTCACATAATGTCCGCCTTGGTGGAAGTTGATGAATTTGACCGTATTGCGGTGCACCCAACCCACATTGGTTAAGTGGACCCACTCTTGAATGGTGTCTTTGCCACGTTCGCCAACGGAAACAACCTTGTCGACGTCGTATAATTTATTCCCTAAACTAGACACGCTACGCATGTACTGGCTGTTATCTAAGCCATAAGGGCGCGTCCAAACATCACCCACATTACTTTTGATTTGTACTTTGTAAGTATGATTAGTCGTATTTGCTAACTCTATGGCTTTTGTATTTTTCATCTCCAAACATCTTGCATCAACCCATGAAAATTCATTGACGTTATCCAAAGGACTGATACGCGACCAAGTAATGCCATTCTTATCGACGAACGAACCAGACACTTTAACTGCCTTGCCATTATAAGGGTTTAAACTACCCACGATACCTGAATAACCACCAAAAGTGACATCTTTATCGCGTCCCCAGTCATTGCTAAAGCGGTTATCCCATGAATTGGTTGAATGAACGATTGCTGACTGGCTTTGCTTAGTAATAAAGGCTTGGTCGTTAGTATAATATTCAACACTTCCAACATCATTTGATTGGGTTAATGTGTTTGAGTCAACGAAACCACGTTGGCCATGAAAATTGATTTCAACCCAAAGGACACCACTATCCGTATCTTTATATGCACTGTACCCAGCGACTTTTTGTCCTGCAATATCGCGAACATTACCTAAATAACTGGCACCATTTTGACCATAAGGACGTGTCCAAACGCCACCGTCTTTACCCTTAGTAGGTATTTGCACATCAATATTTTTAACATAAGTTTGCCCTTGGTTATTATCTGCGGCAACTGATTGCGCCCCAATTGCGCCACCTAAACCTACTGTTGCTAGTACCGCTGCGCTTAGTAATAATGTTTTAATCGTCATGTTACTCTCCTAGTAATCTTTTATTTTTGGGCTTCCCACCCCATTCGGTTACGGCTGAGCCTGGGTAACGTCCAACTGATGGTTTAAATTATTTATTAAACCATTTCTTAATTGGCTTCCAGAAAATTAATAAGCCAACAACAAGACTGACAGCTGCCAATGAAGCATACAGCAGACCCTTTGGCTTTTCACCATAACTTGTATTTGGTGTCTTAGGTGTTTCTGGTGTTGATGGTTTTTCTGGCGCTTTTGGTTGATCACCAGTCTTGTTTGCCACTTCATTACTTTGATACGATCCATCGTTTAACAAGAGGTTATATTGGTTTTTAATTGTTGCGTTAGCCTTATTGGCTTTCACATGAACCATGATAATTGGTAGTTCTTGCACGACGTTCTTAGCTTGGTTAATTTGCTTCAGGTAGTCCTCGCTAACTTTTGCTGTGAATTCATGCGTTTCTTTGTTGAAATCAAAGGTCACAAATTTGCTCAGATCAGTTTTTCCATCTTTAGTGGTGACTGTCGCTGATTCGTAATCCACTTCAACTGGTAATTTATCTGAATATGTCAGTGAGGTGACATCAGTGGTTCTGTCCTTTGGCAAAGCGTCTGCACGCAAAGCATAAGTCAATTTATCCCCAACTTTAACTTCCTGCTTATCAATTGATTTTGCGTTGGCATCATTCGTCTCATCTGCTTTAACGTCTTTTGTTGGCGTTGGTAGATCAAGTAATGTTGTGAGTTGTTGCGTTGCGGTTTCGGACTGAGGCTTTTCAGGCTCAACAACATTCTCAGGTGTTGGCTTAACTGGCTTTGTTGGTGGTGTTGGTTTCACTGGTCTTGGGTTAAAAGCCACATCATCAAAGTTCATAAAGTGATTGTTATCAATGTCGGCTGCCTCACCATTTGTTGTGTTCACACCACCCCCGTAAAAAGTGGGTTGCGTCGTCGTGAATTCACCAAACGTGACACCAACCATTTGAGCAAAGTTTTCGGGGTCCTCATCAGCGCCCTTACCACTCTTTTTGGATTGCTCATCTTGTGCCTTTGTGGCTTCTGCTGTTTTATCAGCTGCTACCGCATAATAGGAAGTAATCCCATCTTGAGGGGCGCCTTTGATATTGCTGACAAATGACTTATTGCCAATATAGGCATTTTTGGCATCATTAGTTTGAATATATTCATTAGCTTTTCCTGAACGATGTGGGGTCAACGAACCACCCAAGAAGAACAACTTACTGTCCTTATTCGCGCCATTCAACTCATCAAGTGATAGTTCTTTGCCGTCATCACTCCAATTGAAGCGCAGTTGGAATTTGTAGGATGCGTGAGCAATATTGAAATTATCAATCAGGTTGTTTGAGATCGCTACGGATGGCTTTTGATCACTTGTACCAGTGAACTTAGTTGGCGTTAAGGCAATGGTGACATTGGCTTTTCGACCACCAACCGTGACAGAATTTTTATAGGTCTTCGTCAGTGTTTTGCCAATAATATCATGACCGGAAAAGACCGCAACACCAGTGGACTCACCTAGCCCCCAATAATCTTGGCCATCAAAGGACATGATTTTGCCACCATCATAAGCTGTTTTACTGAAATTGGGCTTATCTTGGAAGGTTTGCTTGGGCTTAATGTCCCCTTCAACGTCAGAATTATCAACTGGTCTGGTTTTATCCATTTTCATGGCTTGATCAGTGTCAGAAGTGTTAGATTGCGTTTTGCCATCTTCATTTTCGTGAGTTATCGTATCAGCTTCGTACTTCTTGAGGTCATCATCATATTTTGTCATGTCCTTTTGATGCTGCGCTTCGTCTACTTTGTACTGCTCTGTGTCTTTTTGATACTTGTCATCAGCGGCCTGATTAGCTGCCTTGACCTGGTCAGCTTTCGCTTTCTTGTCATTGTAGTCCGCATCAGCTTTTTTCTGTTTTTCCACAGCTGCTGTGATAGCCTTGATTTGCGAGTCGTAATCTTCTGCGATTGCTTTTTGATTCCTTTCCAAGTCAGTAGACTTTGAAGTGATCACTTTAGGGTCTTTAGTGGTGACCTTAACGCCCGCGGCCTGCGCCTGCTTGACCGCATCGTCAAGTTTACTGTGATCAACGGCGACATCAATGCCTTTATTTTTGTCGGCTGTTGATGCACCTTGAGATGTGTTGTCATCGGCGCTAATAGACGCCACACCTGTAATCATTGGCAGCGAAACCCCCGCTAGCATCACGGCAGTACGCCAGTTCTTTTGTAATTTTGTCTTCACTACTGTTTTGTTTGTCATGCTATTTTCCTTCACTTTCACTGTAATTGTTGTTTGATTTTAGTATCTATTTCATTGAGTGGTTTTTGATTTACGAGTTGGCCAGTCAGCACGATGCGCTTATCAGCTTTAAAGTTGGTATAGCCGCTGCGCTTAACCTGTGCCCAGAAGGCATCATCTTCAAGACAAGCGACCAAATTGATTGTTGATTTGGACGTGCTTGATTGGGTTAAACTAGCTTCGTAATTAGTAACAGAAATACCGTAATTTAACTTGATCACATGGTACTCGTAAACAGAACGACCATCAGATAAATATATCGATTGATTCATCACTTTTTTTTCAGACATATTTTGCAATGCACTGAATTTTGTTGGTTTGTATGGCCATAAAGCATTATAGTCACCCATATTATGACCGTAGATTGATATATTGGCTTGCCCAAAAACTTGATGTGGTGCGTTAATCCCAACACCAATAGCCAGTACATGATTACTCGTCCCTTCATACACGGGCTCGCTAATCTGATAGCTCGGCATGGCGACATGTCCACGTAATATTTCTGGTTGTTTACTTGCGGCCAACTTCAGCATATGTTCTTTGGATATCAAACCACCTTGCCCAGAGTAATCAGGGGTAACCCTTTCCTGCTGGCTCACTTTGGCAACATCCACGGCTGGCACCGCTTTTGTAATTGAGCCACTATGAGATGCCTGAGATTTACCTGGATGCTTTTTAATCGTTTTACTCAACTGAGCCGCAGTCTGCCACTGTGAGTGATTACCATAAATCGCACAGATAGCAATGAAAGTCAGTGCAGGGACTAGCAAAACAGCTATTTTGAGCAATTTTGTTGGTAACTTTTTAGCTTTGACACGATGTGTTGTGTGTTGCTGCAATTGTTGTTGATTTAATCCCACAAGACCACCTACTTAATCCATTGGCACGTTATAGTTATAACCGTCATGGAAGACTGTGATGGCTTTGTCTTGAATTGACACAATTTTAGCCGTCACCGCCGCCCCGTTGATGGTCACAGGTACATCTTGACCAATATGAAAGCGAGTTAAAAGTGGATTATTTGCCGCTTGGTTGTCGTTCTTTGAAACAGATGAACTTACACCTGAAGAATTAGAACTGGCAGATTGTGTTTTTATTTTACTATTGGTGTTACTGGATGCTTCAAGTTTGGATGAAGTCTGAGCAATGGTTGCCTCAGAAGGAACTGTTGCGTTTTGTGCACTACGTGTTGGCACGTTTTGATGTTGTGCCATGACATAACCACCAATACCAGCTGTTGTTATCGCTGCTGCTGATAACAAGCCAATTAATATTGGTTTCCAAACTGGCAACTTTTTAACTTCTGTCACTGGTGGCGTTTGCATTTGATGAGACAAAATATCTAATAGCCGATCATTAGTCTTTTCATCTGTACTTGAATGATTTTTTTCTGCTAGTGCCTGAGTAAGCTTTGCTTGTAATTCTGTCAATGCTTGATTACTAGTCGCATCTTTTGCTTTTAACTGACTCTCCAACTCATTATTTGCTGTTTTTAAGACTTGAATTTGCTTTTCTAGTTCACTCAAGCTGCCTTCTTGGACACGCGCTGCCGCTAACTTTGTCGCATTTAAGACAGCCTCGTCATGCTGCTTCTGATAAAGAGTTGCTTGTTTTTCAAGGCCGTTAGCCAAATTAGCTTTCATATCCATAAGCGACTGCATATTCTTAGTCAATAAATCATCGCGCAAGGCTGTTAATTGCGTCATGGCATCTTCTTCAGCTTGCTGAGCTAACTTGGCCATATCTTCTGACAAAGAAGCTTGAAGACTGTTTGCGAGTTCTTTTGAACGTTCAGTATACCAGTCATCAATTTCTTGATTTACTGAGACTTTCAATGATTCAATGTCACGAACATAAGACCCTTTCAAAGAAACGAGTGTTTGCTCATGGCGGGCATTTTCATCACTTATTTCAGAATCAAAACCAGCTCTTCGAGCGGCCTGTGCTCGATTAAAACGTTCCTCGTAGACTACTGGTCGTTCAGTTGCTAACGTGTCATTAATTGCGCTGAGAACATCAGTTTGTTGCAAGGCTTGCAAGCGTTCTTTCTTGTTCTCATTTAAGCGATGTAACAAGTCAGCTAAGGTTTTACGAACTTTTTTGGTGTACATGGTGCTCGTCTCGTCCAAGAATGTATTGGCCTTGCGACGTTCCTGATTAAGTTGCGATTGCACGTATTGCTCATTAACAGGTGCTACCTCTTGTAAGTCTTTCGAAACATCAAACCCCTTTGGTTGTAATTTAACCTGATCAATGAGTTTCTGAGCTTCAGAGAGACCTTTCACCAAAGTAGGTGGTGTTTTGACGTTCGCCTCTTTGCTATGTCCGATTACGGGGACCACAGTAGATTGTGGCGCAGGTGCTTTCGGCTTTACAGGTACACTAGGTGTGACAGGCCCATTAGCCTGTTCTTTAACTTCCACATGATCTACTAACTTACCGTTGTCAGATGGTTGTCTTGTTTCAGTCCGTTGGATCACAAATTTTTTGGCTTCAACGGTAATGATTTCTCCGTCTTCCTGAGCTTGACGATACTGTTGTGCATCAGGTAGGACAGGCATATCGTTAACTGCCAATTTGGTATTTTCAAGCACAGCCTCAAGAAAAGGTGTCAAGGCATCAATAATTGTGTCATAGTCAGTCTCTTCGTCTTGTCTCACTGACGCTGCATTGAAAATGTGTTCAGCAGTCGCCACAGCAATGTTTTCAAAGGCTGGTGTAATTTCAGCATTATCCCAACTCAAACCAGTTGGCTCGCTACGACCTTTGTGGTCTTTTTCAAAATAAGTAATGTTACCGATTTTGAAATTACGGTTGCTCGCTCGTACAATATCGTTAGTTAGCAAAAACAAGAATTGTTGTAAGTCAGCTAAATTAGCGTTTGGCCAAGTTGACACCAAATCACCAGATTTCTCTGCCAAGCTTTGCACCAAGTCTTCATTAAAATCTAGTGTATTTTCATCAATGCGGGCATAATAGTTTGTCTCAATGACAGTTTCCTTTTTTCTAAATCCAAACATGTGCGCTCCTCTTCCCTATTGTTTTAGAATGGCCAAGTGATGAAGTTACCACCACCAGCAGAAGTAATTACCCCGTAAATCCAAGTGATAATCATACCTGTTAAGCAACCAACAACAATACCAATTAAGGTTTTGAGCAGTCGGCTTTGGCCTTTTTCATGCAAGCGTTGACTACCACTGGACATCATGATGCCGGCGACTAACAAACTGATTCCACCAACAATAATTAGACCAATAAACAGGAATTTGGCTACATCCGTACCAGTTGATTTAGCAGCATCGCCAACGTCGGCAGATGCAACAATGGGCATCAGCATGGATAATGATGTCCCGAATGCGACAGACAAGGATTGTGTTTTTGATTTTAAAACACCACCCCATCTGGAGAAAGAATATTTTGACTTTTGCATAAGAAAAGCCCCCTTTTTTATAGTTTGTGTCCGAAACACACGCATACTATAACAAGGGAGCTGAATTTAACAAAAAGTGAACCGAAAAAAATACTGATAGAATATAGCTTTGCTAGATACTCTCAGTATTCTCTGATAAAAATTAATTAAAATAAAAAACGATGTGTCGTTCCTGTTTTGGCCAGCTGGAACAAATCAAGTTAAAAATAAGTTTTATTTTGTGTGATTACTTCTATTTCAATAATTAGAAGGAACTCCAATTTTCTGAAAAATGACAAAGTATTCAGATGATTGGATTAGTGTTGTTTAATTTGACTTCCTATTTTGAATTGATAATTATATTCATGAATGAATTTTTGTGCTTGAAAATAGTGATGAAGCACTAATTTTGCTAGCCTGTATTATATTAACTACAACTGGTATGAGTTTTGTTTAAGGTTATCTTTAAAATGTGAAACAGTATTATTCCATGTTTCATAAGTATCATTCATAAGTAGTTTTTTATCTATATTTTTGTATCGGCTATTAGGTTGACACGGAATAGTCAGCATGTGCCCAGCATTTTCAACATAATTTGAATTAAATTGATGTTGAAAATTATATTTAGCTAATCTTTTTTGAATTCGTTTGCTTGCCTCTAATGCGTTCCAAATTTCATCTTTGGATGATGCAATGCATAGAATATTACCATTAATTTTTTCAACAGGAATCTCACAAGAGCTATTTTCATTAATTAGTGGAAAGTCTTTATGAGTGATTTTGGAAAGAAAGAAGGTTTTAAATGAAAAAGGAAAATAGTTGATATTTTTACCTCTATAAGACCACGATGAAGTCCTTGTTGGAAATCCTTTATTGCTAAT
The DNA here is from genome assembly GCF_004354555.1 of Leuconostoc citreum. Classification (GTDB taxonomy): domain Bacteria; phylum Bacillota; class Bacilli; order Lactobacillales; family Lactobacillaceae; genus Leuconostoc; species Leuconostoc citreum. Next base: position 330,878 of record NZ_PUFH01000005.1, read on the forward strand.
TCCTTCGTAAACAACATTTGATGGTGAGTTAACTACAACACAATTAATTTCACTGAAATAGCTTGCTGCAAGTAGAGCGAATTCTGCTCCTTTTGATCGGCCGTAAATACCAATATGCTTACTATCAATCATTTTTTGAGATTTAAAAAACGATATGGAATCTTCAATTATTTCTAATGGAATCCGACTTAAATCTTTTGTTAAATTTCCTATTCCAAAATAGCCGATTGCTAGTGTTGCAAATCCGTGGTTAGCTATCAATTGTGCTATTGCTTGCGCTTTTTCGATTCCTCCTTCACTACCGCTTAGTATTAAAATTGCAGGTAGATTGGTTTCATTTTCTGGGTAAAAAAATCTTCCTTGAAAGGTATTACTCTCTACTAGTTTATGTTTAATATTTTTATTTACGAAGAATCGCTTAATCCGGCATTGATCTAGAATTTCTCCATCAAGTAACGCAGTAATTTCAAAAACACAAAACTCATTGAAAGATGTTTTATTACTTTTTTGTTCCTTATTAAGAAGATTCTTTTTGGAAGGGATTAAAAAAGTTAAACACCCCATAGGATAGACTCCACTATAAGTACCAGCTAAACTAGGAAAAGTATTCAAATCAATCAAGCCATCGCTATTACTTCGAAACGTATTTTTAGATTCCCATTTACAGTTCTTGCTTATTTTTTTAGGTGCATTAATACAATAGTATGGTGTTACTGTACGTACTACTATTTCAACTTTAGTTAGAGGAGGCAATTTTTCAAGTTGCATCTTAATGATCTCATCAACCGCTGAAGAATTTTTTTGAATTTTAAAATGTTTCATACTATTTATCACCCTTCATACTTTCTTTTCTCCAAGGCAAAGAATTCCAACTACCTTCAATGTCATCCAGTAGTTTAATTACCAGGTTGCGGTCTTCATCAGACAATTCATTTACAATATTTTGTAAATTATTTTCTAAATATTTTTGTTGCTCTTGATGTTTTTCAAAAATAGCTTGACCTTCATTTGTTAAATATAATGCTGATTTTTTTGTATTTGATTCTAATCGTTGTTTTTTAATAATTCCCCTTGATTCTAGTTTGCTAGTTAATTGTGATGCTGCACTAGTCGATATTTTTCTTTTAGAAGCTAATTCATGAAGACTGATATTTTTATTTTTACCAATCGTAACAATCGTATGAACTTCTGCAGTATTAAATCCATCAATAACGTGTTGGTCAGTTTTCGAATTCTCATATTCAGTCATAAAGTGACTAAAATGATCTAAAAAATTATTTGCAAGCATATGTGTATCTCCTATCAATAGTTAAGTCACTTAACATTGTAACATATTAATTAAGTGACTTAACTATTATTTTGACGGACAGGAAATATATTATTGTGATATATCTATTTATCCCAATCCGTATTGCTCGGCTTCAGAATTAAAATTTAAAAAATTGCAAAAATTATGAGATTAGTAAAGTTTTTGACAAAACGAAAATACAATCACTTTCAGATTGCTTTGAGAAGAAAATATCGTTTACCTCTATAAAAATCAGAGTGATAAACAAAATTTTGGCTACATCTGACCTTGTTGATTTAGCAACATCGCCAACGTCGGCCGAGGCGACATTGTGCATCAACATGGATAATATGTCCCGAAGACGACAGATAACGGTTTGGTTTTTGATTGTAAAACCTGACCATATCTGGAGAAATAATGATTTGACTTTTTCATAAGAAAAGCCCACTTTTTATAGTTTGTGTCCGAAACACATGCATACTATAAAAAGGGAGCTGATTTTCACAAAAATTGAACTGCTAAAAGTTTAGTTAAAGACACTAAAAATAGAGGGTGCCAAACAACCTCTTATACTTTGATTGAATTTCATATAAATAAAAAAGATGTGAGTACAATTGACACACATCGGTATGAAAATACTTTTTTTAGCCATTTTCTTATTCAATTTATTTTTAAAAATTAACGAGTAGTTCTGAAGTTTCGAGTGCCTCTGCGATTGGAAATTGATGGCCATAGGGCAAATAGATTACTGAATATATTTCTTGTTCGGGCGGTAAATATATTTTGTCTGCTTTCCCCCAAAGAATAAATGTTTTGGAAGGCAATGTGTACCAATTAATTTTGCTAGATTGGTGCGTAATTAAAGCCATTAGATTCGCGTTAGTTGATAATATTCTGGGACTAGATAGACTTTCGTACATTCTCTGGCTAAAGTGCCGTTGTACTTTTGCTTCCCCATCTATAAATGAGCCACTTTTTGTCAAATATTTGTTGATAAATTTTCGGGACATATGCCTTAGAATTTTTTTTAATATTTTAGAATGTTCTGTTATTGCTTTAATATGCCAACCACTGTTTACTTTACGGGTAAGTGGTTGTAGTAAAATGAGTTTTGAAACTAACCCAATATTTTTTTCAGCAACTTTAGCAGCCAAATTAGCGCCTACTGAATGGCCAACGAAGTTAATTGGACCACCAATATTATTTATTATTTTTTCAATCTGAGAGACGTAACTTTCAATTGTTGAATCCTCAGTTAATGCTGGAGAATGCCCCAACCCAGGCAAATCGATAACATATACAGGGTTACCTGTTTTTTTATGAATTTCAAGTGCGAGAGAAGTGAAATCAATAGCATCACTAAACAAGCCATGAACAATAATCCAAGGTGTACCATACCCTTTTTTGCTAAAATATATTGTCTGATGGGAAACCTTACGTTCAAATTTGATGAGATGTGATTGATATGAATAGGTCAAACGATAATCTAAATCAGAAACAATATTTGGTAATAATTTTTCATCAAATATTTCATGGATATCGATTTTTTCTAAAAGTTTAGTTGTTTCGTAATTATCAAATGATTTTTTAGAAACGAAATTAATTGATCCAGTCGGTATTCTAAATAGTTTGGCCAAACCTAAATGCAAAGCTACTTTTATTATCGGAATTGAAATCTTCAATTTAGGTTTAAATACTTGCAGTTCCGTAGAGATAAGACGAGTCAATTGAGTCATGTTAATTGAATTCATTTTGTTCGGCGTAAATGAGTAAGTATTATTTTTTACATTATTTGATTGGGCAAGGTAAGCAATAGCATCGCCTAAAACAACATCAGAAACCATAGGTAACCAATATTTTTCCCCACCAGGAACAAATGGCATAAGTTTTCTACGACTCATGTTAACTAAATGGCCGAGACCCCCAACTTGTTCAGTTTCACCAGTCTCTTGACCACCGACCACTGTGCTTGGATTGATCACAGAGAGAGGAAATCCATTTTTTAAAGCTTGTTGACGAACGTATAAGTCAGCCAGAAACTTGTATCGTTCATATGCATTATCATTTTTCTTAAAACGTTTTGATTTCCAAACATCTTCAGTTGTTTCTGAGTTAGATTCATTAAATGGGCTCATGTAGCCAACTATATGTATAAAATGTTTTAAACCCTGTCTCTGCTGAATTAATTTTGCAAGCTCAATCATTGATTCAGCTCCCGTAGCAAACATGTTTTTTGCAGTTAAATCATCTAATTGAATATCCATTGTGCCACCAGCATGAATAATCACATCGGAATTTAACGGAATCTGATAATCGTTTTGTGATAAACCTAATTTTGGGGCGGTTAAGTCACCACTGATTATTGTAATGCGGTTCAAAAAATCTTTGTTAGCCCAAGACAATTGGTTCAAAATTTTTTTGGGGTTACGAACCAATAAAATAAAAGATGCTTCTGTGTTTGCAAAGGATTTTAAAATTTGTTTCCCAATTGCACCTGTACTGCCTGTGATTAAAATAGTGTTCATTCTTTCTCCTTTTAGTACTAATTAGTACTATTAAATTGCAAAACAAAAATGCATTAAACTAATAAAGCATTTTACAAAAGTTTTTTGCCGTTGTGATTATTTTGCTACTGTCTTGTGTGACTTCTGAAAGTAATAACGCGCCTTCCATGGTTGTCAAAAATAAACTGCCCATACTTTCAGCTGTAATTTTACCCTGGAATTCACCCTGGTCTATGCCCTGTTGAAATAATTCCACAAAAGCGGGTTCAAGTCTTGTGAAGAAAAAGGTTATCTTTCTTTTAGCATCGGTAGGTTCCATTGGGCTTTGCATGTATAGCGTAATAAACGGGCAACTTCCTTTATATTCGCGTTTTGAAATTTCCATAGAAAGTGAATTCAAGAAAGAAATTATTCGACTTTCGACGGAAAGAGTTTTAGCGTAAACGGCTTGCTCAATTAACTTCCGATAATATTCACTCCAATACTCAATAACAGCAACTAGAAGATCTTCTTTACTTTTGAAGTGATAATAAATATTTGATTTTGAAACCCCGCTTACCATACTTACATCATCCATGCTTGTGTATCCATACCCTTTATCAAAAAAGAGTTGAGCAGAGGTTTCAATGACAATTTTTTTATTCAAGGGTATTTTATGTTGATTTACTTTCATATTAGTACTATACCGTACTAATTATTTAAGGTCAATATTTTAAACCAAGTGATTGATATTTTATGTTTCTTAGCAAAATAAGGAGTGTTTTTTTGTCATAGCATCAACAATGGCGTCATGAAAAGTCAATATTATAAACACAAATATTTGAAAAAGAAGCGTAATCATAATTATGCACTTTATTTTATAATAGAGAACTGTTGCTTTGTAATTGGAAAGCCCCAATGCGATCTAATTGTGTAATGACATCTGTTTGTGTGTTGTAGCTGATGTTGTATACGAAACGTGTTGTGGCTTCGGGCTTGCCTTCATAATGGCTTTTGATGTAGACAACCACTTTTCCCTTTACGAGTTGATCTGTGACACTAGTAGGCATAAAGTCCATGTGATCATAGGCCATGATTACTTTTGTTTGCGTCATCATGCGATCAGTATCGGGTTTAAAATCTAAACTTTGGTTAACTACCTCTTGACTGACTAATGAACTCATAGCCTTTGCCTTACCATCAAATTCTTTTTGGTTTGCAATCGTCCAATCTAATGCATAAAGCTGATTTAATTTTTTGGTTGCAGCGGCAATGTTTGGCTGTTTATCATCAAGCGTTACATTAATTTGTTTGGTTGACTTCTGCTTGTCTAAACGCGCGGCACTAACCTTGACTTGATATTGATTAATAACTGACTGGGTAAAGTGATTAACGCCTGATAACATGCCCCACATCAAAAGTAAGCCGATTGGAATGCTCCACCACCATAAGTTTCTTTTGTACATATTCTATTTTTCCCCACTCCCTGAAGTATCGCGTACTTTTCCTACCTGTAACTCAGTAATTTGATTCCCCTGCATGTGCATCAATAAAGATATTTCTTGTTTCTTGCCGCTTTGCGTATAGCTTACCTGACCAAACCCAATACCTGTACCATCAGCTGACTTTGAATAGGTCATATCTTCTTCAAGAAGTTTTATGACTGGCCGGCCTTCATCCACATCACCACCAAAGGTTGCGCCCAGAAAAGCTGAGACAACCTTATCATTCGCTACCTTGCTTTTTGGGTCATTGATCTGTTGCTTTTTCAAAAGGTCAAACATTTCAACGATAAACTGATGACCTATTTTTTGGAAGTCATCAGTATTGCGTATGTCGCTTGATTCAACTTGCTCATAGGCTTTTGCTGCTTTTTGATTAGTTTGGGTCTGATGACTCAATTGTTTAATCTCAGTCTGTGAAGCTTTGATGGTATCGTTGTTCCTTTTTGCAGTAGCAACTGCGTCAATTAAACAAACAAGTGCTAAGAGAGTAATAAAGCCATAGACCATTCTGTATGTTCTTTTTTGCATCGTTTATTCCCCTGTCATTACACGTTTTACATCTTTTGCATGGGTTGACGTCGTGCTTTCAATCACTTGTGTACCTTCAAGGTAGATAATTGTTGGTACTTCCGTGACACCATACTTAATCATGAAAGTTTTAGCCTGATTGTTGTTGACGTTTGTCACAATGTAATTGATACGCTTGTGATTGGTTTTGATAGTTTGATTAACGAGTTCTCGAACGTTCTTACAATCAGAGCAACCAGGACGATGGAATATCAGCACTGTTTTTTGTTTGTTAGTGTCATCTAATTGATTGATTTTTTGACTGAAGTTTTTAGTATCAGGATAACCATTTAAGCTATATTTTTGATACAACAAACCACTGATCAACACAATTATCGACACGATGATAATAACTATAAGTGCTTTAATGCGTGTTTTCTTAATTCCTTTTGTCATCCTTTTTTCTCCTATTTTTTGTCAGAATCAAATGGGCCGTTAGGCACAACGACATTGGTCCCTACCTTTTGTGGTAGCTTAAGATAATCGCCAGGTGATTTTAAGCCGTTACTTTGTGGCGCCCAGCCAAATTGATCGTGCGTATTCACTGCAAAATGGACGTGAATACCAGTTGCCATACCAGTTTGACCTTGATGACTAATGTGTTGCCCGGCTTTGACCTTGTCCCCATTATTAACGACAATTGCTTCTTGAGTTGGCGCATGACCATAATAAGTGAAGACGTTGTCTGTGCATTTGATGACAAGCCAATTTCCACCGGTACTATCAGAACTTTTAGCGACAACCGTGCCATCATGAACCGCATAAACATTACCACCAGAACTAGACAAAGCATGATCAGTGGTTTGAAAATCAACACCATAATGAGTAGCTCCGGTTAAACCACCATAGTTTGGATAACCACCAGTAATGCTATATTGACCTTTTACCGGTAAACCGTTGTCATTAGAACTTAAACCTGAATCACAAGTGGCCTCTGATAAGCCACTGGTATTCGCATTAGTTGAATTATCACCTATGCCAGAATTATTGTTGCCGTGATCAAACACATTGATGCTGCCAGGAAAATCGAGAGCGAAAACCTTTTTGATTTCATTAGCCGTTTTCAATGTATCAGCGACTCTTCTTTGTGGGTCATTGACCCCCACGCCTTCAAATTTGGTGTCCCAAGCAACCAACGAACTATTGATATTATCAGCTGTTGCTAAATCAATCAAAGCCCCTTTATGGCTACTTTTTAGTTCATTAATGGCTAATTGCACTTGCGACTCGACATTATCCTGCGTATCTTTATAACGATCACCGTTAATACCACCAGCACCCCATTGCCAAATCCCTTTAACAGCACCGCCAGGATTAACGGCTTTAGGATTGAAACCACTTTCGCGTAATCCCACAGCTAGTGCTGCTGCGATGTTGTCACCTGACATGTGGAGTTCTTTTTGAAAACGATCAGCAGCATGACGCATAGCTTTGTAAGTATTTGAATTATGGTCTTGCCAATCACCGCCAATTCCTTGACCTGCTTCAGCCACGGTTTGATCATCATTGAAACACTCAGCATTTTGAGTCGAAAAAATCATGATAAACATCATAATTGCAGCGATTACGACGACAACAGCTGTTGCGATCAGTGTGCCATAAGCGTATAGTTTAAATTTTTTGTATCGCCACCAATTTTCAAACATGTCATCCTCCTATCCAGTGAGATAATAATTTGAGAATAGCCACGAAGACAAAACCACCAATCATATAGTAAATGACTTGATTTTGTACTGGACTCTTATGCTGATTCGCATAAAAGTTTTGCCATTGTTTTTCGGCTTGTTTAAGCATCTTTTGGCGATTTTCTTTAGCCTGTTTGAATAGATGTGGTAGTTTCATAGTTTATAGTCCTCCACCGAATAGGTTGATTTCTTCTTGGCTCAAGTCAACGTGCATAAATGTGGCTTGTTTGCCAATCAAATTCATTAAGAAATCCCCCTGAGATATATTTTGCAAAGCAGCTAATTGACCATCAGTAATATTATTTTCACTCACAACGGAACGCAATCTTACCGTGTCGGCTTTTGATAAACGGCCAATAATTTGCTTAGGGAAACGACCGAAAAAAGATGAAGCGGCACGACTAGCATCATTGTCTTGTGCTTGGCCAGTTGGAACAACGTTTTTAAGTCCTGGGAAAATCGCAATCATACCAAAGAAGTCTTTACCATGTTGTGCCATTAGGTTATCACCAAACGTAATCCCTAAAGCGTGTTTGGCATTGAAAATATCATCGGCTTCATCTTGTACCCACCAGAAGTATTGCGGGTATTTTTTGTGATAGGTATCGGATTGATTTGATACTTCCCCATTTTTAATCCGTTGACGCTGCACGGTGCCATTAATGGTGATGTAACTTTCCATAAGAGAAAGAATGGTGAAGTATTGGGCGTTGTAGAGGTCACTCTCCAAACGAGATAACCCACTTGTGTCAAAGCGGACAAGCTTTTCATCACTTAAATCAGGCATAGTGGTGATGCCATTGACCATGTCGCCATGATTCTGAATCAAACTACGGATAGTTGATAAGATGTTGTCCAATCTCTCAACTGCTGGTTGTGTCATATTGCGTGTCATCATGTTCTGAGTTTCTAAGAAGGTTTCAAAGTCCTCCATAATGGGGTAATCTTCATTACGCAAATTAATGACACGTAAATCTTGTGGGTTATCTTTTGGTGATGGTGACCACATGCGACGTTCAATATAGAAGTCAGTGATATAGTTGCCTAACATCTCTAATTCTTTTTTGTCAGCTTGCGGGTTCAATGTTGCGTAATAAGTGATGACTTTTGTCCGATGTTGGTTGAAACTCGCAATCACGTCAATGTTACCGTCAGCATCCAATACCGTACCAAAGACCTGCAATAAATTAATGATATTTTGGCTACCATCCAAAGTTAAAGTGACCCCGAAATAATAATTAACCAAGTCACGCCATTCGTTAGACTTATCGAATACCCATGCTTTATCACCTCTAGCTAGTAATGAAGGCAGATTCTTTTTTGCAAAGGCACTCTTACCGGAACGCTCACCACCGACAATCAAGTTATAAGCCGTCAATTGGGTGCGATGGTCATTGTAGCTTGGATCATACATGACTTCACCACGCTGAGTAGTTAAGCCAAGATATGTACCACGTGGGTGGGCAATAAATGTTTGATTGAAGGCATAAGAACCAGCTAAGGCGTAGGCTTTCATTGGAAAACCTTTGTCACGAATCGTATCGTTTTCAATAGCCATTGCTGGTTTGAAGAATTGTTGGAAATGTGTTAGCTGCTCCGAAGGATAAACTTTCATGCGATAGTTTGAAAGCTGTTGCTGGATTTCTTTCACACGACGACGTAACTCTTCTGGTGAAACATCCGAAACTAATAGCCTGACATAGACCCGTTTATAGATTTCACGACCATTACGTGCATCATCTAAATCATCCAAAGTAATTTGTGAGTCTTTACGAGCCTCCAAGGCATCACCCTGAGACGTTAAATCACTATTTGCTTTTGAACTATAAGCGTTCGTCGCACTTTCTAAAGCTTTCTGCACTTCAAATTTACTGTTCGTGCCAATCTTAATATCGACAATGGTATTTTTATGATTAATTAATTCTTTAAACCACCCAGCGCTTTGGGCTGTTTTTGGAAAATCGTAGACGTCAATAATCGCAGATGCTGTCATACCATCATCAAAATAATTTGTGTGAAAAGTCATACCGCTGGGGTTTTGAACTTCTTCAATGAAATCAAGGTTATAGCCTTGCGCTTTCCAAGCAGACCGTTTGGCATTATTAATACTCATTCTCATGTTACTTTTCCTCCAATTCGAGTGTTTCACCAGGATTATTGATTTGATACAAAACCATCTTCTTTCGCTCCAAAGAAACGGGTTCTGGGGTAAAAGCTAAGCCTGCATGTTCAATGAAATCACGTTTATTCTTTTCCAAAGCAGCGATTGTTTTCCCATAAATCACGGCTGTATATTCTTGATGTTTAATGTCACTGACAACATCTTTTTCGATACTGATTTCGCGAAGAACAGTGCGGCGCAGTTGCAATAGTTGTTGGTAGTGTTGTTCTGATTGGTTTGTGTCTGCTAGTTGTGCATCAATTCTGACGAGTTCTTGACCCCATGAGGCTTGTTGCACTCTGGTGTCAGCTGGTAGCTGAATGATTTTGATGTCAAAATCTTCTAAATAAACAGACAGTAGTAAATGAAAATCAGAAATAATCGACTTTGAACTATTAATGCCCTCACTATCCAGGAAATCTAGGTCTTTGCCAGGCAAATTTAGTAAGTCAGCATATGTATTATCCTGCAACAAAATCGGCTCACCCTTACGCTTCACAATAATGTCCTTATAAGGTAAAAAATAAGGAATCGCAATCGGGCGTTTAGCGGCAATCTTATTTTTGATATAGGTCATTGATTTGACCTGGCTTTGCTTTGACTTTTTAATACCCATAATTACATATCCTCTTTTTTGTTTTTAGTGACTGAGTAGATGTCTGCGGTAGCTGGCTTATCGAGTTTGAAAAGCCCACGGACAATTTCTTGATACATCAAACCATTAGGGTTACTAGGACTTGGTAAGATAAAGAATATTGTTAACAAGGCATTGTTTATGATAAGAATCAAACCAAAGATACCAATATTATATGGAAAGGCTTGCTTTATCATGATGTAAGTGATGCCAAACATGATACCGACAATCGTGATGCGTTCCATCGTGAAAAAGAAATAGCGCGATACTTTTTTCCAAATATTACGCCCTGGGGTAAATTTTTCGTACATAAGACACTCCTTTATTTGTTAATTAGCCTGGATTGTAAATCAATCTGTGGTCATGATAACAAGTAATGATAAAAGTACAAAAAGTGGAACGGAAATATTTGACCTCTGCCCTGTTTAGCTATGAAAGAACAAAAAAACACCTCAATAATCAGCAATACACTGACTATCGAAATGTTTTGTGGTGTATGTATCCATATCTTATGAGTACCCTATGATGTATATATCAATATCTTATGGGTGCCTTATGGTGTATATATCTATATCTTATGAGTGTGTTATGATGTATATGTCTATATCTTATAAGTGTGTTATGATGTATGTATCATTACACCATAAGTATGTTATAATATAGGTATTGATAGTTTTACATGCCTGGATTGGTAAGTCTTTCGTTATTTCGTTTTGACAGATAAAATAACTAAGGAGCATTATCATGAGTAAAACAATTACATTTTCAGTCCCTAAAGGTGGCGCTGGTAAAACAACCGTTACTTTCAACTTCGCTGGTTTATTGAATAGTTTGGGCTATAAAGTCCTGTTAATTGACAGTGATTATCAAGGGAGTTTATCATCAACCTACAATCAATTTACCAACGATCAATCATTATTTAATGTCTTCAACGGTGGTGACGTGCTCATCCGTGGTATTAGCCCCCTGTTGAGCATTTTACCCGCAAGTCCTCGTCTTGAAGAATTAGACGGCTTATTGAATAGTAAGAATAACAAGCATTTCTTGATGATGATGTGGCTGCAAGATCATGTTGATTTAATATCAGATTACGACTATATCTTGATTGATACGCACCCCGGGTTCAATACAGTGACGCAAAACATGATTGCGGTATCGGATTACGTGGTTGTCCCCTTGATGCCAACAGATTATGGCTTTATTCAAGCAAAGAATCAATTCGACTTGCACTTTGAGTCCTTCAAAGCTGATGCCGTTGATGTGCGTACAAGGGAATCATTAATTGAAGCAAAACCAATTTATATTGGGACACAGGTTAAACACAACACCTCAATCAGCCATGAGTTTGTACGCATGACAAAAGATATGTCAGACTTTGTTGGTTACACAGTTCATCGAGAAATTTATAACTATGCCACCACGATTGGTGTGCCAATCATGCTCGCGGATGATACACATAAACATGACCTGAAAGCCGAAAAAGAGATTGCAGAAGTATACGGTCAGTTACTCGAAAGGATAAAAGATTAATAATGGACTACAACAAGAAAAAAGAAGCCGTATTTGATGATGAAGCATCAAAGGCACAATTAGCTAAAGCATTTGCTAAGCAGCCAGAAGAAGAACAAAAAGAAGTGACGTTAAGCGATGACTTCAATCTACCCAGCACATCACAGTTCCAACGAAAAGTTCAAACGACTTATACCATCCGACCAGATGTTAAGGAAGGCATTGATAAATTAGCAGCTGAACAAGGATTTAGATCAGCTAGTGCATTCGTTGATCTGATATTAGAGCAAGTTTTAAAACAAAAATAAAAAAGCGACTTACCATATGAGGTAAGTCGCTTTTAGTTTATTTCTTTATATCATCAGGATTGACTGTTGGATATGCTTTGTTAAAATCTTTTACTGTTTCAAAATAACTAATAGACTTAAAATCATTTGATATGACACTTTTTGCGACTTCATCAAGAGCACTGGTGTCTAGGGAATCATTAGATATAGTTGTAGTAGTGCCAAAATTAGTTGACGCGTTATGTTTATTTTCTTCATTCAACAAACTATATTGATGCGCCCATTCTATAAATTGTTGTTTATTCCAGTTTGTGAACTGTGCTTTTGTTCCTATTCCAAAAACATGCCCTTTCATTTTCTCGGCCTTTTCAGCATATTTTTTTTGGTTCTCTTCATCTCGGTTCTTTTGTGAAGAAGAAGAAGCTTTAACACTAGATTGGAAAGAAATTGTTTCTGATTCAGGTTTAGCCTTATTTTGGTTAAGTAGTATTAATGACAATATAATAACAATAACGATACCAAAGCCCACAACTGTTAACCACAATTTATTTTTTTTAATTTTGTTCATGATAACCTTTCCCTTAAACGGTTATTATCATTTTAACCAAAATTTGTTTGAAAAGAAAGGCACAAACTAATTTTTAGGATGTTCTTTGTTATATTTTGCGATAGAGCGATCAATAGCTGCTCTAGCAATCGCTTGATCGTGCGCCTTTCTCTGTTCTTTTGTCATTTGCGTTATTGGAATCTTAGTTGTCGCCTGATTTGTTTCTAGAGTAGACATACCAGTGCCTTGTGCAGTATCAAATTGAGATTGACTTGATGGCATAGACGGCTCATGACTTGAACTGATTGATGACGTTGATGTTGATGTTGGGCCAGTATAACCAGCTGGTGGGTTTAACGGTGCCACGGTTCCCCCATCTAGATATTTCTTATTTCCTGTTGGCTTTGGGGCTGGAGCAAAGCGAGGAATTGGAGTTGAGTCTTGTTGTTCAATCGCACTGTCACTGTTTGGATTGTTTTTATTTTCTTGACGTTCTATACTGTTTCTCGCGCGGCTAAGCGCTTCATGTGCACTGTTGTGTTGTCCAACAGTTTGATCCAAAGCCCGATTTGGATCGACTGGTGTATGCCGCTGATTAAATGCGTCAACAGCTTGTTGTCCGCCCTCGAAACCATCTTGGATGCTACCGGCGTAATTTTTAGCGCCTTCAACTGCCTTATTTACTCCGTTCTTGGCTCTGCTTAGAGCTGCTTGTCCAGTGGCTTTCGCACCATCAAGTGCCGCTTGTCCACTACTTTTGACTAACTGTGACGGATTTTTAACCGCTCCAGCTACACGGCCAACTCCTGAAGCGAACGCTGCTGCCTTACCGGTGCTACCATTTTGCTCAGGCGCGCCTTCTATTGTATGGTCTTGCTTGTTGGCATTTTCTAAGCCCAAAGGATGGCGATTAGCGAGATTTTGAGCTGACTCTCGATTTTTCTTCTGTTGCGATGGTGATACTGCTTGTAACCCCTTACCAATGTTTTGTTTAGCTGATTTAGCCATACCACCAACCATTCGTGAGGCCTGACTCGCTAACATCATTGACGCCACAGGATTATGCCCTGAACGAACGCCAGTCCATTGTTCTATCATTTCAAAACCACTGAATAGGCCTTTTCCACCAGCGTATAAGGCGGCAATTGATAGGATAGTAAACGGCCAGACAGTTAAATTCAAAGCGTTTATTGTGTTGAACGCAAATTCAACCCAAGCGAAGAAGAAAATTAGCGAAATGGGCATCATTACAATGCCAGTAATTTGCCCTTCTATCATACTTAAGATTTGTTGTGCACGTTTACCTTGTGTCCCATCTCGCAAACCAAAGTAAACAATTGAACCAGACATAAAGGCCATTTTGTAAATTGAAGAAAACAAACGCATAATAGCACCACAAACTACGAAAATAAAGACGATTTCCCCAGCAATGATACCTAACCAGTTTGTTTTCATGACAGGATATTCGTCTGCGAATGTCTTACCTAGTACAAGCGTTCCCCCTGTTGTATCTACAAGTTTGGATTCGTTTCCACCAATTTTTTTCGTAAATACTTTCTTTTGATCATCGTTTAAGCCATCAGTGTATCCCTGATCACTCATCACTGAATGGTAGTCGGACCCAGTAATTGATTTACTGTCAATGCCATGTGTTTTTGAATCTTTTTTATAAAGATCCATGTCAAAATTTACTTCAGCTAGGGTTTTCAAATTTATTGAATTTCCTTGCCATAATTTGGTTAGCACACTAACGTTCCCATTTCCCATAATATCCTGAGAAGCGGAAGTACCTATTGTAGTGAGCATACTGATAATTAAAGGCATAGCCGTGATGATAGCCATTGTAATTGAAATGCCTTTTGGCCATTCGCGTCCTTTTCGGCCATCGGTAATGATGAATTTTATCCATTGGACAATCATCATCAAGCCAAACGCCACGAAACCAAGATAAATCATATCACGTATGATCAATCCCAAATTCCATCTTTGATACACACCATTGTTTGGTGAAAAGAAAATATTTAAGAAATCAAGTAACTTAAATGAATTTTGATAGGCATCAAGAACACCTGAGCCAAGATAATAAAAGATTAGGGCGATACTGTGCATGAACAGCATCACTAAAGTCAGGAATATATGAGGCATGGGTGAAAGATATTGTGACCAGTCTTGATAAAAACCAGTGGTTGGGCCGCCAGTCGGCAGTGTCATCATTAATGTATTAAGCATCGACATTTTCTCCTTGAGTTACTTCAGCTAAGGTCTTATAGAAAGTCCATAAGTAACTTGGCTCATTATTTAGCAATCGTAGAACGGTTGCATAGTTATTATTTTCTGGTACTTTGAAGAATTCACCATCGGACAGGAAAGCATAAGCAGTCGCTTGTTCTGGCGTGTTTTTACTTCTTGGTAACATACGTTTGAGTGCCGTTTCCATGCGCTTTCTTAATTGAACGTTATCTACTTGCTCCTCAGTCATAAAGGGTTCACTGAGATCAAGATTATCTTTCCAGTTAAGATACCGCTGTTCATCGGTTAGCTCATCAGCTGTGCTATCAGTGAACTTATTAGGTATCTCACCTTGTTGTCCTGTTTGATAGTCTGCAATAACTGCTTGAATGTTTTGATCATCAACGTCGGCAACATAGTTCGGTTGTATAACATCATCAGCGCTTGGGTTAGTCGTCAAAGCAACCTCTTGCATTAATTCTTCAAAGAAAGGTGTAAAATCTTTGTACAAGTCATCATAAGCTAATTGACTAGCCGCCGATTTGATATTTAAGTCCGCTGTATAGTAGTCGAGCGAGTATTGTTTGCCCAGAAGTTCGTAAGCAAACGGCATACGATAAGCGCCCGTAGAGAAGATTGGTAGTGGCCGGACATCATGCCCTTTCTTGTCACGTCGCTTAATTGTGCGAATGGTAATCATTTCTCTTTCACTCAGACGGCCAATGTCATTAGCCTCTAACAACCTGACTTTGTTGACCTGACTCTGACGATTACCCCGATCTTGTCTATCCAAACCAATTTGTGAGTTTACTGATTCAGTCTGCACCTCGACTTCGCCTAATTGCTTAGATAGCGCCTCATTTGTTTGCTCATCATTAGTTAAGATATGAAACCAATTGCCGGTATTACCGTTAATATCATTTGTTTCCATCTCGGAATAATGCAAACGCGGCTGTGTCAACGTCTGAATATATAAGTCAACAAGATGACCGTAAGTTAAACCACGGGTCAAAATATTAGTGAAGCCAGGAATACGTGGGAACATGGAAAACTCATTCAGTTTATACAAAATCCAGCTGTCCATCTTACGACGTGTAATGTTTGAGGCAATGTCTGTGTTAACAGAAAACACTTGTGAAATAAACAAGCTGGCCAAAGCAGAGAAATCATCGTTAGATTGTGGTGTGATAATAAACACAGCCATTGGATTTTCAGAATACCTTAGGATGACGGCTGGTGTTTCGTTTGTCCCAACAGGAGTAACCTGGTCTACTAAACAACGTAATAAGGGCTGCTTTGAGTAAGAATCAATTTTGGTCTTGCCATTTAATGCTTTTCGTTGTACAATTTTTCCAGTTACAATGAACTGTTGTTTGCGAACAGCCTTTGTATTTCCTTGATGGTTAAGGTCTAAAACAATTTGCCAATTCTTTGGTAAATGTTCATGAATAGGATAAGTTAGCGTGCCTGATTGAGACACGGTTAGCTTATCCTTTTCTATTACCTTCTTTTTACCAGCCGCATAAATGTGAATGCTAACGTGAACACCAACATATTCGCGGGAAAACTTAAGCTTTAACATTCTTGGAAACCCCAGGTCAGTGAGATTAATCGTATTGAAACTTGTCAAACGCGTAATCGATTCTGAGGCAAACAAGTTCAGACGATTCATAACAGAAAATGCGATAGAAGACTTGGTATCACCAGTTGCAGAAATATACTCCCCTGCGTTAAGGGTAATCATATTTCTAGCTGGCGTACGTGGCAGTTGACCAATCGTGGTAATGTATTTGGTTAAGCCATCACCTTCTTTATCACTGAACTTACTCATATCATTAATAAATTGCAGCACATTTGAGATAGTAACCATAGACTTATCCTGGTGTCTAACAGCAATGTCCAAAACCGTTAACATCACGGCTTGAATGGTACTTTCAGCAGCACCGTCCCAGACATCTTTGTGCGCTGATTCTTCACCACTTGAACCACCAATTACTTGCACCACTTTACGTAATTCCGTATTGGCACTATCCCAATCACCATCAAACGCATAATCAATGGCAATTTCTAGCGGGTTCCAGGACTCTGATTCACTCGGATTCATGATATTTAGAAGTTTCACTTCATATCCTGCTTTTCTCAGTGATTTATAACTCATCTTGGCATCTTCGTTTTTGGCATCGGTATCTAGAATATTCCATTTCACTTCTGCGCGACGAATAATGTCAATCAAAGTGTAACCTCGCATCTGATCCTTTGATGAACGCGTCATACCAGTTGTTTTGGCATGCGTGTTGCTCGGATCGATCCAATAATAGCCATCAAAGCCCCCAGTGACTAATTGTTGTTTTTCATACACTTTTGGGAAAAGTTGCATCAATTTTGGTCGAACAAGTTTGTAGATACCCTTGAATTCTAGGCTGTTCATACCTAATGGCCGCTTGAGCCATTGTAGTGCCCAGAGAAATGGGTGAATCATAAAGAACTCAAAAGTATAGCCCTGCGTGTGCAACACTGGTTGCCCTGGTGTCCCTTTGTAGTTCTTATTGCGGTCAGGAATCATCTTATAGGTTTCATCAACTTCACGAACTTCCGCAAAACGATTGGTGTTACGGGTTTGATCCCGATACAATTGAAACCAATCATACACAATTTTCAAGACATATCGCTTTTCTAACCACAGCAAGCTAATGATAAGAACACTGCCTGTGACTAAAGTTAATCGAAATAGTATCGTGAGTAGATTTTTTGGATGAAAGACGGTCATGGTCATATTGATCATGTCGCCAAAGTCTGGCCATTGGGCCACACCTGTTTGAATTAATGACATCATGGCTACGATATAGGGACCAACAACGCGAATAATAAAGTCAACCAGCGTCGTGATATACAAACTTGCAATGATGACTAAAATTGTCGTGATAATACCATAAGCCCAAAGAAACCAGGCTTGTCCGCGCCAACGAATATAACTTTGCCGCATAAAGTCACGTTCTGATTGATAATCTTTTCTAAAGAGTTTCATATTGTCCCTCCATGGTTGTCGAAATACGAGGCTGCCAATCACCGTATGGACTGGTTAACGAAGGTGGATTACCCACAGCTCGAAAGACAAACGTATTGTAATGAGCTAATTGCCCTTGGCGTTGTGCCATAATGGCTTGTGCGATAGGATCACTGACATAAGTCGCAATCGTATCATCAATGGGACGGACGCCGCGTGAGGGCTTATAGCCCACATCTGCAATATATTTGGCAATAGATGAACTAGTTACTTGTTCCCCATCTATATACTCATAACCAAGGTCAAACGATGAAATATAATGCGTCACTTCGATCGGATCAAAAACAATCCGTAACCCTTGCGCTCTAGCTTTGTCGTCTAACGTTTTTAACTTCAGAGAAACAATGCGTTCAATATCGACTAATGTTAGGACATCAAAGACAATCAAAGCACCAATACGTGCCAAAAATTCTGGACGATACCCGTCACCTTGTAAAGCTATCTCTAACTGCTCTTCAAAGTTAGCTTGCCTTTTCAAATCATTTTTAACGTAGTCCGATTTGGCATGGTGATTCATGATAGCCTTTGCCCCTGAGTTCGTTGTCATGATGACGATTAAGTCCTTGAAGTTAATCACACGACCATATTCATCACTCAACCGACCATCATCTAAGACTTGCAGCAACAAATCCATGACTTCTGGATCGGCTTTTTCAATCTCATCTAGCAATAAGACAGCGTAAGGATTGTGTCGTACTTTGGTTGTCAGTTGTTTTTTAAATCGTTCTAAACTCGTTCCAGCAAATTTAAACTCAGACATATCAAAACGAATGAAACTCTGTGCATCACCGAATAACAGATTGGCGAGTTGTTTAGCTGTCTCTGTTTTACCCACACCAGTTGGCCCTAAGAATAAAAATGATTCTGGCTTGGTGTTGTCCCCTAGTCCAGCTTCTCGATTGGTGATTTTCATTGTGATTTTATCCAATGGATGGTCTTGACCAATTACCCGCGATTTCAACTGCGTTGAAAGGTTGAGCAGGCGTTCATCAGTGGTTTGATTAATCACGTACTTCGGCACATGATAATCAGCATGGATAATATCTGCCACGTGATTTGACGTGACCTCGTCTTGATTTTCTAAACGCGCCAAACTTATCGCACTATCAAGTAGCATAATAGCTTTTTCAGGGAAGAAACGATCAGTGACATAACGCTCTGACAACTGCATAATTTGCGTTTGCACAGATTCTGGTACTGCAATCCCTTGTCCCATTCTGGTCGCCATTTTGCTCAAAATCCGCTGTGTTTGATTGTAACTGAGTTCAGATACTTCAATGAGGTCAAAGCGGCGCATCAATGCACCATCCTGGGCAATGTATTCATGAAACTCTTTAGTTGTCGTGGCACCAATAATTTGTAAATCATCCCGACTTAAAGCTGGTTTGATAATGTTTCCGGCATCCAACGCGCTGCCATTAGTGTCAGCACCTGTGCCCACAATTTGATGAATCTCATCTATAAAAGCAATCAAAGTCTCTTTGTGTGCCATCAATTCATCTAATATTTTTTGAAATTTATAAGCAAATGATTCCCCATCACTACCCTTCATCAAGTTAGCTAAACTGATTTGAATGATTTGTTTCTTGGCAAAGTGTGGCTCGTTACTTTGATAAAGTTGACGGGCTAAGTCTTCAATAATAGCTGTTTTACCAACACCAGGTTCGCCAACTAACAAGGGCGAGTTTTGAATTTGCTTGAGTAAGGAAATCAAAACACGTTGTGTCACGTTTCCACGCTCATAAGCTTGGTACTTTTCGGGATCCCTAGCAATTTTTTCACTAATATTGGTCGCAAACTGATCAAGATAAGGTGTGGTACTTGTATTTTCACTCATAATGACCACCTTCCCCAGTGACTAAGTTACCGTAATCTGGTGTCTCAATCATTTGTTCTTTTTCTTGCTCGTGAGCCAGCGTTAATTCACTAATCTCTTCTGGACTAAGATCCATGGCTGCCAACATCGCTTGACGTTCCTGTCGTAACTTTTCGTAGAGATCAATATCTTCCGGTGTTGTCATTGCGTCAGCCATTAGTTCAAAATCGCCCACTTCGTCCACCGCAATAAAATCGCCTGCGGGATTATAAATGGCTTTCACTTGGATATTTGTCCCACTTTCTTCAATGACAGCAATCATAGCCACCCCAAGTTCGGGGTCACCAGCAGGAAAGACCTCATGATAGTGAAGTGTTGCTAGTGTTAAAGCAATCACGGAAGGCGCGTTTTTCTCTTGGAATGATAAAATAGTGACTTCTGGTGCTTTGGTAATGGCTGTGATGTAACCATATAATTCTTTTGTTTGTGTCATGCTTTTCTCCTTAACGATGCCGCTGTGTTGACTGAAAATTCTGTTCGACGACAGCTAGTTTGTCGGGTTTAAAAACTTTTTTAGTTCTCACTTGTTTCTTCTCACCCTTTTCAAGATGTGATGATAAATATTGCGTCACATCGGTACTGGCTTGTAGGGCTTGATTTAAGATTTTCCCTGTTTGTGGGACATCAAGTGCTTTTAATTTCTTTGACCAATTGTCAATATAGGCAATGCTTTGTTGGCCTGGATCAATCCCAAGATTTTTAGAAATCACGTAGCTTGATAACTCAGCCTGTGTCTCCTCAATAGCAGTTGGCCAATTATCTTTTGATTGCGCAGAATGTAGTTTTGCGTGAGCCACTTCATGAGCTAAAGTATGAATCTTATCCGTGGGTGTTAAATCACTGCGCAATAAGATGTATTTTTTTGTTGGGTCTGACTTAGATTGTAGAAAAGCGCCTTTTGCTTGTCCTTGCCAGGTCATTGGGCGTTTGGCCAATTGATCATCAACACCTTGATCATAAACAGTTACTTTCATGGCTTCAGCGTACTTTAACAATGTTTTGTAGGCATTATCTAGATGTATAGGACTCTTATCCGTGGCTAAATCAATTGGCCGATTCGGTGATAACTCAGGCAATTGTTTTGTTGTTGCATTGGTTTGGCGGACGTCAAATAATGTCTCAACTGGATAGTGTTTAATTGTCTGCACGGGTAATTGTTTTGTGTTGGCTTGATTTTTTTGCTCAGGTGTCGCATCCGCCCAACGAATTCGTTCCCCATTGGTATCAATAATGGTTTTTAAATCAACGGGTGCACCAAATATTTTAATGCCAGTCTCGCCTTTGTTCACTTGAATCCCATCAGCTGACCATTGTTTATAGCCTTTTAATAGGGTGGCATCAGGTTTTTGTAATTGAATCAACATTGAGTTACGGGCAGAGTAATTTAACCCTGTCGCGGTGAAATCTAGTAGTTTTTTTAACGCACTCGGATCAGTTTGATAAGCGGTCACCTTCCCCATCGCCTCTTTGATAATGGCTTTGTTCTTTAAAGCGTTGTCTTTACGACGTTGTGCTTTAGTCATTTTTGTCTTGGCTGATTGTTCAAATGGCGTTTGCGCTTTGTTTTTAGCTGGGACTTTTGAGACACGGTCATCTTGATTGTCAAAAGGATTGTCTTGTGTTTCTTGTGCTGCAAGTTGTGATAATTGTTCAAGACGTTTCGCATTCTCACCCATAGATAAGGTCTGATAACCTGAGACACCGGCTTTTAATTGGTCGTTCCAATCTTTTCCTTTGATCGGAACATGGCGTTCTGCAACAATCATTTCGTTAGTGTTGGGATTTTTAAATTGAAAACGATCATAAAAATCAGCGGCTTTAAAACCTGCCTGGTCATTGTCAAAGGCAACAATAACCTTATTAAACTGTGCTTGTTTCGCGCCAATACTGTCATTTAAGAATTGCGCACCACGTTTGGCATCAGTGCCAGAGATAGATAACAAGGTGGCATTATTTTTGGTCAGCTCTTGATGATTCTGTTGCGCATAACTTAGTAAATCAATCGGACTTTCGAAAAGCACTAAAGTTTGATTGCCTTTGCCAAAGGTGATGTTATAACCAGTTGAGGTATCACTGCCAGCAAACACCTTTTTGGATGTCCCGCGCTTTTTAAAATGTTCAAAATCTTGCTCAGTCCCTTGTCGGTCAGCACCAACGATTTTGCCATTTACATCACGCCAAGGAAAGATAACAGGATTTTGATGCATCTGATCGTTTTCCCGGTAACGACTGCCCTGGACAACCGCGCCATGTTGGATTAGATTAGCGACAAAACGTGGATCAAGATGTCGTTGTTTTACTAAATAGTCTTGAGCTACTTGCGTTTCTTTAGTGCGATAAACCTTGTCATAATCGAATTTATAGGCAGGCTCTTTGGGCTGATAGAGTTTGTCAATATCAACCTTGTCTCCCTTAACATGACGGGCATAAGCGAGTTGATTGCGAAAAGCCTCTCCTCTACTATCCCCATCTTGTTTTCCCAACTCGTAGTAGTGAATGAAATCTATTAAATCACCTTTGACACCTCTAGAATTCCAAACAAAAAGATTTAATTTAGGTCGTACAACGAGGCTATCATGATCAATCATCCTAAGATCACTCGACGATGTTTTGTTATAAGCTATGCCTTTCCAATCACAGTAGCCTTGTATGGGTAATTTCTTTAATTGCGAGCGTTCTGCTTTACTTATCCTCATGACGCACCGCCTTGATCAGAGTCATGTAAATTGTCGAGTTTGGCAAAAGCCGCATCAATCGCTTCTGGATTATCTTCTTCTAGGTTCAACTTTGTCAATAATTGACGACCTAATTCAGTGACCAGTTGATCATTAAGAATTTTCAGGTCTTGACGGATTTTTTTCTTTTCGTCTTGAATTGTTTTTGCTTGTTGATCAAGTTGATCTAAGCGTTGATTTGCTTCATTTATGAGTGTTTTGATTGATTTTTTAGCCATAGTGGACTCCTTTTTTGTTAGATAACACAGTCACTATAACAAGAAATAAATATGTTACAAAAAGTGGAACGGAAATATTTGAGCATTAAGTCATGCCCCCAGACCCCCGGACATACACTTGACAGGCGTGGTTAATACCACACCTATCAATTACATTGGGGGTTCAAAAAAAACCACGCAATATCAAGCAGTTCTAGCTTAATATTGCGTGGTTTTATATTCCCTGCTGGCTGTTTAGTCTGTTCCATTCTTGCTTTTGTGACTACCAAAACTTTAACAAGCTAAGCAAATCTAAGGTCTAAAGACCAAAGATTTGGGGCTAAATTTGCAAGGTCAAGCACTATGTGTCGCTTTGCGAACCTTGCAAACCCGCCCTAGCCTGTTCTAGTTTGTCCGTTCACAACGCAATAAGAATTAAAAAGACGACACATCAGCCGTCAGGAAAGTGAGAACTCACATGAAATTATTTTACGTACGCTTAGAAACGCTCATTAACGGACACACCAGACGTTATGCCAGTACCGACAAAACAATCGTTATGACCGGTGGTTATCCTGTTCACTTTGAAATATATGGTATCAAGCGAAATGATAACTTTATTTTGGGGCATACACACACTGTATTACAAGAACGCTATGGACAAGATGTTGAATTGATACAAATTGATGAGGACGGTAACCAAGTATGACACGACAATATTATGATGATTTTTCAAAACTACCCTTAGCCAAAATGGCGCAAGCTATGACAGACATGACCTTTAACTACAATGAAACTAAGGTGCCTACTAGTCATTATAAAAAGCAATTGGGCAAAGGTTTTGAAGAGTTAATTGAAGCAAACCTGAGTGTATCGCTTGTGTCAACTATCTTTAATACTTTGCAAGCTTTGCAAAAAGAGAGTCCTAAATTATTTTATCAAGCCCTACTTTGTCTTGATACGAGTGTTAAACCAAGTAATATTACAGCTAGTCAATATCAGGCAATGGAATTTACTTGGTCACAGTTTGAATTAAATAAACAAAAGCATATTCTTGATAAGTCTTACGTGCAAATGTTTAACCAAGTTGAAGAAAATGGTCTGAGCTACTACCTAGATAATCAGGAGACACAAAATGACGACTTTTCATGACAAACGGGCACAAAACGATATTTATAAAGCACTGAAAAGTATATCGCAAATGTTACCATCATTACTTGAGGTCTTGCAAACATCCGTTGCCATTAAAAAAATGGCAATCAAAAATGATTTAGCCAACCTTAATTTTGCACTACCTTTAGTCGAAAATAGTCACTTCAAAAGCGTACTAGACGAATACAACGAAACGGAAGTGATTAACTTTTTAGCCAACATTGATGATTTAATTGATGAAATAACAGAGTCAATCAGACAAAATAAACAATACCTCAATGTAATAGAAGAATTAATGCAACATTAAACACAGGACAAGGAGCAGAATATGGCAATCGTTAAGGTTAAATATATGGAAATATTGGAAAGACAAATAGCCGTTAATGTATCAGACAATCTCACAATTGAAAAACAACTAGAGCAAGCAATAGAAATCGGTAGACAAATGTATCGTGATGAAAAAGTCGTGCTAGGTTCAGATGACTTAACTGTCAATGAAATTCAAGCAATGCGCAATGAATTTGCTACTGAATTTGAAAAAGTTTAATGAAAGAAGTCTAGATATGGCGCTATATGCTTTCACTTTAAAATTGATTGTTATTCTCGTATTCATTATGATAATCGGCTATTACATTGTGGGTGTGGTTAATATTGCCAGACGTCATGACGATGGATAGCCATGGTGATTTTTTCGCCATGTTCCCCAGACCCGCAAGCGGGATCGAACACGCTTCGCTCGCCTGCCCTAGCTCATGGGTGCCACTTCGCTTTGAGTCAAACAGTGTGCCACAACCAGTGACTTGTAAGCTGTGGTGGTTTTACCACAGCAACAAGCACTAGAACATAATAAAAGGGCTGCGTGAATTCGCTCTGCTCACCCTTTTATTATGCCCTGCTTGTGGCGCATGTTCTTCGTCAAAACGAAATAACACACCAATCTCAGGCAGGGCCGACAGGAAACTGGTTTTGCCTGGTTGGGTACATAGAGATTCAATTCTCAGGAGGACTATCATGACTCATCTCACTAAGTTCATTGCCAGCATTGCCGCACTCATTATCAAGCCTGGATGTCATTTTAATGGTCGTTAATGGCACAATGCTCTATGTTGTAATCACAATCGTCGGTTTTTATTTTATTCTAAGTTTAGCTTTCAAAAAAGCAGCCTTGAAAGTTTTGCGATGCTGGATTCAAACAGGCCAAACAAAAATAAAGGACAATCATTATTATGAACAAGAAAAAAATAACACCCGAATTAAATACTGAGACACTGCCAACAGTTGAAGTTAACGGTAAGCCTACTTATCCATGTCTAGCTCACGAAATTTTAGAAGACAAAATCTTTGGACCACGGGTATTAAGGCGTTTGAATCATCTATTAATGGCCCATCCTGATGGTTTATCTGAATCGGGTCATGATTGGTATTTTGGGTATTTAGTCTGTGCTTATACACAAACACACTATGGCGTTAAAAATTTATTAAACTATCCTTCTGTCACAAAAAAACTTTTTGTTTTATGTACGCAGCAAGTTGCTTAATGGAGGTTGAACAATGTTAATTTTTTGTTTATGCTTATTAGCAATGTTTGTCTGTTGGTTATTTGGCCACATTTTAGGTTACTTGATATATTTAGTGATTCTTTTTACGGGCCATATCATCAATTTTTGGGCATTTTACCTATCAATATTAACGTTGGTATTGATGATTCATTGGATTGGTATCACTCAATTAACTGTCATCCTAATATTAATTCTCGGCATTGCAATTATTTTGTTACTCAGTCTCTTTTTGACATGGCAATTAAGAAAACACTGAGAACACAAGAAAAGGTCTTGGATAAAATTATCCAAGACCCAGAGCGCATGGTTGATAAGACGCCTCTTACCAACCCCCACTATTGTACCATATATCAAGATAACGCCACATAGAGGAACGACTATGAATTACCGGGAATACCTTAAACGTTATAGAAATGATAGCCACCGTCGTCATGACGCTTTACCTGAACCAGGCAAAGCTGTTCTAATCGCGGCAGAACTCAGTCGACGCTATGCGCCTGACCAAATTACCATTCGCTCACGAGTAAGACTAGCACAGTGGTTTAATATTTCGATTCCTGCATTGATTCGGTTAGAACACCTGGTAGCAAACTATCATTATCATAAGTTCTGTCCGCTTAAACAAGCAACAATATCTCTGCCTAAAGTAGACAATAGATAGGTACCTTAATTAGTTGTTACGGTTAATTTGGTACGCTCTTGCAATTCTTGCTTGATGACGCTTAATTTTTCTCGATAGCTGCCATTTAAGCGGCCCACCTGTTTGGAAGTTGTTGCAAACCCTATTTTATGGTATTCAAAGAAGATATTAACTTCATCGCTGTACGGTTCATATATGATACGGACAGCATATAACGTATTCTTTTGCTTAGTAAACAACTTAGCAATATCTTGAACAATTTTGTCTAACTCAGTCATCGGAAATTACCACTGCTCTAATATCTTCAAAAAGTATTTGTTGTTGATCAATGACAACACCACGGTCAGTAAAGCCAGAAACAAGGCCGGTAATATTAGGTAACATATCACCATTGGCATGTTGTGTGTCTGTCTGAACAGTCGTTAATAAATAATTTGTGGTGGCAAACTGCAATTGATGCTTAATTTCTTTTAGAGGCATTCTTGGTAATCTTTTGTTTACAGTATGTCTCTTTTTTTCGTCATTATTTAAGCGTGCAGTATGATCTGACAGAAAGTAACCATTCCACTTAATTTTGCCGCGTTCTCGATAGTCATTTTTAAAATAATTGGTCACCATTTTACTAAAATCATCCGTCATAAGAATTTCCACCATTGTGTCCACCAACTAAAGTAGCGCGGTTAATGGCTGTTCCTCCTTCTGTTTTCGACATTGCACGCATGATAGCGGTTGTGCCGAATCTTTTTCGTAGTTCATCAACTACTTTATCAATTTTATTACTGTTAATTTGCTTTTCCGGCTGACTAAACAAATCAAGTTGAACCCCAACATCATCAATTAATCCGCCATAGTCGATGCCAATGTTACGAATGACTTCGCCTTGCCAATACTTTTCAAATAATGTGATCATGATCTGCATCAAATTTCGAGTATCATTGGTGGGCTGTATGCGTAATTGTTTCCTGAAACCATGCGAACCCTGCTTTTCAGCTTCAGCAAATGAATAACCAATGAAGAGGCTAACTAATGAGGTTTGTTTTTTGTGTGAGCGGATTCTGGAAGCTACCTGATCAGCCATTTCTCTGATGACCACTTCAATCTCATCACGCTTATGATAGTCCCTTGGTAAAACTTGCGAATTACTATAAGATTTGCTTTTGGGGACAATGACATCTGTCAATTCAGTACGATCTACGCCCCAAGACAGAGCATACAGTTGTTCCCCAATGATACCAAGTTTAGCGCGGAAAAAATAAGGATCTTGATGCGCTATGTCATAAACTGAATGAATGCCCATTTTGTCAAGTTTCACTGCTGTTCGATTGCCGATGCTCCAAATATCATTTAACTTGGTGATTGGCCATAATTTATTGGGCACATCATCATAATGCCATACGCCCATGAGCTGCTTGTCATGCTTAGCTTCAATATCCAGCGCAATTTTAGCCAAAACAGGCGAATCACCGATGCCAATCGTTAAATAAATACCCGTTTCCTTTCTGACCCGCTCTTGAATCTGACGTGCTACTTGTTCTGGTGTTGGTCCAAAAAATTCCCAGGTCTCTGTCAAATCAAGAATAGATTCGTCAATTGAGTAAGGTAATACCCTATCTTCAGTGGTATACTCCCGATAGATCTGGTTTATCTTCAAATTTTCTTGAATATATAGATTCATTCTTGGATGAGTAATGACAAGACGTTGGTCTTGAGGCAAGTCTCTTTGTCGCATGACATTAGTAATTCCTAAATTTTTTTTTGCCATTGGCGAAGCCGCTAATACTAGGCCCCCATTAGTATTTGCTTGTTCAGACATCACGACCAGGATAGACTTTAATGGATTAAGTCCGCGTTTCACGCTTTCAACACTAGCGTAAAAACTTTTGGAATCAATCAGCATGAAAACGCGTCTTTTTTCACTCAGATAGTTGTATTCAGATATGGCTAATGGTTCTTTATTTGCAATCATCGTTATAACCTCAAATAAGTAATGGACTCTTCTTTTATTATACGAACAAACGTTCCCTTTAGCAAGAAGTAATTCTCTTTTATTTTCAGTTAACTTTGTAGCTTTATAATATGTTTATAGTCAGTTGTATATGACTATCTCTCCTCCACAATTTATTTCCATTCTCTCTTATAAAAGAGCTGACTAACTCCCTAGTCAGTTTTTTTATTTAGTCAATTGTCAATAATTTTCCAAAAATACATTTTGTGCTATAATAAAGACATAGAAAAAGAGCCGTAGCGCGAACTACGACTCCTAGCAAACCCGTTTCGACGGTGGCTAAGCTTTTAAGTTAAATTGATAACCATTCGCTCATCCAAAGCTAAGAATGGTTATTTTTTTGCGCTGTTTTTGATCAACACAACAACTAAAGTGATTAAAGATAGGATAAACATCCCAAAACTAATCATTAGCTGTAATGCATCCGATACGGACACAAGGCCTCTCCTTTCCTAGAATCTGGGTTTACAGTTTTAACACCATAAGCACCACCTCCATTCAGGATAGCCACCATCTTAACTTGTTTGCTTTTAACAGTATATCATAATGCAAAATATGAATTGGTCTAAAATGGATTGACTTGTGAAATTTAGATAAATGGTGACTTTGTGAACAACAAAAATAAGGTAGAAATAAGTTTGTGAATTATCTTTTTTCACAAACAAAAAACAGGCCTTGAAAAGCCTGCCATAGCGTTACTTATGATAGCACGTGTTATGTTAACTTAAATTGGTCTAGTTTTGTCAAGATTTGTTACATTTACAATTTTGACGTTAAAAGAATCAAACTCGAAGGGTTACACTTGCTCATAAGTCAATAAGTAAACTATATCGACTGGTAGTAAAAAATATCTGAAATTAAACTGGAATCTTATTCAAGATGACACCATTTGAATAATAATTGTTCCAAAAACTATTATAATTAGTAAAACAGTTAGAATTGTTATAGACATTCCCAACTTATTTCTAGGATTAACAGCCCACCCTAAACCAATAGTTTTAGGCACAAATAGAGGCTCTCGTAATCCAGGAACTTTAGGGTAAGCAATCCAATATCGATAGATAGATGTAATAATTAATATTAGTGAGACGAATAAAACAAATATTGTGCTAAAGAAAATAATGATTCCATTATCTCTAGTGACCAATAGGAGCATAACGCTCAGCATGATCAATATCAAACAGGTAACCATAATTTTGTCAATTATGGCCAATTTTTTTTGAAGATGGTAAGAATTTTCTTTGTGGTGTAAATCGTTCATAACATCAGATCCTTCCTTGATAACGCTATCTAACGACTAATCAAAGTAATGAACTATACGAATAAGACTATCAATATCTGGCAACGTCTTGCCAGTTTTCCCAATTGGACACAGTCTTATTTGAAACTAATAGTTCGTCAGCCAGTTGAGATTGGGTCAAATTTTTCATAGTACGTTGACTTTTGATTATTTCAGATATATTCAAGATGATTATTCCATCTTCCAAAATTAATTTAATTCTTTCTTAGGATAAATATATCTCTAATCAACATTATTATCAATAGAAATACGTTTCTAATTTGAGTAATCAACATAAATATTTTATTGGCATGAATAATACAAATCAAAAAGCAGACCTTAAAGATAAAAATTAGATCTACTGTTTAACTTGTATTGACAGCTGTTATGTTAACTTGAATTGATATAGGAGGGTTACTGTACAAACATTTTTTGCAAGAAGCCTTTTTTCTGTTCCTGGAGCAAATTTAACTTACGTTGATGAAGAGCGATGGTGTCATCTAATTGTTTGAAGAATGAACCGATTTTACTCTGTTCTTCAATTTTTTTAGGAACACGAGCATAAAGTTTAGCAAATTCTTTCATTCCAATCCCTTTTGCAGTTCCTCCAGAAGAATTCGCATTTAATATATTTTGAACAATAGGACTTCTTAGTAATTGTGCAAAAAAATTATCGTCCGTTTCTTTTGAAGATTTAAAGGCAACGGCTCGTTGATTTAATATATATCCGTTATTATCAGGTACTTGAGCCACATTGCCCAAAGGGGCTTCTGTTGTAAAAAGAACATCTCCTTTTTCTAATATATTGGTTCCCATCCATCTTTCAAATAATTCTTGATTTCCATACTTTGCTTCAGCAGATTTATCAATGTATCCATTTTTTACATTCAAAGCTGAAAGAACGAGATATCCTTCTGTACCCCATTCCATTCCAAATTTAGTTGGGCTTTTACCACGATAATCTAGTACTTTATCTACATTATCTAATAACTTACGCTCTTCCCAATCGTCAGTGAAACCAGCAAATCGCAGTTCAGGAACTTTTGCGCCATTTTTAGGGAACATTTTTTGCAAGAAGCCTTTTTTCTGTTCCTTGAGTAAATCTAACTTACGTTGATGAAGAGCGATAGTGTCATCGATTACTTTAAAAAACGAACCTATTTTACTCTGTTCTTCAACTGCAGGGACATTGATTATAGCTTCTTTGATATCAGTAGAATTAATACTCTCAAATGTTGATCCAGTGCTATATCTAGTCCAATATCCGTCAGACTTCATTTTACCAAGACTTTGAAATATAAATTCATTACCTTTGATGGCAGCGACACCTCGACCAATAACCACGTTATAAGCTGTTTTACCAATATTTCCAACTGGTGCTCTGACACTTAGAATTAGATCATTTTTTTCAGCTTGTTTAGTAACTTGAGTTGTCCATACTCTTGGGAAAACATGCCCATTTTTCATGTCAGCATTACCTTGCACAAGAATATAATTATTAGGGTTGTCAGTATAATTTTCTGAATTAGGAGACTGTCCCATAACTATTTGAACTTCGTCCCCTAACTTACGCTCTTCCCAATCGTCTGTGAAACCCTTAAATCTAATTTGAGGTGTTTGCTTACTCATGATCTCCACCTGCCAAAATACGCGTAGTTGATTCAATGATTAACTGACTATCTTTATTAACTGCTAATTCGTTCATCATTGCTAATAAGTCTGATTGCTTTTCTGACAACTCATGATCTATTTTCGCAATTTCATCACTGACTTTTACCAAATCTACGGGCGCCTCATCTTCAAAGGTATCGACATATCTTGGAATGTTTAGGTTGAAATCATTTTCCTTAATTTCATCATAACTTGCGACATGTGAATACTTTTCAGTATCAGTTCGTTCTTTATACGCTGCAACTATCTTTTGAATATGTTTTGGTGAGAGCACATTTTGTGTCTTTTGCTTATCAAAATCTTGTGACGCATCAATAAACAAGACATCACGACTTGAGCGGTTCTTTTTCAAGATAATGACCGTTGTTGGGATACTTGTGCCATAAAAGATGTTAGCTGGTAAACCAATCACCGCATCAATGGCGCCCATTTCTAGTAATGCCTGACGAATAGTGCCTTCTGCTGCACCACGGAACAAAACACCGTGTGGCAAAACAATACCCATTGTGCCACTATCTTTCAAATGATAGAAACCATGCAGTAAGAAGGCAAAGTCAGCTTTTGTCTTAGGTGCCAGTTTACCAAAACGCTCGAAACGTTGGTCTGATAAAAAGTTATCTGCCGCTGACCATTTTGCTGAATATGGTGGATTCATGACAACAGCGTCAAATTGATGTGGTTCTTCGGTTGGCCAATCCGAATCTAATGTATCACCATTATTTAGATTCATACGATCTTGATCAACACCGTGTAAAATCAAGTTCATGCGTGCTAAGTTATAGGTTGTTGTATTCAACTCTTGACCATGATAATGAACTTGCTTAGGATTTGACAAGTAGCGACGAATATTCAACATCAAAGATCCTGATCCCATGGTCGGATCATAAATATGAAATGGTGCACGATCTTTTTGTCCAATTGCGGAAATTTCTGAAATAATGCGTGATACTGCTTGTGGTGTATAAAATTCTCCCGCTTTCTTACCAGCCCCTGCCGCAAATTGACCAATCAAATATTCATAGGCATCACCAATCACGTCACCATCATGTTCAAATAAATCAATCTCGTCCAATGCACGCAATACTTCAGTGATTGTCACATTGCGTTGTTGTGCATTCGACCCCAACTTAGTTGAATTTAAATCAATATCTGCGAACAAGCCTTTGAACTGATCACCTTGTCGCTCTAATTCATTAAAGCCAGCCTGCAAGTCCGTTAGATTAAATTCATAACGATCTGCTTGCTGACGATAGGTGTAGAATAATTGACTTGGTTTGATGAAGAAGCCTTTTTGTAGTTGAATAATTTCGGTTAGTTCTTCTGAATCGTCTTCAAACCAGTCAATCAATGTTTTATATTGAACGCTACGTGCAGGAAAGTCTGTCGTTTGACCATTTTCTTGTTCATATACTTCTCGTAATTCTGAATCAGACAGATACTTATAGAAAACCAGTCCTAATAAATAATTTTTATACTCACTGGCAATCCATCTTGCCACGTAAAATATCTGCTGCTGCCCATAGTTGTTGCTCTAACCCTGTTGCCATTATAATTCTTCTTTCCACTTTTGAATAAGATCAAAACGTTCACGTAAGCGTTGTTCGATAATCTTGGTACGCTTACGATATTTTTCACCAGTTTGAGACTCAAAGTCTGCTTTTGATAAAGTCATTGTCTCTAATATATCAGATAAATAAGGAATAACTTGTTTATCACTGCTATATTCGTTGGCTGCCGATTTTAGAAATTCAAGCGATAACCCAAATTCTTTTGCTTGAGTTTCAGTTAATTCTGATATACGTGCCTGAATCACTTGCTCTTTTAAGGCAATCACATCAACTTGATCATCGTTGTCAAGAACCTTCGCTTTTAATTCTTGATACATAGGCTGGACTACGGGATCTTTAGCTTGAATTTCTTTATCAAACTTTGCTAGTGCCCCTGCTTCCTTATCTTGAATTGCTTTGAGTAACTGATTAATATAAAAGCTATCAACGTTTTCTTTATGAGTTGCATTTTGTGTTGATGAAAATACAATGTCTGCTAATAATTTATCGATATCTACTTGGTCATCGTCACTATCATCAATTTTCTGCTTAATCTCAGCTTTTAGATTTTCTGCTTTCCCTTGGAATGTCGGTAATTGATTAATAACCGGTGCCAAATCATCGGCTTCATTTTCATAATCATCATAGCTCTTCAAGGCTTTATAGGCATTTTCCAACTTTTGATAGGCTTTGACCTGATCAATCATACTTGGTAAATGCCCGGGATTTTCTTCTAAAATAACTTCTGATTGGAAATACTGATTAACTAAATCGTCAAACTCAGTTCGTACGTCGCTATATTCTTTGGGTACCAGTGCCTCAAAATTTTGGTTTTCATTAGAAAACAATCTAAAAGTATCTTGAACGTTTTCTTTCATCGTTTCTGGCTTACGGAACGTCACAATCATACCTGCATCTTTACCAGAGTAAATACGATTAGTTCTAGAAAATGCCTGTAATAATTTTTGATACCTCATTTCACGATCAACATATAATGTTTGAATTGTTGGTGAATCAAAACCAGTCAGTAAGCGATCAACGACAATGACTAAATCCACCCACTGCCCATCGGATTGATATTGCTTTTCTTTTCGTGCTAAACGTTTGTTGATATTTTGGTTATATCGTTTTTCGTCTGTATAAGCTGGTGTATCATATTGTTTTGAATACTCAGCCATAATTCGGAGTAGGTCATCATCTGTATGATCTTTGTCTTGTTGATCAGGATCTGTCGAAAAAGTAATTGCTACTCGAGGAAAATCAGGATCTACGAGTTGATGACGTTCATCAAATGGCCGTCCCGTTATCAATGTTCTCTCTTGCTTCATTTTTTGCAGCATAGCATAGATTCTTTTAGCTTGCGTAATAGAATGAGTAGTCAAGATGCCAGACATAGTTGGATAACCATTTTGCACCTTAAACTTTTTAATCAGACTGCGACGATCAAATATTTTGAGCAACATGGCACGAATGTGTTGATCTGTCTCGTAAATTTCATTTGGTAACAAACGCTCTTGTTCAACTAACGTATCAGGGACATAGTCATGGTTTACTCGTGCAACAATTTCTTCTTGATCACCTTCAGGTAATAATGAATGATACTCCACTTGAAATCCTAGTACCGCCTCATCATCCATGGCGTTTTTGGTTGTATAAGCGTGCAATAAATCACCATACTGTTGTTCGGTAGTTCTGGCATACGTTCCGTTTTCTTGCTTTTTATTTTCCTCAAAAATAGGTGTGCCAGTCAAGCCAAACCACGTCGAATTTGGTAATATTTTTTTAATGCGCCGCATTTCTTCATCACTGACGGCGCGATGCGCTTCATCAACTATGAAAACAATATGCTCTTTTCGCAAACGATCAAATTGGTTATGACCCTTGACTTCACTTTCTGCCTGGGCGGAGCGCATTGCTGCTGAAAGCTTTTGAATGGTTGTAATCATAATCGTGTTGTTGTTCTTCTTGGACAACAACTGTTGTGCTAACTGATGCTGATTCTTAATCCCGACAATCAAAGTATTACTAACGCTGTTCCCCGTCGTCTGTCCAGTATGATATTCTGAAGCAAACTTTGTAAATTCATCTTGCGTTTGAGAATCTAAATCATTACGATCGACGACCATGATTGTGCGGTCAACGCCAATTGCATTCTGCGCTAACAACTTTGTTGCCACAAAACTGGTAATGGTTTTACCGGAACCAGTCGCATGCCAAATGAAACCACCTTCATGCAGCGCGGCTTGTTTTCTAATTTTTCGAATGGCATGAATTTGATAAGGTCGAAGAACCATTAAAAACTTTTGGCTTTTCTGATCATCAACCAAAATCGTATATTGACTAATTAATTCATGGGCATCAGGAATTCTCAAAACAATACGAGCAAAATCAAACAAATCAGGAACCGGTATGTTTTCTTCTGTACGCCAATTGAACAAAAATTTAGTCATTTGCTGATAAGCGGCATCAGTATCTTCACTGGGACGAGCAAAATATTTTGTTTCGACCTTATTAGACACAACGAAAAGTTGCGTTGCCGCATAAATACCATTAAAGAAACCATCTTGAGCATACCGCTGAATCTGATGATAAGCTTGCATATAACCATCTTTTGCAGATTCTTTTTTTAGTTCAATATGAATAATGGGTAACCCATTAATCAACAGTGTCACATCACCTCTAGTGCTGCGTTCTGTATCTGGCACAATTTGATGAACAACCTCATACGCTGAGGAGCCACCGGCAATGTCTTTATTGCGAAATACTTCAAGGCTAATCCGCTCACCTGTTTCTCGTTCTAACAGTATTTGAGCAACACCATTTTCACCTCGCAACCATTGTGACGCTAAGAAAGGTGAACTGGTTAAACGCAAAAATTCAACTTTTACACGGTCAAACTCAACATCTGTTAAGAGGTCACCTTCTAACAAGGCTGTATTTAAACGATTAAGATGGTTTCTAAAGTTAGCCCAAAGATCGGCTTCTGTTTGTAGTTCAGGTCTAAATCGCCATTGATTCTCTTGCTCACTTAAAATATAGATAAATTGATTTTCTATTGATATTTCTGAGGGCATAATTAAAAGATCCTTCTTTTGATAAAATATATTTACGAAATAGCATGTAAGATGAATTTTGTAAGTAATTTTTGCTCCTTCTATTATGACACGAAAAGTATACAAAACAATGTTTGCTGGACAACTATTAAATAAAAAAGCCTTGGAAGGCTTTTTTTAGATTAGCTTATGATAGTAATAATTATGTTAACGAAAATTGGTATGCCTCGTTTAATCTCTCTTGATGAATGATTCGATTACTTTATTTTGCTTTGCAATCTTTCTTGATGAGTCACTTTCAAGAGCGCCATACAAAGTTCTAATCATGCTTGTGTAATCCACTCCGTAATCTCTTAAACTATCGACCAATCGTTCTGCAAGTATTTCTGTTTCCACCTCAATATCGGATAGCATGTTTTTATGCAATGAATTTGCCAACCAACTTGCATGTTCTTTTGTTAAAAATTCGTTCCTCATTTTTCCTTTTTTCTACACATAAAAACTGAGCGTTTTTGTTGTAAACACAAACTTAATATAAAAGACTAGCTAGAAACGATGCGTGAATAAAATATTTCTACCGCGTTAAACTATATTTAATTATTTCACTAATTTTACAATCTGTCCCATTATAACCAATTAAAAATGTATATCTATCTGAGAAAGAATGAATTTTCTCAAAATATTTGACAATTTTTTTACTGGGAAAATTAGTTCACGTTCGATATATACGACACGTTTACGTTTTGTACCGTGTGTTCTATAAACTCTATTATCAATCAAAAAGGATGAAAATTCTTCCATTTCAGCTTGATAACTGTCCCCAAAAAAATTCTCCCAATCAGGGGTTAACTTAATAAGGTGTTGCAATTTACCTTTAGCAGACAACTCTGATCCTGAATTTTCATATTTTTCTCCTGCAAAAAAAGTCTCAATTCCAGAAATTAACATTACTAATGTAGTTCCGACTGGCACTTCATAAAAACTCGAGTTTAGATAGTTTTCTGCTAAAACTTGAATTTTTGTACAAGTAAACCAAGATTCCAAAATAGTTTGAAAATCTTTTTTTATAGAACTATATCGTATCTCGTGATTGATGAGTTTTTCTTCTTTTGGTAAAAATGTGTTTGAAATAAACCAATTCTCTCGTCTATCGTCCCTTTCATAACCTATTACTGATCCATTTACGCTTATAGGTTTTCCTATTTTTTGCATACCTAGCGTAAATCGATTAATACCAATTTTTTGATTGGTTATTATTTGCAATAAATTACGAATTTGACTGGATAATTCTAATGTAAAACTCCTCGTCTGTTCTTTTTCAAAATCAACAATCAAAATAGTTGAAAGGTTTTGCTCATAGGAAATTTCTGTTTGTTGTTTACTGAATCCAGTCAGCACGGTTAACGAAAATGTTTGATTTTCAAATCTTAAATCGGAAAATATTTCACTTTCTGACGTTTTTGTTGAATTTATTTGCCCAAATCCTGAAAGTGCCCCATTTATACCAAACCAATTTACAGCATTATCTAAATCAAATCCTGCTTTTGTTACTTTTTTTTCTAGACTAAAACTACTTGAAATACTAAAGTCTTCAATTTCCCATTTTGATTGATGAAAATTATTGATAGAACTTGAGGATGAACTATATTTGCAAAGTCGCAAAGTAAACTTTAACGCTCCATCCCACGTTTCAGCAAACCAAGTTTCTTCATTGTATAAATCTTCGTCTTCTTTGTGTGATTCTTTAGTCCATCTTTCTATCATTCTGTCAGCGACACTATTTGGCAATTCTAAAAATGTCCCCGTTTTATTTTTTTTGATAAATCCTGAAACCTTATCTTTATTGGGAAGTTTATTTTGTTTAAGCATTTGAGGGCTTAGGGTTTGTAGTCTGACAAAAATGGGATACCTAAATTCAGATCTTAAAGTAAAGTTTGAATATTGTTTACGCATGAATTTATTCTCCATAATCTAATACCCCCGAAACTAAAAAAAATAAACTATGTTTATTTTATTCATTTACGTAGATAATCCTATAATTTAATTCAATATTTTTTTAATTAAAAGTTATTATGTTTTTATTTAAGTTAATCTTTTATTCACATGTTGTATTTCGCCAATTATGTTTTGTAATTCTAATCCGGTATTTACTTTTGAGTAAATAGAACAGATGAT
Source organism: Leuconostoc citreum (assembly GCF_004354555.1). Classification (GTDB taxonomy): domain Bacteria; phylum Bacillota; class Bacilli; order Lactobacillales; family Lactobacillaceae; genus Leuconostoc; species Leuconostoc citreum. The sequence continues at coordinate 368,726 of NZ_PUFH01000005.1, forward strand.
GAACATTTGTTTACCCCTAAAATTGACAGATTTTGACCTGCCTTTTGATGCTGGTATGTGATGATGCCCGTGTATCGCTCCAATAATATTGTAGTTTTCAAATAGTTTATACAGTTTGTCTAATGAACAGTTGTTCTCAGAACTGTAAGCCATACTTTGGGATGAAAGCATACTTAACTCATTAGAACAAAGGTGCATGGGAAATAATAATTGTAGGGGTTGTGTAATCTGTCCCTAGCAAATTCTTAAGTGATGTAAACATGAATTTCTGAACTTCTAGTTTTCTTTTGATCAAAGATACAGGATTTGTTAAGCCAATATATCTCACTCCGTGATAATATAGTGCTTCGTTATTTAGGATAGCCATATTAGGAAAACGTTTAGAAATACTGCTTTTAATTGCTTCATAAAATGAAGAATCACCTATAGGCAGGTATGGCCAAGATTCGTCCGGTAAAATAAATAGTAACCAAAACCAAAATAGTTCCTTAAACTCATCAAAACTATCGAAATCTTGGTCATTCAAAAACTCATTAAATTGAATTCGATAGGAATTGATTAGATTCTTTATTTCTTCTACTCCAAAATAATTTAAGCTGCTTTTTTTCTTAAATTCTTTTTGGAATTCTGCTTGAAATTTTAAAAATGTTTCATTATTTTTTAGTGTAATAATGTCAGATAATTCATGATTTCCAATAACCATTAGTCCGTTGATAGACGGATTTTCAACGAATGAATCAGATAAGTCTCCTACAAGTATATTAAAATTATCATTTTCAAATGGTAATTTGCCATTTAAAGAATGAATATCAGATACAACATTAATAGAATTATTATTACGTGTTGGCAGAACATTTTTGAACATTGGTTCTAGGAGTGACGGTGAAATACTATGAGCAATATAGTTTTTCCTAAGACGTTTTAATTCTTCTCCTACCTGCGAATGCAACATTGGTTTTGAAACACTGACTCGCTCAGTATCTAAGGTCATTAGAACCTCACTAATATCATTTTGTGTTTTGTTGGGAAGTAAATTGAAATTAGGTTTGGAATAACTAGAAATATACTCATGGTGGTATCCGGATGTTGTAAGTTCATTATTTTCAACGTTTTCAATTGGTATTACCCTTTCACCATCAGTAGCAATTGGTAGCTCACTTGTGGTTTCTATGATAAATTTTAAAAATTCAACTAAATATCCAGTAATCCCAGTGTTTAAATTTACATCGTACAAAAATTTTCCTGGTAGATTAGCAGATAAAAGACCGGTTTCATCATGCTGCAACATCCTACCAAGAATCTGAATCATAAATAATGGATGGCTAAAAATAGCATCATAATAACTTTTTGCTAAAGTTTTAGGTTTTCTTGATTGAGTTAACGATTCTGTAATGTATTTCATTACATTTGATTCATGGTTAACGAGGTATTCTTTCGTTGAATTTGGGTAAAGAAATGTCAAAATAGCTGCCCGTTGTATATAATTTCTGCCAGTGTCGTATGGTATTGCCGAATATACAATTTTGTCTTTTTTTCTAATTATCATTTTCGATGCTTTAATATCAAACTCAATATTAAAATAATCGCCTTTTCGAATAATTTTGTGAACTGATCATCTTCTGTTTTCAGGAAATAATTCGAATGCTTTCTTTAGCTCTTCAAAATTTTTATCTGTTAATCTATTCTCGACGAGAGATATACTTTTAGATTGTTTGAGCATCTTAGCAGCAGATTTTGTATCCTTTAATTTTTTTTCATAAGCCTCGCGTAAAACACCTCTCAAAATATTATTCTCTAATTCCTTACTCAAAAATTGGATTATTTGTTCAAGTTTTTCGAGCTTCCGTAAATCATTCAATTCGCTTTGATCTCCATATAGTTAATACCAATATTATAGCATTCCAATTCAAATACAGCTGGTTCAAAGTCCATAAGTTATTTTACCTACAGTATCTCATTTAATAACATACGTTTTTATGAATAGAATTAATCGATATTTAACTTCATAATAACCTTCTATCACAGTCCTCTTGATATTTCTGTCTCGTATTCTTCTTGAACTTTTTCTTGTTCAACTTTCTTTTGATTCCTTAGAAATTGATGTTCAGCGTTTGTTTCAGCACGAATGTTCTGCCGCCACAAGCGACTGATTCTATTAAAGGAACTACCCAGTATTGGCATTGCGCCATCAATCTGCTTTGATTTTGTCAACATATTACTATTTGATGAATATGTTTCAAAATTTTTTTCCTTGGGGCTACTCGCTTGTTTAGACTGATTTACTTTACTTTGTTGATTTTGCTTATTAAATTGCCTTCGCAATTCAAATAAATTTTTGTCAATATCTCTTAAAGAGGTATCTTTAATTTGTTCCAAATGCTTGTAAAGCTGATTAGCTAAACGCTTGCGGAACTCATCCTCTTTGTTTTCAGACCATTTCCGCTGGCCTTTATGCATCACGCCTGGTCTTCGATATTAATGGCATCAAATGCCTGTGCTAATGATTTGAAACTACTAAATTCCTCTTTCAACTCATTTTCGAACACAGCATCCAGTAATGATCTTATGCTAAGAAAATGGACTGTTTTTATTCAGTCCATAAAATAAGAATGTAGGAGCATTTTTCAGCAGTTCGTTGTGTTCAGTTAATTAGTGCGCTTTATATTTCTGTAATATACTCTGACAATACACTAGTTGCAATATTCTTATTGTATTTTTCTGATTTGAGATCGACTGAAAAACCGTTTTCATCAAAAAATTGGCCGGTAACATGATCAAATTTCGTGTCCAAAGAGAGAAGTCTTGCCACTGGAACAGAAGTATTTGTTAATGACTTTGTATAAGCCATTAAGTCACTTTTCACATCACCAGGGAAAAAACTATTGACAGTGGTTCCGGTGACTTTTAACTTATCAGCAAGTAAATACATGAGCAGTGTTTTATGTGTCACAGCCCACGCTGCACGTAGCATATCATTCAATTGTTTTTCACAAATAGGTGCCACTTTAATTGCTTGGGGATTGCCTGTTACAATAAGTACTCGGCTGTCATTCAATACATTCAAGAGAGACATAGTTAGATAATAATGGGATAGCAAGTTATTATCGATATTATCTTTACTGGTAGTTGGATAAATACCGGCACTATGAATCAAGACATCCACTTGATCTGTATTTTTCAAAATAAAATCAACAACCTTTTTACGACCTGTTACTGTTGACAAATCACCAGCCACGTAACTGGAATTCTCACCAAGATTCCTTTTTGCTAGCGCTAATTTCTTTTCGTTTCGTCCAACTAAAATTATCTTGTTATCCTTCACTAAATCTTCCGCAATAGCTAATCCAACTCCTGAGCCACCGCCAGTTATCACAATATTTTTCATTTTTACTAACCTCTTTCGTAATCAGCTGTTGTTTCCCATTCGTAATCCACCGTTAATGTCAACTATCGAACCTGTCATATATGTATTTAGTGCAACAGCTATAACCATTTGTGCAACTTCAAAAGATTTTCCAAACCTTTTTAATGGAATTTTTGATAAAGCGTACTGTTTCATTTTTCCTGATAATTTATCAGTCATCGAGCTGACTATCATTCCCGGACAAATTGCGTTAACTCTGATTCCATTTGCTGCATATTCTTGAGCATACAGGTGTGTGAAATCAATTAGCGCTGATTTTGATGCAGCATAATTTACTTGCCCAACATTGCCAATCTCTGCAATCGCCGAACTAATGTTTATAATTGCCCCTTCATTCTGGGTAATCATTTTTGGGATGACACAATTTATAACGTTGACAGTTCCTAAGAAATTGGTGTTTATCACATTTTTGAATTGACCAGCTGTCATGTTTACAAAAAGAGAATCATTTGTGAGACCTGCACAATTGACTAGAATATCTATTTTTACATCTGTAGAGAGTACTCTGTTTATTTCTTTGCTCATAGTTTGACTATCATTTATATCAAAAATGGCTACATTGATTAAATTTTGAAATTGACCCAAAATATCATCAGAAATTTCTCGTCTGGCGTGCAAAATTAAGTTAAAACCCTGAGAATCACAGTATTTAGCAATTCCGAGACCTATTCCTCTGTTGGCACCCGTAATGAAAACTGTTTTTTGATTGTTAATTAATTCTTTTAACATATTCTTTTATATCCTTTACGAAAGACCCTAACGTCTGTCCATCAATTTTTTCATCCAGAATAATAACGTGGAATCTATCTTCTAAAATATTTAATACTTCATAAAACTTATTCTTTTCTTGATAGTATTTTAGTACACCCCAACTGACTTCCGCTGGTATAAAATTAGGTTTTGATTCATACATACAAAAAGAATTACACAATTTCTCTTTTGAATATGAAAACACTGTTGATACAGCATTGATAATTTCTATTTCAATTTCATTATCATTTTCATCCACAAATTTTCTCCCGTTCTCATAATTCACAGATCTAAAAAAGCACCATATTTTTCATAATATTTTTTTGCATCTAAGTTATTACCAATATTTTTATAACATTTAGATATTAACAAAGAATATTCAGCTAGCATAAAAAAAGTTTCTTTTTTTATGACATCATCAAAACCTTTCAAGAGAACTGAAAGTGATTCTATATACCTCTCTTGTTTATATAAAAATACACCATATTGATATGAAATGACATTTAAATTTTCAGTGTTTTCTTGACATTTTAAGAAGGCATTATAAGCAGTGTCGAAATAATCAAAGCTTTTTTCAAAAAAACCAAAATCTAAATTTACAACCCCTAAAGAATTAATCAATAAAATTTCAATTTGATTCTTAGGTTGATAAGGTTTCTTAAGAGTACAAGCAATAGCAATCTTTAGATATCTTTCTACCTCAAGAAGATTACCTTTGGTCTGATACAAAGCACAGGCATAATAATAGTAGTAAGTTTGGAAATCCCTGTTTGATTCAAGCTGATCTAATATTTTACTTGACTCCATGTACTCTATCATTTCAGTGTATTTATGATTTTTACATAGTTGAAACACATGCTCAGCAAAATTTGAGGAAGCTTCAAAATCTAGTATCTGTTTTAAAAATGAGTTAGTCAAAGGAACATCTAGTCTTGCACACAATTTATAAAACAGAAAGACATTTGGCATATCACAACCACTTTCTATGCTACTTATAATAGCTTGTGAGCAAAGACCGTTAGCCAATTCAGACTGTGTAAGTTTTTTCCTTTTTCTACTCGATTTGATTAGTTCCCCAACACGTTTAGTCGCCTCATCCAGAACATTTTGCATAATTCCAACCATCCTCAAACATAGCATTCTTTTAATTTCTATTTTACCATTTTGATGCAAACGTGTTTAGAACAACTAATTCATGGCGTGGTTGAGATTTCCGCTAACCGTTTTATATTTTCTAAAAAAGTACTAAAGAATTTTGAAAGTGCTGTATTACATAAAGACAGAATTGGAGTAATTCTACTTGTTTCGTCTATATAGAATGACTGGGTTAAATGGGTTATTCCAGAGTCTAAAGTTTCAAATTCCCAAATAATACTGTAATCAATAATTTGACCATCAATTTTGTATTCAATAGAATTTTGTTTTTCCAAAATGAGTAACATATCTTGTCTATTAAATGCTCCGTGTCTTAAAATCAGGAATTCATTTTCAGCTACTGGCTCAATTCCCATAATATTAGGATCAATTTTTAACAGTTGAATACCATTCATTAAGATATTTGAAACTTGATTTTTGTCACTTTCTATCTCAATAGTTTCATACAATAATCTTTTCATTTCTTACCAACTCCTGACTAGGATCAAAATGTGAATCCATTCTCATTAGAAGAACAACTGCTTCATATTTACGCCGATCATCTAATTGCGTACAAGTGTCAACTTTTAGAATAGATAATAAAATATTTCGCGCAGAACAAAATTCATGATTCAAATTCATTGCTTTAGCTAAAGCCAGCATGTACTGTATGTTATTCCTGACCATGTCATTGGCTTTAACTAAATTTTTTAAATAACTTTTTTTGTCACCTAAAAACAAACTCTGATGCCCTTTAATGTAATACCACTCAGAACTTTTTTCAGCAATTGATGAAGCCTTGTTAAGTGCTGAAGTAGTCTTCATCATATAGTATCTTCCTTTTAAGGTTTTTATACCTTTAAGGTATCCTAGTCTTCCGTAAGCACGCGCGATTTCTAAAAAAATTAAATTTTGTTCTGATGAAGAACTGTCGAAACGAGCTAATAATGTTTTACCCAGATACAGAACTCGTTTATGATAATCTAATGGTGTATGATTCGCATCAGGATAACTTCTCAAAGCTTTTTGATTATCGTCAATCATCGCTTGAAGCATTTCTTCTTTCACATCTATTGATTCGACAGATTTGCTTTCTAGTTTTTCACGTGCCAGGCTACTTAACAACTGGATATTGGATCTACTAATGGCTGGTATTTCTTTTCTGGAGGTTTTTGGTATTTGGATTGAATTTCCAACGGCTACACTAATCTTTTTAAAATTCGGAAATATTGAAAACTTAGGTAAAACATCAAAATTTTCATGCATACCAATTGGTATCATTTCAACTCCCGTGACGTAGGATAAACTTTCTGCGCCATTTTTTCCAAAATACATATTCCCAGTTGGGGTTCTAGTTCCCTCAGGATAAATGACAACGACTGCCTTTTCAGTAATCAGCTTATCTTTTAGAACCATCATAGAAGACATGGCGTTTTTCGTCCTGTCAACAGATATACTATTTAAAGATAAATGCCACCATCTTGAAAATGGTTTTTCAAAGGCCTCTTTCTTGGTTAAAAAATAAACAGCTTGATTTGGATTTTGTTTTTTTAGAAGATATAAAATCACAAAATGATCCATGTAACTACTATGATTAGCGATGATTATACGCGGCCCATTAAACTTTAGATTCTCTAAACCTTTTACGTTGCCAACAAAAAAACTTACAGTTTTTGTTGTTAACTGTGTAAGAATCGTATTTATTAAACTCATTTACGTACACTCCTACATCTATATTTTTTCCATATAGTTGGTTAACTCTTTGATACTTAGTAGTGGTAAGTTAAACTTTTTGGACATAGTAATCAACTGAGGTAGTCGTGCCATTGTTCCATCTTCATTTAGAATCTCACAAATAGCGCCTACTGGCTCCTCATTTGCTAATTTAGCCAGATCTACTGCAGCCTCAGTATGACCATTCCGAACTGCAACCCCACCATCAAGTGCTTTGAGAGGGAATGTATGTCCAGGGTGAACAAAATCTTTCTCTGTGCTTGATGGATCTGCCAAAACTCTGATAGTTGCTGAACGATCAAACGCTGACACTCCTGTTGTAACGCCATGTACTGTCTCAGCATCAACCGAAAAAGTGAACCTTGTTCCATTGCTCTCTGTATTATTTGCCACCATCTGAGTAAGACCTAAACGGCGTGTAATACTCTCTCCAACAGGAGTGCATAGTAATCCTCTAGCATGTGTAACCATAAAATTTACATTTTCTGGACTCATTTTTGCTCCAATGCCAACTAAATCACCTTCATTTTCTCTATCTTCATCATCCACCAGAATGATTAATCCACCTTTTTTCATATATTTAACAATTTCTTCTACATTAGCCATTATTTGACTACCTCCTTTTTCTATATTACAAAGCATACTTTTATTTTTGTCTCTATTCACACCGAAATATCAATAATTTTTATCGAAATACTGATATTTCATTGAGTATTTACAATTGTCTGTATTTTTGGTAATCATCATCTACTTGATCTTTTTCTTGTTCAACTTTCCCAAGTATTGGCATTGCGTCATCAATCTGCTTTGATTTTGTCAACATATTACTATTTGATTAATATGTGTCAAAATTTTTTTCCTTGGGGCTAGGCGCTTGTTTAGACTGATTTACTTTACTTTGTTGATTTTGCTTATTAAATTGCCTTCGCAATTCAACTAGATTTTTATCAATATCTCTTAAAGAAGTATCTTCAATTTGTTCCAAATGTTTGTAAAGCTGATTAGCTAAACGCTTGCGGAACTCATCCTCTTTGTTGTCAGAACATTTTCGCTGACTTTTATTCATGACGCCTTAATCATCGATATTAAAGTCATCAAATTCCTGTGCTAATAATTTGAAACTAATGAATTCTTCTTTCAAATCGCTTTTGAACAAGTCATCCAGTTAAGCATTGGCTAACTGATTAGCTTTTACCATCTTGCATTTCTACCAGTTAATTATGTGTTCCCAACTTGTCAACGTCATTTGAGATGAAATTTTTGTTTTAAAAATTGATATACCATGCAATGGCTGGTTGGACTTCAGTTAATGTTTTGTATGCTTCCAAAATATTTGGGAATCCCCAACCTTTCACGACTGCAATTGGCTCAGCAGACATCAGCAGTATTGGATTACTAAATGGTGCAAAAGGTGTTGGCATTTCTGTCTCTGAGAATCCATCAATTGTGATCATCGATTGGACAGAATTAACCCAATTAGCACGTCCTATTTTAGCACCTGTGCAGTAAAAATTTACACAGATGGATGAATTAGCTATTACGGCTCTCGTTGATCACATACATCACCGCATACCGTAACTTTTACCGATATCACACTCAAGCAGGGCAATACGGTGGCAAATGTTAATTAAAACAACAAAAGAGTGTCAGTGTTTTTATGTACTGACACTCTTTTTAGTTATCTATTGCATTTTAGCTTCAATATTTGCTAATGTCACCTCTGAAGTAGACTCAAAATTCAGATCCGCTCGTGACAATACATCTGAAATACCAACTGCTAGTGATGTTTCACCTGCGCCATTGATTGAGGAAATTCCAGCAGCTGAATCTTCCAATCCAATGACATTTTCTGGATTTAAATGTAAGACTTCCGCAGCACGAATGAAGATTTCAGGATCAGGTTTTCCCTTTGTCAAAGTGGCGGGATTAACAATGTCAACAAAATACTCAGTTAATCCCAAATGATCTAGAATCATTGGTGCATTTTTAGAGGCTGAAGCTACCGACATTTTATAGCCGGCTGCCATAGCTGATTGAATGAAATCTTTCATGCCAGGTAAAACATCATCTTCCGTCAATGTGGAAATAAGTTGTTGGTAATGATGATTTTTCTTCTCTGCTAATGCTTCTTTATCCGCTTGCGAAAAATCATCAGCATGATTCCCAGCATCCAAAATCATTTGCAAAGAAGACATGCGACTAATGCCCTTCAAACTTTCAGCCAACTCTGGTGTCCAAGTTGTGCCAACCTCATCAGCTGTTTGATGCCAAGCTTCGCCATGAAATCGCGCCGTATCAGCAATAACCCCATCTAAATCAAACGCAAAACCTTTAATATCTGAAAATTTAGCCATTTTTATTTATCCTCACTTTTTTTAATTTGGTAAGTTACAGTATATGTTTTTGTTTCATTTGCCGGCAAAACAATATCACCAAAGTCTTCATGATTAACCGCGTCAGGCAAGCTCTGCATCTCAATAGCAAGCGCTGTTTTAATGGCACTGTTATCGTCAGGATTGGCAGTGAATACAACAACACCATTGCGATCTGAATCTACTGTCAAGGTCAAGCTTTCATCTGGTGAAGTTAGTTTTAATCCCTCGCCTTGACGGCTTAGATCTAATACCCAAGCATCATCATAATGCTCCTGTCCCAAGGCGTGCAAATGCGCAAAATCAAATTTTGTATTTTGATTATCAAGCACGTTACCGGTTGGAATCGTGTGATTATCAACTTCAAGATGTTGACGTGACGCAATTTGTAATTTATGCTGACTGATATCTTGATCCTTACCAACTAAATTAAAGTAGACGTGCGTCATTGGGTTGAACAATGTATTTTCAGTTGAAATGCCACTAAATATAATATCTAGACGATCCTCATCGTCCAATCGATAGGTTACTTGGGCAGCTAATTGTCCGGCGAATTCATCATCAAAAGTACGTGTGAAATTAATTTCCGCCGCTGTACCCAAATTTCTTGCTTCACCGTGCCAATTAACCGCATCAAAGCCATTGATGCCAGAATGTAAAACATTGCCATGATCATTTGATGTTAATGTAAAATGTGCCCCATTAATATCATAGTCAGTTTTTGATAAACGGCCGCCAACGCGACCAATTGTGTTTCCAAAATGGAATGGATTATCTAAATACGCGGCTAAATCATCAAATTGTACTAATAATTCTTGTTTGACACCATCACGTTCAACGGAAAATGACTGCCAAGTTGCTCCGTACGAAATCGCAGTAATCTGTGTGTGTTTAATATTTTCTAGGGTAAACGCCGTCACGATTTTTCCGTCAGGTAATTGTCCAAAATCCTTCTCTACTACTTTCATGATATCCTTTCCTGCTATACAGCAAATGAGCGATTTCTCGCTCATCATCAGGCTTATTACTTTGTCAATTCGACATCTTGTCCTAATAGGTCAATAACTAATGGTTCACCTGAAATCAATTCAACATGTGCACCTTGACCATCAACTGACACTTCCAAAACATGACCTCGGAATACCAAACGGAAAGCATATTTTGTCCAATTCTTTGGCAAGAATGGCTTCAAGTGGAGTTTACCATCACGCACACGCATGCCGGCAAATCCTTGCACAATCGCTAACCATGAACCTGTCATAGCGGTTATATGCAAACCATCTGACGTATCATTATTATAATTATCTAAGTCCAAACGGGCCGCGCGTTCGTACATTTCAACTGCTTTATCTTCCATTTGTAAGTCAGCAGCCAAAATTGAGTGAACAGATGGCGACAATGATGACTCATGCACTGTCAATGGTTCATAGAATTCAAAGTTGTTACGCTTTTCTTCTTCAGTAAACGCATCTGGGAAATAGAACATGGCATGTAATGTATCAGATTGCTTAATATATGGCGAGCGCAAAATGCGATCCCATGACCAGTTTTGGTTAATTGGACGAATGTCTTGTGGCATATCAGCGATTGGTGTCAAATCTTTATCCAAAAATGTATCATGTTGAACAAAGATATGCTTTTGACCTATCTTGGTATCAACATCAGCCTCTGGCAAATACATCTTATCAACAATTTCTTGCCACCTTGCTAATTCTTCATCTGTCAAAGCCAACTTAGCTTTTTCGTCAGCATGAATTTCATCGTAGTGTTCAAGTGAGTATTGCAAAACCCATTTTGCCATCCAATTTGTATAGAAATTGTTATTAACATTGTTTTCATACTCGTTGGGACCCGTGACACCATGAATCATGTACTTATCGTTTCGGGCAGAATAGTGGACACGATCTGCCCAGAAGCGTGCGATATTATACAAAACTTGTGCGCCATCACCGTCAAGCCATGAGTGATCTCCCGTGATGTTTGTATAATTATAAATCGCATAAGCAATTGTCGAATTACGGTGAATTTCTTCAAAAGTAATTTCCCACTCGTTGTGTGACTCAATACCATCAAAGGTGACCATTGGGTACAAAGCACCTTTTAAGCCTTGTTCTTTGGCATTGTGGAATGCACCATCCAATTGATCAAAGCGATATTGTAGCAATGAACGAGTCACAGACGGATCAGCAACACCAAGGTAAACAGGAATTGCGAAAGCTTCAGTGTCCCAATATGTGGCACCACCGTACTTCTCGCCAGTGAAACCTTTTGGTCCGATATTTAAACGTGGATCATTACCATAGTAAGTTGAGAATAACTGGAATAGGTTGAAGCGAATACCCTGCTGCGCCGCATCATCTCCTTCAATTTGAACATCAGCTTTTTCCCAACGATTAGCCCATTCTTGCGCGTGTGCTGTATAGATATCGTCGTATGTTTGTGTGGCAAGATCCGCAGTTAGTGTCTCGCCTGTTTTAATCGCTTGAGCTAGGCTATCATAATCACGCGAAGTTGTCACAATCACGCGCTTTTCAAAACTAACGGAACTTTTGGCTGGTACTTCGATGTCAAAGTTATCAGTCACTTCTTTTTCAGAGCGGTTCACACCATGCTTTTCACCGCCAACAAAGCTCTGACGGGCAACAACTGTAAATTGTGGCACACTAAACGGATTTTCAATCGTTTGCGTAGCGATAAACGATGAATTAGTCTCATTACCTGCATCCAAAACTTGCCAAAACTTTTCATCATAATTTGAATCTTCATTGACGACGTCAGCATCAATACTAGCATCAAAACGAATTTTGTGTGCTTGTCCATCAGCAGATGACAAGTCATAGTGAATATCTGCTAGTTCCTTCACTGCTGCTGAAACTAAGCGCGTAATTTTAAACGTCACGCCAAACACAGTAAATGTTCGATGCAAAACACCATTTTTCATATCCAATGACACTTCAAAATCAGTCACATCATTCTTAGCTAAATCAACTTGATTGTCATCAACGTAAATGTCTGCTTTGACATAATTTAGGGCATTGATAGCTTTGCCAAAGTAAAGTGGGTAACCATTTTTCCACCAACCGACACGTGTTTTATCTGGAAACCAAACACCACCAACGTAAATACCTTGATGTGTGTCACCGGAATAGACTTCTTCGAACATGCCACGCATGCCCATGTATTCGTTGCCCAAACTCGTCATAGATTCTTGGAGACGCTTATCTTTGGGATTCAAATCATGTGATGTAACTGTCCAAGGATCAACTTCAAAAATTCGTTTCATAAGACTTTCTACCTCTTCAATTTTTCGAATGCTTAGCTTCAGCGCTAATATCTACGACGACCGATCGTACATATTAACGCCGAAGCGTTAGCCATTATTGTGCATCTACTGGATTACTGTGAATTTCATTGATAAGCCCAACACTAACAGCACCAATTAACATTAAGATTCCGGATACTAAGATCATTGATGGGAAATGTGAACCAAGTGCAGGAAATAGTGCAAAACTAGCAACCGAAGCTAGAATTTGCGGCAAGCAAATTGAACCGTTAAACAATCCTAGATACGTACCCATGTGATCACCAGGCAATGCGTTGGTTACCATAATGAATGGGTATGCCATCATACCTGCCCATGAAATACCGATTAAAATAAATGAACCAATCAACAAATACTGTGAGTGAATAAAGAATACCGATGTGAAACCAATTGCCCCTAAAAAGAGTGACAAAGCATAACCCGTTTTGTTTTTAGTTGCTGGGATTTTTGATAAGACTAGTGACCACACGACGGCTGCAATAGCATAAACCGCTGACATGATACCAAACCAATTACCACCATTCTGATACCCAGCCGTTGTTGGATCAGTTGCATGGAAAATATTGTCTGCCACAGCACCAGTACCATATGTCCACAAATATTGGAATGCCATCCAGCAGAAGAACTGAGTCAAAGTAACCATCCAAAATGTTTTTGGTGCACGCTTTAACAAAGTCAAGAAGCCACCTTCACCATCATCTGGTGTATTCAAAGCATAGCCATGATATAACTCATAAGTGGCATCATCGTATTCTTTCACGTTAAAGACTGCAATTAGCGAAAAGATAACTAAGACTAACGCACCAACATAGAATGAAATAATCACAGAAGCTGGAACCTGACCTTTAGGTGCTGTATTAGCAACACCAATCGCTGTCAGCAAGAATGGAAAAATTGTTGCCAGAACAGACCCTGTATTAGATAAGAAACTTTGAATTGAGTACGCGTATGATTTTTGGTCTTCATTAACCATGTCACCCACAACCATCTTGAAGGGTTGCATTGCAACATTAGAACTCAAATCCATGAACAAAATTGTGATTGCTCCAAACCACAAACCAGCAGTAGTTGAAAAACCAAAACTACCTGAATTAGGCAACAAGAACATCACAATAACTGACACAAGAGCGCCAACCAATAGGTAAGGCATTCGACGACCAAAGCGTTTTGTCCAAGTGCGATCTGAAAAATAACCAACTAGTGGTTGAACAAACAACCCTGCCAATGGTGGTAGGATGAAGAAAAATCCTAACTTAGTGGGATCAGCACCCAAGGTCTGAAAAATACGTCCCATTTGGGAACTCTGCAATGAAAATGCCATCTGCACGCCCAAAAATCCAAAACTCAGCATCCAAATGGTGCTTAGCGGCAGGTTTGGCAACCCCTGCCCTTTTTTCTTATCTACCATCATTACTTCCTCCAAAATTTTTTTGAAACATAACTGATTTGCTCTAATCATGCATTATTTATATGAACAATTCGTGATGAAACTGTTTTTTTAGAAATCAGGAACATGTTCTGAACACCAATATATGTAACCGTTTACATTTTATAGTATAGAACATTTGGATAATTAATGGAAGCGTTTGCACAATGTTAACGATAACATTATGCAAACTTGTTGTTTATCGAACAGCTATAACTGCTGAAATGCTGGTATTTTCTAATTCTATCGTTTTTTGATTCAATTTAAAAAATAATTTGTGCGACAATTTTTTCAACAATTAAGACAAACGCTTGTCTTATAAGGTGTTTGATTTCGGCTGAACCGCACGTAGCACAACAAGTGCAATCTAATCGCTCGCACGGATAATCGTAGTCGGCAATTAGAAATTGTGCATTAAGTTCAATACTAATCTAACGATAAAACAATATAATAAATATCACGATATCCCTGCCGGCACATATATTGAGTCGTTTATTCAATGCCTGCTCGATTATTCACGTCAATAGATTGTCTCTCTGGCGTAATATCTAAGCTAATTTCCAGTGTCTAACCTTTTTGTTGTAAATTATAGCTAATCGAATCAATAATTCGGTTCAACTGTTGTAACATCTTCTAAAAGTAAGAAACGAATGACATAATGGCGTTGGTTGACTAATGACCGTACGACTTGACTTGGCAGATAGTCAACGGTCTTTTTTTATTGCATGTTGTACCAGCACCATCAGTTCAGGTGATACTTGATTTGGATGATTAATTACATGGCTAAGTGTCATTTTTGAGACATGCGCCTTTCGTGCAATATTATTTTAATTCACCACGTCTCATCACAAAATTCAGGTAAACGGTACGGCACAATCACGCTGGTTGCCTTAGTTTGCTCCAGGACAGAACGCTGATCGTTAAACAATAATCGAACCGCTTCACTGCCCAAACTACGTGGCAACACATCAACTGAATAGAAATCCTTACCACCAAGTCGTGCATATTCAGAACGATTAAAAGCTATCGTTGGCAATTTTGGATGTGTGGGTAAATGAGCTTGTGCTTGATTACGTGCCAGATAACCGATTTCGTCATCACTAGCAATAATGCCGTCAACTTCGTGATGCAATTCGAAATAACTTTCCAATACCTGTTTTTGCGCTTGAAAATCAAGTGGTAAAGATAAGACTTGACCGTCTGGTTGTGCAATATGAAAGCCGATTTCACGATTTCGCTCATAACGCCAATCAGCCAAAGTGCGAACAAGAAGCGGTGCTTTTAGGTTAAAATGGCCAACTAACTGTCTAGTTGCCTCTTCACCAGCTCGACGATTATCATTATCAACATATAAAACATCATTAGCTTGCTCGGGTTCACCAGTGACAACAACCCGGGCGTTGTTTTCTCGTAATAATTCAGAAATTGGATCATTTTCAACAGTGTAAAGCAGTATAAAACGGCGAACTTGTCCAGCTTCCACCATCATTTTAACGGCATTGTAGACTTCAGACCAATTGCTGCCCGTCGCAGTAGTCAATAAGTATTGTCGCGCAACGAGTTGAGAATTAATCCCGAATAGTAATTGCATTGAGAAAACATTTTCAGCACTATCTTCAGCTTGTGGTTGAAAAACAACCCCAACCGTGTTGCTTTCACTTTGTGTTAAGTTGCGTGCAGCAAAATTTGGCGTATATCCCATATCTTGTGCAATTTTTTTTATGCGTTCCTTTGTTTTAGCACTAATTTTCGGTGAGTCAGACAACGCGCGTGAAACCGTCGAAATAGCAACTCCGGATTTATTTGCAATATCTTGTATTGTTACCATAGCGACCTCCTGTACACGTTATTTTAACATGAAAAAGATTGGGACTGACGTCTCAATCTTTTTAAACCTTTGACCGATTTACTTGTCACACCAGAAACCTAGAATCGTTGCAATATAATAAATAAAATCGTAATTGGAATTGCAATAATCACTGCCCCCGCAGCGAAACTCATGAATAATGAATTGGCTGTCTCTTTAGTCATTATCGAATATAATCTGATTGCAATGGTATAGCTTTTAACGTTGTCACCCATAATAATCTGAGCAAAAATGAATTCTATCCAAAGACCAGTAAACGCTGTCAATGACGTAAAAACTAAGAACTATTTCTTGTCTGGGTATGTCACAGCTTTTTCCTCTAAATGGTACGGTGATTTTGTGATTCTATTTCTTCAATTTGTTGCCCCCTCGCTGCGCTTTTTTGGTTACGTAAGAATTGACGTTCTGCATTTGTTTCAGCTCGAATGTCTTGTTGCCACATCCGGTTTATTTTGAAGAATGATTTGTTGCTTTTCAACATCACGTTATCTATTCGTGTTTTGTTGAAGTTATTTTTGACAGGAATATTATTTATTTGTGCTACTTTTGAATTACTTTCCTGAATGTTGTTTTCCTTGAGGCCAGTTTTAAACGCTGTCTTTGTGAGATGGCTATCTTGGTGATCATGAATTCTTGACCTAATGTCAATTAATTTTTGATCAATTGTTTCTAATTCATTATCTTGAATTTGATTAAAATGGCGATAGAGTTTATTGGCAAGTCGCCTACGCAACGCCTCATCTTTGTTTTCTGACAGCTTACGCTGACCCTTGCGCATCACACCCTGATCCTCAATGTTAAAAGCATCAAATTGTTGGCCCAATTGTTTGAACTCATCATATTCTGACTTGAATTCGTTTTGAAACATATCATTAAGCAATTGATTGGTGAGGTGGTTGGCCTTCGCCATTTTTGTATTATTGTCCATTAAGCGGTTGTTTCCGACTTGCCAATGGCCTTTTTGGTCTTGAGGCAAGGCAAGAAAAATAGCTTTAAGTTGACCAACATAGCGACCATCAGCTAATACTTCACCACTAGCTGAGACAATGTCTTTTTTCAATTGCCCTAACCCCTTCAAGACATCAGTCCGCTTTTGTCTTGATTTTTCGTTCATCAGCTCATTTCTGAACTCACGCTTGGTTAATTCAATTTTCTCTAATGTAATAACCCCTGTTGGTTGACCTTTATAGGGACCTGATTGTTTTAACATTTCAGGGCGTGTCTCTTTTGATTCTTTAGCAAACCAGAGGTGCATATTTAAATGATCGGTGTCCTGGTGAATTACCCCAAACCAGACAACATCTCGGTCTGATTCACCCAAAGGTAATTTAAAACCCTGGTTAATCAATGTTTTCACGACTTTTTGTTGGGCATGTTTTAATTTGTCTTGATCAATGTTACCTGTTTTTGGATCATACAAGTTGTTCTCGACTAACCAGTCACCACGTAGAGAAAACGCTAACTCGTGAATGTTGTTCCCATTTGCCTGCGCTGTATCTAATCGTTTCCGCAAAACAGATATATCGTGATTATTGTAATGTAATTTGTCACTACTAAAAAGTGGTTCTTGTTCTGTCGTGGCAGAAGTACGTGTTGCGTAACCAGCTTCATTGAATTGTTTTTTTAAATCTAATAATTCAGTGATTGACTCATTATTTTGATCGTCAATTTTATCTTTGTTATTTGCGTAATCAACTAAGTTAGAATACTTTTGACCTTTAGCATTAGCTGAACTGGCTGTCACAAATTGTGCTGGCAGATTAACCATCGCGGTTTTTTTTTCACCTAGTTTAAAATCTGCTAGTTTTCCTGTTTTAGCCATTTTGAATTGCCTCTTGAATTTCTTCAATACTATCGAACTCTTGCTCATATCTTTCGGACAAACGAAAAACTTGGACCTTAGGAATTTCTAAAATACCGGCGACACTCTCCAATGATTGATGAAAATTGTTTCTTAATACCAACACCATCTGCGCATTATAGTAATCAACTAAATCTTTAATCGGTCTTGTTGCTATCTTGTTGTTATAAGTTGCTGGTTTGTGCCAATCATGCTCTTGTAATTTTTTCAGATACTGCTTTAACTGTTTATTTCTGTTCTGTTTGGTTTTAGTCATTTGAAATGATTCCTCTCTCTTGATTTATTTTTTTGATCCGTTGTTTATCTCGGAAGCGAATATTTTTATAAGCGGCAAACGATTTTGCTAATTCCGAGTCTTCCTCTAACTCAGTTTCAGTTCCCAAAGCCTTCAGTTCAATTTCACTCATCGGATTAAGCATGTATTGCACTTTATTTGTTGGGTCAATTGATTCAGGTACTGTGTCCATCAGACGATAGATCATTGACATCATGAAGCTTAACGATTCCTCAATATTTTTATTTTGTGCTGTCAGTTTAACTTCATTTTTGGATTGTGTGAGATCATTTAACCTTGAGGCCAGTTCGCCAATTGTCAAGTTAGCGTTTTTTGAATTGAGGACAATATTTTCAACAAAAAAATGCAAAGCAAATTTGTAAATGGTACTTCTGGCAAATTGGCCATTGATAACATCCGGATGCCGCTTTAACCAGTTAAGCATTTGTTGGAAATACCACTCTTCGTCTCTCGAATTTCGTATGGTAATCATTTTCGGACTTGATTGATAAATTTCCTCAGGCACATCAGAATCAGCCAATAAGGTATCAATGAGTTGAAGTTCATCATGAATTTTTTTGGGGACGTCTGAAGCTATTTGATTGGCATATTTTTTTGTGAGAAAATTTTTCCTTTTGGCTAGGTTTTTGATGTGTTCAGTTCTGATTTCAATCGCATCTTTCATTACTTTCCCCCTTTGGTTGCCTGACCGTTTTGATAGTTAATTTGCCAACTATCCTGCACGTTGAAAATATAAACATTGAAGTTAATCGCAGTATCATTTAGTGACTGTGCCATCATGTGAACACCACGAGGCACCAATTCCATATTGCGATATATTGGCGTCACTTGATAGCGCACATAATGACTAGTAGATTCTCTTAAATAATCAGCTACTTCTGTTTCATAGGTCACCATGCTTTTAGCATTTGGACGACTGTCAGCGTTTAATTGTCTAGTACCAGTAATGAGATTTTTAGGCTCGTTATTCAAACCTGTAAATTGATACCCAATCAGATGGCTCCGGTTATATAACCAGTCACTACCATTGGCGCCCGTTTTGATGGCATGGTAACCAGGTGTCTGCACAGTTAAGCGTTCACGTGCTTTATCCTTTTGAGCTGGGGGCATCAGCTTTTTATTTAACAAAGCATTCGCTACCTGCGGTCGACCTAACCAATCTAGACCAGAAAGTTTTTGCCAACCAGACGCTGAAAGTTTCATTTCATCATTTGAGAATGTCGGTTGATTTTGATTGACTGATACAACGGATTGGTCGTTAAATTCCTGATTCGCTAGTTGCTCGTTTTCTGTTTCATGGTACGTTTTTTTATCAATATTAATGATTGGTGATTCAGTACTGAGTGAAACTATTTTCTGCATAATAGTGACACGATTGTAATAACCGATGCCAATTAAAATGACAAGTATTATCAAAATCCGTTTAAAATACTTTGCACGTTTATAATTTTTCATGAGTCCTTCTTTTTATTCTTTTGGCAAATAGAAATCTAAGCGTTCAATAATTTTCTTCGCTAACTCACCTATGACCAAAGTATTTTCATTTTGTGTTTGAATTAAGCGATTGTTAGCTTCAATGAGGTCATCAATGTAGGCATGTAAAACATTTGATGATTCCATTTCTTCAAGCCGGTTTGCGTAATCAGTAATCACTTCTTTAATCAATTGATTGGATGTTGTATTCGTTTTTTCGGCGTAATGATCAATAACATCAATGACACTTTTCTCAATACCACGAATTTCTTTCCTAACTTTAGACATATAGACCTCTTTTTTATTTGATGGATTGTAACAGGTTAAGGGGGAATGCCGGCAATTGCTGCCTAATCCCGCCGTGCGGGCATTCAAATGACGGTAACCAAAAAGATATGTAATACGGTTGTTGTACATATGTAATACGGTTGTTGTACATGTTTTTCGTACAAAAAAATGACCCTTTTGGGCTATTTTCTGAAAAACAGTGGATTAAATTTCCTTAGTTTTTGGTAGCTGTGAGTGTCCTTTTTTAACCTGCTTAATGGTTGCTTCGTATGTTTCAACTTTAGTCTTTGCGTTGCCAATATTGTTGCGTGCCTCAGAGATTTGACTACGAATTTGAGTGATACTACTCCGTGCATTTTCAATGCTTGTTTGCAGTGAGCTATCAGTTGTATTGACTTGTTGTTTCGCCAATTCTTTAATCGCATCCGTCTGTTGTTCAATCGCTTTTTGATATGATGCAATCGCTTGTTTATTCTTACCAATCACTTCATTTTGATTGGCTATTTTGTCTTGATATTCTTCAATAGTTAAAGTCCGTTGCGAGGCATCTCTCAGCGTATTTGAATACGATACTTTGTCACGATTGACCGTGAACTTACCTTGGTTTATTTCAGATTGAGACGCCTTTGTTGCATTACTACTTGAAGCGATTGCACTTGCACTATTGGGTGCATCAATTTTATTTGTGTTGATATTTTTGTCGTGTGCTGTCACGGTAACTACGTTAAATTTTGGGCTCAAATTGGTGAATTTAACGACCATAGTATTGTTCGAAGTTGGAATGTAATAGCCTTTAACTTTTCTGCCTTTTGTATCGGCAATGGCTGTAAAGTAAATGTTATTAATATCTACGAATTGATTTTTTGAGTCGCCACCATTTGCGATGCGATAATGTAATTCTAAGACACCGTTTTTTGGATTGAAGGCAGATTTTGCTAACGTAGCAGATTTGTTCATTGATCCAAAGGGCATTGGGGTATTGAGTGGCGTACTTGGAATATTTGAAGGACGTGGTACGACACTGACAAGGATTGTCACTGAGACAGCCACAAGCATGAAAATGCCAAAAATCACGAGTAAGTTCCTTCGCTGGTGTTCGACAAACCAGGTAATAAAACGTTGATAGCTTTGGTTCAAAAAAGTAAATTTATCACCAAACCATTTAAAGAAATTCATTGTTGCAATCATCAATATTCACCTCCCCATTCATTGAAATCGGCACTGTCAAAGTTTGGCATTGGTGGCAAATCAGAACTCGAACTTTGTTGATTTGTATCAACATTTTTTGCTAATTTTGGTTGCCCATAAATTCTGAAAAAATTGACAACGTTTTGCATTTCATAAACTACTTCTGTTGTTTCTGGTTTTGTATATTGATGGTTTCTCATGTTGAAATCGACCTCAACAACTAGTCCTTTTTGTGTCAAGAGATCACGAACTAATTCGGCCGTTTTACCAAAAGCAACATAGCCGATGTAAGTTGCCTTACCGTCTTTTAAATCGTTAATGGCAAGCGAGAAATAAGCGACAGGATATTGTTTTTCCCCGCTAAGGTAAAACTTAATATTGCGACTGAGACGGCCGACGTGGTGATTAGTTTGCATAATAATACTCATCCTTTCTTTGTTGCATCACTTGTTTAATTGGGGCTATTTTTAACTTCAATGTTTTAGACAAGGTTTGGTGTGTATCAAACAACCGCAAATAGCTATTTGTGGACTTCGGTACATCCTGTGGTAAAGAACGGCAGCCAACATATTGCTGTCCGAAGCAATCTTCAAAAACGTAATTTCGAACTGTTCTGCGCTGATCATGCTTCATGATTAAAGCCCTGATTCTTTCAGAAGACAGGCATTCATTTTTCAGTGGTTGGACTAAAATCACAACCTCTTGATCCTGTGATAGCCTGTTTAATACTTGCACATCAAACAAGGACATTTGGTTGGTCTTCATCCTGAACCTCCTTTGGCTTAGCCGCTTCGTGAAATGGTAAATTGTAGGCCGTCATTAATTTTTGAATGGCCTGATAAGACGTCTGCGATGTGCGGTACATTCTGACCGCCCCATCATCTTTTAATGCCCCATTTTCGATGGCTTTTAGAATTTTTTGTGTGAGTTCTCCTGATGACTGCGCAGTAAATAATATCTTTGCGTTAAAATAATCTACTGCTAAAAAGACGTTGTATTTATGTAACATGCGCTCCCCCTTATAAAAGCTATTTAATACCCCATGGCGTATTTGTTAGTCGTCACGGCTGTTCGTATACGAGCAGCTAATCCTTTAGAAAAGTATCGACCGAATTGTTGATGATCAATTAGATTTTCATTCATGTAAACTAATTGTTTTTTGGCATTTTCTTCCAGGAGACTGGTGAGTCTTATCTCGCCGTGAATGCGTATTTGGTTTTGCAAAATAGTGTTGCCACTACGTAATTCATCTTTTAAAAACTCTAACGAATCAGCCAATGATTTGACCACGATACCAGCTTGTACAGCATCGGTAACCAATAAGTCAGGAATTAGGTTGTGCATCAGGTTTCTTAGCTGTGGATATTGCGCTAATAGATTACCAGTCGCGAGTAAGGCGTCGGCAGGCTTTGACAATTGGTTTTGATTCTCGGCCCCACCAATATAATCATCATCATCATCCAAAGAATTAGTTTTAGTTTCATTCAAATCAGTATCACTATACTCAGTATCACTTGACTGTCGTTTTGACAGTTCTGGTACTGCCGTTTTGACAGTTCCGGTACTGTCGTTTTGACAGTTCCTTGTCCCCCAGGGCATCAGGCCTGTGGATAACTTCTTTTTCGACATTTAAGTTGCCTATGTATAGTAAATTTGGACGGTTTAGTCCCTGGCGCTCCTCCTCAAGTAACCCGAAAGCATTGAGTTCTTTTTTGATGGCAATCACTTTCTTTTCACCAACATTCAACATCCGTTGCAGATCACCATTTTTGTAAATTAGATAGACATCACCCACGTCATCTATCCAACCATTCTTTAAAGATAGTTCGAAACGGTCTTTCAAAATAGCATAAGCTAATTTTGACTCTGGCATCATTTTGCTATACTGCTCATTTTCAAACAAAGCTTTCGGTACACGATAAAAGCGTTCACTATTCTCTACCTGTTTCTGACTAATTCGATCCATCGTGTTCTCCAATTCTTTCCTTTAAGCGCTGGTACAGCAGTTTGTCCGCAAAACTAATTTCTTCTTTGTCACTCTTCTCAACAGTAACCATGATGTCACTGACGGATAGGTATAATCCTTGAGATAAACGATTTGCTTCGAATGCATAGATTTTTGTCCTATCATGCTCGATGCGAAAAAGTCTATTTTCTGACAAGTTAGTTAGTTTTGATAATTGGCGAAGTGATAAGCCGAGTTCTTCTCTTCTGTTGCGTATGAATTCACCTACACTCATAAATTTCTCCCATAACGTATTTTTGTGTTACAATTCTAAAACGTTCTCACAACAATTTGCTAGGTGTAACTTAAACTCACAAAAAAACACCATATTATGAAAAGTAGAAGAATACTGTTATATCAAGGCTTTTAGGCCTTAATAATTGTAATATTCTACTTCATAATATGATGTACAACCTGTACTCAACATGGAATTGTGCTTGATAATCATCGCAATCCCTTTTTAAATCATACGAAGTACAAACTTAGCACGTTACATTATGGTCATAATTAATGTTTCAATCTACTTGTATAAAACATGCCTTTAATAAAGTAAATCAACCAATAGCCGCCAAGTGCAAGCCATGTAATAATAAATATAATCAGACTAATTTGATGTACTAAGGTTTTATGATATGTCAGACGAATTGTTTTTGCGCCATTTGGATTAACAGATAAAAAGCCACCCTTATTTTTGTATGCCTTTAGTCGTTTACCTTGCGTATCAAAAGCAGCAAATCCTTTAAGATAAGTAATCGGTGTTTGAACACTTCTAGTATTGCGCGGTACACCAATAATATAAAAATCTTGGCCTTTGACCATTGTTCGATTAGGTAATATTTGCTTATCAAACTGAACAAGAGAATCTGAATAAATTCTTTTAGCGTTACGCTCTTGACCTTGCGCACGATAATCATCCAAGACGAGAGATGGTCTATCTAACATCACTTGAATATTATCATTAGTCACGCCAAACAATGAATCGGTTTTAAGATTATCCTTGTTAGGTGCAACAATATGGTTCGTTGCATTATTAAAACCATCAACATGGCAATTTTTGGCAACCGTATTAAGCATCATGCCATTAAATGACAGGTATATTAACATGACTGACACAATTGGCAGCATTTTTTGCTTGATTTTCATTAAGTCTGTTACAGCAAAAGCAACAAATAGACTACCTAAAATCGCTGGCATAAAATGCCAACGATACGTCATCTGAAGAGCGCCACTCAGCTCACGGTTAAATAGATACCAAGGAAATAGATTAGAATACAGGAATAGTAAGGCTACGATATAAGATAAGCCCAATATTTTATAAACATAATTAAATTTTTTGTAGAAAATAAGTAGCGCAGTAAGACCTATAATTAGGAGCGACAAGACATCAGATAGGTTGAATATTCTCATCAACACGGTACTAAAGTTCGCACCAAACAAATCAGGGTTATTCGGTAAATTCGCCCAATTATTAGCCAATCTTTGCTCGATAAACGGAAAAACAAAGGCAGCAGACAGGCCTAACGTGAGCAACACTGATCGTAATAACTGATTCATGTCATTAATGGACAATTGCCTCTTGAAGTAAGCCACAACGACCATACATAAAACAGTTAAGACAATGCCCAATGTTGTTGGAATTGATAACATCACGGCAAAGCTACTATAAATTGCTGCACGTAACCAGGTGCGATTATCATGAAGGAAAATAATGTTATAGAAGCTTAGGACAACAACCGGTGCTAGTAGAATCACTATATTTGATGCATATTGCGTCATATACGCAATTCTAACAACAGCCACATTATCTAAAATGGCGTTACCAATGGCAGCCGTCAACACATATGTCAAAGCAAATGTGAATGCTAGTTTTATTTTAGAGGTTATTTTATAAACAATCGCAAAATTAGACCATAATGCAAAATAAACTACGATAATATCAAAAATCAAAATTGAGGTCACTGGTAATTTTGTTAGACGCCATAAAAATATTAGAGGATAAAACAAATACGTCGGATAAAAAAATTTTAAACCATAACCCCAACTATTTGTCCCTGAGTATCTAATGATGTCTGGGAAAAAATGGCCATTTTGCTGTGCCATGATTAACTCATGAAATTGGGCAATGTGAAATTGACTATCACGCCAAGTTACTAGCTCGCCATTTAACAGCAACGGCAAAAATAATATCATAGCGATAATTAAAAAGATAAGATGTAATCCCAGGTAGGATTGTATGTATTTCTTCAAAAGACTCCCCCAAAAAACAGTCATGTTTTCAAAAATTTGGTGATTATGCTAAATCGATTGAATATATGATTTCAGCACTTTCACAGCAACTGATAAGTGGTATTTCGTTGGCTTCAGCACAACATTGTGCCCAACATCATCAAAAAAATATCCTGTGACACCATCAAAATCTGAAGAAAGCGCAAGATTGCGAGCAAACGGCACATCATTTTTTGCTAAATTTTTTGTGTATGGCATCAATTGACTGCGAACATCACCAGGAAAAAAAGAATTAACCGTTGTATTTTGATGCGCAAGTCTATCCGCTAACAGCACCATTAACAACGTTTTATGTGTTACAACCCAAGCCGCCCTTGCTAACTGATTTGTTTGCAGTTCGCATATTGGTGCGAGACTGATTGCTTTGGGATTGCCACTGACGATTAACACACGGGCATTATTTAATCTCTCATTCAAGCCTACGGTAAGTTCATAGTGTGATAACAAATTATTTTTAATATTTTCATCAGCAGTTTGTGGCATTATACCAGCACTGTGAATCAACACATCAACGCTTGAAAAAGTGGCATTTATCTTTTCAACCGCCTTGTCGATACCTACGCGCTTAGACAAATCAGCTGATATACTGCTGACATTTGGCCCTAAATGTGCGACTGATGATACTAATTTGGTCTCATCTCTGCCAATAATAATTACCTTATTGTCACGCGACAAATCTTTTGCAATGGCAAATCCAACCCCTGATGAACCGCCAGTAATGACAATATTTTTCATGTTTGCTCCCACTCATACTCGATTAGTTTGTCAAATTACTAACGCACTCGAGTATACGCCAAGTCGTTTAATTTATCTACAATTTGTTGTAACCCATCACAAGATAAATTGTGATGATTAATTTATACCCTAACCACCATCAACTATATTATAATTAAATTACTCATTTTCATTAAAAAATAACGATAGCATATATTTTTTACACGCTAGGAGGCGGTTTACAATGAATACTTTTGTTTATGAAACTATCGTGTCAATTGTCGAGGAAAAATCCTTTCAACGTGCATCTGAACATTTAAACGTGACTGCTAGTGCTGTTAGTCACGCAATCAACCAAATCGAGAAAAAATACGGTTTTCCTATCTTTATTCGTAATCGCTCAGATGTGGTATTAACCTCAAATGGCCAAAAACTTTACCCTATACTACGGAAAATTCTTGCCGAAGAAAAAGAATTAGAAAAAGCCGTCCAGTCAATCCAGGGACTCGAATCTGGCATCATTAAAATTGGCGCTTTTAGTAGTGTTTGTATCAATTGGCTCCCCGATATACTCAGAAACTATTCTGGCCATTTTCCTAATATTGATATTTCTCTAACACAGGGTAATTTTTCTGAAATCAGCCAACTTGTTGAGTATGAAGAGTTAGATATAGGCTTTACACTCCTACCCGTAACAAATAATGTTAAGGTAACAGAATTAATAAAAGATGAAATAAAGTGTGTCACACCTTCTAACTTTAAACCACTTAACGGGCAAACAATCACACAAGCTGACTTACAGGGCTTACATTTCATCCTTCAGAAAGCTGACTATGACCGCGATACAAAAGAAACGCTAGATTATTACGACGTCCAACCTAACACAATTAACTTTTCAATTGACGATCAATCCATTGTTTCAATGGTCGAAGCCGGTCTGGGTTTTGGTATTTTACCAGATTTAGCCTTACAAAAATTGAGTGGAGATGTCAGCGTCTTTCCATTCGATGAGCCTTTTTACCGTACAATATCTCTTGTGCAGAGCAAAAATTCGCTAATTCCACCAGCCGTTGATGCACTCGTTCAAGCTATAAAAACTTATCTTAATGTCGCTTGATAATAAAAACACACTAACAGCATTAGTGTGTGTTTTTATTATCAGATGCTTTTTAATACCTGTGCTAAGCGCATAATGCCATCTTTAATGTCCTCATGCGATGGATACGTGAAATTTAATCTTAATTGATTTTTAATTTGACGTGAAGCATATTGTATTTCGGATGGTACGTAAACAACGTTGGCTTCTTGTAAAACTGGTCCCAGCAATAGTTTACCTGCATCTTGTGCTTCAGGTAAGCTAAGCCAAAGAAAGAACCCCCCTTCAGGTTTAGTAAATTGCACATGAGCTGGTAAATAGGTCTCAAGATAATGCACCATTGTTGCACATTTATCTTTATAAACCGCATTAACTGCTCGTATATGCTCATCAATATTGTTTTCAGCTAAAAATTGATCAATCGCTAATAAACTAATTTGAGATGGCTGAACATCTAAAGCTGATTTGATATCTAAAAATAATGCGATTAACTGTTTATTAGCAATCAACCAGCCTGTACGCAGTGCTGGTGATAAAATTTTTGAGAAACTAGAAATTAAAATAACTTTTCCACTGGTATCTAGTGATGCAATTGATGGCACCATATCACCTGTGTATCTTAAATAGCGGTAAGGACTATCTTCAATGATATAAAAGTCATATTCTTCAGCCAATGCTAGCAAAGCTTTTCTTTTCGCTAAGCTCATCGTTACACCGGTTGGATTTTGAAAATCTGGTACCGTATACACAAACTTGATATCCGGAAATTGTCTCAAAATTTGTTTAAGATGCGCAATGTCCATCCCATCGTCATTAACTGGCACCTCATGATAAGTCGGCTCATAACTATCAAACGCTTCTAAAGCCCCCATGTATGTCGGCCCTTCAACAACAATATGATCATTTTTATCAAGAAAAGCTCTGCCAACCATGTCAATCGCTTGTTGCCCGCCTTGAGTCAATATCACCTGCTCGGCACTGGCAGTCAAACCAAAGTATGTTTTTGTCATTGCCGCAATTTTTTGGCGTAACGATGCCGGGCCTTGCGTGCTATGGTACTGAAATATATCTGCTCCTTCTTGCGCAATTGCTTGCGTAAAAGCTTTTTGTAAAGCTGCACTAGGAAAAACAGTTTCGTCTGGCAGCCCCATGCCAAATGAAATATTGTTTGCTTGATTGGCTTGCGCAAATAAATCAGTCATTTTGAGACCAGTATTTGGTTGATGACGTTTTGATGCATTTAAAATTGCCATGATGTATTGCCTCCTTGTTATCTGAAGATTATATTACAGAATAATCTACATGCATGTCGGGAGACTATTTCCGTTTGAGTTGAAATAAATTCATGCTCGATTAAAACATCACGCTCACTGCTATTTCTAATATATAGCAACTATCAAAACAATAAACAACTCAGTAGGTTTAACTTATACAGCATATTAATTGACAAAATCTTTCACGCTATGTTTTGATTAAAGTATCACAACTAATTAACAATAGGAGTTAAATATGTCAAACATTCAAACTGAGCGTTTAATCATTAGACCTTTTTCGGATAAAGATGCACCAGACCTATTAGCTTATATGTCCCAACCCAGCGTCAATTGTTTTGCTGATGAACGTATCCATACACTCGCCGAAGCACAAGCTGACATCAAAGTACGAATGAAAGATGAACTGCAATTTGCTGTTGCCACGAAGGATAATAATCACTTGATTGGCCACCTATTTGCTCATCAAGAAGATGATGAGGGCCAAGATACTTATAGTGTTGGCTGGCATTTTAACCCGACATATAGTGGTCAAGGTTATGCAACAGAGGCAGCAGATGCTTTACTAAATTATCTCTTTAATGACAAAAGCGCACGACGAATATATGCTTACGTTGAAGAAGATAATATCCCTTCTCAGAATCTTTGCAAACGCCTTGGTATGCGACAGGAAGGCACATTTATCGAGTTTATCTCTTTTGTAAAAAACCCTGATGGTACCGATAAATACGAGAACACACAACAATATGCCATTCTAAAAAAAGAATGGCAAAACCTTACTTGATTACCGATAAAAAACATCTTGCTCAACAGCCAACACCAATATAAACTGGTGCTGGCCGTAAAAACAAGATGTCAAACAATTTCAAGTTATTTACTGACTACTTGATTTATCTTGGCATACTGGTCAATGACCTTGTCAAGATTTTTTTTGCCATGATATATAGCATACCCAACTGCAAGAATCAGAAGTAAACCAACAGTTGCACATGTAATACCTGCAACGAACAACCATAAATGATGTTGCCTAAATAGATAGGTTAATACAATACCAACACCCACAAGCATGGATAGAAAAGACTGCCAACGTTGCAAATTACGAATCATCTGCCGTTGAAAGATAATTTCATTTTTATATCCTTTGTCGATAGCTTGTAAATTATGAACCATTGGTTATCTCCCTTCCTTTAATACTTGAGTCCTGGGTTAAAGAAGCCAGTTAGTACACCAATCAACGCTACTACAACCAAAATTAACATGACTTTGATAGGCGAAATATTCTTTTTTGCCATAAGCCACCAGCATAAAACAATAAAAGCGGCTGTTAATAATCCTGGATAAACTGAATCAAGCTTATCCTGTAGCACCAAGTATGCTTTTCCTGAACCATTTCGCAAAGTAAATGATGTTTTTACAGTCACCCAGGTTGCAGCAACACCGCCGACAACCATACCACCAACAGTGGCGATGGCCTTACGAATCGCTTTTCCCTGGGCGCCAACTAAAATACCAACCGCTTTATCGCCTAATTCATAACCTTTAAAGTAGGCAAAACGCATACCAAAGTAACCAAGCAAATTCCATACAATAATATAGAAAATAGCACCAAGTGGTGAACCACCATCTGACATACCTAAAGCAATACCTAGAATAACTGGAATTAGCGTGCCAACAACTAGCGAATCACCAATACCAGCAATCGGACCCATCAAACCAGCGCGCAAGCCATTAATCGTTGCATCATCAACATGCCCATCATTTGCTCGTGCTTCTTCCAAGCTGGCGGTAATCCCCACAATAATTGAACCTAACTGTGGTTCAGTGTTGAAAAAGGCTGTATAGGTCTTCATTGCCTTTTCTTGATCTTCTTTATTATCATATAATTCTTCAACAATAGGCAGCATTGATGTTAAATAACCAAAAGTCTGCATATGCTCTTGTGAAAATGCCGTCAGATGACCATAAAACCAGTGATGAAAAGACTTATTCAACGTCTTACGAGAAATTTTCTTACCTGTATTCTCCATTTTATATGTCCTCATCTTCTTCATCATCAACTGTGCCACCTGTATTAGCTGGCGCGGCTTGTCGATTTGTATT
The DNA here is from genome assembly GCF_004354555.1 of Leuconostoc citreum. GTDB lineage: Bacteria > Bacillota > Bacilli > Lactobacillales > Lactobacillaceae > Leuconostoc > Leuconostoc citreum. Next base: position 399,332 of record NZ_PUFH01000005.1, read on the forward strand.
AATCGCCATATCTAACTTATAAGAAATCATAGCAAAAATTAACGATACCACTGTAACAGATACTAAGTTCAATTTTAAGGAAGCCGCAAAAGTGAATCCAACAAAGAACGGAATGAAATCAACCGGACCATCAACTATCTGCTTAAGCAAAATTGCAATACCCACACATGGTAGTAAAGCACCAACGGTAAACAACGTTTTCATTGGTATCCCATCCATTGGTAACGCGGTTTTTAGTGCCTGGACAGCGCTAGAACCGAAATGTGTCATTAAAACTGTTGGGATAAAAGAAAATATAAGATGTGAAATCCAAGGATAGCCCCAATCAACGGCATACAATTTTCTGAACTCACCTCTTTCAACAGCTCGCCAACCCATGTGTTGCCACACAAGGTTCATTGTTGCTGTACCATAGAAAAGGACTGTACCAACAGTACCAACCAAAGTACCCATTGACTTGGCTAAATCGGCTGCGTTTGCTGATGTTGCTGCTAACCCCTGTGAGTGAATGGCTACCATTGCTAATGGAATACCAATATATGAAACCGCACGCACATCAGCCGACACTGTACCACCTGGTGTAACCAAGGCAATATAGACCAACTGCATGGCGACACCTGCAGCAATACCCATTTTTAAGTCGCCTAAGATTAACCCACAGACTAAACCACCCACTAATGGTCGTCCCAAAGTGTAATTACCAATTGTCGACCCAGCCATACCAGGCATGGATGACAAACTGGCAAATATACCTAAGATACTTGCTTGTAACCAACTAATCGTCATATTCTCAACCTCTCATTTACCTGAATTACAGATTAAATTTACTTTTGAAGTCATTCCAGTAGCCAATCGAAACATCAGGTAAGAGTTGCAGTTTAACCTGATAGCCTTTAGCTTGAATTGCTTCAAATGCCTGTGCCTCCTCAGGTGTGATGGATTGGTTGTTTCCTAATTTAATAGCCTCAGGACGATCATTAGCAGGCCCGACAATTACTTTTTCAATATCGCTAGGCACAAACCCATAATCAACAAGAATAGTTTTCATATCTTGTGGTGTTTTGGTAATTAAGAAATATTGTCTCTCAGAGTCAAGTACTTGTTGCGCTTTTTCTTTAAAATGAGCTAAAGTCCAGACAAAGGTCTTTTTTTCTGATGCACTTTTGAAAGCATCTTTTAATACTGGATTAGTTGCCGCAGCATCGTTGACTGCAATCAGTCCATCACAGGGGTATTCTTTGGCCCAACGCGTAACAGTTTGCCCGTGAATAATTCTATCGTCAATACGTACAAATGAAATACTCATAATCTTAATTCCCTTCAAATTTCGTCTTCATCTTCGTCTGCTTCAATGAGTTCAAACTGTTTCACTGCTGTGGTCGCCTCATGCAATACAGCTGATACTAAGTCGTCCCCGCTCATCGTGTTCTTTAAAATGGCAGCATTCAAAGCCATGGGGAAGTTCATCCCCCCCAAGACTATCGTCTCTGATAGACGCTGTTGCTGATTAAGTATATCAGTTACTGTCGTTAATGGGCTGCCCCCTATGATATCACCCAAAACAATTAAGCCGTCATCAGGCGCTATATCACTGAGTAATGATTTAAATCGACTGCCAAAGTTCGTCGTATCTTCACCCGATTTTAATCCAATAGCTCTAACCTGCTCAATATCATCACCAATGAACATGCTCAAAGCATCTCTTAATCCCTCTGAAAACTGACCATGACTTACCAATATGAGGTAGTTCATTCTTATTCCTCTCACTTTCCATAATTAAAATGTAAGTTTCACGGTTTAAATGTAAGCGCTTCCATAACCTAAATCATATTCTACTCTTAATTTTCATAAAAAACAATCCTATTTTAGTAAAATGTTATTTTTATTTAATCTACATATGTTAGAGAAAAAAGTTCTCATAATGTCATGGTATTGACATTGTGAGAACTTAATCTTAGTCTGTAGTTTTTGTTTGATTTTCACTATCTTCTTTTGGTGTTGTGCCATCTGGTAGAGTTTTATCTGTTGGTTTCTCCCAAGAAACAAAGTCGCAATCAGGGTATCTTGAGCAACCATAAAAAGTACGTTGTTTTTTGGTTTTTCTCTCAACAATTTGTCCTTTGTGACATTTTGGGCACAAAAGCCCAATTTCTTTAACAATTGTCTCCGTGTGACGACAATCTGGGAAACGAGCACACGCATAGAACTTGCCATAACGCCCCATTTTTACAAGCATAGGCGCTCCACAAACTGAACAATCAATACCAGCCAACTCATCATGCATGATAATCTTTTCTAATGTTGTTTCAGCTTTTTCAACTTCTTTTGAAAATGGTTTGAAAAATTCATCAATGACCGGAACCCAATATTTTGCACCAACTTCGACCTCGTCTAACTCATGCTCAATTCTAGCTGTAAACTGTGTATTGGTCACGTCAGGGAAGCTTTCTTCAACAATTGTCTGCACAATTTCACCGAGTTCAGTAGGCACAAATTTACGTGCGTCTAATCGTACATAATTTCGCTTTTGAATCGTTTCAAGAGTTGGCGCATAAGTCGAAGGTCTACCAACACCATTTTCTTCCAAAGCTTTAATTAAAGCAGCTTCGGAGTACCGTGCAGGCGGTTGGGTAAAATGTTGTTCAGGATCGGTTTGTTCTATTTTAACTTGATCGCCCTCTTCTAAATGAGGTAATGTATTATCTTTCTCTTTAGCGGCTGGATAAGCTTTAGTAAACCCCGGGAATTTCGTTTTGGAACCGTTTGCTCGGAATAAGACACCGTTTTGAGTAATTGTCACGGCCATTGTATCTAAAATTTCTGGGGTCATTTGACTTGCAACAAATCGCGACCAAATGAGACTATATAGTTTGAACTGATCAGGGGTTAATTTATCTTTGATACTATCCGGTGTTCGTGTCACATCTGTTGGTCGAACTGCCTCATGGGCATCTTGTATGCCTTCAGCACTAGGTTGTTTAACTAGTTGATGCTGCGCGTATTCTTCTCCCCAAGTTTCATGTATATACTGTGTTGCGGCGTGACGTGCCATCTCAGAAATTCTCGTTGAGTCTGTACGCATGTAGGTAATGAGTCCTGTCTGTCCAATACCCCTACCGAGATTAATGCCTTCATACAGCTGTTGTGCTGCCATCATTGTTTTTCGTGTTCTAAAATTCAACTGAGTGTTAGCCGTCTGTTGTAAAGTAGAAGTTGTAAACGGACGCTGCGGATTACGTTTCCGTTCTTTCGCTTCAACTTTTGCAATTTCAAAGGGCTCATTGCGATTAAGACGCTTTAAAACATCTTGAACACTATCATTATCTGGTAGCTGCTGCTTCTTATCATCCACACCATAAAAAACTGATTGAATTTTTGAGCGTCCTTTTTTAAATACGGCGTCTAATGTCCAATACTCTTCCGGTTCAAAAGACTGAATTTCTTTTTCTCGTTTAATAATAAGGCCGAGAGCAACAGATTGTACTCGGCCAGCTGACAACCCACGCTTGACTGTTTTCCAAAGAATTGGCGAAATAGAGTATCCCACTAACCGATCGAGTATGCGACGTGCTTGCTGCGCGTCTACTAAATCTTGATTGATTAAACGTGGGGTTTTAAAAGCATTTTTTACAGTATCTTTTGTTATCTCGTTGAATACTACACGATTTGGTGCCGTATCGTCGAGTTGTAGTATATGCTGCAGATGCCAAGCAATTGCCTCGCCTTCACGATCCGGGTCACTTGCTAGGTAAACATTTTTGGCTGCCTTAGCTGCTTGACGCAAACCTTTAATAATATCGCCTTTGCCACGAATATTAATATACTTTGGTTCATAGTTATTATCGACATCGACCCCTAATGTTGATTTAGGTAAATCTCTCACGTGTCCTAGGCTAGCAATTACTTTGTAGGTACTTCCGAGATATTTCTCAATTGTTTTTGCCTTCGAAGGACTTTCCACAATGACAAGATTCTTTTTTCTTGTTTTTGTTGTCGTTTTTTTAGTTTTTTTTGTTGTGGTTGTTTTCTTTTTTTCTGATTCTGCCATCTGGTATATGCCTTATTTTTTACTTCTTAGTATATAGCATATCAGATTGTATTAAGTAATTGCACACTTTCTAAAATATCTTCCGGCTGAACGACGAGTTTTGCACCCAAGCTCAATAGTTCGTTGGTGCCTTGCGCTGTCTCTGAAAAAATACTACCAGGCACCGCCAGAACATCACGATTATTTTGTAACGCTAAATTAGCTGTAATTAGACTACCCGAACGTTTTTTAGCCTCAATGACTAATGTTGCAGATGATAAACCAGCAATAATACGATTACGCTCGGGAAAATGTGACCTGAGTGGTTTGCTACCGGCTGGATACTCACTAATCAATAAGCCTGAATTCGCTATTTGTTTTTGTAAGGCAGCATGTCGATTAGGATATACCACATCTAATCCTGTACCAATGACACCAATAGGCACACCACACGCTGCAAAAGTTATCTGGTGTGCCATAACATCTATCCCTTGCGCTAGACCTGACACAATTGATATACCCTTGGAAATCACCGTTGGTAATAAATGCCGAATCGTTTCTAGTCCGTATGGTGTAGCTAGCCGTGTCCCAACAACAGATAAACTTGGTAATTTAAGTGCATCTAAATTACCTTCATAAAACAATATCAACGGTGGCTGGTGGATTTCGCGTAATGCCTCAGGATAGGCTTCATCAAAATAACTAAGATAAGGTAATTGAAAAGTCGACGCCCTATCCAGCGCTTTATCATAAGATTGCGCAATACGCATACATTGTTGTGGTTCAGCTAATCGTGTAATCGTTTCTAACGACCAAGGATACTGTGTTGGTAAATTACCAGAAATTATAAAATGCAATAAGCGCGTGCGGGTGACTAGACCAATCCCTTCGGTCATTGTTAGTGCTAATAATTGTGTTCTTAAATTCATCATGATTACCTCCACAAATAATACGAAATCAATCTAAAAACGCTAAAAAAGCAGATGATTGATTAATCATCTGCCTATCCCTCAACAATCTCGCTCAAATAACTCCAGCGTGTCATTTTTTCATCTAACTGTTTTTCTAGTTGCTCTTGTTCTTTTTGTAATTCACCCAATTTAACATAATCAGTACCAAACTGTGCCATTTTATCAGGAATGGTTCGAATGCTTGACTCGATTTCAGTAATTTCATCTTCAATCGTGGCCCACTCTTTTTTTTCTTGATAAGTCAATTTTTTCTTGGTTGCTTTGGTTATCACAGGCTTGGCGTTCGGCGCTATTTTATCAGTTTCTGGTGACTGTAATAATTGCTCATCTAAATAGTCACTAAATAAACCATTGTATTGCTCAATATTACCATTACCTTGGAACATGTATAGTTTTGTTGCTACCTTATCCAAGAAATAACGATCGTGGGAAACCGTAATGACAGCACCAGAAAAACGGGACAAAAAATCTTCTAAAACGGTTAACGTGCCAATATCTAAATCGTTTGTCGGTTCATCAAGTAACAAAACATTTGGCTGTTGCAAAAGTAGTTTCAACAAATACAGCCGCCGTTTCTCGCCACCAGATAACTTACGAATTAACGTACCGTGCATAAACGGTGGAAATAAAAACTGCTCTAATAAGTCAGATACACTAATTTGGTTGCCATCTTTGTCTGTTACAGCACTAGCAACATCAGAAAGATAAGCAATCACACGCTTATCCTCAGGAATATCTTCTGTGACTTGAGTATAATAGGCTAACTTAACGGTATCTCCTAGTTCTATTGTGCCACTGGTTAAGGGTAATTTCCCTGCGATAGCATTGAGAAGCGTTGATTTTCCTGCACCATTTGCACCAGTAATGCCAATGCGATCGCCAGAAGACACACGCAGATTAAAGTCATTTAAAATAACTTGTTGTCCAAACGTCACGCCAGCATGTTCAATGACAATGACTTTCTTACCAAGTCGCTGTTGCCCAAGGTTAACAGCAACATCTTCATCGACCTGTAAATTTCCCATTTGTGATTCTAACTCGGCAAAAGCATTTTCTCTGGCTGTCTGTTTTGTTGTTCGTGCTCTGGCAGATTTTCTCATCCATGCTAATTCGCGCTTATACAACTGTTGTTGCTTATGTTCAGCTAGTTTACTTTGTGCAACGCGCTCTGCTTTACCGGTCATGTAATCTTGGTAGTTACCTTTATATTCGTATAACTGACCGAAAGATAATTCAAAAATACGATTTGTGACAGCATCTAAAAAGTAACGATCATGCGTCACCACCAGAACTGCACCTTTATAGTCGCTCAAAAATTTTTCCAACCAAGCGATAGAATCAAAATCAAGATGGTTGGTTGGCTCGTCTAGAATCAATAAATCCGGTGCTTCAATTAGTACTTGCGCTAAACCAACACGCTTGCGTTGACCACCAGAAAGTTCGCGTACGCGATGTTGTAATTCTGGCATATGTAGCTGCGTTAAAATCGATTTGATATGCGCCTCTGTTGTCCACGCATCCTCCGTATCCATTTCATTCTGAGCAATTTCAAATTTTTGGGCAATTTTGGGATCCGTGGGATTTGCGCTAAACTGCTGTAAAGCATACTCATAAGCGCGAATTGTTTTAAAAATAGGTTGACTTCCCGATAGAATGGCATCCATTACTAAAGCATCATCGTTTAATTTCGGGTCTTGAGTTAAATAGCCAATGGTATAGTCGTTTTGTGTGGTAATCGTGCCACCGTCAGCAAGATGAACACCCGAAATAGCATTCAGTAATGATGTCTTGCCAGAGCCATTGACGCCGATAAGTCCAACGCGATCACCCTCGGTGATTAAAAACGAGATGTCATCAAATAAAATTTTTTCGCCGTATGTACTTTTTAAGTTTTCTACTCTAAATTGTTTCATATTTCTATTATACTTGATTTTTGAGCTATAATAGCAAACTAATGAAAAAAATCTATCTTTAAGGTAGCGTTATTTGATTAGGCAAATCATTCTCATATGCCCAACAAAAAAAGCACTAGCCAAATGTCTCTGCGCATTGACTCGTGCTTTTTTTAGTTAACGTAATGCTTCAACATCACGTGCAATCATCAACTCTTCGTTAGTTGGAATCAATAATCCAGCAACAGATGAGTCTTGTGTTGTCAAAATAGTTTCTTTACCACGAACGTTATTGGCTTCAGCGTCGAGCTTCACACCAGCAAAAGCAAGTGATTCTAACACCTTAGCACGTGTTACTGCATCGTTTTCACCGATACCAGCTGTGAAGATAACCGCATCAACACGGCCCAGTTCAGCAAAGTATTGTCCAGCGTAACGAATAACACGATCATAAAACATATCTAATGCTAACTTGGCATGCGTATTTGTGTCTTGAACATCTTCTAAATCACGCATGTCACTTGAAATAGTTGAGATACCCAGTAGGCCGGATTTTTTATTCAAAACAGATAGCATCTCTTCGTTAGATAATCCTTCACGTTCTTGAATATAATAAACCAATGATGGATCAACATCGCCCGAACGCGTTGCCATTGTGACACCTGCTAAAGGTGTGAATCCCATAGACGTGTCATACGATTTACCATTTTTGATTGCTGTAATTGATGCTCCAGCACCCAAATGGAAAGAAATCGCGTTGAACTGTTCTAATGGTATGTTTAACATTTCAGCAGCACGTTCTGTAACGTAACGATGTGATGTACCATGAGCACCATACTTACGTGCGCCATAACGTGCATAATATTCGTAAGGAATACTATAAAGATAGTTCTTTTCAGGCATTGTTTGATGGAATGATGTATCAAAAACAGCAACTGAGAGCGCATCTGGCAATAGCTTTTGGAAAGCACGAATACCCATCGCATTCGCTGGATTGTGAAGTGGTGCATAGTCTGCTAAACGATCAATTTTTGCCAAGACTTCTTCTGTGACAACAACTGAGTGATTAAACCACTCACCACCGGCAACAACACGATGTCCAACCCCTGTAATTTCACTGAAATCCTTAACAATACCAAGATCTGTTAACTTCTGCAGTAAGACATCAATGGCCTGATCGTGATTTTTAATTGCCATCTCATGTTCAAATTTTTGACCACCATTTTTTGTTAGTGAAATATGACCTTCTTCGGCACCAATTAAACGCTTTGGTTCAATATCTTTACCGTACTTAATTGTAATTTCGGCATTATCTTGACCAATACGTTCGATAATTCCTTGCATCAATACTGTTTCCTCAGGCATTTCTAGCAATTGGAATTTCAATGATGAGCTACCAGCGTTAACCGCCATGACTTTTGACATCGTGTCTACCTTTTTAACCTTTAAATGTATTCATAACAGTGTTTACCCTATTATGTCATAAAAACATTGTAACATTTTTTGAAAATAAAGAACACGTTGATATAACAGTAATATGTTACAATATTTATACATTAAAAAGTATTTTCAGTAGGTAAGAAATGATAAAAAAATGGTTGTTAAGCAATTTAATCGGTGTTATTATTACGGTTTTTGTTTTAATAAGCACTTTTGGATCAATATACACGCTTGCTAACAAAGACCGTATCACAACGCGACCAATGAACGTACAATTGCGAACTGGTCCTGGTATACAATATCAATCAGCAGCAACGTTAAAAAAGGGTACCAACTTACTAATTATGGAGAAAGTACGTGGCTGGTACAAAGTGCGTCGTACAGACAATGAAAAAATTGGTTGGGTTGCAAGTTGGGTCGCTGAAGCGAAAACATTGCGTGTTGCCACCCCTATCAGCGAGGCAACAATTGTCCTTGATCCTGGGCATGGTGGTGATCCAGATAAAAGGTATGATGGCTTGCCAGGTGATAATGGCTCATCTTCAGCTGACGGAAAGCATTTCGAAAAAACATATACACTTAGCACTGCCAGAGCAATTCGCGACAAACTTCAACAGACCGGCGCTCGCGTTTTCATGACACGCGATTCAGACGTTATCATCCCCCTACTACACATTCCACGCCTAACAGAAAAGTACCAAGCAGACGCGCAAATATCTATTCATTTTGATCATGATGGGGATGAAAACAATGCAACCAGTGCCACGGGAATTTCCCAATACTATTATCATAACAATGGTAAGCAACTCACTGAAGCATTACATCAGTCGTTAAACCAACTCCCGCTACCTAACCGAGGAAGTGATACCGCTAAGTACGTTGTCCTAGATCAAGTGACTCGCCCTGCAACGCTTTTAGAGTTAGGGTACATTAATAATCCTTCTGATTTTAAACATATTCGTACAGCAGTCTATCAAAAAGAAATTGCTAACGCTGTAACTGCAGGTCTGCAATCTTATTTCAAACAAACCATGGAGAGAAAATAATGCCACTTTTTAACAAAGCAAAACAAAAATTAAAAGCTACAATTGATACGCAAACTACCGAAAAGGTGGAAACACATTTAGAAGGTTTACTCGTACAGCCCTTCGCTTATAAAAAACTACTCATCATCTACCGCATTGAACAATATCCTAGCACAAGCAATCATATCGATAATAAAATTTTGACTTTTGATAAAAAAGAGCCGTTATCAGAACAGCGCTATCACGAAATTATCGAACGCCTAAAAAATGACGATAGCGACCGTATCGCAATTGTTAATATTTTACCTCTAGTTGAATGAAATGCTAAAAAAGCACATGCTGATCTTATCAGATTACATGTGCTTTTTATACTGTTATGATATGTGCCACTTTTTGATCATGCTGCTCAACTGGTAATACTGCTAACATTTGTACACTTAAAGCCAATGCCACACTATTGCCAGTATACTGAGCTAAAAAGCGATCATAATACCCCGCGCCAAATCCTAAGCGCTGACCCGATATAGTATATGCTAATCCGGGTACAATAACCAAATCAATGGCCGCTGCATTAAAAGTATGATTACTTGTCGGCTCCTTAATATCAAATGCTGCACGAGTATACATTGAATCAGCGTTAATAGCAATAAATTGCATTTGATGATCCATGATTTTTGGTACCACCACCACTTTATGTTCATCCCATGCTTTTTCAATGATAGGTTGCGTATCTAGTTCAAAAGCTGTACTTAATACGACAGCAATAACTTGTGCTTGTTGCCATTGTGATGAATGAAATAATTGACGGCGTAAGTTATTCTCTTCGGTTTGTCTAGGCACCCCAACAAATTCAACTAAGCGTTCTTTTTGCTGTATTCGTAATTTTTTTTTATCTAACATGACTAATCTCCAATATAAAAAAGCTGGTAACCCAGCTGATTATATTATTCAAATAAATGTGTCATAGCTAAAATTTCAGCTTCTTTTTTAACGTCTTTCAGCACTTTTGCATCATCGTAATGATGAATAGCTGTCACAATAAGTTCTGCCACATGGCGTGCATCCGCTTCATTGAATCCCCGTGTCGTAATTGCTGGTGTCCCAATACGAATACCTGAAGTGATGAATGGACTCAATGTTTCATTGGGAAGTGCTTCTTTATTTGTTGTAATCGAAACACTGTCTAAGAGTTCTTGTGTCTGTTTGCCATTCAAACCAGTTTTTGTCAAATCTAAGTTAAACAAATGGTTGTCTGTACCGCCAGCAACAACACGAATATCTTCGGTTGCTGTGAAAACTTCAGCCATAGCTTGTGCGTTTTTAATAATTTGTGCCGCATACGCTTTAAATTCAGGCTGCAATGCTTCGCCAAATGCAATAGCCTTTCCTGCAATAACATGCTCTAATGGACCACCCTGAGAACCTGGGAAAATGGCAGAATTAATTTTTTTCGCATATTTTTCTTGCGACAAAATCACACCACCACGTGGTCCACGTAATGTTTTATGTGTTGTGGAAGTGACTACATCAGCAATACCAACTGGATTTGGATGTAACCCAGCGGCCACTAAACCAGCAATATGCGCCATATCAACCATCAAATAAGCACCCACTTCATCAGCTATTTCACGGAATTTATTGAAATCAATGATACGTGAATAAGCAGAAGCACCAGCAACAATCATTTGTGGTTGTACTTCACGAGCTTGTTTAGCAATTGCTTCATAATCTAACTGTTCACTTTCTGCATCTAGACCGTAAGTATATGATTGATACATTTTACCTGAAAATGATACCTTGGCACCATGTGTTAAATGCCCACCGGCATCAAGATCCATACCTAAAATCTTATCGCCTGGCTGCAAAAATGCCATGTATGCAGCTGCATTAGCCTGAGAACCAGAATGTGGTTGAACGTTGGCATATTCAGCACCAAAAAGTGCCTTCAAACGATCAATAGCCAATTGCTCGACAACATCAACATATTCCGTTCCGCCATAATAACGTTTGTAAGGATATCCCTCAGCATACTTGTTCGTCAATACTGATCCTTGGGCTGCACGAACACCCTTTGACGCGAAATTTTCAGATGCAATTAACTCGATTGTACGATTTTGACGGGCACCCTCTTGTTGAATAGCACTCCATACCTCAGGGTCTAGTTCTTTAAATGACATGACGTTCTCCTAAATTCATTAATAGCTTAATTATAACTTGTTTTTTGACTTTTTTCACTTTTAATTATACGTGTAAAAACGAATTATTGGTTTTTTTATCTAGAAATGTTCGTCATTAAAAGATTTGATGCCTTAAAACTGTTGTCATTTGATTTGGTGCGATAGTTTGCGTATGAATCACTGGTCGCTGAAAAAGCAACTGAATTTGTTCCGGTATGACAACATTGCTTTTGTCAGCGAGTTGCTTTAGGCCATCATATTCATTCAGGGGTGTTTCACCTAGCGCATTGAGTACCGTATCAGCGAATTTAAACGGACTAGCAGTAGCAGCTAAGATAGTTGTCCCAGATATGTCAAGTTGGTTATAAACATATTGCCCAACAGCTGTGTGTGGATCAATTACATAATTTCCCTCTTCAAACACACGTTTAATTGTCTTCAAAACTTCTGTTTGTGAAGCACTCGCGGCTTTAAACTGTGATAAGTTGGCCTGTGTTGACGGTTTTAAAGTGTAATGCCCTTGTTCATCTAAGGCATTCATATATTCTCTTACTTCCTCAGTATTACGACCAGACGCAAAGTATAATAGACGCTCTAAGTTACTGGAAACTAAGATGTCCATTGCAGGGGCGTTGGTTACCTTAAATGTGCGTTGTCGATCATATGTGCCAGTGTTAAAGAAGTCTGTTAAAACATTATTTTCATTTGACGCCACAACAAATTGTGCAACAGGCAAGCCAATCTGACTAGCATAGTAAGCCGCCAACATATTACCAAAATTACCGGTAGGTACAACGATATTAATGGCCTCACCACTTGCAATTTGATGTTGTTTAACTAATTGCGCATAGGCATGAATATAATAAACAATTTGTGGCACTAACCGCCCGATATTAATGGAATTTGCCGAAGAGAATCGCAAATGCTTGTCGGCTAAATCGGCTGCTAACGATTGGTCTGACAATAATGATTTAACAGCTTTCTGCGCATCATCAAAATTACCACTAATAGCCGTTACGTGAGCATTGTGCGCTGGCTCGGTTTGCATTTGTCGTCTTTGAATGTCACTAACACCAACCTCTGGATAAAATACAACAATATCAGTATGTTGTACATCTCCAAAACCACTCATAGCAGCTGTTCCGGTATCACCAGAAGTTGCAGTTAAAATGACAATGCCATCATCAAGACCTTGCTTTTTGGCAGCCGTTGTCATCAAATGTGGCAAAGCCTGTAATGCAACATCTTTAAAAGCTAATGTTGGGCCATGAAATAGTTCAATATAAAACAAATCATCGGCTTGATGATATGACACAATGTCCTCAGTCGTCCACTGTTTACCATAAGCTTTGTCTATCACACAATCGATTTCATTAACACTAAAGTCATCAAAGAAACCGTCAAAGATTAATGTTGCGATATCAGCATAAGTTTGTTTTTGCAGTTGCGTCCAATCCAATTCAATATTTGGCCAACTTTCTGGTACATATAGTCCGCCGTCAGGTGCTATGCCATTGATTATAGCTTGGCTAGCTGTCACCGCTGGTGCTTGACCACGCGTAGAAATATAGTTCATCTTATCTTGGTTCCTTTTGCATTATTGACTAAATTATAACAAAAAACTTCAAAATTATGAAGAAAAATGATAGTATTATTAAGAATAACACGAAAAGGAATTAACTATGGATATTGGAATTGGGCTTTTTGGATTAGGCACCGTGGGCAGTGGTGTCGTAAAAATACTACAAGATAACGCTGACCAAATAGCGAAACGTACTGGCACTCATCTACTTGTTAAGCATGCTGTTGTTAATAATTTAGAGAAAAAGCGCACTGGATTTATTAACAACTTCCCCATTACAAATGATGCCAAAGATATTTTAAACAATCCGGAAATTCAAATTGTAGTTGAGGTCATGGGGACATTAGATCAGGCTTATAAAATTATTAAAGATTCCCTCACTGCTAAAAAGCATGTTGTGACCGCTAATAAAGACCTTATCGCCAGTCGTGGACAAGAACTAGTTGCTATTGCTGAAGCTAATGGCGTGGATTTATTTTTTGAAGCAGCAGTTGCCGGTGGTATTCCAATTCTCAGAACCCTCGCCAATAGTTTTACAGCTGATGAAATTTCTCGTGTTGCCGGTATTATTAATGGGACGAGCAATTTTATATTGACACAAATGACAACCAATAAATTATCATATGCAAATGCTTTACAGTTAGCACAAAAAAAGGGCTTTGCTGAAGCTGATCCCACCAATGACGTGGCAGGATTTGACGCTGCCTATAAACTGATCATTCTATCTAATTTTGCTTTCGGTGTTCAGCCAGCTTTGGACGATCTCACTATCAATGGCATCACACACCTTACCGATGCCGATATTGAAGACGCTAATGCTTTTGGTTATGCTGTTAAATTGCTAGGTGTTGCACAACGTGTTGGTCAAGATGCTAATGCTATTAGCATTGATGTATCACCCTATTTAGTTCCTTTCACACATCCTCTGGCAACAGTTCATAATGAGAATAACGCTGTCCTTGTTAATGGTGAATCTGTTGGAGAAATCATGTTGTATGGTCCCGGTGCCGGTGAACTACCAACCGCCAACTCTGTTCTGAGTGACTTAACCAACATTGCCACGGATATTGCTTTAAACACACCAGGCAGACCATTCAATTCATTTAATCAAAACTTAGATATCGCCAAACCCTCTCAACGCCTATCAAGACGATTCATTGTAATTGAAGTCGATGATACACCCGGTGCTATGTATTCAGTAACGGGCATGTTTGCGGCAGCAAAGATTAGTTTTTCTGATTTAAAACAAACACCAGCAGCTAACGGCACAGCGCGATTAGTTGCACTCACTCATCCAGCAAGCGATGCACAACTTAATGTCATTCAAACGACAATACGCAATGCGGATGGTATTAACCTAGCAGCGGAGTATAAAATTTTCTCATGATAAAAATTAAAGTACCAGCTACTAGCGCCAATATTGGTCCTGGTTTTGATTCGTTGGGTCTTGCGCTAGATCTTTTTCTCACCCTTGAAATACATGAGGCAACAACAACCTGGCAAGTCATTCATGAAGAGCCAGATTTACCACATGATATCACCCATTTTATTGTGCAAGCAGCGCTAACATTAACTAGCAACATGCAACCACATCGTCTTGTGGTGAAGTCAGATATCCCCTTGGCTAGAGGCCTTGGTTCTTCATCGGCTGCTTTATTAGCTGGTTTAACTATGGCTAACATACTTGCCGATCTTAATTTATCCCCAAAAGAAATACTCAAGCAAGCTACAATGTTAGAGGGACATCCTGACAATGTGGCGCCTGCTTTGCTTGGTGGCGCCATTTCAGCTTATTATGACGGTCATCAGGTCTATAACAGCAGTTTCCACATACCTGAAAACATCATCTTTACGGTATTTATTCCAGATTATGAATTAAAAACGGCTGAAGCCAGAAATGCTTTACCTGATGACTTCCCTTTTAAAAAGAGCATTGCTGGTAGTGCCATTAGTAACACACTGATTGCGGCACTAGCCAATGATGACTGGCAAACTGCAAAACAATTGATTGAAAAAGATCAGTTTCATGAACAACAACGTCATCATCTAGTTCCTCATTTATTAGAAATTCGTCACATTGCACATCAGTATGATGTACTAGGAACTTATTTATCTGGGGCTGGGCCAACCGTTATCATTATGGCACCAGAAAATGAGGCCAAAATTTTACTCCCAGCCTTAACCCATCTTACAACGTCTGGAAGGACTATACAGTGCCATTTAAATCGTTCCGGCTTAACTATTACGAAAGAAGAATAATCACATGAAGGTTTCAAAGTTTGGTGGTTCATCACTAGCTGATGGACACCAGTTACAGCGTGTTTTTAATATTGTTAATGCGGATAGCAACCGTAAAATAATTGTTGTCTCTGCGCCGGGTAAACGTTTTACAGATGATATTAAAGTTACTGACCTGCTCATTAAATATGCTGAGGCCACAATCAACGACCAAAATACAGAGACAATTATTTCAGACATCAAACAACGCTATCATGATATTGCTTATCATTTTGGTCTACCACAGGAATCATTGACAGATATTGACCAACAAATTGATCATTTGGCTAAAAAGCATTATCGTTCGTTTGATTATTTATTTGCTGCTTTTGCTGCACATGGTGAATACCTCAATGCGCAGTTAATTGCTAAAGTTTTTACTTACTTGGGCTTACCCGCCCGTTTCATTGACCCAAAGCAAATTGGTCTATTAGTTGATGATAATGCACGTTCTGCAACTTTCAATACACAATCTTATGAAACAATTGCCAAATTAGATCTTTCCACCAGTGAAAGACTCATTATCCCAGGATTCTTTGGCTATACAAATAATGGTGATATGGCAACTTTCTCACGAGGTGGTTCTGACATCACTGGCGCCATTATGGCACGCGCTTTAAGTGCTGATTTATATGAAAACTTCACAGACGTTAGTGCAATTTATGCTGTTAACCCAAATATTATTACTCATCCTGCTGCTATTCACCAGATGACATACGATGAAATGCGTGAATTATCTTATGCTGGCTTTGCTGTATTTCACGATGAAGCGATTATTCCTGCTATCCAAGGTGGTATTCGTATTAATATTAAAAATACAAACGATCCTGATGCACCCGGAACATTTATTGTGCCACCAACTGAAGTCCAAGAAACGCGACCTGTAACTGGTATTGCCAACTCTAACCGATTTGCTGCATTATACTTACATCGTTACTTACTAAACAAGGAAGTTGGCTTCACGCTTCGTATTCTAGAAATTTTAAAGCGTCATAACATTTCCTACGAGCATATGCCGTCAGGAATTGATGATTTGACCATTATTTTTGACAAAACAAATCTTTCTCAAGATAAAGTCGATGCCATGCTGGCTGATATTGCTGCAGACATCAAGCCAGACACGCTGAAATGGTTGCCCAGTTATGGCATTATCATGATTGTTGGCGAAGGTATGCGAAACCGTATTGGTGCGTTAACAGAAATTGTCACACCATTAAAAGAAAATGGCATTAGTCTGCAAATGGTCAATCAAGGGGCAAGTGAAATTTCAATTATGTTAGGTATTCAACCAGACCTTGCAGATAGTGCAGTAAAGGCGATCTATAATAATATTTTTAAAATTGAATAAAACAAAAAGCGTTAACAAATATCAGATTGTTAATGCTTTTTACTTTAATTATCTTAAAGTTGATGCAAATAAGTGTGCAAGGCCGAATCATCTAACCTATTGTCTAACCCAATTAGTAACTTCAACCTTGCTTTTTGACCATTAATACTGGTAGCAAAGATGACGCCTGCTTTTTCAAGCTGCACACCACCACCTAAATAATCATAAACTGGCTCAGCAACGCCATTAAAACTCCTTGATACAACAACGACCGGAATGTTTCGTGACAGTATATATTGCACGCCTTGCGCAGCTTCTCTGGATAAATTACCTGCTCCTAACGCTTCGATAATAATGCCATCAATATTCGAAGCCGCTAGCAATTCCAATAATTGACCATCCATACCTGCATAAGCCTTTAGAACAGGAATTCTTTTATCAACATGGGCTATGGGCAGTATGTGTCGCTTAGGAAGATCATAAAAATAGATAATTTGCCTTTTAGTTAGTAAACCCATAGTTCCACTAATTGGTGAGCCAAATGTGGCCACATTAGTCGTATGCGTTTTAGTGACGAAACGTGCCGCATGAATTTCATCATTCATCACAACCAAAACACCACGATGCTGAGATTCATGTTCAGCTGCAACGCGTAAGGCCGATTGATAATTATACAGCCCATCAGAGCCTAGTTCATTAGATGAACGCATAGCACCTGTCATAACAATTGGCATTGACACATCCAATGTGCTATCTAAGAAAAACGATGTTTCTTCCAGGGTATCTGTGCCATGTGTAATAACGACACCATCAAAAGCACCCTCAGCTTTTAAAATACGTTGTTGCAGCTGTAACATATGTATCGGCCCAATATGCTCGCTTGGCAGATTAAAAATATTTTCTACCGTCAAATCCACATCAGGTAACGTAACCTGTACCCCTGTCAATGGATTTTCAATACCTGTCTCCACATCTCCATCTTCATCTTCGTGCATTGAAATCGTACCACCCGTGTGGAGTACTAATATTTTCTTCATTATTCTGACTTTCCTTCCCCATTTTGCCTAAAATTAATCAACGTATTTTGCCAAGCATGCATTTGTTCGATAAACGTTTTAGCCTTTGGCTTCAAACCGATTTGATTATCATAAATATGGTCAATAACACGCTGTAACCCACGCTTAGTCGTTTCCGAAATATTGATTTGATTAATTTGCCGCAAATCAATAATACTAAATTGTCTCAAATAAAAGACAGTTTTCTGATCTAACATTAATCGATGATCATCTAAGTCGTAATGTTTGTCCGAAATAATGCCATTATACTTCTCAGAATAATCAAACTGACCAACCGATTCACCGCTAATTGGGTCTTGACGCCAATTAGGTGCAACACCTAATGGGACTAAGAGTTGGATTTCGAAAATATTGGCTATAATCTGCGGATCCATTCCTTCATCCAACTTCTGTAAACCTAACACGAATTGATTGTACCAACGTGTTAATTGTTCACCCTCCTCAAATGTTTGATCAATTAAACTAGCAATCAAAGCTGCATAAGCATTGACTTCAATATCATCAATAAGCCGTTGATATATTTTTATTGTCTGTATATCGTTAATATAACCTAAGCCTTGATTATTTTTCGGAAAAGCACCTTCAAAGCTAAGCACTGCATGTGGCTGTAATGCTGAGCCTAATGCGGACTTTGGTTTTTTAGCACCACGCGCCAAAAAAGTTCGCAGACCACCTGTCTCGGTGAGAATACGAACTAATAGATCGTTGTCTTTATATTGTCGCGTACTAAGGATAATCCCGTTAATTACTGTCATTATTTATTAACCAATAACCACAGGATAAACAAATAATGTGGTTTATATCAAAATAGTGTTAATAGTTTTCTTCATTATAACCTAAGGTTTGTAATGCCTGTGGCCTGTCACGCCATCGTGGCTCTACTTTTACCCAAGTTTCTAAAAAGACTTTGTCTCCCATCAGTCGCTCAATATCTTTGCGGGCACGTGTACCGATGTTTTTAATCATTGTCCCTTGCTTCCCAATAATAATATTTTTTTGCGTTGGCCGTTCAACAATAATGGAAGCTTGAATATGAATTTTTTCTTCATCTTCACGGGCAATTTTGTCAATAACTACTGCTACTGAATGCGGCACTTCCTGACGTGTCAATTGCAGTACTTTTTCACGAATTAATTCGCCAATGACAAATCTTTCTGGATGATCCGTTAGCTGGTCGGCATCAAAATACTGTGGCCCTTCATCTAAATGAGACACTACATTATCTAACAGTTCCGGTACATTATCACCTTCAGTAGCAGAAATTGGAAATACTTCAGTCCATGTCGGTGCGTCAACTTGATAGCTTTCGATAATTGCTAATAATTCTTCACGCGCAATGAGATCAACCTTATTGATTAGCAAGTATACTGGTGTTTCAGTGACTTCATTTAATCGACTAATAATAAAGTCATCGCCACGTCCTCTTGGCATTGATGCATCGACAACGAACCAAATGGCATCAGCTTCATGTAAGGCAGAAAAAGCTGATTTCACCATAAAATTACCCAAAGAATTTTGTGGCTTGTGAACACCTGGTGTGTCAATAAAGACAACTTGAGCATTATCTGTTGTATAAATTCCTTGTATCTTGTTTCTTGTTGTTTGTGCTTTATCAGACATAATTGCGATTTTTTCACCAACAATACGATTGAGTAAAGTTGATTTACCAACGTTTGGACGTCCAATAATAGCTACAAATCCTGATTTGAAAGTACTCTCTGCCATAAATTTATTGCGACCTAATGGTCGACTTTCTCCTATTCATCTTCTCATTCAAGCATGTTGGCAATGTCATTACTTCTGAAAATGATGTAACAAATCAGAAAAATTAGTAACAATACCAAACTGACGCCATATATATGGTTGAAATATTAATAACAAAATAATAATTTCAACACCAACGGCCACTAAGACGGCACCGGCAGCGACGTCTTTAGCTAATTTTGCAAGTGGATGATATTTTTTTTCAACAACTAAGTCCACAACTGCTTCAATAATTGTATTCAAAAACTCACTAAAAATTACAATAAACACAGCCATTGTCACCCAGAGCCAATCTGCACGATACAAACCATAATGTAAACCTGTGACCAATATCAAAAAGGCTAACAAAATATGAATCCGCATATTGCGTTCCCGGACCAAAATCATCCAGATACCATTGAGAGAATTACGTAAAGCTCTAAAAAAATTACTATTTCTAGTCGTCTGTTTTTTTTGTGATTCAGGCATGCCTTCTAATGTCGTTTTTTCATTATCTCTTGAGGCCATAATTATCCAGAATTTCCCGTTGCAAGTCAAACATCTCTTTTTCTTCAGCGTCACCTAACATATGATCATAACCATTCAAATGTAGGAAGCCGTGGACTACCAAAAAGCCTAATTCACGCTCATAACTATGTCCTAAATATTCGGCTTGCGCGCCAATAATATCTACCGAAACAATAATATCTCCGATATTCTTAGCGATATCTTCAGTCCAAGCATCATCTGATATTATATCAAAATCATCTTCCCCTTCTTCGATTGCAAAACTAATAACATCGGTTGGTTTATCTACGCCTCGATAATCTCGATTATAGCGCTGAATTTCATCATTGTTAACAAATGTCACGGACATTTCAGTATTAACGGGTAATTTCAAAGCCTCCCCAGCAAAATTCAAAACACTTTCAACTAAATCATGATGGTAACGGCTAACACCATCATGCGTTTGATCAATAATAGCTAAGTCCATTTTTAATGCTCCTTTTTCAGCAATGCAAGTCGCTCTTCTGCTGCCTCATAAGCATTAACAATTAGACCAACAACAGGATGACGAACAACATCTGCACTACTAAAGCGTACAAATGCAATACGATTCACATCTGCCAAAATCTTTTGTGCTGAAATCAAACCAGACTTGGCCCCACGAGGTAAATCAATTTGGGACACATCGCCGTTAACGATCATCTTAGAGCCAAAACCCAATCGGGTCAAGAACATTTTCATTTGCTGATTTGTTGTATTTTGCGCTTCATCCAAAATGATAAATGCATCATCTAAAGTACGGCCACGCATATAAGCCAGTGGCGCAATTTCAATTACACCCCGATCCATCAAACGCTGTGTTTGCTCAGCACCAATAATCGCATTCATAGCATCATATATTGGACGCAAATATGGGTCAACTTTTTCTTTAAGGTCACCAGGCAAAAATCCCAATGATTCACCAGCTTCAACAGCAGGTCGTGTAATAATAATACGTTCAACTTCACCACGTTTTAGAGATGAAATTGCCATAACAACGGCTAGGTAGGTTTTTCCCGTACCTGCCGGACCAATACCAAAGGTTATATCATTCTTTCTGATTGCTTGTATATATTGACGTTGGCCAAAGTTTTTAACTCGAACAGCTCGTCCCTTGTTATCTCTGATTAATGTTTCCGAGTATAAATCGCCAAAATACTCCAGCGTCCCTCTTTGTGCCATTGTTACGGCACTAACGACATCTGTCGGCGACAGATTGATTTGATGTTTAATCAAGTTAGTTAATTCTGATAACACTGCCCGCGCCAACTGCACTTGCGATTCATCGCCAGAAATGGTCATTTGATCGCCACGCGCATGTAATTGAACTGATAGTCCTTCTTCAATTAAACGGAGGAAATTGTCATTAACCCCAATCAATTTTGTCTGTTGTTCTGCGTTTTCAAATGTAAAAATTTGCTGTATTTGTGCTGACAAATTGCAAATCCCCTTTACCTTATTTCTTTTCATTTTAACACAAAAAAAGGGCTAATGCCCGTTATTCCACTGTTAAATCATGCATAATCACATCATAGCCCTTAGCCTCTTCTTCAGGAGTTAACCGCAATGGTGCAGCAATAATTTCAGTAATTTTAGCTAATATAAAAGTACCCACTGCAGCAAAGACGACTGTAAATAAAATAGCCACTAACTGTTTCCAAAGTAGTGAAGCGTCACCACTAATTAAGCCGGCCACGCCACCAATTTGTTTATCTGCAAAAACACCTGTTAGTAACGCACCAACAGCGCCACCAATACCATGTATCCCAAAGGCATCAAGGGTATCGTCATACCCAAAACTATTTTTAACAAATGTTATGCCAGCGAATCCTACAAAGCCAGCAATCAGTCCCATAATTACCGCAGCCCATGGTGCAACAAAGCCAGCAGCAGGTGTAATGGCGACTAGACCAGCCACACCACCACTTGTAATGCCGGTTAACGTCGCACGTTGGTGTAAGTAGTATTCAGCTAATGCCCACGTTAAGACGGCAGCAGCCGAAGCTAGCCAAGTGTTGACCAATGCCAATACCGCTGTTCCATTAGCAGCTAGTGCAGAACCTGAGTTGAATCCAAACCACCCAACCCATAGTAAGGCACCACCAATCAAGACGTAAGACGGCCGAACTGGAATATGCTTGGATTGGTGCCGATGACCAATCATTAGCGCTAAGACAAGACCTGTAACACCACTAGAAATATGCACAACAGTACCACCAGCGAAGTCAATTGCTCCTAATTTAGCCAGGAAGCCACCACCCCAAACCATGTGTGCCAAAGGAGAATAGATAACAATTAACCATAAAATCATAAAGACAATCATTGCTTTAATTCGAACACGTCCTATGACTGAGCCAGTGATAATAGCAGCTGTGATAATTGGAAACATGCCTTGAAATAATGCAAAAGCACCATCAGGTATTGTTAACCCTCTACTTGATCGATTAAAGGAAACGTCGAACATCAAAATATGATTTAAATTACCAATCACATCACCACTACCGCCAAACGCTAGCGAATAACCTGCAAAAAACCAAACCAAAGTAGCAATACCAATAATTAAAACTGGCACAAACATAGTATGTAATAGATTGCGTTTTTCACCAAGACCGCCGTAAAACAGTGCCAATCCCGGTGTCATTAACCAAACTAATGCCGCTGATATTAATACCCAAGCCAAATCACCTGTATTCATAAAAGAACATGCCTCCATTTCTCATTGATATAATTTTATCAGGTAGACCAATTATATAAATGAAAGATGATAGGTTTTGTGACATGTCATTTCAGAAAACGATGACACAAAAAAGACTACACTTCTGTAGTCTTTAAAACCATTATACTGTTTGCACAGTAATCATGTTAGTTGTACCAGATTGTGACATTGGCACACCGGCAGCGATAACGATTGTATCACCGCTTTCTGCCAAGCCTTGTTCCTTAACAGCTGTCTTAGCTAACGCAATCATTTCATCAATTGTTGATGGTGCATCATAAACAACTGGCAACACACCATAATTCAAAGTCAAGCCACGTTGTACGCGTTCTGAGTACGTTACGGCCAAAACATTCACATCAGGACGGTGTTTTGATACCATGCGGGCAGTGTAACCTGAGTTTGTTGAAACAACAACTGCCTTGGCATTAACACTGCGTGCAATACGTGTGACAGCTGAAGCAACAGCTTCAGTTGAATCAGATTCATCGAAGACGATTTCTTCATGACGACCATTTTCACGTAATGATGTTTCAGCCTTTTCATCAATAGCAGCCATTGTGGCAACAGATTCAACTGGATAATCACCATTAGCTGATTCACCTGACAACATTGTTGCATCTGTACCATCAAAGACGGCATTGGCAACATCGGAAGCTTCGGCACGTGTTGGACGTGGGTTCTCTTCCATTGAGTCAAGCATCTGTGTTGCTGTAATAACTGGCAAACCAATCTTGTTCATCTTGCGAATCATGTCCTTTTGAACCAAAGGCACATTTTCAGCAGGAATTTCAACACCCATGTCACCACGTGGTACCATCAAGGCGTCTGAAACTTCAAGAATAGCATCTAAGTTGTCGATACCTTCTTGTGATTCAATCTTAGGAATAATTTGAACGTGTTCCATGTTCTTTTCTTTCAAAAGTTCACGAATTTCTAACACGTCTTCTGGCTTACGAACAAATGATGCTGCAATATAATTGATTTCGTGGTCTAAACCAAAACGAATATCATCAGCATCTTTTTCTGTAATACCTGGTAAGTTAATTGATACACCTGGTGCGTTAACACCCTTACGTGATCCCAAGATACCATCGTTGTCAATGCGAACAACAAGTTCACGGTTGGCATCATCTTTTTCAAGAACAGTCGTACCAAGCAAACCATCGTCAAACAAAACTTGTCCATTGACATTAACGTCATCAAACAATCCGGCGTAAGTCACAGCAATCTTTTCTTTAGTACCCTCAATGTTATCATCCATTGAGATACGAAGTGTGTCACCTGTATGGAATTCAATCTTACCGTCGACTTGCTTTGTTGTACGGATTTCAGCACCCTTTGTGTCCAACAAAATACCTACTGTCTTACCAGTAATCTTTTCTGCCTCATGAACTGCGTTCATGCGACCCAAATGTTCCTCGTGATCTCCGTGTGAGAAGTTGAAACGGAATACGTTTGCGCCCGCCTCGATCAACTTAACGATTGTTTCGACATCAGATGATGACGGACCAAGTGTTGAGACGATTTTCGTCTTTTTCATGGTTAAATAGCTCCTTAGTTATCTTGGTTGTTGCTTGTGCAACTCTACCCAAACTCTATTTTATACATTATTATTTATTTATACAAGCCATAATCTTAACGACTTCTTCTGAATACAATATTGTCGTAGCCTAGTAATGGCGCTAGTTCACGAATGATAGCGGTTTCACTATTCATCCAAAACTTCGCGTCAATTTGCTGATTTTGATCACTTTTTTGCCAGTGAATGATGATAGGATTATCACCATGATGTTTTTTAAAAATCTCTATCACAGCGTGTCGGTTAGCCTCGTTATCGTGTTCTTCATCAAACCGCAAAAACCAGGTACCACTTTCAGCAGTCGGTATTTGCGGTGGTGCCGTTATCTGACGTGCAATAACTGACATTTTGCCGTTATAACTATCAGATTGACCAGTTATTTGAATCATGTTGCCTGTCTTCAACATGTCACTAATTTTGACAAATAGTTGATGAAAAATAGTCAGACTAATTGCTCCAGTAGTATCTGAGACAGTGACAAAGGCCATTGTTTCACCTTTTTTTGTACGTGTTTGTCTAACACTATCAATCATGACAATCATTTTCACTGGTTCTTTAGCCAGCGACACATCTGCAATTTGTTGAAAATCATTTTGTTTTATAATACTGGCAAAAGTGTCTAATGGATGACCTGATAAATTAACGCCGATAGTCTCTTTTTCATGCACTAATTTTTCAGTGAGCGTTATGTCGGCCATTTTCTTGATTTTAGTCTCACTCAAAATTAACTCACCGAAACTGGCAGCCTCAATTAAATCATCTAATGCAGTGACTAACTCAACACGATTATAACCAAAACTGTCAAGTGCACCAGCATAGACCATTTGCGTTAAAATATCCCGCTTGCGAAATTTTTCTGGGAGACGGCGAACGAGTGACTGTATCGACTCAAACGGACCATTATTTTTTCTTTCGTCAATGAGTGCTGCTACAAAATCTGTACGTACACCCTTGATGCTGTGCAAACCCATTTGTAGAAAATCTTTATTGATAGTCCAAAAACGGTCTGATTGGTTGACATTAGGGGCCTTCACAACAATGCCACGTGCTTTTGCTTCTGTGACGTAAAGTCGAATTTTGTCAGGTGACCCTAGATTAGCGTTAAGTAATGCTGTAAAAAAAGCAATGGGATAATGTACTTTCATATACGCCAATTGAAATGACAATTTGCTATACGCTACAGCATGAGACCGATTAAAACCATAATTGGCAAATTCATCAATATATGCAAAAATCTGCTCCGCTTGTGATTGGTCATGGCCTTGACTAACCGCCCCGGAAATAAATTTACCGTGCATATCGGCCATTTGTGCTAATTTTTTCTTAGACATAGCACTACGCAAGACATCGGCTTCACCTAAAGTGAATCCGGCATATTTTTCTGCTACCAACATAACCTGTTCCTGATAAACAATAATACCAAAAGTAGGGGCTAAAATAGTTTTTAAGCTCGGGTCTAAGACGGTAACAGTTTCTTGACCGTGACGACGCTTAATAAAAGATTCAATATTACGACTTGGTCCTGGACGATAAAGCGCATTTACGGCAACAATATGTTCAAATGTAGCAGGTTGTAGTTGCTTCAAAACATGCTTAATACCTGATGATTCAAATTGAAAGACACCATTAGTATCACCCTTGGCATATAATGCCAACGTTGCTTTATCATCTAAAGGCACGTGGCCAATATCAAAGCGATCAGGTAAATATTGTTTTGCATAATACAAGGTCTGTGCCAAAATCGTTAAGTTTGACAAGCCCAAAATATCAATTTTTAATAGTCCTAATGCCTCAACTGGATTTTTCTCAAATTGTGTTAACAATCGCGATTCCGAGCCTGATTGTACGGGCAATGTATTCACAAGTGGCGAATCACTCAAAACCACACCTGCAGCATGTGTTGAATAATTTCGTGGTAAACCTTCTATCTTTTGTGCCGTTTTCAGCAATAAATCACCATTATCAATATCATCTAAAACACGAGATAACGCATCAGAGTCTTTTAAAGCGTCCCCAATTGTTACCCTTCTTCCTTGCTTACCCTGTGGTACGGCATTACTAATACGACTCATCATCGTTTGTGATACGCCAAAAACACGTGCGGTATCACGCAAAGCCTGTTTAGCAGCCAGTGTACCAAAAGTAATAATTTGCGCAAAATTACGCTGGCCGTATTTTTGATGAAGATATGCTAGAACATCTTCTCGCCGATTATCTGGCCAATCAATGTCAATATCCGGCATTTGCACACGCTCTGCATTCAAAAAGCGCTCAAACAAAAGACCAAATTTAACAGGATCAATATCGGTAATTCCTAATGAAAACGCTACAAGTGACCCAGCAGCAGAACCTCTGCCAGCACCCAATTGAATGTGATTTTGTTTGGCAAAATTAACAATATCCCACACAATCAAAAAGTAATCATTAAAACCTAGTTTATTAATAATTGCTAATTCGTTGTGTAAACGCTCTAAATACTGGGCGTGTTGCTGGCTTGTAATATGCATTTTAGCATTCAAGCCTGTCATAGCTAGATTTTTGAGATATTCAGCCGCATTGGCTGTTTCAGGTGGGAGTTGAAATGATGGTAAAGCTGTTGTTTGCTTAAATGTTAATGAAAAATGGCTACGTGCAACAAGCTGTTCATTGTTTTTAAAAGCTAGCTTAAGCGCCTCATCATCTTGATAGCTTTGTCTTAATTGCTCAAAGTCTACTAAAACATGTGAGCCCGATTGTTGTGCTAAAGCCTTGATACCATCTAACTTAACATTAGCATCAATTGCTTTCAAAACTTGTGTTGTGAAGGCATCGTCAGCGTTTAAATAATCAACATCGTCTAAAGCTACCAATGACGCTTGATGTATTTGACTAAACTGTGCCAGTCGCGCCCGTATTTGTGGCGCAAGTTGCGGATGAATGCCAATATATAAATGTTGATCATCAATCTTATTCGATAGCTGATGCCAATAATTATCAACCTCTTGATACTCAGAGGCAATTAATTGTGATAACTCACTATCATGCGGTAAAATGACATGAATACCTTGCAAATGCTCCACCAACAGGTCAAAAGTCATCGTCGTGTCCTGAGCTGTCATTTTGGCGGATGATAACCACATCAGATTTTGATAGCCAGTTTGGTTTTCTGCAATCAGTACCAGTGGAAATGTCGTTGATGTATTAACTAAGCCATTCACTTGAAGCGTGACACCAAAGAGTGGCTTAATCCCCATGTCTTTTGCTTTTTGATAAAACTCAACCGCCCCATACATGACATTAATGTCCGTTAAAGCAATAGCCTCATAATGGCGGTCTTTCGCAGTTCTAATAATTTGCGTTATTGTATTAGGATTTTTCAATAAGCTATATGCGCTTAAAATTTGTAAAGGTGCGTACATTAGGCCTCCGTTACTTGCCGTATTCTAATACGAAACTTTGTTCCCTTTAATTATACACGAAAACCTCTTAAAAAGGTTGCGCTTTTCACAAAAAGGCGTATGATAGTTTTGTAAAGAGGTGGAACACATGAAATTTATTACAGTTGCTGTCTGGTCAGCTATTTTCGGCGAAATTTTAGGCTACATCGTTTCCCAATTAACAGCAGGCACTTATTCATTTACAACCGTTGCCATTATCGCCATTGTTGTTGGCGAAATTGCACTTGTTGCGATACCTGCTATTTCTGGTTCAGCTGCCTCAAAAGAAACGTTAGCTGAAAAATAAAAAAGACGTGCGAATTTGCGCGTCTTTTTTATTTTTGCCAAGCTTGTAATAATTCATCTATTGTTAATTGACCGGGTGCGCTTGTTTGTTGATTATCTAATGTGGCAAATGTCATTTCTGAGCCATAGCGATAACCAACTACACGTGACTGCTGGCCAATCAGTCCCATGCTTATCGTAATTAATGGTTGTTGGACTGATGCATCCTGCGTTGCATCAAGTAATAGTTGCACATCTGCTAACGTTTTTGGCATGACAGCTAACTTGATAATATCAGCGCCTGTACGACTCATATCGGTTATCAACTGATCAACTGCCCGTGTTTCATTGAAATCGTGATACGACAAGATAACGGGTGTGTTTGTTTCATGGGCAGCAGCAATAATTTTATCTCGCAACTCACTTGCAAGTGTATACTCAACATCAACAGCAGCAAAATGGTAACCTGAGTGCAATGCTGAAACCATGAAAGTAGTGTATTCAATCGGTGAAAGTTCGCCTTGTCCACCTTGCGCCTTTGTGCGATAAGTCAATATAATTGGAAAACTACCAATGGTGTTAAAGACGGACCCAGCCAATTCTTTAATAATTTGACTGTTCATGATTGGCCAGTTTGCATTAAACTCTTCCTGAGCACGGTCCATCTCAGCCAGCTTTTTAGCTTCTGTCATTGCCGATACATTTTTCTGTGATAACTCTGCTTGTGCGCCCGCTTTGACTTGCTGCCACACCATGACTTGACTAAATTCATCAGCAATATAGTCAGCGCGCCATTCAACAATATCTGGATTTTTTTCTTGTAGCGCCCGAGCAAAGGGCGTTAACTTATCAGTTGGTCCCAATGTCAATGGCACGGCAATAATTGGCTTATCATCTAAGCTAGCTGGTAACTTCAATAATTCTCTTAACGTCATTTAATTTGATAAACGACCCATACCATCTGCGGCTGCAAACTTTGGCGTACTTGGTACTTAGGGTCTTCACTTTCTGGTAATTTTAGAAACTGTTCTTCCGATACTATTGTAAACCGATTCTGATCATTTATAAAGCCCGCCAAGGCAACTGGCTTACTTGGTGAAAAAACGACAGAAGGCCCCCAAGCATTATCTAAACCTTGCTCACGTAAGTAGCGCAAAAGCAACCCTTCTGTGGCAGCGTGGATAATTGCCACATTTCGCTTAAACTTTGTATTTTCAACCAAACTAAGTGTCAGTAATGGTAAAGCAAAAGTTGTCACTATAGCAAGGCGTTGCCATTCTGAATAATTAATATCAGCCCAATTGAGTTCGGGTAAACGATTAGATTTAAATGCCACAGGCACAATTAATTGATCACCGACATAATCGTCTAAATGTAAAAAAATTTCTTCAAAACTGTCATGCAGTACTATTTTTTGCGTCGTTATGAAATGCATTGCAGCACGTTGTGAATCCGTTCCTGTAGGGCCTAATGTGTGTAATTTCATCGTTTCAACTGCTTATTTTCCTTTGCAATAGCTGATGACGTCAAAATTGTCATTATCTGATCAATCATTTCATCTGTAATATCTTCAGATTGTTCAAAATCATATTTTAGTAACGTACGCATGTTACGCATTCTTTCCTGCTGTATGGTTGCCATACCAAATTGCGCTTTATAGTGAGCGACAGCTGTGACCACTTGCATCCGCCGTTCAATAATCTGAAAAATTTGACGATCGAACGCATCTATTTCTGAACGTAATTGCAGTAATGCCAACTCATCTTCATTAGTACTAAATAGCGCAATAATCTCTGCGGCAATTCTTTCCGGTGTTTTGCCAACAGTTTCAACTGTAAAATTAGCAATCATTTTGTATTTAGGATCACGTAACTGCCATAAATTAAAAAAGTCAGCTGTTGATTTTTCTTGTAATAACGGCCGCTGGCCTTCTATTAATAGTCGATTAATGGTACTCTCTAAATTACCGTGCAAGTAAATAACTGTTGCAGCAGATTGCTTCAGTATCTCTAAATTTTCCATGCGTTCAACCACACCGCCACCTGTTGCTACGATACCTTTAAATGTTTGTAAACTAGCTAATACCTCTGATTCAATCTGGCGGAAACCTGCTTCACCCCGTGACCGAAAGAGTTCAGGAATAGACTGTTTAGCTATACGTTCAATTTCAGAATCAATATCTACAAACTGTGAGTGGTGTTGACGGGCAATTTCTTGGCCAACGGTTGTTTTTCCTGCTCCCATAAAGCCAACTAAAATGAGTGTTTCTGGTTCTTTAATCATCATTATTACCTCATAATTGTTGTCGTGCGTGTTGCGCTTGTGTGATGAGCTTTTCTAAACCAAGACTGTCATTTTGACGTAAAACTTGATTAAAGCGATGCAATTCATCAATCAAGTCCTGATTACTCGATAAAATAGCAGCTTTATTACTGAGTAATATATCACGCCAAACTTCTGGATTACTTGCTGCAATACGTGTTGTGTCTTTGAAACCACCGGCCACATAGGGACCAAAATCAGAAACTGAATGGAAATGTTGCATAATTGCATTCATTAAGGCAAATGAGACAATATGTGGCACATCACTAATCCATGACACCAATTCATCATGTTGCTGCGCATCTATTTCAATGAAGCGTGCCGCTATCGGTGCCAGAATACTCTGTAATTTGATAACCGTCTCTTTTGGCGCATGTTTTGTCACTAGAAAATATGGTACTTCACGATATAAATCACTATTTGCGGCGCTAACACCGCTATTCTGTGTCCCAGCCATTGCATGGCCACCAATGAAAGTCGCTGTTTTAGGGACAAACGCTTCAGCCAGTGACATAATTTCTGACTTAGTCGACCCCGTATCTGTAATAATAACATTGGGTTTAAGTGGTAACACTGCTAATTGTTTTAGTGTTTGCTTAATGACAGCAATCGGTGTGGCTAAAATAATAACTTCGGCGCGACTGACGACATCAGCTAAACTAGTAGCCGTCTCATCTACAATGTTGTTTGCCATCGCATATTGGCGTGATAACAGCTGATTATCAATCCCTATCACGTGATTCTCAACACGCTGACTTAAAGCACTTGCTAATGACGCCCCCATCTCCCCGAGACCTTGAATCACAATAATCATAGCATAACCTCAGATAAATCTTCTAAAAAGCCAGGATAAGATACACTCATCGCATCTTCGCCAGTCAATATCACATCGCCTGTTGTAATCAGTGCAGCGATGGCATTCATCATTGCAATACGATGATCCCCACAGGAATCGAGCAGCACAGCATCATTATCTGCAGTCAATGACTGACCACCATGAATAATCATACCGTCGGGTTTTTCTTCAATATTGGCTCCAAGCTTACTTAACTCTGAGATAACAGTCGCAATACGATCTGTCTCTTTGACACGTAACTCTTCTGCGCCAGAAATTATCGTATCGCCATCGGCTTGTGTCGCTGCTAGAGCAATAATTGGTAGTTCATCTACTGCACTGGGTATATCAGCAGCCGTAATATCAATACCATGCAAAGTTTGTGTTCTAACTGTCAAATCAGCTAAGGGTTCACCTTGCGTGTCTATCGGCGTCACTTCAATACTAGCGCCCATGCGCGTTAATATTTTTAAGATACCATCACGCGTTGGGTTAATACCAACACGATTAATGGTTAATTCAGAGTTTGGTGTAATTAAGGCAGCCACTAAGAAAAAGGCTGCACTGGAGATATCTGCCGGTACGTCAACATGTTGCCCTTGAAGTTGTTGCTGTTTTTTTAGCGTGATAACACCGTTTTTAGATTCAAGTTGACCACCAAATTGTCGCAACATACGCTCAGTATGATCTCGTGATGCTATTTTTTCAATCACACGCGTTTCACCTTCAGCCTGAATACCCGCTAATAAAATAGCACTTTTAACTTGTGCTGAGGCTACTGGCATATCGTAAGTGATGCCACGCAGTGTTGCATTAGCCTGAATGACACCTGGTAAAGTCCCGTTGGCAGTTAAATCAATTTTGGCGCCCATCTCTGTTAAGGGTTTCATCACACGTGTCATTGGTCGCTGGCTTAATGATTCATCGCCAATGATTGACATATCAAAATTTTGTTTGCTCAGTAACCCCATGAGCAGCCGTGTGGATGTACCAGAGTTACCCATGTCAAGTGGCTTTTTAGGTGGTGT
This sequence comes from Leuconostoc citreum, assembly GCF_004354555.1. Taxonomy (GTDB): domain Bacteria; phylum Bacillota; class Bacilli; order Lactobacillales; family Lactobacillaceae; genus Leuconostoc; species Leuconostoc citreum. The sequence continues at coordinate 431,599 of NZ_PUFH01000005.1, forward strand.
TAAACCGTCAAATCCTTGCCCTTGAATACGCACACTATTTTCATTTTGTTGAATAGCCACACCTAAATTACGAAAAACTGTCATCGTGTGTAACACATCATCTGAAGCTAAAAAATTAGTAATTACCGTTTGCCCTTTGGCAATAGCGCCAAACATTAACGCACGATGTGATATTGATTTGTCACCAGGCACAGTGACATGTCCATGTAACCCATGTGCTGAGGCAGGCGTGAGTCTAATCATGCTATTCCTCCTGAAATGATATCATTATTGTCTATTAAAATGCTTTGACCTCTTGACGGTAGGCAGCAACTTGCTCTTTCATACGATCGATGTTATCGGCATCAAATTTATCTAAAACCGCTTTGGCCAACTCAATAGCTACCATCGCTTCAGCAATAACAGCCGCAGCAGTCACAGCCGTTGTATCAGAACGTTCAATTGATGCCCGATGATCTTGATGTGTATCAATATCAACAGATTGCATTGGACGGTAGAGTGTCGGAATGGGCTTAACAACACCTCGTACAACGATGGCTTCACCTGTGGTCATCCCCCCTTCAAACCCACCTAAATTATCAGAGCCACGATAAAATCCCTTCTCAGGTCGCCAAAAAATTTCATCCATGACTTGGTCGCCATACTTTTCTGCATTATCAAAACCACCACCAAATTGCACCCCTTTAAAAGCATTAATGCCAACAATAGCCCGTGCAATTTTAGCGTCTAATTTATCGTCAGCTGAAATATAGGAACCTAAGCCTACAGGCACCCCTGTTGCCATTACTTGAACCTGACCGCCCACGGTATTGGCATCACGTTTAGTGCTATCAATTACATCTCGAATCGCTTTATCAGCAGCAGCATCTAATGCACGCGTCTCAAAACTCTCAGTCACCTGACGTAATGCTTCTAAATCTTGATATTGTGTTAACGTTGATAAATCCGATTTAGCTGGGCCAACATTAACAACGAAGCCATGTACATCAACACCAATTTCGGCTAATAATTTTTTAGCCACAGCACCAACTGCTACTCGCATTGTTGTTTCACGTGCAGATGATCTTTCTAAAACATTACGCAAATCATCATGGTGACGATATTTAATCCCACCAACTAAATCAGCGTGACCTGGACGGGGCCGTAAGACCTTACGAAGACTATTCTCTGGTGTTTGTGGCTCGTTTGGTGCCATAATCTTTGACCAATTATTGTGGTCATCATTATGTACATTTAGGGTAATTGGCGAACCTAAAGTCTTTTGATGACGTATGCCAGTCAGAAAAGTGACTGTATCCGTTTCGATTTTTTGTCGTTCTCCTCGGCCATATCCTTTTTGTCGTCTAGCCAATTGCGCATTAACATCTTCCTGTGTGATGTGTAATCCGGCAGGAATACCTTCAATAACCGCAATTTCTTCTGGTCCGTGGCTTTCACCAGCAGTTGTATATCTCATGATGTTTTATCTAACAAATAAATATTGCTATCTGTTATTCCCTTCATTTTCATTAATAAAATCTGGCATGTCGACAATCGCTTTTTGCACAATCATCGGCTGACCTATATCTTTAAGTACAACTAAATTTAATCGCCCACCGCGATTTTTTTTATCGTTAACCATGTGTTTGAAAAAAGCTGGCGTGCCAATCAAATCAGATGTTGTTGGTAAATCAACTGTTTCAAGTCTGGCACGCAAAGCCGCGGTTAATGAAGCCGGTGTCAGACCGTCACGTGTCATACGTGATGACATAGCAATCATACCAATAGCAACAGCTTCACCATGGCGTAATTCACCATGAGCCAATAATTCAATGGCATGACCAATAGTATGACCAAAGTTCAAAAATTGCCTTTGTCCTGCTTCTTTTTCATCAGCCATTACCACTTGTGCTTTATATGCAACCGCACGGGTCGATAATTTTTCCGCATTGTCACGTATGTCAGTCACACCATAAATACGGCCTGTTAAATCAAAGAAACTACCACCGGCTAACACCGATGTCTTGACAACTTCTGCATAACCTTCAACCAAATCGCGATCTGCTAGTGTATCAAGGTAGGTCGGATCGACAAGGACTAAATCAGGTTGATAAAAAGTACCTGCAATATTTTTCGTGTGCGACAAATTAATAGCCGTTTTGCCGCCGACAGATGAATCGACCTGTGCAGTAAGTGATGTCGCAATTTGTATCAAAGCAATACCGCGCATGTAAAGCGATGCCACAACACCACCTAAGTCACCAATGACACCACCACCTAAGGCAATTAAACCGTCATCACGCGTAAAACCTTTTTCGGCCATCTTGCCAATCAATTCACCTACTGTCTTCAAGGATTTAGAACTTTCCCCAGCTGGTACTTGTAATGGTAAAACCTCAAATCCAGACATCTCAAGTTGTTGTTGCACCGCTGTTAAATAAAGTGGCCCAACATGACTATCTGTCAGTAACGCTATTCGTCTTGGTGTCCAGACAAGGCTAACTGCTTGCCCAATTTCTTGATGTAGACGGCGGTCTATTTTCACTTGATACTGTTTTTTTTCTAAGGACACTGTGATGACTGTCATGCGTCAAAATTCCCTTCGTTTTTTGTCTTTTATTCTTCTATCACCGCACGAATGCCATTAACTTTCTGACTCAGTTTGGCAAATTGATCAGGTGTTAACGCCTGTGCGCCATCAACGAATGCATGCACTGGATCATCGTGTATTTCTGTCATGAGTCCTTGCGCACCAGCAGCCACAGCGGCCAATGCTAGTGGTGTGACAAACTTTGCAACGCCAGCAGCATGTGATGCATCAGCAATAACTGGAAAATGAGTTAAACTTTGCAGCACTGGTATGGCTGACACGTCGATAGTATTTCTAGTGTACTTGTTGTCATAAGTACGAATACCGCGCTCCATTAAAATAATTTGATTATTACCACCAGCTACAATGTATTCAGCAGCATTTAATAGGTCGTCTATTGTTGCTGACATGCCTCGTTTTAAGACCACTGGTTTGCGTTTTTGTCCAAGTGCTTTTAGTAAAGCAAAGTTTTGCATATTACGTGTGCCAACTTGAAAAATATCTGTGTATTCGGCAACTAAATCGACATCTTTGGTATCTAGTATTTCTGTTACCATATCCATTCCTAAAGCATCAGCTGCCGCACGATGAGCCTTTAAGCCCGCTTCACCATTCCCCTGGAATGAATAAGGCGACGTTCTTGGCTTAAAAGCACCACCACGTAAAACAGTTGCACCGGCTGCTTTCACAGCTCTTCCCATCTCAAGCACGTGTGCTGCACTTTCAATGGCATCTGGTCCTGCCATGAATACAAAATGTTTACCACCAATCATACTGTGCTTCGTTTTAATGATGGTGTCTTCTGGATGAAAATCTCGTGATGATGCGATAGCTGTATGGTGATTGGTAATCACTTCTAAAATATCATTTTTTAAATCGTCTAACGTTGCTTCAGGTAAAATCTTAACACCAGCCAACGCCACCCGATTATGATGTACAAAAACAGGTTTGATGGGATTATTTGTGTCAAGTTTCTGTGCGATTCTATGAGCTGTATCATTGTCTTTAGTTACTAATATCATTATCTTTTCCTCTTACTGCATTTGCCATTAATTGACGGTCTGCCGGTTGATTAAACCAAAATTCGAAGCTTAGTGCGCCTTGGTTAATTAACATCGACAGGCCATTTTGTATTAAAAGTTGTTGTTTTTGTGCGGTCTTAAGCAGACCAGTTTGCTGATTGCGATAAATCATATCCACAACCAATGCATGTTGTGGTAATAGACTAATTTGATAGTCTGTAAGTAGTGTTCTGGCATCATTCATCCCAACGGTTGTGGCATTGATTAGCATGTCGGCATTGACTAACGCGTCAGTCAACGCCTGATTGTCAGCTAAATCTGATAACTGACCAATACCTTGGCTTAGGTAAGCAACTTGTGTCTCTCGTTGCGACCAATCAGTGTGTGAACGATTAAAAACTGCTAAATGACGTACACCATAATGATGTGCTGTAGCAATAACCGATTTAGCAGCCCCACCGTTACCAAGTATGACAACATGTTCATGTGGTTGATGCGGATTAATACTTTGCCAAAAACCATCACCGTCTGTTGATGTACCTACCAAACGGCCATTAATGTTTTTAACTGTGTTAACAGCCTGTAATCGTTGCGCTAAAGGCGTCAATTCATCTAAAAATGGTACAATAGCTGATTTAAATGGCGTCGATACGTTAAAGCCACCCACATGCAAGGCACGCAAACCCAAAACTGCTGATTCTAAATCGCTGGGTATAATATCAAAACTATGATAATGACCGTTAATTTGTCGTGCTATCATCATCTCATTCTGCATGATAGGTGATAACGAGTGTGCTGCTGGGTGAGCAATTAAGCCATATAAAGTCATGCGTTATTTCTCCAAATGTTGATTAATTTTAGCAACAATACAACTGGTGGTCATGCCGAAAGTATCTAATAGTGTCTGTGGCTTGGCACTTAAGCCAAACTCATCAATACCGATGACTAGACCATTATCACCTGCTACGGCTTGCCATCCCAGCGTTGTGCCTGCCTCTATTATCACATTTTTCGCACCATCTTTGGGTATGATTTCTGCTTTACTATCTGAACTTTGAGCTAAAAAGCGAGTCATATTAGGCATAGAAATGACACGATTAGTTTGCTGTAGTTGTTGACTAACTGCCAAAGCTAATTGTACTTCAGACCCAGAAGCGATGATATTGACCACAGGACTTTCATGTGCCACTATTTGTGTCGCTCCATGTTGAATGGCTAATTGTCCCGATAATTTATCGCCTTGTGTGCCAATCACACCGCGACTCAGAATCAATACTGTTGGTCGCTTTTTCGATGATAGAGCAAATTGCCAGGCGGAAGCAATTTCTTCTGCTGTACCAGGCCGCAAGACATCAACGCCTGGTATTAATCGCAACCCCATTAACTGTTCTATTGGTTGGTGTGTCGGGCCATCCTCACCTACGGTAAGACTATCATGCGTAAAAACGTAAATCACTGGTAACTTCTGTAAAGCACTTAAACGAATAGCTGCTTTCATATAATCCGAAAAAGCTAAGAATGTTGCTCCAAATATTTTTGTGTCACCGTGTAGTGCAATACCATTCATAATACTGCCCATACCAAATTCTCGGACACCAAAAGCAATGTTACGTTCCGTGCGATTATCAGGTGAAAATAAACCAGAACCAACTATCTCGGCTTGCGTGGAAGCAACTAAATCAGCCGATCCACCCCATATCTGGGGCATTTGTTTTGCAAACTGTTGTAAAACGTGACCCGCTATTTGTCGTCCAGGGCGTGACTTGATATGTTCTGATAGATTTGGTAATTCTAACGGGATCTCGGCCATCTGCTGCTTATAAGCTATCAACTCAGCTTTCCTTGGGACAGGCATCGTAGACAAACGGTGTTTAATACGTGTACGTATTGAAGACAAGATATTTTCATCTAATGTAAATCGTGTCATTTGCACATCAAGTACAGCTGATAAATCCTCTAACTGTTTGGCTGTCAAAGGCGTGCCATGCGCTCTGTGACTATTTTCAAATGGTCCATGAATGCCAATAATATTCTTAACAGCAATCAACGTTGGTTCGGGTGATAACTTGGCATTTTCAATCGCATCGTGAATCATGCTAATATCATTACCATCAGCAACATGGCGTATATCCCAGCCGTAGCTTTCAAAACGTTGTAGTTGATTTGATGTATCCGAACGTGATTTCGAACCATCTAACGTGACGTCATTATCATCGTATAACACAATCAGTTTAGATAATTGTTGTTGACCTGCGAGACTAGCTACTTCATGACTAACCCCCTCCATTAAATCACCATCACCAACTAATGCGAATGTTAAATGATTAATAACGCTAGGAAATAATGCATGCTGTCGTGCCTCTGCCATGGCCATACCAACAGCCATGCCTAACCCCTGCCCCAACGGCCCTGTCGTCGCTTCAACGCCAGGTGTTACCCCTTTTTCTGGATGACCGGGTGTTTTCGAATGCAGGGTACGAAATTGTGATAAATCAGATGGCTTAATATCAAAACCAGCAGCATATAGCGTAGCGTATAATAAAGCCGCGCCATGACCAGCAGACAAAACAAAGCGGTCACGGTTGAGCATTCCCGGATCTTGCGGATTAATACGCATTTGATTAGCATATAATTCATATAATATGGGTGCAGCACCTAATACAATACCAGGATGACCAGATCCAGCTTCGGTAATCATTTGATTTGCTAAAACACGTAAATGATTCACATGTTTCAAGTCAGTCTCAGTCGTAGTTAATAATTCACTCATACTATTCCTCCAAAAAAATCGTACTAGGTGCAGTTCACCTAGTACGATTTTCTAAATAGTCATCAATTGACAAATAAAAAGCCACTAAGTGATGCTCACCTAGTGACTCAGCCTCGAAAAGCTTCTGGTCGCTAAGTGCGTCGTATACCGACGCACTTAACATGCGACGGTTCTACATAAACCAGAAGTAATAATAACGATTGCTTTTCAAGATTGATGTGTTCATAATTTTTCTCATTTCTGTTAATGTTTATATCATATAATGATTAATTAGAATTGTCAACCACTATGTTAAAATGAAATGTGATTAAATCTCATTTAATATAATGCGTTATGGTCTTATAAACAGCTGCAACAACATAGACCCCGATTAAGCGATCAAGAAAATCCGTCCCAACTTGAATAATAAAGACGGATAAGGCTTGATTGAAACCGAGACCATACAGTATTTGAACCAGTAAACTCGAACCTGAAGAAGTAATCCCATGAAATAGAATCACTGTAATAATTGTACTCACGATTGTCGCCGGTACAGAGATAATCAAGGCTAGCCACCAAATATTTTTTACATCCGTTGCCCGTACACGACGATAAATAAAACCAGAGACTAGCGCTGTTGTCATTTGACTTGGCATAAAATATATTGAAAATAAATCACCGGTTGTGCCGTTAATTAAAGCCGTTAACACACCAGTGATTAAGCCACCAACCGGACCAAAAAATGCACTGCCTAGTAAAGTGCCAATAGTGTCAAGATAAATTGGCAATTTTGTATATAAAGCCAAATGGCCTCCAACAATATTGATGACAATAAAAAGTGCGATTAAAGCTATTTTCTGTGCTGAAATATGCCTAGTCATGATAAGCACTCCAAATCAGTCGCAATGTTGTCTAACTCTTCCATAGCTCTTTCTAAGGAAATATTCAGTAAGCGAGCTATTATAAAGGCCATCGCTGCTCGCGCATCAATTTCTTGTAGAAGTATGGCATTTGGCTTTTCATGCCAAAAGTCAGCGATATCAACAATACTCTGACCCAATGCAATGCCACTCGTGACGACTGTCATGAAGGTTGTAAGCTGTCTTGATAATTTTGGATGTAGCGCATAAAAAACAACTAATGGGTCATTAATGACTGCGCCTAAAACATGTTCCTGCTGCCAATGAAAATCAAAATAAAATTGAATAATCTTTGTTACAAATTCTGATTTTTCTGGGTTAATGTATTGCATCATTTGCAATATATTAGGCGTCATCACTATTTTTCTTGTGACATCTAATGGCACTAATTCAATCATGATAGGACTGTTTTGTAAGACATAATCGGCTGCATCAGGATCGACCCAAAAATTATATTCTGCTACAGGCGATGTATTCCCATTTGTTTTATACGCCCCACCCATGATAATTAAACGTGACACATGTTGCCACAATGCCGGTTGTCGCTGTATAGATGCTGCAACATTTGTTAGCGGACCAAGTGCCATAAACCAAACATCTTGCGCCGATGCCAGCAATTGACTGTAGCCATCGACCTCGTTCAAATTATAGGTCGTAACGCCTTCAACTGACGATAAATCGCTTTCACCCAAACCATCCATACCGTGTGTGTCTTGCGCACTGACATACTCATGATGTTGTGGGTGTGTTGCCCCCGCAAATACTGGTATATCTAAACGCTTTGCTTCTTGTAACACTTTTAAAGCGTTTTGTACGCCAATTGTTACTGGCACATTACCCGCGACAATAGATATACCGATGACATCCAACTCTGGTGAATTGAGCGCCATAAGTAGTGCTAGGCTATCATCAATTCCTGGGTCGGCATCAATGATTACTTTTTGTTTTTGCATTATCTCTCCTACCTTTCAAGGTTACTTGGTTTTTTATCCTAGGAAGTTTCCGAACTAGTCCAACACATTGTGTTGCTTTTGATAAATGCTTATTAAGCATAGCAGAAAAATGAGCAAAATAAAACCCAAAACGATTTTTCACCGTTTTGGGTTTTATTTAACGTGCACGATATAATATCGCTAAAGCACCGATACCAGTATGCGTTGAGATAATTGGACCAGTCGTCATCACTTCAATTTTTATTTCTGGCCAGATAGCATTTAAACGCTGCGCCATTTTTTCGGCGACTTCCGGTACGCCCGCATGCGACACACCAATAGCTAACATTTCTGAATAGTCCTGCATCTTAGCAATCACGCCGTCATTAAACTTAGCAATGGCTTTCATACCACGGCCCTTAGCTAAGACTTCTACAGAACCAGTAGCATCCACACCGGCACCAACTTTAATATTCAATAGATTACCAATGATACCAGATGCTTTGCTAAGGCGCCCACCGGCGACCATGTTATCTAACGAGGTGAAACTCAAGAAAGTATGTGACTCTTGACGGACTTGTTCCAGTTCAGTCAAAATATCAGACATTTTTGCCCCCGATTGCGCCATTTTAGCTGCTACAAGCACTTGAAAGGCTTGAGAACGATCCGCGTTTAACGTATCAAACGTAGTAATTTCAGCTGAAGTTAAAGCAGCCGCTTGCTCAGCAGCATGAACTGTCCCTGACAGACCAGAAGATAAATGAATACTTAAAATTTCTGCATCGGGATAATGTGTACGAATATCTTCGTATGCTGCTTGAAATTTACCAATAGATGGTTGCGATGTCTGCGGTAAATTTTGACTAACTGCCATTTGCTCCAAAAAAGCTTCACGCTGTAGTGTCACACCGTCCTCATAGACTACGCCATCAATTTGTACTGTCAATGGTACCACAGTAATTTCATACTTTTGAATTTCTTCTGGTGTTAAAGCAACGGCTGAATCCGTTACAATTCTAATATTAGACATAAGGCTCCTCAGTTCTGACGTTCATAGCGTTCAACAACGAAACTATAATCGTGTTTATCATCTTTGTCATGTGCTGTTGCACTGACTAGCTTAAATTGCGATAAGTCAATCGCATCAACAAAAGTATCACCGGCAATTGTCACGTCAATGCGCGTCACAATCAAATCAGTTGCGTAGGGCATGAACGCATGATATATTGCAGCGCCACCAGCAATGGAAATATCTCTAGTTTCTTTTTCAATATAATCTAGGACTTCATCAACAGAGTGCGCAATGATAACATCATCATACGGTGTTTTAAAATCTTTTTGATGTGTTAAAACTAAACTCGTCCGTCCTGGTAATGGGCGACCAATTGTATCCCAAGTCGTTCGCCCCATCACCATTAATGTATTGATAGTTTCCGCTTTAAACAACTTTAAATCATCAGGTAAATGCCAAGCGAGTTGACCGTTTTTACCGATTGCATGCGTGCTATCTTCTGCCCAGACCATTCTAATTTTTTTCATTATCTACCAATTCCTTTGCATATTCTAACAAACTATCTGGTCGATTACTGATGATACGCTGAATAACGGCATGCTCTAATTGTGTCAAAATGCGTCCCATTTGTGGTCCGGGAGTAACAATGTTGTTAGCCAGGAGGTCGCCCCCACTAATACACATATCGCGATTGTGTGTTATAGGTAGCGCATCAAATATTTGTTTGACACGCTGTTGTGTCGCCAACGGTGTACCAACAAGGGTTAACACTTCAAACAATAATGCCTGATAATCATAAATTGCGTACAGTTCAAAGACACTAACAGTTTGCACATGTTTAACAATAGGGACGATACTTAATACCGCACGCATATCTTCCCGACTAGTCTTCCAACTTCGCATAAATAACTGTAATTCATTTAGTCGAAGCGACAACCGTGATAAAAAGTAAGGCCAGATGACTGTTCTTGCCTGTGGCTGATTGCGCTTGAGATCAGCTGTGATGGTCAACCAATCTTCTCTTTTAATGTGTCCGGGTAAATACCGGATTAAGTCAGCTTCAATAGCGACAGACAAACTATTTGAAGCATATTGCCCCATTAACAATTTTTCAAACTCGACGCGAATACGCTCAACCGCAATCTTTTCAAGATTGGGGCCTATTTGCTTCAAGGCTGCCTTAGTATGTGGCGCAATATCAAAACCAAGTTGTGCACTGAATCTCAACGCACGCATAATTCGCAGGGCATCCTCGTTAAAGCGCACCTCAGCATCTCCAACAGCTCGAATACGTTTTTGTGCCATATCAGTTAACCCATCAAATAAATCGATGATGTCACCATCTTTAGTCATTGCAATGGCATTGATTGTAAAATCACGTCTTTTTAAGTCTTCCGCTAAACTACGTACAAAAGTAACTTTGTCTGGTCGGCGAAAATCTGTATAAGTTGACTCCGTCCTAAAGGTCGTGATTTCGTAGCCATCACCATGATCCAAAACCATAACCGTGCCATGCTGAATACCCGTGTCAACTGTTTTAGTAAATAGGGCTTTTATTTCTTCGGGAAAAGCAGAAGTAGCAATATCCACATCATGAATTGGCTTATTTAATAACATATCACGCACAGCGCCACCCACAAAGTAAGCTTCAAATCCAGCTGATTCGATATGTTCCAAAATGGGTTGTGCTTGCATAAATTCTTGTGGCAACGTACTGATTTTCATGTTAAAGTCCTTGAATTTATTATACCAAAAATTACTGTATACAAAACAATAATCATTTATATCATGCGATATCTACTTAATTAATAAGCCAAATCTTCTAAACGCATTTGCATATCTAAATCATCAGGTACGAGGAATAGATAGCGCTGAAGTGCTTCAATCTCAGCTTCAGGTTGTCCTTGCTCATGATACCAATTAATTAAGTCCAACATGAAATCTGAATTTTCTTGAAATAACGGTGTAGCTTCTTGCCAGTATTGCTTTGCCTTGCCATCATCGCCAATAGCCTGATAGATACGTGCTAAATACCAATTGAAACGCTCATCCTCTATTTCTTTATTCTCTTTTTCTAATAGTGATAACGCTTGCGCATACTGATTATGTTGTAAGTATAAGTCAGCCAACATAAACAGCGCCGTGGTATCACTCTCGTCAATTGACAATGCCTTTTGGTAATAAGCCTCCGCTACGGTATCGTCCCCACTTTTTTCTGCTGCATGACCAGCCAAATGGTAAAGCTTCGTGTTCATTTCATCTTGAATTAAGCCAGCTTGATAAACGCGAAAAGCTTCCTCAGGTTGTTGTAATCGTTCATAACTCTGGCCCAATAATGGATATATTGACGTATATTTAGGGTCGCTATCCAAAATCGCATTAAATAACTTAATCGCTTCTTCTTCCCGATTTGTTTCTTGATACAGCACAGCAAGTTGAAATTGTGTATCCAAAGTCATTTGCTGTGGTTTAATCTGTTCCAAGTAACCAATCGCATTATCGTAATTACCAACAGCAGCATAGGCAACGCCTAAACGTGCAACAATATCTACCCGGCTAATTTCTCTCTCGCCTTGGAGTAGTAGCTTACGATATCTGGGGATGGCTTTTTGGTAAGCAAGGTTAGCATAATAAAATTCTGCCAAAGCAAATTGGATGATTATTTCTTCTGGTGCCAAATCTTCTGCTTGCAATAAGCTATATTCAGCCGATTCTGTCAGCCCTTCGGCTTGGTAAATGTCTGCCTTGACAAGCAAGGCTTGCAAATAAGCTGGCGAGTCTGGTTTGATTTGCGCTAAATAATTCTGTGCCTCATCCACTTCACCATCTTCAATAGCAATATCGGCTAGCGCCGTACGAATGTCATCTTCATCGGGATATTTTGCCAATAATTTTTTATATGCTCGCCTCGACTGGTTTAAAAAGCCAAGCGCATACAGTTCCTCAGCTAAACTGTAGATTAATTCATCACTATCCTGTCGCAACGATTTGGCAAACGCAGATTGCGCAGCATCCATTTGTCCTTGTGATAAGGCGTCCAACATTTCTTGGGCGTAATTGACTTCCATGACATACTCCTTGCTTGGTGACTCATTTTTTATGTTTGATTTCTCGACATTCAGTCATCGCATACTTTTAATAACATTTAATTTTATCATATAAACCGTCTAAACAACTAAAAAAGGCCATCTCTTAAGAGATGGCCTTGACGTCACTGCTTACTTTTTTAAATTATCAACGCTATCCTTAACGGCATCAACCGCCTCTTCTGCCTTATCTTTAACTGTTTCAGCAGCATCTGATAGCTTATCTTTGGCTTTGCCAAAAAATCCTTGCGCTTTACCTTCGGCTTCACGCGCCTTATCCCCGGTAACCTTGCCTTCTACTTCTTTTGCCTTACCAGCAACCTTGTCCTTAGCATTATCAAACTTTTCTTCGACTGACATATTGATGTTCTCCTTGAAATTTATTTGATGTTACATTTATATTATATCATATTATTGATGAGAAATGCTACAGAAAGGCATTATACAAATCTCATGAATGATAGAGAACTAAAAGTTATGCTTAAAATTCCTGGTAAACAGCAGGATCTTGGTTGTTCGTACGCCCATCCTTTTTAGAAAGACAATCAATTGCTAACATTTCTGCCGATTCAAGCTCAAAGTCAAATACATTTAAATTGCCAACTTGTCGGGTATAACTGACTGCTTTAGGAATCGGAATGACACCCTGTTGTGTTTCCCAGCGTAAAATAATTTGACCGACATTTTTATGATATTTTTCAGCAATCTCTAACAATAGATTATCCTTTAAAAGTCGACTTGCTCGTCCCAAAGGACTCCAAGCTTGTGTCAGAATATTTTTTTCTGTATTGTACTGAATCATTTCTTTTTGATTGAAATACGGATGCAGCTCAATTTGATTAACTACTGGTAAAACGCCAGTCTCTCTCTGAAGGCGTTCAATATGTTCTGGCAAAAAATTACTAACACCAATGGATTTTACCAACCCAAATTTTTGCAGCTGGATGAGTGTTTGCCAAGCCGTTAAATAGTGATCGTCGATTGGATTTGGCCAATGCAACAAATATAGATCAAAATAATCTAGCCCCGTACGATATAGTGATTCTTGAACCAATGCTATAGTGGCCTGCTCATCTGCATAATACTTACCCGGCAACTTAGATTGAATAAATAGTTCATTTCTAGGCACCATTGACGCCTTAATACCACGACCAACTGTCCCTTCGTTTTGATAATTATAGGCCGTGTCGATTAACCGATAACCCACTGTTAAAGCTGAGCTAATCGCCTGTGCCCCTGAAAAACCATTTAATTTATAGGTACCAAAACCAATACGTGGTATCTTAAAACCGTCGCTTAATGATACAACTGACATTATGTCGTCCTCCTATAATAATAATTTTTAACTTAAGACAATTCTAGACTTTTCTTTCTGAAATCGCAATGTCGAATAATTTCAGCGCATCAAAAAAGCCTAATCAGATCTGATTAGGCTTTTTATAATAATTAGTTTGTTTGACGTAGAAATGAAAAATATTCATAAACTGCCAAAATAACAAACAACGCTATTCCGAGGTAAACTGAACTTGAGATACTAATGACAGCAATAACCGTCAATCCAATCGCTGAAGTGGTAAAAATCAAAGAAAATTTTTGTAACTTTGTTAACTTCTGTGTGTCCCCTTGGAAAGAAATGCCAGTCAAAATTGTCCCAACTAAAATCATTAAACCAAATAAAACATGTAATACAATCATGGTGTATCTCCCTTTAAATACATGATTAATCTTGAACGTGTGAAAAGATCAAAGCCTAGTCTATGTAAAATAAAAGAGCAAACCCATTAAGAGCTTACTCCAAGTATGCTTATTAGTTAAACACATAAAAATGTCTACTAATAAGAACATCTATAAACCGCTAGACGTGGAATAGTTTACTTAACAGCTTCCTTCAAAGCTTTACCAGGCTTGAATGCTGGTACCTTTGATGCAGGAATTTCGATTTCTGCGCCAGTTTGTGGGTTGCGACCCTTACGAGCAGCACGATCACGAACTTCGAAGTTACCAAAACCAATCAATTGTACTTTTTCGCCGTTCTTCAAAGCTTCTTCGATTGATGCAAATACTGCATCAACTGATGCCGTAGCATCTTTCTTTGTCAAACCTGTTGCCTTTGCAACTGAATCTACTAATTCTTGCTTGTTAGCCATGTTGTTTCTCCTAAGAGTATTTATTAACCGCTATACGGTTTTGAAGTGTTTTGAAATGTGCCGAAACATTATTTCATGTAATTAGAATAACATAAGAAACGCCCAATGTGTAGTGTTTACGCGGGTTTTCAGCGTTTCGTAATCTTTTTGTCACATAAAAAACATAGGTTCGAAAAGATGATGGGCACAACGTTTTTTAATTGCAACAATGCTGCTTACTTACGTGCACGTACAATCAGCTTTATTGGTGTGCCAGTAAAATCAAATGCTTCACGAATTTTGTTTTCTAAGAAGCGCTCGTATGAGAAGTGCATCAATTCAACATCATTAACAAATATAACAAATGTTGGTGGCTGAATGGCAACTTGCGTCGCGTAATACACTCGTAAACGGCGCCCATTGTCTGTAGGTGTTGGATTAACAGCAATGGCATCCATAATCACATCATTTAATGTTGACGACGAGATACGCTTACGATGATTATCGTCCACATCTTTAACCAACTGTGGAATACGATCTAAGCGTTGACCTGTTTTTGCTGAGACAAACATAATTGGCGCATAGTCCAAAAACTTAAACTCTGAACGAATCAAATTTTCGAATTCTTTCATCGTGTGACCGTCTTTTTCAATCGCATCCCACTTATTAACAATAATAATCATCGCACGACCTGCATCATGAGCAAAACCTGCCACGTGCTTGTCTTGTTCTCTGATGCCAGCTTCAGCATCTAGCACCATTAAAATCACATTACTATTGTCAATTGCTTTTAACGCGCGCATGACTGAATACTTTTCTGTATTCTCGTAAACTTTACCACGTTTACGCATACCGGCAGTGTCAACCATGATAAACTCATCGCCTTCTGCCGTCACAAAGCGCGAATCAATGGCATCACGTGTTGTCCCTTCAATATCAGAAACAATCACACGATCTTCACCAAGCATCGCATTAACAATAGATGATTTCCCGACATTTGGGCGACCAATAATACTAAAACGGATGGCTCCGTCATCTTCTTGTTCGGCTGCCTCATCAGGAAAATGCTTAACAACAGCATCAAGTAAATCTCCTAGACCCAGGCCATGTGATCCAGAAACAGGAAATAGATCACCCAAACCAAGTGAATAAAAATCATAAATATCCTGACGCATCTCAGGATTATCTACTTTATTGACAGCTAAAATCACTGGTTTATCTGTCTTGTATAACATTTTTGCGACAACTTCGTCAGCTGCGGTTACACCTTCTCGACCAGATGCTACCATGACAATGACGTCAGCCTCATCAATGGCTAATTCAACTTGTGCTCTAATCTCAGCTAGAAATGGTTCATCTCCAAGCTCAATACCACCTGTATCAATCATTCTGAACTCATAGTTCAACCATTCTGCTGGCGCGTACAAGCGGTCTCGCGTTACGCCAGGTTTATCTTCAACAATCGCAATACGTTCACCAGCCATACGATTAAAAATCGTTGACTTGCCGACGTTTGGTCGACCAACAATAGCTACTACTGGTGCTGCCATGCTGACACCTCCTTTTTTCTTACCGTGGACTACCAAAAACTATCCACTCAACTTTGTTCAAAATAAAAGAACTGGCGAACCAGCTCTCTTACCTAGTCATATCTTACAACTTATCGCCGAAGATGTCACCCAATGTTGCAGCTGAATCATCTTGTTGCTTGTATGCAGCGATATCCGCACGTGATGCTGAACCATCATTGTTACGACGGTCTTCACGTTGTGGCTTTTCTTCCAAAGCTTTCATTGACAATGAAATACGTTCTTCGGCTGGCTTAATATCCAATACCTTAACTTGTACTTTGTCACCTGACTTCAAAACTTCTGAAGGGTTTTCAATACGCTTGTTTGAAATTTGTGATACATGGACAAGTCCTTCGATACCAGGCAAAATTTCAACAAAGGCACCAAAGTCTTTCACGCGCTTAACTGTACCTTCAAGCACTGATCCAGCAGCAATCTTATCAGCTGCTTCGTCCCAAGGTCCACGCTGTGTTGCCTTGATTGACAATGAAATACGACCCTTTTCAGTGTCCAAAGCCAAAATCTTGACGTTAACCTTGTCACCCTTTGTCAAAACATCGGCTGGGTTCTTGACACGATCATGTGAGATTTCTGATACGTGAACCAAACCATCTACACCACCCAAGTCAACGAAAGCACCGAAGTCTGTCAAGCGAGCAACAGTTCCTTCAACCACTTCACCAACTGACAACTTACTAAATACTTCAGCCAACTGAGCAGCACGTTCTTGCGCAGCAACAGCCTTACGTGACAAAATCAAACGTGCATTAGCAGCGTCAATTTCAATAACTTGTGCTTTAATATCTTTGTTCTTAAATTGGTTCAAATCAGAAACGAAGCGTTCTGCAACCATTGATGCTGGCACGAAACCGCGTACGCCGTTAACCATGACAATCAAGCCACCGCGAACTGCATTAACAACCTTTGCATCGACAGTGTCGCCTTCAGCAAAGTCCAAGTTTTCCCATGCTTTGCGTGCATCTAAACGCTTCTTTGACAACAAGTAAGCTACGCCTTCCTTGTCGCTAGTAACATTAGAAATAACAACAGCTTCAATGCTGTCTCCAATTTTCAATTCGTCTGCCAGGTTGATGTTACGATCGTCTGAGTACTCACGTGCTGGCACAACTCCTTCTTCACCGGTAGACAAACCAACAACCGCTTGGTTATCATTATCAATGGCTAAAAGTTCACCAGTGACAACATCTCCCACCTTAATTTGATCTGCTGCGCTTTCGAGAGCTGCTAAGAACTCGTTGTTTGTTTCACTCATGACGTCTAACGTCCTCCTACAATTTACACTATGGGTATAGTTTACCAGAATAATTGCCACTTGTATAGTAAAAAACAGCGTTTTCACGCTGTAACTTAGGGTTTCTGTTTTTTTTCAATAATCTTTGTAATCTCTGATACTACAGCTTGGATACTTTGTCCGGTAGTATCTACCAAAATCGCGTCTTTTGCCTGTATCAAAGGACTGATCGCTCGATGAGAGTCTTTGTAGTCTCGTGTTTCAATATCACTTTTTAGTGTTTCTAAATCAACTGTCATGCCCTTGGCTTTATTTTCTTTGTAACGTCGCTCTGCTCTTTCTAACACACTAGCTACCAAGAAAATTTTAACTTGAGCATTTGGTAACACCGTTGTCCCAATATCACGTCCATCCATAATGACATTTTGACTATTGGCTATGTCACGTTGGCGACGAACCAAGTCTGCTCGGACAGCTTTATAAGAAGCAATCAACGACACGTTATTAGTGACTTCAGTCGAACGAATCGCCTCTGTCACTTCACTATCGTTCAGAAAAACACGCTGCGTTGGCACTCCGGGCTCAAAACGAATCACTGTTTTTGCAAGTAAATCAACAACACCTTGTTCATCTTCATAAGCCAGACCTGCCTGTTTAGCGGCTAAAGTCATGGTGCGGTACATGGCTCCTGTATCGACATAAACATACTTTAAATTTGTTGCTAATATTTTAGCAATTGTTGATTTTCCAGCCGACGCTGGCCCATCAATTGCAATCTGAAAATTGTGACTCATATCAACCTCTAAAATTAGTTATTTAACATTTAGTGTTCTGCCAGCATATTGTGTATAATTATTCACTGACAAACCAGGATTAAGCGCAATGACTTGATCCGTTGTCATGCCATGTGTCACGGCAAAATTATATAGTGTTTGGCTAGCGCCCAACACTGCTGAATTAGTTGTTGGCGTACTTGGTGCCGTCGGTGCACTGCTGGCAGCTACTTCACTTGAAGCCGCAGCTGGCGCTTCTGTGCTACTAGCCACTGTTTCCGATGAACTTGCTTGTTCTGAGGAACTTTGTGCTGATGTCTCAGATGATTGTTCAGATGAAGCTTTTTGAGACTGTGATGTCGACTTTTTACTAGTTGCTGTCGCTATCTGCTGTGGCGTTTTCTGGTGATTAAGTGCACCATAAATGGGCACACTTGATAAAATAGCAAATCCCAAAACAATCAAAAATATTTTAAAGCCCTTATGCTTATGGCTACTTCTATCTGATTGGCGCGCAAATTCAGGCTCAACTTTTTGTTTTTTTGAACGTGCCATACGGCTCATGTTATTTGGCTCAAAATCGCTCATAATAAAACGACCTCCATTATAATAGGTTCACTTAAAAGTTTACCACATTGAGGTCGTCTCTGTTTATAACGTTTCATTAAGATATCACTTTACGTTGCATCGGTTTCATAACCGAAAGCACAATAATACTTGTTAGCCCCCAAATAATACCTTGTGCAATATTGAATGGTATCACCATGGCTATAAAATAACGTCCCAGGCCAATGATTCGCGCAATGTCAAAATGTGCAAACTGCGAATAAAGTGGCACAGCAACGAACCAATTCATCAACACAGCAGCAACAGTTAACCCAACTGTTGCTATGATTATTGCTAATAATTGGCGTGGGAATTGACGCGTTTCAAACATTGGCATGACCCAAAACATTAACAAGGTAAATACCATTACTGCTACTAAATTGACAGGCAACCCCAGATAGGTATTAATTCCCTCATTTGCCAAAATGAGCTTTAAGACTGTTCGCAGTATGACAACCCACATAGCGGCCGTGACATTAAGCCAATAACCAGCTAGTAAGACAGGCACAATGGAAAAATCAAGCTTTAAGAAATCCGCTCCCGGAATCAAGGGTATCTGCGGAAAAAGCATTAGACCAAATGAGATTGCGCTTAAAATAGCAATCAACGTCAAATGCTGTGTACGTGTAAATGAAATAGACATATTCTTTGCCTCAAAAAAACTGCACAATTTGTCAGGGTATCACAAAAAGGCAGTCTTAACTTTCTTTTTTAACTTCTTTATACCCGACTTTACGGTCGGCTCTGGAATTTGACCAGATCAGCTGTTTGCACAGGTCGCGGGCTTACCATGTTCAACATGTCTCACCGCCGGTTGGGAATTACACCCGACCCTGAAGTAATATTTAATTTTACAACTGATATCATAACAAAATTACTGATTAAAAGCAATCTATTTATTTTCTACGATAATTTTTATAATCCTGTGCTTTGAGTCGTTTAACCTCAACACCAGTTAATTTACGATATTCACCGGACTGTAAGCCAATTAAATCAAAGAAAGCATATTGTTCACGCGTTAATTTATCCACTGGTAAGCCCACTTTTTGCAGCATATCTTTGACTTGATGATTACGTCCTTCATGAATAATAATACGTACCATACTAGTTTTTTTATCTTTGTCGACACGTTCAATCGTGACACGAGCTGGCGCTGTTTTTCGGCCTTTGATGATAACGCCTTGCTTCAAAGGCGCTAATTTTTCAACAGTCGCAATCCCAGACACCTTAGCAAGATAAATTTTGTCGACACGTGACTTTGGATGCATTAATTGGTTAGCAATAGTGCCATCGTTAGTCAGTAACAAGGCGCCAGTCGTATCATAGTCTAGTCGTCCAACAGGGTAAACACGTTGATCAATATCTTCTAGTAAGTCCAGAACTGTCTTACGACCCTTCTCGTCGCTAGTTGTGGTAACGACACCACGGGGTTTATTTAATAGGTAATAAACTAGCTTTTCACGTCCTTCAATCGGCGCACCATCTACTTCCACAGTGTCATGTATGCCAACTTTGACACCAAGTGTTGTGACAGTCTCACCATTGACTTTGACACGCCCCTCAGTAATCATTGTTTCAGCTCCTCTTCGTGAAGCTAGCCCCGCTTGGGCAACAACTTTTTGTAAACGCATTTCTTCTTCAGACATTTTTTTACCCTTCTTTCATTTCTAAATTTTCTGATTCCAGTACGTTTGCAAATAATGTCCCACCATCATCAACATCTAACGTTTCAAAATCAGGTAACGGTGGCAACTCAGTTAACGACTTGAGACCAAAATAATCTAAAAACATCGCTGAAGTACCATACATAATTGGCCGTCCCGGTTCATCTTTTCGCCCCGTTTCAACAAGCAACTGGCGTAACATCAATTTTTGAAGCGTGCCCGCCGACTGTACACCACGAATTTGGTCAATTTCCACACGTGTCACAGGTTGTTTATAAGCTACGATAACCAATGTTTCAAGCTGTGCTTGGGACAGTGTGGCATTGTCAGGTGCATCAAAAAAGTTTTTAACTATGCCCCCTAAGCTAGGCTTGGTGACCAATCGGTAAGCGCCATCAGTTTCTCTTACTTCTAGAGCGCTCATCGTGTCATTAGCATATTTATTAGCTAATTGTTCAATTAATGCAATCACTGCCGGCTTATCAAATTGTGTTATTTGGCATAACGCTTGACTAGTAATCCCTTCATCGCCAGCCACAAATAACAAGGCCTCTATTTGCGCTAAATTATTCATCATCACTTAATGTCTCAATTTCTAAAAAAATATCAGCTGATGCATCAGCTTGGTGAAACGAAATTTTAGTTTCCTTAGCCATTTCAAGTAAAGCCAAAAAAATCATAACCATTGCTTCCTTATCAGCCATATTCTCAAACAAGTCATCAAAGGCTATAATTGCGCCTCTGGGTTGTCCGTGTAGCTGTTGGGCAATATAATCAAATGCCATCGCTAACGTAAATTTTTCACTGACAACACGTCTACTAATTGGTTGTTGCTGCCTTTTTTTACGTAAAAGATGTTCAAAAGCAACTTGTAAATCTATCAGTTCAAGCCCTGGTGCGAGCGGCTTTAGCGCCATTTGATTGAATTCCGGTGACAAGGCTGGTAAACGCGAAAATGATTGTTGGTTGGTATTTTCACGTTCTCGCAAGGATTCACTTGCCACTTGAAATTGCTTGTACGTTAACAATTGCAACATTAGTGTCTCTTTAGGATCAAGAAAATCCACTTCAATATCGTCAACTTCAATTGTGTCATTTGGCAGTAAATCAGATGATTTAATTTGAACAAGCGTTGCTGCCATGACCAAATACTCACTAGCAACATCTAATTGCATGCTCTGTTGTTTTTGAATGAATGATAGATATTGTTCAGTTATCACAGCAATAGGCAGATCAAAAATATCTAATTCCGCTTTCTTAATAAGATGTAGCAGCAGATCTAATGGCCCTTCAAATTCACTTAATTTGATTGTTAAACGCTGAGTCACAATGTTCTTCTCCATTTATTAATCAACTTTTGATTATCCAAAGTACCCATTAAGAAAACATCTGGATTTTGTTTCTGAAACTCAGTGAGCATAGCAAAATAATGGCTCGCTGAACGTGCCTCCGGTGTCAATGCTAGATGACGAATGAGTACAATGTCTTTTTTTAAGAATTCTACACCCAAAACGCCTTGCGCTTGTTCTTCACCACGCCAAATATATAATCGTCTTGTATCACGGTCATTATACCAAGCGATTTCAGCGTTAAGATGTTGTAATTCTCTTAGACCTGGTAGTAATGATAAAATACCCATCACTGTTTTTTCATTGTCATTTCTTGCCTGCGTTAACATATATTCTCCTGTATCACTACTAGATGACCCTGTTTATGCGCGTGGGTGGTACTCATCGTATACTTCACTTAATCGCTTTTTTGAAATGTGAGTATATATTTGAGTTGTCGAAATGTCGGCATGGCCTAATAACTCTTGCACAATACGTAAATCAGCACCATTTTCAAGAATATGCGTTGCAAAAGAATGACGCAATGTATGCGGTGAAACATCTTTTGTAATGCCAGCTTCCAGTACCAATTTTTTAATAATCTTCCAAACACCTTGCCTTGTTAACTGACCACCACGATCATTAACAAATACGTAAGGTGATTCTTGCGCTTTTAACAGCGTTAAACGAGCACCAGCAAAGTATCGTTCTAACCAATCAACTGCCACTTCACCGATTGGTATAATCCGTTCTTTATCGCCCTTACCAAGCGTCTGAATGAGACCTAATTGTATATGTAAATCACTCATTTTCAGATTAACTAGCTCACTCACACGCAAACCTGTAGCGTACATCACCTCTAATAAGGTCCGATTTCGCATTCCCAAAGGTGTACTAGGTACTGGCACGCCTAAAAGTGTATCAATTTCTTCAAAACTTAAAACTGCGGGTAAATGTGCGGCTTTCTTAGGCGGCTTTACATGACTCATTGGATTATGCGTAATCATATTTTCCTGAGTGAGATAGCCAAAAAAACGACGTAAAGAGGTGACCATTCGGATGACTGAACTGTTGGATTTACCGTTTGTTCGTAAGCGATTTAACCACGACAAAACAACGATATGATCAACTTCTCCCAATAGTAAATGCTCTTGGGATAAATACATACCGAATTGATTCAAATCCTGACGATAACTTGTAATGGTATTTTCGGATAGCCCACGTTCGATTCGAATGTAGTGTATATAATCCGAAATTGCATCTTCAATTTGTTGTGTCATCACTTTCAACTAACTGAATACCTTGATCCACTTGCGTAATTAAACGTGCTTTATATAAATGACCCAGTGCCCGTTTAAATTGACTTTTACTAAAGCCAAACTGCTTTTTAATCGCTTCAGGGGCACTTTTATCATTAAAAGGTAGAAAATGATCAGCACGACGTTGTAACTGTAGCAGTAAGAATTGCGCATCTTCATCCATTGTCTTATACGCTAATGGCTTAACAGATAGATTCAAGCTGCCATCTTCTCGAACGCCAATTACTCGCGCGTCAACAACTTGACCTAAGCGGGGTTCATCGTATCGTTGCGAAGGATGAATAAAGCCAAGATAGTACTCTTCTGTCACAATGAGTGTTCCCGCAATTTTGTTACGATAAACGGTTGCTTTCACCTTTTTAGATTTCATTTCTTCTGGTGCGCGTCGTGAAACGGCATCAAAAATCGATTGCTGTGCAATCTCGCCCCACAAACGTCCCTTACTATCAGATTTCATTGCCACCATCAGGCGGTCACCTTTTTGTGGCCACAATGTGGTTATCGTTGGTAAATCATCTAATGAAACAACCAAATCTTTATTAGGTAAACCGATAGCTACAAACACACCTAAGTCATGGCGCGTAGCGACGACTGTGCCCCAGCCATAACTGTCTTTTTGCACTGTGGGTATTTTTTTTGTAATCTGCAACTTATGATTTTCGTTTTCGTAAGCAAAACCCGTCACAAAACCACCTAATTTTAGCGGCTTTTCTAGTTCGAGTTTATCTACTTCGTATGTGTAACCGTCTACTTGGGCAAAAAAATAGGCGTCATTTTCATCTGTTACTTGGGCTTTGATTATTTCGCCAACTGTTGGGTTCGTCATTATTTTTTCCTCTGACGCGCAACTTCACGCGTTTTTCTTTAATACTTTAGTTTAACATGTCTTGTTGACATTATGCTAAAAAATCGGCTGAGCCGATTTTACCTACATACTTATAAACGCTTATGCCAATGCCGCTTTGACCAAGTTAGCAACTAACTTGCCATCTGCCTTCCCCTTAACTTGGGGTGTAACAATCCCCATAACTTTTCCCATATCTTTGGGTGTTGTAGCACCTGTCTGCGTAATCGCTTCTTGAATAATGGCTTTCACTTCATCATCAGATAGCTGCTTTGGCAAGTACTTAGATAATACATCAAGTTCGCTACGAATACCTGCCGCTAAATCTTCACGATTACCTTTTTCAAATTCAGAAAGGGAGTCATGACGTTGCTTAACCTCACGTGACAAAACAGTTAATTCTTCATCCGTTGTCAAAGTGTGCCCTAAATTAATTTCCTCATTCATCACCGTTGATTTAACCATTCGAATGACAGATAAAGCCTCCTTGTCCTTATTCTTCATTGCTTGCTTCATATCAGCGTTTAGTGTTTCTAATAAGCTCATTATATTTCTTCTTTCTAGTTTGTATGCCTTTATTTTAACATAGAATACAAAAGAAAAACGCCACCTAAGTGACGTTTAGAACCAATTAACGGCCCTTCTTCTTGTTACGCTTTTGTGCTGCTTCAGACTTCAATTTACGAGCAACTGAAGGCTTAACATAGAATTCGCGCTTACGGTATTCTTGGAGAGTACCGTCCTTTGAAACACCGCGCTTAAAGCGACGCAATGCATCATCCAAAGATTCGTTCTTACGTACGATGACCTTTGCCATGTGATAACCCTCCTTTCTCGCATTTTATTTCGTTTTAACGACATGCTGTAAATACTTATTAATTTTATCAATAATATCTTCTGGTGTCAATGACATTTTCAATCGATTGCGTTAGCTTTGGTGCCCTCTCAATCTATCGTGCATCTAAGGTGGATGTATGCTTTGTGTCAGACATTCGCCAATAAACAATTAAACTAATCGCAATAACCACTGTTACGTAAACAAAAAACAAAGATTCATGCTGAATTTTCTTTAAATATAAAGCAAGATATTCAACAGTTCCGCCAAATATGGCAACTGTTAATCCATAAGGTAAGCCAACACCCAATGCCCTAATTTCTGTTGGAAACATCTCTGCTTTGACAATGGCATTAATTGATGTGTAACCACTAACAATCACAAGCCCAGCTAACATCAAGCCAAAAGCAACCCAGCCATTTTTTGTGTGTGATAATGCAGTAAAAATAGGAATCGTGAAGAGCGTGCCGAGGCCACCAAACCAGAATAATAAAGGTTTACGACCAATTTTATCTGATAACGCTCCGGCAATAGGCTGTATCATCATAAAGATAAATAATGCTGCAAAGTTAATCCAAGTGACCTCTTGTTTAGGCAATCCCACAGTGTTAATCATAAATTTTTGAAGATAAGTCGTATACGTATAAAACGCAATGGTTCCCCCCAATGTTAGACCAACAACTGTCAGCACAGCTTTAGGGTAGCGTAGCAATGCCCGCAACTGCCCTTTATCATGGTTTTCTTGTGCGGTAAATTGATCTGATTCTTCCATACTAAGACGAAGAAATAACACAATAATAGCACCCAACGCACCAATTACAAAAGGTATACGCCAGCCCCACTGTAGCAAAGTGCTTTCAGATAAGGTCATTTGCAACACAATCTGAACCCCTAAGGCAATTAACTGCCCACTAATTAGAGTGACATATTGAAACGACGCATAAAAACCGCGATGTCCTGGGCTAGCCATTTCTGACAAATAAGTCGCTGAGGTGCCATACTCACCACCCAAGGATAAACCTTGGAATAATCGCGCTAACACCAAAATAATTGGTGCGAGAATACCGATTTTGGCATAGCTAGGCGTAATAGCAATCACAAATGACCCAGCAGCCATAATCAAAACTGATAAGGTTAAAGCCGCTCGACGGCCATGTTGATCAGCATATTTACCTAGAATTAAACTGCCTAAAGGTCGCATCAAAAAACCAATGGCAAAGACTGCTGCCGTGCTCAATAGCTCTGCCGTTTTATCATGTGCTGGGAAAAACGATGGTGCAAAATAAACGGCAAATGAGGCATAAACATACCAATCAAACCATTCAATGAGATTACCCAAAGAACCCTTTAATACATTACTTATAATCTTCTTTTCAGTTCGCATAAGGTACACTCCTTTTAATCATTATAGCGCAACTTATTCGCTTATGAAAAGCAGAGTGTCATGCAAAGTGCAGCATAAACTGATTAAATTTGTGCACATTGGATAATAAGAGTAGAATAAGAAAAAACTAATGTGAGGTGAGAATATGAAATTAAATGAGATGCTCAATCACAAGGTCTTAGCCAATATCAGAGTTGTTGCTGGCTTTGACGGACTAACACGAGATGTTTCTCAGGTCGGCATGATTGATGCCCCAGACATTACGGACTTCTTATTTGACGGTCAATTATTGGTAACTTCTGGTTACCATTTTCAACAGCAACCATCGCTTTTACGAGACCTCATAATTGGTATGGCCAAAAATAACGCGAGTGGTATTGCGATTAAAAAAGGCCGTTATATGACAACGATACCAGCCAATATTCTGAAGTTAGCTGATGAACTCAATATACCAATATTGTGGACACCTGCAAGTGATTTTTTGTCGCTTACTGTAAAACGTCTTACCGCCGTTATATTGGCAACACAAAACACCGAGCTCAAACAAATTATCTCAATTAATCAACAATTATCTGATCTAAACGCACAAAACATTACGTACCAACATTTACTAGACCAAAGTGCACATATTTTAGATACATCATTGGCCCTACTTAATGCTCACTTTACCGCACTGTACGCCAGCAGTGAATGGGTTGCGCAACGTGAATTTTTAACACACTTTTTACGCCATGACTCTAAAATTGATTATCTTAACTTAACTACACCTACACGTGTCACTTTTAACCACCGCGCGATTGATATCTTACCCATTTTTTCAGCATTGAATGAAAATAAAGCTTTTGCTGCCTTTGTAGTGAACGAGGATGAACCTTCTAGCTTTCAAATTCTTAAACGACAACAAGTCATGAACACACTTGGCTTAGCTAATTCACGGACAGACTTATTAAACGAAACTGCATTTCGTAATCGTTCTGGGTTCTTTTTAAATGTGATGCAGGGTGGTCTTAACACTGAAGCCATTGACAATTATTTGTATGAAGCAAAAATTGATAGTAAACAGCATTTTCGTGTCGCAATTGTCGACTTTGCGGAAAAAGAAAAAATTATTGAATCTCATCAACTCGATATTCGTCAACAATTAACACGTTGGTTTATACAAGAATTTCATTGGCACGTTTTAACTTTCTCACATCGTCAACAACTTGTTTTACTCATGCATGAAACCATTGCACCACAAGAATTTTTGACAGCTTTACGTCATTTTTTGTCTGCGCAGCAAACTTTGCATCACCCGCTACGAATAGGCTTTTCTAGAATATCTGAATCAATTCATAATTTAGCCGAGTTATACAGTCAAGCCAATCATGCATTAAAACTAACTTCTATACAACAGCCAATCATGCGCTTCCGTCCAAAAAGTGCCGAAGAATTGTTACATCTCCTCCCAGAGCAAGAATCGCAAACATTTATCGAGCAAACACTAGGCCCTATTCTTAGTAATTCTGAATTGCTTGATACCTTGAAGACATATATTTTTTTACACCAAAATGTCACTGCGGTTGCCAAAACCTTATTTGTACACCGCAATACAATAACTTATCGACTTAAACGTGTTAGTGATATACTCGGGGTCGATTTAGAAATGCCCGATGTGCTGCTAGATATTAGATTGGCTTTGATGCTATTGTGATTGTGCAGATTTAACAAAAACGAATTAATAAATTGTTAACTTTAGACACTTCAAGAGACTATGTCATGTTAATATTGTTAAACAACACGATATCATATGCTTTATGACGGAGGGCTTTTTATGATTGAATATTCAGATTTAGCAATCAACGCAGACGGCACAAAACGTGGATTAAAAAAGAAACATGTGCAAATGATTGCCATAGGTGGCACAATTGGCACTGGCTTATTTCTTGGTGCAGGTAACTCAATCGCCAAGACAGGACCTTCAATTTTAATTGTTTATGCTATTTTAGGTCTATTTTTCTTTCTGATGATGCGTGGTATTGGCGAAATGTTGTATGCTGATCCTTCTCAACACACTTTCGTTGCCTTCATCAGTAAATACGTCAGTCCAGGTGCTGGCTACTTTGCGGGCTGGTCTTATTGGATTGGTCTGACATTCGTTGCCATGGCCGAGCTTACAGCTGTTTCAACTTATGTTAAATTCTGGTTTCCGACATGGCAAACATGGTTAATCCAAATTTTCTTTTTAGCTATTCTGACACTGGTGAATTTGGTTGCTGTTAAAGTTTTTGGAGAAACCGAATATTGGTTTGCCATGATTAAAATTATTGCTATTATCGCTATGATTGTTACTGGTCTCTTCCTAATTTTTACTGGATTTAAAGCCCCTGCGTCGGGTGGTAATACGGTTGCATCATTTGGCAATATTACGCATCATTTTTCATTATTTCCAAATGGCCCTGCTATGTTTTTCGCTGCTTTCCCAATGGTATTCTTTGCCTTTCAAGGAATGGAGTTCGTTGGTATTACAACCGCAGAAACAGAAAACCCTCGCGGCGTGTTACCGCGTGCAATCAATACAATTATTTTACGTATTTTAATCTTCTATCTTGGTGCTATGACGATTATTATGTCCATTATTGACTGGCATGTTATTGCCAAAACGCCTGAACAAAGTCCCTTTGTTATGGTCTTTCAATTGGCTGGTTTCAAGGCCGCCGCCGCTGTAATTAACTTTGTCGTATTGACCTCAGCTGCTTCTGCTTTAAATTCTGCTATCTATTCTGCGGGACGACACTTCTATCAATTAGCACAAGAATCGCATATTCCTGTGATGTCAAGATTTGAAAAAATTTCTAAACACGGTGTGCCTGCAAATGCAATTTTGCTGACTGCCACTTTAGTTTTATTGTCTCCAGTCATCAACGCCATTCCCCAAATCACATCATCATTTAGCTTCATTACCGCCGTCTCTTCAAACATGTATATTATTGTCTACGCAATGACGATGTATGCACACCGAAAATTCCGCGCATCATCTGACTACCTACCTAATGGCTTTACCATGCCCGCTTATTCATTAACGAGCCCGCTCACTTTATTATTCTTCGCTGCTATTTATGTGAGCCTCTTTTTCCAATCCGACTCAAGAATGCCAGCCATCGGCGCAATTATTTTCACCTTGATTTTTGGTACATTAGCGCATAGAAAATTTGCTGGAAAATCGTAAGTAATAAAAAAGCAGAATCATCAGATTCTGCTTTTTTTATAGCTCCGGCTCATAAAATCGACCAACTGTGTGTTCAATTTTCCATGTCGAAGAAAATGCTTTTTCATCAACAGATTTAATCGCCTCACGTAGTTCATAACGTTCTTGCTGGGTAATAACAGTAAGCAAAACATAACGCCCTTCACCCGTATAACCACCGCGCGCGTCGTTAATGATTGTGACACCACGCCGCATTTTATCATAGATACCTTGGACCATTTGATCAGGTTTTGTTGTGATAATCATAACCTGCATTTGCTGTTGTCTAGTATAAAAAGCATCAATCATACGTGAACTGATAATCACACCAACAATGGAATACAAAGCGTACTTCCAACCATAAGTCAAACCAGCACCTATCATGATTAGCGCGTTCACACCAAGATTAACAGGTCCCATCTTGAAGCCAAACTTTTTCTTAACCAAAATGCCAATCACATCTAATCCGCCAGTTCCCACACCATAACGTAATGCGGTACCAACGGCCATACCGTTTAAGGCGCCACCAAACATCGCGTTAATTAACGGGTCAGGCGTTAGTATACGCGTTGTATCAAATACTGGCATCAACGCCGCACTAAGCAACACGGCTAACGTTGTAAATGTCGCAAATCGCCAAGAAAGCTTCACCCATGCAATTACCAACATCGGTAGATTGACAAGTGCCAGTGCTAACGCAACAGGTACTCTGCCCCCTGATAAGGTCGACACTAACTGGGCAAATCCTGTAAATCCAGATGAATAAATATGACCCGGTCGCCAAAAATAATTCATAGCGAAGGCGACAATCACGCCATAAAAGATTGCGCCGCCAAGTCGACCCGCATATTGGTTTTTCATAAAGTTGTGAAAAAATTTTTGCATTATTTTCGTACGTTCACGTACATCCCTCTTGTCTATATACTCACTATATCACAGGCAGAACTAAAGTCCTACCACAATTATTAGAAACTATTCAACGTCTGATACAAACAATCCCAAATCATTTAATTGTTTGTGGTCAACACGGGTTGGTGCTTGCGTCATTGGTTCTGTGGCACGAGAATTCTTTGGGAAGGCAATCACTTCACGAATATTTTCTTGGCCTGCCAATAACATGGCTAATCGGTCCAAACCAAGTGCAATACCGCCCATTGGTGGGAACCCAAACGTCATACCTTCAAGCAAGAACCCAAATGCTTCATGAGCAGCTTCCGGTGTAAATCCAAGTGCTTTGAGCATTTTTTCTTGTATATCCATGCGATGAATACGGATTGAACCAGAACCAAGTTCGTAACCATTTAATACTAAATCATAACTTTGTGCATGAGCTTGATGTGGATCCTCACCATCGTCAAGATAATGCAAATCTTCTTCATTTGGCATTGTAAATGGATGATGCGCAGCAATCCAACGATCAAAATCTTCAGAATATTCAAATAATGGCCAATCTACAATCCAAGCAAATGCCCATGGATTTGTCATATCAATCAAATTCAAATCTTTAGCGGTTTGACGACGTAAGTAATCTAAGGTTGCCGCAACAATATCGTTTCGACCAGCACCAAATAGCAGTAAGTCGCCTGGCTTTGCACCGGTAACCTGTAATAATGCTGCATGATTAGGGAAAAACTTTGCAATAGGTCCTGAAATACCTTCATCGGTTACTTTAAGCCAGGCCAGGCCTTTAGCGCCGAAGCGTTCAATGTATTGCGCCATTTTGTCGATGTCTTTGCGAGAATAGTTTTCTGCGCCACCCGGTACAGCAATCGCTTTCACAACACCACCGGCTTCGACAGCTTTAGCAAACACACCAAATTCAGATGATTTGACAGTTTCTGAAACGTCTTTTAATTCATAAGCAATACGCAAATCTGGTTTATCTGTTCCAAAACGATCCATTGATTCTTGCCAAGTTAATGTTGGAATCTTTGTTGTATCTAAATCAAAATTAACGACATCAGACATCATAGCCTTAACCCATGCATTGACTAATTCACGAATTTCTTCTGCTGACATAAATGATGTCTCGACATCCATTTGCGTAAATTCTGGTTGACGATCGCCACGTAAATCTTCATCACGGAAAGCACGGGCAATTTGGAAGTAACGATCGAAGCCAGAACCCATCAACAATTGCTTGAACAGCTGCGGTGATTGTGGCAAAGCGTAAAATGAACCAGGGAAAATACGTGATGGCACTAAATAATCACGTGCCCCTTCCGGGGTTGATTTGGCTAAAATAGGCGTTTCAATATTAATGAAGTCATTTTGATCCATGAAGTTCATGGCACTAGACATGATTTTTGAACGAATACGCAAATTCTTTTGCATTTCCGGACGACGCAAATCTAAATAACGATACTGTAACTTCAGCTCTTCATTAGCATTGACATTATCTTCAATATAAAATGGTGGTGTTTTTGACGTTGCTAAAATTTCTGCCTCAATGACATCAATTTCAATTTGACCTGAATGAATTTTGTTATTAATTTGACTTACTTCACGCCGCACCACTTGACCTGTAACCGATATAACATACTCATTACGCATATTCTCAGCGACTGCAAGCGCCTCAGCATGTGTCGCATTAAACGTCAATTGTACAATACCTTCACGATCACGTAAGTCAACGAAAATCAAATCGCCAAAATCACGACGTTTCTGAACCCAACCCGACAGGGTAACCGTTTGGTTAAGATATTTTTCGTCAACTAATCCAGCATATGTTGTTCTTTTCATTGTGCTTCATCTCCTTGTGAATCAATAATTGTTGGTAAATCGGTATATAAATCGGCTAATTTCACAGTCTGCTGCATGCCTGTTGCCATATTTTTAATATTAGCAACGTGATTTGCTAACTCAGTCTCTCCTACAGTCACCACATAACGACTATGGTGGCGATCGGCCGATTTGAATTGTGACTTGGCAGATCGTCCGAGATAATCACGTTCAGCAACATAGCCAAATGAACGAATGGCTTGTACAATCTGCGTTGCAACGACATTTGTTGATGTCCCAATATTGACAACATAAAAATCTAAACCATCATCTTTTACAGGTGCAACGCCCTGTGCTGCAAGCAAACTAATTAAGCGCTCAACGCCAATACCAAAGCCAACACCAGGTGTTTCTGGCCCACCAAATTCAGCTACCAAACCTGAATAACGACCACCGCCAGCAATTGTGGCTGCGCCTTTCAAGCTATCATCAACTGTCATAATCTCAAAAATCGTATCATTATAGTAATCTAGCCCGCGCACCATAGTCGAGTCAACTTCAAAAGTAATATCAAGTGCTGTCAGTAGTTCTTGAACCGTTTGCCAATGTTGACTCGAATCATCAGAAAGAAAATCTAGAATAGAAGGCGCATCTTCAACAAATACTTGATCACGCGGGTCTTTTGAGTCCAAAACACGTAATGGATTCTTTTCTAATCGTGCTTGTGAGTCTGGCGATAATTCATCAAAGTGTGGTTTCAAGTAAGCAATAAGTGCTTTTCGGTAAGCTTCTCGAGAAGCTTGGTCACCTAGTGTGTTAATTGCTACCTTTAAATTTTTTAAGCCTAATGTTTGAAAGAAGTCGACCGCCATGGCAATAATTTCAACATCTAGAGCAGGTGCCGTCGCACCAAATGCCTCGACACCAATTTGATGGAATTGACGAAAACGACCGGCTTGTGGTCGTTCATAACGAAACATTGGCCCAATGTAAAAGGCCTTGTAGGGCTTATCAAACTCTGGACCATACAGTTTATTTTCAACATAGGCGCGCACTACCCCTGCCGTGCCTTCAGGGCGTAAAGCAATGTGACGATTGCCTTTATCATGAAAATCATACATTTCTTTAGTTACAACATCGGATGTATCTCCGGCTGACCGGGAAAAGACGTCAAAATTTTCAAATAATGGCGTTCTAATTTCTCTAAAGTTATAATCACCAAATAACAACCGCGCGATGCTTTCAATATGTTGCCATTGTGCCGTTTGTTCGGGTAACAAGTCAGCCGTTCCTTTTGGTTTTTGAAAAGTTGGTTTTGCCATTTTTATTTAACTACTGTCATTGAAACACCTGTTTCAATGACAACAGATTCTCCTTTATTATCATTACAAGCCTAAAAAGCGCCCTTAGTAACATCTGTTACTAAGGGCGCTTTTGCACGGTACCACCTTGTATGTTAATGCTTACGCATTACTTAGACTGCTTATCGCGCAACCACGCACTGTCTTATACAACAGCGACCTCCAAGGTGTCACAAACCAAGTTGTTGTTTTGCTTCCATCGTCCGCAAAATTTCTATCTGTCCAAACTATGATTTTTCCAATTCATCGGCTTCAATATATATTTTAATCATATATGTTCCCTATTAGAAAGTCAAGATTTTATCACAAATTATGCTTAGAATTGGTATACCTTTGCTTCATAAGGTCGTAACGTTTGACCTTCATCGTCATCATAGTTACCAATTAACAACCTAGCATCATCAGGCACACTATAGTTTCTTGTCAATACTTGATCAGTAAAATTGTTAATCACTAATAATTGCTCACCCTGACCAATCCGACGATAAGCATAAACGTCGTTGTCTTCAGGATCTAATAACTGGTATTTGCCTGTTGTCATGATTGGTAAATCATGCCGTAACTGAATTAATTTCTGATAATAGTAAAAGACTGATTTTGGATCTGCGAGCGCATCTGCCACATTAATTGTTTGATAATTATCGTTCAATTTAAGCCAAGGTTGTCCCGTTGTAAAGCCCGCATTATCGCTATTATTCCATTGCATTGGTGTACGAGCATTGTCGCGACCTTTAGCATGAACATAACGTAGCATCGTTTCTTCGTCTAACAAATTGTCTTTGTCAATCAAATATTTAAAGGCATTTTTAATTTCAATATCATCAAAATCTTCCCGTTTTAAGTTATAGGCATTCGTCATCCCAATTTCTTCACCTTGGTAAATGTACGGTGTGCCTTGCATGAAGTGCAATAGTGTCGCAACCATTTTAGCTGAAATGACACGATAAGCTGGTGTGTCATTTCCATAGCGACTAACAGCACGTGGTTGGTCATGGTTATCCCAGTAAAGTGAATTCCATGCTTTACCAGCAAGTTTATTTTGCCATTTAGAGAGATTTTCTTTCAATGCCGTTAGTGACACTTTTTGATCATACCACTTTCCTAAAGCAGGGTTAGGATTGTTATCAAGTCCCATATGTTCAAACTGAAAGACCATATTTAATTCTGATGTATCTTGGTTGGCATATTGAATAGCATTTTGTATGTCAACACCAGACGCTTCACCCACCGTCATCATGTCTGCACGGTTTAACACCTTGTCA
Source organism: Leuconostoc citreum (assembly GCF_004354555.1). Lineage (GTDB taxonomy): Bacteria > Bacillota > Bacilli > Lactobacillales > Lactobacillaceae > Leuconostoc > Leuconostoc citreum. The sequence continues at coordinate 466,161 of NZ_PUFH01000005.1, forward strand.
CGCATCTCTTTCAAATAGTCATGAACATGTGGCCCATTAGCAACAGCCTTATCGGCATTACCATACACCCCACCTGTCGGCACTTGACCATCCGGTAAACCGTCTGGCTTTGAAATCAATGAAATAACATCCATTCTGAAGCCATCAATACCCTTATCAACCCAAAAATTCATCATATCAAATACCGCTTGTCGTACTTCCGGATTAACCCAATTCAAATCGGGTTGTCCTTCCGCAAATAAGTGTAAGTAGTATTGACCAGTTGCGTCATCGTATTGCCAAGCTGGCCCTGAGAAAAATGATCCCCAGTTATTCGGTTCATGCCCCGCAACTGGATCGCGCCAGATGTAAAAGTCACGTTTAGGGTTATCCTTTGACTTGCGACTTTCGATGAACCATTGATGCTGATTAGAAGTATGATTAACAACTAGATCCATCAATATTTTAATATGCTTATCGTGTGCTTTTTGCAGTAGACGGTCAAAATCTGCCATATTGCCAAATTTTGCATTAATATCTTCATAATCTGAAATATCATAACCGTTATCCTCATCAGGTGAAGTATAAACCGGATTCAGCCAGATAACATCTGCACCAAGTTTTGCGATGTAATCCAGATGTTGCTCAACCCCTTTCAAATCACCAATACCATCCCCGTTTGCATCCTGAAAAGAGCGTGGATAAACTTGGTAAACAACGGCTTTTTGCCACCACTTAATATTTTCTGTCATGTTATTTCTCCTTTTTTGTCGTATACACTTGTGTTTTTTCTTCTTTCACAATCCAAATCAAACAACCACCAATAATCAGAAAGATGCCAGCAATCGCTAACATATGAGCCATAGATTTTCCAACTGCTGGGAAAATAACAAAACTAGCCACAGAGGCAACAATTTGCGGAATACAAATAAAGCAGTTAAACAAACCGAGATATACGCCATCATGCTTGCCATCTAAAGCATTGGTTAAGATTGTGAACGGAATTGAAATTAGAGCAATCCAGCCAATACCAATTAATACGAAACCGATAAGTGATGACGCATGTGTATGACCATAAGCCACCACCATGAAGCCAATACCACCAGCAATGAGGCTCAAAAAGTATGCCATCTTTCGCGTACGATTGTTCAACCTTTGGAATGCAATACCAACGATAATGGCAACAATTGAATAAACTGCCTGCAGTATACCAAACCAATTACCAGCGGCCTGATAACCTGCTGATGCTGGATCGCTAACCCCCCAGATATTCTCTGACAAGGCACCCGTTGAGTAAGTCCACATATAAGGAATACCGAACCAAACGAAAAATTCAACCAATCCTAACGTCCAAAAAACTTTTGGTGCATGTCTTAAAATATCCCCGAATGATTCTCGTACTTTATCGTTGGCTTGATAGCCATGACAATAAGCTAATGTTTCTGGATCATACTCTTTAACATTCATAATTGTAAAAATAGTTGATAATAGCAATATCGCTGCAGCAACATAAAATGATATTTTAACTGAATCAGGCACAACACCTCGTGCTGCCGTGTTAGCAACACCCATCGAAGTTAGAATAAAGGGAAACACAAACGCAATGACGCCGCCTAAACTTCCCCAAATATTTTGTAAGCTCCAAGCGCGATCTGTCTGCGCAGCGTTAACCATATCCGGAATAATCATTTTAAAAGGTTGCATTGATACATTAGCTGATAAGTCCATGAACAATACTGTCACTGCCCCAAACCACAAGGCGGTCATTGACCCATAACCAAAACCAAAGGACCCCGTATTTGGTAACAACAATAACACAATCAACGAAACTAAGCATCCCCCAATCAAATAGGGCATTCGTCTTCCTAGCTTTGGAATCCATGTTTTATCGGACAACAAACCAATCACTGGTTGAGTAATCATTCCTGCTAATGGCGGCAATATAAAGAAAAAACCTAGCTTTGTCGGGTCAGAACCCAACGTTTGGAAAATACGTCCCATGTTTCCTGTTTGAACTGAGAAAGCAACTTGCACACCCGCATACCCAAATGTCATCAAAAACAGCTGCATGCTGCTCAACATGGGTAGTTGGCCTCTTTTTTGAACCGTACTACGCAACATATTCTCTTCTCCTTCTTGAAGTGACTTTATTCGCTTGAATCAATTATTCAGGCCACTACTTCAGATTTTAAAATAAATATACCTTGGCTTCGTAAGGGCGCAAAGTATCGCCCAAATCATCATCATAATTACTTATCAACACAGTTGCAGAATCAGGTCGCTCATAGTGACGCTTTTGCATCTTTTCTGTAAAATTACTAATAACTAAGAGCTGTGCATCGTCGCTTATTCGACGGTAAGCATAAACTGAGTCATCCGCTATATCTAACACAACATATTTGCCAGTTGTTATAAGTGGCATTGTTTGCCTTAAGTGAATTAATTTTTGGTAATAATAGAAAAGTGATTGTTTATCTGACAATGCAGCTGACACATTGATTTCTGAATAATTGTTATTTACTGGTAACCAGGGCTTATCGTCGGTAAAACCAGCGTTTAACGTCTTATCCCATTGCATCGGTGTTCGCGCATTGTCACGTGATGAATGGTAAATATAGGACATCATTTTGTCAGGTGTCATGCGCTTTTGTTTTAACACCAAATCATCGTAAGCATTTCGCGTATCAATATCTTTGTATTGCGTAATACTTGGCCATTTGACATTCGTCATACCAATTTCTTCACCTTGGTAAATATAAGGGGTTCCTTGCATAAAATGTAGCGTTGTCGCTAACATTTTGGCTGATATCACACGATATTGGTCAGAGTCATTGCCAAATCGCGAAACAACTCTAGGGCGATCATGATTGTTCCAGTACAGACTATTCCAAGCTTTGCCATATAAATCATTTTGCCATTTTGACAAAATGCGCTTAAGCATCACTAAATTAAATCGCTCATCACTCCACTTCCCAAAACCTTCACGACTATTATCGACTTCGGTATGCTCAAATTGAAAAGTCATCTGTAATTCATTAGCAGTCGTGCCAGCATATTTAATTGCATCTTTTGTTGTGACACCAGGTGTTTCACCAACTGTTATAATGTCATATTTTGATAAAACTTCATGATTCATTTCCTGCAAATACGCATGAATTTTTGGCCCATTAGCTATAAAATTCATCGATGAGCTATGATTTTCTGTTGTAACATTTGGATCATCAACGAAATGCACTGGCTTCGATAGCAAGTTAATGACATCCATCCTAAAACCATCAACCCCTTGATTTAACCACCATGTCATCATGCTATAAATTTCGTGACGTAATGTTGGGTTTTCCCAGTTTAGGTCGGGCTGCTTTTTTGAAAATAGGTGAAGATAGTACTGTTGCGTCGTGTCATCAAATGCCCACGCTGAACCACCAAAATCTGATTGCCAATTGTTCGGTTCGTGACCATCGACCGGATCACGCCATATATAATATTGTCGATAAGGATTATCTTTACTTTGGCGACTAGCCTTAAACCAAGCATGTTCATCAGATGTATGATTAATAACTAGGTCCATCATGATTTTTAAACCTAGACGATGTGCAACTGAAAACATTTCTTGGACGTCTGCCATGGTGCCAAATTCTGGTAAAATACGACAGTAGTCGCTAATATCATAGCCATTATCGTCATTAGGGGATTCATAGATTGGACTTAACCAAATCACCTGAACGCCTAATGACTTCAGATAAGGCAGACGTGCGATAATGCCTGGTATATCACCGATACCGTCATGATTACTATCTTGAAAACTTCTTGGATAAATCTGGTAGACAACTGCTTGTTGCCACCACTGTTCACCTGTCATATTAACTTCCTTTAGCCTTATATCGAACACTAACAATAATTTGCGTAAACGTTTACGCATTAAATTGTAACCGCTTTCATTATTCCTGTCAACCTTTTTAGTTTATAATATAAAATATGAAAGTAACCATAAAAGACATTGCTAATAAAGCCGGTATTTCGCCTGCTTCTGTCTCGCGTATTTTAACTAATCGCGGGCGTTTTAATGCTGATACGGCAGTGCGCGTTCGTGCCATTGCAACAGCTATGGGATATTTAAAAAATCAGTCTGCTGCTGATTTAGCACAAAAGCAGAGCCACGTGGTTGGTGTCTTAGTACCAACCGAACATACGAACTTTGCCGATGAAATTATTAAGGGTATGCAAGCCAAAGCGCACGAGTTAAATTATGAACTATTGGTCACCTTTATTGAAAGTGATGAAGTACGTCAACTACAGACAGTTCAGTCATTGCTATCCCGACAAGTGTTGGCAATTTTTATGTTAGCTATTGATCCTTCAGATGCCTTGCTGGAGATGTTAACGCGTAGCGATGTGCAGTTAATCAGTATTTCTAACCAATTAAATACAAAAATTCCATCAATCTCGTCGGATAACTATGCTATGATGCATCAAGTTGTCGATTTTCTATATCAGAAGGGTCACCGTGACATCGCTCTTATTGGTTCTTCCGAGCCGGATCCTATCGTAGCGCGCTTGCGTCGGCAAGGTTTCATTGAAGCTTTGGCCAAACATAACCTGCCGTATCATCCCGAATTTATTTGGGGTGATAAAAACAACTACGAGACTGGTTTAGCAGCAATCAAACATTTTAAAACACCACTACCATTTACTGCTGCTATCGGTTCTGCAGATATTATCAGTGTCGGCTTACTGAACGGTGCCAAAGATGCTGGGATTGTTGTCCCAACTGATTTTTCTATTATTAGCGTTGATGGAACTGAATTAACCCAGCTGACACGACCACCACTTAATACTGTGCAACAAAATTTTCATTTAATGGGTAGTCTAGCAATTACCGCACTTGTCGAACAAACTTTAGCGCCAAGCGCTGTCCTTTTTACTGAAACCAAATTAATAGCTGGTGGCACGGTTGAAAAAATCATAGCATCATAAAAAGCACAGAATTAACAAATATTACTGTGCTTTTTATTTGATATCATATATTTTTCATATCATGTGCAATATTGGCAAGTGTCACACTTTCCGTCGACGGATAAATTAAATTTGCTGCCGATAAAACTGTTGCGTTACCAATACCAAGTGAGGTTTGTCCAGCAGCGTTAATCGCTGTAATACCAGCAGTGGCATCTTCTAAACCTATGACTTGTGTATTATCTAATGACATGATGTCTGCTGAACGTAAAAATATTTCTGGGTTTGGTTTACCATTTTTTAGGGCCGTTGGATCAACAATCCCATCAAAATAATCAGTTAGCTGTAGTTGTGACAAAATGAGTGGTGCATTTTTCGATGCCGAAGCAATAGCCATTTTATAGCCATTGTCATAGGCAGAATCAATAAATTTCAACATACCAGGCAAAATATCTTTTGGTGTTAGTGTCACAATTAGTTGCTGGTAATGTTGATTTTTTTTGTCAGCGAGCTCTTTTTTGGCGGCCGTTGATAACGCTAGTAAACGAGTACTAGCATCAAGAATTATCTGCAACGATGCCATGCGACTAACCCCTTTTAATGACTCTGCCAAAGATGTTGTCCAAGTTGTTCCGACTTCCTCAGCTATTTTTTGCCAAGCCAATGCATGAAATTTAGCAGTGTCAGCAATGACCCCATCTAAATCAAATGCGAAACCCTTAATATTTTCAAACTTCATATACGCTCTCCTTTAATTGCATATGTCACGTGATAAGTCTTTGTGACGTTAGCAAGTCATGTTTGCATTTCAATTGCTATGGCTACATGGTAGGGCCTATTTAGATGTCAAAAAAACATCCGCCCCTAATAAATTAATTGTTAAATTTTTGCCTGATATTAATGCCACTGTTGTTTCTTTTTGATTAACAGTGACTTCTAGTACGCGACCTCTAAATACTAGACGAAAACTATACTGTTGCCATTTTTCTGGTAAAAATGGTTTCAAATATAATTTATTTTCTCGCACTCTCATACCCGCAAAACCTTGCACAATAGCTAACCAAGAGCCTGTCATTGAGGTAATATGTAGACCATCAGCTGTGTCATTATTATAATTATCTAAATCAAGTCTAGCTGCACGTTCGTACATTTCAACAGCTTTGTCAGCCATTTGTAAGTCAGCTGCAAGAACTGAGTGAACCGAAGGCGACAATGACGATTCATGTACAGTCAAAGGTTCATAAAAATCAAAATTCTGCTGTTTTTCTTCAGTCGTAAAAGCATCAGGAAAATAAAACATCGCGTGCAATGTATCTGACTGTTTGATGTACGGTGATCGTAAAATACGATCCCAAGACCAATGTTGATTAATCGGGCGAATAGTTTGTGGCATGTCGGCAATAGGCGTTAAATCTTTGTCTAGGAAGGTATCATGTTGGACAAAAATGTGCGTCTTCTTACCATGTAAATCAATATCTGCTTCAGGTAAATACATTTTATCGACAATGTCTTGCCAGTGCGCAAGCTCTTTTGATTCAATGTTTAATACTGCCTGTTGTGCTTTATCAATCTCATCATAGTGTGATACTGCATAGCCCAAAACCCATTTTGCCATCCAGTTTGTATAAAAATTATTATTGACATTATTTTCATATTCATTAGGTCCAGTTACACCATGAATCATATAGCAATCTCGACGTGTTACGTAATGTACACGGTCAGCCCAAAATCGCGCAATATTATAAAAGACTTGTGCGCCATAACCGTTAAACCACGAGTGATCTCCAGTGATATTAGTATAATTGTAAATGCCATAAGCAATCGTTGCGTTACGGTGAATTTCTTCAAAAGTAATTTCCCATTCGTTATGTGATTCAATCCCATCAAACGTCACCATTGGATACAAAGCGCCCTTAAGTCCCTGCATCTTTGCGTTATGGAACGCCCCTTCTAATTGATTGAATCGATATTGCAATAGCGCCCGCGTTACAGCAGGATCAGCAACACCTAAATAAACCGGAATAGCAAAGGCTTCCGTATCCCAATAAGTTGCCCCACCATATTTTTCACCAGTAAAACCTTTGGGCCCAATGTTAAGACGTGGGTCATTACCATAATAAGTTGAGAATAGCTGGAACAAGTTAAAACGAATGCCTTGTTGAGCCGCATCGTCACCAACAATTTGAATATCAGCTTTAGCCCACCTTTGAGCCCATTCATCTTGGTGTGCTTGATACAATTCTTGATAAGTGGTGGACTGAATAGTTTCAGTTAAGTGCTGGCTTGCTGCAATCGTGGCTGTTAAATCATCATAATCGCGTGAAGTGGTCACAATCACGCGTTTTTCAAAGCTTGCTTGTCCTTTAGCTGGCACCTCAATATTGAAAGTATCTGTGACTGCTTTTTCTGTTTCGTGTGCTGCTTGTTGTGTGCCACCTTGAAAACTTTGACGTGCCACCACCGTAAATTGCGGTACCTTGAAAGGATTGGGCATTGTTTGTGTTGCCATAAATGCTGTCTGCTGTTCATGACCAGCAGCTAAAACTTGCCAAAACTGCTCATCATAATTGGCATCTTCGTTAGTAACATCCGCATCAATTGTTGCATCAAACCTCACACGATGCGCTACACCGTCTAGCGACATAAATTCATAATGACTGACCATGAGTTCCTTCATCGCAGCTGAAACCAATCGTGTAATTTTCACTTGGACGCCAAATACGGTAAATGTGCGATTCAAGACCCCTGTTTTCATATCGAGAGAAAGCTCAAAATCAGAAAAAGGATTACGCGCTAAATCAATTTTCTGGTCGTCAATATAAATATCAGCCTTAACAAAATTCAAAGCGTTGATGGCTTTACCAAAATATTCTGGATAACCATTTTTCCACCAGCCAACGCGTGTCTTATCCGGAAACCAAACACCACCAATATAAATGCCTTGATGCGTGTCGCCCGAGTAGGTTTCTTCAAACATACCGCGCATACCCATATATTCATTTCCTAAACTCGTCATTGATTCTTGTAACCGTTTATTTTCCGAGTTAAGCTCATGCGTTGTAATTAACCAAGGATCAATATCAAATATACGTTTCATTATTTCTACCCCTTTTATTTCTTACTAATAAATATCAAACTAATTAATGTTATGCTGGGCTTCTTTAATAAAGCCAACACTTAGTGCGCCAAGTAGCATTAAACAACCTGACACCAAAATCATGGTTGGAAAATGTGACCCTAATGCTGGGAAAATTGCGAAACTGGCAACTGAGGCAACGATTTGTGGTAAACAAATCGATCCATTAAACAGACCCAAATAAGTGCCCATATGGTCTCCAGGTAATGCATTAGTGACCATAATGAATGGATACGCCATCATACCCGCCCATGATACACCAATTAATACAAACGAACCAATGAGGGCGTACTGCGAGTGAATAAAGAAAACCGAAACAAAGCCGATAGCACCTAAAAATAATGATAGTGCGTAGCCCAATTTATTTTTACCTGCAGGTATCTTAGACAACACTAATGACCACAATACCGCTGAGATAGCATAGACAGCCGATAAAATACCGAACCAGTTACCCCCATTTTGATAGCCGGAACTTGTTGGATTAATAGCGTTAAACACATTGTCAGCGACAGCTCCTGTGCCATAAGTCCATAAATATTGAAAAGCCATCCAACTAAAAAATTGTGTCACAGTGACCAGCCAGAATGTTTTGGGTGCACGTTTTAACAAAGTCAAGAAGTCAGATTGCCCGTCTTCTGGTTCATTTAATGCATAACCATGATACAATTCATAAGTTTTGTCATCGTACTCTTTCACATTAAACACTGCAATTAACGAAAAGATAACTAAGACAACCGCCCCAGCATAAAATGAAATCACCACAGACGGTGGTACTTCACCTTTTGCTGCCGTGTTAGCAACACCGATTATCGTGAGTAAAAAAGGGAAAATTGTAGCCAATACAGACCCCGTATTAGATAAAAAGCTTTGTATTGCATAAGCATATGATTTTTGTTCTTCATTGACCATATCTCCAACAACCATTTTAAATGGTTGCATGGCAACATTCGAACTCAAGTCCATAAACAAAATTGTAATGGCACCAAACCAGAGACCTGCAGTAGTTGAAAAACCAAAACTACCTGAGTTGGGCAATAAAAACATGACAATGACTGACACCAATGCACCCACCAATAAATAAGGCATTCGTCGGCCAAAACGTTTGGTCCAAGTTCTATCTGAAAAATAACCCACAATAGGTTGGACAAAAAGACCAGCTAAAGGTGGCAAAATAAAGAAAAATCCAAGTTTTGTTGGATCTGCACCGAGGGTCTGAAAAATACGACCCATCTGCGAACTTTGCAGTGAAAAGGCCATTTGGACGCCAAGAAAACCAAAACTCAACATCCAAATTGTACGCAGTGGCAAATTTGGTAAACCCTTGCCGCGTTGTTGATTACGCATGATAAACTCCTTTATACTAAATTTTGTAAACGCTTACAAAATTTAGTATAAAGTCGTCTTGCAAAAAATGATATAGTGTTTTACATGTTAACGATAACATGTTTTTATACTTGACGCGTTGAATCTCTTTTTACTAACCGTGGCTGAATTAACTCCATTTTTAATTCACTATGATGCAACTGGTTCAGCAAATTAGACACTAAAGTATTAGCCAACTGCCGAAATGGTTGCTTAATCGTGGTTAACTTAGGTGATGTGATTTGATCAATAAAGACACCATCAAATCCGACAACACCATAGTTTTCAGGTATCTGGCTTTGTGCTTTCAATGCTCTGACAACTCCTAACGCAATGCGGTCCGTAGCGCAAACAATGCCTGTATTTTTTGGTAGGTGCGCTATAATATTCTGGATTAACTTTTCTGCATCGTGCGAATGATTAGACACGTCATAAGTTCTGGAGACAAGATGATGTTTAGCCATTGTTTCCAAATACCCTTGTTCTCGCTCCCATACAAAAGGGAGTGCCATTGTCATACCAATATAAATCACCTTTTTGTATCCTGCTTCAATGAGATGTGTTGTAGCTAAGCTTGTTCCCATACGATTATTCACATCAACGTAAGGTAAATCATACCATGTAGGCGCTTGCCCATAGAGCACCATTGGCACATTAATTGCTGATAGACGTTCAAGATCTGAATCACGCCAGCCACTAACAATCAGTCCATCAACGTGACTATTTGGTTCCAGTATGGTACTAATTTCTAGAGTATAGCCTTTTTGATTCAACACTTCAGCAATTTCTAATAATAATATGGCATAATTCGGTTCAACGGTAGCAATATCTTCTAATACAATAAATTGAATAACATAGTTTTGCTGATTAACTAATGCTTTAGCTATTCGATTTGGTTGATAGCCTACCGCCTTAATGGCTTGGTTAACCAAGTCACGTACTTCGTCAGACACCTGATTTGGGTGATTAATGACGCGACTAACTGTCATTTTGGAAACATGCGCTTGTCGCGCAACATCAGCTAAATTAACCATTTTATACTCCTACTGATTCGTTGTTATTAGTGTTATTTTATCATGTTCACATCAATTTAATGGCAGTAACTCAGCAAATAACGTATACTAGATAAAGTAAATAAACAGGAGGATTGACAATGGGCCGTTATCAAATTGATTTTAAACAAAAACAAGCTAACGCTAAATACAAATCAACACAACAAACACAACTGACAAAAGCTGAAAAACTAGCTGAGATGAAAGAAAAATTTTTGAAAACAAAAAGCAAGTAACCCGTTAATACGGATTACTTGCTTTTTAATTAAAATCCTTGTGACTTAAGATAACTAATAAAGTCTTGCTTGGCGGCATTTGACTTGATGATATAGCCATTAATATCGTTATTAGAAAATGCACCATCGTCAATCCCTGCTTGCCTCATAGCCTGTCTTGCAGCCGCAACTGTCATGATTTGGCCAGCTTGACTTGATTGTTGCGCAATTTGCTTTTCTTCCGACTCATGTCCGGCACCATTAGCAACAACACTACTGCTTGCACTAGGTTGTGCATCAGTTGTCGTTGCTTGTGACGTTTGTTCCGTCTGAGACGTTGCGATACTTTTATCTGACGGTTCACTCGACATGGTGGTTTTAGATTGCGATTGTGATGTCGCCTTCTCTGTGACAGTTGTCGGCGTTTTTTTGTTACTATGTCCCCACACGACTAATCCACCAACGATAACAATCAAAACAATCACACCACTAATTATTTTTTTTAACATTCTTTGCCCCCTACTATTAATTATTAATCAAACGCATTGAGTACATACCTTGCTATACGCGTAATCATACTACTTGCATAATTCGGATCAGTTGCATAACCTGCTTGTTGCAAATGTGTTGCGGCATCACGATAATTTGTTGAATTTGATCTTAATGCTTGACGATAATTGGTAGCCATTTTATCGACATAATCATTTAAACCATCCGCTTGTGTCGTATATTTTTTAAATGCTGCCATCACATAATAGCTATCACCTTTTTTAACATGTATGGTTTTATTGGTAAAATCGACAACCGACATCTCCTGATGAGCGACTTCGCGTGTCTTCACATTATATACAGCACCATGCCAATCTGATGTGGCTTTGACACCAAACAAATTATTCGCCTGCGTTGCAAGTTCACTTTGGCCCCAAGCACTTTCAGTAATTGCTTGTGACAACACAACTGATGGCCACAAATTATTATTCCTTGCAACCGTTACAGCATCTGGCAACAAGTTGCTGAGCCATTGTTTCTGTGTTACAGAAACCCCTGTTAATGATAACTGATTAATATTGATATCTTTTTGTCCAGTAGGTGTTTGACTAGCTGATAACGCCCGCAAATCAATCCAATACTTTTGACCGCTCCGCATTGTAATCTCGGCCCAACTACCATTCTTTGTATCGGCCGTTTGTGTGACAGTAACGGTCTGTTGATCATACTGTGGTGCCATACCAGCCGCATGCATGCTATTTAATGTCGCACGCCATGGTCCACCGATAAACAAACCATCATTACGGCCATTCTCATTAATGCGTGCCTGATAATTAACAGCCTTTTGATTACTCATAGCATCAAATGATTCTAGTGTCTTCAGTGCCCTGATATCAATCCAATACCTTTGGCCGCTTGTTAAGGTCATTTCAGCCCAACTACCATTCTTTGTGTCAGCTGTTTGTGTGACAGTGACACGTTGTTGATGGTATTGTGGTGCCATACCTGCTGCACGCATGCTGCTAACAGTTGCACGCCATGGTCCGCCGATGAACAAACCATCATTTCGACCGTTTTCATTGATTTGTGCTGAATAGTTAACTGTTTTTTGGTTACTCATGGCATCAAAAGCATTTATGGACTTTAGCGCTTTAATGTCAATCCAATATTTCTGACCACTTGTTAATAGAATTTCAGCCCAACTACCGTTCTTTGTATCAGCAGTCTGAGTCACTGTCACTGTCTGGTGATCATATTGCGGTGCCATACTTGCTGCACGCAAACTACTAATGGTTGCGCGCCATGGCCCGCCGACAAACAAGCCATCATTTCGACCATTTTCATTAATTTCCGCTGCGTAATTGACTACTTTCTGATTGCTCATGGCGTCCACAGCTTGTAGCGCTCTGCTATCAATCCAGTACTTTTGACCAGTTGATAACATAATTTCAGACCAGCTACCATTCTTTGTGTCAGCAGTCTGAGTCACTGTCACATGCTGCTGATCGTATTGTGGCGCCATACCTGCTGCACGCATACTGTTGATAGTTGCACGCCATGGCCCGTCAATAAACAAGCCATCGTTACGACCGTTCTCGTTAACTTGTGCTGTGTAGTTCACTATTTTTTGATTACGTATCGTGTCGACAGCTTGTAATGCTTTTATGTCAACCCAGTACTTTTGACCATTGGTTAATACGATTTCAGCCCAGCTGCCATTCGTTGTATCAGCAGTTTGTGTGACTGTTACGCGCTGTTGGTCATACTGTGGCGCCATACCTGCTGCACGCATACTGCTGTTTGTAGCACGCCATGGCCCACCAATAAACAAGCCGTCATTACGACCATTTTCATTAATTTGTGCTGAATAGTTCACTGTTTTTTGATTGCTCATCGTATCAAATGAACTTTTGTTGTAATAATAAGCAACCAAATCACGGAATTGACTCATATCATATTTTTGATAAAAATACTTTTGCCCACGACCATTCCAGTAAGCCACAGGGTCAACGTGATCTGTCCCGCCCCATTTATACGAAATATTTTCATGACTAGCCAAATTACCATCTAAGTCTTTATTGGCAATTGACACTAACTTTGGCGCTCCCATACCATACCTAATCATTTGGTTAGCTGTCCAATTTGCCAGTGAGGCAATCTGTTGCGCAAATTCGCCTTTACTGTTCACTCGAATTTGCTCAATTTGGTCAGCATAGCGATTACCAAAAGGGCCAGCACCCCAGGCAATTTTAGAAGTATCCGCAATTGTTTTTAATTGACTGCCATCAACAAAACTATGCACAAATGCACTGTCCTGATGGTTGACCATATAAGTAATTTCATTATCTATGGTACTAAATTCGACCCCGACATCATGAATAATCACCATCTGTGGCTTGCCAAATTTAAAGTTCATATTAATCCCACCATTATTAGCAGGATTTTGCATCGTAATACGATAATTCACTTGTTCTCTTGCAGGTGTAATATTATTTTTTAAAATATAGTCATTCACTGCACTTGAGGCAGAGACGCGCTCTATGCCAATAAAAAATGTCGTCGATAAAACTAACACAATCCATTTAGTCTTCTTCACAATGCCATTCTCCAATATTTATATTCATTACGATTATACTAAATATGTATTACACTTAAATGTCTAGGTTGTCACAATTTAAAAAGCCACCCATGATTATCATGGGTGACAAGACAATGCTTAATTAGTTAAAATACTTAAAACGCTCATCATCAGCAATAGTATCTTTATTTGATGGTACTGCCAAAATTTCCCCAAAAGGCATTTGCGCACGTAAACGCCACGCGTCAGGGATATTAAATGCTGCAGCAACTTGATCATCAATTAATGGATTGTAATGTTGTAACGAAGCACCCATACCATTCTCCGTCAATGCTAGCCATGTAGCATACTCTGCAATGGCGTGACCCTGCTCTGACCAATCATAAAAATTTTCAGCATACAATGGCACATTCTGTTCAAAAGACTTAACCACGCTCATATCTGTGTAAAAAAGCACAGTACCATAGGCAGATAAAAAGCTATTCTTAATTTTTTCTATTGACTTAGTATAAGCCGCTTGATCAGATACTTGCGTTTTTAAACTGTCGATTACAATTTGCCATAGTTTGTCATGTGAATTTCCAGTCAGTACCACTACTCTGACGGATTGATTGTTAAAAGCTGTTGGAGAGGCCTTAACCGCTGTGGTTACAATATCAGATATTGTTTCTGGTGTCTGCGCAATATTTTTTCCGAGTGAGTAAATAGAGCGCCGTTGCTGTTGTAGTTGTTTAAATAACATATCATTGAATACACGTGCTTTTTTTAAGAGCGTGTATTTCCTCCTTTTGCAAATAGATACCTTATTATCATATCAGCTTACTAATAATAAGTAAATAAACACTAAATCACAATTTGATATGCCCATCTCAACTCACGCGATTGTCCATCATTAATGTAAACATGCCCCTTTAAATGAAAGCCATTACCAGTGATAACAGCCTGCATAGGGACATTATTTGGATGGGTATCTATTCTGAAATCACGACAATTTAATGCTATGAAATAAGTAAAAATACATGACATCAAACGTTGGGCTAGTTTTTGACCATGATAACGATTAGAAATAACAAAACGATGAATCGCAGCATAGTTAGTGGTTGAATTTAACCATTCGCCATTTTCAATCGCATCATAAATTGGGTCTTGCCCTTCGATCACCGCTGCATAACCAACAACTGAATTATCTAATAGCAAAACATAACCTTGTTGACGCGCTATATCATCACTAATCGTGTCTTTGTTGGGATATGTCCCTTGCCATTGATTTAAACCTTGAGCTTTTAAAAAAGCGCGACCTTGATTGATGATTTGCTCAATCACTGTGCAATCAGACTGCTGCGCTTCTCGCATGTATACTGCTGGCATTATTATTAAAATACTCGATTAATTTTTGATAGCATATCAAGTTAACCAAATATATCTCCTTTTTTCATGATTCATAGATAAAAACTAACAACTAAAGTAAGTTGAGTAGTCACATTTTACCATGTGCCTGATAAAAATACAGACTATTTCCTAATAATTCCTGCGTAACAAGTCAATCGCGCTACAGCCTCTTCTAACTTAGACATCGCAGCAGCATAACTGACTCTAATATATCCCGCACCACCGGGGCCAAATCCCGCACCCGCAACAACTGCTAATTGTACTTTGTCTACCAAATCGTTAGCAAACGCCACGTCATCTTGTATAAAATCATCTGGTACTTTAGCAAAAACATAAAAAGCGCCATTGGGTACTATGCATTCGAACTCTAATTGCTTTAGTGCCTTGACTAAATAGTCACGTCGATGCTGATAATCTTGTTTCATTTTAGCAGTTGATACTAGGCTTTCTTGGCTACTAAAAGCCACTTTGGCTGCAGCCATCGCGGGATTAGAAGGTGTCATAATAATAAAACTGTGGACCTTATTGAATTCATTTATTAATAGTGTTGGCCCTGCCAATACGCCAATGCGATAACCTGTCATGGCATACGCTTTAGAAACCCCATTAATGACAACAGTTTGTTCAGGTAGATAGCGAGCAATAGATTCATGCTGTCCATTATATGTTAATTCAGAATATATTTCATCTGAAATAATCAAAATATTAGTATCTTTTAATACACTAACTAGTGCCTTAATTTGTGTTTCAGAGTAAGTGATTCCTGTGGGATTGGATGGATTATTGATAATAATTGCTTTAATATGGTGATGCGTTGCTATTGTCTGCTTTAGCTTTTCTGGCGTTAACACAAAGTCGTCATCAGAAACATCTATGAGCACTGGTTGACCACCATTGATGCGCGTCATTTGTGCATAAACCGGGTAAGCCGGCGTAGGTATCAGTATCTCATCATTTTCATCTAAAATACTGGCTAAGACAACATACAGTGCTTCAGTCGCACCAATCGTAATTAATATATCTGTCGTTGCTCGATAGTTCAAATCATAGTGTCTTTTTAAAAATTGACTAGCTGCCTGTCTCAATGCCAAGGTACCAGCGGATACTGAATAATGTGAATCATCTGAACTAATCGCTGCAACGGCGGCTTGTTTTATGTGTTCCGGAACATTAAAATCCGGTTCGCCAATTGTTAATTTTAGAATGTTTGGGACATGATCGACCGCTTCACTAAATGTATGAATAGGACTAGGTGTGACTGTCTTTAATTGGGCAGAAAAAATATCCATCATCTTGGCTTCTTTTGACATAATGACACTCTCTTTCTAAAAATCATTAATCTGCTCACCATTCTAACAACAAATAATCGTACATAATGCTCAGTAATAGACAAAATAAAAAACAAACTTTATGCATGATGCATAAAACTTGTTTTTTATTTTGCACGCTTACCCCAATATTGGAAATAATCAACTCGCATAGCGCCATTATATAATTTACGACGTTTAGTTGCTTTTTCCCCGAATGAAGTTTCAAAATCCAAATCACTTGTAAGAATGTATTTACTCCAGCTCGGTAATTGACGATAGACGTCACCCATTTCTGTATAAAGTTCACGAGCGGCCTCTAACTCACCTAATCTTTCACCATAAGGTGGATTTGACACGAGAACACCATTCACTTTGTCCGTAGTCCAGTCCTTAGCAGCTAATTGTTTAAAGGTGATATCTTTTCCTAGACCAGCATGTTTAGCATTTTCGATGGCAATATTAACCATATTTTCATCGATATCAAAAGCTTCAATATCCAACTGTCGATCGTAATCTGCCTGTGCTTCAGCCTCATCGCGTACAATGTCAGATAATGACTTATCAAACCAATCCATTTGTTCAATGTCAAAATCACGAATCAAGCCAGGGGCAATATTGCGACCGATTAGTGCTGCTTCAATTGCAATCGTGCCTGATCCAGTTGTCGGATCAACAAAAGGCCGATCAGGATGCCAATTAGTAAGTAAGACGAGTGCAGCCGCAAAGTTTTCCTTTAATGGTGCACCGCCCTTGTTCACACGATAACCACGTTTGAACAAAGATGGTCCAGTGGTATCTAATGTCACCATAACATGATCTTTATCAATCATGACCTCTAATTGCGCAAAATAACCATTTTCTGGTAACCGCGTACGAATATGATAGGCCTCTTGTAATCGGTTGACAATCGCTTTTTTAGTAATGGCTTGCACATCAGGGACACTAAATAATTCTGATTTTTTTGAACGACCAGCGACCGGAAATTCAGAATCATAATTCAAAAAATCTTCCCAAGGTAATGCTTTAACACCTTCAAACAAGTCGTCAAAGGTTCTGGCATCAAACTCTCCGACAATGATTTTAATTCTATCCGCCGTGCGTAACCAGACATTTGCCGTCAAAATATCACGTGCAGTGCCCGTAAAACGCACACGATAATTTTCAACTTGGTTATCATAACCTAATCGATCTAATTCTTTTCCAACTAAAGACTCAAGCCCCGCTGCAGCAGTAGCCATAATTTGATATTTTTTTTCCATTATTTTTCCTTTATACTACTATGTAGTGATGTGATTAATAAAAATATGCTAGTCAGGCAGGAGATGCATGATGAAACTTAGTGATTTTCAAGACTTAACACAATTTATGTCTAATAAAAGTCTTATTTTTTGGCAAAATAACGATCAAATATTAGCGATAGGCGAGCTACAATATTTACCAGATTCCCCAAATATTTGCTTAGAAACTAGCAAAAAGGCCATGACATTGTCTCAATTAACCGCTAGGTTACAAGACATGGGACGTGAAACACAACTTTATTCGCCTAACTTAAAACCAATTTATGGCTTTCATTTGGACTTAGAAAAAGCTGTACCCAAAATTATTTTAAAATAAATTATCATATGTATAAGTGACCCCTCGCCTTTTTTGTTTAGCAATCTGTGCTTGCGCTGGCGTTTTAATTTGGTCTCGTTGCCAGTTAATCAGAATTGTTTCAATATATCTTAAACTCCGAGCATTATTCGCCACAGCCTCCTGTATCGCAAGCAACATCAAATCAGGCTCAAAATGATCTTGATCAAACCATTGCCCAATTGTTTGCATTTCCATAGGTGTTAATGGTCGACCGAATTCTGATTCAATTGTTTGAAAGATTTCACGTCGTGTCGACTTACCATCTGACATAACTGGTGTGGTACTAATCTTTTGACCTTGTACTAATTTTTCAATCATAGGCAGAAAATCATACGTTTCAACTTGCTTGGTCGCTGTTGAAATAACCATTAGGTCTCGCGCTATCAGGCTTTTCAACCGCGCAATCACAACGGTCTCTGTAATATGTAGCACTTGTGCTAAAATTTTAGGCGTTGCTTGATTGCCTTGCGCTTGAATACGCATCACCTGAAGATATAACGCGAGGTCATCATTATCCATCCCTATATCTTGATAATGTAGCAGCAAATCATTATTAATATTCGTTTGTCCTGCCTGAATATATTGTTGTAATCTTTTTTCTAACGCCATATCCTACCATCATATTCTATCTAAAACACTTGATAAAAACGTCCAAGTCTAACTTGGACGTTTTTTACTATAGTCAATTTTAACATTTTTTACCCAGTGGTAAAGGATAAAAATTGATACTGCCACTTAAGGTCTCAGACGGTTTGTCATACGTGGGAATGGAATCGCTTCTCTAATGTGTTCTTCCCCTGTTACGAAAGTCACCATACGCTCTAGTCCTAATCCAAAACCAGAATGTGGTACAGAACCATATTTACGTAAATCAAGATACCATTCGTATTCATCCTGATTCAACCCTTCGGCCGCAATACGTTCCTTGAGGTAGTCATAATCCGTATCACGCTCAGAACCACCAATAATTTCACCATAACCTTCAGGTGCCAACAAATCAGCAGATATAACCACATCATCACGCGTTGCATGGCGCTTCATATAAAAAGCTTTGATGGCCTTCGGGAAGTTCACAATAAATACTGGTTTAGCAAAGTGATTAGCTAAGAAAGTTTCTTCAGGTGACCCAAAATCAACACCCCACGCAACATCAAAACCATTATCTTGGAGTAACTTAATAGCATCATCATAACTCACGCGTGGATAAGGCAACTCAGTATATGACCGTAACAAATCCTTATCTCGTTCTAATATATCAAGCTCCTGCTCGTTACGTTCTAATACCTTGGCAATCAAGAAGGCAATATAAGCCTCTTGTATCTCCAAACTTTCTTCTTGATGCATAAATGCCATTTCGGGTTCAACCATCCAAAATTCAGTAAGATGGCGTCGTGTTTTTGATTTTTCAGCTCTAAAAGTAGGGCCGAAAGTAAAGACCTTTCCAAAGGCCATAGCCCCTGCTTCAGCGTACAATTGTCCTGTTTGTGACAAAAAGGCTGGTTCCCCAAAATAGTCTGTTTCAAAAAGCTCTGTCGTACCTTCTGGGGCAGAGCCAGTAAGCAATGGTGAATCAAGTTTAGTAAAGCCACGTTCATTGAAAAATTCGTAGGTCGCAGCAATCAATGTATTACGAATTTTCAAGGTCGCAAATGGTTTTAAATGTCTCAGATAAAGGTGACGTTCATCGAACAAAAACTCTGTCCCATGCTCTTTTGGTGTGATTGGGTAATCATGACTCTCGCCGATAATTTCCACATCAGAAATAGCAATTTCATAACCAAAAGAT
The DNA here is from genome assembly GCF_004354555.1 of Leuconostoc citreum. Taxonomy (GTDB): domain Bacteria; phylum Bacillota; class Bacilli; order Lactobacillales; family Lactobacillaceae; genus Leuconostoc; species Leuconostoc citreum. The sequence goes on from NZ_PUFH01000005.1 coordinate 486,045, forward strand.
GACCGTTCATCTTCGTGAATTTCGCCGACAACATAAAGGCTTGTTTCTTGTTTCAAACTCTTGACAACGTCAAATACTGATTCGGGAACATCTGCTTTGGCTACGACGCCTTGAAAGAAAGCTGTACCGTCGCGCAATTGTAGGAAAGCTATTTTCCCAGAACCACGCTTTTGACGGAGCCATGCGCCGATTTTTACGGTTTGTCCGACATATTTCTTAGCATCAATGATTTGAATGGTAGGTATTTCTTGTGACATTTTGTTTCTGTATATCGCCCGCTAAATGCGAAATCAATATACTACTCCTATTTTAAAATTATTTATATTGTTGAAAAAAATTTGTCAATCTTTGAACCGCTTCGTTTAAGACTGCCTGATCTTTTGCGTAACCCATACGTAAATAACCCGGCATACTGAAGCCTTCGCCTGCAGGCAGTGCAACATGAGCCTCTTGTAACAATTTCATTGAAAGATCATTTGTATTATTCACACCAGCAGCCAACATTATGCTGTTATCGACTTTCGGAAAGAGATAAAAAGCGCCTTGCGGTTTAACAGCAACTTGAAGCCCTGGCACACTATTGAGTGCATCGAATGTTTTGTTCAAGCGCTGTTCAAATGCTAAACGCATCGTTTCCACAGTTGATTGGTCACCAAGTAAAGCTTCAATCGCTGCATACTGTGCCACAGCTGTTGGATTGGATGTCATGTGATCCAACAACTTATTCATTCCCTTAATGATTTCCGATGATGCTAAGGTCCAACCAATCCGCCAACCAGTCATAGCATAAGCCTTTGACACACCATCGACAATAATCATACGGCTATTTTCAAGGGACTGAATTTGCAGACCAGATATGAAAGTTGTGCCATTATATACTAATTGTCCATAAATTTCATCCAAAATGACATAAGTCTCATGCGCTTCTGCCCATTCTAAAATCGCCATTATTTCGGCTTTAGAATACACTTGTCCTGTCGGATTATTAGGGGAATTAACAATGATTAACTTAATTTGCTCAGGAAAAGCGTCTAAGTCTTCGCGAGTTAATTTCAATTCTGGATTGTTTGGAATAATCGCATGAAGCTTCCCTGAAGCCAGCTTGATTTGTTCTACGTAACTCACCCATAGCGGCGCCGCTGAAACAACATTGTCTCCTGGATTTAGTAACACTTGCATCAAAGCAAATAGCGATAATTTTGCACCAGTGGTTACTGTGACGTTATCTATCAAAATATCAGCAGCATATCGCGTTTTTACCTGACTAACAATGGCAGACTTTAAAGCGTTCAAACCACTGGTTGGTGTATAAAAACTCGTTTGATGATTCTCAATGGCTTTAATAGCCGCTTGCGTGATATTATCAGGTGTTTGAAAATCAGATTCCCCCACACCTAAATTAATGACATCAATACCTTGAGCTTGCATATCCTTTGCCATACGGCTCATTGCCAAAGTTGCTGCAGGTTGTACTGCTTGTATACGCTTTGAAATCATTTTATCTCCCTTACAAACCATTAATTGTACGATAAGATTGACCGGTCTTAAAATCTAGTGTCACAAAATTCAAACTATTATTTTGTGAACGATAGCTCACTTCCCAAACCAATGCACCTTTGTAATCGCTAATATTAGCTGAATACACTTTTTTAGGCTGATACGTTTTTAAAATTAAACGACGTAATTGGTCATTGGATAAGCCAGCCGCCCTATCATAAGTTTTAACTTGTGACGACTGACCATGGACAATGGCTACTTTTTCATGACCAGAAGTTGTTGTCCCTATAACTGCGTAAGTTGTTCCTTTACGATAATCAACGCTGACCTGCTGCACGGTAGCAATATCAGAATGTGCTTTTACCAACTTCTGTAAACGGTCTTCATCCTGCCTTATAGGTGACAAAGCGATATAAAAATAGCCCAAAACTAATGCAGCGATGACGATACCGATACCAGCGATAATAAACCAAACACGCGCCCAGTGCACATGTCGCCGGCGTTGACGTTGGCGAATTCGAATATCGTCTCTAAATTGCATCATCTTATCTTTTCCTCCAACGCATAACTAGATTAATTATATCAAAAATCATTCAAAATATGGTCATGCTGTGTTATCAAATTTTGTTTATGATTCAAATTAGATATAATTTTCAGTTGTGATTTGAATCGATGACGCTGCATGGCGTTCAATTGTGTAACCAATAACGCGGCAGGATGACGCTGCATTTCCGTCAAGACCAATGCCAAACGGGAAACCGGCTGCCAAACAGAGCGTTCTGGTACCACGACAATACGTGGCAACTCTTGATCACGGAGCCACATTGTGGTTAAAACTTTTGGCGTCAAAATAACGATATTAGGTTGTTCACTGTGACTTTGTCTCTGGATTTTTTCTAATGATCCTGTAATGCCTTCAGCTACCAGATTATACTCTGTTGTAATCACATGTCTTAACTTTTGATACCAATGATTCACACGTTCTATATCAGGTACAATGACCACAATTTCACCAATGTTTTTTTGTGTCATCGCCTGTAAATGAAGTATCGGTGATGTTTTACCAAGTTGAACTAAACTGATGGCTTGCGTATCATTATGAATAAAGTCACGCTCTACCGTCATATTTTCAGGTGTATCACGTAAAAATTCGCTAATTTTAGTATCCAAATACTCACTGATGACCAATAGTTTATGAATGTGGTTGATAAACATATTGTGATAGGCATACGTAATTGGTACACGATAGTGATAAATAATGGCTTTTTGATCGTTTACTAACGTTTCATCGATTTGATTTTCAATTACTGTTTGCTGTTGTAATCTTCTTACCTTAGCTAACTGTTGCTTCACACTTTGCCATTCACGCGGTAATGAACTGTGTCCACTAATTTGCAAGACTTCCGATAAGCGCGAGATAATAATCAATAGGCGTTCTATTCGTTTTAAATTTGTCACTGTGTGTTGCGATTGATAAATCTGACGAATAAGCTTTAAAGCCTCACCAACACTTTGTTTGATAAACAATCGTTGCTTGTGTGTTAAACCAACAATTTCCTGATTAACAATACTTTTTAAGCTATTTTGCAAGGCTTTAAGATCAATGCTAACATGATAAAACGCTTCTAAATCACTAACAAATTGGTTCGGCGTCTCCATCGTGACCACGGGCCATTTTTTTAGATGACGTGCTGTTAATAATGTATTGGCTTGGTTAAAGTATGTCTCAAAATTCATGATTAACACGTCCGAGGCATCAACAGTCGCTTGCGCACGCTTAAAAAACAGACCTGACGCGTCACTGCGTATTTCATCAATCAAGGGTATGTTACTGGCTCCAACTTGAATTTCATGTAATAAGCCAGTATTGGTTTGCGTCAGCCAAACTAATACTCGTGCTTTAAAAAATTGTACTTGTGCCGTATCTTCAGTACGTTGGCATAATTGATTAAAGATAGCAACATCAATGTAGTCTGAGGCATCATATAGCGTAGCAACTTGGACACGAATATCAAGTAGCTTAGCAATTTTTTGTACTAACTCGCGTTGCTGTATTTGTAAACTTTCATCATTAGTCAACAGCATTAAAGGCTTTGATGCAGCATTTAACAATAAGGGGACTAAATAACCCAATGTTTTACCGATTTTAGGCGCCGTTAACATGGTTAAAATGCCGTCCGCTCGTTTCGATATAAAAACATTTACCCGATTCATTAGCTCATTTTGAGCTTCCTTTGGTGTGAGCCAATGCCCAAACTGCGCAGCTTTGTCTTGGGCAGTCGTTGGGTATACCGGCAATTTTTGTGGGCCACTCTCAATAACTGGCGTTGGCTTTTTAACTGCCAATTGTGAAACCACTTCGATATCTGATCTTTTTGACTTTGCTTTAATAAGTTGCAAAAATGCCTGTGTTTGACGCAGTAATGGCCAATTACCATTTTGTAGCTGCTGTAATACTAATGTCGGTAGTTGCTCTGCACGTTGCCACAGACTTAGAAATAGTAACGCAGTAGCATGCGCATCTGCATTGGCACGGTGAGCATTATTTAAAGTAATATTGAGATAGGTTGTCAAATCCAGTAAACGATATCCCGGTGCAGTTGGCAATAAAATCTGTGCTAATTGCACCGTATCAATTGCAGCATTTGTTAACTCAGGAAAACCGGTACGTGCAAACTCATCATTGAGATAAGGATAATCAAAATTCACGTTATGGGCAATAATTACCGTATCTGTCAATAGATTTTGAATCACAGGCGCGATTTCTTCAAAATAAGGCGCATTTTTGACTTCTTTTTGAGAAATATGCGTTAACTGTTGGATATTACGATCAATTGGTTGTGCTGGGTTAACAAATGATTCAAAATGATCAATGATTCGACGGTTTTTAATAAAGGTCATCCCAATTTGGATGATTCTACCACCCTTCGCGACGCTTTGCCCTGTTGTTTCTAAATCAACAACCACAAATGTTTTGTTGGCGTTCATAAAAACACCTTTCTTTTATGTTATTTTCGAATAGCGCTGTTAACTTTCACCTAAACAAATCACCTAGATTAAACTTAACAACGCTATTCTTCTATCATTTTACACTATTTACTATCTTGCGGTACAATAGTATAGGACAAATTGGAGAAAAAACATGATCAGTCAAATGATTGGTGTTGGTAAAGCCCATGCCAAAATAATTTTAGTTGGTGAGCATGCTGTTGTATATAACCAGCCCGCAATCGCCATCCCGTTAACAAATCTTACCGTCACAACAACCATTCAACCCGCTTTTGTTGGGCAAACAATTGAAAGCAATACGTTTCATGGTGGCCTTGATGAACTCGGCGCTAACGTCGAAGGCTTACGGCAATTAATTTTACGCTTAATTACACACTTTCAACTACAAAAAGCACCATTCACGATTGAAATCGATACAAATATCCCACAAGAACGAGGCTTTGGTGCTTCGGCTGCTTTTGCAACGTCTATTACAAAGGCTTTTTTTGACTTTGCTAATACACCCTTATCTCCCGAGCAATTAAAATATTTTACGGACCTTGAAGAAAGCATTTCTCATGGTTCAGCTTCCGGACTTGATGCAGCCACTGTTAATTCAACAGATCCCATCTGGTTTGTTAAAAATGATTTACCAACCCCCTTCAAAATGTCATTAACAGGCACCCTCGTGGTTGCCGATACTGGTATTCATGGTCAAACCATGCATGCTGTCAATATTGTAAAAGGTAATCTAGACAGCGATTATGACTTAACCTGGCAAAAAATTGCCCATCTCGGCAAGATCGCTGAAAAAGTGCGTATCGACTTAGCTCAGAATCAGCCAGAGCATGCTGGTTTACTATTTACGGCTGCCCATCATGAGTTACAGTCATTAGGTATATCCCATCCAAAGCTAGATAATTTAGTTAATGCAGCAATTCATGCTGGTGCATTAGGCGCAAAACTGACGGGTGCAGGCATTGGTGGCGCAATGTTTGCTCTGGCTAAAAATAATGATGAAGCAATCACAATTGCCAATGCACTTACTAAATCTGGGGCGCAAAATACATGGATTCAACCCCTTTAAACCATAAAAAAGCACGACCAAAAGGTCGTGCTTTTTTATGGTTTGGTGCCCCCTGCATCACCATTAGCACCCTCTTCGATACCTGGATTATACCAGCTAGCATGCGCATTAGTTACTCTAATCTTTAAATTAAATTGATTAACATCATGCCGTGATGCATGATTCCAAGTGTCTACCTGAACTAATTTTGCATGTGTCACAATACGATACTGAACTGATGGAAAAAGGCAACTGACAATAGTTAGTTTTGGTGTCTGACTATCGTTTAATATAGCTGTATCGTCTTCGCTAACCGTCGTTTGCCCAACAATACTATAACGATATATACCTTTATTGTTAGCTAGCAAAATGTATTTACCATTTAACCAAGATGATTTGTTCAATTGTCCCTTTACATAATAAGGTGCGTTGTGATTTGTTGATTCCTGTAAACTACTAAACCCAGTACGACCATCATTGAAATTATGTGCTGCCAGGCCATAATTTCCTTGCCCCATTATTGGAATCTTATCACCCTCAGGATCATTTTGCGAACAATTAGCATAATTAGCCCCAGCATTTAATCCAACGGTTGAATAAGCATCATTATAAATCGGTAATAAAATCCCCTGACTCGGTATTGACACAAATCCTTGTTTTTTTAATCGCTGCTCAGTTTGCGCTTCGCGCATAACCATTTTTTGTATTGTAACCACAGAGGTATTATCTGCTCTTATTTTTTTGTTAAAACGGACTTGTTCACGTACCATACTAATGTGACGCGTTTTATCACTAATATTGAAAAGATTTTCTTGATAGACCCAAATGCCTAAACTAAATAAGCTAAGCAGCACGACAATAGTTAAGCTCGTCTTATAAAGCCACCTATATTTTTTCTGATAGTGTTTGGCCCATAGCATGAGCAAAACTAACAAAAACCAACACCCTATGATAATGAGAGGCTGCATATGATTTTGGAAAAACACACCGATATTAAATTCACTAGTAAATGATAGACTTTTTAAATTCATACTTGCTAATTGATACTTTTTAACGATAAGTTGATGTTGCGACACTAATTTTTAGCTCTAACCATCTTGATATCGGGCCATTTATATCACAATGATTGTTTTTTCTAATTAAACTTATTATCATCTACTAAAATATATTAATCATGTTAAATAAAGTTCTTTAATATCAAAAAAAGAACCTTCTATCGCAAAACAGAAAATATGCAATAATGAATGCTCTATAATGTAAGGGTATGTTGGCACTATTTATAATTTAATAGATAAATAATGGTGCAGACTAATTACTGGGGGTTTTTAATAGATGACAGAGTTAGAAAAATTAGCGGACATCCTTCATGCAAAAGCATTTCAATTAACCATTGACACACAAAAAATTATCGCTTTAACACCTATATCGGATTCAAAAAAACACACCTTACAACAATTAATCAAAAAAAGCGACATAGAAAATGATAGTACCTACCAATCGTTTAGCTATCACTTAGGTCACTTTTTATTAGTTAGAACAGATATTAATATAGCTGTTCTTTTTTGGTTTGACTATAGTGATTCTTTTACGCGATTTAATGAGCTGTTGCTTGTGAGTACATTAACAAATTTAAAATCTATTGCACAGATCATTTATACGTTGAAAACGTCACGAAGCGCACCAGATGAAACGCTACATCTCCAACATATAAGCAAAGTAGACCAGAATGGTATGATCATAAAGTTTGGTTCAGCGGCTTATTACAAAGTAGAAAAAGATATCATCCAAGCCATTATCTATTCTCATCAAAATGACCTCATTAATGCACTGGAAAGAATATCCCAAATTAATTTGTTTAACGTCCAAAATGATAGTTACACAACTTCTCGTTTAGAAAAAAACTATTTAATTTCGTATATTGCTATTTTGAACCGTGCGGTTATTCAATGGGGTTATCCCGTTTCTTTAGCTTTTAAAGTGCATCACGAATTAATGAAAGAGCTTGAATCTATCAAGAAAATTCCAACTTTTTCGCAAGTACTTCAAGGTATTACTTGGTATTATTTTCAAACAATCAAGGAATACCGTACAACAAACTTTCTACCGCTGCACTTACGTATAAAATCATACATTAATGAGCACATTGGCGAAAATATTACTTTAAACGATATTGCAAGTGCGTTACATGCATCAAAAAAAACACTCAACCCTGCATTTAAAAAAGAATATAAACTGACAATTACCCAGTTTATCAGACAACGAAAAGTGGCGGTAGCAAAGGAGTTACTCATCGCCTGTGAATCAAGTACCATCGAAATTTCTGAGTTGTTACCATTTTCGTCACAAAGTTATTTTATTAAAACATTTAAAGACTTAACTGGTACCACGCCTCAATATTTTCGTGAACATTTTTTTGATCAGCACCTGCACCTCTAAAATTTCTCAATGATGCAGGTGCTGATCAAAAAACAGCCAATATGTATTAGCATATTGGCTGTTTTTTATGTGATAGTCACACTTAATTTTGTTAATTTAAAATTTTATTGATTTTTGCTATTTCATCTGTACTAAACGCCATGTGATCACTGAATGATAAATTATCAACCAAATGTTCAATATTACTGGCGCCGATCACGACGCTGGCAACACGTTGATCTTTGAGTAACCAAGCTAACGCCATTTGCGACAGCTTTTGCCCACGGGCTTGTGCAACTAAGTTTAGTGCATTTAGTTTCTCAATCAATTTATCCTTACCATTCTCAAATAAGAACTCATTTGTACGATGGATAGGATAATCATCCGGAATAGCTTTCAGATATCGATCAGTTAAAAGCCCTTCAGCTAACGGACCATATGCAATCAAGCCCGCGTGATGCTTATCAAGGACTGACAATAAGCCATCTTCTTCTGCCGTGCGATTTAACATATTATAAGATACTTGATTACCAATAAATGGTGTGCCCAAATCATCGAATATTTTTGCAATTGCCTCTGTTTGTTCAGCTGTATAATTTGATACACCAACATAAAGTGCTTTACCTTGTCGTACGATTAAATCAAGTGCGCGTGCTGTTTCTTCCAACCTTGTGTTGGGATCCCAACGATGCGCGTAAAAGATATCCACATAATCCAACCCCATACGTTTTAGACTTAAGTCGAGTGCTGCAGTGAGTGTTTTTTTGCCAGAAAATTCGCCTAGCGGACCAGGCCACATGTGATATCCTGCCTTTGTCGTAATGACCAATTCATCGCGATATGGCTTCAAATCACTACGATAAACTTGTCCAAAAGTTTCTTCTGCCGTACCATTACTTGGTCCATAATTAGAGGCATTATCAAAACTAAATATACCGCTATCAAATGCCTTAAGAATTACTTTCTTAGAGTTTTCAAGTGGCATTTGGTCACCTAAATTCCGCCATAAACCAAATGACACGGCTGGTAAAATCAAACCCGAATCACTCACTCGACGGTAAGGTAATTTTTCATAACGCTGTTCATCTGCTGCATATACCATAATTAAATTCCTTTCAAAATATATTCTGCAATTTGTTGATGTTCTAAAATATTTGGGTGGACACGTTCATCTGTTGCGAGCCATTGTGAAGCGTCAAATAACGTAAACTGCGAAAAACGCTTGATTTCTTCTTGGAATACCGTTTTAAATGCCCCATTTAAAGGGACAAGTAAAATAATTCTAGCTGTATGAAAACGTTTGATCAGCTCAAGCAAATAGATACGTAACCCAAAAGCAAAACTGTCGGCCGTTGCATGGTAATTAAAATCATTTGTACCATAGTTCACAATAACTAAATCTGTTATAACGCGTCGTCGCGCAACATTTTCTGCTACGTGCCATAACGCTTCAATAGCTGTTGGCTGCTGAAAAGGCGCATGTGCGGTAAGCCCTGTGCCACCATAAGCAATACGACTCATTGGCTTGTTTAGTGCAGTAGCAACTAAATAGGGATAACTTAATTCCGGATGATGCCCATCAATTGCCATATCTTCGCCAGCAGAAATGGAATCACCAACAAATGTTATAAAGGGTTTATTTATTTCAATTGGTGTTATATCACCTTGATCCACGCTCATACCTAGCAGTATCACTTGCTCTGACCACAGTGTGAGGCTATCACAGGCAATAGTGCGTAGCATGACGGTAATCGCAACATCTGTCATATTATCTGGTACAGCAAAAGATAAAGTTTCACCATCAACAGTGACATCTTGCCAAACTGTGGCACCCATTTTAACAGCAAAAGACAGACCGGGATAAGACCTTTGGAACGTACATTGTACCTTTTTGACATGATGCGCGTTAAATTGAATAGTGGCACCAAATTGCGTGGTTACAGCATGTTGGTCTACCATCCCCCATTCTGGTGATAATAGTGGCTTTATATCAACTGATTTCATAATTTCACATCCAAATTATCCGGACTTTTTAAAATATCTTCAATGCTTTCGCAAGCCGCCACTCGCTTTATCGCTTCAGCAAATGGTTCAGCAACAGAAATTTGCGTTAATTTGTTAAACTGCTTTGTCTCAGGTACTTCAATACTATTGGTTACCAACACCCGCTTAATAGCAGAATTTTCTAATTTAGAAACAGCATGATCAGATAAAACAGCATGCGGCGCGACAGCATATAGTTCCGTAACACCCGCAGCCACTAATGCCTGACTGGCAACCATCATACTTGAGCCAGTATCAATAATATCATCTAAGAGAATTGCTCTTTTTCCTTTGACGTTACCAGTAACACTGTCAGGCTTATTGGTAACCTTTTCTTCAGTACGATGATCCACTACAGCCCATTCGGCATGCAATAATTTCGCAAATTTGCGAGCACGGCTAACACTAGCATGATCTGGTGCAACAACGACGAGGTCATCACCTAATAACTGATTAGCATAAAAATAGTGCCCGAGTGCCGGCATTGAAATTAGGTGGTCAACAGGGATATCAAAAAATCCTTGAACTTGATCAGCGTGTAAATCAAGTGTGATAACCCGCTTAACACCCTGCGATTCTAACATATTAGCAATTAGCCGTGCAACAATCGGTTCGCGAGAGCGCGCTTTACGGTCTGAACGTGCGTAACCAAAGTACGGAATAACCACATTGATTGTTCGAGCAGAGGCGCGTCTTGCGGCGTCAATAAAAATCATCAATTTCATGAAGTTATCATTTACAGGCTCTGTAATACCCTGAATCACATAAACATCACGTCCGCGAACCGTTTGGTGAATACGTTCATAAATTTCATTATCTGCAAACTGTTTGACATCAATAGTGGACAACTCAATGTCTAAAATTTGGGCAATCTCTGTTGCTAATTGTGGATTACTTCCAAGACTAAATATTTGATATTCAGGGGGCGTCATATCATGCTCTCCATTTTTCTTTCTAATTTTATTATAACAGCATTTTTTAATTTAACATGAAATCATCTGGGGTAACCTCGTTCATACCAATCATTGGATCAATGGTTTGCGCCGAAATAATACCAGCTGTCAGTTGGTAAGTTAGAACGGTTTTCTCGGGCTCATCTTGCTTGATAATTGTTTTTTCAGAGGTTTTATTGTCGACAATTGATGCTTGTAAGCGCTGCTTTAAAGTAGTCGCACGTTGTGGCACCGGTGTTTTGGCTGCCCGATTGAAAGCTTGATAATCACCAACCAAAATTAATGCTTCTTTAGCTCGTGTGATTCCTGTGTACAATAGGTTCCTATTCAGCATAAGACCGAATTGAGAGGTCAGGACCATAATGACCAATTTAAATTCATTCCCTTGCGCTTTGTGAACTGTTGTCGCGTATGCCAAAGTAAGTTGACTGAGATCTTTTTTAGTATATGCTAACTCTTTGCCATCAAAATCAACGACCAAACGGTCTTCATGATCTTCATTGCCCTTATCTTGTTTAGATTGAACAGCAATAATTGTGCCCATGTCACCATTGTAAACATCCCGCTCGCTATCGTTTTCCAACTGTAAAACTTTATCACCCTTACGAAAATAGGTGTGCCCAAATTGCAGTGACTTTTTCGTTGCCTTTTCTGGATTAAATAGTGCTTGTGCCATCGTATTTAATGTCAGCACACCAGCTGATGTTTTATAAATGGGTGTTAATATTTGTAGGTCATCTTGTGTATAGTTTTTCTTAATTGCAGCTTGTACAACTTGTTTAATCGCTGTTTCTGCTTGCTCTGGTGATACCATGAACGTGGAACGATCATGTTTATTCTCTAAGAAATCCTCAGGTAATCGGCCACTTTTAATATTTTGTGCTAATGCGGTAATACTACTACCACGGCCTTGTCGATAAATCGTTTCAAGCTCAATGTGTGGCAGAATACCACTGTTAACCAAATCAGCTAAGACATTGCCCGGCCCAACGGAAGGTAGTTGATCTGAATCACCAACGATAATCAATTTCATACCACTAGGAATGGCTGCCAACAACTTAGCCGTTAACTCAATATCCAGCATTGAGGCTTCATCGATGATTAAGAGTCCACCGGAAATTGGATTTTCGTTATCAAATTCCGGCTCCCCCAAATCAGTAATTCCAAGTAAACGATGAATAGTTGTCGCATCATGTCCAGTCACTTCAGTCATCCGTTTAGCTGCTCGACCAGTTGGGGAGGCCATTTTAACGGCATATAACTTTAAAAAATCCTGAGCATTATCGGCAAATTTGGCATGGTGCTGTAGTATTTTTTGCCACGTCGCAACAATTGATTTAACAATAGTGGTTTTACCAGTTCCCGGGCCACCAGTTAATAAAAACACCTGCGCATTAAGCCCTGCTTTGACGGCCGCAATCTGTGTGTCATCTAATATTAATTGGCTTGGTGTGTCAAACCCTGAATCAACATCAGCTGCTGTTAGGTCAATCGGTGCTGGTGCATGGACCAAGCGTGTCAAATGCTGTGCAACCTTATTTTCAGCGACATAAAGGGTCGTTGCGTAAATTTTATCGTCGTCAACTGTTAAAACATGCTGTTCAATCAACATCGTTATCGCTGAATCAATAGCTGAGTCAATCCGATTTTCACGTAATAATTGATAACTTATTTGCCGGAGTTGTTCACGCGTGACGTATGTATGGCCATACTGAAAACTCACATTCATGATGGCCGCATATACTGCAGCCTGTAAACGTTTGGTATCTAATCTGTCGATGCCCAATTGTTGACCGACTACATCAGCTACTTTAAATGATATATCATCAAATTCAAACACGAGACGATAAGGGTCGTGCAACAAAATATCTTGTGCCTCTTGACCGTATTGATCATATAAACGGCCAGTAATATCTGCTCCAATACCAAATTGATTACCAATTTGAAATAGTCGTTCTAACCCTAGATTTAATTGTAAATTACGTACTAACTTTTGTGCTGTCGCAGGCTTTACTAAGCCATCTAACACAGTGGCGTCCTTTAAGATTAAATCTACAGCATTTAAGCCTAGATGTTCGACAATTTTTTCAGCTGTTTTTTGACCAATACCAGAAAATTGCCCACTAGCAAAGTATTTAATTAATCCATTTTCGTCTGGCGGCATTTCATGCTCATACCTCACCACCTTGAGTTGTTTACCATACTTTGGGTGCCGCACGATTGTGCCATAAAAAGCATACATACTGCCTTCCTGAACATCAGCAAATGTCCCAGTAGCAATAATTTCTGGTTCATCCCATTGGTTTAACGTTGCATCATCTATTTGAATAGACAAAATCTTGAAATAAGAGTCATTAGACGCAAAAATCACATGTTGTAACGTACCAGATACCTTATCTAATTGTTGTTCTTCCTGATAAACCATGCGTCGTCTTACTTCAGGTCTCCATTATCACTATATTGTCGTTGTATCGTTCTGTGCTTTATTAAGATAAGACGTATTATTCCAGTCAACAACTTTAAATGTTTGTCCGTCTTCGGTTGACAGTATTGTAGTCGATGTATTACTTAACCCACCTCTTTCACGAATAGCCATTCGTGGTGTCTGAAGTAGCCCATTGATACCAAATGATAATGCCATACCATGAGAGATAATTAAAATATTATCATCCGGATACTTTTCTGCTAAATTTTTGATAAATCGAACAAATCGTTTCTCTGCTTTAGTGTAGCCTTCACCGTCAAATTCTTGTCCTTCAAATTCATCTAAATTTTCACGGTAATTATAGTATGCTGTTGCATATTTTTGTTTCACGTTTGCAACTAATTCGCCTTCCCATTGACCCAACCCAACTTCAGCAATATTAGATCGTAATGAGACATGCCCACGATATTTCATTGTTCGCAAAATGTTTTTTGCAGTTATTCGTGCCCGTCGTAATGGTGAGGCAAAGACATGCGCAAAAGAAACATCTTTTAAGTATTCGCCGACCTTAATCATGTCGTCATAGCTTGAGGGCAATAATTCAGAATCGCCATTGCCACCCTGAAAGCGCCGTTCAAGATTCCATTCAGTTTGACCATGTCGTACAAAGTAAAATTTCGTCATATTAAATCTTTTCCAGCACACCACGTGCTACTAATTCCGTCATAAAAAATTGATACAGTTGTACCATGTTAGTCGCCTGTGCATGCTTAAAAATATCAATACGTGCCAAATCACCAGCAGAAACAGTGCTTAATTTAAAGCCAGTTAACTCTTTATTGACAGTTACTTTTAATTGTATGGCATTTGCCAATGCTTTTTCCGGCTCTAAGGAGCGATGTAACACATAAGCACCGGCGTTATTAGTTATAAAGCCCAAATCACCCAATGTATATTTTTTAATATCTTGACTTATTTGATAAGTTGCATCTCCCGGTATCGATACTTGTTGCTTAAAAGCCATTTGTCTCGCCTTTCTACTTAAAAATACTAATTCCATTATAACAAAAAAGCACCCCTACTCGGACGCTTTTTACGATAACTATTTAGAATTTTTGGTTAAATTGTGACCCCTCAGGGTGATTGGGTACTTTAATTGTACCGTTGATGATTGCTTTTTGAGCTTTTTCTACTGCTGCTTTTTCTGAAGTTGATAACTCTGAATCAGTTAAATAGACACCATGTTCTTTTAAGCCATAGGCAATCGTCTTGCCACCAGGGAATTTTTTAGTTTTATTGTAATCAGTTGCTATATTTTTAACACCATCGCCAACAGAAGTAATTGATGAAGCTAATGTTGAGGTTGCTGACTTACCATCTTTCGAAGTGTATGCCCCGTCAGATTTTTGATCGCGATCGACACCAATAATATAGAGACGGTCCTTTGAATCGGCGGTCAATTTAGTGTTTTCAGCTTTAGCTTCTGAAAATGCACCATTACCAACAAATCCAGCAGCAGCAAAAATTGTCTTGATACCAGATGCATACATTGTTGCAGCGATGGTCTTACCCTTTGCTGAATCTGTAAATGAGTTAGCATATTGTTTTTCAACTTTTAATGTGGGGTCAGTTGCTTTAACACCCGCCTCAAATCCAGCATCAAAGGCATCAATAATGTTTCCATGAATGCCACCAATAAAGCCAAGCGTCTTTTCGCCATTCTCCTTGGCTTTTGTTGCAGCAGCCACACCGGCTAGATACGATGATTGCTCAGAACGAAACATCACTGAAGCGACATTTGGCCGATTAGTCACGATATCATCAACTAACACAAAATTCTGTTTTGGATTAAGCTGAGCTGATTTTGTAATCGCTTGATTCAACGAATAACCGATACCATAAACAATATTATACTTTTTGTTTTTTGTCGCTAAATTGAAGTTTTGATCCAAATCCGAATGATCTGCCGTTGTAAAATAAGTTACCGGTGCATTCTGCCCTGACTTCATATTATTCGCCTTGGCGTAAGCTTTAGCGCCTTCCCAAGCTGACTGATTAAATGAATGGTCGTCAACACCACCTGTATCTAATACAAGACCAAGCTTTGCGCCTTTGTGTGTTTCTGCATCGGATTTTTTTTGACCCGTCGTAGCAGCATAAATACCGCCACCAACAATCACAACTGCAGCAGCACCAATAATAATTTTAGTTGATTGATTCATGGTGATTTTCTCCTTTATCGAGGTATAACATTGTATAGCACCAACCTCTTGTTAATAAGTACAAATTAATATTATAGGTCTTTTTAACTCTTACACAAGCCCAAATAAAGTCATTGACAATGACCTATTGATTATCACTTACCTTATCTTGTTGAACGACGAAACGTAACCCTTTAGGAAAGAAATTTTTAATTTGGCCGTCAACGTAGCGACCCCACCCAGCACCATTACCATTGGCTGTCATTAAAACCCAGCCTTTCTGAAGCTGCTTACTAGGGCGAATAACATCGCCGTGAACATATTTTGCCCATTCTAATGTAGTCATCTCATAGTGCTGGACGAAGTCTTTCGCCGGCAAGGCCAAGGCCAAAGCATGTGCAGGTTCAAAACGATTCTTTTTGAATGTCCCTACCTCAAGTCCCAAGCGTAAAATTTTCAGATTGCTAATATCAGGCGAATCGATTGGCGCTAAGTACAAACGATCCCCAAATAATTGCCATTGGCGTCCTTGCAAATTAAAGTCAATCATCGTGTCATGAAGGAAAGTAATTAGTATTTCTTGTTGTGTGGCATTTAAAGTCACTGACTTCATGCGCTTAACATTGTCTTGTTGCGCTTCTGGGTTAGCCTGTTTTGAGAGCTTAGCTACAAAATGCCCTTCGCCTTGCAAGTGATTGGGCCAAAGTCTAGCTGTCTGTTTAAGTATCTGTTGTGATTGTGTTTGGCTTTGATGATTTGTGCCATCAGTATAAGCTTTATCAGCCCATGCAGGCTCGCCATCATCAATTCGTGCCGATACAGGTTTATTAATGACTTCTAGGCTAAACTCAGGGTATGTTGATAACAACCAGGCAATCATTTGCTCATCTTCTTCCGGAGCAAATGTGCACGTTGAATAAACAATTTGACCACCCGGCTTTAACATTTTAACAGCTTCACTTAAAATATCTCGCTGTAAATCCGCTAATTCTTGAGGGAAATCTTTATGCCACTGCTGAATAGCTGCCTCATTTTTGTGAAACATTCCCTCGCCCGAACAAGGCGCATCTAATAATATTTTATCGAAATATTGGGGTAATTTGGCACTGAGTTCGGCAGGTGTTTGCGAACTGACAATACTGTTTTGGACGCCCATTCGTTCAATATTTTCACTCAATATTTTGGCTCGGTTCAAAAAAATTTCATTCGACCATAGTAAACCTTGTTGCTGCATAAAAGCTGCCAAATGTGTTGACTTACCACCTGGGGCAGCAGCTAAATCTAATACGCGTTCACCAGGTTTTGGATGAAGCACTTCGCCGACAAATTGAGCAGATGGTTCTTGCGAATAAACTACACCTGTAACATGATCCACTGCATGTCCTGACACCGTACCAAAATAACCCCATTCCCCATATGGCACGCGGCCATCATTTGGTGTGTCAAATGTTTTACTGTTCGCTTTTAATGGATTAATACGATAGCCTTTTGCCACAGGTGCATTAAAGGACGCAAAAAAATCAGGCGCTGATTGCCCGAGTAATCGCGTGTATTTATCAATAAAATCTTGTGGTAAATTGGTCATTTAAAAGCCTCTACCTCATCACTTGTTGGAATAGAAGGAATAGCTCCTGCCCGAGTAACAGCTATTGCACTAGCAACACTTGCACGATGTATGGCATCATCTAAATTAGAAAAATCAGGTGCAATAACCGTTGCCAATGTGCCAATAAAAGTATCTCCAGCAGCTGTTGTATCTACCGCCTTAACTTTATTTGGTTTTGCCCACCAGCGTTTCTGACCATCTGCCACAAAAGACCCAGCATCACCTAAGGTGATGACACTGCGCGACACACCCTGAGACAATAGGTCATCACTCACGCGATTCAATACTGCTTCATCATTTTCAACAGTCAACCCTGATAATAGTTGGGCTTCTGTTTCATTTGGCAAAATAATATCTGTCACCGCCATGAGTTCTGGCGTCAAATCATAGACAGCAGGCGCTGGGTTGAGAATTGTCTGAACACCATTAGCCTTAGCAACTTTAAAAGCTGCAATGATGACATCCAACGGCACTTCGAACTGTGCAATGAGTGTGTCAGCATCAGCAATCATTGTTTTGTCTAAATCAGCTACAGTAAGCGCTTGATTGGCGCCACCGTGGATTAATATTGTGTTAGCCCCACTATCTTGTAACATAATATAAGCAGAGCCAGTAGGGACATCCCCATTGGTGGTGACAGCATCAACATTCACACCGTTGGTTAATAGCGTTGCACGCATAAACTGGCCATTAGCATCGTTGCCGACTGCACCTATAAACGATACTTCTGCGCCTTGACGCGCAGCAGCAACTGCCTGATTAGCGCCTTTACCACCAGGTGCAGTAGTGACATCTGTCAACGCCATTGTTTCCCCTTCTAACGGCATACGTGGCATTTTCATAATATTATCGACATTTAAGCTGCCGAGAACTACAATTTTTTTAGTCATGATCTCAGTATGTTGTGTCCTACAACACATTCCTCCGAAAGATTATTACCATTTAATCATAACATATTGACCCTAGTAAAAAACGCGTAATCAGGCGCTTTTTCTTAAACAAAGAGCCTATAGCTATGCCTGTAATTATTAAAAAAAAAAGCAAATGATTATTACTTATTGATAATAAGTAGTCTTCATTTGCTTTTTTGTAATCTTTTCGTTTTTTCTCGAAAAAAGCGATAAAATGTTAAAGCAATCACGAGTAAAAATATCGATAATGCTAATAATAGCGTTCGCATTGTTTGATCGTGATAGACCAAAATAGCTCGAATTAATGCTGTGACCCCAATATATAGAAAACTTTCCATACTAATATGCGCATCTTTAATAAAGTATTCTCGTATTAAACTCATAAACTCAAAAAACAAAAATACAGCCAAAGTTGACTCAGTGATTTCATTAAAGTCAGCGCGCATATCGTTCACGGTTAGCAGTAAGTGTAATAAATGATAGATTGACCGCAACAAAAAGCCAAATATTACAACACCAATAACAATAATCACAACATTTAAAACATATTCAAAATAATTTGCAACCTTCTGATGCCATTCATGTTTCATAACAATCATATCCTATCGTTGTTTTATAGGTCATATTAAGTGTGCGACTGATTAAAAATCAAACAAACTAAGCTGATTTTCATCAGGCATACCATCAAGGACCGAATTCTGTGATAAATAATCAATAATAGTTTGCGAAACTTTGCCTCGCTTTTTCAAATCCTCTTTACTTAAAAACGGCTTTTCTTGTCGTGCCACAATAATCTGCTTTGCTACGTTTTCACCTAAACTGGGGACAGCTGAGAATGGTGGAATCAACGTATCACCGTCAATCACCCACTCACTTGCTTCCGACCGATACAAATCAACCATGGAGAATTGAATGCCACGTTCTAAAGCTTCATTAGCCATTTCTAACACGGTTAGCAAATTTTTATCGCCGACCGTCGCATCATTGCCCAAAGCACGCAACCGCTTTAAAGCCTCTTTAGTTGCATTTTTTCCACGGCTCATCGCCACAATATCAAATTGGTCGGCCCGCACAGAAAAATACGTAGCATAATATATTGTCGGGAAATAAACCTTAAAATAAGCAATACGAAGCGCCATCAAGACATATGCCGCCGCGTGTGCACGTGGGAACATATACTTAATTTTAAGCATTGATTGGATATACCACTCTGGAATTTTAGCCGCTCTTAATTGCGCCTGATATTCATCAGTAATGCCTTTACCTTTACGGACTTTTTCCATAACGTTAAAAGCATCCGCCGCTGGAAAGCCCCAGTTAATCAAATCGGTCATGATTTTGTCACGTGTTCCAATAACGGTACCGATCGTTGCAGTGCCATTTTCAATTAATTCGTTGGCGTTGCCTAACCAAACATCTGTGCCGTGCGATAGTCCAGAAATCTGTAGTAGCTCGGAATAAGTATGCGGCTGCGTTTCTTCCAACATACCACGGACGAAATTTGTGCCGAACTCTGGTAATCCTAATGTACCCGTTTTAGAAAATATTTGTTCAGGGTTAACCCCAAGCGCATCAGTCGACGTAAACAAGCTCAAAACGCCAGGGTCATTAACTGGTATGGATTGTGGATCAATACCAGACATATCTTTTAACGTACGAACCATGGTAGGATCATCATGACCCAAAATATCCATTTTCAACAGGTTATCATGAATAGCATGATAATCCATGTGTGTGGTCTGCCACAATGACTTTTGATCATCAGCTGGGTATTGTACTGGCGTAAAATCATACACATCATATTCACGCGGCACAATTAAAATACCGCCTGGATGTTGTCCTGTGGTCCGTTTTACCCCTGTAATACCTTGTGCTAATCGTTCTACCTCAGTACCACGATAATTTTTATCATGATCACGTTCAAAGCCTTTAACATACCCAAAAGCAGTTTTTTCTGCTACGGTAGCAATCGTTCCTGCACGGTAAACATTATGTTCACCAAACAATACTTTCATGTAATTATGTGCAATAGGTTGATAATCACCAGAAAAATTCAAATCAATATCGGGCACTTTATCACCCTTGAACCCCATAAAAGTTTCAAATGGAATGTTTTGACCGTCACCAATTAGCATCTCCCCAGGGTGATTCGGGTCAGGCTTATCAGGTAAATCATAACCAGATTCATATATTTTGGGATCAGCTAACTCAAAATAATCACCATGTGCACTACGGTAGTGCGGTGCAAAAGGATTAACTTCAGTTATTCCTGACATTGTAGCGACAAAAGAAGAACCAACTGACCCACGCGAGCCTACTAAGTAGCCATCCTTGTTCGATTTTTCAACTAATTTTTGTGCAATCATGTAGTGTGGCGCAAAGCCATTTCCAATAATCGCCTCTAATTCTTGATCAATTCGAGCCTGTATCACTTCTGGCAAAGGATCACCGTACCATCGTTTCGCATTTTCAAATGTGCGTCTAGTTAATTCGTCCCCAGCTGTCGGAATGTTTGGCGGATATGAACCACTTTTCAATGGTGTAATTGTTTCCAAGCAATTAGCAATTTTATGCGTGTTATCAATTACCAACTGGCGGGCTAAAGTATCACCCATAAAAGCAAAATCGTCCAAAAGTTGTTGTGTTGTTCGAAAATAATTCTCTGGTAGTGCCGTACGATTTTGCGGATTACCGGGCTGCGTGCCAATTAAAATTTGACGATAAATCCGGTCTTCAGGATTTGTGTACTTAATATCACCAGTCACAACAACCGTTTTATCCAGCTCATCACCAATACTGACCATATCTTTTAATATTGATTGCAATTGTGACTCATTAGCAATCAAACCTGATTCTATCATTGGTGCATAATTTGCGGTGGGTTGAATTTCAATAAAATCATAATACTTTGCTTTTTGTAAAGCAGCTACACGGCCCTTTTCAATCAGTGTCATAATCACATCGCCACTGGTGTCACCCGTACCAATCAATAAACCTTCACGCAACTGATTAAGCACGGATCTTGGAATACGTGGTACACGAGCAAAAAACTCAATGTTTGATCGTGACACTAATTTATAAAGATTTTTTAGACCAACTGTATTCTGAACTAATAATGTGGCATGGACTGGGCGGCCATGTTTCCAGGCGTCTCCCTCTGTCATATGATCATTGAGTTGTTCATGGTCTGTTAAAGCATAGGTCGTATTAGCTTCCTTAATTAGTCGCCAAGCAATGTGTCCCGTTGTTTCCGAATCAAAAATTGCTCGATGCGCCTGCTCTAAGTTGATATTAAAACGTTTTGCAATCGTTCCTAAACGGTACGACTTATAATCTGGGTAAAGCCAGCGTGTAAATGGTAAAGTATCAATAATCGGGTTACTGATATCGGGCTGATTGTAGCGACTATAAGCCGCATTCATAAATCCAATATCAAATGTAACATTATGGCCGACTAAAATAGCATCCCCAACCCACGCTCTAAAGCGCGATACTATACTTTCTTCGGTGTCTGCATTAGCCACCATCGCATCAGTAATGGAGGTCAACTCAGTTGTAAAATCAGACAACGGAAATCCCGGATTGATATATTCTGAAAACTTGTCAATCACATTGCCCATCTGCATTTTGACAGCTGATAATTCAATAATTTTGTCCGTAACAGCAGATAATCCGGTGGTTTCTAAATCAAATGCGACATAAATTGTTTCTTTTCCTAAAAGAGGAACTGGCGCAAGGTTAAAGGCAATTGGCTCGCCATCTTCGACAAGATTAGCTTCCATGCCATAAATCATTTTCAAATCATTTTTTTTACCGGCCGCAACAGCTTCTGGAAAGCCTTGAACGTTTGCCGTATCAACCACACCTAAGGCCTCTTGCCCCCAATTTTTTGCTAACTTTGCCAGCGCACCATAATCGGTCACTGCATCCATAGCAGACATTGCCGTGTGGACATGTAACTCAATGTGTTTAGTTTCACCTTGATACGACTCTGCACGATTAGCATGGTCTATCACCTGTAGATCATAAATATTAAGAACTAATTCACGAGCGTATGTATCCTCTTGCACATTACCAGATAAACGAACCCACATACCTGGCTTAATTTGATCAAAAACAGCTTCGTCATTCTCATTATTTGAGAATTTTTTTGCTGAAATCGAACTTGAATAATCAGTTATTTTAATCGTCATTAATTTGCGTCCGGAACGTAATTCACGCACTTCATTAGCAAAAATAAATCCTTCAACAACCACGCGATTTTCTTCAGAATCGATTGTTTCTAGTCGCGTAATATCCGCGTCAGTGGCAATTTTACGGCCAAGCGTGAGTGCAACACCTTCAGCTGTCGTTTTCGGCTTCGCTTGTTCGCTAGCACGAATTGCCTTTTGTAAGTCTTCTTGTGCTTTCGCATGATGTTGGGCAACACTATCTTCAATTTGTTGTGCTAGTGCTTCATCTTGCTGAGGTGTTAAAGTAATTTCAGGAAATCCAAAAGTTTGATATGCTGCAACGATTGAATCGATAACATCTTGATTGAGCGCTTTAAAGAGTGATTCGGCACCAACTGCAACGGTATACTGCGTCTCATCTAGTAATGCCAAGCTTGTATTACTAGCCAATTGTTGCGCTGTCGTATGATTTAATTTTGAATCTGATAAAGCCAGATGCCAGTACTGATTCATCTGTATTTCATTAATACTGCGGTCAGTTGTTGTAATATCTAACTTAATCTGAGCAATGTTTGTAAATGCCGTATGTAACTGTTGTCTAAATTGGACAAACACATTGGCTGGCAAAATAGCTGTTAATGCTATTTTAAACGTCCATAGTTTGTCTTGCTTAGACACAATCACTTGCGTTAAACGACCATTTATAAAGTAGGATTGTAATTCATCTGACAAACCAATCTGTGTCATCAAATGCGTTAATTGTTCTTGTTGGGTTAATGCCATAAATCCCCTCACTATTCTCGAGTAAAAAAGCCGATTATATCGGCTAGTTTTACTTACTTGTCACCATTCAATAATACTGAAACAGAATCAACCACTTCACTGACACGCATTTCAATATTCGTGTTGCTTGCACGCACCTTAACTTCAACAACATCTTCACTAGCTTTTTTACCAACTGTAATACGAATAGGCAATCCAATCAAATCGGCATCAGCAAATTTAACCCCTGCACGTTCTTTACGATCATCAATAAGTACTTCAAGCCCTTGCTTTGTCAGCAATTCTTCAAGCTGACTGGCAACGCGTGCTTGTTCGTCATCTTTTGTATTAACTGGTACGATATGAACATCAAAAGGTGCGACACTGGCTGGCCAAACCAAACCGTCATCATCAGCTTTTTGCTCAACAATGGCGCTCAATAGTCGTGACACACCAATTCCATATGATCCCATAATCATATCCACCTGTCGGCCATTTTCGTCAAGCACTTGTGCGCCCATGGCCTTAGAATATCGTGTTCCAAGCTTAAATATATGCCCTATTTCAATTCCCTTAGTAAACACTAAATGACCATGACCGTCAACAGCGACATCACCTTCTCGTGCCGTTCTGAAATCACCGATATTTTCTTCGGTTAGTTGAACGTCACGTTGCCAATTAATATTAAGATAATGCTTACCATCTTCATTAGCACCAGCTGCAAAATTCACTAAATCAGCTGCCCGTTCGTCAACCAATAATCGAACATTCTCAGGCAATTTAACTGGTCCCAATGAGCCAAAACTGGCACCAATCAACGCTTTGACTTGTCCTTCTTCTGCTAGTTCTAACGTATCAGCCTGCAAGAAATTTTGAACCTTCACGTCATTAACTTCAAAATCGCCAGTTGTTACCACTGCGACCAATTCACCATCTGCCATAAACATAATGGTTTTGGCTAGCTTTTCAGCCGGTACATCAAGTAATTGTGACAACTCTTCAATCGTTTTTTCATTGGGCGTATCAATTTTTTCAAGTGGCTCTGCTGAAAAAGTTGGCTTTTGACGCTCATAAAAATCTTTTGCCATTTCTAAATTAGCTGCATAATCAGTTGTATCGGAGTAAGCAATAATATCTTCTCCGGCTGCAGCGGGTGCAGAAAATTCTTTAGAATCTGAACCACCCATTGCTCCTGCATCACCAACAATGGCACGATAATTTAAACCAATACGATCAAAAACATTGGTATAAGCAGATTCCATATTACGAAAGGCTGTGTCTAATCCTGCTTGGTCAGCACTAAAAGAATAAGCGTCTTTCATAATAAATTCACGTGTACGTAACAAACCAAAACGAGGTCTATTTTCATCACGGAATTTTGGTTGAATTTGATAAACCACCAAAGGTAACTTTTTATATGACTTGATATCGTCAGCCATTAATTGTGTAAAAGTTTCTTCGTGAGTTGGTCCTAAAATAAAGTCACGATCTTGACGATTCTTAAATTTATAAAGATTAGGGCCATAAGTTGTATAACGACCGGATTTTTGCCATAACTCAGCTGGTAAAATTTCTGGTACTAACATCTCATTAGCATCAATACGATCCATTTCTTCACGAATAATCTGCTCGATTTTATTAAGGACGCGCTTAGCCATAGGTAGGTATGAAAACGTGCCTGCTGATACTGGTCGGATAAATCCAGCCTTTAATAATAATTGATGACTCTTAACTTCGGCATCTGCCGGCACTTCTCGTAAAGTTGGCATTAATAGTTTCGACTGTTTCATGGGTATCCTCGATTTTCTTTTTTAATTATGTACGACGCGAAATGCGCCTGTTTTTTTGTTATAAAATAATAATTACTAATTTACCGCAGTAAATCGTTAATTGTTACGGCTACCATTAAAGCAATCATAAATACTGCACCAGCAATGGTTACGCCATTCTCAAATGATGCTGGTAATGGCCGACGGATAATCGCTTCAATTGCGTTTAAAACCAGTTTGCCACCATCTAGTGCTGGGATTGGAATCAAATTCATTATACCTAAATTAACTGATAACATGGCCATAAAAATCAAAATATTTAAGAAGCCTGTTTTGGCAACCGTTGATGTCTGTTTCGCAATTGACACTGGCCCACCAAGCTTATTTAAGCTAAAACCACCCGTAAACAAATGTGATAAAGCGTACCATACACGTTGTACAACTGCAATAGTTGATACTATACCGTACTTAACTCGTGCTCCAAAATCGGTATATGTTTTCGCAGTTATCCCAATGACTTTTTGCTGAGCATCTGAAGATTTTAAATCAATGGGTATCATATGTAGCGTCTTTAATTCACCGTGCCGTTTGACCACAACTGTCAAATTCTGCTGCTTAGTAGCTGAACCAATGATTGTAGACATTTGAAACCATGTCTTCACTTTGTGCTTGTCAATACTGACAATATCATCATTTGCTCGCATACCAGCTCGATCAGCTGGCATATTTGACTGAACATTGCCAACAACTGTGTCATTTAAAGTGACACTTTGCTGTATAAATCCCAAACTAATGAAAATTCCCAACGCTAGTAAAAAGTTCATGACTGGTCCAGCAATATTAATTAACGCACGTTTATAAACAGCTGCGCTCTGAACCCATGTGTCTTGTGGGGCAATTTGCACAGCCACCCCACTTTTTTCAAAAATAATAGCATCGTGCGCAACATTAAATGTCCGTTTTTCAGTGCTATCCTGCAAAAATCCGGTTACTGTTAATTGATTGGTTAAATCAAAACTATCGACTTGAAAAGGTACTCCGGCAACCGCCTCATCAGCACGTGTATCAATTTTAATGACAACTTGATTGTCATTAAATTGCAGACGAATCCTTTGTCCAGCCTCCAAATCAGCTTCTTCATCCATACCTGCCATACGTACATAGCCACCGACTGGCAAAATACGTATGGTATACGTTGTATGATTGCGTCGCCAATTTAACAATTTTGGTCCCATACCAATGGCAAATTCACGCACAAGGACCCCAGATTTCTTAGCCACTATAAAATGCCCAAATTCGTGCACAGTGACTAAAACACCAAAAATAAAAATGAATGCAATAACTGCGGTTAAACTCATATGATTATCCTAACATGCCTAAAATAGACATCAGTGGCATAACAACTAGCATTGAATCAAAGCGGTCTAGTATACCACCATGACCTGGTAAGATATTTCCCGAATCTTTAACACCATAATGTCTTTTAAACCCTGATTCAATCAAATCACCAAGTTGTCCTGCAATAGAAAGCATAATTGTAAAGAATAATAACTCTAAATAATGGTATTCAGGAAGCCAATGACACAATGCAAAAAGTGTTGGCACAACAATAACAGCTACTACACTCCCACCAATCGAGCCTTCCCAGGTTTTGTTAGGGCTAATCTTGGGTGCTAATTTATTTTTCCCAATCGCACGACCCACCATATATGCCCCAGAATCAGTAATCCAAACGATCAACATACCAAACATCACTGTTGATAATCCTACCGTGTCGGCTTGATAGAAGTAGTGAAACCCTATCCCAACATACAGCATTGTGAGTACAAGTGCTCCAGCATCATCGAAATTAAAGCGATTTTTGACAAATATCGTATTTAAGACCATCAAAAATGCCAAAATGTAGAAAACAATGTGCGAACTTCTAATCAGCGGCACTGTCTGCCAAAAACTATTCGGTAAAATAATTGCAACCACACCAATAAAACTAATGATTGCTTCTGCAGATACTAAAAATCGGTGCTTCATACGTAAAATTTCACTAACACCAACGACACCCATAGCAATTGTCAATATTAACAAAGGCCAACTACCGATAATCAGTAGCGGTACAAAAATAATCAAAGCCACTACGGCTGTTATAACGCGTGTTCTCATTTATTAAGACTCACTTTCATACTTTTCAGTTACATTTAAGCCGCCAAAGCGACGATCACGTGCCGTAAAAGAAGCAATCGCTTCTACTAAGTCATCAGCAGTATAATCAGGCCATAACACATTGGTAAAATACAGTTCGGCATAAGCTGATTGATAAGGCATAAAATTGCTTAAACGTAACTCACCTGAGGTACGAATCATCAAATCCGGCGCTGCCAATTCACCCAGAGTTCCTGTTTGTAATGAATCTGCAAATAATTTGGCGTCAATATCTTCAGGCTTGATAAGGCCTTCAGCCACCATGGTCGCAATTTTCTTAGCTGTTGACACAATTTCAATTTGCCCACCGTAATTCAAGGCAAAATTTAAAATCATACCAGTGCCACCAGCCGTTTGGGCAATAGCACGATTTACTGCGCGTTGTGTTTCCGCGGGTAGTTGTGCAATATTCCCCATAACATTGACACGGATGTTATTTTTAATCAAATCCGGTACGAATTCGTTAAAAAAATCAATCGGTAACTTCATCAAAAAACTGACCTCGTCATTAGGACGAGACCAATTCTCTGTTGAAAATGCATATAATGTCAGAACCTTAACGCCTAAGTCACTCGCAGCTGTAGCGATTTTTTTGACAGTATTCATGCCAATTTTATGGCCTGCAACACGTGGCATTAAGCGTTTTTTGGCCCACCTGCCATTACCATCCATTATAATGGCAATATGGTTTGGGATTTTGAGTTGTCCATCGACAACCACCGTATTATTTTTACTTTTAAAAAGCGCCAAGATTGGCCCCTCCTTCATATGCGTTTTTACGCAATGGTATCTACTTAATTTTACCAGATGTCTTGCCAACCTACAAAAAAAACGTGATAAGAATTTTCTTATCACGTGCATTAAAAAATTACTGAACCGTAACAGATTTTGCGAGGTTTCTTGGTCGATCAACATCTAAACCACGATCAAGCGTTGCGTAATAAGCAATGAGCTGTGCTGGAATAACCGTTAACAATGGCATTAATAGTTCATTAACTTCTGGCAAAACATAAGCATCACCAGCTTTAGCCAGCGCTTTACTTGAAATAATGACAGCATTGGCACCGCGAGCGGTCACTTGCGCAATTTCACCACGCACAAGGCCAGCTGTTTTTGTCTGTGTCAATAAAGCAAAGACGGGTGTTCCTTCTTCAATTAATGAGATGGTGCCATGCTTTAATTCTCCGGCGGCAAAACCTTCTGTTTGAACATATGATATTTCTTTTAGCTTTAATGCCGCTTCAACGGCAACAGCTGCATCTAAGCCACGGCCAATATAGAAAGCAGAACGACGGTCACGCAATGCTGATTCCGCAATCGTCTTAAAGGCCTCTTTTTGATCGATAATGACTTGCATTTCAACAGCAACCTTTGCCAACTCATGCTTCAAATCTAAGGTGCTATTTCCAGCGGCATGTGCCAAAATAGCTTCCACAATAATTTGAGCCGTATATGCTTTTGTTGATGCCACAGCGATTTCTGGTCCAGCAAGCAATGGTAGGGCGAAATCAGCTTCACGCGTCAAAGTTGAATTCATCACATTAGCGATAGTCAATGAACCAAAGCCTTGCTTAATGACATTATCTAATACTTCACGGGAATCTGCTGTTTCTCCAGATTGACTTAAGAAAATAAAGAAAGGCTTGTCGCTCAACAATGGCTGATCATAAGCAAATTCTGATGAGATATGAACCTCAGTTGGCTTACCAGTCCATTGCTCAAAGTAACGCTTGCCCACCAAACCAGCATGATAAGATGTGCCTGCTGCAACGATATATAATCGATCAGCTGACTGTATTGCTTCAATAATGGCCGGATCAATGTTTTGAATCTGATTATCATCATCAAAATAATGTTGTGATAATGTTCTGGCGACAATGGCTTGTTCATCAACCTCTTTCAACATGTAATATGGGTAAACACCCTTATCTGTTTCTGAAGCATCGATATCAATATGGAAAGCTTCGCGCGTAATCTCTTGGCCGGCTGCATCAAATAAAGTTACTTTGGCTTTATCAATAATAGCAACTTCACCGTCCATCAATTCGATGAAATTTTGTGTCACATCCAACATTGCTGCTGCATCTGAAGTCACAACATTACCTGAGTCGGATACCCCAATTAGCAATGGTGACTTTTTCTTAGCAGCATACATTAAGTTGGGTGTTTCACGATCCATTAACAAAAAGCCATAAGCTGAATTGTCATCCAACAAAGCAATCATCTTACGGAAAGCATCCAACGTTGACAATTGGTCTTCCTTTGAAAACTTATCAATCAATTGTACCGCGATTTCGGTATCTGTTTCTGAATGCAGTGTCACCCCTTGCAAATAAGTGTCACGTAATTCATCATAATTTTCAATAACACCATTGTGTACCAGATAAAAACGGCCATCTTCTGACATGTGAGGATGCGCATTTTCAACTGATACACCACCGTGTGTCGCCCAGCGCGTATGTGCAATACCTGCTGTCCCAGCAATACCTTTACCTTTTGTTGCAGCTTCTAATTTTGACACGCGGCCTTTTTCACGAATTAAAAAGTCCCCCGCTGCACCGTTACTAACATAAACACCAGCTGAATCATAACCGCGATATTCAAGCTTTTCTAATCCCTTTAATAGGCTAGGCAAAACTTGATTGATACCAGTATATCCAACAATTCCACACATAAATAAATTCCTCTTTTTCAAATTGGTTAAGATTAAATATCAAACTAACACCCACTATTCTAAAGCAATAAAAAGGTTTTGTCAACGAAATCAAATAATTGGTATACCTCTAAAATAAGTAGATAACAGCGTATTCGGCACGCAATTTATGGTAAACTGTTAGAAACTGAAAGAGGGACTTATTGTGGCAAAAACAGTATCATGGCATATTATTAATGCTAAAATTTTAGATGTATTTAATTTAACTTTTGAAACCAGCGAACTATGGATTGATCATGATAAAATTGTCTATCGCGGTCGTCGTTCAGATTTACAAGCTCAGCATACGTTTGATGCGCAAGGACAGTATATTGTTCCCGGGTTAATTGATGCCCATATGCACATCGAAAGTTCTTTGCTGGCCCCAAGTGAATTCAGCAAATTAGTTGTGCCACATGGTATTACACGCGTCATTGCTGATCCACATGAAATAGCTAGTGTTGCTGGCGTATCAGGTATACAATATATGCTTGAAGAAGCTAGACAATCACAACTCCATATCCATTATATGTTACCTTCATCTGTGCCAGCAACACCTTTTGAACACGCTGGCGCAACACTTCATGCGGATGCATTAAAGCCTTTTTACAGTGTTCCAGAAGTAAATGGTCTTGCAGAAGTCATGGATTTTCCGGCAGTTTTCAATGAAGATGAAGATATGCACCAAAAAATCAGCGATGCACAAGCAGCTGGGAAACATGTTGACGGACATGCTTCCGGACTTTCACGAGAACAACTAGCCATTTATCGTAAGTATGGCATTGATACTGACCATGAAAGCGAAAATACGCAACAAGCACGCGATCGCTTAAATGCTGGCTTTTCAGTATTTGTTCGTGAAGGAACGGTAGAACGCGATGAATCCGCCATTTTACCGGCAATTAGCGTAGCAAACCAAGCGCACTTTTCCTTCGCAACAGATGACAAAACCGCTAATGATATTCAACATGAAGGTGCCATTGATTTTAATGTAAAACTCGCCATCCGATCTGGCATGAGCCCGGCTATGGCTTTTACAATTGCAAGTTATAACGCCGCTACTGCTCATCGGCTAGACAACGTTGGGGCACTCACAGATGGTTATGTTGCTGATCTTGTTATTATTGATTCATTAGACGATTTCAATATCAAAAAAGTGATGATTAGTGGCCAATGGTATGTTGAACCGGAAACCACAGTCTTACCGCTAGCCAATCAATCGCTCAATTTCACACTCACTGTAGATGACCTCAAGCTGCCAATCAACGATAAAAAGCCTGCCCATGTTATCGAAATTATGCCACACCATATTACAACTACCCATTTAGTTGAAGATGTACCAAGCCAAGAAGGCTTGTTTGTCGCCGATAAAACTTATGCTAAAATCGTGGTTGCTGAACGTTATCATAATCTCGGTCATGGTGTTGGTATCATTAAGGGATTCCAAATGACAGATGGCGCTATTGCTTCGACAATAGCCCATGATTCGCATAACATTATTATCGCTGGTACAAATGATGAAGATATGCTTTTGGCAGCAAACAAATTACGTGAAATTGGTGGTGGTGAAGTTGTTGTCAACAACGGACAAATAACCACATTGCCCTTAGCAATTGGTGGTTTGATGTCTGAACAATCGTATACAACTGTTATTCAAGAAAACAACACCCTGCAAGCTGCTTTTTCAAAGATAAGTCATCTTAATTTTGATCCGTTCTTAACTTTGTCTTTCATGGCTTTACCCGTCATCCCTAGCCTAAAAATAACTGATCAAGGGCTATTTGATTTCAATACATTTTCATTTATCAACATTCAGGACTAATTATGCAAACATTAAGTATTTCCCCACAAAACCTCCTAACAATTCTTATCGGGCAACAAACGATTCTCCCTCATGCGCCTAGTGGTCAATTTTTACTGGCAACTCATAAACATGCACAACTAAATTTACCATCTGAGATGGCTGGTTGTATTGTATACATTGATGATCAATCACAGGCAACACTAGTTGCATTGGTTCACCCTTTTCATGTTGCGCAGCACGACAGTATTTTCGACACTGATGACAGACTCATTCATCGGGAACCTTATAATTGGTTTGGACCGCAAGCTCTAGTGATTGAAAAAAAGTTAAATGATTTTTCTAAAACATATGATGGTCCTTTGACTGAGGACGGTGCCATTCCTCGCAATTACATTCCGGATAACATTGCGCAACCAGCACTATTATCAGACGAATACTGGAATAGCTATTTACCATTTGTAAACGACCCGACTGGTTCATTTGCGCAACAAGTACAACCATTATTTAAGCACAATCAAAATAGTTAATATAAAAAAGCCTAACTTTTATCGTTAGGCTTTTTATTAATTAATATCTTGCTGATGTTCTGTCCCAGAACTACCATCACTGATATTCACACGTCTTGGACGCGAGCCATCTGACGGACCAATATAACCGCCAGATTCTAAGTCATCAATTAAACGTGCTGCGCGATTATAACCAATCCTAAAACGACGCTGCAACAAAGATGTTGAAGCTTTCTGCTGTTCAATCACAAATTGTAGCGCTTCTTGGAATAGCTCGTCTTCACTGTTTCCTTGATTTGTACCATCAGTCGATTCTTGTGCAATATCTTCGTCGGTAACGGTCATCGCTTCAGAATATTGAACAGTCTGTTGAGATTTAACAAAGTCAACAACATTCGTAACATCTGTATTACTAATAAAAGCACCTTGTATTCTTTGGCTCGGCTTGCCAGGTGGGGCAAAAATCATATCCCCTTTACCAAGTAACTTTTCAGCACCGTTAGTGTCTAAAATTGTCCGAGAATCAGTACCTGACGCGGTTCGGAATGCGATACGTCCTGGAATATTACTTTTGATTGTGCCATTAATTACTTTAACATCCGGCCGCTGTGTGGCTAAAATCATGTGAATGCCTGCGGCACGTGCTTTGGCGCCTAAACGTGCAATAGACACTTCGATTTCTGATCCTACTGTACTCATTAAATCAGCAAATTCATCAACTATAGCAACAATGTAGGGCATTTTTTGCATGATGGCTGCCCCAGTAGTGGCTGCTTCATCGTTCTGTTTGGCAACAGCTGCGTTATACTCACCAATATTTCTTTTGCCAAATTGTGCCAAAAGCTTATAGCGATTTTCCATTTCGTCAACGACTTTTTGCAAGGACTTAGCAGCTTTACGGGGATCGGATACCACCGGTGTTAATAAATGCGGAATACCATTATAAATTGATAATTCAACAACTTTAGGATCAACCATCATCAATTTTAATTCACTCGGTTTTGCTTTCAACAAAAGCGACACAATAATGCCATTCAA
Source organism: Leuconostoc citreum (assembly GCF_004354555.1). GTDB lineage: Bacteria > Bacillota > Bacilli > Lactobacillales > Lactobacillaceae > Leuconostoc > Leuconostoc citreum. The sequence goes on from NZ_PUFH01000005.1 coordinate 519,089, forward strand.
ACCAACAGATTTTCCCGAACCAGTTGAGCCAGCAATCAGCAAATGCGGCATATCGGCTAGATTAGCTGTAATGATATTGCCAGTAACATCGCGCCCTAATGGCACACTAAGCAAATGCTTATCATCCTTCGGTGCATGTTCTATCATATCTCTAAAACCAACAACTGCTTGCGTATCATTTGGAACTTCGACACCAACATATGGTTTACCAGGAATTGGTGCTTCAATACGAATCGATTTCGCCGCAAGTGCGAGCGCGAGATCATCAGCTAAATTAGCAATACGGTTGACTTTTACACCTTGTCCTGGCTTCAATTCATATTGTGTAACTGTCGGCCCCAAAGACACACTCGTGACTTCTGCCTCCACGCCAAAACTCGACAGTGTATCATGTACCAAACGTGATTTTTCAGTTAAACTCTGAAACTCGTTGGTTTGGTCAGTTGGCGATACTTGTGTCAATAAATCGGATGATGGTAATTGATAATCTGGATTGTCGATTTCTGGTTGATCTGTCGTCATCACGATATCATCATCGCGTGCTGTTTTGTCAAGGCTGTTTGTTGTTTCGGCTGTTGGTGCTTTTTTAGGTGCGTCCGATTCATTATTTACATCATCAGTCACTGGTCCTTGCCACTTGATTTCCGGCTCAACAAAAGGTTGTGCAGGCTCTTGATGTACCGCGGGCATTTCCGATTGCACAATTTCTGCTTGCTTTTTATGGTGAAGACCTAATGGGTCTTCACCATAATCTGTAATATCTTTCTTGGGCTTTTTTCTAAATAAAGACTGTCGTTTTTCTGGTCTATTTTCACGTTGAGACTGAACATAGGCAACCCCTTCTTGAGCTTTTTCGAAGCCTTTTTGGGTTAAATCACGTGCTGGAATCCTGAAGAAAATCACTACCCCACCAAAAAAAAGTATCAATGAAATAATCCAAGTCCCTATGTTAGAGAGTAGCGTAAATGATACTTGATAGAGTAGTGCGCCAACTACACCACCTCCTACGGGCGTGTTAGCTGATTTGTTGGCGACATCTTGTGCAATCAACCGCAGAATTTCACTAGCAAAACCATTACTATTTTTTATGTCGTACGTGAAAAATAATAGTGATGATAAAGTCAAAAGTGCTACGAAAGCCATAACCAAACCGATAACAAAATGATGTGCCACTTTGATCCATTTTTTAAAGATAAAATAATAACCTAAAGATACGGTTAATGGTAGTAAGGCCACCCAATACAAATTTCCAAATAGAAAACGACCGGCATCAGCCACATAGACACCTAATAAGCCAAGTTTAAAAAGACCTAAAATTCCTAGTAATGTTGCGAGTAAAATAGTGATATTTTTACCAACAACAACACGAGTGCTTGTTTTTTTGCGCGATGTAGTTGTTCGCCTCTTTTGTGGTGTTTTTCGAGTTGCCAATGGTTTTATCCTTTAAAATTAAATTAATATATCATCTTTTATTTTAGCATGAAACAAAAACAAACACATGTTCGTTTTTGTTTTGCTTAACCTCATGCTATATAAAAAGCCGCAACCGAAGTTGCGACTTGATATAGCTCGTGAGAGAATCGAACTCTCGATTCCGCCGTGAAAGGGCAGCGTCTTAGCCACTTGACCAACGAGCCATGGTCAGTGCAGTCTAACTGTGTTAGACAACTATAATATAATACCAAGAAAACATCTAGCTGTCAAGCGCCTACTTCAACTTATCTTGTTCATACGTATGCGTTGTTTCCAAGTTTTGAAAACTTTGTTGACGTAATGCTTCATATAAGACAATCGCAACCGTGTTAGATAAGTTCAATGACCTAATGTGTGTATCATCTTGGGGTATACGAATGGCTTTTTCAGGATTCTGTCGCATAAATACCTCTGGTAAACCAGTCGTTTCTTTACCAAACAAGAAGTAATGGTCACCCTGAGATTCAGCATAATCAGGCTGTGTATAATCCATATTAGCAAACTTCGATACCAGATATAAATGATCTTTTTCAGTCAACGTCTCTAGAAAATCAGGTAAGCTAGCATGCTTGACCAACTGCACATGATCCCAATAATCAAGGCCTGCACGTTTAACATGCTTATCATCTAATTCAAAACCAAGCGGTTCAATGAGATGTAAAACAGCATCAGTCCCTGCTGTGGTACGCGCAATATTACCAGTATTAGCTGGCATCAAGGGTTCAAATAATACGATATGATTTGTCATTTTAATCCATCTTCCAATTCTTCTTTAAAAAATTCTGAGTTACTACGCCACCAAGTATAGATACGCGTGACAATAACTTTAATCACAGCATAAGCTGGAACAGCCAACACGACACCTAACACGCCAAATATGTGACCACTGCTTAGCAGTACAACAATCACAGTTACCGGATGAATTGATAATGCTTCACCAAGAATTTTTGGCGCAATCACATGCCCTTCTATAGGTTGCTCAATAGCTAATACAATAATCGCTAAAATTAATAGTTTTGGTCCACCAGCAATCAAGGCGACCGCAAAGACCGGCACTTGTGCCAAAATAGATCCAACGTAAGGTATCATATTAAAGATACCTGCCATAAGTGCTAGCAAAATACCATACGGTAAACCAATGACCGTATACCCGATACCAAACATCACCATTACAGCGAAAGCCACACCCAATTGGCCTCGAATATACTGCGCAATTTGTTTACTAATATCTGTTAATAATTGCCCAATAGAGCGCTGTGCTTTTCTAGGAAATTTTTCAGATATAAAAGCTGAAAATTTGTGCCCATCTAACAGCATATAGTAAAGAATAAAAGGTGTTGAGACGGCGGTAACCCCTACACTTGTCAAAGTAGAAGCAAACGTACCTATGCCAGCTACACCACTCGTCAAATATTTACGACTCCAGTCGATCATGCTCTGATTGATGTTGGTATTTGTATTATTCAAAAACTCGCGTACTGGCCTAAACTGCGCGGATTTGAAAGTTTCATTAATGAAATTTTGACTCGTACGCCAATAGTCAGGCCAGTTATTAATAAAGGCAATGATTTGGTCACGCAAGACAATGACGACCACCGCTAAAATACCAGCAATGATAGCCAACAGTAAAATCAAAATAATCGCAATAGAAAGTCGACGTGGCATGCGCGTGTATCTACTCATCAAATTGATCAACGGACTCAGCAGATAATATAACACACCGGCAATCAATATTGGTGCGCCTACTGCAGTAAATAATGCACGCACTGGCTCAAAAATAAATCGAATTTGCCAACTTAAAAAAATAATTAATAAGATAAGCAAAATAACTAACAGCCCGTTTAAAAGATTATTGCCGGAAAACCAGCGCCTATACCATGATGGCTTTTCGTTGTTTTTCATTGTCAGAAGCCCTCTATTTTTAGTTTATTAGTTTATAATTTTAGCTTGTAATACCATCATATCATACTCTAAATGTAATCGTTGATTGGTTGTTTCACAATTAAATTGCGTTAGTGTCTCTCCATTAAAATATATGATATTATTAAGTTAGCTTAATTTTAGGAAGAACAATATGCCTTCAACTGCAACAGCCCATACAAATATAGCCCTAATCAAGTATTGGGGCAAAAAAAATACGCGTTTGAATTTACCAACAACGTCGTCAATTTCATTAACACTCGACCAATTTTATACGAAGACAACAGTCACACCAAATAGTCAGGCTGATCAATTATTTATTAATGGCAACGCCACCGACGCAACGCGTGTACACAACTTCTTAAATAATTTGCGCCAATATTTAGGTGATTTTGAACCTTTAACTGTCACTTCCAATAATCATGTCCCCACAAGTGCCGGACTGGCTTCATCGGCATCCGCTTTTGCGGCCTTAACCGCAGCCACAGCACGTGAACTGAACTTCAATTTACCCTTAACGACACTCTCCCGGCTCGCTCGCCGTGGCTCTGGGTCAGCATCACGTTCATTCTATGGCCATTTTGCCATTTGGCATGAAGGTATTGATGATACGTCGTCTTTTGCCGAAAGTTTGAATGCGCCAGCTATGCCAATCGCATTAGTCGTTGCTGAAGTATCTGATGCCGCCAAAAAAGTTGGTTCCACAGAAGGGATGCGGCGCGCCATCACTTCTCCGGACTATCAAGAATGGTTACGTGAAAGTGCTAAACAATTAGTTGATATGAAGCAAGCCATTCAGCACAGTGATATTGAAAAAATTGGTGCCATCGCCGAAAAAAATGCCCTCAGTATGCATGCTTTGAATTTAACCGCACGTCAAAAGCCTTTTACATACTTTACTTGTGACACGCAACGTATTTTATCTATTGTCTCTGATTTGCGTCATCAAGGCATATTAGCTTTTGCTACCTTAGATGCAGGCCCTAATGTTAAAATAATTACAACTTTGGATTCCGCTAAGCTAGTCGAAGCGGCTTTGTTATCTGAATTACCGGCACTTCATGTTCAAACCGCTACAAGCGGTTCAGGTATTATTTATGACTAAAATACTCATCCCCGGCAAACTATTTTTAGCCGGTGAATATGCAATTACACATCCAGGAAATACCGCATTAATTGCGACAACAAAGACTGGTTTATCTGTTGAAATAGAATCAGCCGCCCAAACATCGGTCATACATTCCAATACAATTACTACCGATTGGCATTTCAACATTACAGAAACCGCAATAGTTAGCACTGACGACTGGCGTTATGTCAGAGCAGCCGTCAATATTATGCAAGCTTATACCACAACAAATCAATTCAAACCATTAAGCAATATTAACGTCAACATCACTAGTAATCTTAACAGTCCCTTTGGTAAAATCGGTCTTGGCTCTTCTGCAGCTGTCGTTGTGGGCATAGTTGAAGCTATTAATGCACAATTTAATCTGAAACTACCAATTTTAACACGCTTTAAATTGGCTAGTCTTGCCCATCTACATGTTCAAAAAAACGGGTCCCTGGGTGATATTGCAGCTATTATGTATGGTGGTGTGATTGCCTATCAAAGTCCTGATTTATCCAGTTTTAGACAAAATGATGAAAATTGGCTTAGACCATCATTGGCTAACAAAATTTGGCCAAAATTGCATATTGCGCAGTTGCCTTGGCCGCCAAAGTGGCAGTTACTTTTAGGCGCCACTTTGGAGTCGGCTGATACAAAATCAGCGCTAGAACATTTTATTTTATCAAAACAATTTATTACAGAAAGTCAACAAATAGTCCAAAACCTTATCCACACCATTGCTCAAGAAGATTATCCACAATTAGCACTAGGTTTGCGTCGCAATCAAGAGCTACTGCAAAACAGCTTACCCACAGGCTATATTACGCCTAAACTTGCCCATTTACTCGAAAGCTTGACCAATATAGCTGGTAAAATTAGCGGTGCTGGCTTTGGCGATAATGGCTTTGCGGTACTGCAAAACAATGCTGAACAACTAGAGTCAGTTTGGCAACGATATCAAATTGTTGCACAACCTATTATCATTTCACCACAAAAGCGAGGTTAGTCTATGCGTGAATCAGCTCAAGCTCATCGCAAAGATGAGCATTTGTCACTCGGCGTCAATCTTTGGCGTCAGCAAAATTTTCTCACACCTGGTGCAAGTTACGAAGATGTGAGATGGTTGCCTGTAGTGTTCCCAGAGATGGCCGTATCCGACACCGATGTAAGTGTTGATTTGTTTAATCATCATTTTGACTGGCCTTTTTATATCGAGGCTATGACAGGAGGCTCTGAACTCACCGGACGAATCAATAGTCAGCTAGCCGAAGTGGCTAGAACAACCAACTTAGCCATGGCGGTTGGCTCACAATCTATTGCACTCAAAGAACCCGATCTTGCGAGCACTTTTAAAGTTGCTCGCAAACAGCATCCGGATGGCTTTTTAATTGCTAATTTAGGTGCCGACCATCCAATTGAAAATGTTCGCGCAGCTGTTGATATGATTGATGCCAATGCCATTGAAATGCATGTCAACGTTGCCCAAGAATTAGTCATGGCCGAAGGCGATCGAGAATTTTTTTGGCTAGATAACTTGGCTAACGTTATTGCCAAATCGCCTGTCCCCGTTATCATTAAAGAGGTCGGCTTTGGTATGAGCCAATCAGCTATAAAAACAATTCAACAATTGAATCCAGCTGCAATCAATATCGGTGGCGCTAACGGTACCAACTTTGCAGTAATTGAACGTCGTCGGAATCGCCAAGCTGAAACATTGAACATTGATCAATTTGGTTTATCAACAGTTGAAAGCCTTATTTCTGCTCAAATCATGCAAAATCAATACCCTATTATTGCAACTGGTGGTATTCAATCAGCCAATGATGTGATTACGAGCTTGATGTTGGGTGCAACATTAGTCTCTAGTGCTGGCTTTATGTTAAAAACATTAATGGATGATGGGCAAAGTGCTTTAGTACAACAAATTGAGGGTTGGCAATCTGCTTTACCACGATTACTTACCCTACTGGGTGCGCAATCCAACCAAGAGCTCGCCGAAAAACAACGTCTGTACTCACCCTCTTTACAAAATTTCATCACACAACAAAAAGCGTCACCTGAAAATAGGTGATGCTTTTTGTTAGTTTATTTAATTAAATCAACCTTGTCAAAGTCAACAACAGCAATAACTGGTAGATTTCGGAAAAAATTGTTATAGTCCATACCGTAGCCCACTAAAAATTCGTCAGGCACATCTAAACCAAAATAATCAACTTCAAAGTCAACAACACGTGCTGCTTTTTTATCAGCTAAAGCCACAGTCGTCACACTAGCGGCTCCTTTTAGCTCAAAGTAGTTATGCAACCACTGCATCGTACGTCCTGAATCGATAATTTCATCAACAATCACAACATCTCGACCAGTTAAGTCCATGCTGACATCATGAACCACTTTAACTTGACCTGTTGATGATGCGCCAGTATAACTTTTTACATCAATAAAATCAAAATCAACATCCAATGCCATTTTGCGTAGTAAGTCGGTTGCAAAAATCACCCCACCCTTTAACACAGCAATAAAAACTGGCCGTTGCTCGTGCTCAGCAAATTGCAATGTTAATTCGTTAGCCACCCGTTGCACCTGGGCTTGAATATCTGTTTCGGTTGCTAAAACTGTTTTAATCGCTGGATGGTTAATTAATGATTTCATGCCAAACCCACTCTCTTGAAAATATCATCAACATGACGCAAATGATAATGATAATCAAATGCATCATCAATTTGTGCCTTGCTCAACTTGTCTGTAATTGTGGGATCTGCATCAACCAACTCACGGAACATTAAGCGTTCATCCCAAGAACGTGCTGTTAAAGGTTGCACAGTATCATATGCCTGTTCGCGTGATAATCCGGCATCAATAAGACTCAAAAGTAAACGCTGAGAATAAATTAAACCGTACGTACGATCCATATTTTGACGCATTGTATCAGGGAAAACACCCAAATTATTCAAAATACCTGTTTGGCGGTCCAATATATAGTCTAATATTGCTGTTGCATCAGCTAAAATAATGCGTTCCGCAGAAGAATGAGAAATATCACGTTCGTGCCATAAAGTCACATTTTCAAGTGCTGTCACAGCATAGCCGCGCAACACACGTGCCAAACCAGTAATATTTTCATCACCAATTGGATTACGCTTATGCGGCATAGCGGAAGACCCTTTTTGGCCTTTGGCAAAGCCTTCTTCAACTTCATGAATTTCCGAGCGTTGTAAAGAACGAATTTCTGTTGCTAATTCTTCCATTTGTGTTCCAATCAAGGCAATGGTTTGAATGTAATCCGCATGCAAATCACGTGGCAACACTTGTGATCCAATTGGTTGTGGTGTTAAGCCAAGTTCTTTCATAGCCACAGCCTCAACATAAGGGGGCACGTTGGCAAATGTGCCTACGGCACCAGATAATTTACCGGTTTCCACTTCTGCCGATACACGGTCGAATCGTTCAATGGCACGTGATGCTGACGCGTAAAAACGTGCCATCTTCAAACCAAATGTAGTTGGTTCAGCATGAACACCGTGTGTCCGTCCCATCATCACTGTGTCCTTATACTTTAAAGCTAAAGCTTTTATGGCTGCCTGCCATGCTTTTAAATCTTTCTTGATAATGTCATTGGCCTGTCGCAAACGCAAGGCCTGCGCGGTGTCAACAACATCTGTTGACGTTAAGCCATAATGAATCCATTTACGTTCCTCGCCCAACGATTCAGAAACGTTACGCGTAAAAGCAACGACATCATGACGCGTCGATAATTCAATTTCGGCGATACGATCAACATCAAATGTTGCATGCTTGCGAATTTTGACTAAGTCAGCTGCCGGAATATGCCCTGCGGCAACCCAACCAGCATCAACAGCAATTTCAACATCAAGCCAAGTCTGATATTGATTATGTAATGACCAAATATCACGAAGTGCTTGACGAGAGTAACGTTCTATCATTTTAAGATTTCCTCTGCTTAATTAGTGTTCTATCTTGCAATTCAATTGTACCAGTTAAATGTGCCCTTGCGTTCGTTATTTTATTAGTTTTATCTCACAAACTCCGTTTTTCATCACCTAAAAGCGAACAATGGAGCTGTTTGATGATATCAAGACGAACGTTAGGATTGTAAACGTTTTATTGAATTAATGTTTGCTGGGGTTTAACTACCCAAGTTGCGATGATATAAGCAATAGCGTACAGTACAGCGATTGCAATAAACACGTTTTGGTAGGGCATCTTCAAACCATGTACAATAAAACTGGCTAATTGATTACCTGATAAACCAGCTGCCGCCCAGGCAGTTAAAGCCACGCCATGAATTTTTGAAATTGCTTGCATACCAAAGCGATCCGCGAGCAATGGTGGTAAAGCTGAGAAACCGCCACCATAACCAGCATTAATTAAAAAGAAAGTCATAACTAGTACAATAGGCATGAGGCGACTAGCATCTGGTAAGAAAAATGCGGCCAATGACATCATTAATGACATGGCAAAAATAATACGATAAATCGTGTTGCGGTCACGCAATCTATCTGAAAAAGTAGCAAAGCCAATACGACCTGCGGCGTTAAAAAACGCATCAATACTAACAATCGTAGCAATAGCGGCTACTGAGAAGACGGCTGAACCAGAATCATTATGAAGACCTGACAAAATATCTTTTTCTTGTGAAATAATGGCTAGCCCAGCAGTAATATTTAAATAAAACATCAACCAAATACCAATAAAATTCGTGTTTTTAATCAAAATCATTGGGCTAAAACGATTTTTCAAAGGTTTTTCATGCCAATTAGCTGGTTTTCTAATCAATAACGCCCCACTTAACATCATCAACGCAAAAATGACACTCAAAATCACAAACATTTGCCACAGACCAGCACTTTTTTGCAGTGACATCATAATTGGTGAAAAAATCATTTTTGACAAACCAAATCCAGCAACCGCTAATCCAGTCCCTAGGCCTTTATTGTCTTTAAACCATAACATCAAATTTTTGACCGGTGTCAGATAACCGATACCAAGACCAATGCCCATGATTACCCCATAAAAAATATAAATACCCACCAGCGATTTCTGCTGAATACTGATGCCTGTACCAACCATACCCACAACAAAGAAAGCAGTAGATAACATAGCTGATTTTTTAATATCCCGCTCAACAAAAGGTCCCAAAACTGCAGCTGATAAACCTAAAAACAAAATAGCTATCGAAAATGCCCATTCAACGCTTGGTACCGATTGCCCAATGCTATCAGCAATTGCTTGTTTAAAAACACTCCAAGCATACACTGTTCCAATACTGCCGTGAATGAGTAGCGCTGGCAATGCTGCTCGTAACCACTTATTTTCCATGTGACTGATTCTCCTAATAATTTATCTTATCATTTAATCATATTTTTTAAACGGTGTAAACAAAATACGTATATTTAATAATAAAATGAGATTAATATAATTAAAAACACGAACTTTTTTCAGTTCGTGTTTTACGACAGTCGTTTTTCTTGTTGATAATTAATCGGTAGCCACTCAAGCACACGCTCAATTTGTTTATCCCAGTAATACCATTCATGTTCACCGTGACTTGTTTCAAAAACAACATCATATCCCAACGCTTTAATTTGCGCTATCGATTGCTGATTATTTTCAAACAAATAATCTTCTTCACCAATCCATGCATATAATTTTGGTAGGTTCGTCTGTTGTTGCGTTTGTTGCTGTGCAAGCGCCAGCAAATCATTTTCTGACCCCTCAAATTTTGACAAATCACCAAAAATACCACGCCAGTAAGCATCATTTTGCCATGTACTACGCTCAGGAAAATTTGGATTGCCCATTAAAGCACCAGATAATGAAGCTGCATAACTAAATTGTTGGCTGCTAAAAGCCATTTTAAAGGCCCCATAACCGCCCATTGACAAACCTGCAACAAAATTTTTCTCCCGCCTACGAGATAGTTGTGGTAATAAAGTAGCCACTTTTTCAGGTAATTCTTGTAATAGTGCATCAAAATACGCCATACCGTATTGCGTATTGGTATACCAAGCCAAATCTGTGGATGGCATAACAATAGCCACTGGTGTTTGCCGAACCAGTCTTTCAATGCTTGTCCGACGTGACCAAACTGCCTGATCACCTGACATACCATGCAAAAGATAAAGGACTGGAATATCTTGCAAGTCCGCGTTTCTCCATTGTGGATTATGATCAGACAATTCAGGTAAAATCACATGCATGATACGATCTATACCCAAAATTTGGGAGTAATAATTAATTTGTAAATACGCCATTCAAATTATCCTTTCCTTAATTTATACAACGCAAACAAGCGTTACCAGCTAGCAGACCAACATATTCTTAAAACAGACCTGTAATTTTCCCTGTCTCATCAATGTCAATATCAAGTGCCGCTGGATGTTTTGGTAACCCTGGCATCGTTAAAATAGACCCAGTCATCGCCACGAGAAAACCTGCGCCTAATTTGGGCACAAACTCACGAACATGTATCACAAAGTCTTTGGGTGCGCCCAATCGTTTAGGATCATCAGAAAACGAATATTGCGTTTTAGCCATAATAATCGGCAATTTGTCCCACCCTTGCGCCTTAAAAGCCATGAGTTGTTTTTGCGCTGTTGCCGATAATTCAACGCCTAACCCACCATAAATTGTGGTGACAATCGCATTAAGCTTATCAATTGCTTCATCTTCTGGTTGATAGAGTGGTGTGTAGTCTGCTTCTTGATCAGCTGCTTCAATAACCGCTGCTGCCAAATCTTGTGCTCCGGCGCCACCTTCTGCCCAAACTGTTGTCGTATAAGCTGCTGCACCAAAGGCCTGTGCATAGTCCTTAATCGCTTGAATTTCCGAATCAGTATCAGCAGAAAAACGATTAATAGCAACAACAACAGGTACACCGTATCGGCCCATTGCCTTAAGATGCTGACCTAAGTTTTCTAAACCAGCTGCTAGTGCTGTTAAATTTTCATTATTCAAGTCAGCTAAAGCCACACCCCCATGATGCTTTAAAGCACGCACTGTGGCAACTACCACAATTGTATCAGGTGTCTTGCCTAGTATTGGGACTTTAACATCCAAAAACTTTTCACCACCCAAATCAGCACCAAAGCCACCCTCAGTGACTGTATAGTCAGCTAATTGCAGCGCTGTTTTAGTCGCCAAAATTGAGTTTGTTCCCTGTGCAATATTAGCGAATGGGCCACCATGAACAATCGCTGGTGTATGTGCCAGCGTCTGAACTAAATTAGGCATAATTGCGTCTTTTAATAGCACAGCTAAAGCACCTGAGACACCTAAATCAGCGACTGTTACAGGTACTTTCTCATAAGTATAACCAACCACAATACGTGCAACACGCGCTTTTAAATCCATTAAATCCGTAGATAATGTTAAAATAGCCATCAACTCAGAAGCTACCGTAATATCGAAGCCGTCTTCTCTTGGCACGCCCGATGTTGGGCCTCCCATACCAATTGTGATATGGCGCAAAGCGCGATCATTGATGTCCAAGACACGTTTCCAAATGATGCGACGTGGGTCAATATTTAATGGGTTGCCTTGTTGTAGGCTATTATCTACAACAGCAGCCAAGGTGTCATGTGCGGCAGTTAAGGCATGAAAATCACCTGTAAAATGGAGGTTAATATCAGCCATCGGTATCACTTGTGACATACCACCACCCGTTGCACCACCTTTCATTCCCATCACAGGTCCAAGGGACGGTTCACGCAAAGCAATCATTGTTTTTTTACCAGCTAACGCCAGTGCATCAGCTAGACCAACTGTCACGGTTGATTTTCCTTCACCTGCTGGCGTTGGATTGATAGATGTTACCAAAATCAACTTCCCTAAGTCCTTTTTGCGGGAAATTGTAGGATCTAATTTAATTTTAGCTTTATCATAACCATAAGGTAAAATTTCATTTGGTTTCAAACCGGCTTTTTCGGCAATTTGTGTGATTGGTAATATTTCAGCTGATTGCGCAATGGCGATATCGGTCTGCATCGTTTTAACTCCTCGTTCCGTCATAGTAAGTATTAACTAGCTCATTCTTTCGCTTCGTGTGCTATTGCCTGATAAGCAATATCATGTCTGTATTGAAGTGATGTATCTAATTGATCAATTTTATTATAAACTTTTTGTTGTGCCAACGTGGTGTTCACATCATGGGCTACCACTGTTGCAACGCGCCCACCACTGGCAATGCCGTTTTTCACACCAGCAAAATTAATTACTAACGGTGCAACATCTTTATCTGTTGGCACTTGTGCGCCTTTTATAGGCGCTTCCGGATAGCCCTCAGCCGCTAGAACAACACCAACATAAACATCAGAGGTTTGCCAGTCAGATGTGATTTGCTCACCATGACATAATTGGTTGATTAAATTATAAAAATCACCAGTGTATTGTGGCAAAACTACTTGTGCTTCTGGATCCCCAAAGCGCACATTAAATTCAATGACCTTTGGCCCATCGGCAGTCAGCATGACCCCTGTGTATAACACACCAGAAAACGGTGTGCCCTCCGTTGTCATTGCTGCAATCGTTGGCATCACAAGTTCAGCAATTGCACGTTGACGCGTTACGCTATTAATCCAGCGTACGGGACTATATGCGCCCATTCCACCAGTATTAGGTCCTTTATCGTGATCAAAGCGTCGCTTATGATCTTGAGCCAGCGGTGCGTGTGTCACAATCCCGTTTTGCCCCACCAATGAAAAAATAGAAAATTCGACACCTTCTAAATATTCTTCAATAACTAATTTAGCTTTGGGTTGATGCTTATATACTTTAGATAAATAAGCTTTTGCATCGGCTTCACTTGTAATAATAGACACACCTTTACCCAAAGCTAAACCATCTAATTTAAAAACAATTGGCAACCCGAGTTTTTCTACAGCAGCTATAGCGTCAGCCATTGAAGATACTGTGCAAGATTGGGCTGTTGGGATGTGATACTTTTCTAAGATGTGTTTCGTAAATGACTTTGACCCTTCTAGTTGTGCTGCGACTTTACTAGGTCCAAAAATAGTTAATCCCGATGCTTGAAAAACATCGACTACGCCAAGTGTTAATGGTTCCTCGTTACCAACAAATGTCAAATCAACAGCCTGTTGAATTGCTAACTCACGTAAGCCAATTAAATCAGTTACGGCAACCTCAGCCAGTTGGATTCCCGTATCACGCATCCCATCATTTCCTGGTGCAACAATAACCGTTGTTACTTGTTCACTACGTAAAAATGCCTGTGCTAAAGCATGCTCTCTTGCCCCTGAACCAATGATTAATATTTTTTTCATCTTATCCTCTGAATGTTCGTTTTATGACCTTATACATTCCTAGTTTACCAAAAAAAAAAGCCTTTGTGTTCGTATATAAATTATCTTTTTCTAACAAAACAAAAAATCATTCGTAAATAACGAACAATCAGACGTTTTTTTAGTTACTAAACGAACGTTTGTATTTTAACCATCTACAACCAATTGAGCGTGGTTTCTCCGGTACTCGTTTGATCAAGTGACAGTTCACTAATTGTTGGTTGGTCAAAAACCGGTAGCATGGCCATAAAAGTTGGTGGGGTTACCATGTCTTTTAATGCCTCACGCGTCGTCCAAAAAATATGCCCCTCACGACTAGTCTTGATATCGCCATGATAGTGGTTCGTTTTGAACAACATCACAATATATCGACCATTTGCTGTCAAAGGCCACTCTTTAATACCTACAAATCTCAAATGATTAACATGTAAGCCTGTCTCTTCAAAAGCCTCACGAATCACACTGGCAACAATTGTCTCACCATTTTCAATATGACCACCAGGAAATGTCACCCCAGGCCAAGCAGGATTTTTGCGATCTTCAACCAAAATTTCTTTTGTTTTTGGATTTTCAATCATAATCATATTCGTTAATTCAATCGGTATTGTACGGTCCATAATAACTCCTTATCAAAAGTATAGCATAAAAAAAACACCCATTAGTGGCTGGGTGTTTTAGCTAATTTTAGTGCTTAAAATGACGTGTACCTGAAAAGACTAAGGCAATGCCTAATTCATCTGCTTTGGCAATTGAATCTTTGTCTTTAATAGAGCCTCCTGGTTCAACAACGGCTCTAATACCATTTTCTGCCGCATACTGTACTGAATCATCCATTGGGAAGAATGCATCAGACGCCAAAACAGCTTCATCAAAGCCAGACTTAACTGCCGCTTTTTGGATTGCATAAACTACGGAGTCAATACGGTTAGGCTGACCTGCACCCATACCTAAAGTCTGCCCATCACGGGCAACAATAATTGCATTTGATTTCACATGTTTAACAACTTTTTGCGCAAAAATCATGGCACGTAACTGTGCCTCAGTCGGCTGTACTTTTGACACAACTTCAAAGTTAGCTTTTGATTCAGTATACAAATCACGTTCTTGCACAACAACACCGCCTAATACAGATGACACTTCTAACTTTTGCGGTACGGTTGTCGTAAATGGTACCGTCAACAAACGCAAATTCTTTTTAGCTGACAGAATGTCAAACGCTTCCGGTGTAAAGCTTGGTGCAATAATAATTTCCAAGAAAATAGCGTGCATTTTTTCAGCAGTAGCAGCATCCACTTCACGATTCAAAGCCACAATACCGCCAAAGATAGAAACATCATCTGCAGCAAAAGCCTTATCCCAAGCTGTTTCAATTGTTGATCCCTGGCCGATACCTGCAGGATTCATATGCTTAACAGTCACAACCGTTGTTTCTTCGAATTCAGCAATAATACGTAACGCAGCATCCGCATCGCGAATGTTATTATAAGACAATTGTTTACCGTGCAAAATATTGGCATTCAAAACAGAATAATCTTCAGGCAAAGCTGTTTTGTAAGCTGCTGCTTTTTGATGTGGGTTTTCGCCATAACGCATATCATCAAACTTTTCATAAGGTAGCGTCAAGTTATTTGGAAATTCTGATACAGTCAAATAGTCAGCAATTAATGCATCGTAAGCTGCCGTATGTTGAAACACTTTGGCTGCCAATGATTTACGGTAATCAGCATCTACTGAACCAGACTGTAACTTATCTACGACGACATCATAATCGGCGGGATCAACAATCGGCAAAACACCAGCAAAATTTTTTGCGGCTGATCGTAACATTGAAGGACCACCAATATCAATATTTTCAATGGCCTCAGCTTCTGTCACACCGTCTTTTTGAATTGTTGACTTGAAAGGATACAAATTAACAACTACCATATCAATTGGTGTAATGTCGAATTCCGCCAGTTTTGCCATATGTTCTGGTAAATCGCGACGCGCTAACAAGCCTGCATGAACACGGGGATGCAATGTCTTAACACGCCCATCCAACATTTCCGGAAAATCAGTCACATCGTCAATGGCGATCACATCCAAACCGGCTGCTGCCAGTACACGATGTGTCCCACCTGTTGACACCAATTCATAACCCAAAGCCACCAATTTTTCGGCAAATGGGACAAGTCCTGTTTTATCTGAAACACTCAATAATGCACGGGTCATTTTAAAAATACTCCTTCGTTAAGTAACTTTTCTAAGGTATTAGGGTATAAAACATGTTCAACATGATGAATACGTGTCTCTAAATCAAGCAAGGTATCACTAGAAAAACGTGGCACAGATTGTTGCGCAATAATTTCACCTGTGTCAATGCCATTATCGACAAAGTGCACTGTAACACCAGTCTCATCAACACCGGATTCATAAGCATCCAAGATACTATGTCGTCCAGGAAACTGAGGTAACAGTGCTGGATGTAAGTTGACAATTTTGCCAGCATAAGCATCAATGAGTTTTGGTGTTAAAATACGCATATAACCTGCTAGTAAAATACCATCCACTTCATCTTGGGTGAGTTGATCCAAGATTACCTGTTCAGCATCGATTTTTGTATCATAATCTGAATATTTAATAAAAGTTGCTGGTACACCAAATAATTTGGCCAAATTTAATGCCCCTGCACTTGATTTGTCAACAATCAAGCGCACGACTTCAGCATTTAACTGACGTTGTAAAATGGCATCATGTAACGCTTGAAAATTTGTCCCAGTACCGGAAGCAAATATTGCTAACTTGACTTTTCTTACCATGGGGCATCCCCAGTCCACACAACAGGGTTATCTTGACGTGACGTCATTTGCCCAATGACAAATGCAGATTGACCACTTTCTGACAGCATTGTCAAAACACGTTGTTTATCTGCTGGTTTGATAATTAATACCATGCCTAAGCCATTGTTAAAAGTCAATAACATATCTTCGATTGACAACTGACCTGCCGACTGTAAAGTATTGAAAATTGATAAAATTGGCCAACTACCCCAAGCAATTTCTGCTGATAGCTGTGATGAAAACGCTCGTGGTAGATTTTCAGTGATGCCACCACCAGTAATATGTGCCATCGATTGAACTAAACCAGCGGATACCAGTGGCCAAACTGCTGCCGCATACAATGCAGTAGGTGTCATTAGTGCTGTCTTTTGTTCGTCAGGTAATGCATTAAAGTCATCTGCTGTTTGTATACCTAATACGTGGCGCACTAGTGAATAACCATTTGAGTGAATGCCAGAAGATGGTAGGCCAATTAAAACATCACCAACACTAGCATTGTCAGGCCTCAACAATTGTGCCTTTTCAGCAATGCCAACTGCAAAGGCTGCAAGATCATAATGATTTGGTGCATATAAACCGGGTAGTTCCGCACTCTCACCACCAATTAACGCCATACCTGATGCTTTTGCTGCTTTTGCAATACCTGTGACAATTTCAGCGACGATTTCTGGTCGCATCTTATCTACAGCTAAGTAATCCAACATAAAAGCTGGCTTAGCCCCTTGCGCCAAAATATCATTAGCCACCATGGCTACCAAATCTTGGCCAATTGTTTGATGTTGATTGGCTGCAATAGCTAATAATAATTTTGTGCCAACACCATCAGCCCCAGAAACCAATACCGGATTTTTATAGTTTTGTCCCAAAGCAAAGGCTGCCCCAAAACCACCTATACCATCCAAAACATTTGGTGTGTATGTATCAGCCACTGCATCTTTCATTAACTCAACAGCACGTTCGCCTGCCTTAATGTCAACACCAGCTTGTTGATAAGCATTTTGTTCACTCATGCTTCTACTCCCTGAATTGTTTGTGAATCTAAATGAATTGTCCCATCATCCTGTAAGGCTTCATTTCGCAATGAAGCAACTTGTCTCGGATGGTATGTTGTCGTTGGTTCTTCAGTAAAATCAACACTACCCGCTGCAATAAACTGAGATAAACTTGCTTCATAATCATAAATTGGACTGGGATAATGACCGTCAAAATAAGCCGTTGTTAAGCCTGTGCCTTTCCCGTCATAAGGTAAATCAATTGCTTTAACAAGTGCCTTAACCGATAAGAAACCAAGCGAATCTGCTTCAATTTTTGTACGCATTTCGTCTAACGTGTTATTGGCACCCATTAATTCATCGGTTGTTTGCATATCAATACCATAAAAAGATGGAAACTTGAATACTGGACTAGCAATGCGGACATGCACCGACTTGGCGCCAGCTTCTTTTAACATGCGTATGATATACATTGATGTTGTCCCACGAACAATCGAATCATCAACTAAGACCACGTTTTTATTGCGAACAACATCCTTCACTGCACTCAATTTCATGCGAACAGCACGTTCACGTTTATCTTGAGTTGGCTCAATAAACGTACGCGCAATATACTGATTTTTCACTAAACCTAATTCGTTTGGTAGGCCAGTTGCTTCCGCAAAACCAGCGGCCGCTGATAAACTAGAATTTGGTACACCTACCACAATATCTGCTTCAGGTACAGGTTGCTCCGCTGCCAAAGCTGCCCCCATACGTTTACGTGCTTTGTGGACATTGACACCATAAATCGTTGAGTCTGGCCTTGCAAAATAGATATATTCCATCGCGTCAATATTCAATGTGGTTTTATCGGTATAGGTGTCAATAGTCAAACCATCATCATTAATGATTAGTAATTCCCCTGGTTGTACATCACGCACGAAACGTGCCCCAATAACATCTAAAGCAGCTGTTTCCGAAGTAACAATATAATTTCCTTCTGGCATTTGTCCGACAACAAAAGGACGGAATGCATGTGGATCAAGTGCGGCATATAATCCTTCAGGCGTCAGCAGCAAATATGCAAAGCCACCTTTCACAGTGTTTAATGATTCTTTTAACTTATCCACAAATGTAGTCGCTTTAGAACGGCGAATTAAATGCAGAAGAATTTCTGAATCTGATGAACTTTGGAAAATTGAACCGTCTTCTTCCAGTTGCTCTCTCAGTGACATCGCATTCGTCAAATTACCGTTATGAGCTAAAGCCAGTTGCATATCATGAAAGTTCACCATTAAAGGTTGAATATTTTCAACACCGTGTGATCCGGCAGTTGCATAACGTACATGCCCAATCGCACTCTTGCCCACTAAAGCTTTGATACGTTCAGGGTCGCGGAAAACATCGCTTAGTAAACCCAAGCCTCGTTCTTGCCATAAATGGCCATTGTTATTGGCGACAATTCCTGCCCCTTCTTGACCACGATGTTGCAAGGCATGCAACCCATAATAGGTTAACTGGGCCGCATCCTCGCATCCCCAGACACCAAAAATACCACATTCTTCATTTAAACTACGTACATTGACACGCGTCTTTTCGCTTTCACGGGCATGTTGTTCTATCGCTTGCTTTTGCGCTATGCTTTTAATTGACATGCGAGACTCTCCTGATATACCTTTTTTGTTGCTGTACGAGATAGCATAATGGTTTGATTGGTTGTCACTACTTTTAGGACGTCATCATCTGTCACAATACCAATTTTAGTTGCTTGTGTCCCTGCTAATTGTTCAAACGCTTCGGCTTTTTCGGCCGCTACGCTGACAACAAAACGGCTTGGTGTTTCGGCAAATAAATACTTATCTGCCTGTTTTGTCTGAACATCAAAACTCAAATCACCAGCGAAACTACTTTCAAGCAAACCAACAATTAACCCCCCCTCTGATAAATCATGCGCACTCGATAACAGTTGCTTTGAAATAGCTGAATAAACTAATTTTTGGGCAGCTATTTCGGCTGTGTCGTCAAACGCAAATAATTGACCTGTTAACTCACCGTGCTGCATCTTTTGAATTTCTGATCCATTAAAACTGTCATTGGTTTCACCAATAACGTAAATGCTATCACCAGCATGCTTAAAATCAACCGTTGTCGCATTTGTAATATCAGATAACAGACCAACCATGCCAATCATTGGTGTTGGATAAATCGCCTGACCATCCGTTTCGTTATACAGTGACACATTTCCTGAAATAATTGGTGTATTGAGTTGCTTTGCTAACGCGTTAATACCGGCTGCCGCTTGATCGAGTTCATAATATACTTCTGGATTGTCTGGTGAACCAAAGTTCAAACCATCAGTAATGCCAATTGGCAAAGCGCCTGTTGCCACAATATTACGAGCAGCTTCAGCCACAGCCATCTGGGCGCCTACAAATGGATCCAAATAAAGATAACGTGCATTCACGTCTGTAGTCATAGCTAACGCTTTTTTTGTACCACGTACGCGTACCAAACTGGCGTCACCACCTGGTTTAATGGCCGTATCAGCACGTACCATTGAATCAAAATGACGGAATAACGCGGTTTTAGAAGCAATGGTTGGTTGCGCAATCAAGTCTAAAATTGTTTGTTTCACGTCGTTAACGGCTGGTTCAAACTGTGCTGATGAAAATCCAGCGATGCGCTTAGGTTCAGCCATTGGCAAATTTTGCTTCGGTGCATGTGTCAAAAAGTCAATTGGTACATCAGCAACTATTTCATCATCAAAGGTTAAAATATAGCGACCATTATCAGTGACATTACCAATGATTACTGCATCCAAATCAGCGGCTTGGAACAAATCAATTATTGCCTGTTCCTCACCACGTTTAACAACGAGTAGCATCCGTTCTTGTGATTCTGACAACATCAATTCATACGGTGTCATGTTTGTTTCACGTTGTGGCACACTATCAAGATTAAGCGTGATACCCATACCCGCTTTTGCTGCCATTTCCGAACTTGAAGATAACAAGCCAGCCGCACCCATATCTTGAATACCGACAATAATATCAGAATGTTCACGCACAGCTTGCAACGTTGCATCCATGACTAATTTCTCTAAAAATGGATCACCAACCTGAACAGCCGAACGATCTGACTCATGTGCTGTTGAAAATTCAGCTGATGCAAACGACGCGCCATTGATACCATCTCGCCCTGTTTTAGCGCCTACATAAATAATTGAATTACCAACGCCCTTCGCTTGCCCAACTTGCATAGCTGCTTGATCCATCAGGCCAACAGCCATCACGTTAACTAGCGGATTGCCTGCGTATACCGGATCAAAACTAATTTCACCACCAACTGTTGGGATACCAATGGCATTGCCATAACCGGCAATACCGGCAATTACCCCATCAACAATGTGTCGTGTATGTGCATCATCTAGTTCCCCAAAACGAAGCGAATCAAGCACTGCAATTGGTTGTGCACCCATTGAGAAGATATCACGTAAAATGCCACCGACACCAGTCGCAGCACCCTCATAAGGTTCTACAAAACTTGGATGATTATGGCTTTCAGCTTTGAATACAACTGCTTGCCCATCCCCAATATCTAAAATACCAGCACCCTCACCTGGCCCTTGCAATACCCGTTCATTAGTTGACCAAAATTTTCGTAAAATCGGTTTTGATTTTTTATAGGAAACATGTTCCGACCACATACCAGAAAAAATACCTGTTTCTGTAAAATTGGGCAATCGTTTTAGTTCAGATACAATCAGCTCATATTCAGCTTCAGTTAATCCCCATTGTGTATATATTTTTGAATCACGAACTTGCTCAGGTGTAAGTTCATTATTAGTGACCGTTGTCATACGTCTATTGCCTTTCATATCTTAGCTATTTAAAACTCGTTAATCGGTTGATTGAAAAATTAAGCCTTTGTGAGAATCCCTGATAAAATACTTTTAAAGAATTTTTGCCCATCAATATTTCCCGTTACTTGATCAACTGCTCTTTCTGGGTGTGGCATCATACCAAAAACATTCCCCTTCTCATTCATAATACCGGCAATATCATGTGCTGAACCATTTGGGTTATCAACATAACGAAAAACAATTTGGTGATTTTCTTCAAGTTTGTCCAAAGTTGTTTCATCAGCGAAATAATTTCCCTCACCATGAGCAATAGGAATTAAAATCGTATCGTCATTGTCATAAGCGTTGGTATAGGCCGTATTAGGATTAGCAATTTCTAACTCAACTTCATCGCAGATAAATCCTGGTGTTGCGTTCATCAATAATTGGCCGGGTAACAAACCTGCTTCAGTTAAAATTTGAAAGCCATTACAAACGCCAACAATCAGTTTACCGGCATTAGCGGCCTGTGTAACTGCCGACATGATTGGTGAAAAATGGGCAATAGCGCCTGTTCTAAGATAATCACCATAAGAAAAACCACCTGGTAAAAAAATAGCATCAAAACCAGTAAGATCATTTTTTTTGGCGGAAATAATTTGCGCATCAACGCCAAAATCTTGCAGTGCGTATAACATATCAAAGTCGCAGTTTGATCCAGGAAAACTAATAACTGCCGCTTTCATAGCGTCACCTCATCTTCTACCAAACTCAAGTCAAAGCGATAGGTTTCTGTATTTTGGTTGATTAACAAAGCAGTCGTAAAACTCTCTACTTCAGCTGTAGCAGCATCAACATCTTTAGCGTTTAATTTTACTTCGAAGTATTTACCCTGTGTCACTTGTGAAATGCCTGCATAGTCCATACGGTGCAAGGCTGATTTAATCACCTCACCCTGCGGGTCTAAAATCGATGGCTTATAAGTAACATAGATTTTTGCTAAATACATGAATTTTCTCCTCAATCTTCCTGTTCTAAACGTGTTAAAACATCTTGATAGCCAATGGTCACATCACCAGAATGCTGACGAAATACATCTTTATCAAGTGATGCACCTGTACGCATATCGACAAGTCGCATATTATCTGGTGATAATTCATCTGCTAAAATCACTTTACCGGCTCGTGTACGACCAAATTCTAACTTGAAGTCAACTAGATGAATCCCAATTTTTTCAAAACGTGCGCGTAATAATTGGTTCACATCTTGTGATTTTTGACGTAGTTGTGCCAATTCAACCGCGTTAGCATAACCCAAAGCTAAGATTTGTGAGTCATTGATAAATGGATCATCTAATGCATCAGATTTATAATAAAACTCTTGGACGGTTGGCGTTAATTGTTGCATAGGTGTGACGTCAAACTTACTAACAAAGTGTCCTGACGCATAATTTCGTGTCACAACTTCAATTGGTAGAATATCTAATGTAGTGACTAACTCATCTGTTTTGGAAACTGCTGTTAAATAATGATTTTCAATACCGTTTTGAGTGAGATAATCAAACAGCAGATGACTAATCGCACTATTGAGTTCACCCTTACCTGCAATCATTTCTTTAACTTTACCGTTCAAAGCGGTTGCCTGATCCATATAATGTACCCAAAGAATATCTGAATCATTTGTTTGAAATACCTGTTTAGCTTTGCCCTGATAACGCAATGCTTGCTTTTCAATTGTTTGCCCTTGATAATCAATGCTGACCATGTGTTTCTCCCCATTTTCGTAAAGCACTAATGTTTTCTTTGCCTAAAACAGTAATATGACCCATTTTGCGATTGGCCTTAATTGTTGCTTTACCATAATCATGAAAATGCCATTCTGGATGATTAACCAGGTCTTCACGAGCTTGCGTCAATTCATCACCCAGTAAATTTAACATCAGCGAAGGCTCATATAATGTCACATCAGACAACGGTAAACCTGTAATACTTCTAATATGTCCTTCAAACTGAGAAATAGACGTTGCTTCAATCGTATAGTGGCCTGAATTATGTGGGCGTGGTGCCAGTTCATTAACCCAAACCTGACTGCCATTAACAAATAACTCAATACCAAGCACACCACGTAACGTTAATGCTTCAGCAATACGGGTGGCAATACGTTCGATATTTTCAGTATCCTCACTGCTAATTGCTGCAGGTGCATCACTTGTTTTCAAAATATGATTGACATGCACGTTCTCAGCAATTGGCCAATGGGTCACCTGACCTTTTGCATCACGGGCAACCATGATACTCAATTCTTTTTTAAATGGGACACACTGTTCTAAAATTAACTGACCACTAGGCCAATTGTTTAATAAGTCAGCCACATCATGATCATTATTTATTGACCATTGGCCGTGACCGTCATAACCACCACTAACCGTTTTTAAAATAGCTGGTAAGGTAACTTGTTTAATCGCCGCTTTAAACATTGCTGGTGAATCCACGGCCACAAAATTAGCAACTGGCACCTTAGCAATATCTCGAATAAATGACTTTTCCGTCAACCGATTACTTGTTATTTCAAGTAATTTTGTCCCTTGCGGCAAGGCAACCTTTTGCTGTGACAATGCCGCTACATCAACGTTTTCAAATTCGTATGTCAACACATCACTACGTTCAGATAATTGCGTTAAAGCAACGATATCGTTATAGGCAGCGACAATTTGAAAGTCTGCAACCTGACCTGCTGGTGCTGCTGGCGTTGGATCTAACACCCCAACTTTATAACCCATTGCTTTAGCAGAAAGAGCCATCATTTGACCTAATTGTCCCCCACCAATAATGCCTATTGTGGCTGGCGGTAATATTGGTGAAGTCATATTAAGTCATCCTCACTATCTACTGACTGTTGCGTTTGCCTTGCACGAAATGTTGTTAGTGCTTTCAAAATTGTATTGTCTTGTAAGGCAATGATTTGCGCTGCTAATAACGCTGCATTCTTAGCGCCCGCTTCTCCAATGGCTACTGTAGCTACTGGTATGCCTGCTGGCATTTGCACAATAGACAGTAACGAATCAATGCCATTTAAAGCATGTGATTGCATTGGAACACCAATAACTGGCACTAACGTATTAGCGGCTAACATACCAGGTAAATGTGCTGCACCACCAGCACCAGCAATAATAGCTTTTAAACCTTTGTTTTGTGCTTGTTGCCCAAACACTTGTAAGTGTTGAGGCATACGATGCGCTGAAATAATATGTTTTTCGTATGTCACACCTAATTCATCCAACAATACTGTTGTCTTTTGCATTGCTGGCCAATCACTCGTTGATCCCATGACAACTGCAACCTGAGCCATAAATCCCTCCATTGTTCGCTTTTTAACAGCAAGAACATGATTTAATCTTAATTAGTTCGTTTACAATTTAAATTTAACAGAAAAAAGAACAAAATGCTTCGCTTTTAAATAAGAATATTCACACAATAAAAAAAATCGTTCGTTTATACCGAACGATTCACCTAATTTGTAATTGATATACGAACGTTAGCTTTGTAAGTGTTTTCAATATTGATAAAACTTAATATTCGGAAATTTATGGTCAAAAAAAGCACCAACAATAGTTGATGCCTTGAAATGTTAACGGCCCGTACGCGCCATACGCTTTTCAGCATAACCTAATGCACGGCTAATACCAAATGTTAACACAAAGTATATCATTGATGTAATCAAAAGTGGGAAGAAGGGTTTAAAACTTGCCCCTTGCACAACCCCAGTCTGGAACATCAATTCGCCAACACCAATAACCGAAACGACAGATCCTTCTTTGATGACTGTCACAAATTCATTACCCAATGCCGGCAAAATATTCTTAATAGCCTGTGGTAAAATAATGAACCGCATGGTCTTGCCTTTAGAAAGACCGAGTGAACGTGCAGCTTCAGTTTGACCATAGTTGACTGAGTTAATACCAGAACGAATAATTTCTGCAACATAGGCTGCAGAGTTCAGTCCCATAGCTAAAGCACCCGCAGCAAAGGCTGATAAATTAAGTCCTATAACTTGCGTTCCAAAGAAAACCATAAACGCTTGCACCAAGAGCGGTGTACCACGAACATATTCAACATAGATATTACCAACGGCCTTTAATAGGAAGTTGGGTGACAACTTAAATAATGCAAATACAGTACCTAAAATTGAGCCAATGACAACTGCCACAGCAGCCAACGCCAACGTGATTAGCGTTCCTTTAATGAACAAATTACCATATTTCGACCAAAAAGACTGCTTAGCAAACATCAAGGTATTTGCTTCTTTCTTATAAGCTTTCAATTTACCTGATGACACAATATCATCAATAGCCTGATTAATTTTTTCTTTTAGCACTGGTGAGTTTTTAGGCATTGCAACCGAAACTGCGCCTTCAGCTTCGTTTGGTTGCGGATAAATCACTTTTAAAGCTTTATTTTGTTGTGCGTATGCCTCTGATATTGGATCATTTAATACAACACCAGCTATTTTACCTGCTGATAACTGTGAAACAAGGTCCGGCACTTTTTGAAGACTAACTAAGGTGGCACTAGACATATTATTTTGCACAAAGGTCTCTTGTGTTGTCTGACGTTGTGCTCCAACCTTTTTACCAGCAAATGAATTCACATTTGAAGTAAATTGGGCTGCATTTTTCTTTAACACCAGTACCGTCTGCTTTGGTGATAAATAAGACTTTGAAAAATCAACAACCTTTTCACGATCTGGTGTTGCATTAATACCGGAAATAATCACATCGATCTTGCCAGTTTGCACGGCACCAATCAGACCATCAAAACCCATTTCTTTAATTTGAAGCTTGACCCCCAAATCTTTAGCAATCTGCTTAGCCATTGAAACCTCAAAGCCAACAATCTGGTCACGTCCTTGAACCGTGGCATGAAACTCAAACGGTGCATAATCAGCTGATAAGCCGACTACCAACACACCACGTTTTTTGATAGCAGAATAGGCAGGGTCTGTTTCAGCTGCTTGTGCCTTTGGTGTTGCAACCATCATTAATGGTAACAACAAGATAATGCTCATCATTAATAATGATATTTTTTTCAATGTTTTATTTATCATACGGTATTCTCCCTAGAATCTATACTATTAACGTTTTTAATCATAACCCGCTCTGAATTTTTATGCAACATTTTCAGGCGAATATACGAAATAAGCTTGTATATTACATGTACATATGTATAAAACGCCATAAAAAAACGCCACAAAGTGGCGTCACCTGCTGTAAGCATCTATAGGCCATGTTTTGTTCCAGTGATATGCAGGTACATATCACTTTCGGTAATCATCTATCTAAGTTTGTAATCAAACCATACCAACCATCGCTTCAATTCGCTAGATTAGCCGCCCCTACCAAAAGTTTGGGTTGCCCGCTTGTGGGGTTTACCTCGTCTCAAACGCTAACTTTCATTAACGCATACGTTTCTATGGCACCTTCGAGCCTATTTAGACATAGCTAGAAGCCTTAGCCCTTTCGACCGCCGTGGCATTACTGCCCCTGGGTTTATTTTTTATCCCAGCACAATCACTACAACCATCTCAGGTTGTGCGAGCATGGACCTTCCTCACGCTAGAAATATAACGCGCAATTACCCGATACTTACATGTCGTGTATAAAAATTTAATTATTAAATGACGTGGTAATTAGATATTATCAGAATCATGTCCAAAGACTGCACGTTCAAGATTAGCAACGCGCTTAATCAAATCTAAGTTCGTCACAACTTGAGCAGCTTTTGGTGTTTCAACTACTGGTGTCACTGGTGCCTCAACTACTGGTTCAGCAGCAACATTAGTCTGTTGTTGCTTAATTGCAACTAACTGATCCTGTGATGCTTTCAAAGCCGTCTGTAATCTCGCGACTTCACCCTGTAATTGTTCAATACGACCAGCAAAAGCGCCATAGTCCTTGATAATATCATCTAGAAAGCTGTCAACATCGGCGGGATCGTAACCTACACCCATTCGCTTTTGCTTGAAAACGCGTTCTAAAATATCTTTTTGCGTGTACTTTACTTGTTCCACAAGTCACACCTCATTTACTTTTTTACTTAACCTATATTACCAATAAATCGATTAAATTACAAGTTTATAACACATTTATTCAAAGAAATCGTTTTCGGCTTGCTGTTCACTATACGTCGTTGCATAATCTTGTAATTGATCCATGTCAATTAGCGTCAAAGGATATGGCGTTTTACGTTGATGTTGTTGAATAATTTTGTAGTCATATTTAGCTTTGCCTTCAAACTCAGGATCGTAAAATAGCAATGCAGCGTCTGTATGGTTTAACATAAAAGCTTGATAATTTTGTAATTGCCCTGGCCCTTGATATGTTGCATGCGAGACACTGTCAACAAAATCAACGCCTTGTTTAAGTACCTGTAATTTACTTTGACTATTGGGATGCCATTGACTGCCAAAATCTTCGAAAGGCAACATCATGGCCACTTTAAGCATTGGCCAATCCTTTTTGAGTGCTAGGACGACTTCAATAGTCCATTGCTCAACACCGAGTTGCCCGCCAGTTAGTACCCATTCCAACCCATTTTCAAGTTGCTGACGTACCAATTGTTCTATAGCATATTTCATAACCAATATTTTAGGATCTTTATCGCCAAAAGTGCCCATCTCATAACTGCGATATCCTGTTATCCAGAGTCTTGACATCCCACCACCTCGAATAAAAAGCCTTGCATGTGCAAGACTTCCAAACATAAAATTAATGACTATTATTATTACCAACTTCAGCTGGCGTTGCACCTGATTGTGGTATTGAGTTAACAGATGGTAAGCCACCATTACTCCACTTAGCACCCTTAACTTCATATTCTACAATGTTGCCACGTACCTTAGATGTCACTGTATCAGGCATCGTCCAATCTGTATTTGGCTTATTTTGCATAGCATATGACATCACACGTTGGTAGAATTGCGCCGGTAAATCTTGATAAGACCACGGAATGTAATTTTCCCGTGGCACATCATATCCTGTCCAGACTGACAACGCATATGACTTAGTATATCCGGTAAACCACGCATCCTTAATAGCTTGGTTAGGCATGCCTTCATCATCACCATAACCAACCAAGCCAGATTTACCTGCCTGATGTAATCCAGGAATAATAGCATCACTGGCTGTCGCATTAGGCTTAATAACACCTTTCATCATATCAGTTAACATGAAAGCAGTACTTGTCTTCATAGCACGTTGACCATTGACACTATAATTATGGGTAGAGCCATCCGCTGTCACAATTTTTGTGATATAGGTTGGCTTATAATATGTGCCACCATTTGCTATAGCGCCAAAGGCTCCAGCTTCTTGTTCAGTAGAGGCTGTAATACCAATCGCATCAGCACCACCAGGCGTATGATCAATTGGCACGCCAATACCATTAATAAACTTACCAGCATCAGTCCCACCAACATCTTCCAACGTACGTGCTGCTGGTGTGTTACGTGACTGCGTCAGCGCTGTTCGCATGGTGATATTACCCATGAATTTGCCATCCCAGTTTGACAGATTTTTATCTGTGCCGGCATACTTATATTCTTTATCTTCAACTGTTCGATAAGTTGGCCAATTCAAGTATTCAATAGCAGGACCATAATCTAATAGTGGCTTGATTGATGAGCCTGACGAACGTGTCTTCAATCGGGCGTGGTTAGTGCCTTGTAATGTTTTAAGATTACGACCACCAATTTGCGCAACAACGTTACCGTTGTTTGGATCAGTCATTGTTGCCCCAATTTGCGTATCTGCTGATGGGAAAGTCACAGCGGTTCCATTGGCATTATCATACATGGATTGTTGTAAATTAGAATCCATATTCGTATAAATTTTCAGACCTGACTTATTCGTATCATAACCGAGTGAAGCGGCTTCTGCGAGTGTTGATTGTACATAAGCATCGACAACTTTACGATTTGTATTAGCTAACGCTGTTTTTGATGTCAAATCTTGCAAGCCGTCATTAATCGGTACCTTGATGGCATCATCTGCTTCTTTTTTGGTAATTGCCCCATACTTAACCATTGCCAACAAGACTGTATTACGACGTTCTTTAGCAGCTGAATTATCTTTAAGGTACGGGTCATAATTTGTTGGTGATTGTGGCATACCTGCTAGTAAAGCTAGTTGAGGTAATGACAATTCTGTCAATGGTTTGCCGTAGAAATACTCCGCAGCTGTTTTCATACCAGAAACACCATGCCCCATATAAACTTTGTTCATATAGAACGTTAAAATTTCATCTTTACTGAAATTTTTCTCAACGCGCAAAGCGAGCCATGCCTCTTGTGCCTTTCGTTTCAATGTTTGGTCAGCCGTTGACGTACTAAATACAGACAATTTAACCAGTTGCTGTGTTAAAGTTGATCCGCCTTGCATACCCAATGATGAGCCACGTAAGTTGGCTAATGCAGCACCAGCAATACGAACTGGATCGACGCCGTTATGTTTATAAAAACGACGATCCTCGATTGAGACAACTGCTTGTTTTAAGGACTTAGGAATTTCATTAGAATTAGCGTAATCTCTCTCAACAGCAGATAACTTCCAAATTGGATTACCTTGACTATCGTATATCGCGCTAGATGGTTCTGAAGCTAGATTAGAAGCTGTAATGTTAGGTGCATCATTCGCATAAGTCACAAAAACAGCTGCGCCTGCTAACACCCCAATGAAGCCAATAACTAAGAGCCATAAAATAGTGGCTAAAATCCAACGTCGCTTTTTCTTTTTTGGTTTTTGGGGGCCACCCGTGCTATTACCATTGCCATTATTGGGTGGCATAGTAGGCGGTTCAGTCGCCGGATGGTTATCGTACATATTTTGGTTACGGTTGACACGCGACCACTGATTCTTATTTGCCATAATGACGACATACTCCTAAATAATTAGTTAAGGTTCTCAAAATATTGATCGACAGCTTTTAGATAATCTAAACTTGGATTCAGACTTTCTGGCACACGATAGCCTTCAGCAATGATATCTTGGTAAGCGATTGACTGTTTACCACGTAACTTCTCCCATTGCCTAATCAGTGCTTGTGCTGGGTAAATATAGGATTCATCTAAACTGGTAAATTTGATAATCACAAAGCCAACCCCATTTTGAGACAATACATTGGCTAAATGCACAATTTGATGTTCGTGGAAATTTTTGAGTGGGAAAGAAGTTTTATTTTTTGTTTCTTTTGCGTCAAAGTCAATATATCTACCTTGATAGACACCATTGTAATCCGTTGTTGACGCTTGCTTAAAGTAAGCTTCAGTAATTTTTGCTGCTGAGCGCGCTGGATAATCAACTTTAACAATCGTAATGGGTGTCGGTTTCTTATGTATCACCGCTAGATGATTGGCGAGATAATAATCATTAGCTAGATTAATCTCGTCTTCTAGACCCATACCTCGTTTGCCAAATGTTAACGCTTTTTTAGTTGTTTTGCCCGTACGCATTGTATTTTTTGCTTGCGCAGTTCGTCGTCGTGTGCCGGCCGGATAATTAATTGCCATTAATCCCCTCAACGTTAAATTAAACTATATATTTTCTATTTTACCATAAAAGGGAAAATGACAAACTAGTTTTTTCGACGCTTTATTATGCGACGCAATAACAGCCTGTGACTTTCCAGCCGGCGCAACTATGCTAAAATAATCATTGATAACTACGTGCTGGTCATCTTGAAAACATCATTTGAACAGCACAATAGATTGGAGTATGAACCATGCAAAAAGTTTATATTATTGAAGATGATGAAGGCATCACCCAACAAATGAGGCAAGCACTTGAAAAATGGCATTTTGCCGTGTCTAGTGTAGCCGATTTTGAGGCAATTGATACTGAAGTTAAACAGTGCCAGCCAAACATTATCGTCATGGATATTACCCTACCTTACTTTGATGGCTTCTTCTGGACGCAAAAAATTCGTACCTTTTCACAGGTACCTATTATTTTTGTTTCGGCAGCTAGCTTAGATCCTAATGCTATCAGGGCAATAGCCATTGGTGCCGACGATTACTTAACTAAACCTTTTTCAACAGCGGTTTTTATTTCTAAAATTCAAGCAATTTTACGACGCATAGGTCAATATGATGACTTCACTGATACAATTACATGTGGCAACTATAGTTTAAGTATTGTGACAAATATCCTGCAAACCCCAACAAATTTTATCAAACTGACTGCAACAGAAAGTATCATTTTGAGATTATTAATGCTTAATCCAAACCAGACTATTTCCAAAGAAAAGATCATCAAACGTATTTGGCAAAATGGTGATTTTACAGATGAAAACATTCTAAATGTTAATATCAGTCGTCTTCGTGATAAACTAACGCAAGTTGGGCTAAAAAATAGGCTTACCACTGAATACGGGAAAGGTTATAAATTTATCTCATGAGCACTGTCAAGCTTTATGCCAAAATCAGCATATCTGAATGGCCTATCATCTTAGCCTATAGCCTATTGATGCTACTGTTAAGCTTTTTAGGCTATCTTTACAAAATTGATTTAGTTATCATAATCGACCTCATACGTTATTCTATCATTCCTCTTTTGATTATCGTTAGCACACGAATCTATCAAAAAATCATTGATACAAAGCAGGTTCAAAAAGCAATCATTGAACAGAAAGCCACAAATATCAAAATGCACGGGTTCTATGGTCACTTATGCGCCAAGACCCTAACAACTTTTATGAACAAAGCACAAGCTGATAACCGACAACTCATAGAAGCGTTCAAAGAACGTCAAGATTACTTGACTTTATGGAGTCACGAAATGAAGACCCCTTTAACTACCTTAACCTTAGCAGCTGAAAATAATACCGTTGTACCAAGTGATTTGGTTAGCGAAAAAGCCGACCTACTGACATATCATATTGAGCAACTCTTAACGATTGATCGTTTGGCTGATTTTAACAAAGACCTTTATTTCGAGTATATATCTCTGTCTACTTGTGTTACCGATGTTGTTAAACAAAACACCTCTTATTTTTTATCCCACAAAGTAGTACCTATAATTACCCTACCAGAAGTTATGGTGTTATCTGACCAAAAATGGTTGTGTGTCATGCTAACACAACTGATTAGTAATGCAATTAAATATTCATCTCAAAATAGTCGAATTGTGTTAACTTTTGACGACCACACTTTATGGATTAAAGATTTTGGCGTTGGCATTTCGCAAAGCGACCTACCTCGTATTTTTGACCAAGGTTTTACCGGGACAAATGGCCGTCTTAATAGTGAAGCCACAGGTATGGGACTTTATATCGTGCAAAGAATTGCTGCTATATTAGATATTCAAGTCATTATCCAATCACATCAACAAAAGGGAACCAGTGTTGCGATCCAATTCAATCCTAAAAAATTAAAATATAACAAACTGTAAGTATTCTCTCGCTTTTGTAACTACAACCAATCGTAAATCTTCTTTATACTCAGGGTATCAATAAAAGGAGTTTTGATTATGAGTTTATTAAATTTAAAACATATTAAAAAGGTTTTTACCGAGGGAAATACTAATCAGATTGTTGCCCTCAGAGATATTGATCTTTCAGTTGAGAAAGGTGAGTTTGTAGCTATCATGGGTGAGTCTGGTGCCGGTAAGTCAACACTACTCAATATTATTGCTACACTTGATCAGCCTACTAGTGGCACAATAACGCTTAATCAAACTGACCTTAGTCATCTATCAGAAAAAGACTCGTCCCAGTTTCGCAGAGAACATTTGGGTTTCGTCTTTCAAAGCTTTAATTTACTGGATACATTTAATAATCGTGATAATATTTTTTTGCCT
The DNA here is from genome assembly GCF_004354555.1 of Leuconostoc citreum. Classification (GTDB taxonomy): domain Bacteria; phylum Bacillota; class Bacilli; order Lactobacillales; family Lactobacillaceae; genus Leuconostoc; species Leuconostoc citreum. The sequence goes on from NZ_PUFH01000005.1 coordinate 552,392, forward strand.
CTGGTTTTATCAAAAGCCAAACATGAATTCATGATAGAACGTATCAAACCATTATCCAAAGCTTTAGGTATTGATAACCTATTAGATCGTCAGCCATCTGAAATTTCCGGTGGACAAAAACAGCGTATTGCGATTGCCCGAGCATTAATTACACAGCCGGATTTATTATTAGCCGATGAACCGACGGGCGCTTTGGATTCCGGTAACAGCGAAAAAATCTTGCAATTATTTAATCACATTAATCACAGTGGACAAACAATCCTAATGGTGACACACAGTGCTGAGGCGGCAAGCTATGCTCAACGCACATTATTTATTAAAGATGGCATCATTTACAATGAACTCTATCGTGGTGATCAAAACCGCAGTCACTACCTCGAACAAATCATCAACAGTCTAGCTGCTTTACAAAGTAGAGAGGTGACTAGCCAATGATTCAATTTAAGCTCGCCTATCATCATCTTGTTAAGAATAAAAATCAAAGCCTACCCTTTATTTTCTCCAATACCATTTGGGTAGCTGTTGTTTATATCTTTTTAGCAATGTTATATGATACCAACCTGAAAAATATTTCTTTTGGTGCGATAGCTGTTGCGCTTATGCAACTTGGCCTTGGCTTTGTCATATTAGTTTCAGGTTTAGCCATTATTTATGCTGAACAAACCTTGAGTAAACAACGTACTAAAGAACTTGGGTTGTACAGTATGCTTGGTTTAAACAAGCACAACTTACGGCAAGTCATCGGCATTGAAAATTTACTTTTTTATGCCATCAGTACAGGTCTTGGACTAATTATTGGTATTACCTTTTCCAAACTTTCTGTAATGAGTTTACGTGTGCTGCTTAATTTTGAACATCTTCATCAAACACTCACCATAAAACCTATTGCTATCGCTGCTATCATTTTTGCCATTATTTTCTTATTACTGACGCTATACGATTTTTGGGGGCTACGCCACATTAATCCTATTACACTATGGCATAAAGCTTCCAAAGCGGAAACAGTACCGAAAGGACATACATTTTTAGCAATCACTGGCTTAATCGTGCTCATCATGGGTTATTATATTTCTATTTCATCCCGAGCATCACTCTCGGCATTTTTGCAGATGATGGTCGCTATTATGCTTGTCGTGGCTGGTACCTATCTGATTTTTATCATTGGAAGTATTGTGTTTCTAAAGCTATTAAAGCAGAATGAAAATTACTATTATAAACCTAAAAATTTTATTGCTGTCGCCAACATGCTTTTTCGAATGAAGCAAAACGGTGCTGGCCTAGCAACAATCAGTCTTTTGTGTACCGCCACCTTAGTATCAATTATTGCCTCTGTCTCACTTGTCGCAGGCCAAAATAATCTACTCAATTTGTGGAGTCAAAGAGATATTCAAATTGTTTCTACGTCACCAATTAACCTTGTCCAGAATGAACAAATAACACAATTTGCTAGCAAAACAAATATAAGCCTTCAATCGCGGCGCCAAATGACTGTGACGATGCCAACAAACGGTGAACTGAAAAATAACTATTTTAAAGCCAATAATTCTTTAAAAACTGAAGTGGCGATATCGTCGCTGGACTTACAACAATATAATCACATAGAAGGCACACATTATCATCTGGCTGATGACGAAATTCTCTTGTACAGTCCAGACAACACTTATCAAGGCAAGGAGATTATAATTCATGGTCACAAATACAAAGTTAAACCAGTGACATCATTTAACACTTCTTTTGTATACAACCATAGCACCTATAAACCAATTTTTATTATCGCTAAATCACAAGCAATCGCACAAAAAATTAATCCCACACCTGTACTTTACGTCACCAGTTTTAACACTGTTGGAACTAAATCGGCTTGTAAACAATTTGGTGAAAAACTTCCTAATCTGCTCAACGCCGACCCTGCCAGCATCACGTCACGCTTTGTCATTAAAGATTTGTTTGGTTCACTGTTTGGTGGTTTCTTATTTATTGGTGTGCTCATTAGTTTAGTGATGATTTGCGCGACCGCTATGATTATTTACTACAAACAAGTTTCTGAGGGTTATTCAGACAAGGCAAACTATGCGATTATGCGGCAATTGGGTCTTAGTCAACAGGAAACAAGAAAAGCAATTAATAGCCAAGTACTTACTGTTTTTCTCTTACCAATTGTTGGTGCTGTCATCAATTTAGCTTTTGCACTACCTGTACTCAAAAATGTTTTATCGGTTTTTTCAATGTATAATATTAATATTTTGATAAGTGTTAGTTTCATTTGCATTGCCCTGCTCATCACCATTTATATGTTAATATATTGGGCTACAACAGCAGTCTATAAACAAATTATTGTTTCATAACAAAAAAACATCGTGTTAACAAGTATGCGTTAGCACGATGCTTTTTATAACATTAAATGGACTATGACACTTATATCCCGAAACGCATGCCAGATTATTTACTTGGTTTGCGCCACAGCTTGATCAGACTTATTCTTTAAATTTTGCGCATCTTGCAGTGCCTGCAAGAGATTATCTTCTGAATGTTTTTTATCATCTAATTGTTTATTTAAATCACTAATTTTGCTATTCAATTGATCTACCTCTTGTTGCTTTGCAGCGACTTTTTGATTGCCTTCGTCAATTTTTTGCTGAATCTCCTTTTTCAGGGCTTCTTCTTCATTGTTTCTCTGGTTGACTAAGTCCTGATATTGCTGTTGTTGGCTCTTTAACTGATTTTTCAAATCAGCCAGCTCTTGTTGATTTTGGGAAGCCTCCCCTTTTAAGCTATTAATACGATTAACTAATTTATCAATATTATCAGCAGTGGCTTGCATGTTTTGATGGCCAACTGTCCAATCAATTGCTGCTTTAACACCAATGACTGAGCTAAAAAACGCAATCACTACTATTGATGCAACAATTATTTTTTTGAAACGCATTATTCTTCTCCATACTACTTATCTTACTGTTAATGACAACGACAACTAATATTTTCTATTTACGACATAATAACCACCTACCTTTTTGATATATGCCCACAGCCATGGCTTTATCGTCAGGGTCGCGATAGTAACAGGTCTAGACGCAACTTTTGATTTTTTAAATAAATTCATCAAACATTACGTCTGTTATTATATTAACGTCAATTAATATATTTTCGATTAAAATAGTATTTTTTAAATAAAAAACATGTACTTAAATGCCATATTTAATAATCCGTCAGTAGTTTGGCCTCAGTCATTAGCATCAGCGCCCACTTTATTCTGGTTTCAATATACGATACAATGGGAATATTACTAATAATAATAAAAGCAGTCGTATGTTTAATTTTTTTGTTAAACGTTAAACAGCACAAAAAACTTTTTAAGGAAAATAACAATGAAAAAAATTATATTAGTTGTCGTCGTTATAGTAGCAATTATCACTGTTCTAATCATGACATCTAAAACAGATACCTCTTCTAGTACCCAGTCTTTTGCAAGTCAAAAATTACAAACCACAACTGAAGCACAGGACGATAAAGTGATACTAAATAAAGTTTCCGTTGATCTCAAACAAACTTCTGATACAATGTTAAATGATTTCAATGCGTCGTTAAAAAACGCTCCTCAAGATATTGAAGGGCGAAAAAAAATGACAGAAACGCATGTTCAAAAATTACAAGATATGGCCAAGAATGGCTTAAGTCAGTTAGATAAAGTACGGTCTGAAAAAGGTAAAAATAATCAGAATTATAATGATTACGCTACCCAGATTAAGAATTTATATTCCGAAAAAAGCAAAACATTAATTGATGCTTATAACAATTCAATTAAAACACAATAACCATAAAAGCAAGCTTATCTGGGCTTGCTTTTTTATATGCCTATCCCACTGTTTTCAGATATATTATGGCCAAAGCTGGCTAGTTGATTGTTCTTTTTCGATAATTAAGTGTATATTTAATTCATAAGTGTTATAAAACTTAATTAATAGTTAGGACACTGGGGAGAAACATGACATTCTATACGGAACAACTATAAAAACAATTAGTCAGTATTTGATGTCTTACACTACGTTGAACGTGCCAAGCAAACACGATAAAAGGTTTGGGAGAAGATTATGTTTAAAATACTCAGAAAAACACTGTTAGTACTGGCCATCTCGAGTCTCGCAGGCCTAGCATCTGCTGATACAATTTCAGCAGATAACAGTTACAGAGACACTAGTTTAACAAATCCAGATCAACATCCCCTTAACTTTAATCACTCAAAACAACTGGTACTAAAAGACAAAGACAACCATCAACGTGCTACTGATGCGCATATTCAACTATCTTATTCAGAAAAGCCATCGGCAAAACGCGCAGCACGTCTCGAGTACAATCCTGTTGGTTGGCATAACTATCGTTTTAAGTACGAAAAAAGTAACGGTAAAATTAGTAAAGCTTGGTTATTTAATCGCGGTCACCTTGTTGGTTATCAATTTAGTGGTTTAAACGATGAGGCGCGTAACCTAGTTCCTGAAACTGCTTATTTAAATGCTGGTGCGCTGAAAAGTACTAATGCTTCTAATAAGAAAAGCATGCTTTACTATGAGAACCATCTAGCTACTTGGCTTAAGGCAAACAAGGGTTATCGCCTGGATTATCAGGTTACACCATTGTATAGAAATAACGAACTTTTACCACGTCAAATTCGCTTAGCCTATGTTGGTTACAAAGAAAGTGGTAAAAAAGTAACGATTAACCTGCATTCTTATCGTGAAGAAAAAGGCAATGATGAAACAACAGTTGTTTATCTTGATAATGACAGTCCAAATGCCATTATTGATTATTCAACAGGCACCGCACGTAATACACTAAACAAAGAAAAAACGCTTAAAGAAGAAAAAGAAGCCGCTGATAAAGCTAGTTCAGAAGCAGTCGCCTCTGCCGAAAAGGTTTCACATGAAGCAAGTAAGTCATTATCACGTGAATTAGCTCATTCAGAGTCCCGTGCAAAAGAAGCAGCCGATACAGCAGCACAACAACAAGCACAAACTTATGTTACGCCTGATCCATCACCGTCCTCAGCCGCAGATGGCAACATTAATAATACCGGTGCCTACAAGTGGGCCATTCAAGATGGCTTTAACTGGCAAACAAGAAAAGGACATTCAACGCGAATTGCACCTGGTGGTGCACTGCCTGCTGGCTACCACTGGCAAGTTCAGTAACTTTAAACATACACTATTACAATAAATATTAAACAATACTTATTTTTAAAATAGAAAGTATCTCTTAAATTTTTGAAATTAACATTTTGCTAGGCAAAATAAAAAGAGCAAGCACAAAGTAGGCTTGCTCTTTTTATTTATCGGCTGAAAAAACTATAACTGATATAATGCACTAATGATCATTATACCCTTAGCATTGCTTATTCCCACTCAACAGTTGCTGGTGGCTTAGCCGTAATGTCGTAGACGACACGATTAATGTGTCCAACTTCATTGACAATACGTGCTGAAATCTTTTGCAGCAATGGCCAAGGTAATTGGGCAAAATCAGCTGTCATACCGTCAACAGAAGTGATGGCACGAATGGCAATTGTATAATCATACGTACGATAATCGCCCATTACACCAACAGAGCGAACACCTGTCAAGACAGTAAAATACTGCCAAACATCGCCTTCAAGACCTGCTTTTGCAATTTCATCACGCAAAATCCAATCAGAATCACGGACGATTTCTAGCTTATCTTCGGTAATATCACCTAAAATTCGAATACCTAAGCCAGGACCTGGGAATGGCTGACGCCAAACCATTTCGTGTGGCATATTCAATGCTTCACCCAACTCACGAACTTCATCTTTAAAGAGTGTGTTCAATGGTTCAATCAACTTAAACTGCATATCTTCTGGCAACCCACCAACATTATGATGAGACTTAATTGTTTGTGCCGTATCCGTACCAGACTCGATAACATCGGTATAAAGTGTTCCTTGTGCTAAGAAATCGATATCTTTTAACTTAGTTGCTTCATCGTTGAAGACTTCAATAAATTCATTACCAATGATTTTACGTTTTTGTTCAGGATCTGTGACACCAGCTAATTTTGAAAGGAAACGATCTTGTGCATCGACTTTAATGATATTCAAACCAAATTGGTCGCCCATCATTGTCATGACTTGTTCTGCCTCGTTTTTGCGCAGCAGACCATGATCTACAAAGATGGAAGTTAATTGATTACCAATAGCTTTATGTAATAGTACACCAACAACTGATGAATCAACACCACCTGATAAGCCCAACAAAACTTTTTTATCACCCACAGTTTCGCGAATTCGGGCAATTTGTTCATCAATGAATCCACTCATGTCCCAATTTGCTTCTGCTTGTGCAATATCTAATACAAAGTTTTGGAGAATTTGCTTACCGTGTTCAGATAGTGTCGTTTCAGCGTGAAACTGGACACCATATAAGCGTCGCTCATCATTAGCAATTGCCGCAATTGGTGTTTTGTCTGATCCACCAGCAACAACAAACCCTTCTGGTAAGGAAACAACATTGTCTGAATGACTCATCAACACAGTTTGCGATTCGGGCGTATGCGCAAATAAACGACCAGCTGACTCTGTTTTCTTTAGAGCGGTTTGGCCAAATTCACCATTACCAGGATTAGCTTCGACCTGACCACCAAGGTTTTGAGCCATCAATTGCATGCCGTAGCAAACACCCAGTACAGGAATACCTAATTCAAAGATACCATTATCAATCGCGAAAGCATCGGTTTCATACACTGACTTTGGCCCACCAGATAAGACAATTGCTTTAGGATTATATGCTTTAACTTCCTCAGCAGTCATATGACGCGACTTCAATTCTGAAAAAACACCCATCTCACGAATGCGGCGGGTAATTAATTGGTTATATTGGCTACCGTAGTCTAAAACTAGGACCTTATCGGCATTTACTTCAGCCATTTGGTTACTCTCCCTTTTTGATCTAATGTTATCATCACTTAGCGTAGTTTGGTGCAATTTTTGTAATTTCGACATCGTGTGGATGTGATTCTCTCAAACCATTATCTGTGATTTGCACGAATTGTGCGCCCAGCTTTAAATCCAAAATAGTAGATGATCCTGTGTACCCCATACCAGCACGTAAGCCACCATCTGCTTGGAAGATTGCATCATCAATTGACATGTCACCACCAACAAATGTGCCATCAGCTTCAAGGACTTCACCCTTGAGTAAATCAGTAACCAAAATAGCATCAGCACCAGCAGAAATCGCTTTAACTACATCTCCTGAATAATGGACACCACCTGAGGCAATAACCGTCTTATCAAACTCTGAGGCTACTTCTGCAATTGCCATTGTTGTTGTTAAGAATGGGTACAATGCATTATTTGGCAATGGTGAGTTCACTGAACGCCCAGCAATCACTGCATCAACACCATCTTGATACAAAGCACCAGCAATACCCTGGTCTTCCACCGCACCAACTGCTAAGAAAGTTTTTGGAAAGGCTTTACGAACAGCTTTGACAATAGCATTTGTTTCTTGATTTAAGTCATCTTGCAAATAGAAGAAAATAGCATCAGCACCAGCGGCCACAAGTTTATCCACACGTGCCTGTGCACCTGTAGTCAACCAAACTTCGGCTGCTACACGGACACGACCTTTATCGTCAACAAACGCATTAGGATATTTCTCATTGTCTACTTCTGTTGCTTTAGCAGCAGAGATCACAGCCATTTGTGCTGCAATATCTTCTTGTTCGGCTACCACACCTAAGCCACCATTTAAAGCAGTTGCCACAACACGATTATCTGTTGCTGTACCGTTGGCTTCTGAAACTAATGGCATGTTCAAAACAAAGCCATCTGCCAATCGTGTTGCCAAAGATACTGTGTGAGGGAGCACATTCGAAGCTCCTGGAACTAATAATACTTGGTCATAACCCAAGCCTTTGTTTTCATTATTTTCAGACATATTTTTTCTCCGTGATACAAACATTAAAATGTTGGCATTATATAAGACTTTTTGACATGTGCTACTTCCGCTTCATAGTCAATCACACTGATATCACGTGTCATACGACCATTTTTTGATAAGTCAGCAACTGAGCTTTCGTCCATCTTAGCCATTTCTTCACGGATAGCGGTCATCATCTTGGCTAATACATCTGCCAAAGCCCCCTTGTAAGCGACGCGGGCTTCGATACCTTCTGGTACCATTTTTTTAGCTTCATTGACTTCCCCTTGGAAGTAGCGGTCTTTAGAACCAGCTTCCATTGCAGCAATTGACCCCATGCCACGGTATGTTTTGTATCGCTTACCATTGTCTTCAAAAACGTCGCCTGGTGTTTCTTCTGTACCAGAGAACATTGAACCGAGCATAACCGCATTTCCCCCAGCAGCTAATGCCTTTGTAATGTCTTTTGCAGTTTTAGCACCACCATCAGCGATAATAGCTTTACCACGGCGTGCCCCTTCTTCAGCTGCATCACGCACAGCAGAAAGTTGTGGCACACCAATCCCTGCAACAACACGTGTTGTGCAAATTGAACCAGGTCCAATACCAATTTTAACCACATCTGCACCGGCATCATACAAAGCAGCAGCGCCTGAAGTTGTCGCAATATTACCAGCAATAATGTTCAAAGTTGGGAACGCGTCACGCACCTCGGAAACTTTACGCAATACACCTTCTGAATGACCATGAGCAGAGTCAAGTACAATCGCATCAACACCGACAGCAGCCATGGCTTCGACACGTTTTACCGTATCAGAAGTCACGCCTACCGCACCGGCAACTAAAAGACGTCCTTGATTATCTGTTGCAGCATTAGGATAAATATCTGAGTCAAAAGTAGCTGTTTTCACACGCTTCACTTCATCAGCCTGCTCGGCAATAGTCATGTTCTTATGAATAACACCAAGACCACCCAATTTAGCCAATTCTGTCGCAAAACGTGCTTCTGTGACAGTGTCCATGGCCGCTGAAATTAATGGTAATTTCAGCTTCAATGTCGGTGTCAACACAGTGCTAACATCTATGTCAGCTGACTTAACTGTTGCGTTTTGATCATAAACTAACTTCATATCATCAAACGTCAAGCCCATCTTAGCAAACTTATTGCGTGAGCTGAACTTAGGCTTTTCATCGTCTAAGAAAAATTTTTGCATGAGATCCTCCAGATTTAAATGTCATCAGTAAATTGTGCAATGATTTACTGATTCTGACTTATCATGTTAGGCCTTTTTGTTAACACAATTGTTAACGGATCCGCCGAGTATATTTTAGAATGAAACTAAACACATTTTATTGACAGTAAAAAAGCATTCGGGACACGACAGATCCACAAATGCTTCAACGACAAAAATATATCGGTTCACATTTGCGGATAGTCACGACTTTTGGGGCGTGGTAGAAACTGCTGGCCATTCCCCAGCGATATATCTGCAAACAAAAGATTTAGTTGTTGATATCACTTTACAGGTTTTTATGAGAAAAATCAACCCTAGAAAAAAGCAATTAATTGCTTCACAAATAAAAAACACCTAGTCATTAACTAGATGTTCTTACATTTTTTCTAACCTTGCAATTCGTTCTTCAATCGGTGGGTGTGTATCAAATAAGCGCGCCTTTTTCTTTAGTGGGTCGCTAATATATAATGCTGCCGATGATTCATCTACATGTGACATTGGTGGTGCAGAATTCAACTTACGTAAAGCAGCAATTAATTCTTGTGGATTACGTGTCAACGCTACACTACCAGCATCAGCTAAATATTCACGATTCCGTGAGATAGCCATTTGAATAACAGCCGCTACTAGAGGTGCAAAAATCATGACTACTAACGATAATATAAAAACCAATAGTTGCCCACCACCGCCACTATCGCGATTATCACGATCACGGCTACCCGAACCGAAAAGCCACCAATTACTGCCTAAATTAATCAAAAACGATATGGCAGCTGTTAGTGCCAAGGCAATTGTCGATATGCGGATATCATAGTTCCGGACATGACTGATTTCATGACCAATAACGCCTTCTAATTCATTTCGGTTCATTAAGGCGATTAATCCTGTTGTTGCAGCAACAGCAGCATTCTTGGGATTATTACCAGTTGCAAACGCGTTTGGACTCTCATCTTCAATAATAAAAACCCGCGGCATAGGTACTTGCGCAACCATTGCCATATCCTCAACTGTGTGCCAGAGCTCTGGTGCTTGATCAGCTGAAGTGACTTCTGTGCCATGGTTCATTGCCATAACAACATCTGTTGCGTTACTAATCATAATGACTGCATAAATTACACCAACAAGTAGAGCACCAATAATACCAGTCACTAAAGATTTTAGAAGTAAATAACCGACCGCAGCCCCTACAATACCAACCAGCGCCAAAAAACCAATTAATAAGAAAACCGTTCGACGTTTATTAGATTGTATCTGCTCGTATAACATTAAAACTTAACCGTAGGTACTTCTTTTTCTGTTTCAGGTACAGCAATAAACTCACTTGGTTCAAAGTGATGAATGCCCGCAATAACGTTACTTGGAAAGGTCTGAAGCTTGGCATTATAGCTAGCTGTTGTTGTATTAAACAACTGACGAGAATAGGCAATCTTATTTTCGGTGTTAGTCAACTCTTCTTGCAATTTGGTAAAGTTGTTGCTAGCTTTTAGTTCTGGATAAGCTTCTGCCACAGCAAACAAGTGCGTCAAGGCACCAGATAACTGATCAGACGCTACCATAGTATCAGCTGGTCCTTGCGCATTGTTAACTTTTGTACGCGCATCTGTGACAGCTTGCAATGTTGACTTCTCAAAGTCTGCATAACCCTTCACGGTATTTACTAAGTTTGGAATCAAATCATTTCGACGTTTGAGTTGTACATCTATTTGACTCCAAGACTCTTTTGTGTGCATCCGTGACTTAACCAAGCCGTTATATACACTAATCCAAATAATTGCAACAATGGCAATTACTGCAATGATAATCAGAAATGTCATGAGCGTTCCCCTTTTAAATTAGCATTTGCTAATATTTTTTTGTTAATACTATAACATAATAATCATCTCATATATTGGCTTATTCCACAAATACTTCGCGCTTATCTTTCAAACCAACTTGGTCAATATGCGCGATGTACCATTGGTAAAAGAAAGGTAGTTGCTGTAGTAGTGTAAAAATTGTGACCTGTTGATTATCATCAACAATGGCATAAACCCATTGTTGATGCCCTGAGTCATTGAATACTTGTGTTAATCTGATAGCAATTTCTCCAACAGCAATTTCCACCCCAATTTGTTGGCCTTGCGCTCGCTTTAACACAAATTGCTGCTTGGCTGCTGTGACAAATAAACTATCTAAAACAACCGACGGCAACTCTCTTTCAACCATCACCAAATCTCGTTGATGTTGGGCAGCAAGTCCTGGTAAATCAATGCTAAACTCTTCTGACGCTAGCTGCTCAGCAATAGCTATGAGGCGTTTTTGAAAAATCGCTAATGCTTGGACCCCGGCTAACTGTACAGCTTCTGTTTGCACTAACTTAGCAAACTGTTGTGTGTCTAAATAAAAACGCTTATGTACAATATCCCAATATAATACCCGCAATTCTTGTGCTGTTTCTTCCAAATAAAAACCACCTGACGCTAAAGGCGCCGGTACGAATTTGAAAGCCGCATTTGGCCATTCATCAAAATGTAACTCAGCCGATTTTTGTCCCCTTGGCAAAACAGTTTCAGTATTTGATAGTGAGGCAGTTTCGGCCAGACGTGCAAAGGCTACCGTCACCCAATGCGTACTTGGAAACCAATAATCATTTGCAATTCGTAACATCGTTGATTCATGGATATCAAAAGCCAATATTTTCTCAACAACTTCTAATAAATCTGCCGTCTCATCAACATCGCCCAAAGTAGCAATTAAAATTTGCCAACGATTAAAGAGCGTCAAATCTTGTTTTAGTCTTTCACTGTAAACCTGTGTATCAAAATCTGCCATATCATTACCCTTTTTTGAGGTTATCTAAGTAAACATCATGTAATTGTGATATCGCTGCCACAAATGCTGCCACATTTGAATATTGCGACAAAATTGCCTGCAACTCTAACTGTCTCAAGGCGTCATCTTTTTCGTAAGCTAATAATTCATTTTCTTGATCAACTAATTTACGTTCAACTTCTGGTATGCGCTTCTGAGTCGCCTCTAATAATTCGCGCTTTTTTTCTAAAGCTTCACGTGTATTTTTGTCATTACGATTAAATAAGCCTGACTTGTTGGCTGACAATTCTGTAAGCTGATCTTTGACAACTTGTAACTCTAACGTTCGTTTTGTATTATCTGCTAAGAACGCTTTTAGTCCTTTAATATTTTCGTTGATTTCTTGAACTTTACTTTCATTAATACTTTGGCCCTCTGACAACTTTTCGGTTGCCTGAAGTTCGGTTATCATTTGCTTTTCCAAAGACAGTGTTATCGACAAAATGTTTAACGTGCCTAATTGCCGATGGTGCCACCAATCACCTAAAAAAACGTCATAAGTATCGCTAATAGTGCTTGAAGGCGTAAGCGATAAAAAGGGTAACTTTTCAGCAAAAAAGTGCATTAATTCTGGTGCTAGAAAATCAGATAGTTCGTCTGTTAAATCAGACACAATTAAAGGTAACTGTTGTCCAGATGACAGCGAATCATTATTTGTTGCTAATAGTTCATAAACTTCAGCAACATGTTGCTTTGTAATGGCCAATTGTAATTGCCCTAAGTATAAGATTTTATTATCAATACGGTTAAGCAAATCTGGTTGTAAGGTTGTTTGTGTTTCTTGATTTGTCATCACGATACCTCCATTCGGTACAAAACTTAATCTTAGCATACACCAAGTAGATGGTTAAAAATAGCCTGTTAATATTTTTTTATGACTTCGTCGAGAGAAAATAAAAAACGATAATTATCACAATTATCGTTTTGGACGTAAGATTGCTGGGATACGATTAATGCGCGAACCTAATAGTTCATCGCCAAACCCCATACGTAAGTATAGTAAACAAACAACGGCACCACCAACACCTGCACTAATTAATGCTGTTAGGGTTACTGATAATTTGCTGTCTAATGGGAATATGAACTGACGCATCACAACAACAATGAGATAAGCGATAACTGCCATCACAACCGCACCAATAAATAGCTGCCAAAGTTCATCCGCAATATCACTTAGAGACACTTGATAGGCTGTTTTCAAATAACTAAGCATAAACGCAATAGCAATTACCATGCCAACGACGCTTGACATCAAAGCGCCCATCCCTTCAAAATAACGAATAAACGGTACTTGCAAAGCAACTTTAACTAATAATCCAAAAACAAACGCTTTTATTACAATGGACACTTCGGACAGTGCTTGCAAAATAAAGGAAAGTAACATAAACAGGCTAAAGACAACGGCCAAAACTGTCGAATATTGTAAAAGATATATGCCTTCTTGATTAGACACGTCAATAGGATAAAACATTTTATATAGTGGGCCAGCGATAGCAAACATACCTAATGCACTGGGAAGCATCACCAATGCAAATAATTTAATCACCTGTCGTAATTGTATTTGAATATCTTCACGCGTAAGTGTGGCTTTACTCCCAGATAACATTGGTAATGCTGTGGCTGCAATGCTAGTAGAAAACGGCACAATAATCATAATTAGCTTATTCGGATTGGCACTAAACAATGCAAACTCCACCTGTAGCTGTTCATTAGTATAAGCAAAAAAATGATTCATAATATCAAAGTACGTATACTGATCAACAAGTTGAAATAAAGTAATTGCTGAACCAATAATAATAAAAGGCCATGATTCTTTCAAAATACTAAAAATTAACCCCCATGTCGAAGCCGCTTCATGCGGTTGGGTTGTATCGAGTGGCTGAGATAAAATACGATGATATCTCAACCATCCCCATATCAAGACCATCATACTGAAAATAGCCCCGATAAACGCGGCAAATGTTGATTGCACAACCACACCACTCCAGTTTCCTGGGTTAATTTTTAAAATTGCTACAGCCGTAACCAGCATGTAAATCACACGAGCAATTTGCTCAACAACTTGTGATAGTGCTGAAATACTCATCAACTGATACCCTTGAAAAATACCTCGAATCATTGACATTAATGGAAAAATAGCGACAGCAGGGGCTAGAGAACGTAGCACTGGCACAAAGTTGCTATTACCCTTAGATAACCAGGGACTCAAAATATAAATGGCTCCGCCAAATACAATTCCTAGTATCACGCCAAGCAATAATGATTGTCGTGTGAGTTGACGTGATTGGTAAACATCATGTCTTGCGTTATATTCTGCAACTAACTTAGATATTGCTGCTGGAACACCAAACGTTGCGATTGCCAAAAACATCGCATAAATATTATAACCTTGCCCAAATAAGGCATTAGCACGATTGGAATTAGATCCTAATAAGGCCATCCAAGGTACGATATATACTGCCCCCAAAATACGTGATAACATATTGCCTGCTGATAACCAAGCAGAACCTTTAACGAGCGTAGCCTGACTTGCATCTTGGCTACTTTCTTCTCTTTTTGGTGTTTGATTGGCAGCAATTGTCTCAATTTCAGCAGCAAATGGATCTGGCGTTTGAATTTTATTCAAGTTTGGTTTTTTAGCTATAATCCGTTGCCGAGATTGTTGATTTTGGGCTTGAATAGCTGCAATCTCAGACACCGATTGCCTTGGTATGTCACGCGCTTGTATACGTTGTGATTGAGGTTGAACTTGCTTTTGTTGTGCCCGTTGACGTGCACGTGCCAGTATTTCGTCAGCACTTAATATTTGACCATCCACATTAATTTTATCAACATGTTGACCGCGTATATTCTGATCTTCGGGACGTTGTTCATCCGTCATTTGTCTACTCCTCTTAAACTATTATGTACGCTGACTATACTTAGTCAGCCTATTTTTATCACACAATAACTTTATTAACTAACAACAATATTGACAAACTTACCAGGAATAGCAATAACCTTACGAACGGTTTTACCCATAATGAAGTTTTGTACATTATCATCAGCTTTAGCTGCAGTAATCATGTCATCTTGATTAATATCACGCGCGACGGTCGCTTTACCACGAACTTTACCATTAACCTGAAAAATAATTTCAACTGTATCATCAACCAACTTTGTGTCATCGTACGTTGGCCAAGAGACGTATGAAATTGATTCACGATTGCCTAAGCGAACCCAAAGTTCTTCTGCTAAGTGAGGGGCAAATGGTGCCAATAATTGGATAAAGCCATTCATATAAGTCACAGGTAAGGCATCAGACTTATACGCGTCATTAACAAAAACCATCATTTGTGAAATTGCTGTATTAAAGCGCATATTTTCTAAATCATCTGTCACTTTTTTAACTGTCTGATGATAAATTTTATCCAAATCACCAGGATTAACAGTTGTCACATGATCGCGTAATTGCCCTTCATCGTCAATTAACAATCGCCAAACACGATCTAACCAGCGACGAGAACCGGTAATGCCTTCTTCAGACCAAGGCTTACTTTGTGTCAAAGGTCCCATGAACATCTCGTAAACACGTAGCGTGTCAGCACCATATTCACGGACAATATCATCTGGATTGACTACATTTCCCTTTGATTTTGACATTTTTTCGTGGTTAGCACCCAAAATCATCCCTTGGTTCACTAACTTTTGGAATGGTTCTTTAGTTGGTACAACACCCAAATCATATAAGAATTTATGCCAGAAGCGAGCGTACAATAAGTGTAACACAGCATGTTCAGCACCACCAACGTATAAGTCAACATTCATCCAATACTTCAATTTTTCAGGGTCTGCTAGTTGGTGATCATTATGTGGATCAATATAACGTAAGAAGTACCAGGATGAGCCTGCCCACTGAGGCATTGTATTTGTTTCACGACGACCTTTAACGCCATCGTCACGTGTCACTTCTAACCAATCGGTTAAGTTAGCTAGTGGTGACTCCCCACTACCTGATGGTCGTAATTCTGTGGCATGTGGCAACAAAAGTGGTAACTCATTTTCTGGTACTAAGCTTGTTGTCCCATCTTCCCAATGAATGACAGGAATCGGTTCGCCCCAGTAACGCTGACGAGAAAAAATCCAATCACGTAGTCTAAAGTTGGTTTGTGCATGTCCAGCTTGATGTGCTTCTAACCAGTCAATCGCTTGATCGATAGCGGTTGCTTTGTCCAAGCCGTCTAGGAAATCAGAATTGATGTGTACCCCATCGCCAGTATATGCAACATCATCATTCTCGCCACCAGCAATCACAGGCTTAATCGCCAAATCAAACTTTTTTGCAAACTCAAAATCGCGGTCATCATGCGCTGGAACGGCCATGATTGCACCTGTGCCATACGAAGCTAAAACATAATCGGCAATCCAAATTGGCAATTTTTCACCATTGATTGGATTGATACCATAAGCACCTGTAAAGACACCTGTTTTATCCTTGTTCAAATCTGTACGTTCAAGATCTGACTTAGCAGCAATTGCTGCACGATAATCTGCGACAGCTTGTTTTTGCTCTGCTGTGACAATACTGTCAACTAGTTCATGTTCAGGAGCCAAAACCATATACGTAGCGCCAAATAAGGTATCTGGTCTCGTTGTGTAAACTTCAATTTTAGCATCTGCGTGATCAACATTAAAGAACACTGCAGCACCCTTGGAACGGCCAATCCAATTACGTTGCTGTTCCTTAATCGCTTCTGGCCAATCCAAATCATCTAAGTCATCAACTAATCGGTCAGCATAGGCTGTGATTTTCAGTACCCATTGTCGCAAGGCTTTTCGCTCAACCTTATTTCCAGAACGTTCTGACTTACCATCAATCACTTCTTCATTAGCCAAGACAACACGGTCAATTGGATCCCAATTGACCATCATGTTAGACTCGTATGCTAGACCTTTTTCATATAATTTTTCAAAAATCCACTGAGTCCACTTATAATAAGATGGATCTGTCGTATTTATCTCACGATTCCAATCGTATGAGAGGCCCAATGATTTTATTTGCTCACGAAAATGATCAATATTTTGACTCGTAAAGTCAGCTGGATTATGCCCTGTTTTCATTGCATACTGTTCTGCTGGCAAGCCAAAAGCATCCCATCCCATAGGGTGTAAGACATTAAATCCCTTAGCTCGCTTAAAACGGCTCATAATGTCTGTTGCTGTATAACCTTCTGGATGGCCAACATGTAAGCCCTGTCCTGACGGATAAGGAAACATGTCAACAGCATAATACTTTGGCTTATCAGTTGTATCAGAGGTAGCAAAAGTTTGATTATCATCCCAAAACTTTTGCCACTTTTGTTCAATTTGTTGATGTTCGTATGGCATATTTTTTCATACAGCAATTTACTAGAATCGCTGCATATCCTCCTTAAAATAATTAAAGTAAAAACGAAAAATCACCCTATATCACACTAAAAAGCATGACATAGGGCGAATTAATCGCGGTACCACCTATGTTTACGTATTGCTACGCCTCAAAACGTCTTAACGCGACGATACGTTGAAAGTTACTAAAGTTTCGCTTTCAAGGTGATTTAACCGAGTTCAACATGTTGTTCGGTAAACTTTCACCACCGCTTACTCTCTAACACACCACGCCATGTCTACTACTGTTAAATATAATGCTCTAATTATATCACGTTTAATCAAAATCAGGTATACTGTATGTTATGATTATAAAGCAAAAAACACAGATTATATTGGCGCTAATTACTTTTAGCATTTTTCTCTGTCTAACGATTGGCTTGGTATCACAAGCTTTGTGGTTTGAACAGCTCAATAGTATCGGTCAACATTTAATACAACAGCGATCACCATTAGCAGATATGATTCTAATCAATATTACGCAACTTGGTAGTGTCACATTTATTGGATTAAGCACGTTAATCTTGATTATTTTCTTAAGTTATAAGAAAGCTTACCCTGCATTGCAGTTTTTACTGGTCAATATTTTTTTATATGCAGGGTTAACGACACAAATAACCAAACGTATTATTCGCAACCCACGTCCAATACCACAGTTAATTCCAGAGCACGGCTTTAGTTTTCCTTCTGGACACACGATGGTTGCTATTTTATTCTATGGTACATTAATCGTGCTAACCAAGCGTTATGTGTCAAAAAGTTGGTTGCAACTAACAGCAATTACTATTTTCACCTTGCTACTCTTTGTCATCCCAATCAGTCGTATCTATGTCAATGTACATTACCCGACTGACATTATTGCTGCACTGTCGTTAGGCTATAGTTTACTCACTCTTTCAAAATATCTATTTTTAACAGGAGATTCCTATGATACCATCAATTGAGACACTCGCACACCAACTCATTGAACAAACTGTAAAAGTTGGCGATATTGTGATTGACGGGACGACTGCCAATGGCATTAATACGCGTTTTCTAGCGACAAGGGTCGGCAAGTCTGGCAAAGTATTAAGTTACACGGCGACAAAAGATAATGCAAATGCAACAGCTGCCTCACTATTTATGAGTGGCTTGTCTGAACGCGTCACTTTGCTCGGTAAAACGCTAGATCGTTCTTTTTTACAAGAAATCGGCTCACAGAGTCAAGCAAGTATTGGTATTTTTGACTACTCAGATGATGCACAAAATAAGAATCAATATCCTAATGACTACACTGATCAAATCAATCGTGTGTTGCCACGACTCGAACACGGTGGCCTTATGCTCATTAAATTTCAAGACATACCTACCGACTGGCTAGCCTATCTTGATACACTAATCAAAGCTGACTATGCGCAAGCAACCTACCGAACTAAAAAAGAGACCCTATTTATTATTGAACGTATTTAATCATTAGGAGGCAACATGAATAAAGAAAAACAATATGTGACGATTGCTGCAATGGTCACGATACTTGTGGGACTAATCATCGCTATTTTCCTGCTAACATCTCAAAAAAATAGTGGTTCATCCAACGATACGGCTAAGCAACAAACCTCTCAAGTAAAAAGGGATCCCAAGCTTGATCAGATGACATTGCCGCAACTTAATACGACTATTGCTGATGACGAGAGCGAAGTGAGACTTGTTACCACTGCCGGTGACATCACACTCAAGCTATTTAATCGCTATGCGCCGCTTGCAGTTGAGAATTTTATTAGTCATGCTAAAGCAGGTTATTACAACAACACAACGTTTCATCGCGTACTTGCAGATTTCATGATCCAGGGTGGCGATCCACAAGGAACTGGTAAAGGTGGTGAATCAATCTGGCATAACAAAGATAAAAATATCGATAGTGGCCAAGGTTTTAAAAATGAAATCAGCTCTTCTTTATACAATATCCGTGGCGCATTATCTATGGCTAACGCTGGTCCCAACACTAATGGTTCTCAATTCTTTATTAACCAAAATAAACAAGACCAATCTCAAAAACTTAATACAAATCAATATCCAAAAAAAATTGTAGCGGCCTACAAAAATGGTGGTAATCCCTCTTTAGATGGTAGCTATACCGTGTTTGGCCAAGTCATATCTGGCATGGCTGTCGTTGACAACATTGCTTCAGCCAAGGTCAAATCCGAGGGCGAGGGCTCTACGCCTATTGATCCCATTAAAATCAAAAATATTGTTATTCTAAAAGAAACGAAATAAAAAGCAGTGATTAATCACTGCTTTTTACTTTGCTTAAAATTATGATTCACTCACGCGCATAATCAAAACATCGGTACGCGATGCTTGGGTTACAAAGGAAGGCACCGTGCCCGCCATAACGCGTTGCAATGGGCTCAAACCTGTTTCCCCAACGACAATCAAATCGCTCTTATGATCTTTAGGAAAATCACGTGCAATAACTTGTTTTGGTGTTCCAAAACGTACGTGGACATCAACGTCATTGTGTCCAATTTGGTGAGCATACTCGTAAGATTTATTAATAACTACCTCAGCATCCTGCTCCATCTGATAAATAATATCGGCGTTCATAACAATGGTACCAAAGTAACCACCTGATGTGTCTACTACATTTAAAATATCAATGTGCGCATCGGGTGCGAATTCATGCACTTTCTTGATGAGAACATTTGATACATCTGAACCATCAATTGCAACTAAAATATTCTTGTATGCCATAATCTCTTACTATGCTGCGCCTATCACGCGACATGCTCCTTTGTTTATTTCTTTACAAGTTCATTATACCGCTTATGGATAAAAAATGTAAGCGCTTTAGTCCATTGTTACATTTTTTTCTGTAAATCAGTGCGTCGTAAGTAACTAACACCCTGTTGTGACCCAACAATGACTTCATCGGCAATATCTAAAAATAAACCATGCTCAACAACACCAATCCGTCCGTCTAGATATCGGCTTAACTCGTAGGGCTGATCAATAACTTGTAAATCCAGGTCAACAATATAATGCCCCATATCAGTCACAACTGGTTGCCCATATGCTCCTGTACGCAATTTTGGATACAAATGATGTTGTTCAAATTCAGTAATCAATTTACCACTTCCAAATGGCACAACTTCAACAGGTAACGGAAACTGACCTAACTTATCATGCACTTTAAGACTATCAACAATCCAAACCACACGTTTAGAATTCTTCGCTACAATTTTTTCCATTAAAAACGCCGCGCCACCACCTTTAATACCATTCAGTTCTGTATCAACTTCATCTGCGCCATCTATTGTTAAATCAATCATGGGTGCACTGTCGATATCTTGTATTTGAATGCCTAATTCTTTGGCACGATCAGCTGTTTTAAAAGAGGTCGTTACACCAATAATATTTAGCTTCTCATGTTGTACACGCTCAGCTAAGGCATCTAAAAAGAAGGCAATTGTCGACCCTGTGCCCAAGCCAACTGTCATACCATCTTTGACTAACTTTGAAGCAGCAATCGCCGCCTTTTTTTTTGCCACTAATATATTGTCCATGTGCCTATCATAACAGAAATAAAAAAAGATTGATAGTAATCGTATGTGACATACGATTACTATCAATCACTATTATAAGACTTTCTTCAAAAATTCCTGTGCACGCTTAGTTTGTGGTTGACTAAAGAACTTTTCGGGTGTGGCAACTTCTTGTAGTCCGCCATCTGCCATGAACCAAATTGTGTCTGCCACTTCACGAGCAAAGCCCATTTCATGTGTGACGACTAACATTGTCATACCAGCCTCAGCTAAAGATTTCATAACATTAAGTACTTCACCAACCATTTCAGGATCCAATGCACTTGTTGGTTCATCGAACAGCATTACGTCTGGCGACATGGCTAACGCTCTTGCAATGGCCACACGTTGCTGTTGTCCGCCAGAAAGACTTGTTGGATAAACATAATATTTATCAGATAATCCAACCTGAGTTAACAACTGTTTGGCTAATTGTGTTGCTGCGTCATCTGCCAAACCTTTCACTTTAATCGGTGCCAATTTAACGTTTTCTAAAACAGATAAATTTGGAAATAAATTAAAGCTTTGGAATACCATACCCATTTTTTCGCGCAGCTGATTTAGTGCATTTTCACCTAAATTAGTGAGTTCACTCCCTTCAAAGGTAATTTGACCACTCGTTGGTGAATCTAATAAATTAACAGCACGTAAAAAGGTAGATTTACCGGCCCCTGACGGCCCTAAAATTGCAATCACTTCACCTTGTTTAACTGTTGCATTAACATTATCAAAAACAATTTTGTCACCGTATTGTTTCTTTAAATTGGCTATAGTTAATAAATTGTCCATATTAATTACTCCCTTTGGTCTCTAAGTAATAGTATACATGAATGCAGTTTATATGCATTAAATATACTTTTTATAACTGAATAATTGTATATTATTGCATAAAAAGTAGCGTATACTTAACTCACACGGAGGTATATAAGATGGCAAAAATTATGAATAATGAGACATCTGTCACACAGTCGATTGATGATTTATTTCAGCTACCCGCTGATCAAAAAGAAAAAAGTAATTATTCTCGCGATGCGATGCTTGGTCGTGAGAACAACAAAGATCAAAAAAAATAAAGAAAACTATTACTTTACCATACTTGGAGATGTTAAAGTGATAGTTTTTTTAACAAAAAAAAACACGCTTACGCGTGTTTTCAAAATAATTAGTCTTCGATTTCAGTAACTGTTCCGGCACCAACAGTGTGGCCACCTTCACGAACAGTAAACTTCAAGCCTTGTTCGATAGCAACAGGTGAAATCAATTCGATTTCGAATGTTACTTGGTCACCAGGCATAACCATTTCTACACCAGCTGGCAATTCAACAACACCTGTAACGTCAGTTGTGTGGAAGTAGAATTGTGGACGGTAGTTAGTAAAGAATGGTGTGTGACGTCCGCCTTCTTCCTTAGAAAGAACATAAACTTCAGCCTTGAACTTCTTGTGTGTCTTGATTGAACCTGGCTTTGCCAAAACTTGGCCACGTTCGATTTCGTTACGGTCAACACCACGCAACAATGCACCGATGTTATCACCAGCTTGTGCTTCGTCAAGTGTCTTACGGAACATTTCAATTCCTGTAACAGTCGTTTTCTTGATTTCGTCTTTCAAACCAACGATTTCAATTTCTGTACCAGTAGTCAATACACCACGGTCAACACGACCAGAAGCAACTGTACCACGACCAGTGATTGTAAATACGTCTTCGACAGGCATCAAGAAAGGCTTGTCAGTTTCACGCTTTGGTTCTGGAATGTATGAATCAACAGTATCCATCAATTCTTCGATAACCTTAACTTGTTCAGGGTCACCTTCAAGGGCCTTCAAAGCTGAACCTTTAATTACAGGAATATCATCGCCTGGGAAGTCATATTCTGACAACAATTCGCGAACTTCCATTTCAACCAATTCAACTAATTCTTCATCATCAACCAAATCAGTCTTGTTCAAGAATACAACAAGATATTCAACACCAACTTGACGTGCCAACAAAATGTGTTCACGTGTCTGTGGCATAGGACCATCAGTTGCAGCAACAACCAAGATAGCACCGTCCATTTGAGCGGCACCAGTGATCATGTTCTTAACGTAATCGGCGTGACCAGGGGCATCGATATGAGCATAGTGACGTGTTTCTGTTTCGTATTCGATGTGTGAAGTGTTAATCGTGATACCACGTTCTTTTTCTTCAGGCGCGTTATCGATTTCAGCAAAATCAGTAGCTGTGATACCTTGCTTTTCAGCCAATACCTTTGAGATTGCGGCTGTCAAAGTCGTCTTTCCGTGATCGACGTGTCCAATAGTACCAATGTTAACGTGGGGCTTAGTGCGAACGTAAGTTTCCTTAGCCAATGTAGTTTCCTCCAAAATTCATTTATCAGTATTCTGAAAAATGTTTATAAATATATTTTACAACGCAAGCCGTCAAAAGACAACAGTTAATTGCGTTTTTCCGGCTCTTGAAGCCAAAAATTATTATACCGAGTTATTAAGAAAATGTAAATAGTTTTACGAATTAATTTGCAAAAAATGAGGCAATCAAGCTACGAACATGTTGATGCCATTTTCGCTGTTCAGCAGGCTCATTATCCGTACTTTTATCGTAATATTGGGCAATACTTGCTGTTACCCACGCTTCTGGATTAGTAATAATTTCTGTCACACGTGGATAAAGTAATGTCATTTCAAATCGTACTTGCTGGGCTAACATATCCATTGCAATGGGATCATCATGGCCAAGGCGTTCATCTAAGAGATCTGCAACTGTCTCAAAAATAGGTGAATCGACTAATAAGCTCACTTGACTTAAATTAATCGTATATGTCTTATCATCTAACCAACGATAGGCGATATCCCCCTCAACCTGTAATTTTTGTAAATCTTCAAATAAGGTAGCTCGGATGATGGGTGTTACATAAGGGTCAACAAGTAAAAATTGTGCCCCTTTTACAAATTCAGCCACTGGCAAATGCCTAGCCGATTCATAACGATCGCGCTGTTGAAGCATATCATAATCACTCAAATGATAAAATTGTCGGCCAATGGTCTGAAAAGTGGTGGCCATGGTCTCTTGTGCTACGGATTCAGCACGCCGTATATCTTTAAGGACTGCCGATTTAACAACCTCATCATGCCATAATACGGCTATTTGTTGCGCATAGACAAAGTTTTGATTTTGGATGGCAAGCGTCACAACCATTCGAAAATCGGTTTCTTCTTCTAAGTAATTATATAAAAAATCATCAGCATATGAAGCGGCTAATTGATACTGCTCATCCATGAATAGTGCAGTAACTAACCGGTAATTAATATCAAACGTTGTTAATGATTCATACACAGTGATTAAAGTTTCCGCAGCATCATGCCAATTTTTTTGTGACATCTCTGTCTGTGCGCGATCGATTAATTGCTTGATTTCAGGTGATAGATGATCTTCCAATGTCATACGATACCATAGCTATTATTAAAACAATAACTATTATCCTTTCCAACCTTTCAAATGATGCTAAATTATGTTATTTCTCTGCCTTCACAACAACCTTTTTAGCTTTCTTCTTAGGTGTGTTATTTTTTTCTTTATTTAATTTAACGTTTTGTGCTTGACGCGTTTTAGTTTTATTATTGGCATTATTGCTCTTATGTGACGTTGGCCGACGATTCTGGTTAACTTCCATTACAACTGGCATCACCATCGGACGACGACGCGTTTGATCAAATAAATAACGCGACAAGACCTCTCGAACGCCGTTCTTCAATTCATTCCAATCAAAGTTTTTAGTTGTATTGAGATAATTTTCAATCTGCTTAACCGTTATTTCTGACGCTTCTTTCATCAAGTCACGGTTAGCCTTCACGTAGACAAAACCGCGAGAAGTCAATTTTGGCTTAGAAACCACTTGTCGTTTCTTACGATCAATCGTCACAACAGAAACGAAAATACCATCTTCAGACAAAATGCGACGATCACGCAAGACTACGTTACCAATGTCCCCAATACCAGCCCCATCAATTAGCGTTTCGCCAATCGTAAATGAATCTTGTAACTCGAAATGATCGTCAAGCCATTTGAATTGATCACCCTTCATTGCCATCATAATATGGTCTGTTGCAATATTCACTTCTTCTGCAGCAGACTTAGCAGAAGACATCACGCGATATTCACCTTGAATTGGCATGAAATAATCTGGTTTTAAGACATTAATCATCATTTGCAAGTCGTTACGTGATGCATGACCACTTGAGCGTAAGTCACTGCTGATTTGCTTAACATTGGCGCCTTGCTTGAAGAGCATATCACGTGTTTTGGCAACAACACTTTCCATTGCCGTAGAAGGTGTTGTCGTAATAAAGACAAGGTCATCTTCTCCTATACGAACATAAGGATCTTCACCATTAGCCATGCGATTCAAATGCTTGATGGGCTCTCCCATACGTCCTGTTTCCAGAATCACTGTCTCTGAAGCAGCTAAGTTTTTAGCATTTTTAAGATTAACAAGTAATTTACTTTCCGGTACGGGAAGGTATAATTTACGAAGGCGGATAGCTGTTCGAACAACATTTTCAATATCATTACCGGACAACACTAGTTTACGCTTTGTTGCCACAGTGGCGTCAATGACCTGTTGAATACGTTGAATATTAGAAGCAACTGCAGCAATAATAATGCGTTTCTTTTTATTATCACGGAATGTCTCTAAAATGTAATCACTAATTTTAGATTCATTAACAGAGTCAGTATCCCCTTCTGTCCCTGCAGCATCGGCAAGTAATGCTAATACTTTACCTTGACCAATTTCGACTAGTCGAGCAATGTCAGTTCGATAATTTTTTTCTGCTGTTTGGTCAAACTTAAAATCGCCCGTATAAACAATTTGTCCAAACGGTGTGCCTAACACAATGCCCATTGAATCTGGAATGGAATGTGTTGTATTAAAAAACGATACAGTCACAGTTCCAAAGTCAATTTCAGTTTTTGCATTGACAACATGGTAATCGTCGTAATCCTTGAGCGCTTCTTGATCTTTGATAGCTAACTTAGCTAACTCAATCGTTAGTTCTGAACCAAATATTGGCGCTTGTACTTGTTGCAAAAAATAAGGTAAGGCACCAATAGCATCAGCGTGACCATGTGTCAAAAAAACACCGGCAATTTTATCACTATTTTTTATTAAATAATCAAAATCAGGTACGACAACATCCACACCTAATTGATCTGTTTCCGGATATTTCAAACCAGCGTCAAAAATAAAAATTTCATCATTTACTGTAATTGCGTACATGTTTTTACCATTTTCGCGGACACCGCCAAATGGAATAATACTTAAATCTGTCATCTTTTTCCCTTTATAAATAGACTTATGCTATAAGCCATAATTTTTTCGTAAATATAAACAAGTGGATACTGCTGGTTTCTAAAACGCGGAGTCATCCTATTTTTTGTCTCGATACGTAATTATATCCATTTTAACATACTTTAAGCATTTTCTGTTATCATTATCTAAGGAAAGGAACAGGACAATGCGTCCTGATTTTAATTATGCAACGCAAACCATTTAAGCAGTCTCACCGCCTTCGTTACTTACTTGTCGGTCTTCTAATTGTCGCCGTTATTATTGTGGCAACCGTGATTTTAGGTCAACATGGTGGTAAAAAAACATCAGAAACATCACAATCGACTAGTCAATCTTCTCAAAGCCAGAACAAATCAAACAGCACTGGTTCAACTAGTGCTACTAGCTCCAATGCGCCTGTGTCATCGACTGATGAAGCCTCTTCAGTTGTTGTCCCATCTGTTCCTAGTTCAGCAGCCTCAGAAGCCATTCATGCAGTGGTCAATGATGGCACACAAACACCGATTGCCGATAACCAGACGTCTGCACCGCAAGTCGCAGCGTCAAGCAGTGTAGCAACACCAGCACCAGCCCCTAAAGCTGTTACATTTGGTAATTGGACCCTTGCTAATTTTAATACGGTGAAGTTAGGTAGTGCTACCTATGATCAAGTTAAAGCAAGCTACGGGAACCCTACTAATTTAGTTGCTTCTGACACGGTCACTGCTAACTGGATTAGTACGAGTGGCGCAAAAGTTACAATTGTCTTTACACCAACTGGCGATAACAAAAATTTGCAATTGGTTGCTAATTATAAAGTACAATCTGGTTTACAATAACACTAAAAAATAGCCCTTAAGTAGGCTATTTTTTTTGCTGTGTTTATAGTAAATAAAAAAGTGTGGCGTCATGCCACACTTTTGATTATTCTTAACGGTCAACCTTAACAGTTGTTTCCAATGTTGCGGCAACGCGTTCTTGAACTAATACGTTGTCTGATGCTAAAGCTGCTTTAGCTTGGTCAGCCAACTTTGCAAATGTATCAAAATCAGTTACAGCGATTTCAGCTAACATCTTACGATTTAATTCAACACCGGCAAGTGTCAAACCGTGCATCAACTTTGAATATGACAAACCGTTCATACGTGCTGCTGCGTTAATACGCGCAATCCACAACTTACGGAAGTTACGCTTTGTGTTCTTACGATCACGGTATGCGTACAAGTATGACTTCCAAACTTGTTGCTTAGCAACCTTAAAATTAATACGACGTTGGCCACGGTAACCCTTGGCCAACTTAACCATCTTTTTACGACGTGCGCGTGAAACTGTACCACCCTTAACTCGCATGGGTAATTCCTCCTAGAATTTTAAAAATAACTTGTTGGACTAAAATCCAAAATGTAGATAGATGAACTATCGCAACGCGAATTAGATGTTTGACAACATCTTAGCGTATGTCTTAACAGTCGTTGAATCCATCATGCGTGTGCCACGCAATTGACGACGTTGCTTCTTTGTCTTACCGTGGAAACGGTGTGAAGTATAAGCTGAAGCTGACTTCAAGCCACCGTTGGCTGTCTTTTTAAAGCGCTTTGCTGATGCGCGGTGTGTCTTCATCTTTGGCATGTGACTAATTCTCCTACTTTGTGATTTTGTTTAAGCTTGTAAACAAGCAATTAAACCTTTAATTACTTGGCGTCTTTAGGTGCCAAGACCAAAAACATTTGGCGGCCGTCCATCTTGGCACGTTGCTCAACCTTGGCAATGTCATCAAGTTCTGCGGCCATACGGTCTAATACTTGACGTCCGATGTCTTGGTGGGTAATCATACGACCACGGAAACGCAAATTAAGCTTCACTTTGTTACCTTGTCCAAGGAACTTAATAGCAGCTTTCTTACGTGTTTCGAAATCGCCTGAATCAATGACCGGTGACATACGAACTTCCTTCACTTGCACGATTTTTTGGTTTTTGCGTTGTTCTTTTTGCTTTTTTTGCGCTTCGAACTTAGCTTTTCCCCAATCCATGATTTTGGCAACTGGTGGTTCAGCGTTAGCTTGAACCAATACCAAATCCTGGTCTAAATCATTAGCAATCTGTTGTGCGTCTCGCGTAGACATTTCTGTCTGCTTACCTTCATGGATAAGCAATACGCGAGGTGCGCGAATATTATCGTTGATTAAATCAACTTGTCGTGGTTGACGTGCTATTGTCAGGCACCTCCAAATTTATTTTGTGAATCAAGAAGAAAAGTGGACAAAGAACCTAATCTTTACCCACTTCAACACTTGCAATCCATACGGATAACTGTATCTGCCAAGCAACACAATCACTTGGCGAGAAGCGGGTGCTCCTACTTGTTCAACAGTTATTATTCTATCTTACTATTAAGTTATTGTCAAGCTTGAGTTTGCTCTAATTTAATCATGCGAATACCATAGTGAAATACTACCAAGACGGCAAACTGGGCGCCAGCAAATAAAATGACAAAAGTAAACATGTGGTAACCCATTGACATGGCGATGTTACGTAAAACAACATGAAAATTCACAAAAATATCCCAGGAGTTCAAGCGTAGGTACCGTCCAATATATATCCCTAAAGCAGATAATACTGATACCAGTGCGGTAATACTAAAATAAGTGAGGTGAACATGACGATGAAAAACTGCTCGTGTCATAATTTCTAAACTCAAGACCCCCAAGCCAACGCCAATAAATATGCCCGTCGCTAAAATAGCATAATTGAAATACTGTCCCGCTTGGCTCAAATCAGAACCAATGGCATAGAGATGAATAAAATCCGTCATCATATACATGGTGTTGGGAAAGAATAATAGCCACAATACACCAAACAAACACTTTAGAAGTCGGCTTGGAACAATCGAAACAATGACGGCAAAATCAAATGGTAGTAAAGCTAAAAAAACATTCCAGTTCAAAAAAGTAAAACGTGTTGGTGTGGTATGAACGAATAGGAAAAATAGGAAAACAACCAAATGGATAATACTGAGATTCAAAATTTTATTATTCATGCCTTGCGTCCCCTTTTTTTGCAATGCCTCTAGTTTATCATAATCAATAAAAGCTATTCAATCTAAATTTAAATTGAATAGCTTTTATATTAAAGATTATTTTTTTAACGTTTTAGGCTGGCGGGAAGCTATCCAACCAAAGATAACTAGCCATAATGTTGCGCCAATTGCTGGCACGCGGGAATCCGGGTTAAAGAATAACGTCACAAAAATAAAGGCAAAAAACACAATTGCTAATGGTACTAACACACGTGGTGCAATCACGAGAAAGCCATCTGGCATATAACGATCTGACTTACGATATTTCATGTAGGCTATCAATATCAAAATATAAATCATCAAAAACAAATCTGTTGAAGCACTTGTGACAAAGCTAAATGCGTTGGTCACTGCCGGAACAACTGATATAACCGCTGAAAAGCCAACCATCAATGCCGTGAAAAGAACCGCATTGGTTGGTAATTGTGTCTTAGACATTTTTCTAAAAGGCTTTAAAAAGGCAGATTTCGATTGAAAAGACAAAGCATAAAAATTACGACTTGCACTAAACAATACTGAATTCAATGCAGATGCTGCACTGGTTAACACCACAAAATTAATTAATGCAGCCGCCCACTTAACACCAGCTAATTGAAAAACCATAACAAATGGGCTCTGATCAGCGGGAATTTTTTGCCAAGGATAGATTGTCATAATAATAAACAAGGCACCTAAGTAGAAAAACAAAATACGCCAAGGTATCTGGTTAATTGCCTTAGGTAGAACAGCCCGTGGATTATCTGTCTCTGCTGTGGTCATACCAATAAATTCCATACCAACGAAAGCAAACATGACCATTTGAAAGGCATTAATAAAATTACCAACGCCGTTTGGGAAAAGCGACAAATGTTGCCAGACATTACTAAACGCAACATCGCCCACTGGGGTCTTAAAACCTGTTAATGCCATAATGATACCAGTCACAATCAAAGCAAGTATGGCAACAATTTTGATCATAGCAAACCAGAACTCAGTTTCGCCGTAAAGTGCCACGGCAACTAAATTAACACTTGTTAGTACTACAAGCATGATAATTTGAATAAGCCAACTGGGCATACCTGGCAGCCAATATTGAATATATTTAGCAACAGCTGTTAATTCCGCCATGCCCATGAAGACAATCGTTAGCCAATAAGACCAACGCGCAAAAAAGCCGGTACGATTGCCGATATATCTCGTTATAAAAGTAATAAATGTATGTTGGGTAGGGTCGGCATAAAGTAATTCACCAACCGCCCGCATCATCACAAACATGAATAAACCAATGGTCAAATAGACTAGTAATATTGCTGGGCCAGCATAATGAATGGAATTCCCTGCCCCCATAAATAGCCCAGTCCCAATAGTACCGCCAATAGCAATAAGCTGCACATGCCGATTTTGTAAACCTCGTTTGGCAGGTTGACCATTGTCTTCTGTTGTTTCTGACATAAAAAAATATCTCCTCTTTATACTACAATTAACGTTTAACACACTATGTACAAAGCACTGAACGACTTTGTGTTCAATGCTTTACAAATCAATTAGTTAGTCATTTACTGGACGTGAGTAATTGGCAACATCAGCTAGAATTTCACTTTGGAAATCTGCAAAACGCATTGTTCTTGTTTTTTCTTCACCGTACTTACGTACTGTAACTGTCTGTCCGTCAACTTCCGAATCACCTAATACTAATGTATATGGGATTTTATTAGTTTGTGCTTCACGAATCAAATAACCCATTTTAGCATCTTTTGTTTCAACGTGTGCTCTAAGTCCCGCAGCTTGTAGCTGTGCTTGAATGTCATTAGCATAATCGCCATGAGCACCAAGGTTAACCGGAATAATTTGCACTTGTAATGGTGATAACCATGTTGGGAAAGCGCCCTTATACATTTCAATAAGGTACGCTGTGAAACGTTCCATCGTTCCAACAATACCACGATGGAGCATCACAGGGCGATGATTGTCTTGGCCATCTGCGCCAATATATGTCAAATTAAATCGTTCTGGCAATAGGAAGTCTAATTGAATAGTAGACATCGTTTCTTCACTGCCCAAAGCTGTTTTCGTTTGAACATCTAACTTTGGTCCGTAGAAAGCAGCTTCACCTTCTGCTTCATAGTAATCCAATTTCAAATCGTCCATGGCACGTTTCAACTGTGCTTGAGATTTTTCCCACATATCGTCATCATCAAAATATTTTTCAGTATTTTCAGGATCACGATAAGACAAGCGGAAACGATAGTCAGTGATATTGAAGTCACGATAAACGCCCATCATCATCGTCAAAATTGATTTAAATTCTTCTTCAAGCTTTTCTGGTTCAACAAATGTATGACCATCGTTAAGCGTCATTTCGCGAACACGTGATAGCCCTGTTAAAGCACCTGACTTTTCATAACGATGCATCATGCCTAATTCGGCAATACGTATTGGTAACTCACGGTATGATCGTGGCTTATGATTGAAAACCATGATATGTGATGGGCAATTCATTGGTCGTAATTCTAAAAATTCTCCCTCGCCCATGTCCATTGGTGGGAACATATCTTCACGATAATGATCCCAATGGCCTGAAGTTTTGTATAAGTTCAAATTTGACAAAACTGGTGTGTACACATGCTGATAACCATTAGCTAATTCTTTATCAATGATATAGCGTTCTACCTGACGGCGAATCGTTGCACCGTTTGGTAACCAAACGGGCAAGCCAGAGCCGACTTCTTGACTAGTAAAGAACAAATCCATGTCACGCCCAATCGTACGATGATCGCGTTCTTTTGCCTCTTCGCGTCGTTGAATTTCAGCATCAACATCTGCTTGCTTCCATTCAGCAACACCGTAGATTCTTTGCATCATCGGATTGGATGATTTTCCACGCCAGTAGGCACCAGCAACAGAAGTCAACTTAAAATGCTTAATCCAGCCAGTAGATGGCACCAGGCCCCCTTTATCCAATTCGATATGATCCCCTTGAACCGCAATCGTAATTTTTTCATCTTCTGGCAAATCAGAGATTAACGCAATTTTATAAGGATCTTCCGCAAACATGCTTAACGCTTCTTCACGGGTAATTTCACGTGATACGATTGGCAAATCTTCTTTAACTATTTTATGCATCATAGCTTCGATTTCAGGGAAATCCTCCACAGAAACCTGGTTACCAGCCCCATTGTCAGTGTCATAATAGAAACCATTGTCAATAAATGGTCCGACACCAAAATGCATATTAGCAAACTTTGGTATCCGCTTCAAGGCTTGTGCCAATAAATGTGAAGCAGCATGACGCAATAATGATATTGCTTCATCATCACTAGTCGTAATTAATTGGAAATCGCCTGATGCTGGTATCATGTCGTGCATACCCACATAAGCCCCATGCAACTTAGCCGATACAGATTTTTTGGCTAATGACTTTGATATACTTTCTGCAACAGCTAAAGGTGTCGTCCCCTCGGGAAAAACTTTAACGGCACCATCTGGAAAAGTAAGACTAATTTCTGACATATTAACAATATTCCTTTCATTTGACGTTTGTTTTAATGCAAACGTTTCTGACATTTATAAAAACAAAAACGTCCCCTTGAGTCATGCGACTCAAAGGGACGTTTCACCGTGGTACCACCCAAGTTTAGCACATAAAGTGCGACTTAAATGACAGCTAACGGTGTCACCCGAATGGTTTTCAAAACTTACTTACCACTACTCAAAGGTAGTCTTTTCCGTGCAAATTACCCATTTTCACCAAACATGGATTCTCTTAAAAATTGCAAACAGTCCAGTTGTCCTTATCAACGTTATTGTGATTATTTTAGCACTGTTCACACCGTTGTGCAACAATTACTTTGGGTTGATTTCTGTTAATACAAGCGCTAATGCTTCCTTAGCCACTGCATCATGATCTAAAATACCATTGTCAAAAGCCGTTTTTAATGCATCATACTGCTGTTTTGTTAGTGTCATAATATCTTCTCTCTAAAAAATAAATTAATACTTTAATTATAACGAAGGGACGGCAAAATTCAAGTACAAACAGGTCCACTGAATTGTAAATAAAAAGGTCTCACTAGAGACCTAGATAATATTTTGAAAACAGTGCTGCAAAAATGGCACCAACAAAAGGTGCTAGTCCTGGTACCAAGACACCATACTTAAAATCAGCATCTGCGCGATTTTGCCATGGTAACATGGCATAGGCCAAACGCGGCCCCATATCTCGCGCTAGATTCATTGCAAAGCCAGTTGTGCCACCCATTCCCATGCCAACTGCCCAAACAAGAAAACCAATGGCTAATGGCACCATTCCTGGTACATGACCTGCTCTTGCTGAAATGGCTAGAATACTAGTCAAAAACACAAATGTCGCAAAAGCTTCCACAAAGAAATTACGTGGTAGGTTGCGAATAGCTGGCGCAGTTGAGAAAATATTGCGGACAATGACTGGATCAATATCTTTTTCTGATAATTTAAATTGGTCAGCATACATCACGTAAACAATTAAAGAACCCGCAATTCCCCCTAACACTTCGACCACACTAACAATTAAAAAATAAGTTATATCTATTTTGCCCAATACCAGCTGAACCATCGCCATTGCTGGATTAATAAACACATCCCCAAATACAAATAGCACAATTGTGATACCAAATCCCCAAGTCGTAATCGCAAAAATATGCCCTGAACCGTGATATTTCGTCCGGTTTAATACCTCGTCAGCGTGTACGCCAACACCAAAAATGATCATTAGGGCTGTGCCCATGAACTCAGCCAACAACTGGTGTATCATTTGTAATCTCCTAAGCGGTCGCAAATCTATCAAGAAGTCGCGGTTTTTTATGTTATTTTTCCATTCCTTATATTAAGGCCTTGAATAGGCGCTGTAAAGCCTTTTTATAGTTTTGTCAACAAACCGTCACATTTCGTGTTTTGTTTCACGAAGTATGATGATACTTTTTTAAGTCATCTTGCCTTATAATGGAAAGTAATATATTAATGGGAGGATGGCCATAACAAACGATGTATGGTCAACGATAAGTTATGAATGCACACGTTGTTTATGCAACAATCACCGGAAACAATGAGGATGTCGCTGATGTTATCATCACGGCCTTAAGAGCTGCCCATGTGACTGTCAAAAAAACAGAAATATCACAGACTGAGGTAGAAGAGTTAGCAGAAAGTGATATTGCTGTCGTTGTGCCCTACACCTATGATAATGGTTCATTACCTGATGAGGGCTTAGACTTCTTTGAAGAATTAGCCGATGTTGATTTAGATAATGTCATTTATGGCGTTGCAGGTTCTGGAGACACCTATTACTTGGATGATTTCTGCGTTGCCGTTCCAAAATTCGAAGCCCAATTTGCTAAGACGCATGCCATTAAAGGTGCTGAAGGGGTTAAAATTAACCTCAGACCAGACGAAAAAGATACACTGACACTCAATGCGTTTGCACAGCAATTAATTAAAGCTGCACAAGCACGGTCATAATAAAAAGCACTATCTTGATCAAGATAGTGCTTTTTATATACGAATCAATCAGCCGTTGTATAAACTGCCAAAACATCTTCGTTTTCTTCTAACTCATCGACTAGCTTATCAAGCTTGTCACGATCGTCATCAGAAATTTCAGCTGGATTTTGTGCAATCATCGTTACTTCTGCTTCTTCAAAAACATAACCATCAGCTGTCAAAGCAGCTTCAACAGTTTGAAAATCAGCTGGCGTTGTATAAATTTCAAACACTTCATCTTGTGTCTGTACATCCTCCGCGCCAGCTTCCAATGCGGCTTCTAGCACCGTGTCTTCGTCAAGATCAGGAAAATCCGTACGATTAATAGCCAAATAGCCCTTGCGATCAAATTGAAATGCGACTGAACCTGTCGTTCCTAAAGCACCGCCAAAATGCTTAAATGAGTTACGAATACTTGATACTGTACGATTGATATTGTCAGTTGATGTTTCAACCAAAATGGCTACACCAGCTGTCCCATAACCTTCATAAGTTACTTCTTCAAACTTTTGGCCACCAGCACCTGAAGCCTTATCTAACGCACGTTGGATATTGTCTTTTGGCATATTAGCAGATTTAGCCTTTTCAACAACTAAACGCAACGAAGCGTTCATTTCTGGGTCGGCGCCACCAGCTTTTGCAGCCACATATAAATCATGTGCTAGTTTTTGGAAAATTTTACCACGCTTAGCATCTTGGGCATTTTTTCGGCCCTGGATGTTATGCCACTTACTATGTCCTGACATGTTAACATCTCCTTGAAATTGTCAATATAATTTTAATTTTAACAAAAAAAAGTAACAATGACTAGTTTTAGTGATAAATTTAACACAAAAAGCCTTTGCTACTTTATTATTTTTGAAATCAACTTAATAAGTATTACCACCAAGCAGTTCCAGATATGTCATCGCAGCACTTGCAATTAGAGCAGCTAGAATATCATCTAGGTAAACATTAATCGTATCGGTTCGATCATTAATTTCGCCAATTAATCCTGGCTTAAGATCATCTAATAGACCATAATGGACTGTTGCTGCTGCTGAAAACTGTTGGGTAATCGCAATAGCTAAAATTTCATCAACATTGTGTCCATTCGCATCACGCTGTAACCGTGCTTTTAGAGGTTGACTATCTGGCATTGTTTCAGCTTGTTCATCAAGATAAAGCGCTGTCAAAATGATGTCAGCTACTTCGTCCTTGTGCAACACTTTTGCAATGGATGACATCAATGTCGTGTCGTCAACAGCATCTTTATACTTTTCTGACAGAAATATGCGTGTACCATCGGCTATATCATCAATGGTCACACCACGTTCTGCTAGTTTGATTATTGCTGCTTCTTGTAAATCTTTCATCATTTTACTCCTCAATAATCTTCATTCAAGTAGCGTCGTGTCAAAATAACATGTGGAATCTCATCCAAAGCAGTCTTAACATACGCTTGTTGTTCATCTGTGAAATCGTTAATTGCAACCAACGTATAGGCGTAAGCGCCAACAGCACGATTACTTAATTGCTCGATGTTAATCCCATTGTCACCAAAAAACTTTGAAATTTGGCTAATCATATTAGGAACATTTTCATGGATAATGCCCACGCGGTATTTTGTTACAAACGGCTCATTAATATCCGGGTAATTAACTGAATTGACAATATTCCCTGTTGTTAAGTATGTGTCTAATTGGCGAGCAGCCATTAAAGCACTAGTATCTTCTGCTTCTACAGTAGACCCACCAATATGTGGCGTAATAATCACTTTGGGATGATCGAATAAGGCTTCATCGGCAAAGTCTGTAATGTAGACACGTAACTTATCTTGATCCAATGCCGCTTTAGCTGCCAAATCATCGACAATTCCGCCACGAGACATATTCAGTAACGCAGCGCCGGGCTTCATTTTTGAAAGGCTATCAGCAGCAATAAAGAATTTGTTTTTTTCAGTTAGTGGGATGTGAACTGTAACATAATCTGATTGTTGCAACACTTCATCAACACTTTTAGCATGTGCAATATGCCGGTCAATACGCCAAGCTGTATTGGCGTTCAAACCAGGGTCATAGCCAATAACATCCATATCTAATGCTAAAGCCGTATTTGCAACTTTCGAACCCACATTACCTAAACCAATAACCCCTAATGTTTTGCCTGCTAATTCTGTACCGCGATAACCACCTTTATTCACTTCTGTTCGCAATGACACATCTCCACCGCGTGTCTCATTAGCAAAACCAATAGCGCCAACTACTGGTCGGGCAGCTAAAATCAATGACGCAATAGTTAATTCTTTCACAGCATTAGCATTGCCACCTGGTGTATTAAAGACAACAATACCGCGTTTTGACAACTCATCAACGGGAATATTATTAAAGCCGGCGCCAGCACGGACAACTGCACGCACGCTATCAGCAATAGTTTCCTGATGCAAATTTTGAGAACGTAACAGAATCGCTTTCGGCTCTTCAGTGGTATCAATTTCATAGCCATGAGTTGTTAAATAGTTTAAGCCTTTTGCACTAATGGCATTATATGTTTTAATATTTGTCATACTTGCTCTTTTTCAACTTTCTTCAAAAATGTTATCAATGCGTCAACAGCTGCCATAGATTGTGCATTATACAGAGATGCTCTAAAGCCACCAACTGAGCGGTGACCATTCAAATTAAATAGTCCTTCTGACTCAGCACGCTTAGCAATCATTTTGTCGCGTGTCAAATCGCCTGTGGTAAATACCACGTTGGTTAATGAACGTGCAGTTGTTTCAACCGGAGCTGTATAAAAATCCGACTGGTCTAAGAAGGCGTAGAGTTTGTGGGCTTTTGCTAGATTGCGCCGATGCATTTCAGTGACACCGCCTTGCGCAACAACCCAATCCAATACAAGGTTAAGCGCATAAATTGAAAACACTGGTGATGTGTTATACATGGATTGTTTGTCAATATGATTTTGATAGCGCATCATCGGTCCAACATGACGTACATCTTGCTGTGCTAACCAGTCTTTTTTAATGATGGCAACTGTCACACCAGCTGGGCCAAGATTTTTTTGACCACCAGCAAAGACAGCATCAAATGCGTTAATATCATAGGGTTCAGCTAAAATATTGGAACTCATATCGGCTACAAGTCGGCCTGTTGTACTTGGCAAATTGTCCTGATGAAATGTTGTGCCTTCGATAGTGTTATTAGTTACAATATGCAAATAATCGTAAAGTTCAGGGTCGAAATGTTCGGGTAAAATTGGTAGTTTTTGATAATTTATTCCCTTTGTACTGTTCAATACTGTGGCTTGTTTCCCTAACATTTCTGCTGCTTCACTTGCTTTAGCTGCAAAGTTGCCCGAATCAAGAATGGCAATATGTGACTGATTTGTTGCAAAATTAAGTGGAATCATCTCAAACTGCGTTGACCCACCGCCTTGCAAAAATATAACGGCATAGTCTTCTGGAATAGCCATTAACTCACGCAACTTTTGCTCAGCTTCGGTAACTATGGCTTGAAATTGTGCGGATCGATGAGATATTTCAATAATACTCATATGTGTGTGTTCGTTACGTTCGAATTCTTGCTTAATCTGGGTAATGACTTCATCTGGCAAAACACCAGGACCCGCAGAAAAATTATAAGTTTTTGCCATAATTTCGTGCTAGCGCACATCCTTCCTTAATAAAAAACAATTTTCAAAATAGACGTCAACAATTTAACGAACATTTAGAAAAAAAACAGCTGAATAATGACAATAATTCGCAAAAAAGCTAAAATAAAATCAATTTTAGAACAAAAAAACAAACTTTATTGCAATTCAAGTCACTATTTTCATGTTACTATATCTTTAATTAAAGTCAATCTTTTATTTTAATACTTTTTTTAGTATAATGAATGAGTAATGCCGCTGTGGCGGAACTGGCAGACGCGTACCGTTCAGGTCGGTATGAGAGCAATCTCGTGCAGGTTCGATTCCTGTCAGCGGCATCATTATAAAAAGGCAGCTTGTTAAATCAAGCTGCCTTTTTATTAAGAAATATTAAAAAAACATATTATTTTCTAAACAATCCCTTATTGTTACACAGTCGTCATATAATCAGATTATATTAGGATAAAATAACAATCGGAGTATTGTAATATGGGACGACGACCTACTGTAAAGCGCCACATCAAATGGTGGCGTATCATTGGTTGGCTTTATCTAACAGGTTTATTACTATATGGAAGCTATATTATTTTAACTAGCCTCAAACATTAAAAAAACATTTATAACGTAATTAGCGTATAATAATGCCATTATGATAAATGGACCTGGGCGAATGAGCCCCTCTCAAATTAAAGAACAACTAGCAGCCTCTGACACCACAACTAGCGAAATGATTCGTTTTGTATTCGGGTCCGTTTTAAAGCGCCGTGGTCTTGTAGCCCTTAACGTTGCGCTTTTGACGATGATGGCTGGCTTAAATTTTGTTGTGCCACAGTTTACAAAAAATATTATTGATCATGCCCTACCACATTCAATCACAACTGAGCTGTACCGCAATGTTACGTTATTAATTTTGACGACAATTTTACTTGGCATAATAACATTTGCCTCAACTTATATGATGCAAATGTTATCACAACGCGCCATTACTGAATTACGTATTAAAACTTACCAATTTATTTTAAAGCAAGACTATGCTTTTTTTCAAGATACTAAGACTGGTGATTTAATGGTCAGACTCACTAGCGATATTAGCAACCTACAAATGTTAATCAGTGCGAATACTTTTGGCATTATTGGTAATTTATTTACTTTTGTCGGCGTATTATGCTTCTTATTTTGGCAAAATTGGCAGTTGGCAGCACTAGTGTCTGTGACTTTTCCTATTCTATTCATTACGATACGGTTTTTCCGGACGCGGATTCGCGAGTCATTTGCCAATGTTCGTACCGCCCAAAGTAAAATTAATAATCAACTACAAGCAACACTCACCGAAATTGAACTCATTAAATCGTATACTACTGAAATACCCGAAACGCAAAAATTTGAATCCATCGCCAACGAATCCAACACATACTCCCATACTGCAACTAAGTGGCAAGCTATTTTTCAACCGTTGGTTACCTTAATCAATACCATTGGTACAGCTACCGTACTATTGTTCGGTGCCTTATTAGTGATGAACCATCAGATGACTATTGGTGACTTAGTGGCTTATCTAGCCTACGTTACTATGTTACAAGATCCTATTCGTTCATTTTCAATGCTCATGAACGTCTTCCAAACAGCACAAGTATCCTATGATCGCATTAAAAATATCCTAAGCTATACGCCGACGATTACAGAAATTACGCAACCGGCGCCATTTCCACTGCCGCTTTCTACCAGTATTCAACTTCATGATGTTAACTTTGATTATCAATCAGGTACTGATTACGCTTTAAAAAATGTATCTCTGACTATACCAGTTGGTCAAACTACTGCATTAGTTGGCCGATCCGGTTCCGGAAAATCAACTATTGTCAAATTACTGACACGTTTATATGATTGCTCTAGCGGGCACATTACTTTTGATAATATAAATATAAAGTCATTTGCCCTAAAAGATTTACGTCAAAATATTGCCGTAGTGAGCCAAGAGGTTACAATTATTGATGGCACAATCGGTGATAACATTACCTATGGCAGTCAACCAACCGACGCAGCAGCTATTTGGCGAGCTGCTGAATTAGCTGACATTGCCAGTTTTATCTCACAATTACCACAACAGCTAGACACGCCCGTTGGCGAACGTGGTATTAAACTTTCAGGTGGGCAAAAGCAACGACTGTCCATTGCACGCGCCTTGTTAAAGGATGCACCAATTGTCATTTTAGATGAAGCAACCGCGGCACTAGATAATGAATCTGAAAAGGCCATTCAGCATGCATTAGATAATCTAATGGTCACCAAAACTTCTATTGTGATTGCACATCGTCTGAGTACTGTTCATAAAGCTAATCAAATTATTGTGATGGATGAGGGTCAAGTAGCTGAATCCGGTACTCACGATACACTACTAAAAAATAAAGGTATTTATAAGAAATTATACGATGCACAATTCGAATAATAAAAGCGTCCAACAAATGATAACAGTCCAAACTATTCAAGATAAATTACGCCAAAAACCCGGTGTCTCTGCCTCAATCCAATTCTATGATATGGCTGACCGCTATTTTCTCACAATTGGTGCCTATCATCAAGAATTGTCTGATAGTGACGCTAAGCGTCTCTTATCAGAATTACAAAAAGATAAGCAATCAATATTAACCACTAAAAATAACCACCCTGCGCTGTTGATTACAAATAAAAAACACTGAGCGAATCTCAGTGTTTTTTATTTGTGCTTTATACTAATGCCTGTGCTGCTGTAATAATTGCAACTTTGTACACATCCTCTTCATTTGCGCCACGTGACAAGTCAGAAACTGGCTTGGCTAGTCCTTGCAAAATAGGCCCAATTGCTTCAAAACCGCCTAGACGTTGCGCAATTTTATAACCAATATTACCAGCCTCTAAACTTGGGAAAATAAATGTGTTGGCATGGCCAGCAACTTTTGAGTTTGGTGCCTTTGCCTCACCAACAGAAGCTACAAAAGCCGCATCAAATTGTAACTCACCATCGATACTATCAGCTAAATCAGGTGCCAGTTTTTTAGCTATAGCCGTAGCTTCTGCAACCTTATCGACTAGTGGTGATTTTGCAGAGCCTTTAGTTGAAAATGATAACATGGCCACTTTTGGTTCAATGTCAAAGACTTGTGCAGTTTTGGCTGATTGTACAGCAATTTCAGCCATTGTTTCTGCATCAACATCTATATTAATAGCTGCATCAGAGAATACATAACGTGCCTCACCTTTTTGCATAATAAAGGCACCTGAAATACGTGACGAGCCTGGCGCTGTTTTAATAATTTGTAATGCCGGCCGAACTGTATCACCGGTTGGATGTGTGGCACCCGAAACCATGCCGTCAGCTTGACCAGTGTAAACCAGCATTGTGCCGAAGTAATTAACATCAGCCAACCACTTTGCTGCCGTTTCTGCATCAGTTTTTCCTTTGCGACGGTCAACTAAGGCGGCATTTAATTTGGCAAGCGCTTTTTCATCATATGTTGCTGGATCAATGATTACTAAGTCCGATAAATCATAGTTATTGGCAACCGCTGTTGCTTCAATAGCCTTTTGTGCGCCCAACAAAATTGGCTTAATTAGGCCTTCAGCAGCCAAACGCACCGCTGCGCCCTGAATACGAACATCTTCACCCTCAGGAAAAACAATCACTTTGTTTTGACCGCTAATTTTCCCCTTCAATTGTTCAAATAATTCCACCACAAGCATTCCCTCCAGCGTGTTCAAACAAACACTGTTTTTAATTTACAACTTCATTGTAACAGAACACATGCCATTTGTCTGTGATTTTACTACATTTTGTGATTTTATTCACTCACTCTAACCAGTGGATACTGTCGCGCCCATTTTGCGTTAAAAATTGGTTTGCTTTGGAAAACGGATGGCTACCAAAAAAACCACGATATGCTGATAATGGACTCGGATGGGCCGCCGCCAGTACTAAGTGTTTTGACTCATCAATATACTGTCGTTTTGACTGCGCAAATTTTCCCCATAAAATGAATACGGTTGGCTCGCCTGCGTCAGATACAGCTTGAATAATAGCATCTGTTAACGGCTCCCAAACTAAGCCAGCATGCGCGTTAGCCTGGCCTTCAGGAACAGTCAACACCGCATTTAAAAGTAAGACCCCTTGTTTAGCCCACGATGTTAAGTCATGTGAAGCACGCGGCCCAATATCAGTTGCTAATTCTTTTAAAATATTTTGCAATGATGGTGGTGCAGGTACAGCGTCTGGTACAGAAAAGCTGAGCCCTTGTGCCTGCCCTAAGCCATGATAAGGATCCTGCCCCATGATCACAACTTTTGTATGATCAAGCGACGTCATTGACAAGGCAGCAAAGACTTTTTCTTTTGGTGGAAATATGGATTGCTCCTGATATTGCACATCTAAAAACTGCTTAATATTATTAATTTGTTCAGGTGTTAACTTGGCATTAATATAAGGTGCCCAAGTTGTATGAGATAATGGCATAATTTGACTACTTTCATGTTAAAATGAGTGCAAGAGGCGATCATGACAAAATATTATTTAAGACAACGGCATAGCATTGATGACGGCGTCAATATCGTGTTTGATGAAAACTTTCAAGCAAGTTATTTAGTATCTGGCCGTACAGGGAAAAAACATGATGAATTGCATGTTCAGGATATGTCCGGTCGTGTTTTAGTGCGTATTCAACAAACTTCTTATGGCATGTTACCACGCTTTTCATTACGCTATCGTGGACACACAGTTGGCTCGATTAGTTTCACCCTCGGTCATCTTGGCGATCTTGTCTATGTTCGTCAACTTGGCTGGCTAATCTCTGGCAATTTTATGGCTGGTCGATACCTCACTACACATAATACCAAAAAATTACTTTCCGTGAAGCCTAACATTCGTCCTGACGGTATTTATAATCAACTGACTGTAACCTTTGACTCCCAAGCACCAGTTCATATTGCGATTGCCGCGTTACTCGATATATGGGGGACAAAATCTAATCCACTGACGCGTTTTAAATGGCTACCCGGCCAATCAGAAAATTACAAACTAACTTATTGTCGTCACTAAACGCAAAAGCTAACGCTGTGCGCATTAACGACGTAAAAAGGCCTGAAAAGAGCGTGACTCTTTTCAGGCTTTTTTACGCAACATGATGGCTTTATTGCTTTTGTAAAATGTCGTGAATTTCACGAATATCTTCCGGACTTGTTCGGCAACAACCGCCAATGATGTCAGCACCAGCATGTTGCCACAACGGCACCAATCGTCGCCAGTTAATTGGTTCGTTATTAGTCACCCAGCGTTTTGTTTCTGGATTATACACTTCACCAGCATTAGGATAAACAATTACTTTTTTATCCGTATTGGGTTTGATTCGCGTGATGGCAGGTAAAATGTTATCTGGTGCTGTACAATTGATGCCAATGGCCTTAATTTGCTCGAATTGATTAAAATAAGCTACAGCATGTGCTAAACGTGTGCCATCCCACAAATAATCTCCTGCTTCGGTAGCAAATGATAAATAGGCTTCAACCTCAGGAAATTCGTTTTGTAACAATAGCGCTATCGCTTGAGCTTCTTTAAAGTTAGGCATAGTTTCTAAAGCCAATATATCGACATTATTGTGCACTAAGCGCTTTATTCGCTGTCTATGAAATGCCTGATATGCCTGGATTGAGAGGTCATAATCACCGGTATATTCAGCCCCATTGGCTAGATACGCCCCATAAGGTCCCACTGAACCAGCAATGATACCTGATGATTTCTCTGATTTTTTCAAACCATCTCGTGCCAATGCAACAGCTAAATCAATGAGTTCATAGGCTTCATTTTCTGATAGGCCCGAATCCACAAATGTCTGTGGGTGTGCTTGGTACGTATCGACAATAGCAATTTGTGCTCCTGCATTAAAATATGATTGATGTATATCACGCACAAGATTGGGTGCCTGTATTAGTGCAGAAGCAGACCATAAATTATTGGCCACAGCAATATGTTGCTTGTCAATTTCACTTCCCAAACCACCATCTAAAATTACTGGTCCTTGAAATAATAACTCACTAAACTTTGTCATGAACTTGTCTCTCCTGTGATATTTTAATGCGTTTGTGTTGATATTTGTTCAATAGTTTAAATCTCAATGCATAATATCCATACACTAATAGTATGAAC
This sequence comes from Leuconostoc citreum, assembly GCF_004354555.1. Classification (GTDB taxonomy): domain Bacteria; phylum Bacillota; class Bacilli; order Lactobacillales; family Lactobacillaceae; genus Leuconostoc; species Leuconostoc citreum. The sequence goes on from NZ_PUFH01000005.1 coordinate 597,067, forward strand.
GGTATCGACCACAATAGTGCCATGCGTTGCGCTGGGTCAAATATGACTAATATGACTGATAATGATGATCCAGCAAATCCAGCTAGCGGTAAGATTGGATAAGCCCACTTTGGGTATCGCAATTGGTTTAACTGGTGTGCTTTTTTTAATTTAAGATAATACTGGTAGTGAGACCAACTAATCGCAATCCAAACAAAGACAACTGCTAAGCCAGAGACTTCCACTAAAATCAAATACAGTTGTCCAGCAGCCATAAAGCTTGATCCTAATGCCAAGACTCCACCAAGTAAGCTCACAAATAAAGCTAATTGTGGTATTCCATGTTTATTAGTTACTGTAAATTTTGATGAAATAAGCCCTTCATGTCCTAAAGACCATAGCATTCGTGTTGAAGCATATAACCCTGAGTTCGCCATAGATAAAATTCCTGTCAAAATCACAAAGTTCATGATGTCTGCTGCATACGGAATACCAGCCATACTAAAAACTGTCACAAAGGGACTCTCAGTCACACCAGCCTTTTCGTAAGGAATAACCGCTGCTAAAATAACAATGCTGCCAATGAAGAAAATAATTTGCCGCCACCAGACTGCTTTAATGGCTTTAGGAATCGCTTTTTCAGGATTTTCGACTTCACCAGCTGTGATACCCATTAATTCCGTGCCACTAAAAGCAAAATTAACAGCCAATATCGTGGTGAATACGGCCCATATACCATTTGGAAAAGCACCATGACTTAAAATGTTTTGAAAGCCGGCAGAAGCCGTACGTGGTGAATGAATTATTCCGGTCAGAATCAAGACACCAACAAGCAAAAAGATAACAATAGCCACGACTTTTATTGCCGCTAGCCAATACTCACTCTCACCGAAGATGCGAGCAGAAAAAAAGTTACTTAATAAAATCACCAGCAAAAATAGACCAGAAAAAGACCAAACTGGTAAATGAGGCAACCACCTTTGCATGATAATACCAGCCGCTGTAAATTCTGAACCTAAGGCAATTGTCCAAGTTAGCCAGTAAGCAATCGCTACAAAAAATCCTGTCGCTGGACCAATTAACTGCTGCGCATGATAATGAAAGGCGCCAGTAGCTGGCATTGCAATAGATAACTCTGCAACACTCAACATCACCAAATACACTAATAAAGCGCCAATACTGTAAGCAATAATTGTGCCAAGTGCCCCAGCTGTATGAATTGTATAGGCAGATGACAAGAATAATCCTGTGCCAATACCGCTTGCTAGACCAATCATTTGAATATGTCTAGTCCGCATTGTTCTTTTTAATGTTGTCGCCATAATTTCCCCCTTAATGTTACACATGTCATTGCTAAAAAAAGCCCCGCAATCTAAATATCATTAGACTGCGGGACGATGATGATTCGTGGTACCACCCGTTATTTATGTGTTCAGAACACACCTTTGAAAAACAGCAATGCAATGTATTCTGACACATTTTAATTGCTGAATTAAATGGAGCTATATCGCGCTGAACCGATAATCGCTAACCTTATCCCAAACCTTGTACCGGGGATTTGCTCACGACAATGACACTCCAAGACCATCAACTTATCCAGGCAGGCCTTTATCTCAGCAATTATCGGCTCTCTTTTGCTACCATAATAATAAGTATCATCTCTTCTAAGTTATTTTTATGATACCAATAAAAGATTTTAATGTCAAACGTTTCATTTAATTAAAACGTCACTACCTAAATAAGCGCGTTTCACATCATCAGATACTAATAAAGCTTCTCCGGTATCCGTGGCAATAATTTTACCACTTTCTATAACATATCCCCTATCAGCAATGCGTAGTGCTTGTGCTGCATTTTGTTCAATAACTAGCACTGTGACACCACGGTTACGTATATTTTCAATAATATCAAATATTTTTTGAATATATAACGGTGCCAGGCCCATAGATGGTTCATCCAATAAAATCATCTTTGGATTAGCCATCAGGGCACGGCCAATAGCCAGCATTTGTTGCTCGCCACCTGATAATGTTGCAGCATCCTGATTTAAACGCGCTTTTAAAATGGGAAATTGTTCATACACAGTATCAAAGGCGGCATGTACTTGATGTTTATCTTTGACTGAAAATGCACCTAATTGGAGATTTTCTTGTACCGTCATTCCTGGAAAAACACGTCTACCTTCAGGCACTAACACAACACCATTTTGGACACGTTTATCAGAGGGCATACGATTGAACCCTTGATTTTCAAAAGTAATAAGGCCACTAGCTACTTTTTCGAGCCCAGCTATTGTTCGCAAAATTGTACTTTTCCCAGCACCATTTGCCCCAATCAATGTCACAATTTCACCACGATTAACTGACAAGCTGACACCTTGGACTGCTTTGATTGCACCATAATTGACACTTAAATTATTAACTGTTAGTAATTGTGTCATGGCATATCGTCCCCCAAATAAGCTTTAATCACTGCTGGATTTTGTTGAATTTCTGTTGGCGTCCCCGTTGCTAAGATTTTGCCATATTCTAGAACATACACACGCTGACTCACCGTCATGACCAAATTCATATCGTGTTCAATTAAAATAATCGTTAATTGGAATTGCTGTTGAATTTGCTTAATTAAAGCTGTTAGTGCAGCGGTTTCTTGTGGATTCATACCAGCAGCCGGTTCATCAAGAAACAATATTTTTGGATTTGTAGCTAATGCGCGAACGATTTCTAAACGACGCTGTTGCCCATAAGGTAAATTGCTTGCTAATTCATCAGCCACATGTGCCATATTAAAAATGTCAAGCAGAGCCATAGCATGTTGGCGTTTTTTCGCTTCGTGTTGATAAAAGCTTGGCGTTCTAAAAATAGCGTGAATTGTTTTGGCTGCCGTTTGATTTGTCATAGCAATTAAAACATTCTCAATCACCGTACGTGTTTTAAATAAACGAATATTTTGAAATGTGCGAGCAATGCCTAACTGAGCTCTTTTATAAGCTGACACGTGATTAACTTGAGCCAACTTTTCACCATTAAAAAGTGATACCGTGCCGTGTGTTGGTTGATAAACACCAGTTAATAAGTTAAATAGTGTCGTTTTGCCGGCACCATTTGGCCCAATTAAACCAATCAACTCATTATCATGTGCTTCAATATTGACACAATCAACCGCAGTAACCCCACCAAATTTAATACTAAGATCGTGCGTTTTTAGAATCGTTGTGGTCATGTGATCCTCCTGAATCAAATAGCAACTTTTGTAACGAAAATTCCGTGGTTCCTAATAACCCTTTTGGTCTAAAAATCATCACAATAATCAAGACTAAGGCATAAATAACCATACGTAGTGTCCCAAAATTTTGTAAAATGACATCGAGAACGCCCAATATTATTGCCGTTACCACGGTACCACTAATCGAACCAATACCACCAAGCACAACAATAATCAGAATAGTGATGCTCTGCATAAATGTATAATCTTGTGGCGATACTGATTGAATGAAGCTCGCACGTAAGCCACCTGCAATCGCTGCCAGTATTGCCCCGGCTACGAATGCCATGACTTTGTATTTTGTCGTATTAATACCTAATGACTCTGCTGCAATATCATTATCTCGTACAGCTATAATTGCTTGCCCGCTTGTACTACGCACAAAATTGACCACAATGATAATTACTATAACACTTAGGACAAATACCATCTGCCAATTGACAAAGGCAGGTATGCCAAATATACCTGCAGGGCCACGCGTGATTTTCATATTAATAATAATGATTCGAATAATTTCTGAGACCCCTAGTGTCGCAATAGCTAAATAATCGCCGCGTAGCCTTAACGTTGGTATACCGACAGCCAATGCCACAAGTCCACTAATTAAGCCGCCAACTAATAAACTCAGTATAAATCCATAAATTGATGGTAATGCTGTCGTCATTAATGCTGTCGCATAAGCACCGATAGCCATGAAGCCTGCGTGACCCAGTGAAAATTGACCCGACATGCCAATCACCAAATTAAGACCAACTGCGGCGATTAAATTGATGCCAATTAACACAATTGTTGTGATACCATACTGCCCAATAATATCGAATACAGTTAATAATTCAATTAGTACAAAGAGCATCGTGATAAGCAGTGCCCAAGTCAAAGTATATTTTAGATGTTTTCTATCCATGCGTTTAAACCTTCTCCCGCTTGTTTTTACCCAAAATACCTGTTGGCTTAAAGAGCAGAATAATAATCAAGATAGCATAGACCACCGCATCTTTATAGTCTGATAGCCCAATAGCCTGCGTCATGGTTTCTAAGATACCAATTAACCATCCTCCTAAAGCTGCGCCCGGAATTAAACCAATTCCTCCTAAAACAGCAGCAACAAAAGCCTTAATACCTGGTGTCATCCCCATTAGCGGATCAATATTGTTGTAATATAGACCAATCAACACCCCACCAGCAGCGGCCAATGCCGACCCAATAGCAAACGTAAATGAAATTGTTCGGTTAACATCGATGCCCATTAAAATGGCTGCTTCTTGATCAGCAGACACAGCACGCATGGCACGCCCCATTTTAGTTTTTTGCACAATAATTGTTAAAAGAATCATTAACGTGATAGCCGTTGAAATAATCAACAGCTGAATATTTGAAATTTGTAAACTGCCAATATGATATTGGATAGTACGAATTGCTTGTGGAAATGCTTTTTTGTCAGAGCCGTAAAAATAACTCATACCATTTTCAAGTAAAAAAGAAACGCCTAAAGCCGAAATTAAGACAGCAATTCGTGGTGAATGACGCAAAGGTCGATAGGCTACGAATTCAATTAACATACCAAGTAACGCACTAACAGCCATTGATAACACTAAAGCAATGAAAAAATTAAGGTGCAAGACTTGAATAAAGAAATAACCAAAATAAGCGCCTAACATATACACATCGCCATGTGCAAAGTTAATTAACTTAATAATGCCATAAACCATGGTATAGCCCAATGCCAGCAATGCATAGACACTACCTAAAATAATACCGTTGATCAGTTGTTGTATGATATTTGACAAAGCACTTACCTTTATTTAACCACAGTAGCTGTGGTATCTTTCCCATTTGTTACCCCAACCATTACAATTGACTTTTTAGGATTATGAAAATCATCCATGGTCATTTTCCCTGTGACACCATTGAAGTTTTTAATTTTAGCTAATCCTTCAGTGATTTTCATTTTGTCAGTAGACTTTTCATCTTCAATAGCTTGTTTAATCATATAAACAGCATCGTAAGCCAAAGCTGTAAATTGTGATGGCTCTTGATTATAGGCTTTCTTATACTCTGTTACGAATGGTGTTGCAGCATCTGTCGCTGGCGCCTGCGTTGAAAAGTGTGCAGCATAGTAAACATTACTTGTATTTTGATTACCAGCAATTTCTGCCAACTTTGGATCGCCCAAGCCATCAGGTCCAATTACTGGTACATTAATACCCATATCTCGTGCCTGCTTCAAAATAGCCCCTGCTTCTGTATAATAGCCGTTAATCACAATGGCATCGAATTTTTTGTTCTTAATCTTAGTCAACATTGCTTGAAAGTCTTTGTCACCAGCTTGATATGAATCCGTCTCAACAATATTGCCCTTATAAGCTTTCTTAAAAGCATTAGTAATACCTGTACCATAATCTGAAGAGTTATCTTGGAAGATCACGACATCTTTAGCCTTCACTGTGTCCGTTGTGAATTGCGCCATTTTAGTGCCTAAATATGAATTTTTAAACTGTGCGCGGAAAACATATGGTTGTACCTTACCATCCTTTTGAACCGTAATATTATCAGCACCCGCGGTTGGTGACATCATGGGTGTTTTACCCTTTGTCGCTGCTGGTACAGCTGCCTGAACTGCAGACGTTGTCACGGGTCCAACAATGGCATTTACCTTGTTATTACTAATCAAGTTTGTTGTCACTGATGCTGATTCGGTATTATCGGACTTACTATCTTTGTTAACCATTTGCATCTTATAAGTTTTACCGTTAACCTTAACGCCACCAGCAGCATTAATACGTTTAACAGCAAAGTCTGCACCTTTTTGTTCAGCCTGCCCATAAGCCCCCGCGGCACCTGATGTGTCAAATACGCCACCAATCTTAATGGTAGTACTGGATTTATCAGCTGATTTTTTAGCGATGCCAATCCCTATTCCCCCCCCAACAACGACAACAAACGCAACAATAATCGCAATAATTTTTTTCATGATATGTCTCCCAAGATTTTTTGTTATATTAAATCATTTCCAAATGTAACTGGTTTGGCTTTGCCCAACCCATCTTACGCATCACACGGTAACCGATGAAAGATACAATCACCGGCACGACAACCCCAACAATCATGTAAGCAGCAAAAGCAACGGGATTTGATCCTGCCAATGCCAAGGGGACAATGAATGAATTAAAGCCAATACCAGCCATAGCAAATGGGGCCGTCACATGAAATGCCATTGTTGCAATGGGCGCCGCAATTGCTGCACCAATCATTGGTGGCACAATCAGTGCTGGGTTCTCTGTTAAATTTGGAAATTGAATTTTCGGTGTAACAATACCTTGTGCAATTGTGGCACCAATTTTATTTTCATGGAAAGACATGGCTGGAAAACCAACAAACACAGCAGTAGTACCGATTAAAATTGCACCGGCAGCTTCTGGCGAGGTTACCCCAGTCGCGCCAATGGCAACTGCCAATGCAGCAGCTGAAGCAGGCGTCATTGTCAAAGCACCAAAGACCATGGCTACTACAGCCGTACCAATAATTGGGTTGATGGCTACACTCGAAGCAATGAAGTGACCAATAGCTACCAAGGCAGGTGTGGTTACCATTGCCAAGTAATAACCACTAACTGTACCCACAATTGTTGTTGCCGCTGGGACAATCACCATATCTAATGGCGTCTTACCACTTAACCATTTACCGAACAGAACAGCAATAACGGCTGCAATAACGGCAGATATCGGTTGTCCAGTCGTGATAATAGTTGAACCAACAGCTTGTGTACCAGCAAATCCTGTGGCTGTTACACCTTGAACAGCTGTTTTACTAAAGAATATAGCATTTGCACCAACTGTTGACGCTGCCATCGCACTAAACATGACCATTGTATTAGTTTTCATTTGTGATGCAACTGCGGCTCCAAAAGCTGCTGGCAACATCACTTTAGTGATTGCCCCCATTTGTACCATTGGTGCCCAATGAATAAAACCAGCGATTGTTTGTAACAACAAGCCCATACCCAATGTTACTAAAATGGCGTTTGAAACTGCCGCTGAGGTGTTATAAACCAAATCTCGAACTGATTCCTTTGCTTCACCTACTTTTTCTTGAATTTTTTCCGTGTCAATTTGACGTTCATTTGCTACCGCGTTTTGTGCCATAATGTTTTCTCCCTTTACTTACACTTCAAATGAGCAGTGCAATCATTGGAGACAAAGAAAACGCCCCAACGATTGCTCGTTAGGACGTTTTCACGTATTTTTCCTAACCAGCTACTAACCTTGCGAAAAGTCTAGTAGCTGATCTTGCTCAAATAACAACCTACTAGACTCAGATGAGAAGGAGGTTGAGGAGAAGTGCGTTATTAACTTGCTTATTGAATGTGTTAGTCATGTGCTGTCTCCCTTGTTGAGCAATTACTTGCTGTTTCTTTATGAGTATTACTATACATAGGTTAATTTAAAATGTCAACACTTTTATTTAAAATCAGAATATTCTCATAAAAAAAGATAACACAAGCTGTGTTATCTTTTTTACATCGTACCGAACAGACGATCACCGGCATCCCCCAAACCTGGGACAATATAACCATTCTCATTTAACTTTTCATCAAGCGAACCTGTATAGATATCAACATCGGGATGCGCTTCTTGAACAGCTTTAACACCTTCCGGAGCAGAAACTAGTGTAATCAATTTGATATGCTTTGCACCGCGCTTCTTCAATGCCGAAATGGCATCCTTTGCTGAACCACCTGTTGCCAACATTGGATCCACGAGCAAAACATCACGTTGATCAATATCTTCAGGCAGCTTAATAAAATATTCAACCGGTTCTAATGTTTCTTCATCACGGTACATGCCAATATGGCCTATTTTTGCCGCAGGAATCAACTGAACAATGCCATCAACCATGCCTAAACCAGCCCGTAAAATTGGCACAACAGCCAACTTTTTTCCAGCTAACTGCTTCTTAGTCGTTGTTGCCACTGGCGTTTCTACGACAACATCTTCTAATTGCAAGTCGCGACTCGCTTCATAAGTCATCAACATTGCAATTTCATCAACTAATGCACGAAAATCCTTGGTACCAACATTTTTGTTTCGAATCATTGTCAGTTTATGTTGGATGAGGGGATGATCCATTTCGACAAATTTTCCCATGATTATTATTTCAAGCTGTGTATTATTGACAAACAGCTCTTCCTTCCAAGTTAGTTACTGTGTCTATTATAACAAAAATTAACTTATTCTGGAAACCAGTACAGATGCTAAATTAGTCTCCTTCAATGATTTGATTTTGCCTTTGCGCGACACGACTAGCGCCGAGTAATACTTCGCCCATCACTGCGCCCAGTAAGGCTGGTACAACCCAACCAAAACCAAGTGATGATAGTGGTACGACTTGATGATATGCGCCTATAAGTTGTTGTGCGGTGTGACTCGACATGAAGGGAGAAGCAGCTAAAGCATCTAAAAAAGCTGGCATAGCCACGAAGCCAACAACACTTCGGTAAACTAGTGGTGACTTATCGAAAAATTTGCCCGTCAAAGACAATAAAATCAATACTAATGCAAAAGGATAAAGAAGCATTAACACTGGTACAGACCAAGCCACAATGTTAGTTAATCCTGCATTCGCTGTGACAAATGATCCCAAAGCAATAATACGTAAAAACCATAGATAACTCACCTTTGGAAAAGCCAAATGTAAATCTTGTGCAAAAGACACAAATAATCCCATTGCGGTCGTAAAGACAGCTAGAGTCACAACTACACCTGTTAGTGCTGTGCCAAAATTACCTGCATAATGCGCGATAATTTGAGCAAAAGCATCCCCACCATTTGCCGCAACTTTAAATTGGCCCAAACTGGATACGCCCAATAGAACAAGTGCTGTGTATAAGATAGCTTCTGCAACAATGCTTAACAAGCCTGCTTTTGCTAAAACAGATGATACTTGATGGTCTCGAAAGCCTAATCCTCTGACAGCGTAAACAACAGAAACAGCCACAGCTAACAAGGCAATGCCATCCATCGTGTTGTATCCGTCTAATAGACCCTGAAAGGTGGCATGACTTTGATAGGCTGAACTAACAGCTTGTGATGTGTTACCCATTGGCATAAATAGAGCCATTAATAAGACGATGAGCAAAAGTATCATAAACACCGGATTCAAGTACTTGCCAACCCACTTCATCAAGCCTGTTTCTTTGACAGTTAAAAAATAAGCTAATCCGAAGAATAATGCTGAGAAAATTAACATACCCAAACTTTGATACTTGGGCGCAATAAACGGTGCGATTCCCATTGAAAAAGCAGTTGCAGCCGTACGCGGAGTTCCAAAGAATGGCCCAATTGTTAAATGAATAGCTACTAGAAATGCCAGACCAAACCAATGGCCTACGGGCGTTGCAACATCATAAACACTACGACTACGTGTGACACTCACGGCCAGCATGGCTAAAAATGGGACAACTGTGCCAGTTACTAAAAAGCCAATTGTCGCTAATACCCAATGACCACCCGATAGTTGACCAAGTTGTACTGGAAAAATTAAATTACCAGCACCAAAAAACATGCCAAAGATAAGTGAGGCGACTAGCACCAATTCACGCCAAGTTAATTTTTTGTCATGCATTAGCGCTCACCTCCGTGACGACATTTAACACAACATCACTAAAGCCGCCGGTAAATGTCGCGCGCCACTCGCCTATTCTCAGTGTTGGCGGTAGTAAAAATGTACCAGTAGTAGCACGCGTGCCCGCTTTAAATAATTTACCTTGTGATGCCAGTTTTGTAACTAACCATTGTAATGATTCTAAAGGGTTCCCTAATACTTCTGAACCGAATCCTGAAGCTACTTTGTCGCCATTATGGTAAAGCGTTGCTTCAACGGTTGCTAAGTCATCAACCGTCATTTGTTTCCCATCACGTGGCCTAGCGGAAACAACAGCACCACCGACTGCTGAATCACTTAACACTAAAAATTTGTCTAACTTAGGAAACCAGTTTTTGAACCGCGCATCTGGTACTTCCAGAGTCGGCGCAACAGTTGTGTTAGCTAAAAGGTCTGTTAATGACATTTCTGGGGTTAAATCAGCTTTAGCTGTAAATTGTAATTCAACTTCAACCAGTGGTTCATTATATTTTGTTAAATCGAGTGTATAAGGCGAGGTAACGAAACGACTGGCAACCTGTGCGCCATAAAGTGGCGCATCTGTATGAAACATGGCTTGTGTTTCTGGTGAAGTTAATGATACTTTATATCCTGCCGTGGCTTCGCTTTTTTTTGCCATAACAGCGTCTTGCACATCATAGGCTGTTTTAAAATCATTCACCACACCGATGTAAGTGTCACGATGCAATGGTTTGTTATGCACCCAGGCCTCGTATAACTTCTGTGCTAGTTGTTGCTGCTCTAATGATAATCCCATATTCTCACTCTTCCTTTAGAAAATAAAAAAGGCATACTGCTTAAGTTAAGCAGCATGCCTTTTGCATGAAAATCAGCTGCCTATCATATCTGATAGGCTCAACAAATTGTCAGCACCTATCACGAAATAATGATAATGCTGATAATAATTTGTACATTTGTCTTAGCTGAATTGACCATGTTATTTTCCCTTTTTTATTTGATGTTTTTATTAAAACATAATGAACAAAATGTGTCAAGTCTCATTTTATTTTTCAACTGACTTACGGTATAATAAAATAGCTTGCACTAATAGTTTAACAGGATAAAACGGGGACCTCCTAAGTCTTTGCTCCCAGTTCGAGTCTGGGTTAGTGCATTAGAAAAGCGACTAGACACGCTCTAGTCGCTTTTTTTACCCCTTAATTCCTGCCCTCTCAGCAATAGGCAACAATATATTTCCAATGAGCATGACTAATATAAAGCCAACAATCATTTCGAAAATGGCATTAAATGATACAATGCCGATTAACCAGCTCAAAATATTATGATTGGGAATGCCTGTAAAGTTCGTATGCATCACAGTAAAACCAATTGTGGTTAAGATAACAACCCCGACCGTGTTAACGAGCGCAGCTAAAACGCCTAGTATGCCTAAACCAATTGTCCGAGTCACTATTGGCCTTTGGCGTAAAAAATAATTAAACAACCAACCAATGACTAAACCAACTAAAATACGCGGAATAAATGCCGTCGCCGGATTTTGAAACATTAACGAGCCAATCGTGCCAGGATGTGTTAATGCATTAATAAATGATAAACCGCCCCAAAAGAAACCCACGACTGCGCCATACTTAGGACCAAGGATTATACCTGACAGTGCTACAGTGAACTGTATAATGGTAGCACTTGCGCCAATAATAAAAGCACCCAATGGCATGATTCCTAGCCATGGTATGAGCATCTGTAATAGAACAATAGCAACAAACAAAGTTGTCACAATGTAGTAAGCTGTTTTTTTATTTGTCATGTGATTAATCCATCTTAAATTTTAATACTTCTATTGTATCGTAGCGTGGCTAGATAACACAACATTTAACGTATAAATTAGCTTGAGAACGAAAAAAATGGCGCTTACCAGAAATAAAGTGGTAATAAGCCATTTTTATTTTGCCTATTTATCAGTTATCTTTTGATAAATAGCAATCATTTCAACTGCCAAATCACGGAACGTAATCCCATTCATAACGTGATCTTGCGCGTGAACCATATATAAATCTACTTTTGCATGCTCGCCTTGCGCCTCTTTGGTCAACATATCAGTTTGCGTATCATGAGCTGCTTTAATCGACTGATCTGCTTGGGCAATGGCAGCTTTTGCACCATCAAAGTCACCTACTTTTGCTAGTTGAATTGCTTGAAAAGCTTGTGATTTGGCGTTACCACCATGCATAATTAAGCCCATGATGACTTGCATGCGTTCGTCTTCTACCATACTATACTCCCATCAAAGTTTCTGCTGCTTTAAGTACATTATCACCTTTCATCATGCCGTAATCCATCATATTAATCACATCAAGCGGTATACCAGCCTTATCAGTTTGCCCTTTAACTTCCTCTTTCATATATGCCACTTGTGGACCAAGTAAAACGACATCTGGATGTTTTTCATTTAGTTTTGCATCAACATCAGCCGTTGATGTTGCAAAAATTTCATAATCTTTTCCTTGGGATTCGGCAGCTTTTTGCATATTGGCTACTAATAATGAAGTCGACATACCTGCCGCGCAAGCTAACATAATCGTTTTTGTTGCCATAATACTTGTTCTCCTTAGGTCATACTATCAATTTGCTACACCTTCATTATACTGTTTTCCAAAGACTATGTAAACGCTTTCATTTAAATAAAAAAACAACGCAATAATACCATGTTATTGCGTTGTGTCGAAATTATTCAAACCCTTCAGTCAAAGCTTGGGGATAAAATTCACGAATAATTTCTGCTTCATGTTTTGATAATTCTGGGAAGGCTGGATCGGCGCCTAAATCTTCATGGAACATTCTATCACGTGGTGAAACACCACCCGTTGCATGCTGTACTGAAATTAAAAAGCCATCATAATCTTTTATTGCCGACGCGTTAGAAGCATCTTCGATATGCAGTTGCGATACCATTAATAACAAACGGACATCAGCATGGAGATTAGCTAATAATTGTTGTTGCTCTGGTGTCAAGTACAATGTCAATGCGGCCTCGGCATTTTTACCGATTAACTCAGCAGCACGCGCCTCTTCTAATGCTTTATTCACGGAATCACGCAATGACATAAAGTCAGCCCAATGTGACAATAATGCACGTGTATCACCAAAATCTTGCACTTCAGGCATATCTGACAAATAGGCAAATTCAGTTTTCTCGTTTGGTAAATACTCCCAAACTTCTTCAGCTGTATGTGGCAAAATTGGTAAGAGTAACTTAGTCAAGGCTAGTAATGTATCATAAAAGACTGTTTGCATTGAACGACGTGCGTGGCCAGTTGGTGCTTCAACATAAACAACATCTTTCGCGATATCCAAGTAAAATGCTGACAAATCAACATTGACAAAGTTAATGACGCGCTTAAAAATATCATTAAATTGATAGTTATCATATGATGCTCGGACATCTTTAACAAAGTCATTTAAAACAACTGAGAAATATTGATCATGCCCCGCCCTATCTTCAAAAGCAATCGCATCGGTTGCATAGTTAAAGTCAGAAGTATTGGCCATTAAGAAGCGCAACGTATTACGAATTTTACGATAACTTTCTGATACTTGTTTCAAAATATCATTTGATACTGGCATATCTTGCGATGTATCAACAGAAATTGTCCAAAGACGCAAAATTTCAATCCCCATTTGATCAGCAACAGCTAATGGCGAGATAGTATTGCCAAGTGACTTAGACATCTTATTGCCCTTACCATCTAATGTAAAGCCTTGTGATAACACATTCTTATATGGTGCATGTCCAGTAGCCGCCACAGAAGTAATCAAAGATGAGTTAAACCAACCACGATATTGATCTGAGCCTTCTAAGTAGAGATCCGCTGGATAATCAAGTTGATCACGCGTGTTCATGACACCCGCCCAAGATGAACCAGAGTCAAACCAAACATCCATAATATCTTCTTCTTTTGTGAATAGCCCATTTGGTGAATGTTCATTCGTATAACCTTCAGGCAATAAATCTTTAGCCTCGTGTTCAAACCAATAGTTTGAACCGTGTTTTTCAAATAAATCTGCCACATGGTTAATTATAGATTGATCTAAAATAGGCGTTTGATCTTCGGCATAAAAAATTGGCAATGGCACGCCCCACACGCGTTGACGAGAAATAACCCAGTCACCTCGATCACGTATCATATTGTATAAACGCTTCTTACCCCACTCAGGATAAAAGTTCACATTGTCTAATTCATTCAAAATATTTTGACGGAATTTTTCAACTGATGCAAACCATTGCGGCACTGCACGCCAGATAATTGGCTTTTTGGTACGCCAATCGAATGGGTAAGAATGCGTAATTTTTTCTTTGGCTAAAAATAGATTAGCGGCCGTTAATTTATTGATTACTAAACCGACAACATCGTCATAAAACTTGCCTTCAAAATCAGCGCCAGCACTTTTCGTCATGTAACCTTTTTCGTCAACTGTCACAGCGACTTCGAGACCATAGGTTTTACCAACATTAAAATCGTCTTCACCAAAACCAGGTGCTGTATGGACCAAACCAGTACCAGAATCTAGCGTCACATGGTCGGCATTCATAACAAGTTCTTCAGCCGCTTCATCCCAAGGATGATAAGCTGTGATGCGGTCTAATTCCTGTCCCTTATATGTTGCCAGTGTTTCATAATTTGTCCAACCAAACTTAGGCGCAATAGCTTCTAAACGACCAACTGCCACAACAAATTTGCGCGTCTCACCTTCTGGTCGAATAACCGCATACGACATGTCAGGACCTAATGTAATCCCTCGTGATGCTGTTACTGTAAATGGCGTGGTTGTCCAAACAACAAAATACGTGTCATTGTCCAAAATACCTTTACCATCTTTGACTCTGTTAGCATAGTACAAAGATGTTGAATCAATATCGTGATATTCAATTTCAGCTTCAGCTAAAGCTGATTCAGATGACCATGACCAGTAAACTGGCTTTGAGCCTTTAAAAATATAGCCTTTACCTGCCATTTCGCCAAAAACACGAACTTGTGCGGCTTCAAATTCAGGTTGTAACGTGATATATGGGTGCTGCCAGTCTGCCATAATACCCAACCGTTTAAAGTCATTACGCTGCTTATCGACTTGAGCCAAAGCAAAGTCTTTAGCTAAATTACGCCAAGCAGCCTTAGGCATTGATTTACGATCATGCCCTGCCTTAGTTAGCTGTTGCTCAATAGGCAAACCATGCGTATCCCACCCAGGAACATAAGGTGCATAAAAACCAGCCATATTTTTGTAGCGCACAATAATATCTTTGGAGATTTTATTCAAGGCATGACCGAGATGAATATTTCCATTGGCATATGGTGGTCCATCATGCAAATTAAAATGTGGCTTTTTCTCGTTTTGAGATAATCTTTGCTTATACAAATCGGCATCGTACCATTTTTGTTGACGCAATGGTTCTGTTTTAGGCAATGACCCACGCATGGGAAATCCTGTTTTTCCTAGATTTAATGTATCTTTATATTTCATACTGTTTCTCCTCTAATATCGCAGTAATAATCATTATGTATCAAAAAAATAAAAAAGCGTCCCTGTGTCAATCGACACAGGGACGCTTACGCGTGGTACCACCCATACATTCGGCTATACTCATAAAATAACCCTCAAATCAGTTTTAACGATCTGCACCGTTTGAACTTACTTAAAATTCAGTTCAACAAACTTGTAACTGATCTGAAAGGCTACAGGGACGATCATCTCTAACCACCATGACTCGCTGCGCGTATGTACGCCAATCTTGCTGTGTTACGCTTTTTATGATTTATTATCTGCTGTGTCTTCCGTCTCTGGAAACACAACTACTGGTCCTTGTTCAACCGTCGTATCAGACGTTGCTGCGTCGTCAACTATCTCGTCAGCAACATTAGTTGCTGCTTCAGCTGCTGAATTCAAATCAGCTTTTTCAATACGAGCGGCAGTTGCCTGACCCATTGGCAAACGATGAACTGCCTCGGCTAACTCATCGTTGTCTAATAGTGTACGCTGAACTGTCAATAATTTCAAGAACGAATCTTTAAAACTTTCAACTTCTTGACGTAATTCGTTTTGCTCGGCAACTAAATCAGCATTTTCTTGTGCCAACTTTGTGGCTTCTGCCTCAGCTTTTGTACGTGCATCACTAATAATCTTTGTGGCTGACTCTTGTGCATGCATTAATTGCTTTTTTACTTCTGCATCAGCATCTTTTTTCAAGCGCTCAGCCGCTTCTTGTGCCACAAAGATGGACTGGTTAACTTGCTCACGCTTAGCTTCTAGCTCATCAACCTTAACTTGTAACTGTTCCTTTTCATTTGCAAAACGATCACGCTCTGCAATAATTGCTTCATAATCACCGTTTACTTGGTCTAAAAAGGCGTCAACTTCGGATGCAATATAAGCACGAGAGCCTTTCTTAGTAAAATCATGATTTAATATTTCGTCAGGTGTTAGTGCCATCATACTCTCCTTTTAATTACAGTGTAGCCATGCTAATCAACGCCGAATAACATTTACTACCGTTTTAATTTTATCTTTTTTGCTTAATCCGTCAAGCATTTTTGGTTGAATACGACCATATCCACGTACAGAAATAACATCACCAACGGTCACAGTAGTATCCGGCTTAATGACTGTGTGCCAATTCAAACGAACTTGCTGTTGTTCAACCAAACTTTTCGTCACGCTTCTCGGTAAATCAAAAATGGTAGCAATTACCGTATCAATACGTAGAGAAGCTAGTAATACAAAGGTCTCTTCCCAATCATCCTTGGGTTGAATCGCATGATTCAGTGTTGTCGCTACCAATGATACTTTGGTACGTCCCACTGTCAAAACTGTTTGCTGGATATAAGCTAACATTTTTTTATCCACAATAATTTGCCACTGCTGTGCATCATTTAGGATATCCCCAATAATAGCACGTTTAATGCCTGAATGCATTAAAGTACCTAGAATCGTACTATGATGTAATGTTGTAAACTTTTTTGGATATTTAATCTCGAACACAGCTAATTCAAAATCATCAAGTTCTGGTGAATAAAAGTTTGGCGAAATAATTGCTCGTTGGCTTTCAGCGCCATCAACGCCACCATTAAATACTACTTTCAAATCGTTCATTCGGTTAACGAGTGTCTTTAAAATATATTGCTCTCGTGGATTTAAAAAGTAAGTTAAAATAAACCGATACTCATCTTGACTTTGTCTTATCCAATCACCTGCTTGTTGTATAAAGTCTGCCTCATCTGGTCTAAAATGCTGTTCAATTGCTATAGAAACATCTGACATGGTCGCACTAGACCAACAATAAGATAAGATGTGCTAGGCCACTGACTGCAAAATTCCAAGCTAATATAGCAACAATTGGCGAGATATCAATGATACCGGCTATCGGTGGTATGACTCTAAATAAATTAAGATATGGTAACACAATGCGACCTAACCACCGACCCACTGGAGACTGTTGAGCCCCCGGTAGCCATGACATTAAAACATAAATAATTATTGCATACTCATAATAACGTGCAATGCGAATAATCCAATCTAAAATTTCCAGCATAGGCTTAGTACCTTGTATTTGGTTCTAAATTATCAGTCAATGTACCCGAAATTTCAAACGTGTCTGGCGTGACTAAGAAAATAGATTGTCCAATGCGTTCGATTTCGCCATTGACAGCATAAATTGCACCACCTAGAAAATCTAAAATTCGCTTGGCTTGCGCTTCATCAATTTGTGTAAAATTCACAATGACGGCTTCTCCACCTAAAATCTGTGATGCAATAGCACGCGAATCGGAATAAACTTTCGGTTCAAATAAGGCAATCTTGCTATTTGCATTATTTGGATCCGTCATAGCAGACTGTTGCACTGTTTGTCGACCAGCAAAATAAGACGCTGTTTGTTGTTGCGATTGACGCTGTGCTGTCTGCTGTGGCTGAGGTTGCTCTTGATATGCTGTACTGCCATAATTTTTTTCATATAAATCGTCTTCTTCATTACTAAATAGACGCTTAATTGTGTCGACTACTGCCATGTTTTCTCCTTAAACACGCAACTGGGGCTTGTCATGTGGCCAATAGTTCAAACGCAATCAAGGCGCTAGTCTTAGTTGACACGATTCATGATTAGTTGCACCAATTCACGATTCCTTTTTTAACGTTTTTTAAAGAATGGTGGTTGTTCATTATCATCATCTGTACTTGAGAAATCAACGGATGAAGTATTTGATGTAGGGGTATTGAATACATCAAATGACTGCTT
This sequence comes from Leuconostoc citreum, assembly GCF_004354555.1. GTDB lineage: Bacteria > Bacillota > Bacilli > Lactobacillales > Lactobacillaceae > Leuconostoc > Leuconostoc citreum. The sequence goes on from NZ_PUFH01000005.1 coordinate 615,215, forward strand.
TTGCACACCGTCAAAACGATTATCTTCTGCAAAAGCATCCTTCGAAGCACCACTGATATTCCAATCAGCAAATGGATCTTTTTGTGTTGGTTGTACTAGTTGACTAGTCTGCTCCGTAGCTGGCTTTTCAAACACTGACGACTGTGGCGCCGAAGTTGATGTCTTGTTATCAGTGTTAGCCGCATTACCGAAAACGCTAGCTGCGTTAGCTTTAGGGTTAGCCCCCTTCTTTTGCGTGCCATCACTTGTAATGTTTTGAAGGCCAGTTGCAATAACCGTTACGCGGATTGAATCTTCAAGATTTTCATCAATCGATGTACCAAAAATAACATTGACTTCACGACCGGCCTCTTGAGCAATAACTTCAGAAGCTGTTTGTGCTTCAAACAAAGACATGTCCAAGCCACCAGTAATGTTGAGCAAAACGTCTTCTGCACCCGACATATCAACTTCTAATAATGGTGATGAAATTGCCTGTTTTGTTGCATCAGCAGCACGTGTTTCACCGCTAGCTTGACCAACACCCATTAATGCAGGGCCGGCATCTTGCATAACTGTTTTAACGTCAGCAAAGTCCAGATTAATGAACCCTGGATTAGTAATTAATTCTGAAATACCACGAACACCTTGTGCCACGACTTCATCAACGACCTTAAAGGCTTCTGATAGTGGTGTGCGTAAATCAATACGATCTTTCAAACGTTCGTTCGTGATAACAATTAGTGAATCAACTGATTCTGATAGTGCTTGGAGCCCTTCAGCTGCAAAACGACCGCGCTTTGGTCCTTCCCATTTAAATGGTCGTGTTACAACGGCAACTGTCAATGCCCCTTGCTCTTTGGCAATACGTGCCACAACGGGTGCAGCGCCGTTTCCAGTACCACCACCCATACCAGCAGTGATAACAACCATATCTGCGCCTGAAAGTGCAGAGGCAATATCTTCGGCACTTTCTTCTGCGGCTTTTGTACCACGTTCAGGATTAGAACCAGCACCCAAACCACCAGTTAACTTGGGACCAATTTGAATTTTAACGTCGGCTTTTGATTTGTCCAAAGCCTGTACATCTGTATTAGCAACGATGAATTCAACACCGTTAACCCCTTCTTCAATCATGTGATTGACAGCATTAGAACCGCCGCCACCAACACCGATAACTTTAATGATTGCGCCTGCTTGTTGGGCGTCATCAATTGAAAAATCCATGAGTTGTCTCCTTAAACTATACTAGTCTTCTCTAAATAAATTTTTAATTGTCTGCATCCAGCGCCCAAAGAAACCTTTTTTAGGCTGCTCTATTTGATTACCTTGATTACTATTATAGTGATACTCATCAAAACCTTGTGCTTGTGTATTTGACTCGGAAGTCTCGATATAAGTCACAGGAGCCTGACTTGTAACTTGTGACGTTGGCTGTACATAACTTGTGTCATCATGTCGTGCCATAATCACTTGCTTAATCACTTGTTGTGTCATACTTTCACGTGATGCAAACATCGCATAAGCCATTGCTCTAGTATAAGATGGATGTCTTAAGCCAATTTGATCTGGTACAAATAAACGCACATTTTCGCCCAAAATTGTTTTTGCAAAATCAACCATACGGGGTAATGCAGCATTTCCACCAGTAAGAACAAAGCCACCAGGCATATTTAAGCCATTTACAGTATTCAATGGTTCAAATGCCCTAGTAAAAATTTGTTCTAGCCGAGCTGCAATAATTTCTGAAAGATAATGTTCATTTGCGGTTCTAGGTGTTGCATCACCAACAACTTCAACTGCAAATTCATTTTTAACGTTTGTTTGCGTTGGGTCAGCAAACCCATAATCGCGCTTTAGCTTTTCGGCATTGGCATAAGAGGTACTTAATACAGTTGAAATGTCTTTTGTGACGTTGTCACCACCCTCTAAGTCAACACTATTAAATTTCAGTTTGCGATCGTGAATAATTGAAGTAGTAGTTTGACCGCCACCCAAATCAATCAATACTGTGCCAAAGTCTTGCTCGCCATCGTTTAAGATACTTGTCCCAACAGCTAATGGAGCCAACACGAATTCTCGCAATGTCAAGCCAGCTTTTTGGATCGCCATACGTGTATTATCTAGTATTTTAGTTGGCCCAAGGTAAGCAGTTCCGTGCATTTCAAGGCGAACACCAATCATTTCGTGGGGATCTTTAATACCATCAAAACCGTCAACACTAAATTCTTCAGCGATTAAATCTATTACATCACGATCTGAGGGCAAGCTATTTGACAATGCTTGTTGTGCAACGTGCTGCACATCTTCATACGTAATACGTTTATTTTGATTTGCAATGGAAACGAGTCCATCAACATGTAACATTTCAATTTGGTTTGCTGGCACACCAGCAACGACTTCATTAATTTGAAAATTAGCTTTTTCTTGTGCTTGATCAATGGCTTCACGAATTGCACCGGCTGTTGCATCAATATCAACAATTACACCCTTATGCAAACCACGAGAAGGTGCATTACCTGCGCCAATCACATTGAATTGGTTGCCAGTTGTTTGTGCAATGACAACTTTAATCGATGTTGTGCCAATGTCTAAACCAACTGTCACGCCTGAGTTATTCATGCGTCGTGCCCCTTTACAATTTTTTTTAATAAATTATACCTAATAATAATAATATCATAAATGACGCACTTCCCGCTACCAATTAGCTGGTTTCATTTGCTTTCATTTTATGACTTTTTAATACATATTATTTCTTTTTGTTATCATCTTTTTGCGCATTGGTCCCATACTTATATGAATAGGCGCCAAACTGTAAATCAACAATGCCTTTATCTGGCATCTGGGCGGCAATACCTGGATAAAAACTAATCTTCTTGCCAAAAGTATCCTGTGTCGCATAGACTGTGTTGCCATCATCCATGACAATAACTAATCGTTTTGCATTGTCTTTGACTGGTGAAAAAGTAATCTGACTTATATTTTGGCGCAACGTCAATTCCAAAGTGACAAATTGCGTTGCCACTTCTTGCAGTGCTGTCTGTGTTCGAAAACCAGCATAAATTGGCGCATCCCCTTTTGGTTGTCCAATTGTTGTTAAATACCCATTGCGATCAATAAGATACCATTGTCCTTTTTTCTGAATATATCCAGCGGTTACTTTTTCGATCACTTTAATGGTCACATGGGTACCTTGCTGCTTCACTTGCGCAGAATCAATTTTATCACTGCTTTTTACTAGACGCTCAGCAATAAATTGCGTTTGCCCAGCCACTTGCCAATAAGGTGTGCCCACCATGACTTGCGCGTATGTCTGCACCTTTTTGTCTGGCAATTCCATGGCGTTAACAGTCACTTGTTTAATAGATTGCCAAGGCCGAATGATTGCCAACGTCCCTATAATCAAAATGGCAAAAATAACGAGACTAAGCCATAACTGTCTTGGTCGCCGAGTCATTATTCTGTTGTTAAACTGTTCAACATTCAATTCACTAATCTTTCTTATTAGCCATCGCCTGTAAAATTAATTGATACAAGCGCTCACCCGCATCTGGCATACCAACTTTTGTTGCCTGAGCGGCCATCTTATCACTCACATTTTCATCTAATAACAATGTGTCAACCGCCGCAATCAAACTCTGTCCATTCAAATCAGATTCATTAATGTTAATTGCAGCACCAACATCTACTAAGCTTTGTGCATTTTTAGTTTGATGATCACCTGTCACATGTAGACTCGGTATTAATATTGAAGGAATTCCCAATGCTGTAATTTCAGCAATTGACGTTGCCCCGGCACGAGATACAATGGCGTCTGTTTGCTTTAATACATTCGGCATATTATCAATATAAGGCAATATACGAATATTATCAGCGGCCTCAATGTTTCTCTCACGCAATAAATCTAGCACATTATCGTAACGTTTTGGTCCAGTCACAATAACAACTTGATAGCTACGTTCATTAAATTCTGGTATAGCATCGATAACGGCTAGATTAATGGCTGGCGCCCCTTGAGACCCACCAAATATAAGTACCGTTGCTTTATCATCCCGCAAGCCAATTGTCTGCCATGAAAATGTTGACTTTAACTGCGCAACCTGCTGTGCTCTTGGGTTACCAACCAAAACGACTTTTTCACTCGGAAATTGTTGCTTGGCAACTTCGAAGGCCACACCGATTTTTGTGGCACCACGTGCTAAAAATTTATTTGTTACACCTGCAACAGAGTTCTGTTCATGAATGACTGTCGGAATATTCATGCGCTGTGCAGCATAGACAACCGCCCCAGCAACATAGCCGCCTGTGCCAATGACAACATCTGGTTTAAACTCTTTAATAATTTTTTTAGATACTTTGACCGCTTTCAGGAATAGTTGCACAGTTTTAATATTATGTAAAGAAAGTGATCGACTAAAACCCTGAACTGCAAGTTGCTTAAATGCCATTCCCGTTTTTGGTACAATATTAGCTTCTACGCCACGTTCTGAGCCAACATACAAAAATTCTGCATCTGGTTCATGCTGCTTAATAACCTCTGCCAAAGCAAGTGCTGGATAAATGTGACCACCTGTACCACCACCAGATAAAATAACACGCATATTATACCCCCAAATTTTCTTTCAATTCATTGACAAATTCATCACCGCGGACTTCAAAGTTGGGATATTGGTCCCAACTCGCCGCCGCTGGCGAAAGCAAAACAACATCTCCAGCTGAAGAACTACTGATGGCAACTGGCACCGCTTCTTTAACACTTGTAACTGTAATAACTGGCTTATGTGCTTGACGTGCTATGGCAACAACTTTTTGTTGCGTTTCACCAAATGCAATGACTAGCTTAACATGCGATAAGTTTGGTATTAATCGTGTTAAGTCGTCACCACGGTCTAGCCCACCCGCCAACCAAATTGTTGGTTCGTGAAAACTATCTAGCGCTGTTTGTGTCGCTTCTATATCAGTGGCCTTCGAATCGTTATAATATCTAACCCCATTTTCAGTCAAAAGGTATTGTAACCGATGTGGCACCCCGCCAAACACTTCAAGTACTGACTTAATAGCCTCATTAGTGACCCCAGCTATTTTAGAGACGGTGATAGCTGCCAAAATATTTTCTAAGTTATGTGGTCCAACTAACTTAATTGCTGTTAGTGGCATAACATGTTCTCCTTCAATAATTAAATCGTGGCCATCGGTCCATGCCATATCAGAGGAATTATCTCGTGAAAACAAGACGACTTGTGCTTGTGTTTTGGCAGCAAAGTCTGGGGTGTCAGCGCCATCCGCATTTAGAATTAACTTTTGATTTGCTGTTTGATTTTTTGTAATTTGATATTTGGCAGCAACGTAATGTGCCCGATCGCCATGATAATCCAGATGGTTAGCAAATATATTGGTAATGAGTGCAATATCAGGTTTAATATCTGGTAAGCCCATTAATTGAAAGCTAGACAACTCGAGTAATAAGGTATCTTGGCTAGTTAATGGACCAACAACTTCACTGACAGGCGTGCCAATATTACCTGCAGTTGTGACTGTTTGTCCACTTGCCTTTAGCATGTCACGTATCAAAGACGTCGTTGTGGTTTTGCCATTTGATCCCGTCACAGCAATGAGTCGTCCATCAAACGAACTTAGCGCCACTTCAACTTCTGTTAAGACCGGAATATCAAGACCAAGTGCTTTTTTAACGATTGCCGTTTCATATGGAATGCCAGGATTCTTCACCAAAAAATCAAATGATTTATCTATTGCTTGATCATCATCATGATTGATAAATGTTACGCCTGCTGCTAGCAACTTTTGATAAATTGTCTCGTCGGTATCAAATGCGCCACCATTAACAACAGTCACAATGGCTGACAACTCTACTAAACGTTGCGCAGCAGCTTTACCTGAGCGTGCCCAACCAAATACCATCACTTTTTTATTTTTAAAATCTTGTATTTTCATCATTAACCTGATTTCTTAAAAATTTAATATGTACGCGACATACATCGCTTGTTAATTCATGTAGAATATACCGGCTACAGCCAAGATTGATGAAACAATCCAAAATAGCAAATCAATTTGCCATTCGCTCCAACCAAACTTCTCAAATGAATGATGGATTGGCGCCATAGGGAAAATTCTTTTATGCCAAAAATGATAACCGACTGTTTGGATAATCACTGATAGTGTCTCAATCACAAATATCAAACCAAACCAGATCAACGAAAATGGTACCCCAAGCAAAATTGATTCAATAGCTAAACCAGCACCCAGAGCCAACGATCCCGTATCACCCATGAAAATTTTTGCTTTTGGTCGATTAAAGATTAAGAAACCTAACAAACCACCAATAATTGAAAAATTAAATAAAACAATGATATGGTTATGCATATGCATGGCAATAACTGTATAAGCGGCATATACAACCACACTATTACCTGCAAGCAAACCATCTAACCCATCGGTTAAATTGGTTGCATTTGACCAGCCAACTAACCAAAACCACAGGAAAACAAAGTAGAAAAGCCCTAAATTAATTGTTCCAATCATGGGAATATAGAGCGTAAACGGCACTCCTAACAGCCACATGATTAACATAATAACTACTGCACTTAAGGTTTGTGCTAGGAGTTTGGGCTTAAAGGCAAACCCATCATCAGCATGATTAATGAGTTTCAATGCGTCGTCAATGCCGCCTATAATAGCATAAGCGACTAATGCAAATACAGGAATAATCATAGCAACAACACCAGACATGCCATGATATGCAGCGCCACCAATAAACGCACTAATCGCTGCAGCTAAAACAAACAAGAGACCACCCATACTTGGTGTGCCAGCTTTTGACTGGTGATCAGGTCCCAATTTTCGAATAACCGCTTGTTCTTTGGATTGTTTCAAAAATTTAATTAAGAATGGCATGAAAACCACAGTAATAATAAACGCTCGTGCTAGTGCCCATAAATTATCAGACATTTTTCTCTCCCTATTGCTTCTCTTTTAATTCAATTGCAACCTTGCTATTGCCCACAACGAGTTGATCTTTGGGGGTCAATTGTCTTGTCACATATCCCGACCCAGACCAAGTTAAGTCAAAACCAGCCGCATGAGCAAATGCCTGTGCATCAGTTAAACTCCAACCAGTCATATCGGGCAGATGCGTGTTACCTTTGGCAGTTAGAATCACTAATTGATTGGTTAATGACTTTTGCTGTGGTAACAACGATTGTTCCGTCACTTTTCCGTTACTACCCACAACAGCTACTCTGAAGCCAGCCTTTGTTAAATCATCAGATGCCTGCTTGATTGACTGCCCCATGACATTTGGTACAGTCTGTTTCGTTGTCTTTGATTTTATCGCACTATCGCTATCATTTAAAGCTTGTAGCATTAATGGCTGAAAAACCTTATTCATTGTTGTCTGAATTGTTGGATCTGGGAAGACCTTTGGTTGCTTAACAGCCAAATAAAAAATGTACTTAGGATTTTTTTCAGGTGCCAACACCATGACTGAGTGAATCGCATTATTTAGCCCTTGTAGATACTGACCATGCTCAGCCACTTGTGCAGTACCAGTCTTAGCAGCAATCTGATAGCCATAAGGTCGCAAATCAAATTCTTTTGCCGTTCCCGTTGGCTGGTTGACAACATCAATCATATATTGCCGTACTTGTTCAGCTGTACTGGCTTTAATAGGTTTAGCAACGTTTTCAGTTTTATTTTGCTTAATAACCGCACCAGTACTAGCATTAACAACCTTATCCACAAAGTATGGCTTCACTTCTTGACCATTATTAGCAATGGCTGAGTAAGCCTGTATCATTTGCAGGGGTGTCACACTAATCCCTTGACCATAGGCCGTGTTGGCTTGATCAATTGGATAAGTAAATGAAATACCACCAGATTGCTCGCCATTCAATCCAGAATTTGTTGACTGTAAAAATCTAAACTTTTCCAAATAATTACGCCAAACTGTCGGTCCTAGTTGCTGCTCTACACGTGCAAAGGCGACGTTAGATGAACGCCAAAAACCTTCACGGTAGGTTAACATGCCTTGGTCTTGACCAAACGCATCAACCACTTTTTTGCCATCAATCAACAACGTCCCTGATTGATAGGTATCCTCTGGCCGCCACTTACCAGTTTCAATGGCAGCAGCTAAAGTAATGCCTTTCATTGTCGAACCAGGCTCAAAAGGATTTTGATCTAATAAATTCGCCCAAAGCTTGGGCGCCACCGGCTTGTCATTTGCATTAAAATTAGGGCGCTGCGTCGCAGCAACAATGCGACCTGTCTTAGCTTCCATTAACACACCCACAGCAGAGTCAGCCTTTGTTTTGTCAAACAATTCTGACATACGTGTCTCTAAGGTATTTTGCAGGCCAGAATCCAATGTTAAGTAGACGTCGTGCCCATTTTCAACTGTTTTACTATCTTGTATATTTTCCGTCTGGCCATCATACTTCTTCACACCATTTTTACCAGATAAGACACTGTTTTCTGCTGCCTCTATTCCCATAAAACCATATTGTGTTGGTTGACCTGTTTTAGCATCTTCATCTGTTTTCATTGTACCAATTAAATGAGAAGCTGTACTGTCTTCAGGGTAAACACGTGATGGATGTGGTGTGAAATTAATGCCTGGTAAATTAAACGCCTGTATTTTCTTGTATTGTTCAATGCTAAGGTTTTTACTAGCTTGTGCTTTGTCTGAGATAAATTCAACTTGATAAGCTTTTTTATCTAGTCGCTTTAAAATATCTTCTTTACTCATATTAATCACTTGACTTAACTTATCAGCTGTTGCTTCTTTATCAACAACATGACCTGAACCAGCCACATATTTACCAGTCTTAGCATCTTTCACACGCGTTGCTTTCTTGTCCAACACCGCATACATATCATAAACTGTTGTATTTTCGGCCAAAACTTGCCCAGTAGCATCATAAATTTTACCACGGCTAGCCGGTACTATCTGTTTAGCCATAAAGGCTTGGCGTGTGGCATCATTTAAGTTATGGCCATCAACTGAACCACCAGCAATAATAAAAAGACGCACGCCAAGTCCAAGAATCACGATGGTCATTGCACCCAACAATACACCGCCAAAAATCTTGGCATTTTTTGTGACTCTTTTATTTGGTATCCGTCTCACTTTATTTCTCATAATTATTGATTAATATTTCTGACATTATTATTTGATAACGTCATATTATACTTTTTGGCGACCTCATCTAGATTTTTCTTGCTTGTCTTACTCTGGATATCGCTACGCAAGGCATCATTTGATTCTTTTGTTGCATCTATTTTTGATTGCATTGTTGCTGCGTTTGTACGTGCCGCATTTGCTTGCATACTTGAAAACACAACACCAATCATTAGTATCATAATAACTGCAGAAACAAACGTCACCATTAATCGTTCACGTCTTGTCCAACGTGCTGCCTTATATTTAACACGTGTCTGAGATGGTGCAAAGGGAATTGCTTCTGCTGATGTTGTATATTGATATGCATTCTGTGCCATGCGACAGCTCCTAACTCTTATTGTCGTTCAATACCACGTAACTTTGCTGATTCTGACCGATGGTTATCAGTCATTTCAGTTTCACTTGGCAAAACTGGTTTACGCGTTAATAACTTATAATCTGGTTCAAATTGCCCGGGCAATACTGGTAAGCCTGCTGGCAAGTCAGGCATACTTGTTTTTTCCCGAAACATTTGTTTAACAAGCCGATCTTCCAGTGACTGGAAAGTAATCACACTAATGCGACCACTGGGTGCTAACAACTCTAACGCTTGCGTCAATGAATCCTCTAATGCACCCAGTTCGTCATTCACAGCGACACGCAAAGCCTGAAATGTGCGTTTTGCTGGATGTCCGCCCTTACGACGGGCCGGTGCAGGAATCGCCTCTTTGATAATATCAACAAGCTCAAATGTTGTATTGATGGGTCCTTTATCACGATGCTGCTCAATTTTCCGTGCCACCTGTTTTGGAAAGCGATCTTCACCATAGCGACTCAGGACACGCAATATATCATTAAAGGGCCAATCATTAACAATAGTCTTGGCCGTTAACGTTTGACGTTGATCCATTCTCATGTCTAATTCAGCATCATAGTTATAACTAAAACCACGTTGACCATCATCAAATTGTACCGAACTAACGCCTAAATCATAAACAATGCCGTCAACAGCTGTTACATGTTGTTCTGCTAATGCAACCTTTAATTGTCGAAAATTTTGATGTATTAAGATTAATTTACCTGCAGCAATCTCATCCGCATAACGCGTTTGATTGTACTTAATTGCGGTATCATCTTGGTCAAAACTGTACAATTTCCCAGTAGTCAATTGTTTTAATATTTCACCTGTATGGCCACCACCGCCCAATGTTGCATCAACATATGTGCCAGTGGGATTTATAGCTAATAAAGCTACTGCTTCGTGCAATAATACTGTGACATGTTCAAATTCAGCCATTAACATCCGTCCTTTTGTTTAGAAATCAAAGTCCACAAGTCCTTCGGCAATGTCATCAAAATTTTCAGCAGTCTCAGCTGTATATGATTGCCAATTCTCATCGCTCCAAATTTCAAATGAGTCGCCCGATCCTGTAACAATCACATTTTTTGCCAGTCCAGCATACGTTTTTAAATTAGATGGGATAATGATACGTCCCTGTTTGTCAATTTCAGCTTCCATCGCACCAGCCATAACAAAACGCTTAAATTGACGTGCTTCTTTTTTTCCTAATGGTAATTGATTGAGTTGTTGTTCTAATTTTTCCCAAACAGGCATTGGCATAGCACGTAATGCATGCTCCATCCAACGTGTTACGATAAATTTTTCGCCTAATTGGTTTCGAAATTTCGCCGGAATTATAAGTCGCCCCTTGACATCGAGCGTATGTGAATATTCGCCCATGAACATCGGGACCACCTCCATTAAAAATTCTATACTATTAATTTACCACATTTCCCCATTTCCCTCCACCTAATTATCAATTTGTCATATTTTAGTAAATTTCAAGACACTAAAAAGCACTGTTATCTAATAGATAACAGTGCTTTTTATAAGTGGGGATTAGTGGTATACAAAACCCAATATTGTCACAATGATTAATAACACACAGGCTAATAAACCAGTCCATACCCAATATTTACGCCAAAAACTTCTAAAAGACCAGCCATTAGACATCAAGAACCAAGCCAATATAGCACCCACAAACCACCAAATGAGTAAAAACCATAATACATAACTTGTACCAAAACGCGAACCCATAGTTTCATGCACAATATACCACATCGGCACAACCAAAATATCAATCACTTGTATACGGTATCGTTGCGGTATACGCAACCAACGACAAATAACAATTGTTAGAATTATTAACCCGATTGCCAAAATTGGCCAAGTCCACCAATGCATTACTTTACCTCATTTATTTCTTTATCCTAATAACCATACCTGAACCCGCTTTAAAAAACAAGTTTCAAAAGCTAACCTAACGCGATATATAGGATATTATTGCATGCCGAGCTAAAACTATGTTAAACTTACCTTTGAAAATAATGTCGAGGTGAATTATGGCAGAAAAAATGAATCAATCAGCTGGTAACGCAAAATTACAAGCCGAAATTGATGCAAAGCTGAATCAACATCGTATGCCCAAGTACGAACAGAAATCACGAACACGCATTGAAAAGATGACACTTGTCATGTCATGGTTTATGGTCGTCTTAATGGTTGGTGGTATTTTTTATGCCGCTGCCAACGCATTAGGCTGGTTCTAATAACATGACAAAAAGGAAGTCGCAGATGATCTGCGACTTCCTTTTTGTCATGTTTCATTTATTCAACTGAAATCAAAAATGGATACAAAGGTTGCTTCCCTTCATGAACTTCGATTTCTAGGTCATCATCAAGTGCCTCAATGGCTTTTTTTAATCTATCAGCATCTTTTAATTTAGTGCCTTCACCAACGATAATTGTTACTATTTCTGAATCTGAATCCAACATTTTGGCAACTGATTCAATGGCTGTATCCTGTAATTTCTTAGACACAACAGCAATATCACCATCGATAATACCCATCCAATCACCATGATGAATCTCGACACCGTCTAACATGGTATCGCGTACAGCTTGTGTGACCTGTAAAGACTTAACCTCAGTCATCATAGCTGCCATCTCACGTACATTATCATCCAACTTAGCTTCTGGATTATAACCCATCATTGCTGTTAGGCCTTGTTGAATAGTCCGCGTTTTCACTACTTGTGCAGGAATGTCCACCAAATCAACGGCTTGTTCTGCAGCCATAAAAATATTTGAATTGTTAGGCAAAATAATAACTTGTTTAGCATCACTGGCATTGATAGCATCCACGAGGTCTGACGTTGCTGGATTCATAGTTTGTCCGCCAGATATCACAGTTTGGACACCTAAACTTTTAAACAACGCTGCAATACCATCGCCGGCAGCAATAGTAATAACAGCTGTATCAACTTGTTTTTGCGTCATCGCTATTTTAGCGACTTGGGCTTCTTCAGCACGTTGCGCATCAATCACGGCCTGTTGTTGGTCACGCATATTATCAACTTTCACTTTAACAAGTGAGCCAAAATGCGTGCCCCAACTAATAACTTCACCAGGGTTTTCAGTATGAACGTGTACCTTCACAATCTCGTCATCGTTGATAACCAGAAGTGAGTCACCTAATTCAGCTAAATGATTATAAAATGTGTCGTAATCAAACTCATGATCATAGGTCGTCCCTTTGCCAATTTGTACCATAACTTCAGTACAGTAGCCATAGGCAATATCATTAGGATCAAGATTAACATTTGCTTGAGCCCCAGCATGAAGTTCTTTGACCATTTGGTCTAACTCAGCATTATCAGGCGTTTTGAGCTCATCTTCGTTAAATTCGCCACTTAAAACTTGGTAGAAAGCATTCAAAACAAAAACAAGGCCCTGCCCACCAGAATCCACAACCCCAACTTCTTTTAATACAGGCAATAGGTCAGGTGTCGATGCTAAAGCTACTTGAGCTGCTTCGTCTACTGCACGCATCAAAACAACAATATCGTCTGATTCATTAGCTACTTGATTAGCTTTTGCAGCAGCTTCACGAATAACCGTTAGGATTGTCCCTTCTGTCGGCTTCATCACTGATTTATAGGCAATTTGTGCACCAGACATCAATGCATCAGCTAAGTCGCGCGCGGTTAATGTCTCTTTATTTTCAACTGAAGTAGCAAACCCACGAAAAATTTGTGACAGAATAACACCTGAATTACCACGGGCACCCATAAGCAAGCCCTTTGAGGTCGCCTTCGCCAATGCCCCGATATGTGTATCTAACGCATCACGCTCATACTGTGCACCACTTGCCATCGATAAGCTCATATTCGTACCAGTATCACCATCTGGTACCGGAAAAACATTTAATTTGTTAATTTTTGCAGCATTAGCCGCAAGCGCAGCTGAAGCCGCATTAATCATTTTACCAAACTCAACATTGGTAATCACTGTTATTTTACTCATGACACTCCTAGTCTGTGACACGCACGCCTTGAACAATCACGTTAACTTCAGCTGCGTGAATGCCCAAGAGCGCATCAAGATTATATCTCACTTTTCCTTGAACCGATTTCGAAATTTCTGATAATTTAGTGCCATACTGTGCAACTAAATACACGTCAACACTAACCCCGCTGCCTCCTTGATGAACAACAACACCCTTAGCGTAATTTTCACGATTTAAAATTTGATTCATACCATCACGAAAAGCGGCTTTAGATGCCATGCCCACAACACCTGGATTCTCAATGGCCGATCCACCAACTATTGTTGCGATAACATCGTTTTCAATTGTAATGTCACCATTTTTAGCTTTGATTTTGATTGCCATAATATTCAAAACAATAATACGCTGACTATTTAGTGTATTATTGCATTTCCTCCTTAAAGGTTTACTGCTACTATTTTAACATAAAAAAACCACCAGTAAGGTGGTCGTTTTATGTCAACTATGCTTATCTTAAGCAAGTCATTGCAATAAATTACAATAATTGATTAAACGCGTTCGATAGAACCGTTCTTCAACCCGGCCTTCAAAGTACGCGCTGTCAAGTAAACTTTCTTTGCGGCAGCACCGTTAATCTTAACAGTCACTTTTTGCAAGTTTGGCTTCCAGCTACGACGACTTGAATTCAACGCGTGTGAACGTTGGTTACCAAAACGTGTGCGTGCGCCTGTAATAGCATCCTTTGCCATGTTCGACCCTCCTTTTCGAGCCATTAGTTTTAAAAAGCTCTTTCTACAACATTAGTAAATTTTACCAGATTTTAAATACTTTGGCAAGTTAATTTGTGTATTTTGCCAAAACTTTGGCCAACTGATCTTTTGTATGAAAGCCAGTTAGGCGTTCAACAACTTCACCATCTTTTTGTACTAATAGTGTTGGGATTGCACGAATACTAAATGCAGAAGGTGTTTCCGGGTTCTGATCAACGTCCATCTTAACAAAATTAACATGTTCTGTTTCTTCAGACAGTGCTTCCAAGACTGGTGATTGCATACGACATGGGCCACACCAAGTAGCCCAAAAATCAGTAATACTAACACCCTTAGCTGTGTCTTCCTTAAATTCGGCGTCTGTAATTGCTTTAACTACCATATTTGTTACCTCCTATTAATCCTTACATTGTTCTTTATTGATTATATCAGTCTTTTGTCTGCGTTATCATGATTATGCCTGTGTCAAAGCTAATATGAACCGTGTCTTCTAAAAATTCATTGGAAGACCACATTTTGGCGATGTTGCTCGTTAATCTCAATGGATACTTAGCATCTATTATATGAAAATTTTCAACTTGATTTAAAGGCATGAATCCGAGATATTTGATTGCCGGTTGCCGATGTACTGTAACATTTCCTGGCAATGCATAGGCTATATGATTCACGCGATCAACAAAAGTAACTCTGTCAACGATATCCTTAAATACTGGGTTAGCCATTAGCCAAAGATTACTCAGCAAGTGATCGATACGGCCACCTGTTGCACCAAAAACCGTAATGTGATCAGGTCGTTTTTTTTGTGCATATAGTAATGCTAATTCAGTATCCGTTTCATCTTTTTCCGCCTTGACACGAACAATCTTATGCGCAGATAGATGAGTCGTTAATTCTTGATACTCACTGGGTGTCAGTGAGTCAAAATCCCCCACTGCCATTTGCATGGGAATACCGTGTTGATATAACCACCACGCCCCTCTATCAGCACCTATCCAGTCGCCTGATGTTTCAAATAAATTATCTGGCCATAATGTCTTGGGACCACCCGCCAAGATATTAATTTGCATTAATCTGTCAACGCTTTCAATGTTGCAATTTTAGCAGCTGGATCAACTTTATCATAAACATATGAACCGGCTACAAAAACATTTGCCCCTGCTTCATAGGCAGCTGTAATAGTTTCATTATTGACGCCACCATCAATTTCTATATCAAATTGATAACCCATAGCATCTTTCAACGCTTTTAATTGTGCAATCTTTTTAATTGTTGATGGCAAAAACTTTTGTCCACCAAATCCTGGATTAACCGTCATTACAAGGACTTGGTCAACCATGTCTAAAACAGGTTCAATCGCGGTTACTGGTGTCCCAGGATTAATTACAACCTCAGCCTTAACCCCTTTATTTTTAATCATTTGTAGGGCACGATGAATATGTGCTGTCGCCTCAACATGGACACCAATAATATTTGCACCAGCATCGGCAAACGCATCAACAATTTTTTCAGGATTGATAACCATCAAATGAACGTCCAATATCATATCTGTTTCTGGGCGTAATTGTTTGACCCAATTTGGTCCATAAGAAATTGAAGGTACAAAACTACCATCCATGACATCAATATGTAAGTATTCAGCACCGGCCTTTTCAACTAACTTAACATCACGTTCTAAATTAGTATAGTCCGCGCTCAAAATCGATGGTGAAATAATTCCTGACATTATTGTTTCCTTCTTCCTAAAAATTCCGATTATCTGTTTTGTATTTTGGCTTTTGCGATTTGATTAATTCGTAGAACGCCTTGTAACTATTATACCGTGATTCGGGTATTGCGCCAAGAGAGACGGCTTCTTTCACAGCACAAGCAGGCTCATTTAAATGTAAGCAACCACGAAAACGACAGCCATCGCGTACCGCCACAAATTCTGGAAAGTAGTCATCTAATGCCTCCGCTGGAAAATCAAATACCTCGTATGATGAAAATCCAGGCGTATCAGCAATTAAGGCATCGTTAACTTTAATTAGCGTAACTTGACGCGTAGTATGTTTACCACGGCTCAGTGCTTTTGAAACGATACCGGTCTCTAAACCTAATTTAGGCGATAATTGGTTGAGTAGGGTCGATTTTCCAGCGCCAGTCTGCCCCATAAATACTGATACTCGCCCGTCCAAAAGGCTTTGTAGCGCTTGACGTGCAACAACATTATTGTTGCTTGCTGGCAAAAGAACAGTATACCCAATTTGACGATAGTCCTCAGCAATTGTTGTTATTGCCGCGTAAGCCTCGTCAGTTAACAAATCAGCTTTTGAAAAATAAATGACCGGCTTTACATGTGCAGCTTCTAAAGCCACCAATTGTCTGTCCAATAAATTCGCAGCAAAATTTGGCTCTTTTAGCGCAGTGACAATCACAGCAATATCAATATTTGCAATTGGCGGCCTCACTAAAGCGTTGATGCGCGGATAAATTTTCCAAATTAACCCGTCATCATTCTCACTTTCGAAATCAACGAAGTCACCCACAATTGGCTTTTGACCTGATTTTCTAAATTCCCCACGCGCCCGCGTACGCTGAATTTTACCTTTGTCTGTTTCTATATCATAATAACCGCTCAACGAGCGAATAATGCGTCCTTTTTCCATATATTTATTGTAACAAAAAAAGCCGATATTAATCGACTTTCATTAACGATATACTAGTTTTTATGACTGCTGTCACTACTACTTGCTGAACTAGAGCTACTTTTTGATGCGTCACTACTACTTGATGATGAACTAACACTAGACGACGAACTACTATCTGTTTGTGGGCCACGAGAGATTGTTACCAGCAAAACCATATCTTTTGTAATATTAGAGCCACCGCGAATTGATTGGCTAATGACGTAATCTTTTTTAGTTGTGCCATCGTACTGCGTGTTGAAATTCACAACAATATCGTGTTGTGACGCCCAGTCTTGCACTTGTTGTTGTGTTGCTTTATTTGTAAAATCTGGTACTGTGACTTTAGCTGCACCAGTTGAAACGGTAAACACAACTGTCGTTGATGTCGGATCAACTTTTCCGTCGGCATCAACAGATTGTGACATAATCTTACCTTCAGCCACATCATCAGATGCGCTATCCTGTTTATTCACCGTATAGCCCTGTGCTCTTAATTGTGCTGCTGTCATCGCATAATCTGAGCCAACATAGTCACCAAAACGTACTTTAGCACGACCAGAAGAAATAATGAGGTTAATGGTATCGCCCTTTTTGGCTTCTGATCCGCTCTTAGGACTTGTTCTAACCACATTTCCCTTATCAACTGTCGTTGAAGTCGTTGAACTGACACTGCCCACTGTCAAACCAGCTTTCTGCAATTTGTTCGTTGCACTATCCTGCGTCAGATTGGTTACATCAGGCACGACCAATTTACTGGATTGATAATTTAAAAACATCACAACCAATGTGCCCAAGATGACTACGCCCAAAATGGCCCACGGCCATTTTGGCGCTTTACGAAATTTAATGCCATTTTCTTTCAATACTTGACGGACATAACTTGGGGTGCGATCAACCATTTTAGCAATACTTTTAACCGCATATCCCTTTTTACCATGCTCGATAATCGCATCTTTAATCGATGGCTCTTCTGGCGCGTCATCAGGTAAGGATTTATCGGACGAAACACCAGTTTTTAATTGATCCTGAATTTGCGCCATCGGTATGATTCGTGTCTCATCAGTGGTTTCAGACATCGGCGCAAATCGTTCTTCATCAGATCTTCTTGGTGATAGTGCCGTACTCAAATCATCTGACATCGCAGCTGCACTGCTATAACGATCTTGTGGTCGTTTGGCTGTTGCTTTGAGTATGACATTTTCAAGTGCCTGTGGGATACGTGGATCAAAATCGCGCACAGAAGGCATGTCTTCTGTAGCATGTTTCATCGCAACAGCGACAGGTGTATCGCCTTCATACGGGACTTGTTTAGTCAGCATCTCATAAAGCATGACGCCAAGTGCATAAATATCTGACTTAGTAGAAGCCATGCCACCACGTGTCTGTTCGGGTGACAAATAGTGAACTGAGCCAATAACTGTATTGGTTTGCGTCATATTTTGCAGTGACTTAGCAACAGCTATACCAAAATCAGTAATTTTGACCTGCCCAGCATCATTGATTAGAATATTTTGTGGTTTAAGGTCACGATGAATAATATCAGCAGCGTGGGCGGCTTGAACGGCACTTAAAATCTGTGTCATAATGTCAACGACTTGCTGATAAGGAATTGGAAAATTATCGGTAATGAATGTTTTTAAATCCATCCCCTCAACATATTCCATCACCAAATACTGTGTCCCTTCATATTCACCAGTATCATAGACTTGCACAATATTATCATGCACAAGCTCTGTTGCAGCAATTGCTTCACGTTTAAAACGCTTAGCCAGATTGGTATCGTCTTTCATATCCAATCGCATCATTTTAAATGTCACGTGGCGATTAAGAAACTTATCATAAGCCAAGTAAACATTGGCCATGCCCCCGCCACCAAGCGACTTGATAATTTTATAACGATTGTCTATCACTGTATCTGGTAACATAGTTAGTTTGTATCCTTTTCGTCATCACGGCTAACAAGTAGTGCAGTGACATTGTCTGGTGCGCCTTGCTGATTGGCGGACGCAATTAATTTTTTTGCACGCAAATCAAGCGATATTTTTTCTTGCATAATGCGTTTAATGTTGGTATTGCTTAATACTTTAGTAATACCATCTGAAGTTAAAAAGAGCATATCTTTTTGCAAAAATGGATGTTGATCTATCTCAATATTTGTCTGATCATCAACACCAAGAAAGCGCGTGACACTATCACCATTTGGCAGTTCCTCTGCCGCTTTTTTGGTAATTGTCCCTGCTCGTAACAATTCATTTCTTAAATTATGATCAAAAGAAATTTGTTTTAATCTATTTTTGTGTAGTAAGAATGCTTTAGAGTCACCGAGATTACCAATTATTATCTGGTCATCAAAAATAACGGCCAAAACTAAGGTGGTTGCCATCCTATTCAAGTCTTCATAACGTTGACTAGCTGCTAAAATAACATCATTGACATAGACTGCTGTCTCTTTTAGCCAAGTACTAATTGCTAGCATGCTATTACATGTCGTTTGTTCCCAAGCATGACCAAAATGCTCAACAGCCATAGCGCTTGCAACATCGCCCCTTTCAGTTGAAGTAACCCCATCAGCTACCATAACCATGACACGATTAACTTGATTTGTAAAAGCCCCAACGTAATCTTGATTCTCTTGTCGTTTAATTCCCGAATCAGTGTGAAATGCGATTTGCATAAACTACCTTATCTTTTTAATACATACTATTTACTGAACTGTTTTCTTTTTGAGTGTAGCGACAAAAAAGCCATCTGTATGATAATCATTAGGATAAATATGTAATACTGTTTCCTGTCGGTTTGATTTCAAGGCTTTGTTTGTCATTGTTGGTACCAATTCGAAATCAGTGTGTTTTGATAAAAAGCGTGCAATCACATCATCATTTTCTTGTCGTAAAATGGTGCATGTGCTGTAAACTATCATACCATTGTCGGCAACATTTTGGCTAACTGAATCCAAAATCTCCCCTTGTAAGCTTGCTAAATTCATAACATCTTCTAATGTTTTATCATAGCGAATTTCTGGCTTACGACGCAATAAACCAAAACCGGAACAAGGCGCATCGACCAAAATACGATCAAACTTTGTTGTCAATTGGTTGGCAGTTTGGCGCGCATCTAAAACTTGCGCTGTTATTTTGTCTGACACATGTAGTCGCTTAGCATTAGCCTCAATTAGGCGAATCTTATGTGCATGAATATCGAGTGCTGTAATTGTTGCATCGTCAGCAATATACTGTGCAATTTGTGTTGTTTTGCCACCAGGTGCAGCTGCTGCATCCAAAACAGTCTTAACCTGCGTTGTAATTTGTAAAGCCTCAACAGGTAACATGGCACTTTCATCTTGCAACGTCAATAGGCCATCTTGATAGGCCTTTGACCCTGCTACGTGCCCACCAGTAACAACATAAGCATGATCAGCAACCTTAGATTTCACAAAAGTAAAATGCTCATCTAACAGTGCTTGCTCTACCGCTTCGTCAGTTGAAAGTACCGTATTGACCCGAATTGCTTGGGCAGGAGCGTCATTAATTGAGCCAATTATTTGACGTGTCTTTGCTTCGCCGTTTTGTTCAACTAGCGTTTCAATTAACCAGACGGGCAAACTAGCCTCGACAGACAAACGTTGAATAGGGTTTTGGATTGCATTAATATCTGGCAACCCTTGTCGACTAATATTATGCAGAATGGCAGTAACAAACTTTGCTGTACCAATATGACCAAGTGTCTTAGCTACTTCAATTGATTCATTAAAAATCGCATGTTGCGGTATTTTATCTAAATATTGTAACTGAAACAGTGCTGTATAAAGTAATTCTCGCACCCATGGTTCAATCTTTTTTTGCTTAATAAACGACGTTAACCAGTAATCAAATGTGAGGCGATGCTGAATGACACCATAGACTAAAGTTGTTAAAAGGCGCTTATCTGAGTCATTCAGCGCATGTTTTTTAATGACTTGATTTAGTTGTAGATTAGAGTATGCACCGTTTTTAATTTTGGCTAGTGTCTGTACTGCCAAAACACGAGGGTTATTACTGTATACGCGTTTATCGCTCATTTTTAATTTTCTCCGCCCATGGCTGGCCTACAACATATGCTTTGCCAGCACCATTGAGATAGGCTTGAATCGGCATTTCTGATTTTCCAGCTGGTTGTAATCTTAGCACCCGCAACACCGTATGATTGGCAGCGGCTATTTTTAATTCTTTTTTATTTTTCTCAACAACATAGCCTGCTGGCTGCGTGGTTGTTTCGTCAAGTGGTTGAACCTGAGTAATTTTTATTCTTTGACCAGCAACTTGAACATAAGCAGGATGTGTTGGATAGAGACCTCGCACATGCCAATCAAGCTGTTTTGCCGTTTCAACTTCAAAATTCAAGTTTTGCTTATCATGTGGAATATTGGGTGAAAAAGTCACATCGTCAATCGCTTGTTTAACAGGTGAAATATTACCTGCCACTATTTTAGGTAATGTTGCTAGCAATAAATCACGTCCAGCAAGACTTAACTTGTCAAACATTGTGCCAACATTATCAGTTGACGTTATTGGTACTTTGACAACATCAATAACATCCCCCGCATCCATTTCTTTCACCATATACATAATCGAAACACCTGTTTCATTATCGCCATTCATAATAGCGTAGTGTACTGGTGCACCACCACGATATTTCGGTAATAAGGAAGCATGCGTATTAACAGCCGCTATCTGAGCTGCCGCTAGTAATTTAGTTGGCAAGAATTGCCCAAAGGCTGCTGTAATAATAAAATCCGGTTGCCAGTTAATAATTTGCGCCATTTCACTTGAACCGGCAATTTTTTCAGGTTGTAGCACAGGCAATTTGTGAGCTAAAGCGGCAACTTTAACTGGACTTGGTGTCAAAATATGTTTACGGCCCTGTGGACGATCCGGTTGTGTTACGACGGCTAAGACATCATAATTGTCATCCGCCACTAATGCTTCTAAAATTGGTACTGCAAATTGCGGTGTCCCCATTAGTACAACAGTATGTGTCATATATGCCTCTTTTCTCACTTAATACTAACTTTATCTACTGCGCTCAGCGATAGATCATACGATGCCTCGCTAATTAATATTTAAACCACATAGCGCGTTTTAATCCAACAAAAAACACCCGTTAAACCGAGTATCTTAATTACCATTATATCATATAATATTGTAATCTATTTGTCACAAAAAAGAAACAGGGTCACGATCTACACTTAATTGCAAATCATCTTTTGCTTTTTGCGCACGGTTATAAAGTGTCGTCAACAAAACATCCATCTCATCGCGTTGTTTGAATTTTAAAATAATTTGAAAATAGTAGCGATTACGTAATTTCGCAATTGGTTTGGGTGACGGCCCTAAGATAATTACATCATTACTAGCACGCGATTTTAACCAGCGTACTATCTGAAACATTTGCTTAGCTATCGTATTTTCATCTGTGTGGCTAGCCTGAATTTGTATCGTATAAAAATAAGGCGCATAGTTTCCGGCATGACGAACAGCCATTTCTTGCTGATAAAAACCTTCATAATCATGGTTTTTAGCATAAGCAATTGCGTAGTGTGTTGGGTTAAACGTTTGCACAAATACTTTACCCGCTTTTTTTGCACGACCTGCACGGCCACTCACCTGTGTTAATAACTGAAAAGTGCGCTCACTTGCATGAAAATCAGGTAGTCCCAATGCTGTATCCGCGTTTAAAACGCCAACAAGTGTGACATTTGCAAAGTCCAGACCCTTGGCAATCATCTGCGTCCCCAATAAAATGTCGGCTTCATGTTGGCCAAAACGTGTCAACATTTTGGTCATGCTGCCTTTCTTACGGGTTGTGTCTTGATCCATGCGTATAACGCGTGCCTGCGGTAATAGTGTCGCTAACTCAGCTTCAACTTTTTCTGTTCCTGTACCATAATAACGAATACGTTTAGAGCCACAGTGCGCACATTGCGTTGGAATTGCTTCTTCATGCCCACAATAGTGACATTTTAAAGTCTTGGTATCCATATGTAAAGTCATCGCCAAATTACAATTAGGGTCTCGCGGAACGTAGCCACAATCACGACACATCACAAAACTAGAATACCCCCGACGATTTAACATTAAAATGGCTTGTTCGCCGCGCGCAAGACAGTCATTCAATGCCTGGCGCAGCTGATCTGAAAAATTTGTTTCTGGGCCAGCAGCTAAAGTCTCTTTCATGTCGATAATTTCGACTTGTGGCAAGCGCGCCCCCACTGCAGCGCGGTTGGTTAATTGACACAAGGCATAGACCCCCCGTTGTGCACGTGCACGGGTTTCAAGTGAAGGTGTTGCTGATCCTAATACAACCGGAATACGATGATATTCACCACGCCAAAGTGCCACATCACGTGCATTGTAACGCGGATTATCGCTTTGTTTATAAGTCGTTTCATGTTCTTCGTCAACAATAATCAAACCCAAATGTCGTAACGGTGCAAAAACTGCTGAGCGTGCACCGACAACAATTTTCACATCATCACGTTCAATACGACGCCATTCATCATAACGTTCACCATCTGATAAACCTGAGTGTAAAACAGCTGTTTGCGCACCAAAACGTGACTTCACACGCTGCACCATTTGTGGCGTTAAAGCAATTTCTGGCACCAAAAATAATATGGTTTTTCCCTGATTATAAACATGTTGCGCTGCCTGCAAGTAAACTTCTGTTTTACCGGAACCCGTGATCCCTTCGAGTAAAAATGGTTGATATTGCCCTTCATCTGCAGCATGTATAATGGCTTCAAAAGCAGACTGCTGTTCACTATTGAGTGCCAGCGGACTAGTAGGCCCAACAGCAACCGTTGCTAGAGGGTCACGTAATTGTTCAATCCGTGTCTTCGTTAGCCATTGATGCGTTACAGCATGATTTAGAACAGCATCATGAACTGCAAGTTGCGCTTGAAGATCACGCTTAGACCATTTCTCGCCCATATGACCTAAAATAAACGTCAATAATTGCCGTTGTTTTTTTGCATTTGTTTTTAACGCTTGATATTCATTTTCCAAAAATTCAATATCAGCAGACATTTGATAAGCCAATTGTGTTTTGATATTGGCTTTGTTATTAACTTTAACAGTAACTTCAATTTTCCCTGCACGTCTGAGTCGTGTTATTTTTTCAATGTCTTCAGTTGTCCATTCACGTGCCTGATAAGTTACTTGGTCTAACCCTTTAAATAAACGTTGCTGTGTATCATCGTCAACCTCATCTATCAATGTCAAAATACGCTCATAAGAAGCTTTTAATGCATTGGGAAGCATCGTTTGAAGAATTGTTATGCGAAAAGCAAATGTCTCCGCAGCCAAATAATCAGATAACCGTAGTAGTTCTTCATTTAATACAGGAGTTAAATCAAGTATATGCGTGATCGTTTTTAGTTGTTGTACTGGTACATCGGTATCGGATACGAGGGCAATAACAAAACCCATCACATGACGTCCACCAAACGGGACATCAACGCGCATACCTGCTTGTATGATACCAACCATGTTGTCTGGGACTTGATATGTGTAGGGTTGGTTTGTTTGCATTGTTGGCACATCAACAATGATTTGTGCAAATTGCTTGTTACTCATATTTTTATTGTATCAGACGTGTCTATAAAATGCCGTTTAAAGCAATTAAAAAAAACCAACAAGTGTTGGCTTTACATATGTGCAGTTATCCATTCCCAGACAGAATCTCTACCATACTTTGTTTCTGATGAAAAGAACAAGAAATCACTGGCTGACGAATCAAACCCTAGTTGCTTTTTAATGTTATTTTCATATTTATTAAATTTACTTTTAGAGATTTTATCCGATTTTGTTGCAACAACTAAGATTGGAATATTATAGTAATGTAACCACTCGTACATGGCAACATCATCTTCACTTGGATCATGGCGAGCATCCACCAGACTAATGACGCCACGCAATTGCTTGCGGCTTGTAATGTACTCTTCAATCATGTTACCAAAGGCTTCACGTTGTTTCTTAGATACTTTAGCATAACCATATCCTGGCACATCAACAAAATACAATTGATTTTCAACATCATAAAAATTTAACGTTTGCGTCTTTCCTGGCTGAGAAGATGTTCGTGCAAAATTTTTGCGTTGAATTAGTGTATTTGTTAATGATGATTTACCAACATTTGATCTCCCGACTAAAGCAATTTCAGGTTTGCCATCTGTCGGATACTGCGCTGCGGAGACAGCACTCATCACCATCTCAACATTATTCACATTCATAATGTTAACCTACCTTTTTCAAATGCAACTCAGGCGCGATACCATTTTGTACACTAGCTTTTGTTATAATAACTTTTTCAACATCATCTCTGCTTGGAATGTCGAACATAATATCTTTCATAACAGATTCAATAATCGATCGCAAACCACGAGCACCTGTATGACGCTTAATAGCTAACTCGGCCATTGCTTCTAATGCTTCAGGTTGAAAGACAAGCTCAACATCATCAAGACCTAGTAATGCTGTATATTGTTTAATCAGCGCATTTTTTGGTTCAGTCAATATCCTAGTTAAATCGTCTACTTTAAGTTCATCCAACACAGTCACAATTGGCAAGCGACCAATAAACTCAGGAATTAAACCAAACTTAGTCATATCTTCTGGTTGTACATGTTCTAGGATATTTTCAGAATCTAAAGCGACGGCATTATCGTTCGCATCTGATCCAAAACCAATGACACGCTCACCAAGACGTTCTTTAATAATTGTATCAATACCAGCAAACGCACCACCAACAATGAATAAGATATTCGTGGTATCGACTTGGATTAATTCTTGTTGTGGATGCTTACGACCACCTTGTGGTGGTACGCTGGCATTTGTTCCCTCAAGCAACTTAAGCAAAGCTTGTTGAACCCCTTCGCCAGAAACATCGCGAGTAATCGAGACATTCTCAGATTTTTTAGCAATTTTATCAATTTCATCAATGTAAATAATGCCATGTTGTGCCGCTTCAATATCAAAATTAGCTGACTGCAATAGCTTTAAAATAATATTTTCAACATCTTCACCAACATAACCGGCTTCAGTCAAAGTTGTTGCATCCGCAATTGCAAATGGCACATTTAAAATACGTGCTAGGCTTTGCGCTAAGTATGTTTTTCCTGATCCAGTTGGGCCAATTAAAGCAATATTTGATTTTTGTAATTCAACATCTGTTGTTGGCGAAAAATTTTCATTAATACGCTTATAGTGGTTGTAAACTGCAACGGCTAATGTTTTTTTGGCGTCTTCTTGTCCAATCACATAATCATTAAGCTCTGCCACAATTTGATGTGGTGTTGGCAAAGATAACACTTGTGCTGCTTGGTCCACAGTTAGTTCTTCATTAATAATATTTTGAGCAAGTGCAACACACTCATTGCAAATGAAAACATCATTTGGACCAGCCACAATCTTTTTAACTTCGTTTGATGATTTACCACAAAAACTGCAGTAAATTTCTTCTTCAAATTCTGGTGTCTGCGCCATAATCCATCCTTAAATAATCTTTTTAGTAGATAACTAATAATTAAATACTATTACATTTTACCAGATTGCACTAAAATATACTGAAAAATTATTCCAGTATCGTATGCAACCATGCCTACTGTAAAGTAATCAGTATAACACAGTGACATATAACTTGAAAAATATAGTGATTAACAGAGGCAAAATAAAAAAGCCTGACGGCCTTTTTAACAAAATTACTTTGCCTTTGCTGAGTCAGTAATCTTCTTGATTACTTCACGCATTGCAATATCATGCTTTAATAATGAATCTGATAATGATGAACGCACTTGTTCAGCATCCATGTTATATTGTGTTGCCAAGTTGTTAATTTCTTCAGTAACTTGTTCTGCTGATGGCTCAATCCCTTCAGCCTTAACAATGGCTTCAAGCACCAAGTTTGTCTTAACACGTGTAGCGGCACCTTCTTCGAATTGCTTATGCAAATCTTCTTCAGTTTGGCCTGAAATTTGGAAGAACATTTCACGTGAAATACCTTGTTGTTGTAGTTGTCCCAAATATTGATCAACTTGACGATGAACGTCTTCTTCAATCATTGCCTCTGGAATAGTATCTCCATCAACACTTGCATTATCAACAGCCTTTGTAATAACTGCATCTTCAAAGGCTGACTTAGCTGCAGCTTCTTTGTCATCAGCTAGCTTCTTAGCAGTCTTTTCTTTTAATTCTGCTAATGTTTCAACTTCTTCATCAACATCCTTAGCAAATTCATCATCTAATTCTGGCAATTCCTTGCGCTTCAATTCATGAATTTTAACTTCGAACAATGCTTCTTTTCCTGCAAGATCGGCTGCTTGATAATCTTCTGGGAAAGTAACCTTAACTTCAACGTCTTCACCAGCTGTGTGGCCGACAAGTTGTTCTTCAAATCCAGGAATAAATTGTCCTGAGCCAAGTGCCAATGAAAAGTCGTTGGCTTGACCACCATCAAAATGGTCACCGTCAACAGAGCCATCAAAATCAATAACTACTGTATCACCGTCTTCAGCTTTAACTGACTCTTCTTGCAAAACTAATTCTGCTTGACCATCTTGCAAGCGCTTAATTTCAGCATCGACATCTGCGTCAGACACAGCTGTGTCTTCTGCTGCAACTTCTAGGTTCAAATATTCTCCCAGCTTAATTGCTGGCGCAGTTGTTACTTCAGCCTTCAATGTCCAAGCTTCACCCTTATTCATTGAAACTGGTTCAATGTTAGGACGACCAACTGGCGTGATACCGGCTTCTTCAACAGCTGCTTCATAAGCAGCTGGCAACACAATATCCATTGCTTCTTGGTACAAAGCTTCTTCGCCAAACTTTGAGAAGAACAATGCCTTAGTTACTTTACCCTTACGAAATCCAGGGATAGAAACTTGGTTTTTGTTGCGTTGGAATGCTTTTTCCAACCCTTCTTCAACTTGTGTGCGTGAAATTTCAAATTCTAAAGTGCCTTGGTTCTTTTGATCCGCAGCTGGTGTCCAGTTAGACATTGTCAGTCCTCCAAATGTTTTAAATACTTACTAATTTTATCTTAAAAGCTACTAAATCACAACATTTTTGTCATTTTTTTAGAAAGAAGATAATAAATAATTCCTGCAAAAATCATTGTCAGCCAATTTGATCCGACCGTTCCAACAATAAACGGCACATTTTGAAGACCAATATAAAATAATATACTGATAACCCAAACACCATAGGCGCTAAGATTTACCCCATTTGTGTACCAATATATTGTACGTTTATCGAAAGCTGTGACATCATATTGTCGTCGTCGAACAAAGTAGAAATCAACAACCAAAATCGCAATTTCCGGTCCCAAAATCATACCAATGAGATCTAAAAATTTGATAAAGGTATCAATAAAACCACCCGCAAACAATGGGATAAAACTCATTAACGTAGCGACCAATGTGACTAGCCACAAACTAGTCGTTAATTTAAAGCGTGGCAACATGTTGTTTAATGCTGAACCAGCTGCCATTAAATTCACGGCATTAGCGGTTGTTGATGTCAACATGATAACAACTAGCGCGAGTATCCCTAGCCCTAATCTTGCGGCAATCGTTGAGGGATCAGAGGCGTTCGGGTCGAAAGCACTTTCCGATACTGCTGCAGCGATTGTTGTCAACGTCCCAACAATCGCAAACCAATAAACGCCAATTGTCGCTCCCAAAAAAGGTGCCCAGGTTGCTGCTGATTTTTTTGAAGCAAACCGTGTAAAATCAGCCCCTGCCGTTACCCAGGCAAGATTAAAGGCAGCAAATATATCCAGCGCTTTACCAAAGGGCAATATATGATGATCTGGCACCTGCCATTTGGCAATAGCTGTCAATGGTACTTCGCGTAGCACAATGCTTGTTTCCCAAATAACCAACAAAATGACTAAAACAATGCCAATGCGCTCAATCAGCCGAATAGACCGTTGCCCCAACGAAATAGACATCACATGCAGTAATCCCATAACAATGACACCAATAATGATACCTTTCATACCAGCCGGCTTAAATTGTTGTTTACCAAAAATAGCTGCTAACAAATAACTGACAGAAATAGCCGCAATATACGTGTTAACAGCTGCCCAACCCATGAACTGAATCACATTAATGAATGACGGTCCCAACGAGCCCTTGACACCAAAAACTGGACGCATTAAACGCATAGTCGATGATTTTGTTATAAAGCCGATATAACCTACTAGCGCTAAAAACAAATATGCAATCGGCCCTGAAATAAAAATGACCATCAGTGCCCCAACTAATCCAAGCGCCGCTAAAACACCACCTACATACCACGTACCATTATTAGCATTAGCACCAATCCAAGTGGCAAGCTGATCCCAAAAACCCATATTTGTCGTTTTTTCTACACTCACACGCTCTTTATTGTCCACCCGTATTTTCTCCTATCATTGTCCACTCAGATTTTATGATAGCAAAAAACGTTCACCTCGGCAAACGTTCGTTCGTGTTCTATTAAACCACTTTGTTATTGAAATTTAATGCCACCATCGACTGCTAATGATTGTCCCGTAATATAATCCCCTTGATCAGAAACTAAGAACGACACATATTTTGCAATGTCTTCTGGCTCCTCACCACGCCCCAAAAGAATGCCATCGATAAATGACTGACGGGTTGCCCCAAGTGGCACATTTTTACGCTCAGCGAAGCGCGCATCAATTTCATCCCACATTGGTGTTAACACAATGCCTGGGTTATAGGCATTCACACGGATATGGTCAGCTGCCAGTTCTTTTGCAGCAGCTTGCACCAAGCCTCGTGTCGCAAATTTTGTGGCAGAATACACACCAAGCAGCTCAAAGCCCTCCATACCTGCAATAGAAGATGCCAGAATAATATTACCACCCGCCGAGCCATTTTTTCTCATTGCTGATGGTGCAGCTTGTAACGCCCAAATCTGAGACTTCAAGTTAATATTCAACACATTGTCAACTTCAGCTTCTGGTGTTTCTTCAATACTATCCACCCAATCAATCCCAGCATTAGCGACAAACACATCTAATCGACCATAGGTCGTCATCGCAAACTGAACCATATCGATATTGACTTGGCGACTTTGTACGTCACCAACGAAGCTCACAGCTTGACCCCCTTGGGCAGTAATATGTGCAACGACACTATCAAGCTTGTTTTTTGTTCTACCATTCACAATAACCGCATAACCATCATGCGCCAATCGCTCTGCAATACCAGCTCCTATACCTTGACCACCGCCCGTTACAATTGCTACTTTATCTGACATGCTACTTCACCTTTCTTAATTGTGATTTTTATAACAACTTTATTTTATACCTTTCTTTTTCAATAAACAAGTGATTAAAATCACAATTTAATATAAAAAAATAAACACATTTAATGTATGCTTTTTTTACAAATTAAATGTGTTTAATATTAAACCCAGTACGGGATTGGATTGCATCTAATGCTTGTAAATAACGAGCGTAATAACCATAAGGATCATCAGCATCGCCTTTGGCATCAAGTAACACAACTTTATCCATAAAGCCATAATGTTCAATGACTTTCATCAATTCACGATGAAAAGCCCAGCGTGAATCTTGGTCAGCATTGGCCATATTTCGAAAACCATCATCAACATAAGGTGTAACTGGTGGAATAACCAGAATTAAATCAATCAGCTCTTCACAAATCGTATTATCAAATAACGGTTGTAGTTGCGCACTGTCTGATTTGTTCAGCCACATATCTGCATAAACCTTAGTCACCATCGCATCAGTGTCGAAAATGGTTAAACCATTATTTGCTGGCGAATTAATTTCTCTTGAATTGGCATCATACTGACCTTGAATCAAACGAATATAATCTTTGACAATCAATTCATCATCGCTGACATTCGATCGTTCTTGATATTCACGTGCATATTCCTCAGAAAACGGCGAATTACTCGTTCTGGCCAAGCGACGAACTAATGTTGATTTACCAGTTGATGCAGAACCCATCACTGTCACTTTTTTAGTAAAATGACGACGAAATACACGATTAATATAATCCCAATTACCAATTGGATCTTTTCTAATGTCTGTTGCAGAAATTTTTAAGACCGTACGATCCATTAAGCTCACTTTAAATTGACGCGTCTGTGGTAATCTTTTTTCTAACTCTGCCTTATATTCTGCTTCACCAGTATAAAAAGTAATTTGGGCCTCTGGATTAACAATATTACGCTTCACCGTATCAACTAAGATGTTCGTCCACTCATCCCATCCCGCAGGCATCTGAGGAATATTATCTTCGTTAATATAATCGACTTTAATCGCTGTTTCATCGCTAAAAGCTTCCCTTAAATATCTGAATCTTTTTTCAACTGAAAGTCCCATTTGGTCACCACGATCACCTGTGTAGCCTGATGCAATCACAACAACCCCATCATTCAAGGCAGATGCCTTATAAATCTCGGCTTGATGACCTACGTGCATTGGCGCTAATGTACCAAAAAAAACACCAATATTGTCACCTTCAAGATCATCTTTGTAAAGATTTCCAGCAAAAGTTCTCATGTTCATCATGTACTTCTGTCGTTAATAGCCTTTGCTATAACGTTTCCGTACCCTCACTTTCCTTCAATTACGATAATTCGTCCTTATTGCTATAAGGTTGTTTCTAATTATACCAAGTTACCACACAAAATACCTAATCATTAAAGAAAAACTGTTAAGTAGCCTGCTTTAATTCATCTAAGTTGGTATGCCATGCAGTAACTCGAAAGGTTACGCTAAGAAAACCCTAAATCTGAGTTAGGTCACATTTACGTAGAAAACACAAGAAATCAATGTGCCTATCGTACTTGTTAACTTAGCAAAAAAGTGATGGTGCCCCCAATTAGCACCATCACTTTTTATTAATCAATAGCAGTCAATTCAGCAATTGCTTGCGCATAAATGGCAATTGATCGATACAAATCATCAAGTAACGCAAACTCATTAACCTGATGCATTGTATCTGGCGAATCAGGGAACAGCGCCCCAAACGCAACACCACGCGCCATCAAACGACCATAAGTCCCGCCACCAATAACCTGATCGTGAGCTGGTAATCCAGTTTGTTCATGATAGACACGCAATAATGTATCGACAACCGGATCAGTTGGTGATACATAATGTGGCACCTGTGCATGTCCCCCAACTGTTGGTACGACATCCCAGTCACCTAATTGTGAGGCTAAACCAGTGACAATCTCATCCGGTGTAATCCCTTTAGGATAGCGAAAATTAAAGTTAATAAATGCTTCCTCACCATCAACAAATTTTTGAATACCCACATTCATTGACAATGGCCCCATCACGTCATCGGTATAATTCACACCAAATTTCTGACCAATCGTATCCTGATGTGCTGGTGTCCCTAAATATGTTAAGAATGATTTAGCTGTACCGCCAAATGCAAAGTTTTGCAAAAAGTGCGCTAAATAGGTGCCGGCATTTTCGCCAGTTTCAGGCATAGCACCGTGAACCTGCTTGCCATTTACTACAAAATGCATCTCATCCCCATTCGTTTCGATAGCACCTGAAATTTGTGGATTCGCGGCCAAAAACTTTTCAAATTCAGCAGTCAGGTTATCAACTTGCGCTGATTTAACGGTCGCACGTGCAATACCTGGTACCATGTTAGTGCGTAGCCCAGCTTCAAAAGTCACCAACGTCTCTGTACCGATATTATTTGCTTGACTTTTAAGCTCAACCTGTACATTCCCTTTTTCACCATTAATAATTGGATATTCAGCATCTGGTGAAAAACCAAAGATTGGGGCAGGCTCAACTTCAAAGTAACGTGTCATACCTAGCCAATCATTTTCTTCGTCTGTTCCAAAAATCAAACGTACACGACGCTTTAGTGGCACATCAAGTTCAGCTAAAATTTTGAAGGCATAATAAGCAGCCATCCCCGGACCTTTATCATCTGAGGCGCCGCGAGCGATAATCTTATCTTCAGTCACGACAGGTTCAAATGGTGCAGTCTCCCATCCCTCACCAGCAGGCATCACATCAACGTGAGACAAGATTGCAACGTAATCTTTGGCATCTTTGGGACCAATTTCAATATAACCAACAATATTATCAATATTTTTGGTCGTAAAACCGTCACGTTCGGCCAAACGTAACATGGCCAATAACGCTTCTTTAGGTCCAGGTCCTAAAGGCGCATCTGCACTGGCTTGTGTGTCGTCACGGACAGATTCTATTGCTAAAAGATGTTTTAAATCATTAATAAAACTAGTTTGACGGGTTTGAGCTTCTTTTTTCCAATCTATTGTCATATTATTCTAAGTAACCTTTCACTATATTTATAATTTTATTATACTGTTTGTCACAATTATAGCAAATTTTCATTTACGGGCATTAACCACCAGCATGCAGACAAAATCACCGTCCAATCATGCAGTTTGTAAATCAATAGACAATCCTTTACAATGAAAGTATATACAGCGTCATCTTTTGGTTACGTTACTATAACGAACCAATCACTATAAACAAAAGATAGGCTATTCAATCATGAAAAAATCAGATCTTTATATGGTAATTATTGCGATTATATTAATGTTTATTTCTTTGACTAGTTGGGTACTTAACCAGTCAAACTTGGCAATTCTAAGTGCCAATTTTGGCGTCGTTTTACTTGTGGTTATGATGCTTTGGCAGCATCGCGAGTCATAATTCACTTGATTGCGTGAAATGTGCTACCTAAAATGACTTACGAGGTGTTAAGTTATGAAACAACTGTCAGAAAAAATCCTATATCAAGTGATTACGCCACGTCCAGCACAATCACATAAAGGTACATTTGGTCGCGTATTGATTATTGGTGGTACAGCAGAGTTTGGTGGTGCTGTTATTATGAATGCCATGGCAGCTGTTTATGCTGGTGCTGGTCTAGTGACTGTAGCGACTGATACCGCTAATTTTACGGCACTACATAGCCATTTACCAGAAGCAATGGTCGTTGATTTCAATCAAGACCTCACGACGCTAATACAAAATAATGATGTTATTTTAATCGGTTCGGGCTTAGGAGATCGTTTAGACATCTTACAGGCAACTTTTCGGGCTGTCTTTCCAAAACAGATTTTAATTGTCGATGGCTCAGCATTAACTTTATTAGCCGAAAACCACATTAACTTACCACACGCACGTCTCGTTTTAACCCCCCATCAAATGGAATGGCAACGTATAACAGGTATTTCAATTGCACAACAAGCGTTTGAAGCCTTTAACGTACTTGGACGAGACCGCCTCAAGCAGATGCCTATTGTTGTTTTAAAACAGCACCATACCCAGATTTATACATCAAAGGATATATATGAATTACCAATAGGTGGTCCTTATCAAGCTACTGGCGGCATGGGTGACACACTAGCAGGTATTATTGCTGGTTTTGCCGCCCAATTTTTTCTCGCCTCACTTTCTGATGTTGTCTTAGCCGCTGTCTATAGTCACTCTGCTATTGCAGATGAGCTGGCCGAAACACAATACATTGTTTTACCAACGCAAATCAGCCAGCAGCTGCCAAAGTTTATGAAGCATTACGCTGTTACAAAACCATAAAAAGGATTTCAACAATATGCAACTCATCTCATGGAATATCGACTCAATCAATGCCGCCGTAGAGCACAAATCAGCCCGTGGTGAAATGACTTGGGACGTTCTCAACCAAATTGCCGCACGTCAACCCGACATTTTTGCTATTCAAGAAACAAAATTAAAAGCTGTTGGCTTAACTAAAAAGCAGGCACAAACAATCACTGACCTCTTCCCTGATTATCATATCTATACGAATTCTAGCACCGCGCGTTCTGGTTACTCGGGCACTATGATGTTATCACGTCAAGAGCCGCTATCTGTAGATTATCCCATCATCAATGCCCCGGGTGATATGGACTTAGAAGGCCGTATTATCACATTAGAATTTGAGAATTATTATGTGTCTACTGTTTATACGCCTAATTCAGGATCCGGATTAGCGCGACTAGAAGAGCGTGGCGCTTGGGATGATGCGTATCGTGCATATATTCAAGCATTAGATGCTCAAAAGCCTGTTATTTTCAGTGGTGATATGAATGTTGCCCATGAAGAAATTGACCTCAAAAATCCGAAAACTAACCATAATTCTGCCGGTTTCACAGATCAAGAGCGTGAAAAATTTAGTGCCTTATTAAGGGCTGGATTTACGGATACAATGCGTTCTCAATATCCTGACCAGACTGGCCTCTATACATGGTGGGCACAAATTAGTAAGACAAGTAAAATTAATAATTCTGGTTGGCGAATCGATTATTATCTAGTAAGTGAAAGATTGGCACCGAAAGTCAAAACAACCGCAGTCATTGATACCGGATTACGTCAAGATCATGCCCCTATTACTTTAGAAATAACTATAAATAAGTAAAAACAAATAACGCATTGCACTATAATTCGTGCAATGCGTTATTTGTTTTTGACAAAACGTTTTAAACTCTCTACACCAAAATGATCTGCTTCATAAATTAAAATATTAGCCGCTGCAACAGCATCATCGAGTGCATTATGATGATGATCAAGTGTGATGCCTAAATTTTGAGCAACTGTATTCAACTTATGATTCTTAAAGTCAGGAAATAATTGACGACTACTACGAACTGTGTCTAATAACATATAGTGTGGCTCTGCTATGTCATAATAATCTAAAGTACCCTTCAAAATACCATTATCAAACGCTGCATTATGAGCAACTACCAACTTATCTTCCGTAAAAAGTGGGGCAATCATATCCCAAACCTCTGGAAATTTCGGGGCTTGTGCCACATCAGCAGCCGTAATGCCATGAATAGCAGTATTTCTAGCGCTAAAATAAGTTTCCGGCTTAATCAAACTGTAAAATTCATCAACAACCTGGTTATCACGCACAACCGCAAGCGCAATTGACACAGCCGAATGTTTTTCATGATTGGCGGTTTCAAAGTCTAATGCAGTAAAATTCATATCAGCTTTCCTTATCTTCCAGTATTTTAATCATTCTTTGCAATGTTGTCTCTCGGCCATTAGGTAACGTTAATTGACGAGGCACCCCTTGTATCATAAATTCAAATTTACGATAAATATGCACAGCTGGCTGATTATCTGTCTGCACATCCAACCAGACAGATGCTAGGCCCACGTGGCTAGCCCAATCCAATAAGGTGTTCATGAGTTCTTGACCCAAACCTGCACCTTGGAATTGTTTTAAAATAGCCATACCCAGCTCGCCATTATCAATAGATCCCATACCTACGGGCAAACGACTATCTGCTTGCTCAGCTATTAGTAGTAAGGTTATTGCTGGTGTATCAACCACTTCTGTTCTTGCATAACCATCACGTATGCCACCAATCATAAAGGTATCTGTCTCTGACATCAATTGTTGAATAAGCGCCTGCCATTGTGAGGCAAGCGCTAAGTTTGCTACTTCGACCTCAAAAGTTATCGGTTGTGTCATGTCAAATGTCATAGTTTGTCCTCAATAGCAGCCGCTTGACCTAAACCAGTTACTTTGATAAGACGCTCATCATCAGTCACACCACGTGACAATGTGATGTCTAGCCGATTGTTTGGTAACAAGTCAGACATATACTGTGGCCATTCGATTAGTGTTACCCCATCTGTACCAATATAATCCTCAAATCCTTGATCTTCTGCCCCTGTTTCTTCTAAGCGGTAAGCATCAAAATGGTAGATCGGTATCTGATGACTTTGATACGTATTCATAATATTAAATGTTGGGCTTTTAACCCGAGCTGTCACACCTAATTTTTGGGCAAAACCTTGTGTAAAAGTTGTTTTACCAGCACCTAAATCACCAGTTAAAGTAATCACTAAACCTGGATAAACTGATTGTGCAACAAGGGCTGCCAATTTTTGGGTTTCTATTGTATTATGCATCAAGAATTCTTTCATGTGTTCATTATAACACGGCTTTTAGGTCTTATTTTTGCTATAATGAGTTTAATCTTCTTAAAGGACAGAACTATGGTATATCCAGACGATTCATTAACTTTACATACTGATCTCTATCAAATCAATATGATTTATACTTATTGGCAAACTGGCATTGATCAACAGCCGGTTGTTTTCGAGGCTTATTTTAGAAATAAGCCTTTTAACAATGGTTATGTTATTTTTGCTGGTTTAGAACATACAATCACTTATTTAAAAAAAATCAAATTTAGTGCGAGTGACCTTGATTATCTCCGCTCACTTAATCTTTACACGGCAGCATTTTTAGAATATTTGGCCCAGTGGCGTTTCACTGCAACATTACGTGCGCCACATGAAGGTGAAGTGATGTTTGATCATGAACCACTGTTACAAGTTGAAGGACCACTAGTTGATGCCCAGCTACTTGAAACAGCATTACTCAACATAATTAATTTTCAAACACTCATTGCAACTAAAGCTTCACGCATTGTCTCTGCTGCTAAGGGAGAACCTTTACTTGAGTTTGGTACAAGGCGCGCACAAGAACTAGACGCTGCCCTTTGGGGGACAAGAGCTGCATATATTGGTGGTTTTAATGCAACCTCAAATGTCCGTGCTGGTAAGCTTTTCAATCTCCCTGTATCAGGTACGCATGCGCACGCGTTAGTACAAGCATATAAAAACGACTATGATGCCTTTACTGCATATGCTAAAACACATCACAACGTGGTCTTTTTGGTTGACACATTTGACACTTTAAAATCTGGTGTACCAAATGCAATCAAAGTGGCACGCGAGTTTGGTGACAAGATTAATTTTCAAGGCGTTCGAATCGACTCAGGTGATATGGTTGGCTTGTCACAAACAATTCGTCAAGAATTAGATAAAGCTGGTTTCCCCAACGCCAAAATTTATGCTTCAAATGACCTAGATGAATATGCCATTACAAATTTGAAAAAGCAAAACGCAAAAATTGACGTGTGGGGTGTTGGTACAAAATTAATTACCGCTTTTGATCAACCTGCCTTGGGTGCTGTTTATAAAATGGTCAGCATCTCTGGGGATAATACCATTAAATTGTCGGATGATGACGAAAAAATATCTACCCCCGGTAAAAAGCAAATTTGGCGAACTGACACAGGTGATATGCTTACGCTGTTTGACGAACAAGGTGTCGGACGGCCTATTTTGCAAGATATTTTTGTTCACGGTAAGCAAATTTATCAAATACCAACAGCACAAGCAGTACAGCGTTACGCCAAGGACAGCTTATCAGCCATTCCTGCGCCTTTCAAACGCATCGATTCACCAGAAAAATATTCAGTATCACTCTCAAAACGTCTAATCGAAGCCAAAAACACAACGATTCAACACGTTAAAAATATGATTAAGGAGTTTTAATATGCGATCATTACAAGCAAAAATTATTGCCACCTTGCACGTTCAACCAATCATTGATCCTAAACAGGAAATTAGCAGATCCGTTGATTTTCTTAAGCAATATTTGCGCCTTAACCCACAGTACCAGAGCTACGTCATTGCCGTTTCTGGTGGGCAAGATTCAACCTTAGCAGGTAAATTGGCCCAAATTGCTATTCAAGAACTTAATAGCGAAAATCATTTGCAGCAATATGAACTAATTGCTGTACGCCAACCGTATGGCGAACAACGTGACGAAGCTGACGCACAAGCAGCGTTAGCTTTTATCGAACCAAACCAAGTCATTACGACAAATATTAAAACTGCCACTGACGCCATGACAACTGCTTTGCGAACAAGTGGTTTGGCCGTTGATGACATGAGTCGTGGCTCTATTAAGCCTAAAATGCGTATGATTGCACAATATGCTGTTGCACGAGAACACCAAGGTGTCGTTATTGGAACGGATCATGCTGCTGAAGCCTTTGCTGGTTTCTTTACAAAATATGGTGATGGTGGCACAGATATTAATCCATTATGGCGTTTAAATAAACGTCAAGGCCGTCAGATGTTAGCTGCTCTTCAAGCACCACATTCACTATACGAAAAAGTTCCCACTGCCGACCTTGAAGATGAGCGTCCGCAATTAGCTGATGAAGCAGCTTTAGGTGTCAGTTACGACGACATTGATGATTACTTGGAAGGTAAAGTAATTGCTGAGCATGCTGCTAAAACAATTGAAAACTTATATTTAGCAAGTGAACAAAAACGTCATGAGCCGGTAACAATATATGACACATGGTTTTATTAATTATTTGGTATAATGAGCTCAGAGGTTTAAATTCATGACAACTGAAGCACCCGTTTGGGTTTATTACGAAAATATTGCAACCAAAGAACAGTTACAAACACCGGTAAGACTTGACGGCCATATCGGCGCGCAATATCTGATTGAAACACCAGATATCGCAGACTTCACATATGTCGATAATTCTGGTAATTTAACCGGTGTCTTTGGTAATTTACCACAAGCATTACATCTTTATTATCGTCCTGCTACATGGCGCGCTGTTCATCGCGTTATGATGTACATTAAAGTTAATTTTGATGTGATTGCTTTTAGTGAGCCTGAAGACAATGCTGAACCCGCAGCTACACTCACTACTGGCACTTACTGGGCAACATCATTACGAGCGATTTCTGCCAATGGTCAATTCTGGTATCAAATTGGAGATCATGCTTGGCTACCCTACAATGACAGTCAAATGATATTATCAGATACTGCACCGACTGCAGAGAATATTAATTATATTAATGATCAGGCTATTGAAAATAACCAACCAAATGCTCTCGTAAATTTCTTACCAGGACAATCAACAGAAGTTTTTTCTGAACCTTATGGCATTCCTGTTGGTAGCGTTCTTGATGGCGACTTTGTGGCTATTGCAAAAGAAGAACATCATGACAATGGGATTGTTTGGTATAAACTCGCTGACCTTGGTTGGATTAACAGCCTCTATATTGATAAGTTATAAAAAAGGATTGCCCTTAGGCAATCCTTTTTTATAACTTTAGTTAACAGTTTGAATTATTTTACCTGTCTCTAAATAATTCACAGCATCATCAAAGGTTCTTACTGGTACTACCTTCACATTTGGTGCATACTTTTTTGCAGTTTGTCGTGCGAGCTGGTAGTTGGTTTGATGTTTTTCCTCATACTTCAATATTTCAGCGTTGGGCGCTACATAAGGTGCAAAAAATACGGTTGACCCTGCTGCCTTAGCAGCCATAACCTTTTTATCAATACCGCCGATTTCGCCTACATATCCGTTAGCGTTCATTGTGCCTGTTCCAGAAATGTTACGCCCACGTGATAATTTATCACCTGTTAATTGATCATAAATTTGCAAGGTAAACATCAGCCCACCAGACGGGCCGCCAATTTGTCCAGGGTCTACAGTAACTGTTGGCGTTGTTTTTACCGTAACATTATCTGTCAAAATAATGCCGATGCCTGATCGACCATTTGGATATTCAGATGATTTGCTACTTGCCAACTTAATGGTATCCCCAGATGTATTGCCGGCCTTACCATCACGTAAATAATCGATTTGCACCTTAATGTCTTTTGGTTTATTCGCCAAGTATTTAATAAACCCATCGGCATTTTCAAAATGGTGCCCATCAATGGCTGTAATGGTATCGCCAACTTGAATTGACTTTTTAAAATGGGAGTCTTTAGTCACATTAAGAACATAAATACCTTGATATGTTGTCGTAATTGGCTGGTTTGCTTTTTTAAAAGCAACCTGTTCAGCACTGGCAATGGCACTTTGCATATAAAAATTTTGTACCTTGGCAAATACTGCTGAACTTTCACCACCAGTTACATCGGCTGTTTTGGCAAAAGATAGGTGTGGATTAATCAAAGTCTGTAGATAGCCTAGTCCATTAGCTTTGGACAAATAAACCGAGGTAATGTTATAACGCCCTTTGCTATTATCTGTCTTCCCATCAATTTTGACAAATTGTGCTAAGTTATCAGCTTGCCCTGGCGCTTCAATATAACCATCAATAGGCCATAATAAGCCACCGATACCTATGACAACAAAAACAGCCGCAATTGCGGCAATAATTTTACTTTTTTTTCGCATTAATTTAACCGTTCCTTTAAAGCATCAACGACTACTTTAGGAACAAACTTCGCCATATTATCAGCGCCCATGCTCCCTATTTCTTTAACCATTGAACTTGAAATATTTTGATTCTCGGGTTTAGCCAATAATAAAATCGTTTCAACATCAGCCAATGCACTATTGACACCAGCAATATCTCGCTCATATTCAAAGTCCTTACTATTGCGTAACCCCCGCACAATAAAACGTGCCCCAATTTCGGCCATAAACTGTACGGTTAAGCCATGCATAATGGCTACTTCAACATTTGGCAAATCAGACACCACTTCAGAAATTAGCGCAAGTTTTTCTTCAGGTGTAAATAAAGCTTTTTTTCCTGTATTATAGCCGACACCGACCACGACTTTATCAAACATCAGACTAGCACGTTCAATGATATCTAAATGTCCATTCGTTAGTGGATCAAAGCTGCCTGGAAATAGTGCGATACTCATGAAAAATCCCCTTCTATTAGTCCTTTGCTTGATAGCGATAAATTGTTACAACGGTTATCCCATAATGCTTTTGTTGTATAATCATAAAATTCTGATCTTCTTGTGGCAAATTAGCATCATCATCACTCTCGACAAGAATGATTGCTTGTGGCGCTAACAACTGATTTTCTGCCATGTAACGCATATCACCCCGCAAGGTTTCCTTTGCATAGGGTGGGTCTAAAAATACCAAATCAAACTGTTGCCGCGCCAGCGCAAATTTTTCAAGCGCTTGCTTTGCTGGTGATTTAATTACTGTAAAAGCAGCGATATCATGTGTTTTTTCAATATTATTTTGAATCACTTTAATTGCTTGAAATTGACGGTCAACTAATGTGGCATGTGCCATCCCACGTGAAACTGCCTCAATACTCAATCCGCCTGTACCGGCATATAGGTCTAATACCTCGCCACCATTCAAATATGGTGTTAACATGCTGAACATCGCTTCTTTAACCTTGTCAGTTGTTGGTCGTGTTTTATCGCCAGAAACAGCGTCTAAACGCGTACCCCGAAAACGTCCCGATACTACTCGCATAACTATTTGTGCCATGGCTGAATAGCCACTTAACGCGCACTCTCCTCATCATAATTTTCAAAGAAAATATCATCATGCATATCATCCAAATCCGGATTAATATCCGGACGCGGTGATGAGACAACATCTTTTACAAACTTATATTGCTTAATTTTTTCAATTTGTTGCGTAATGGCAGTATCATCAACATAAATCATTGCAAAGCCCATTTTACGTGAAACATAGACAATTTGACCAAATTTTTTAAGTTGTGAAACGTGTCGCATCTGCTTTAAATAAATATACAGGCCCCGCCTGGGTTGTATTGCAAATGTCATTGGTAATCCTTTCTAGCAAGTGTATCTGCTGGGTGAATGTCTGGTAGTTTCTTTTGTGTTGCTGCTATATTAAGCGTTAAACCAATTGCCGCACTGAATACGATATACGACGAACCACCGCCTGATATGAATGGGAAAACAACACCTGTAATAGGTAGCACACCAACAACACCACCCAAATTAACTAACGCCTGAATAAAGAGTAATGCTGCAATACCAAATAATAATAAGCGATAGTATTGGCTGCGCTGCCGTATACCAAGAATAACCATACGACCAATTAAAATGAGCAATAACAGTAATACAATTGTCGTTGTCACGGCGCCTAATTCCTCCGTCATCACGGCCATTA
Source organism: Leuconostoc citreum (assembly GCF_004354555.1). Taxonomy (GTDB): domain Bacteria; phylum Bacillota; class Bacilli; order Lactobacillales; family Lactobacillaceae; genus Leuconostoc; species Leuconostoc citreum. The sequence goes on from NZ_PUFH01000005.1 coordinate 657,959, forward strand.
TAAAATCTGTGTTGGATTCAGGCAAATAGGGTTTGATTAACGAATTTCCCAGTCCTACCCCCAAGAAACCGCCGTGTGCTATTGCATAATAACCATATAATAACTGTCGGCTAGCATCGGCTGCACCTGGTTGCCATGGGTCTACAAAACTTGTCAATCGGGCAAACGTATAGTGTTGACTTCCATTAAGACCAAATACTTGGTTAACGATTCTTAAAATAGTCTGTAAAAAGCCAAATCCTAAACCGCCAAAGGCAGCAACAGCAGCAATAAACCAACGCCGTACGCCAGAGGACATAAACAACACAAACCAGATAACAAAAGTAATTAGGCCGTTACCATTGTCTGGCATAATAAAGACTAACACCAGCGCAATCCCCGGTAATCCTAAAACATGAAATTGAAACAACGGTTGATTTCTGATACGTAAATGCGTCTGCCAAGGTACTTTATCAAAAAAATCGGCAAAATATAGAATAATTGCTAGTTTTAAGAATTCAGCAGGTTGCAGCGTGATAGGGCCTAAACTAATCCACCCATTGGCGCCGTTAACCGCAGGCATAATAAATTTAGCAACCAATAAAGCACCAATAATGATTAACATCGTCATCCGCAGCAACTTTTTTTGTCGTAACGCTTTTAAATTAAAATGGTAGAGAAAAAAAGCACCCGTCAAGCCCAACACAACAAAAATCGCTTGTTTAATAAAATTACTTAAAGCTGTACTTGTACCTTGAGTTGCAGAAAAAACCATGACAATACCAAGCATACTCAATATGGCATAAGGTACAGCAATCCAATAATCTAATTTTCGTAATTTTTTAAACATAAAACATTAATCACCTATAATTGTTTGTAAGTTTGTGTTGTCTAAAGATTTTGCAATTGCAATAACAAAAGCCTTAGCGGCCTCAAAATCAGCTATGGACCAGACCGTTTGATGGGTGTGGATGTAACGAGAAGCCACACCTAGAGCAACAGAAGGTATCCCATTATGCGCGGTTTGAGCAGCAGCTGCATCTGTACCGCCTTTAGAAACAAAATACTGATAAGGAATGTGATTGTCTTCAGCTACCGATAGCAAAAACTCACGTAGACGCAGTGGTGTGACAACAGTCGGATCAAATACACGCAATAACGTTCCTTGATCAAGTACACCTTGATGTCCCTGTGATTCAGCATTATCATCAGCTGCACTAGAATCTACCGCAAAAAATATATCAGGCTTTAGTAAGTTAACTGCACCATGGGCACCACGTAGGCCAACTTCTTCCTGGACATTTGCCCCCATGATTAGCGTATTCGGTGTGGGTTCATTAACTAGTGCTTCTAATGCTTCAAGTATGGTTACCACGCCAAAGCGATTATCCCATGCCTTAGATATTACCCGCTTTTTATTGGCAGTTAAAATTGTTTTAACCTCAGGCACAATGAAGTCCCCAGGTCTCACACCGTAAGCCCATGCTTCATCATAATCAACAAAGCCCCCATCAAATAAAATGTCATCAATAGTAGGTAATTGTGGTGCATGCCCTGTGCCGCGCAATAAATGCGGTGATACAGAACTTGAAACAACTGGATAGGTGCCTTTACTCGTAAATAAGGTGAAACGTTGTGAAGAAATGACTACAGGATTCCAACCGCCAATGGTGGCTACTTTAAACGTGCCAGTAGGCAAAATATCCGTAACAATAAAGCCGACTTCATCCATATGCGCCGCAAACATGACGCGCGGTGCATCAATCTGTTTATTGTTTTTAACACCGAAAATACCACCTAAGCCATCTTGATGAATTTCATCAACTAATGGTTGCATATCTTGGCGCAAAGCTTGCCGCACTAAATGCTCTTGCCCAGATGTGCCTTGATGCTCCGTATATTTTTTTATTCGTGCCCATGTTTTATCGTTCATTTTTCACTCCTTATATGGTCTTTATTTTATTTAACATCTGCCTGCAGGTACTGGCGTGGACTAATTTCAAATTTTTCATTAAATGTGTAACAAATTGGTTCACCATTGCCAACTTCTAAACCATCGATGGCTTCATCACTAATATTTTCTAAGTATTTAATCAGTGCCCGTAATGAACTGCCATGTGCCACCACAAGCTGATGACGACCAGCACGTAGCGCCGGTTCAATCGTAGAATGCCAATAAGGTAATAAGCGATCACTGGCCATTGCTAAACTTTCTCCGAGTGGCTCGATTTGGTTAGGATAGCGGCGATCTGGTGTCACACGATCTAATAACGGTGGCACGGCTGTATAACTTCTTCGCCATAATTGTACAGCCGAAACACCATATTTCTGACGTGCTGCATCCTTATTTAAACCACGCAGCGCACCATAATGCCGCTCATTTAAACGCCAAGTTTTATGGATTGGCACCCAAGACTGATGAGACTCATATAAAATAATGTTAGCCGTTGAAATCGCACGCTGTAAATAGGATGTATGGACATCATCAAAGGTCATTGCTTTATCAGCCAATAATTGTCCTACCTTTTTTGCTTGTGCACGCCCCTTTGCAGTAAGTGGTACATCTGTCCACCCAGTAAATTGATTATCGCGATTAGCGGTTGACTCCCCATGACGAACTAACACAAGTTGTGCTACCATAATACAACTTCCTTCAGTAAAAGATGTTTCTATTATAACATTAAATAAGCCATCACATTCTATCCTAGCCACAGCTAACGGATAGTCACATTGTTAGCTAGTGAATTCGGTTATCTTTAACTAATAAACGAACATTAAGCCTTTATTATTCGTTTATTAAGCGCTTTCAACAATAAATCAACGGCAACGATCGGTTTAAACGGTAAATTCTAACGTTTTTATATTTTAATTCGCCTTTTATACTGTTAAACTAGTATAGAACGTTTAGGCGTTACAATATTTTTGGGAGGCAATCATGTCTACGATTGCAAATTATTTTAAACTTGATGAACTGAACACGTCAATACGTACAGAGTTCATCGCTGGGCTAACGACCTTTGCGTCCATGGCCTATATTCTATTTGTTAACCCCACTGTCCTCGGTGCTGCTGGCATGGATAAGGGTGCGGTATTCACGGCAACAGCTGTTGCATCAGCTGTTGCGACGCTATTCATGGGCATCGTTGCATTATATCCGATTGCTATCGCACCAGGTTTGGGTGTTAATGCTTTCTTCGCTTATTCTGTTGTTATTGGTATGGGTGTCAAATGGCAAACAGCAATGGCAGGTGTATTCGTTGCTGCTATCATCTTTCTCGTATTAACTTTCTTCAAAATACGAGAAAAAATTATTAACATTATTCCTCAAAATTTAAAGTTAGCCATCGCATCTGGTATTGGTTTATTTATCGCTTTTATTGGCTTACATAATGCTGGTCTAATTGTTGCCAACAAAGACACAATGGTTTCTCTTGGTCATTTAACCACGCCAACCTCATTATTGGCTATCTTTGGTATTATTGTAACCTTCATTTTGTTGTCACGTAAAATTCCAGCTGCCATTTTTATTGGTATGGTGATGACGTCAGTTGTTGGCATCATTTTTGGTCTTATCAAACTACCAAGCGCACTTATTTCTTCAGCCCCTTCTTTGGCACCAACCTTTGGTGCTGGGGTCACACACATCGGTGACATCAATTCACTACAAATGGTGACTGTTGTCGTTACTTTCTTACTCGTCACTTTCTTTGACACAGCGGGAACAATGATTGGTCTTGCTACACAGGCTGGTTTCATGAGAAATAACGAAATGCCACGCGCCGGAAGAGCATTAATGGCCGACGCTGTTGGTATGACTGTTGGTGCTGTCATCGGAACATCCCCAACCTCAGCCTATGTCGAATCATCATCTGGTATCGCTGTTGGTGGTCGTTCCGGATTAACAAGTGTCTTTACTGGTATCTTTTTCTTAATCGCATTATTCTTTTCACCACTGCTAACTGTTGTTACATCACAGGTCACAGCACCGGCACTCGTTGTTGTCGGGGTGTTAATGGCGAAAAGCCTACGTCAAATTGATTGGGAAGACTTTGCTATCGCAGCACCAGCGTTCCTCATTGTTATTGGTATGCCTTTAACTTACTCAATCTCTGATGGTATCGCCCTTGGTTTCATTCTCTATCCAATTACTATGATTAGTACTGGTCGTGGTAAAAAAGTACATCCACTAATGTATGCTTTGGCTATTTTATTCGTACTTTTCTTGGTCATTATTGCACATTAATATTTAGATATTAAAAAGACTGAACTCATATGAATGAGTTCAGTCTTTTTAGTTATTAGATGGCATGCTATTATTTGGTTGCGTCTTTGGTATATTGGCGCCGCAAATCTTTGGCATTGGCAAGTGCCGTTTTAGAAACTTTATCGCCCGATAACATCATGGCAATGGCGCGCTCACGACCTGATTCATCTAGTGACGAAACCTGAGTTATTGTACGATCGTGTTCTGTTGTTTTAGCAATTAGAAAATGATGTGTGGCTGCAGCAGCAACTTGTGGTAAATGCGTAATCGCAAAAACCTGCGAGTCAGCTGCAATTGTCAACATTTTCTTAGCAATCGCCTGGGCTACACGTCCGGAAACACCGGTGTCTGCTTCATCAAACACAATTGAAATAATATGTTGCTGTTTAGCAAACGTCGTCTTCAATGCTAGCATTAATCGTGCTGTTTCACCGCCAGAAGCAATTTTAACTAATGGGGCCATACCTTCACCAACATTTGTCTGAACATAAAATTCTACGCTATCAGAGCCAGATGAAATAAAACCTTCAATGGGCTCAAAATGTACCGCAAATTCTGACCCTGTCATCAATAAGTCTGACAATTGCTGATTAACATCCTGTTCTAACTGACGTGCCACTTGCTGTCTAACTTCACGTAGTCTCATCGCTTTTTGACGCAAAGATTGACGTAAACTATTTTGCTTGACTTGTAACTTATCCACATTAAATGAATCATCTACCAACGTTGCAAGTTCAGCATTAACTTTTTCTTGAAAAGCCAAAACATCGGCCACTGTTGTCCCATATTTTCTTTCCAAACCATGAATCAACTGTAAGCGTTCTTCAATACGTAATAATTCTGATTCATCATAGGTTAATGCGCCTATCTGTTCATCAACATCTCGACCGACTTCTTGCGCCGTGTAATAACTATCGGCAATCGTTTTAGCTAGCTCAGCATAGGTATTATCATACGCCGCAATTTCTTGTAACTCGTGCATCGCTTCTGCCAATAGGTCTATTGCACCAGTTTGTTCGCCATTCAGCGCAAACTGTGTATTTTGTAAGCGATCAGCAATTTTCTTGTAATTTAACAATTTACCACGGGCATCCAATAAATCATTTTCTTCATTCAAACTCAAATCCGCTTCCATTAACTCTTGCTGCTGAAATTGTAGCAGGTCTAGTCGTTGCGTCATTTCTTGCTGTGATGTTTGAATTTTACGAATACGTTGGGTAATTGCACGAAACTCCAAAAATTCGCTTTGATAAGCTGACTTGACCTGCAACAACATGTCCCCACCAAATGCATCAAGCAACTGTATATGCTCATCTACATTAAGTAGTTGCTGTGTATCGTTTTGTCCTTGAATGTCGACCAGCTGTCGACCAATAATCGATAACGTTTTTAAGTTAATTAAAACACCATTGATTCTGATCACACTACGTCCGTTATGATTCAGCTCACGGTAAATAATCATTTGTCCATCATCAGCTTCAATGCCATGTTGGCTTAAAAGCGTTAGTAACGATTGATTGGTTGTAATACTAAATACAGCTTGTAAAATAGCTTTTTTGCTGCCATGTCGAACCATTTCAGAACTCGCACGACCGCCGGTTAATAGTAGTAAAGCGCCAATAATAATTGATTTACCTGCACCCGTTTCACCCGTTAAAACGGTCATGCCATCTTCAAATTGTAAATCAATTTTCTCAATAATGGCAAAATTTTCAATGACAAGATTTTCTAGCATATTCGCTTTCATGCTCCTAATACATTTCTATTTTTCCAGTAATTTCTGAATAATACTCGTCATTTCTGCTGTTGTCACACCATCTTTTAATAATACGAGTACCGTACCATCATCACTCAAAGTACCAAAAACCTCTGGAAAATTGACTTTTTCAAACAAGTTAGCAATTAACTGTGCACTACCAGGCTGTATTTTTAATAAAATTTGACCGCGTTGTGCACGTTGACTTAAAAATGATTGCTGCAACGCACGACGTAAACGTTGCAAATGCGGTCGGTCATCTTGTTTTGGCAAATGATAGTGAAAACCGCCATGAGCATTAGGGACCTTAATCAGTCCCAACTCATTGATATCTCGTGAAATAGTTGCTTGTGTCACTGTTTCGCCCAAGGTCTCAAAATAAGCAACAATGTCTTCTTGACGTCCTAGCGGTTGATTTTGAATAAGTGTCATGAGTGTTTTTTGACGTGTTTTTTTATTCATCATCCTTATTTCCTACATGGTTTAATTGCGCATAGGTTTGTTCGAGTAGCTTATCAATATCAATATCTGTATTCATAGTTGCTGTCTGTTCGCGCATCAAGATAGCTAAAAATTCAATATTGCCCTGCCCGCCCTTAATTGGTGAGTAGGTTAACCCTTTAATTGAAAAACCTTCTGCAAGCATCATTTGTACAGTCTTTTGTAACACATGCTTATGAACGTGTGGATCTTTAATAATCCCATTTTTACCGACATGCTCGCGACCCGCTTCAAACTGAGGCTTAATCAGTGCAACAACATGTCCGCCAGACGTAATAATTTGAGATAATGGTGGCAAAATTAGTCCAAGAGAAATAAATGACACATCAATCGTTGCAAATTGTGGTTGCCCAAACTTAAAATCATTTAATTGTGAGTAACGAAAATTAGTATTTTCCATCACTTTAACGCGCTCATCTGAACGCAATTTCCATGCTAATTGATTCGTCCCTACATCCAATGCATACACTAATTTGGCCCCATTTTGAAGGGCAACATCAGTAAAGCCACCTGTAGACGAGCCAATATCTAAAACAACTTTATCAGCGACCGAAATATCAAAATCATTGAGCGCTTTTTCTAACTTTAATCCGCCACGTGATACGTATTTTAGTTTTTCACCTTTAAAATGCAATTCCGTTGTAACAGGTATTTTCTGACCTGCTTTATCTAAACGTTCTTCATTGTCACCTAGTATTTCCCCCGCCATCACTGCTCGCTTAGCTTGTTCACGTGAGTCAAATAGGCCCTGTTGTACTAACAATATATCAACACGCTCTTTTTCTACAGCACTCATACTGATTCTCCAATTAAATCTAAAAATTCATCTAACAATTGCCGATCAAAACTGGCCTCACGCTGCGCAATATTAGTTAATCGTTGCCGTGCATCAGCAAGTAAATCATTTCGTGTACGCTTTGCAGCAGCCATACCTACAAGATGTGGTAATGAGTCAACAGCTTCGTCATTATCTTGATCAAAGTCATCAATATCATCTTGAATTTGAAAGGCTAGGCCAAAATCATAACCAAACTGATATAAATCATACTGCGTTTTCGGGTGTACTACTGTTGAAGCCATTTCCTGAGATAGTTTACCACCGATATCAGTTGCATAACTAATTAGTGCTGCTGTTTTCGGGGCATATACATCATTTAATAGCCAATCATAAGTCACATCAGATTTTTGATGGCCATGGTTCTGCATATCATGTATTTGACCAATAACCATACCATTAGCACCAGCATATCGTGATAACTGCCGTATGATGGTTATCACCTGCTCATCACTCACTTTTTGTACGTTCGCTGCCAACGCATTTGCTTCAGAAACAACCTGAAAAGCACCAGTTAACAAAGCATCACCAACTAAAATAGCTGATGATTCTCCAAATTTAGCATGAACACTTGGTTGTCCGCGACGCCAAAGATCATTATCCATGGCAGGTAAATCATCGTGCACAAGCGAATAAGAATGCACCCACTCCACCGCCGTTGCCAATTTTAGTAAATTGGGTGTCACGGACACATTAAAGCTGGATAGTACTGCCAAAGTTAATAACGGACGTAAACGTTTTCCGCCATTTAGCACAGCATAACACATCATCTGCGCAAATTCAGCATCGTCAGATATAGCAATTAAATCCGTCTGTAACTGTTGGTCAATTTTTGGACGCCAAATCGCTTGAAAATTTTTTAGATTAGTCATTAGTTAGTTCCAAATCGGTTAGTTTATCATCATCACTCATCACTTTAGCCAATGTTTCTTCTGCATGTTTGAGCGTGCCTTGCAATTCTTTTACCAAACCGACACCAGTTTGAAAATCAGCCAGAGCCGTCTCTAAAGGACGATCACCCTTCTCTAATTCACTAACAATGCCTTCTAATTGCTGTAACTTATCTTCGAATGTCTTTGTTTCACTCATGTGTTAGTTTGCTCGTTTCTATTATTTTTGCTTTTGCCACGCCATCGCTCAAGCGCAGATTAACTTGATCCTCTGCAGCAATTTCTTGAATACTTTTCACAACTTGTTGTTCTTTTTCCATCACTACAAAGCCACGGACTAATATTTTCAATGGGCTCATTGAGTCTAATTTAGCTGCTAGCAGCTGTAGTTTTTCTCTTGGTTGTTGTAATATCTGTTGGCTCATCTGCGATTGCCTCTGGGAAACAACTGTGAGACGGTGTCGAGCTGCAACAATGTGTTGTTGCATTAGTTGCTCAAGATCATGTCGTAATTGATCCACACGTTGATTATAGCCAACATACAAACGGTCTGGTTGTTGAAAAATGACGTGATTAGCTACGCGCGCAACGCGTTGACGTTTGACATCAATCTGCTGTTGCAGCGTTAATTGTAAACGCACTTGTAATTCGTTTAAACGTGTTATCAACTGTGTCAAGGTAACTGGCGTGGCTAACTCAGCTGCTGCTGTTGGCGTAGCCGCACGATGGTCTGCGACGAAATCAATCAGTGTATTATCTGTTTCGTGGCCGACTGAACTAACCACAGGAATGCTAAGCTCGGCGACAGTTCGTGCCAACATTTCATCATTGAATGCCCATAAGTCCTCTATGGAACCCCCACCACGACCAACAATCAATGTGTCATATTGATTTGATTTATCAATACGTTGGATTTGTTTAATAATCGTTTTTGCTGCTTTCTCTCCCTGAACAACGGCTGGATACAAAACAACTTGCGCACTTGGAAAACGACGTTGCACTGTTCTAACTATATCCTCAATGACGGCCCCAGTCGGCGAAGTTACCACTGCGATTTTTCGTGGTAATAGCGGTAATTTTTTCTTAGGAAAACTAAACAACCCTTCGGCTGATAATTTTTTCTTCAACTGTTCATATGCTAGAAATAAGGCTCCCACACCATCGGGTGTCATATCGTCCAAAATAATTGCATAGGTACCATTTGGCTCGTACAATTGTACATGGCCAACCGCATTTATTTTCATACCTTCTTCTGGCTGAAATTTTAGTCGATTAGCATACGAGAACATCGCAGCAGAAATTACGGCACGCCCACTTGGATCTTTAATTGAAAAGTAAAGATGCCGGCCACGCCGACGGCCCATATTAGAAATTTCACCAGTAACATAGACTTTTTGTAAATATGGATCTGCATCAAATTTACGCTTTAAATATGCTGTAAGTGCACTAATTGTTAAATATTTTTGAGTTTCAGACATAGTTTAATTATACCATTTTCATGTATATATACAAAAAAGCATAGCTAGACTATGCTTAATTTAATACTGTTACTGTGAATGTTTTATCGTTAGCATTGCGGATGAGAATCGCTTGCAATTCATTAGCCGTTTGGACCACAATACGGACTGGTACATTACTTGGTAAGAATTTAAGAGCGGACTGGGATACATATGTTGTAAAACTTTCGATTTCTGTTTGAGAATAGAACTGCGTATTCACTTTTACATCTAGACGTGTCAATGTACCAGACTTAAAATTAGCAACTGCTGTTGCGCCAGCAATATTAGGGAAAAAATTAGCAATATCGTTTTTAAAGTTTGCAAAACCACTATTTTCATCACTACCTAATTTAGATGTATCTGTGGCTTCTTTAGGTAAAACAATTGATTTGTCGCTAATGGTCGTCCAATCACTCAAAGTGTCTCCATGTGAGCTCTTAGCTTCAGCGTAAAAACCACCGGGCGCCAAAGAATCAGCTGGCGAATTAGCATACATTGCGATAACAATCGGGGTACTGTCAGATACGCCTGATTGCGCCCTCACCTTTGCGATGATTTTTGGCGCTATTTTTTTGCCATAGGCTACACGGTCTGCATCAGAAATGTTTTGCGTATAATTAGCACCATACTTTTCTTTTTGATACTGATCTTGGGTGTTCATCGCCACGCCAATAACCATACCGGATAGTTTTAAGTCGTTACCTTGCTTTGACATAAAATCTTGTTCCGTTAATGTCTGTACATAGGTTGGATTACGTGAGTCGTCGGTCTTTCCATTATCTTCAGGGTTCAAGCCATTTGGATTATCATTGCTTTGGCGGGCCAATAAATTAGTCACTGTATCAGCTGTTAAATATTGTCCCTCTTGAAAAATATATTGTGCTGGCTTAAACTGACTTTTTGACAACTCGAGTAAACTGGACTCAAAGTGCTTAACATCTAGCTGATTGGGTTCGGAAGTTGCTGTAATACCACGCGCAGCACTAACTAAATACCTGCCATCTTTAATCACTGTCTGATATTGTCCTGGCGTACTCTGTGTAATTTGGACACCGCTTGCTTTTTTGGTTGCAGTCGGTGACACACGGTTCATATTAAAAAAATAGAGTCCCCCGACAGTAAGAATTAAAATACCTACTGCAATTACCATATAACCGCGAAAACCAATTTTTCTCATTTATCAGTACCCTCTTTTGCTTGTGCTTCAATAAACGCCTGCTCATCCCAAACTGTCACACCAAGCGCATTAGCCTTATCTAATTTACTACCGGCGTCTTCACCAGCAATCAACAGGTCTGTCTTGGCTGAAACTGACCCCGTGACCTGTGCACCATGATCTTGTAGCCACTTTGTTGCTTCGGTCCGACTACCCTTTTCTAGTTTACCAGTTAAAACAATCTTTTTACCATAGAAAAATGACGTTTCATCAACGATGACATCAGATAAGTAGGTTTGGTTGACACCAGCTTCTCGTAATTCAATCAGCAATTGCTTGGCTTCAGGTGTTTTAAAATATTGTACCACTGAAAGCGCAATTGTTTCACCAATACCCGCAATACTAGCAATATCGATTACTGATGCATCAGCTATGGCTTGTAACGTTTTAAATTTTTCTGCAATCAGTCTTGCGGCCTTAGCACCAACCATCCGAATACCCAAGCCAAAAAGCAAACGTTCTAACGAATTACTTTTTGACGTCGTAATTGCAGATAAAAGATTGGTCACAGATTTTTCTTTAAACTTGTCTAAAGAAAGCAGTTGTGTTTCCTGAAGACGATATATCGAAGCCACATCTTGAATATAATTGGCCTTGAGCAACTGACTAACAACTCTAGGACCCATACCATCAATATTCATGGCATTGCGAGAAGCAAAATGTGTGAGCTTTTCTTGGATTTGTGCCACACAAAATGGGTTAATGCATCTCAAGGCCACTTCCCCATCTAAGTGCACTAACTCTGAGTGACATGCCGGACAAAATGTTGGGATATCATATACCTGATTATTTGCTGGTCGCTCAGCTAACAGCACTTGTCCAATTTCTGGAATAATATCGCCAGCTTTATGCAAAGTTACTGTGTCTCCTATTCGAATGTCTTTGGCATTCAAATAATCTGGATTGTGCAAGCTAGCGCGCTGCACAGTTGTGCCGGCTAATTGGACTGGATCCATCACAGCAGTAGGGGTAACTGCCCCAGTACGGCCGACTGTCCATTCGATGTCAAGCACAACAGTCAAAGCCTCTTCGGGTGGAAATTTATAAGCAATTGCCCAACGTGGAATTTTAACAGTGTGTCCTAAATCGAGTTGATTGTCTAAGTGATTGACTTTAACAACCACACCATCTATGCCATAAGCCAATCGCTCACGTTGCGAGGTATACTCAGCAATATAGGCATCAATATCAGCCATTTTGGCGATGACACGGTTATGGTCATCCGTTGGTAAACCAAGCGCTGCAAAGCGCTCTAGAGCACCGCTCTGTGTTGTTACCCCAATGGCATCTGGATCAGCTGTATAGTAAACAAAAGCTGATAACTCACGTTTTTTAGTGATAGCAACGTTTAATTGTCTTAGCGAACCCGCTGCAGCATTACGTGGATTAGCGAAGGGCTCTAACCCATCAGCCTCACGCTGTTTGTTTAAGGTTGCAAAGCTTGATTTGGGCATATAAATTTCGCCGCGCACCTCAATGGTTATTGGCTCAGTTAGCGTTTGAGGAATACTACGAATTGTTTTCACATTCGCCGTAACATCTTCTCCAATACTACCATTACCACGCGTAGAAGCTTGTACAAGTTTACCATCAACGTAAGTTAGTGCGACAGCTAAACCATCAATTTTCAACTCTAAATTATATTCAGATTGAAAACCCAAAGTTTTTGTTGTCCGTTCATCCCATTCTTGCAACTCCTCTAAACTAAAAACGTCCCCTAACGATAGCATTGGTGCCGGATGAACAACTTTTGCCAATCCTGATTTAACTTTTGCGCCACCAACATTTTGTGTTGGCGAATCAGGTGTCACAAACTGTGGAAACTGTGCTTCTAGTAACACTAGCCGAGCATAAAACGCGTCATAAATGTAATCTTCAACAAGTGGCGCATCTTCTTCATAGTATGCTACACCATAATCGGTAAGTCTTTTTTGCAAAGTGGCAATTTCTTGCTGTGCCATCTGCGTGGTTAAATTATTCACTGGTGTAAATTCTGGTAACATATTTTTTCCTAATTTCATCACAATGATATAAAAGTGGTCCTAAAATTGTCTCATACAATTCAGAAGCCTAGCCTAGTCCACTTTCTGAATTGGGGCAAAAGCCGCTAATAACTGCTTCACCCCTTCAGATGGAAAAGCTACTTTTAATTCTTGATCATCAGCACGACCAGACACTGAAATTACTGTGCCAACGCCCCATTTTTTATGTGATACCTTATCACCAGTCGACCATGAAGTTTGATCGCCGCCGGTAACACCATTTGTAATTTTAGTGACCGGTGTCGCCTGATACGTTGTTGCTGTTGCAAGCTGCATTTTACGGTCAAATGGCAAGGTTTTTTTCTGTGTCTTGTCTCGTGATAGACCAGAATACGCTGTTTCCAATAGTTCTGGTGAAATTTCAGCAATAAAACGCGACGGCTCGTTGGCTTGAGTACGTCCGTATAGTAATCTTGAAAAAGCATTTGTTAAAAACAGCTTTTTCATAGCACGCGTAATGCCAACATATGCCAAGCGACGCTCCTCTTCCAATAAATCTTCATCCATCATGGCACGTGATAGAGGAAAAATACCTTCCTCTAGACCAATTAAGAATACCACAGGAAATTCCAACCCTTTGGCAGCATGTAATGTCATCAAAGTAACTGCACCATCACCCTCTTCAAAGTCGTCCAAATCACTCATCAAAGCAGTCGTGCCAAGAAAATCCGTCACTGGGTCGATAGACTCGGGATCTTCTGGTTGATATTTATCATCAAACTCTTTAGTCACAGACAAGAATTCTTCTAAGTTTTCCAAACGCGCTTGACTATCAGGATCATTTTTCTCGGCTAACATTTGCCGGTAACCAGACTGCGTCATGACAAGTTCTGTTAATTCAGTTACATTTAAAAATTCTGATTGTTGGCGTAAATTATGCATTATTTCAGCAAAAGTCAAAAACTTACTTGCTGCCTTTGTTGTAATAGATGGTGCTAATTCGATACTTTCAATGGCTTTCATATAAGATACATTTAAGCGATTAGCCAATTCCCGTAACCGAGTTAAGGATGTCGCCCCTAATCCGCGCTTTGGCTCATTAACAACCCGCTCAAAAGCAGCATTATCATCTGGATTAGTAATTAAACTCATGTAAGCCATAATATCTAAGATTTCTTTACGTTCGTAGAATTTATGACCGCCGACCATACTATAAGGCATATTAGCCTTAACAAGTGATTCTTCTATATTACGCGACTGCGCATTTGTCCGATAAAGCACTGCAAAATCACTATAAGCCATATGTTTCGTCTCACGTAACTGCTGTATATTTGACAAAATAAAATTTGCTTCATCATGCTCTGTCTGTGCACGGTAATATGTAATTTGATCGCCTTTACCGTTTTCAGTCCACAATTTTTTAGGTACACGTTCATTATTATGATTAATGACTGCATTGGCTGCGTCTAAAATATTTTGCGTTGAACGGTAATTTTGCTCTAACATAACTGTATGGGCATTTGGATAATCTTTTTCGAAATTCAAAATATTATTCATATTTGCCCCACGCCAACCATAGATTGACTGGTCGGCATCACCGACAACGGCCAAATTTTTAGAGCGTTGCGCTAATAAATTAACAATTGTATATTGGGCATCATTGGTATCCTGATATTCATCAACATGCAGGTATTCAAACTGTTGCTGATAGCGCGCTAACACATCTGGCGCCGATTGAAAAAGGTCAATAGTGAGCATAATTAAGTCATCAAAATCAACACTTTGAGAACGCTTTAATTCAGCTTGGTAAGCAGTATAGACCTCTGCCACAGTTTCTTGAAAAGCATTATCAGCAGCTTTAGCATAATCACGTGGTCGCAACATGTCATTTTTTGCGTTGGAAATCATGCCTAGGATTGTGCGCGGATCGTACTGATTTGTATCCAGATTCAAATCATTAATCACCCGCTTCATTAATGTGCGCTGTGCACTGGTATCAATAATTGTAAAATTCTTTGCTAACCCAATAGCTTCGCCGTCCCGACGTAAAATTCGCACCGCTAGAGCATGAAAAGTTGACACCCAAATATCACGAGCAACATCTTCAGACAACAATGCCGCAATTCTTTCACGCATTTCACGCGCTGCTTTATTGGTAAAAGTAATCGCTAAAATACGCCACGGAAAAACATTAAGGTCTTGTACTAGGTGGGCAATACGATGTGTCAAAACACGTGTTTTACCAGAACCGGCACCGGCCATAATTAAGAGTGGCCCTTCTGTTGTCTGAACTGCTTCAGCTTGTTTATTATTCATTCCATTGGTGAGTGTTTCTACTGACATGTGTGCTCCTATAGTGTAAATTAACTCTTATTATTATAACAGATTTGAATATGAACAAACGTTCGTATTAGAGAAAATAAAAAAACGGAACATTTCCGTTTTTATTTTTGTGGTACATCAAAGCGCGACAAATGCCACGTCTGAATAATTGCGATGAGCTTTTCTGCATAAGTTGGATCAGTGGCATACCCATCTTTTGTCAATGCATTAGCTGCTGCCTGATAATCTTTGGCCGCTAAAACATGCTGATATTGGGCCGCATTCCAACTCGTGCCATGATAAAGTAATTCAGCATGCGCCTTCATACTCTCTTGCCATGAATCATAAGCTGCAAAGCGCCCTTGAATAGTGACCCATTCGCCATTTTGAAACTCCTGGGTTGGTAAAACAACACTTTTTTGCCCTGCGTCAGCTTTAATGCCGAATAAATTATTATACTGTGTCGATAGCGTCGAAGTATGCCAATCTGACTCTAAAATAGCCTGCGCGATACTAATTGACGCAATCACACCGTACTTTTCTTGCATTAATCGCGCATATGGTGCTAGTTGATTAATCCAAGCTATTTTTTGTTGACGCACAACGTCTTGTCCTTGTGCATTTTCTTTGTTGTATATTAGCGTTTGCGACCAAAAAGTTGCGCCAATTGCCAACACTAAAATACTGCTTATCCATAACCAGAGATTCAAACGAAATATTTTCTTTTTGCCACGTCTTTTTCTTTTTGCCATTTAACCCAAATCATCCATTGCTAATAGTTGTTGAAAGTGTGTTGCATTTTTTGCTAAATCAGTAGGTGTCCCCGACAAAGTAAATTGCCCTTTTTCAAGAAAATAAACTTGATCAGCTGCCCAAATACCCGTCAAATGATGTGTCACCCAGATAATTGTGCGATCTGCTAATACAGTAAATATTTGCTGTAACACCTCATGCTCTGTTTTAGGATCTAAACTCACGGTGGGTTCATCTAAGATGACTATTGGTGCATCTTGCAGTAAAATACGTGCCAAAGCAAAACGTTGGCGCTCACCACCAGAAAAACGTGTGCCTGCTTCTTGCATAGATGTGTTATAACCACTAGGCAATCGGTCAATTAAAGGCTGCAATCCCGCTTGTTGAATAGCAATTTTGATTTGCTCATCTGTCGCTGAGAGATTGCCCATACGCACATTGTTTAAAATGCTGGTATCAAATAAATAAGCTTGTTGGTCTAATACCGCTACTAATTGAGAGAGCTGTTGTTGTAAAGCGCTGACATCATGACCGCCAATTGTGACTTGACCACTCACTGGTAAAATATCACCGGTAATTAACTTTAACAACGTCGTTTTCCCGGAACCAGAACGTCCTAACAGAGCAATCTTTTGACCAGGTACAACTGTTAGGTTAAGTTGACGAATAATCGCTTTATCATCATATTTAAAAGTAACATTTTTCAAAGCAACGGTTTCATCTGTCACATCAAGATGTGGTGTTGCTTTGATTGTATTTTCAGGTAGTGCATTCAATCGTTTGATACTATCTTCATAAAATGACGATTCACTGACGCCCTGATTAACACCAAGAAAGCTATCAACCAAAGGAAAAACAGCCAAAGTAAAGGCAGCAATAAAATTGATAGCAATATGATTATTTGAGAATTGTGCGCCAGCCCAAAATAAAGTGGTAATCACTAAAATTAGCGATAGCATTTGAATTAGAAAATCACGCCACCAGCCAAAATGCATACTGTTATTCTTAGTTGCCGCTAAATCAGCCATCACTCGCCCTTGGTAAGTCACAAGATCTCGTTGTCGTCCGGATGATATCCAATCCTGTAAACCTAAGATTGCATCAGTTGCATCGGTGTAAAGTTGCGCTTGCAATTGCTTTTGCCGGTGAACCCGTGATCGATTAGCTAACAGACTTAAGAGTGGCACAATAATCATAATCACCGCTAACATGACAAACCACCATAACATAAATAACCAGTTAACAACACCAAAGCCAATGGCAACGAATAGATAGAGTAGAATTCCTGCGCCTAAGGGAAATATTGTTCTTAGGTAAAGATTTTGTAAGCGATCCAAATCATCAGCCAATAAGCTGAGGACTTCACCTGTTTGTAGCTGACCACGGATTTTACTAGCTGAACTGGCAACACTATCATACAAACGTTGACGTGATTTTGATACAAATCGCAACACCCAGTTATGAGATACTAACCGCTGTGCATATCGAAAAATTGGTCTTGCAATACCAAAGCCACGTGTCAAGACGATAGGGACATAAATCAGTAAAATGTTATCTGGCCGTTGCGCTGCACGTGAGATTAAATAGCCAGAAATAAACATCAAGCCAGCAGCAGCAAAAATAGTCATAAAACTTAAAATAATGGACCAAAACAAACCTGTTTTTTGCTGTTTTAAAAATGGTACAAGCCATCTATCTTGTTGCAGCATTTTTTTTACTTTCATGATGACGCGCCTCTCAATTCAGAACGTAGTTGATTTAAAGCACTTTCCGTGTCTGCTAATAATTTATTAGGCTCGCCTTGTTCCACTATGACACCATTGTGCATAACAAGAACGTAATCCATCTGATCTAACCAATGTAATCGATGCGTTGCAAAGAAAACAAGATGAGACGCTAAAATAGGTGCCATCGTTTGCTTCAAGTCATATTCTGTTTCAACATCTAAATGCGCAGTTGGTTCATCAAATAGTAAGACTTTTCGTTGTGTGTCTAACAATAGTCTGGCCAATGCAATACGTTGTGCTTGACCACCGGACACCTGTCGCCCGCTTTCACCCATCATTGTATCTAAGCCATCAGGCAATTCTGCCACAAATGGTGCCAAGCCAGCTTGTGTCACTGCACGCTCGATTAGCTTGTCACTGACATCAGGTGCATAAAAAGTAATATTCTTTTTTAAAGTCTCATGAAAAATATAAGGTTGTTGTGGCATATAGAAAAATTGTGATTGCCAGTCCTTTTGCGCTAAGTGTGGTAAGGTTTGGTGATTGATGCTTATTTTACCATCGCTGGGTTGCAAAAAGCCACCAATGACACTTAGCAATGTCGATTTTCCCGAACCACTTTCACCAACAATAGCAATTTTTTGATATCCAGTTGCTTCGATATTAATAGCCTTCAGCATTGGTTCGCCCTCAGTATAGCTAAATGACATATCTTGTAAAGTTAATTGACTGTCACTCGTCCATGCATCTAGCGTAAGCACATTTTGATCAGCAATATCTGGCCGTTCAATCATTGATAAGACATCTGTTAAGGCATTTTTCCCATTCAAAGTTGCATGATAATCATCAGAAAAGTTCCGTAATGGCAAAAAGTATTCTGGTGCTAAAATCAAAATCGTCAACGCTGGCAACAAAGTCATATGACCATCTAATAAATCAAATCCTAAAAAAACGGCAACAACCGCAATAGAGAGCGTTGTAAAAAAATCCAAAGCAAAGGTCGAAGTCATTGCAATACGCAAAGTGCGCATAGTTGTTTTACGATAGTCCTCAGAAATATCATAAATTTCATCACTGTAAGAGTCAGCTAAACCCAATTGCTTTAATGTCGGTAACCCTCTTAACGCATCGACAAAACGGTTATTCAGATTTTTAAAGTTAGCAAATTCTGCATCAGCTTTACTTTGTGCTGCTAAACCTAAAATGACAAAAAATAAAATGATGACTGGAAATATGAGTAGTAAGAATAAGCCTTGTTCCCATTTGATGTAGAAAATATAAAGTAAGATTAACCAGGGAATAATACCCAAATCAAATACTTTAATTAACAATAACTGGAAATAATTTTTTACATTATCTAACCCTGCACCAAGTGTTGTCACAGCATTACCAGTTCCCTGCTCAATCGTTAATGTTGAACCCAAAGCTGTATATTTAGTTAATAGTTGTTGCCGATAAGTTTCAACTGCCTCATCCGCATATTTTGACATATAGTGATTCTTAAATACAACCAATAATTGACGTACAACAAAAGCAATTGCAAAAAAAGCAATTGCTGATGTCGTTTGACTAATCGCTTTACCCTGCCACAAATTGACAATCGCAATTGCCATAAAAATGCCTTGGGCTAAGATAGCTAAAGCTTGAATACCGGTCATCATAACCAAACCAACTAATATACCAATAATGCCTTTTAATTTAAATAGCCTTTTATCTATCATTTAATTATTCCTAAATTCG
Organism: Leuconostoc citreum; assembly: GCF_004354555.1. Taxonomy (GTDB): domain Bacteria; phylum Bacillota; class Bacilli; order Lactobacillales; family Lactobacillaceae; genus Leuconostoc; species Leuconostoc citreum. The sequence goes on from NZ_PUFH01000005.1 coordinate 677,423, forward strand.
TTTATCATACTGCTATTTTAAAACAAAAAACGTCTACTTAATTGTAAACGTTTTTTGCCGTTTTATTCAACTACTTTATGAGAGACAATGCGCTTGCGGAAAACCCAGAAGCTCCAGATTTGGTAACCAAGGGTTACCGGCAAAGCTGTAACGACAACGATTGTCATTACTTTCAAAGTATAAGTGGAAGACGACGTGTTCATGATGTTGAGTGTGTGTAACGGATTGTTGGCAACCATGACTCGTGGGAAAAGGCCAACAAAGAGTAAGACAACAACTTCAACTAAAGTTAAGCCAGACAACACAAACGGCAATTTTTCCATTTTCTGTTTGATTGCCAAGAGCCAACCGATAACTGTGGTCAAAACAATGACGACTAAGATACTTAATGTCCATACAGTTTGCGTTTGAATAAAATCAGTATAGAAGAATAGTAACACAGCAAACAATGCTTCACCTGCCAATAAAATTGGATACAGATACTCTAATTGTTTTAGTGCACGTGTTCTCAACTTACCATCAATTCGCAATCGTGTATAATTCAACCCATGAACATAACTCATCAATGATACCGCAACACCACCAACTAAGGAAAAGGGTGTCACATAATCAAAGAAACCGGCAGAAAGATTACCCCGAGCATCAATTGGCATACCTGAGACCATGGCTGTAAAAATCATACCCAAGAAAAACGGTACTAAAAATGATGTTAGCGCGATTAATCGTTCCCAAAGTTGTGTGCCTTGAATGGTTGGCATATGTTCACGGAATTCAAATGATACACCACGATAAATCAAAGACAATAAAACAATGAACAACATGAGATAGAAGCCTGAGAAAAGAGAGGCATACCATGCTGGAAAGGCAGCAAAAGTTGCACCACCTGCTGTAACCAACCACACTTCGTTAGCATCCCAATTAGGACCAATAGCTTGGTAAAGCGCTTCACGATCTTTTTGATCTCTGGCATTTAACGCAAATTGCATGCCAATACCAAAGTCAAAGCCTTCTAAGAAAAAGAACCCTGCCCACAAGACACCAATCAATACAAACCATATAATTTCTAAAATAGTCATTAAGCTTCAGCCCCCTTTGCTAAATTATCATAAGGGTCACTAGGTGATAATTCTTCTGTTTCCTCTGCATTTGGTCCTGCATGTAGCACACGGCGTGACAGCCAAATCATGATTCCGCCTAACGTTGCAAAAGTCAGGAAGTAGATGATATTTGAAATCAACAATGACAGGACAGATACATTTGGTGAGACAGCAGCACTAATTGGCATTAAGCCATAAACAACCCAAGGATACCGTCCTAATTCCGTCACTAGCCAACCTGCTGTATTAATGATAAATGGTACAAAGGTCGCAATTCCTAATATCCAAAGGAACCAACGCTGGGTGTGGATAAGTTGTGTTTTACGACGATTCATCCATAATGCGACAAGGCCAAGCATCATTAAGCCACCTGCGCCGACTGCCATGACACGGAAAGCGTAGAACAATGTATTTTCAGGGACATAATAATTTTTAATATCCCCGTGCGTTTTACCGTATTGCTTTTCGAGTTGCTTTTCAAGTTCAGTTGTACCTGTTGTGTTTCCACCTGTCAAAGAATGATTACCCAAAATAGACAGAACATATGGAATTTCAATACGTGCAATCACTTTATGTGTATCCGGGTTTGTAACCGAAATCAGTGACCACGGTTGTGCCTTATCCTTACGTTCAGACGATGTGATTGTTTTATCAACACCTTCCATAGCAGCATATTTCATAGGTTGCATCGATTGTAATTCAAATGCATGCTTGTCACCAGTAGCCAACGCCCCAACGACACCAACCAAACCAACAATTAAAGCAATATTAATTGATTTACGGAAAAACAATACTTCCTTGTCGTTTTTCTTCAATTTCAATAGTTTGAAGGCAGACATACCAGCCACTAAGAAACCGGCAGTAACTAGCGTACCCACAACAACGTGTGGAAACTCAACCCAGAGTTGCCTATTTGATAGCAAAGCACCAAAACTCTTTAATTCGGCACGTCCCATGTGGTTATCAATAGCATAACCAACTGGGTTTTGCATAAACGAATTGGCAGCTAAAATCCACAGTGATGAGATAGCCGACCCAATGGTTGTTATCCAAATAAACAGAACATGAATACTTGGCTTGAAGCGATCCCATGTAAACGACCAAAGACCAATAAATGTTGATTCTGCAAAGAAAGCAACCAACGCTTCAATCGCCAATAATGACCCGAAGATATCACCAACATAGCGCGAATATTCAGACCAATTCATACCAAATTGAAATTCCTGTATCAAACCAGTCACAACGCCGACGGCAAAACTCAATAGGAAAATTTTACCCCAAAATTGCGCCATTTTTTTGTATATCTCATCTTTTTTGATGACATACATTGTTTCCATGATTGACACAACAACCCCTAAACCAATCGACATTGGCACAAAGAAAAAGTGGAATATCGTTGTCATTGCGAATTGGAAACGTGCGAGATCTAAAATCCCTACTAAAGTAACCATTTGTTCCTCCAACGTACTCATAATACACAATAATCAACGAGATTGATGTGTTATTATGGGCACAACTTAAATATTCAAGACATTATTATTGCCTTCTCTAATATCTAGTTTATCACTTGATAAACTAAGATGTTGTTAAAATTTTGTAACAAAAAAAACGCAAATGGCGTTTTTTTAACCTTTATGCAAAATTTGAGTCATCAGCTAGGAATGTATTGAGTACTTCTTCAACCATATCCCATTCTTTATCATCTTCAATTTGGATGAGATCTTCTTCAGTAGCATCCCCATTACTATCAGGATGGAAGATATAAGCTTGAATATCAACCTCTTCATCCTCTTCTACACCCTCTGGGACTAACAAAATGTAGTCTTTGCTATATTCTTCAGAGTGAAACGTAAATAAAACTTCATATAAAGCTTCATCCCCATTTTCATCTATCAAGGTAATTTTTTGAACATCGTCGTTATTTGTCATGATTTTAAGTATTAGTCACTTAAGCGTCACTAATTTATTCCCTTCAAAGTGTATCTATATTATAACGTAAAAACAACATTTCTGTGCGAAATGTTGTTTTCATCTATTTAGTGAGTGGACCATTAGCATCTAAATAATTTTGCAAGATAAATTCAGCTGCAATTTTATCAATCACTTGTTTTCGCTTTTTACGAGACACATCTGCTTCTTCAACCAGCATGCGCTCAGCTTGAACAGTTGTCAAACGCTCATCTTGAAAATCAGTTGGCAAGTTAAATTGGTCTTCGACCATTTGCGCATATTGTCGCGCTGCTTCAGCACGAGGACCTTCTGAGTTATTCATGTTTTTTGGCAAACCAACGACAACACCCTTGGCCTGCTTCTCTTTAATGATTTCACCGAGACGAGCTAAGCCGAACTCTTTTTCATCTTCATTAATGCGAATAATTTCAACACCTTGAGCTGTCCAGCCCATAGGGTCACTTACCGCTACACCAACCGTACGGCTCCCTACATCTAATCCTAATAATCGCATTACTTTTTTAAATAGACGCGTACAAGTTCCTCAATGATTTCGTCACGTTCGTGACGCTTAATCAAGTTACGTGCGTCATTTAAGCGCGGAATATATGCTGGATCACCAGACATTAAGTAGCCAACAATCTGATTAATTGGGTTATAGCCCTTTTCTTCTAACGCATTATATACTATCTCTAATGTGTCATGAATATCTTTTGGCATCTGGTTACCAAAATCAAATATGGTTGTTTCATCTCCTACTGACATCGTACACGCTCCTTTCTTCCTAATTTTTTAATAACTCATCTACTGTCCTAGTACTATTTTACCTAATTATTATGACAAATATATAACAATAAGATAAAAAGATACGTTAAGCTAGCTCGTCAAGAAATGTTGATACTGCACTGAATGCATCGTTAATACCCGCAGGATTTTTACCACCAGCTTGCGCCATATCTGGACGGCCACCGCCACCGCCACCTATCTTTGGCGCAATTGCTTTGATTAAATCACCGGCCTTAAGTCCTTTTTTGTTGGCTTCTGGTGAAGCTGCAACAATTAAACTCACTTTGTCATCAACGTGAGTTGCCAACACTAATACGTCTGATGGATAGTTTTCACGCCATGTATCAACGACTTGTCGTAAACCATCCATACCTGATACTTGGAGTTGCGCTGTGATATATTGATAACCATTTTGCGTTTTAACATCTTTAAAGACATCTTGAGCTGCTGCGTTAGCAAGTTGTGCTTCCACAGAGGTCAAATGACGTTGTAGGGTTTTTATCTCAACCTGTAAATCTTCAACTTTAGCTGGTGCATCCGTTAGCTTTTGTGCTTTCAAACTGTCAGCAATTACCTTTAATGCTTGTTCTTCTGCTTTAAATTGAGATAATGCTGCGAGACCCGTAACCGCTTCAATGCGTCTTACACCAGCACCAATACCAGACTCTGACACAATTTTAAACAAACCGAGTTCTGCGGTACTTTGTGCATGAGTACCACCGTCAAATTCTTTGTTGAAATCACCGATAGATACCACACGAACAACATCGCCATATTTTTCACCAAAGACAGCGACTGCACCCATTTTTTTTGCACTCTCGATATCAGTCTCTACCCATGTGATTGGTAAATTATTGGCAATTACTTGGTTAACCATAGTTTCGATTTTTTCAAGATTTTGTTCAGAAACAGGGCCTTCATGAGTAAAATCAAAACGCAAATATTCTGGTTCAACTAAGGAACCAGCTTGATGAACGTCACCACCTATCACATTACGTAACGTTTGGTCTAACAGATGTGTTGCTGTATGATTTTTCGAGATGGCCACATGTCTTGCTAAATTAACTTTTAACGCGACCTGGTCGCCCAACTTAAATGAAGTCACTACTTCGACGGTATGCACATGTTGTCCATTAGGTGCGCTTTGGGTATCAGTAACGCGAGCGACAACCTCACCTTGCTTGTTCAAAACCTCACCTTGATCGGCAACTTGTCCACCCATCTCTGCATAAAATGGCGTCTTATCAAACACCAGTTGTACACTATCTCCCGGCTCAGCATTTGCGAGTAGCGCATCCACGCCTTGGTTATCATGACCTATAATCGCGACAATTGCTGCATTTGACACCTCTGTTTCAGACCAGCCAACATAATCTGATGGCACTTTTAAGTCTGTTAAAACTGCATTTTGAACCCCCATTGATTTATCGTTGGAACGCGCAGCACGAGCCCTAGTACGCTGTGCTTGCAATGCGTCATTGAAACCGACTACATCAACAGTCAAGCCTTCATCTGCAGCTTGCTCTTGTGTCAACTCAAGTGGAAAACCATACGTATCAGATAACTTGAAAGCATCTGCACCCGAAATCACTTGTTGCCCTGATGCTTTTGCCTTTGCTATAACATCATTTAGTAATGACAAACCACCTGTGAGTGTAGCATTAAAACGTTTTTCTTCGGCAGCAATGGTCTTTTGAATTTTTTCAGTGTTATCAGCAATTTCAGGGTAATAACTCTGCATAATCTCAGCAACGATTGGGACTAACTTGGTTAGGAATTCACCTTGAATACCTAATTTTTGTCCATGCAAAACTGCGCGACGTAATAAACGACGAATGACATAGCCACGACCTTCATTGGCAGGTAACGCTCCGTCACCAATAGCAAATGTGATGGCCCGAATGTGATCAGCAATCACTTTAAAACTTGTATTACTTTCTGAATCTTTTGTCGCATCGTAAGTATAGTCGGGCGACATTTTTTCAGTTGCACGGATAATTGGCAAGAAGAGATCAGTGTCAAAATTTGTACGGCCGTTCTGGAATACTGATACGAGACGTTCTAATCCCATACCCGTATCAATATTTTTATGTGGTAATTCAGGATATTGTGCATTATCAGTTAAACCAGGCAAATGATTGAACTGGGAAAAAACAATATTCCATATTTCCAAGTAACGTTCATTTTCACCACCTGGATACATTTCAGGATCATTGTCAGGCAAATTTTGAAAAGCAGGCCCACGGTCGAAGAAAATTTCTGAATCTGGTCCTGAAGGCCCTTCACCAATATCCCAAAAGTTATCTTCCACTTCATAGATATGGCCTTCAGGCAAATCTGTTTTTTCTAGCCAAATCTTTTTTGCTTCTTGGTCTTTAGGGTAGACTGTGACATAGAGTAAATCTTTGTCTAAGCCATACCATTCAGGACTGGTTAATAACTCCCAAGCCCATGGTATTACTTCTGCTTTAAAATAATCACCAACAGAAAAATTACCCATCATTTCAAATAATGTATGGTGACGTGCTGTTTTACCAACATTTTCAATATCGTTTGTACGAATCGCCTTCTGGGCATTAGTAATACGCGGATTTTTGGGTATGACCGAACCATCGAAATATTTTTTCAAAGTCGCTACCCCCGAGTTAATCCATAATAACGTTGGATCATCTTGCGGGATTAGATTTTTTGATGGCACAATTTCATGCCCTTTTGATGCAAAAAAGTCCAAGAACATCTGGCGGACTTCTGATGACGTGAGTTCTTTCATCACTAATTTCTCCTTTAGTTGGTTAAAAATATAAAAAGACCAAAACAAAGTGCGGACGCGTGACCGTGGTACCACCGCAATTTGTAATGATCTTTCATCTTTACCTTCATAAGCTCATAACGCTGAGTCGCGGCATCTTTTCAGACACAATCATGACCTGGGAGCGTAAAATTAACGTTGTGTGTTTTTCATCAACCAACACATTTCTAACTGCCAAACGTAAATTTTATATATCCAGATTTCTTAAATTATTATAGCACATTACCAGCCAATGTGATTATCCGTTTCTGGCAACGTAAGCTGACCAGCTTCAAGCTCTGAAAACGCCTGGGATATCATAGCAAATGCTGATTCTAGTGCTGCTTGCGTTATCACAAGTGGTGGCTGAAAACGCAGCGTATTGCCACGTAAACTAATCATAATTGCCCCTAATTCAAAAATACGATAAATTAATTTAGTTGTCGCTTCATCATCTGGTTGCCCTTGTGAATCAACGATATCAATGCCCCCATTTAAACCGTACATACGAACATCACCAATAAAATCATAACGCTTAGCTGCTTTTTCAAAAAATGCTTTGGCAAAATTTCCTATTCGCTCTGAACGCGCCACTAATTTTTCGGTTTCAATCACATCTAACGTGGCCATCGCAGCGGCAGCTGTTACTGGATTCCCCGCTGTTGTATAGACATTAGCCGGTGCTGATAAACTAGCCATAATTTCTCGCCGACCAATCACTGCACTAAGCGGTAACCCACTAGCTATTGACTTCCCAACGCTCATCAAATCCGGCGCAATACCAAAATGATCAATTGACCATAACTTACCCGTACGTCCTAAGCCTTGATTTACTTCGTCTACTGCAAAAACAATGCCATGATCTCGCGTAAACTGGTAGACCAAATCCATATATTTCTGTGGCGCTTTGACAATGCCACCATCGCCTTGAATTGGTTCGATAATGACTAACGCGACATCTTCTGCCGGCAAATAAGTTTCAAATGGTAATTTAAATTGCTTAAATAAGCGTTCTGAAAAATCATCATCACTTTCATTTGCCAGTCGTTGATTTTGATCGGGAAAAGGCACTTTGACAACTTCTGGCAATAAAGGGCCGATTTTTCGCGTCATATTTAAGCTCACACCAGATATCGATATGGCACCGTAAGTCGAACCATGATAAGCACCAGTAAAACTCACAATATATTGTCTGCCTGTATATGCACGTGCAAACTTAATAATAGCATCGTTGGCATCTGATCCTGAATTACCAAATACCACTTGTTTTTCAAATTGGCCGGGTGCTAGTTTAGCCAAACGTTGTGTCAATTTGGCCGTCGTTGTATTAGCAAAATATGCAGGTGTATACTGAATCAGTTTCTCCGCTTGCTCGGCAATGGCTGCAACAACATGTGGATGTGAATGTCCTGTATTTGTGGCACTAGCACTAGCTAATAAATCGATATAATCACGCCCATCAGCGTCTGTAATTGTTGCGCCTTTACCATGATCAATGACAACATCGAAATATTTTACTCGTGAGGTATCTGCCAAATATCGTTTTTCTTCCGCTAAAATTTTTTTATTGCTAGACATATTCCCCGCCCCATTTCTCTATTTTTGTACAATAAAAGCCCTGTATAAACAGGACTTCGGTGTGATTATTAACGTGAAATTTTGCTATGACGTGCACCATAAGCTGCATAAATAATCAAACCAAGGACAAACCAACCAAAAGCATATAACTTTGCTTGATTATCCAACTGATAGAAAATGAATCCTGATCCAAGGGCTGCTAGAGCAGGCAGTACAGGATAAAGTGGCATTTTAAAGCCAGGAACTGGAATATCCTTTCCTTCACGCGGACGCAAAGCGTAAACCCCTAATGACACAATAATAAAGGCGATTAACGTACCAGCAGAAATTAAACCTGCCAATTCAGTAAAGCTAAAGACTGAACCAATTAAAATGGCAATCACAGATAAGACTAACAAAGCGTTATTAGGCAAACCTTTGTCATTGACCTTACCTAGAAATTTAGGTAGCAAACCATCACGGCCAAAAGCATAAAGCAAACGTGATCCAGCTAGCATCATCCCAATAATCGCAGTAAACATACCAACTAAGGCGACAACAGATAGCAAGTTTGAAGTGAATTCATGGCCAGAGTTAAGCAATGCCCATGCAGCTGGTGCGGCATTGTTAGCATACTTTGAATAATGGAACATACCAACCAATACTAAAGCAACCGTTACAAACAATATTGTGGCAATAACTAATGAGCCGATAATCCCACGCGGCATTGTCTTTTTCGGATCTTTTGCTTCTGCTGAATTAGCAGCAATAGAGTCAAAACCAATATAAGCTAAAAAGATTTGTGCTGCGCCGGCAAAAATACCTTGCCAACCACCAAAATCGGTACCAGGCTTATGCGCTGGAATAAATGGGACATAGTTTGCAGGATGAATAGCCGTCAAACCAACACCAATGAAAATCAGTATAACTAACACCTTACCGATAACCAAAACATTTTCAACCCGCGCTGTTGTATTGGTACCACGCCACAATAAGATTGTCACAATAAGCACTGCAAAGAGGGCCGAAAGATCGATCACACCACCGTTGCCTGCCGCAAATGAACCTGCTAAAGCAGGTGGTAAAGCAAGTTGATGTGATGCCAAGAATAGTTTGAAATTAGCAGACCAACCTGAAGCAACAAAGGCTACGGCGATAAAATATTCAGCTAGTAGTGCCCAACCGGCAATCCACCCAAATACTTCACCGAAAACAACGTTAGCCCATGAATATGCTGAGCCGGCAAAAGGCAAAGCCGAAGCAAATTCAGCATAAGCAAATGCTGCAAGGCCAGAAACAACAGCAGCAATTACGAATGAAATTGCTACCGCTGGACCTGCATGCTTAGCTGCAACAATTCCTGGTAACGTGAAAATTGCTGTTGACACAATAGTACCAATACCAAGTGCCAGCATTTCTTTCACACCAAGAGTTTTTTGCAGGTGTGCATCACTTATTTCAAAACTTGACGGACTGGCTTTATGAAACCAGCCGCCTCTCGGTTTAGATTCCGACATATTTATCCCTCCAAAGGTTACAAAAGTTACTTGGATAATATTAACATTTTCTAATATTTCTGTCAATAAAAAAACAGAATTAAAATTCTGTTTTCTGAAAACTTATGCAAATATTGTTGTCATGATTAATATGACAATCAAACCTGTTACAGAGATAATCGTTTCAAGCACTGTCCAGATTTGAAAAGTTTGCTTAACGGATAAATCAAAGAATTCTTTAAAAATCCAAAATCCAGCATCATTAACGTGGGAAGCAATTAATGATCCCGCGCCGATGGCTAATGCGACAAATACCGGTAATAATGTATTTCCTGGGTTGGCTGCTAAGATACCTGTTACGATACCTGCAGCAGTCATACCTGCGACAGTTGCTGAACCAACGGATACGCGCAAAACAGCAGCAACTCCCCACGCAAATAAGACAATTGCAATAGGGCTCATGGCGCCACCTGCCTGGAATGTTGTCGCAATCTTATCTGACAAACCAGATGTTACCAACACACCACGCAAAGCACCACCACCACCAACAATAAGTAAGATACCTGCTACTGCCGACATCCCTTCATTTAATGATTTACCAACTTCAGTCATTGACTTATGTTGCCAAATGCCCATTGTAAATATAGCAAAAATCAAGGCAATAGTCATAGCTACCGCAGGATTAGCAGCAAACTCAACGATTTGATCGACTAGCGTAGGATTCTTAGGCGTTACTCCGCCAGTATAAATTAATTTATAGACGGTCGCAATAATCATAAATACTAACGGGAATACAGATGTCAAAACAGATAAACCAAAGTTAGGTGTTGTATTTAAATCGTATTCTTTAACCGGACCAACAGCTTCAATTTCTGTTTTAAATTGGAATGCATCTGGCGCATATTTTTGTGCTAATTTTGTAAAAGCTGGTCCTGCCACAACTGCAGTAATTACAGCAACAATTAAACCAAAAATCAACATCATCCCAATATTAGCGCCTAAGGCTGAAGCAACAGCTGTTGGTGCTGGCTGTGGTGGCAAAAAGCCTTGTGCTGATGACAATGCTGCTGTCATTGAGACACCAAGGTACAACAAAGGTACCCCTGCTTCAATAGCTACCGCAAAAACAATTGGAATCAACAAGACCATGCCGACACCAAATATCATTGAAATTCCAATAATAAATGACGCAATCAGAACTGCCCATTGTAATCGTTTCACACCGAACCAATCAATTAACGTTTTAGCAATGCGATACGATCCACCTGCATCAGCAACCAAACGCCCTATCATGCCACCAAAAATAAAGATAACAGAATTGGGACCTAAAATATTCCCAACACCCTGAGCGCCAAGGACTGCATCAGGAATTTTCATTGGCGCCATGCCTAATAGTAAAGCCAAAATAAAGGCTGTAATAATTAAAGCAACAAATGTGTTCAATTTAAATTTAGCAATCAAAACAAGCAAAATTAAAATTGAAATAATTAACATGACAAATTCCATGTTTTAATATGTAACGCGTGACATACGCAGCGCGTTTTCTCCTAACCTCTATAAAATAATTTATTTAGAATGCTTACGTTGATAATTTGCTATGTTTTCGTATTCAGTCTGTAACTGACGTGACAAGCGAATGAAAATTGGTGCCAGTTCACGATATGCCTGAAAGTTTTCAGGCATTGGTTGATACGTGTTCGCTGAGCCGATGTACTTCTCAATTTCATTAAGATTATCAATCTGACCCAATGCTTTTTGTGCCACAATAACGGCAGCCAAAGCACCTGATTCAAATGCTTCAGGCACAGTCACTGGTTGCTCAAAAATATCTGCAAACATTTGACGCCATAATGGTGACCGCGCAAAACCACCCGTGGCCTGAATAGACTTCAAATCGCCAACTACTTCTTCAAGTGCTAAGCTCACCATGTAAACATTAAATGTAATGCCTTCCAAAACTGATCGCAACATATGTGCTCGTGTGTGACCATGATTTAGACCAAAGAATGACCCACGAGCATTAGCATCCCAGATTGGCGCACGCTCGCCACCTAAGTAAGGATGGAATATTAAGCCTTCTGAACCAGCTGGTACGCGTGCAGCGATTTGTGTCATCAAATCATATGCATCTGTACCAAGCAAGGCAGCAGTTGACTTTTCGGCGTCAAACATATTATCTCGCGCCCAACGGAAAACATCCCCACCGTTATTAACCGGTCCACCAACTACCCAATGTTCTTTGTCTAAAGCATAAGTAAAGGTTCGACCTTTCGGATCAATCACCGGATGATCAGCAACTACTCGAATAGCACCAGACGTACCAATGGTAATAGCTGCAACACCTGGCTGAATCGCATTAACACCCAAGTTTGACAATGGGCCATCGCCAGCACCGTAGACAAACGGTGTATCAGCAGGTATCCCAATAACAGCTGCATATTCTGCTGCCATATTTGTTTCATAGGCATAAGGCTCTACAGTCATTGGCAATTGTGCTTTTTGTAACCCTGTTACTGATAAAGCTTGTTCGTCCCAATCTAAATTGAAAATATTAAACAAACCTGTACCAGAAGCTAGAGAAATATCCATTTTATTGACACCAAACAAACGGTGGAAAAGGTATTCTTTAATGCCAAGATAATGTGCTGCTTGGTTATAAACATCTTCGTGTTCCGTCTTTAACCATAGTAGCTTTGACAAAGGGGCCATCGGGTGAATTGGTGTACCAGTTTTTTGATAAATCTCTTGGCCAAGACCTGTTCGTTTAAGTTCTTCAGTGTATTTGACAGCACGCGTATCAGCCCATGTTATCACGCGTGTTAACGGCTGCCAGTTCTTATCGAAGGCAATTAATGAATGCATAGCTGATGAAAATGATACAGCTGATATTTTATTGCCTTCTGATAAGTTAGCCTGTCGAACGACATCACTTAAGGCATCAATCAAAGCTTCAAATATCTCATTCAAATCTTCTTCGGCCATATCTGGTATATCACGATAAAGTTGATACCCCTTATTAGCGCTAGCTACAACTTGGTTGCGATCATCAAACAAAACTGCTTTAGTTGATGTTGTGCCAAGATCGACACCAATCATATATTCCATAATTCACCTCATATCTATTGATAAGCGTTAATCAAATGCTAAACCAAACAGAAAAAGCTCCCTACTCGGGAGCTGCCACTCAAAATATCTTGAGCAGGTTTAATCATTATATTACTTAGCTGAATCCATTGCGTGGCCACCAAAGCCATTACGCAAAGCTGAGACAACCTTACCTGTAAATGTATCATCTTGCAATGAACGGTAACGCATAGCAAGTGACAAGTAAATAACAGGTGCTGGTACATCAAGATCCAATGATTCTTGAACTGTCCACTTACCTTCACCAGATGAGTGCATACGACCAGCAATAGCATCCAACTTAGGATCCTTTGCGAATTGTTCTTCAGCCAATTCCATCAACCATGAGCGGATAACTGAACCATGATTCCACAACTTTGAAACAGCTTCATAGTCATAATCAAATTGAGAAGCTTCCAAGACTTCGAATCCTTCAGCAATTGCTTGCATCATACCGTATTCGATACCGTTGTGAACCATCTTCAAATAGTGACCTGAACCCAAACGACCTGTGTACAAGTAACCATCTTCTTCGGCAATTGACTTGAACAATGGTTCGATAATCTTCCATGATTCGGCATCATCGCCACCAATCATGAAGTTACCACCGTTACGGGCACCATTCATACCACCTGAAGTACCGGCGTCAAAGAACTTAATACCTGCAGCAGTTGTACGCTTGTTTTGTTCCAAGTTGTCTTTATAGTTTGAGTTACCACCATCAATGATGATATCGCCCTTGTCCATCTTTGAAATCAATGTATCAATTGTTGAGTTAGTTGGTACACCAGCTGGTACCATTACCCAAACAGCCTTTGGTGAAGGCAACTTTGATAGCATGTCGTCAATATCTGATGCCCCTTCAATTGCTGATGAGTAATCAGTTGCTGCCTTAACAAAGTCAGCGTTCAAATCAAACGCAACAACTTCGTGACCGTTATCAACGGCGTTCTTTACCAAGTTCAAGCCCATCTTACCAAGGCCGATCATCGCAAACTTCATGGTTCACTTACCTCTTATATGTTTTGTATTTTTACTACTATTTCATTATATGAAAATTTTTTACATATTGCAACCCTGTTATTGTAAATATTTTTCTTTTCTTGTATAGTTAACTATAATAAGTTATTCACATTATGTAATTATCGGAGAATGGCATATGGCTCAAAATATCATTGAACAATTACGTGCACAAAAAAAACAATATAATAGCACCGAAAATAAGTTAATTGACTATATTTTGCAAGACACTGTTCGCGCAAGAGAAGCAACCATTAGGGAACTCTCTAATGGTTCAGGCGTTTCAACCGCAACGATTTCACGTTTTGCTAAAAAAATTGGATTTGACTCCTTTCGTGATTTTTCAATGTCATTGGCCAGTGCCACCACAACGCTTTCGCCTGTCGATTTTTTTGGTGAAATTACAGATAATGATGACACTGATGCGATTGCTCAAAAAGTTTTTGCTGGGGCCAGCAACGCCCTCAAGGCGACTGTTAATCATTTAACAGCAAGTATGTTAGACACAGCAACACACTATCTAGTGGCTGCTAATCGTGTCGGCTTTTTTGGTATTGGCGGCTCATCTTTAGTTGCGTTTAATGCATATCATAAATTTTTACGTACACCATTAAATGTCATCGCCCATCCCGACTACGATATTCAACTCATGCAAGCTGTCAAACTAAATAATCATGACGCCGCTGTCGTGATTTCTCATTCCGGACGCAACAAAGATACCTTACTTATTGCACAAAAATTAAAAGAAAATCACGTTAAAGTAATTGCTATTACGGCTTTTGCTGAATCGCCCTTAGCCAAATCAGCTGACCTAGTCTTATTATCCTTGGCTGAAGAAATTAATTTTCGTAGTGAATCAATGAGTTCGCTGATTGCCCAAATTACTATCATTGACACGTTGTTTACATTAGTTGGTTCGCAATTATCGACACGCACACAAGATGTAGTCGATACCATGCGGACAACTATCGAAGAAACACGTGCACATTAAAAGCGCTGACAATGTTGTCAGCGCTTTTAATATTTAATTTTGTTTTAACATGGCCTTTGCCTGATTAGTCAACATGTCAATAGCAACTAAATTCTCGCCCCCTTCTGGGACAATAATATTAGCATATCGTTTAGTTGGTTCAACGAATTGATGATACATAGGCTTAACAGTTGCCAAATACTGGTCAATGACACCGCGTACTGTTCTACCACGTTCATCAATATCGCGTTCCAAACGACGCAAAAAGCGAATATCATCATCTGTATCAACAAATATTTTCATATCTAATAAGTCACGTACACGCGAATCGTTAAATAACAAAACGCCATCTACAATGATGACATCTGCTGGCTCAACAGGTTCAACTTCTTTGGCGCGCGTATGATTTGGATAATCATATATTGGCTTACTAATTGCTTCATGACGTAATAAACGTCGTAAGTCAGATACAAATAAATCTGTTTCGAAAGAATCTGGATGATCATAATTTGTCTTAACACGTTCTGACATTGGTTTGTCAGATTGATCTTTATAGTAAGAATCTTGCTGAAGTAATATAGCTGAAGAACCATCTTCTGTCAATCGGCGTACTAACTCACGACTAACAGTCGTTTTCCCCGAACCGGAACCACCTGTAATACCAATCACTAAGGGTTTCAATCCCATTATTGTTTTCCTCCCTCACTAGTAGCAATATCATCTGACAAGCCCTCTAGGTTAAGAGACATATCTCTAAAATCACTATCTTCAAGTGGGAAATGTTGTCTAAATTCATCGAAAATCTGTAACGTCCCGTCAATGTTCTGGCCTTCAAAATCAAGAATGTGGCCACCAAACTTTTTATCATCTGACAAAAAGTGAATATGCCACCCTGCAGCCGTAGGACCACTAAAGACGCTAGGGGCAAAATAACCGATAATGGTGCCACTAATATTTTTCTCTTGAAATTCTGATTGGTTTGTTGCAACTTCTAATAGACTTGGATATGGTGTTTCTTGTTTCTGTGCGACACGAACATGCATATTTGAAAAGTCACCATGGAATTTGACTGCGGCAAAAATATTAGTCAACTTTTCTGACTTTAGTTGTTGACTTAATGTGTTGGTTGATGTCTCGGAAAAAGGTAGTCGGCGCGTTGGCTGATCAAAATGTACCGACACAAATGGCATCTTGGTATCCTTATCAGTGATATGGTTCAGTTTGCCATCACTTGTTGCTTGATAAACCTCACCATCTAAAACAATAACTTCGCCATCTAGACCAGTTAAAGTGCCAATACCTGTATCCCCGTGTGTTAATAACTCCGCGACTGTAATGGTGCCTTGTAATTGTTTGCCCATAAGCATGGCTAAAGTACCGTGTTGATATAAACTACTCATTATGTTCATCTACTATGCATCCTATCTGACGCACTTCCTCCATATCTTATTAACTTCATTTTAAGCGAATAAAAATGGACTGTAAAGCCTTTACTGAACTGTTTAACAATTTCAAACAAAAAAAGCGACCTTTCGGTAGCTTAATGACTGTTTTTAGTGCGTGCAACACTTTCAACTAGCAAACGAACATAATTGCGATCACCAGTTGGCCCAGGATGCACACCATCATCAGCGAACCAGTCTAAATGCTGTTTTGCTAAATCAAACCAATCAATCACATGTAAATTACTGTATTGTTTCTGCGCATCAGCTAACATCTGATTATTATCATTCTGCCAAGAACGGCTTTGAACAAAATTATTAAACCAATAAACTTGTCTCTTTTTACCAAATGTCTGCATCATTTTGTCAAGATCTTGTCGTTTAATATCACCATTTGTCCCCAAACCAATCACAATATTAGAGGCTAACTTACCTTGTGATGACATCTGGGCAACAAGGTCCGGTGTTTGGTAAGATTGACGTCCCACAGCAGCATCAACGAATATATTTTCATTTACTTCTTGTAAGTAAGGAGCTGCATCTAACATCACTGAGTCCCCAATTGCTGTAAATGACATCTCTTTAAAGGCCAAATATTGTGATTTTTTCAATCCATAGCTTGAAATAATTGTTTGCTGTGCCGGTGTCAATTTAGTTGATTCAGAGGCATCATGTTTATTAGTTTTGCCTTGTGCCGCCTTAGCGTTCCGTTGCGCAACTTTTTGTTGATTAGATTTGAGTTGCTTTTGCAATTTGGTTTCTGGCTGTGCCATACCCGCCCGATGATCAAGTAAGCCATTACCAATAAACACCGTCAGACAAACAAGCGCAATCATGACAGCAAAAAACAAATTGCGTGATCTCGCCAGGCGCATGATGACAAATTTAAAGGCAGCGGGCTGACGAAAAATATTCTCCACAAAACGATAACTCAGTTCACTGAGTAAAAGCACAATCGCAACTTCAATGACCATATTGAGCAGATTAGGCTGATAATTTGGGATTAATTTTTCATAAAAAACAAAAACTGGCAACTGATATAAGTAAATGCTATAACTCCGGGTGCCTAAGTAATTCAAGATTGGTTGGTCGAGTAGATGACCATACCACGACGCTGGATGCGCCGTGACGGCAATTAATATCGCAACAACTAAGGTAAACAAATACATCAAACCATAGTAAGTACCTTGATGTTGCCCATTAAGCCACAGAAAACCACAAATTGTTAATATGAAGGCTATTGTCCCTGTCGTATTTAAAAAATCACGCGTTTTTGGCTGAACCGCCGGATTGAGTCGGTTAGATGGCCATAAAAATGCCAAAGACGTTCCAATTAGAATAGCAAACATGCGCGTATCTGTCCCATAATAAGCGCGATTGATTGCCTCTGGCTGATATAATACTGCCATGGCTATCGCACTCAATAACGATAAAAATAGCAACATAATCGCAATATATGGTCGCTTAAGCTGTTTTTTTAATAACCACCATACGATGAACGGCCAAATTAAATAAAATTGTCCCTCTATTGATAATGACCATAAGTGCGTAAACGGTGAAGCCCCACCGAATTGTTGAAAATAAGATTCACCATGACCAATAGCCCAGAAATTATAGACGTAAAACAAATTAGTAACGACTGTATAGCGTAAATTATAAATAAGCTGTTGATCACATAATAAAATAATCACAATGCTCAATAAGAGCATACCTAATAATGCTGGATACAGTCTTTTTAACCGCCGCATATAAAATGTCACTGCAGCAATTCGTTGCTTATCATCAAATTCTTGGATTAAAAGGTCGGTAATTAAATATCCTGACAAAACAAAAAAAAGTGGTACCCCTAACCAACCGCCAACGAGCTTGTCAGGCATCAAATGAAAAGCTATTACACCAATAACTGCTAAGGCTCTTAGCCCATCAAACCCCTTAATATAACGCTTTTTTGTCATTTGAAATATGAACCTTCCATCGTAAATTTGTTCAAAATAAAAAGCAAACCACTTTTAATAGTTTACTTTTTTAACGTTTAAATGTCAAATGTTACTATTATATTTCTAAACAATGATATTATTAATTAATTGTTGTGCCACGACGTTCCAAAGTGTGTGGCAACTTAACTTGCGTGTCATCAATAATTTCATTATTCATCAGCTTGGTCAACATTCGCATAGCCACAGCACCGATATCGTACTTTGGTTGCCCGATAGATGTGAGTTCTGGTCGTGTGACAATAGTAAATTTAGTATCATTTGAAGTAATAATCTCAAAATCTTCAGGGATACGTTTGCCATGCTCGCGCATGTAATTCATAATACCTAGTGCCACTTCGTCATCATAAGCAATAACACCATCGGCCTCTGCTGCTAAAATTTTCTCAGCAATCTGAAGGCCTGCGGCATAATCTTGATGCGCGACAAAGAGAAGTTTGTCATCAAAGACAATATCAGCCTTTTCTAAAGCAGTTTGGTACCCAACTAAACGATGTAATTTATTGATGGCATGCGTCATAGGACCAGTGACAAGTGCGATGCGCTTGTGCTTATTTTTGACCATTGTATCAACAGCTTCTTCAACTGCTTTAACATAATCAACATTAACACTTGGTAGTTGGCCTTCAGCGTCAATCGATCCCGCCAATACAACTGGTGCATCGGCGCCCGCAATCGTATTTAAAACTTCACGATCTAATTCGTTCCCCATAAAAATAATGCCATCAACTTGCTTACTAGCCAAGTTATTGACTGCCATGGTTTCTCGTACCGGATCTTCATCTGTATTAGTCAATAGGACATCATAGTGGTACATATTTGCAACATCATCAATACCACGTGCCAATTCTGAATAATACATATCCGTCACATCAGGCATAACAACACCAATGGTTGTTGTCTTTTTGGAAGCTAAACCACGTGCTACAGCATTAGGATGATAACCTAATTCTTCAATGGCGTCTAATACTTTGCGTTTAGTTGATTCACGCACATTACTATTGCCATTGACGACGCGCGACACTGTTGCCAATGATACCCCAACGCGATTAGCGACATCATAAATTGTTGCTGAACTTTTTTTCTGCATCATTTAACCTTCTTCAATCATCATATATCTCATAAAACATCAACGTGTTAATATACCTCTGTCTATTATAGCAAAAAAAGTCAGAATTGCAAACGCTTACAACGTTATATTTACGAGTTTTCATCAATGTTTCTGTTTGTTACAAGAAAGGAACGTCAAAGCTAAAAGTGTTAAAATGTAATTAACATTAAGTGAAGAAGGAATAATATCTTATGGTAAATCAACAAAAATTAACTCATTTTGTCTCATGGCTTAATCAAAATGAACTGTCTGGTGCTATTATCACCAATTTTCATAATGTTGCTTATTTTTCAGGCTTTGAATCGGATCCCATCGAACGTGTTCTCGCACTCGTTGTTTTTTCCGACCACGAGCCACTATTATTTGGTCCTGCGCTCGAAGTCAATAGTATGCGCGCTAGTGGTTGGCCATTTGCCGCATTTGGCTATGCTGATCATGAAAATCCTTGGCTTATCCTTGCGCAACACATTAAACAGACAACGTCAGGGACAAAATTTGGTATTGAATATGACCATTTAAGCGTTGCCCGCTTTAATGCATTGCAAACAGCCTTACCAAGCTTATCCTTTAAAACTGATGTCACAAATGAAGTCAACCAACTACGATTACTTAAAACCCCAGCAGAAATTGAGCATATGATGGCTGCTGGAAAGGATGCTGATCGTGCTTTGACCATAGGCTTTCAAGCTTTGACCTCTGGTATATCTGAATTAGCTGTATCAGCTAAGATAGAATATGAGTTAAAAAAATCAGGTGTCGCAGCCATGAGTTTTGACACGTTAGTCCAATTTGGAACACATGCTGCCGACCCTCATGGTGCCACTGCGACACGTGAATTAGCAACAGGTGAAATGGCCCTTTTTGATCTAGGTACAATAACCGAAGGGTATGCATCTGACGTCTCACGAACCATTGCGTTTGGACAGGTTGACCCCAAATTACAAGAAATTCATGCTGTTACATTGGCAGCACAACAAGAAGCGCAATCACAGGCAAAAGTTGGCATGACAGCCGCTGAACTGGATGGCATTGCTCGGCAAATTATAACTGATGCCGGCTATGGTGACTATTTTGTGCATCGATTAGGTCATGGCTTAGGCACATCAGTTCACGAGTACCCATCAATTATGGCAGGCAATAACATAACATTACAAGAAGGCATGGCCTTTTCAATTGAGCCAGGTATATATATACCTGGTCTGGGCGGTGTCCGTATCGAAGATTCAGGTTATATGAGCCACACTGGTTTTATCCCATTTACAACAACATCTAAATCACTGTACCAATTATAAAAAGCTATGTCTATCAAGACATAGCTTTTTATAATGCTTTAACAAATGCCATGATTAATATTGGCATCATTGTCACAAAATTATTGACAAAATGCACGGCAATACTATCTTGTAAGTTCCCTGTATGCTTATAGACATAGGCTAGAAACATCCCCATCGACATGTAGACAAGATAACTTAAGCCATCTGATAAATTCGTTGGTATTTTACCCATATGCGGAAAGGCAAATAAAATACCCGATAGAATGATACTTGCCCACCACCAAGATTTTCTGAAAAAATAATTAATTACCAGTCCGCGAAAAACAATTTCTTCCACTACCGGTGCTAGAAAGATAGCATAAATCATCATAGCAATCATAACTAAATTGATATGTGCTGTAAGTGATTGTATGGCTGCTTGATTTTCAGTTGTCGTATCGCCAGTCAATGTGAGACGTAAAAAATTAACAACCATTTCAATGCCCAACATCGCAAAAAACAGGCCAATGATATACCATATATGTTGCCAGTGCCTAACGTTAATACGATGAAATACCGGCGCTGTTGTTGTGCGCCTTAACAGGCGATAAGCGTAATAGCCAATCGCTAAATAAGATAAAAATAACATCATGATAAACAAGATTTGCAGCCAAACTGACTTTTGCATAGCTGCAATTTGTAAGAATGCTGGCGACAGCATCAATAAGAATGCAACAACGATGAAATTAACAATACGCTGCCACAGATATTTAGGTGTTGGTTGGGTTGTTAAATTAAGCAAATTACTCTTCCTTATCCAAATGTTCTTTTCGCGCATAATAGAATAACACGATATACCCGATATTGATAATTAAAAAAAGCACAATGGCTAAAATTAGCGTTACATGTAATGGCCAGTGAGCTGAACGACTCACAAAAAATAGCAGTATGAAAAATACTGCTGAAAACAGACCAAGTAAAATTCGTAGTATGAGGTTTGTCATATTACTGACCTGCATACTGATTAATAAAATCAGCAACAGCACCTTGATTATTAGTCGTTTTTAATACAACATCAGCAATGGCTTTGATTTCAGGTTTAGCATTCGCTACAGCAACGCCGACACCTGCTTTTTTAATTTGCGCTGCATCATTCAAATTATCTCCCAATGCAGCAGTACGCTCATGAGAAATATTTAAAATATCAGCTAATTCCAATGCAGCCGTGCCTTTATCGACACCTTCTGGATTGAATTCAACATAACGTTCTGAACTAAACGTCAACAACACGTCTTTTTCAACCACCGCAGTAACTGCATCAGCTATTTTCTGACGTACTGCTGGATCTGGGTGTTCGAAGATGACTTTCATAATGGGTGCTTCTTCTGATAAAAACGTCAGGTTATCATCAGTTAGTGCTGTATAGGGTACTTGCCGTTCTGCCATATATTTCTTATCCGATGGTGAAATATTATAAATAAACAGTTTGTCTAGCGTGTAGATATGTGTATCAACATCAGCTTGTACCTGTCCCAACTTAAATATTTTTTTTGCTAAGTCAAGTGACATACCATGTTGCAAAATCACCTTTTCAACACCAGCCGGTGATATCGCAACGATAGCACCACCATTGTACGATATCACGTATTGTGTCTGCTGATTAAGGCCTAATGTATTGAGTGTGCCATAAACTGATTTATATGAGCGTCCCGTATTTGGGACGAAATAACCACCGTTTTTTGTAAAATCTTGGATTGCCTCGATATTTTTAGGGTTGATACTACCATCATCATTAAGTAATGTTTCATCTAAATCTGATAAAATTAACTGAATCATGTATTTTCACCTTTCAACTGTCATTAATTACATTATACCTAAACTAGCCAATTTATTCGTGATTAACTTGGCCAATAAAATTAAATCGCTCACCACATTTTGCACAACGGTAGTTTGCCGTATTAAAGCGACGTTGTCGATAAACTGAGTGTTGATTTTGACAACGATACAACCATAAACGATAATGCTTTTTGCTATCTGATAGTTTTGGCGCGTATCTTAAGCCTGCAACACGCTGTAGCAACTGTTTAAAATCTAAATCACGATGTTGATAACCTTTGTTTGCTATGTGTAAATGATAGTGTACCAGCTCATGCTTAATGATACCGATAAATTCTGGTAGATCAGACATGCTAGGATTAAATTCCAAGTTATGAGTTTGTAGTAAATAACGTCCGCCCGTAGTTTTTAAACGACGATTAAAGGACGCCTTGTGTTGAAATGTCAGGTTAAAATAACTGATGGACACTTGTTTCACTAAATTTTGTAATTCTATTTCTGTCATCATTTCAATAGGCCATGCGCAACCAAGTATGCTTTAGCAACTTTTGACGCGCTCTCATGCTTAACATTAACCGCATAGTTCATTTTCTGCATATCGGTATTAGAAATTCGATTATCTAAGCGATTTAGGGCTTTAATAATATGTGGATTGCGACTTGCAAACTCAGACTTCATCAAAGCGGCACCCTGATAAAATGGGAAAAAGTGTTTGTCGTCGGTAAGCACTTTTAATTTGTAGGCCACCAATTGTGAATCAGTAGCATAAGCATCAACAACATTGACTTGATCTTGGTTAATTGCTTGGTAACGTAATGCTGGATCCAAACTAACTGTTGGCATTTTTAACCCATACATTTTTTCAACCCCAGGCATGCCATCAGAGCGATCTAAAAATTCTGCCGTCATACCTGCTTTGGCATTTGGTAACTTAGTCAAATCGCCGATACTATTCAGCCCGTATTTTTGAGCAGCTTTTTGTGTCACCGCAATAGCATAAGTATCATTAAAACGCATTGGTTTGGTTAACAGAAGACCTTGTTGTTTCGCTACTTTTTGTGCAGCATTATAAGTAGTTTGTGCATCAGCGCCAATCGGTAACTTAACAGGGTTTTTAGCAAGAGAAGCTGTTACTGTGCCTGTAAATTCAGGGTAAATGTCAATTTTATTACTTTTTAATGCTTGATATAAAAATGTTGTCACACCAAAGCTTGGCTTTAAAATAACCTTAGTATTAGGTTGTTCTGCTTTAATTAACTGTGCATACATATTAATTAAAATTTCTGGTTCGGATCCAAGCTTACCAGCAACCGTGATAGTCTGCGGTGCTGACTTATCTGGCAGTAATGGCACAACACTGCCACCAATAAACAAAATAAGCAACAAGGATAAGGTGATACGACGTAGCCAACCTCGCAGGCGAAACAGCCAATTGATGAGTTGACCGCCTAATATTGCTAAAATTGCCGAAGCAATCGCACCAATCAAAATCAAGTCAGTATTATTGCGATCGATGCCAAGTAGAATAAAATCACCTAAGCCACCTGCGCCAATCAGGGAAGCCAAAGTAGCGGTTCCGATAATTAGCACTGTTGCTGTACGAATTCCAGCTATAATGTTGGGCATAGCCAAAGGAATTTGAATCAATCTTAATACACGACGTCTGGATAATCCGAGTGCCTTTCCTGCGTTTAAGGTATCTTGTGGTACACCGCTTAAACCCAGATAAGTATTTTGAAAAATTGGCAGTAGCGCATAAATGATTAGCGCGATAAGTGCCGCCGGTGTACCAATGCCAACTAGTGGTATTAATAGTCCCAAGACAGCTAAAGACGGTAATGTCTGAAATACGCCGGTAATCTGTAAAAGCCATTCTGCATAACGCCGGTGTTTTTCTGACCAAACCGCAAGCGGAATGGCAATTAGAGAGGCAATAATAATTGCAACGACTGTTAATTGAATATGCTGCCACAAGGCTGCCAGAAACTCACTGTGACGCGTAATCAATGTATGCCACATATTTTACTGTCCTTTCTTCATCCATAATTTATTGTATAGAGCCCATTGTACAGATAAAAAAGCGATGACGCAAAAGCAAATGAACGTTACACCACAAAATGATTAAAAGAAGTAAGGTAAATCAGAGGCGATTGTCGGGTAAGCATAAATATGATTGGTTACGTCTTGATAATTTGCTTTTTGGTTAATTGCTGATGTGAGATAGTTAATTAATTCATCAGCATGTGTGCCAATTACAGTCGCACCAACAATAACCCCAGCATCATCAAGGATTATTTTAGCATGAACAACTGGTTCGCCCATACGATAATAGCTAAACCAATTTGTCATATCTAAACTGTGACTAGTAAGATTTGGCTGGTTTTCAGCTTGTTCAAGCGTTACACCAACTTGAGCTAACTTAGGTGTGCCATAGACAACAACTGGTATGGCAGGATAATTAATTGGTGATTGCTGAGCGTTAACAATTACCTTAGCTACATAACGCCCTTCGTAAGCACCTACAGGCGTAAGCTTTGCAACACCAGAGTTAGCGACATCTCCAACAGCATAAATATGAGGATTGGTTGTTCTGAGATACTGATTTACTCTCACGCCAGAATGCTCATACATCACACCCGCGTGATTTAAGGCTAACGTATCTGCATTACTGAGTCTACCGACAGCACTGATAACTTTTCCGACTTTTATACCACTATTCTGGTTGCTATGAACAACAAAATCATGATTGTCTTGACTGATGGCACTAACTTGCATATTGTAGTGAATAATTACCCCGCGTTTTTCGAGTGCATTGACTAAGCGCTTGACAAGTTCTTCGTTGAATTGCTTCAAAGGTCTTTGATTGTGCACAATCAAATGTACCTCGGCACCTGCGCCTGCTGCTATGGCCGCAAATTCAAATGCAATATAGCCCCCACCAATAATGGCAATGGCCTTTGGCATTGTGGCTAGGCTCAAAAATGCTTCAGAATCAATCGCCAAATCAGCACCCGGTACAGTCAATTTTGCTGGCCGTTGACCAACGGCAATAACCCAGTCGGTCGCCTTGATAGTAGTATCTGTTGCCCCAATTTTAACTGTATTATGATTCACAAATTGCGCTTGACCAAAAGCATGATCAATCTCATTTGTTGCTAAAGAAGCCAATGTGCTTTCTGATACTTTTGATGTAAATTGAGTTTTATGCGCCATTAATGCCGACCAATCAATTGCGTTGTGTCCTTTAACACCCTTATCGGCTAAGAAAGTAACACTTTCTTTGGCTTCCACAGCAGCCAGTAGTAATTTTTTAGGATCGCAACCATAGTTTGGACATGTTCCACCCCAAAGATATTTTTCGATGACAACAACTGACTTACCTGCTTTTTTTAAATCTTGCGCGGCTGCTAAACCAGCTGGCCCAGAACCAATAATACCTACATCATATTTTTTAATAGTCATCATCTTACCCCGTCACTTTCATTCCTGATAAAACGCAAGGTACTATCACATTTTACTTATACACATATTCTAACAAAGTCTGGACAAAATGCTCCAAACTTACTTGATCTTCTAGGGTAAAGCGATTCAGCTCAGGCGAGTCAATGTCTAAAACACCAAGGCGTTTACCATCTCTCGTTATGATTGGCACCACAATCTCTGACTTAGATTCAGGATCACAAACAATATGACCTGAAAAACTATGAACATCTGAAACGATAATCGTTTTCTGAGCAGAAAAAGCTTTGCCTACAACCCCTGACTCTGGCGAAATAAGTGCCACGGCTGGTTTACCCAAAAACGGTCCCACAACTAATTTATCGGATTCTTCATCATAAAGATAGAAACCAACCCAATTTAACTGCTTCATATTTTGAAATAGAATTGCAGCTGCATTTGAATAATTAGCGAGTTGATAATTTTGACTTACTTCACCTTGAATCCAGGTCTCTAATAGTTGTGAAATCAAAGGTACTCTATTTTGTTCTTCTAACATTGTAATTCACCTCAACAGTTATCTATTATTATCAAAAAAATGAAAAAGCATCCCTGCATAAAAAATTTACGCAGGGACGCTTAGCGTGGTACCACCCATGTTCATAACCACAAAACTGGTTATCTTAAGACGCAAATTTTTAGCCTAACAATCTAAAAATTTACCTCAGAAAGATAACGGTTTCTACCGGATCACTAGCTTTCACCAGGTTACATGTTACATGAGTTCATCTTCACACAAACAACTTGACTGTTTTCACCAAACACAGCTCTCTTAGCAACTCACTCGTGCAACGCTTCTCAACATTTATTTGATTAACTTGAGCTTTAGTATACACTAACGTTTAGTAAGTGTCAAACAACCTTTTTAGGTTGTTTGATGCGTTACAATATAGTCAACAGTTTGTTGCAAGGTAACAAGGCTTTCAGCATCTTCATCAGAAATACTGACATTAAACATGTCTTCGACTTCTAACACTAATTCCACAAAATCAATTGAATCAGCATCAATATCTGTTAAAAAATTCAAGTCCGGGGTAATTGCATCTCGGTTAACATTAAATCGTTGCGCAATTTCGTCTGCCATCATATTATAAATAGCGTCTTTTTCCATAGCCATTATGTGATCTCCAATATCATTCAATCATTAACTCCAAAATAGTATACCACATATTTAAGCGTTTATTTGCGCATTAAGCGCTTCCTTACCGGCTTGTAATTCTTCTGTATGTGTATCAATATAATTTTGAATATCACTGACCAAATGCTGATCAATCATTGTCTTAATTTGTCCCATTGTATTCGCAACTGCTGTCGCTTTAGCCGAACCATGCGTCTTAACCACTGGCGCCTTAACGCCTAATATAACAGCGCCGCCAGCCTCATTATAGTCTAATTTCTTTTGAATCGATTTGAAAGCTGGCTTTAGCAACGCACCGCCCATTTTACCGCGCGTACCTGAATCCATAATTGCTGCTTTGATTTGCTTAAGCATCATCAAAGCAGTGCCTTCGGTTGCCTTCAAAGCAGCATTACCAGAAAAACCATCAGCCACAACAACGTCAGCAGTGCCTTCCAATAATTCACGTGCTTCAATATTGCCTAAAAAGTTAAACGATGGCGCATTTTTCATTAATTGATGCGCTACTTTATGCACTTCATCGCCTTTATCTTCTTCTGCACCATTATTAAGCAACCGAACTGTGGGTGATTGGATGCCTAACACATGAGAAGCGTAAAAACTGCCTAAAATACCATATTGATATAAGTGTGCTGGTTTACTATCTGCGTTAGCACCCAAATCCATGAAGACGAACTGATCGTGTTCACCTTCAAAGCTAGGTAGCGCCGTTGCCAATGCAGGTCGATCTACACCTTTAATACGTCCTACCAAAAAGATGGCACTTGATAGTAACGCACCTGTATTACCTGCACTAAATAATGCATCAGCGTGCCCTTCTTTAACAGCAAGCGCAGCGCGTACCATCGAAGAATCTTTTTTACGGCGCATAGCCTTAACTGGTTCGTCACCCATTTCGATCACTTCAGTGGTGGGTATGAGTTCAATACGTTCCCAATTAGTCACGAGTGGTTTCACTTCAGAGGCGGTCCCATAGAGTTGAAAATCAATATCATCGTAACGATCACGTGCTATTTCAATCCCTTTAACGATTTCAAGTGGTGCAAAATCACCACCCATCGCATCTACTGCTATTTTCATATATTTAAAATCTACTAGCTACTATTACTCGAGCTAGAGATATCCTCCAAATTATTAATCTGTTCTCTATTCTATCATTTATTCCGTTACAACGTCGACTATTCACACTATTTCGCTTGATGATGCTTACGTGTTAAGAAAAATACAATCGACATAATAATCAAGAAGCCCAAGCCTATAAACAAAGGTATCCTTGTTGCAGGATTGACAACCATATAAGCCAAAGTCACCAGTAACATGATTATCGCAAAATAATTTGTAAATGGTGCTAGTGGCATCTTAAACGGATGATCAGCCATATGATGTTTATTATCATGTCTGAATTTAATTTGACACCATAAAATGACAAACCACGGAATCATACCAGGCAATGTACTAGCAGAATAGACTAATACGAAAATACTTGAACTACCATGCCAAAATAACGGCAATAAAGCATTAAGTATAATACCAATTAGAATTCCACCCGACATGGCCAAAACCGGTAAAGTCGGCACACGATGCTTTGATAATTTCAAAAATTTTGGTGACAATTCTTTATTCAGAGCTAATGTGTATAACATACGGCTAGAACTAAAGATCCCCGAATTTAGAGCTGACATAGCAGCCGTCAACATGACGAAATTAATAATACCAGCTGCTGCTGTAATCCCTACGCGTGAGAACGTTTCTACAAAGGGTGAACCAAGCTGATCCAACTTATTCCATGGATAAATCGTCACAATAACAAAAATTGCCCCAATATAAAATATCAAGATACGAGCAACAATTGATCGAATTGCTGCAACAATCGCATGTTTAGGATTTTCAGTTTCTCCGGCGGTAATACCAATAATTTCAATACCTTGATAGGACGTCATCACAATCGATAAAGCGAACATGAAGCCATTAAAACCACCAGCAAAGAATGGTCCATGTGACCATAAGTTTGAAAAGCCAATGGGATGCCAACCATTACCAAAGCCAAGTAGAATAACCATTAAGCCCAAAATGATCATTAAGATAATTGTGACCACCTTAATCATTGAGAACCATGACTCCATGTTACCGTAAGCTTTAACCGTTGTCATATTAGCTAATGTCAAGGTCCCCAAAACAACAATCCCAGTAACCCAATTAGGCACACCTGGGAACCAATAGTTGAGATATAGACCAACCGCAATTGTTTCTGACACACCAACGGTCAACCACTGGAAGACATTTGACCACACAGTCAAGTATCCGGCTAATGGATGAATGTATTTTGTAGCATAATTGGCAAAAGAACCAACCGTTGGATCAACGTATAACATTTCTCCCAATGCACGCATGACGAGATAAAGCACAACGCCAGCTAAAGCATAGGCTAAAACAACAGAAACCCCTGTCCACTTAATTGTTGAGGAAGACCCCATAAATAAACCAACACCAATCGTTCCGCCTAAGGCGATCATCTGCATTTGATTGGATGACAAATCTCTATTTAAGCCACCATTATTTTTTCCTGCCATACGTACTCCCTTGCCATATTCATTCAAATAAAAACCAATGTGTTAAATGCCAGCGTCAAAAAAAAGCGCCCCTAGAACATATTATGATGTTCTAGGGGCGCTTTTGCGCGGTACCAACCCAATTTTGGACATTCTGGAACGCCCATCTTACGATAATTAGGTTAACGACCAATTACACCGACATTGCTTTCAGTACATAACCTAATCACAATATGCTTCAACGGTAGTTTTTCGTCAGCTACTTTCACCACTTTCAGCAACCGTGGTGTCTCTTTAAAAGTAAACATAACTAATCGTCCGTCTCAACGCTTGTAACAATAATACTATGGTTTTTGTATTTTTGCAAATACTTTTTTCATTACAATAAAAAAGCAAGTAACTTTGAAGTTACTTGCTTTTTATGGAATATCCCAAAGGTCTCCTGATAGTTATATCAGTGCTCCCTCTCGGACTCGAACCGAGGACCTTGGGATTAAAAATCCCCTACTCTAACCAACTGAGTTAAAGGAGCAAACATGCCTTAGCACATTTATATATATTACAGAGTTTCATGAAAAAAAGCAACCCTTTTTCAAAAATTTTTTAATTATCTTTTTAATAGTTCCTCAAAGTGCTGATACACCAACTATTACAGCAAATAAAAAACACCACTTTCATGGTGTTTTTTATGGTTTACTTTTCAATGTCGCCATCACTTAAATCATCTAAATCATTGGTTCCAGTTAATTCTGTTAGATTATCGTCGATTGTTTCGTCGTCACCAACAGCAATTTCTTCTTCTTCGTCGTCTTCAACCTCGACTTCAGAATCATCAACATCAACATCTGTTTCTTCTTCGGTAACTTCACCGAAATCTTCATCTTCAGGATCATCATCGTTATAGTCAATAACGTCATCGTCAGCCGCTGAGTCTGCAAACACATTAACTTTTTTAGCGGCCTTTTTACGCTTTGGTGCGTCGTCATCATCATCGATTTCATGAATAGATTCATCAATTGCATCAACAGGATACCAAGCACGCAAGCCCCATTCATTATTACCTAATGAGATAAATGAACCATCTGTATTTAAATCCGTATAAAATTGCGAGAGGCGTGACTGGAACGTCTCTGCATCAACTGCCAAAAAGTCTTGAATTTCTTCAACTAATGAGCTAAATGGCATAACCGTCTTATGTTCTGATAAAATTGCAGTTGCAATTTCAACCAATGCTAATTCTTCTTTTGGGTGATTGCCTAATTGTGTGAGTGCCATAGTGCACGTCCTTTCGAGTTTCTAACTAATTAAGTTTACTAGATTTATCAGCAAATTGCAACTGAATATCATACTCACCAACAATTGTATCATGTGCATACAACTGATAACTCAATGCGAGAGTCCCTTGTGTTTGCGTCAAGTCAACATCTACAGTCATCATTTTGGTGTCAGTCATTAATTGCATCTGGCCAGCTGGTGTCTGATAATAAGCTGGTAACCGTTGTGCCAATGCAAATGTTAATTTGGTGGTACTGTCACCAACACGATGCAACCTTACAGCATCTTTTTCAAATTTAAATAGGACTTGCGTAGGTGACTGATCGGCTATGATCTCCGTATAGCGCAAAAAAATAGCGTGTTGCTTAATTAGTAACTCGCCACCGATATTAAATTCAAACGTTTCTGTGTCATCATTTTGCTTTACGGTTGTTTTCAAGCGAATCATGACAATTTTTTTTTCAGTATCTGGCATTCTGTCCTCAATATTAGTAAATCAATTATTTTTTCGTACTATAACCATATGTTATTTTATTATTTCTTTGTAAAAATTAGCACGAATACAACTTTTATTATTATTTTGTTTAACAATCTATTATAATATAATAAAGACTAAAAGGGCAGCTTATGTTATCAGAAAAATTATTAAATGAAAAAGTGCTTCGTGATCCTATTCACAACTTTGTTCATATCCAAGACCGCGTCATATTAGATCTCATTAATACCACAGAATTTCAGCGCTTACGACGTGTGCAACAACTTGGCATTACCGGTAGTGTTTTTCATGGCGCTGAACATTCACGGTTTGGTCATTCGGTTGGTGCTTATGAAATTGCAAGACGTATCACAGAACATTTTGAGCAATACTACGCTTCAAAAGAAGCTAATGACGGTCTTTGGCAAGCAGATGAACGATTACTAACGTTATCTGCCGCTTTGTTACATGACATTGGTCACGGTGCTTTTTCTCATACATTTGAACATTTATTTAACACTGATCACGAAGCTATGACACGCGCCATTATTACCGGCGACACAGAAATCAATCAAATACTATCACAAGTCTCACCTGATTTTCCAAATAAAGTGGCTAGTGTCATCGCCAAAACCTACCCCAATCCGCAAGTTGTCCAACTGATTTCTAGTCAATTAGACGTTGATCGCATGGATTACCTATTGCGCGATGCTTACTTCACTGGCACAAAATATGGCGAATTCGATATTGACCGCATATTGCGTACAATGAAGCCAACAGTAACTGGCATAGCGTTTGATATTGCTGGCATGCACGCGGTTGAAGATTACGTTGTCAGTCGTTACCAAATGTATTTACAAGTTTATTTCCATCCAGTTTCTCGCGGTATGGAAGTACTGTTAGAGCATTTATTGCACCGTGCGCGAGAACTCTACCTAAATGCGCATGACAGCGAACGTGATTTTGTTGGGCCACTACTACAGCCACTATTTAGTGGAGAATCTTTATCAGTAGCAGATTATCTGAAATTAGACGATCATGTCTTTATGACTTACATTAATATGTGGCGAAACCATCCAGATGCTATTTTGTCTGATCTTTCTCGTCGTTTCTTAGATCGTAAACCACTAAAATCAATCGTTATTGACGACAACACAGCCCCATTATTAGAGGACCTAGAAAAACTTGTTGCCTACGCTGGTTATAATCCTGCTTATTACACTGCCCGCAATGATGCGTATGATTTACCATATGATGACTATAAGCCCAATGTGGCAAAACCTCGTACCCAAATTGACTTTCTTCTTGGTGATGGGACGCATCGTGAACTATCTGAATTATCACCTCTAGTTGCCGCAATTAAAGGTCAAGTCTCTTTTGATAAGCGTTTCTTTTTTCCAAAAGATATGCTCAATATTGAACCTGATGAGCTATTCGCTGATACATTCAAAACTTTTAGGAGTTATATTCATAACAATGCCTTGACAACACCTAATCCGGAAAGTTAATCATCAATATCATTATAAAAACACATGAAATCATTCATGTGTTTTTATTTTGTGAGTGAGAGAAATACCTCAACCTTGCCATGATCCTCAACTTTTACAAAGCCTAAACTTGGGGCATTAACATTAAAATCTTTAAAAGTCACAGGTATGCTACTAGCCAATTGTACGCGTTGGTTGTGATAGCCTGTTTTAATCGGTATCGTCAGTGTTTTTTTCACGCCATGTATCATCATCGTGCCGGTCACATTATAAGTGGCAGCCCCTTTATCCAATTTCACTGGCTGACTTAATACGAAAGTCGCATCCGGATATTTTGACGTTTCTAACGCTTTAGTTCGAAAATAGTCATCACGTTTCGAAGCATCAGTCTTAATATCAGCTACTTTTAAGTTAATTGTGGCAGATTCCAGTGTCTTATTCTTAACGACAATATTTCCCGATACTTTTTTCGTTCTACCAGTCACTGTGACATTTGTGCCATTTAATACTTCATTGACACGATAACCCGCATAGCTACCATCCCCAACATGCCATTCGCCAGCTAGATCAGCGACTTTTACTGTATCCTGATTATCAGAAATTTTACTTTCAGGTGATTTATCTGCCTTTTTAACAAAATAATCACGATAAATTTTTGGTCCAATAACTGCCCCAATACCGCCTATCACAACGACAAGGATTATAACCACTAAAAGTTTATTTTTCATAGGCCACTCCTATTCATTTTTAGACCTGTTCTTCTCTTAATCATACTATATTATGACCAGACTGGCAGTTTTTTTGCTTACAAATAATCAGTGTTGTAGATAAAAAAGACGATTACTTTGCTTGTCAACAAAGTAATCGTCTTTCCTAAGGTTAAATATATTATTTGTGTAGTGTTCCTAATTTTTTAAAGTCGGGAATAGTCAGCATAAATACTAAACTAATGACATACATTGCAGCTAAACTCATTAATACTGCAGATACGCTATAATGATCCATAATCCAACCAATGACAACAGATGAGAAAGCGCCAATAGCACGGCCTGATCCCATTAGAGTATTAGCAGCGGTCGCTCTAATTTCAGAGGGATAAAGCCGACTGATAACTGCCCCAAAACCACCATACATACCATTAGAGAAGAACCCAACAACTGCTCCCAAAATGGTTAATGTCCACATATTATAAGCAAATGTAAACGCGTAGATCATGAGTGCTGAAGCAATCAAAAAGATGGTAAACGCAATTCGAGGACCGATCTTATCTAAAATAGTCCCAAATGTTAGCATGCCAATAGCCATACCAATAATAATCGGAATCATGCCTAGGTTAACATAGCCTGCCGTCACGGTAGCTGTAATTCCCAGTTGCTTACGCATAATTGTTGGTAACCAATTCATCAAGCCATAGTAACCTGCTGTTTGAATGGTTAGCATGATAATAAGTACAAATGATGTGTAAGCACGTTTTGGTGTGTTAGCAATATAAGCAAAACTGAATTTCTTTTTTCCTGACTGATAATCAGATTTTAATTGCTCAAATTCTGGTGTTTCCTTCATATGCCGACGTACAATATAAACAACAATTAAAGGCAAGAAACCTATCATGAATAAGCCTCGCCAGCCAAATGCTGGCATAATCATTGTCGCCAATATGGCGGCCAATATAGCTCCAACCTGACCACCTATGGCAGTAATAGAACTAATACGTCCGACTTTATTGGCTTTAAAACTTTCGGCAATTAATGCCATACTCACACCGTACTCACCGCCTGTTCCCATACCAAGTAGGAAACGTGAGGCATAGATTGTATGCGCATTATCTAAGAAAGCAAGTATGACAGTTGCAAATGTCACTAATATAATAGTATAAGATAGCACACGGACACGACCAATGCGATCAGCCAATATACCAAATAAAACACTACCAATAAGTGCGCCCCAGTTTGACATGGCAGCAATAATACCACCCTGTGCACCACTAATATGTAATTCAGCAATCATGGGTGCCAACGCAAATGATAAGAATGTTGCATCCATATGGTCGAGTGTAAATCCAAGCGTTGTTGATCCAAGTACTACTTTTTGATCTGGCGTCATTTTATTAGAGACTGCCTCATCGGCATTACTACTGAACTGACTGATAGACATTTAATTTTTCCTCCAAAATGGTTGTTCACTGGCAACCGTTATTTTGTCTGATAATCATTAAACCATAAAATCAAACGTTAAGCAATCAAACGTTTAACATAAATAATAACCAAAACCTAAAGACCAATCATCTGTAAAAGTATATTAATTCTCCATTAAAAAACAGACCGCTAGCAGTCTGTTTTTTAATTAAATATTGTCGCGAATAGCATCTATAACTTGTTTTTTCTCATTTTCAACTAACGTCACACGCGTTTCAATCACACGTCTATCCATTGTAATTTCACGTGTTAATGCTGGTTGCGATAACTTTGGTGTAAAGAAATTATTAAACTCATCAAGTCTTTCAGGTGTTTTCAATATATTAGCAATGACAGTAATAAACGAAGTAAACTCCATGTCACCACCAACCGTTGCCTCCAACCAAGACCATTCTTTTCTTATCCAGTCCCAAGCCAACCGTTCACCACGGGAATTATTTAATAGACCAGCAAACCAACCACGCAAATCTTGCGGCTTGATCACATCGGCATTTTTAAACTCCTTTATTATTTTTCTAATCATGTCGTGATCCTGTGTACTTGTCAGCGCTAAACGTAAATCTTGCTTATAACTGGCATCAGTTGCAGCCACATAATGAGACAAAAGTTGGTCAATCAACTGCGTCTTACCGTAGTTTGTTACTTCATTTAACAAAACAAAAGCCCTTGTGTCAGCCGTTAAAGCCATTAAATCTTCCTGATTAGCCATAAAAATTTCATGTGCTTGTGCAATGGCTACTTTATTATCTGCATACAATGCTGCTGACAATATATATGGTCGCGTTAACTGGTCAGCCACTGGTTCATTAGGTATAGTGGGTGCCCAGCCTAATCGTTCAAACTGGTCCTGACTTAGTTGATGATAAAGCTGCTTTAAATTTTTCTCCGTATCACTATCCGGTGCCACAAACTGCTTTAAACCACTAGCTAAACGATACAAAGCATTATTGACGATATCTGAATGACTATCGCCAAACTTCTTTAATAATGGCACAACTTTCGCATAAGACATTTGGTTTGCTTCCGATAACAATCGCCAATCCTGCAATAACTGTAACTGACTAATCGCGTCGAGCTGATTATCATACGCTAAAATGTCTTTTAATAATGTCTCATCGTAAGAAACAACAACGTGCGCGTTATTGCCAATATTTAAGCGGAAAGGCACACCTGCTGCTTGTCGTAATGACTGGTAGTCACCAACATTAATAGATGGTTCCGATAATAATGTTGGTATATCAGCATAATTGCTAGTTAAAGGGACTTGCCATAAGCGCGATTCCGATTGTCCATCCCCAATAAAGAACTGTTTTTGTGATAACTTTAGTTGTCCATCAATGACTTCAGCAGTGATGACAGGATAACCTGGTTGCTCCAGCCAAGAGCCCATAATGGCTGAAACATCTTGTCCTGAAGCCTCTCCTAAGGCTCGCCAAAGGTCTGCCCCCGTTGCATTACCATACTGATGTGCAGCAAAGTATGCCTTCAATCCCTGCCGTAATGCTTCATCGCCAATTAACGCACGTACCATGACCAACATACGCGCGCCTTTAGCATAAACTATGGCCGGATCAAATAACGCATCAATTTCATCTGGATGATTAACCTGAACATGAACAGGTTGTACTCCGTCTGTCGCATCACGCCTTAAAGCCGCTGGCACGTCAGATGATTGGAAAGTTTCCCAAATATGCCAGTCAGGCGCCAGAGCATCAATCGCAACATATTCCATCATATTAGCAAAACTTTCATTTAGCCATAAATCGTCCCACCATTTCATGGTTACCAGATCACCAAACCACTGGTGTGCCAATTCATGCGCTATAACAGTTGCTACGACTTGTTTCGTAGGTAAAGCTGTATTATCAGGATCAAGTAACAAATAGGCCTCACGATAGGTGACTAAACCCCAGTTTTCCATGGCGCCTGCAGAAAAATCAGGCAAAGCTAATTGATTCGACTGAGGCAATGGATATGGCGTATGATAAAACGTCTCAAAAAACTCAATTGATCGTTTCGCAATATCAAGCGCAAAATTGAGATTTTTAACCGGATGTGCTTTTGTAGCATACACACCTACTTTAACGCCACTTGCTGTTGTTGTTTCTAAATGCTGTAATTCACCAAATGCAAAAGCGACAAGATAAGTTGACATGCGAACGGTTGTATCAAAATAATGAACCCCGTTATCAACCCGTTTCTCCGGCATGTTAGCCAAAACTGTTTCACCAGGCTGCTCATCAAATTTTAGTGCTAAGTCGAATGTGGCTTTTGCCTCGGGTTCATCAATACTTGGAAACGCCTGACGAGCAAAATTGGTCTCAAATTGCGTCCCAATAATCTGCTGTTTACGCCCATTGATGTCATAATATGATGGATAAATACCCATCATAGTATCTGTTAGTGTCGCATGATAAATAATATCAATCTTTACGGTCCCTGTTTTTGGTAAAACAAGATGTAGGGCGTCCTGCGCAGAGTCAATTTTATAGGTGATTGTTTGACCATCTACCTTCACTGCTGTAATGACTAAATTCTTTTGATGAAGTGCTATTTCCGGCACTGTGGCATTGCCCAAGATGGTTGTTTGCCCATTAAACTGTTTATTCTGTCGATCAATATCTAGATAAATATCATAATGTTGCGGTTGGAAATTATTGTAAAATCGTGTGAATTCTGCCATGTTTTCTCCTAGTTTTTGTTAGAATAAT
The DNA here is from genome assembly GCF_004354555.1 of Leuconostoc citreum. GTDB lineage: Bacteria > Bacillota > Bacilli > Lactobacillales > Lactobacillaceae > Leuconostoc > Leuconostoc citreum. The sequence continues at coordinate 715,174 of NZ_PUFH01000005.1, forward strand.
TTTATTATACACTTTTCCCCATTGACAAACGAGTAAGCAAATCTTCGAAATAATTTTCGAAATTACTAGGATATCATCAATTTACTATCGTTTTTTTGTTATAATACGTCATAGTTATTATTAATATTATTGTCACAGAGAAGGACCCCATGAGCGCACTTTATACGTTATCATTACTGGTTATTGGTGTAATCGGTACAAATATCATTAAACAATTCATACCTAAAATACCAGAAGCTTTTATTTTGATTGTTGTCGGCGTGCTACTATCTTTTACGCGTATATTTAATCACTTCGAACTCGAACCAGAGTTTTTCATGCTTGCTGTCATCGCCCCACTAATGTTTTTGGATGGTCAACAACAATCTTTCAAAAAAATCAGACAGCGCTTCAGTATTATTCTGTTGTTATCTGTTGTGTTGGCCGTCGCTTCAGCTGCAGCAGTCGGTGTATTAGCGAATTGGCTTGAATCGAGCTGGTCATTGCCATTAGCTATTGCTTTAGCTGCCATTGTGGTGCCTACTGATGCAGTAGCTGTCAAATCACTTACTTCTGACACCCAAATGCCTGAGGGCGTGAATGAGGCATTGGAACTTGAGTCTTTGTTTAATGATGCCACCGGTTTAGTGATGTTAGATTTAGCACTCTCTGTCTTACAAAAAGGTGCTTTTTCATTGACTACTGGGTTAATGCACTTTTTATTTGTCGCTATTGGCGGTGTTATAATTGGTATTTTAAGTGGCTTTATACTAGTTTGGTTGCGTAGTAGTATCGCTTTTAGAATGGCGCAACCGGAAACAACAATTATTCCAATTAGTTTGCTCACACCTTTCGCCGTTTATTTCATGGCAGAAACATGGCATACATCTGGTATTTTAGCAGTCGTGGCCACAGGAATTGTACACAATTGGGAATCAAGCAAGCTAAAATTAACTTCCACCAATGTTCAATTAACCCAGACAACAGTTTGGCAAACATTTTCAAACATATTAAACAGCATCGTTTTCTTGATTCTTGGTATTTCTCTACCAACTGTGTTTCACGAAATCGCTAGAATTGGCCTCAATGTCACCATACAACTCATTGGTTTAGCAAGTTTAATTTATCTCACGATGTTCATTGTTCGCTTTATTTGGGCAAGATATGAAGACAATAAAAGTTCCGAACACTTTTTTGGTCCCCGACATGCCCCACAACATAATTTTTATTCTCGTGTCTTTGCCATCAGTGGTGTGCATGGTACAGTGACGCTCGCTATGGCTTTCTCCTTACCTACACATATTGGCCACCAACCGTTTCCCTACCGCGAGCAATTAATTATTGTCGCAACAGCAGTCATTCTAATTAGTATGATTATTAGTGCTATTGCCCTCCCACTTATGTTACCAGCACAAGTGACTAGTTACACACCTGATGAGTTGAATCAAACACGAAATGATATGGTTGATTTTGCAACGTTACAAATGCGACGGATCATTTCAGATCATGACCAGCGTGAAATTGTAACCGCGCAGCTTCAGTCACAAAAAGGCTGGCATCAAATAACAGACCGTGAAACTATCAAAAATAATTATCAGTCGCTATTAACTGATACCCAAAACTTTATTTCTGATTACCTTCATAGTGACCAGGTGACCACTCATTATCAAGTAGAAGTTATCAATGCTTACCAAAAAATTATCACACGTTTTGATGCTAACCATCAACGACTATCATTGGGTCGTATGCGCCTGCTAAAAAGAATCACACATCGTCTGGCCAAGTCTTTAAAACATACTACGTGGCATCTTGGCCATCGGCAGTTTACTAAAAAACAAAAGCAATTGGCACGCCAAAAATGGTTAACGCAACACGCTGATAAACAACAACAATGGGCAGATATGAAAAGTGGTCTATTAGCTCTCAATGACGAAGTCATTAATGCAGTAGATCATTATTTAGATGATGTATTAGCTAATAACATTGCCAATAATCATACCGAAAATCAGCATATCGATTTTGTGCGACGTGATTTAGATCGCTATTTCACACTCATTCGACGCGACTACAGCAAAAACACGCCTGTGATTGCTAGCACAGTTTATATTGAAGCTTTTCAAGCGGAGTATAATTTTATTCAAGACCAAGTTAAACAAGGCAAGATTCCGGCTACTATGGCTAGTCTGCTCTATACCGAGATTAACCAAGCTCAAACCCTCCAGCTGCAACAAGCCGAGCAACTAGAAGGGCTTGGCGACCAGTAAAAAGCACCCCAACTTTTTGTCGGAGTGCTTTTTATATATGCTGATGATTACTGAGACTTCATTTATACTACATGTTTACTTAATCTAGCCAGGCTTTTACTTCGCTTGTCAACTTTGTCGCCGCATCAGTCCCATGTAACCAAATCAAACCAGGAATTTGATGCCTGAGATAAGTCAACTGGCGTTTCGCGTAGCGTCTAGAATCCTGCTGCACGGCTAACAGCGCTTGCTCTCGTGTAACTTCACCCCGGATATAAGGAAAAAATTCTTTATAGCCAATGGCTTTCCCCGCTTGAATTGATTCACCACCGACTGACATGATATGCTCAACTTCAGATAGCAAACCATCATCCAACATTTTTTGAGCACGACGATTAATACGTTCATATAAAATCTCTCGTGGCCAATCGATTCCGACAATCAAAGCATCGTAAGTTGGCCGCGAAATATCTTCTTGCCGCTTACCATGGCTCGCAATTTGTATCGCTCGAATCACGCGTTGTTTATTATTTAAATCGACACGTGATGCTAGTATCGCATCAGCTGCTTTAAGCATTGTCACCAATGCTGGTAATGACTTTTGTTTTAACAATGCCACTTCTGCTTCATCACTCGCAACAAAATCTAGTGGTTGCTGGCCAAGTAATGCTTTAACGTAAAATCCTGTGCCACCAGCAATAACTGGTAATTTACCGCGCTTGGCAATATCATTAATCACTTGGTCAGCACGTGTGACAAATTCAGCCACTGAAAATTTATCGGTCATATCGACAATGTCAATCAAATGGTGTGGCACAAGTTCTCGTTCTGCTTTAGTAACTTTAGCAGTACCAATATCTAAACCACGATAAATCTGCATGGCATCAGCCGAGACAATTTCGCCATTAAAGCGCTGCGCCACACTAATCGCTAAATCACTTTTCCCAGAAGCTGTCGGTCCTGCGATGACAACAATTTTAGTCATTTTTGTCTCCTTGAATTTCTTCACGTAATCTTGTTGCCAATGCCAATTGATTAGTAATAATACCCCGTAGACCAGCGCGATAAACCCGGCGCATATCTTTTTCCTTATCGACAGTCCAAGCCCTTAAATGCCAGTTAGATCGCCAAAAAACTGTTGGTTTCTGTTTTAATATACGGATATCGGCATGTATGTAATCAAATACTCCCCGCCACTTTAACCAATAAACTTTTGGTGTTGGCCAGTAGACTAATGCTGCAATTTCTGCATGCTCATCTAAGCGACGTATTATTTTGAGTGTTTCAAGGTTGAAACTTTGGTAAATAATGCGATACTCAGGCTGAAAACTGGCTATCATATCTAAAATTTCTTTTTCAATCCCTGAGTAGTTGATATGGTCTGTTTTAATTTCTAGTAACAATGTTTTATCAAATTGTTGATCACGCAAAAAACACAATAATTCTGCCAAAGTGGGCACTTTGACATCATTCATTTTAGGCATTTTATACTCACCGGCATTTAATTGCTTAATCTCTGACAACGTGAGGTCCTGTACCAAACCAGTGCCATCCGTTGTGCGGTCGACTTTTTCGTCATGAATAATGACTAAATGACCATCTTTGGTACGATGAACATCTGTTTCAAGCATATCGGGATGATAAGCAAGTGCAGCTTCAAAAGCTGGTATTGTATTTTCTGGTGCAACAACGCGATAACCTCGGTGTGCAATAATTTGTGTCTGTCTTGTCATAATTTAATTATACTAAACTCATTTACAAATATAACAAAATAGTTGATAATAGACTTTAGAAAAACTTAAGAAAAGAGTGCAAATTATGAAGTCATTTAAATCAGGCGTTATCGTTGGTATTATTGGTTCAGCTCTTGTTGCAGCAGCTTCCGCAATCAGTTATCGTCAAACAGTAATTAAGCCTGCGCAAAAAGCTGAAGAACATCATGACGAAGTATCAAAACAAGCTATTCGTCGTAGTATTGCTGCACATCAATCTCGTTTTTAATCTTTCATCATTCAAAACCTTTCCAAGCTCATTTTTGGAAAGGTTTTTTAGTCTCATCTTGAGTCATGTAAGCTGTAAAGTTACCAACATCCCCCAAACGCTGCATAGAAGCAATCAGTGTTTTGGCGACCTGTTCTGGCATAACCGGTTCATCACTAGCCAACCATGTTTCTAATAATTGCCACAAACCACCAAAAGAAAAAGCTGTGACAAAATTAATTTCTTGTGGGGTTCCCTCAATATGCCAAGGGGCACTGTACTTTGTGTACAGTTTACCCGAGTGACTGCTCAAACGTGTGGAAATTACATGAAACATACCCCTATCAATTAATATTTTTACCACCTGCCGATCTTGCCACCAAAAATTCAGAAATAAGTTAACAATGTCTTCAAAACTCATTTGTCGGCCATTTTGTGCATTTAATTGACTCACATAGCGTTGCACACATTGATCTGAATAATAATCCAGCAGGTCGTACTTATCCTTATACAAACGATAAAAAGTGCGTCTGGAAACACCTGCTTTATCAGCAATAGCTGTAACGGATATCGTTTGAAATGTTTGATTTTTTAGTAATTCAAACAAGGCTTCTAATAGCCATTGTTTAGACTGTAAAGCTAGTTTTTGATGTCCATCCATTTTGTTCTACTCCTTGTCACGATTCATTCTTCAATGTGCCACTTCAATTAATTGACTAGTAATTTATTATTATCAATTTTATACTTTGTTTAGAGATGTCGCACGTGAGACACTTTAAGTTTAACAAAGTTAAGGAGCATTGCAAATGAACAAACTTAAATATGTATTACCAATTTTATTGGTAGGTAATATTTTATGTATGATGGATGTCTCGATTATGACTATCGTTATTCCAGAAATACAAACAGCCTTTAGCGTCAGTCTATCTGATCTTTCTTGGACTGTAAACGTCTATACGATTGTTTTTGCGGCACTAATTATCCCTTTTGGCCGCTTAGCTGAGCGCTGGGGACAACATCGTATCGTGTTTCTTGGTCTGATGACCTTTGGTTTTGGATCGCTGATGACTGGTCTGGCACCAAATTTGGCCTTTATGCTTGTTGCACGTGGGATTCAAAGTATTGGCGCAGCAATCATCATTCCAACAAGTATGGTTATCGCTCTAGACTTGAGCAATGCAGATAACCGCAATAAAGTTGTGGCTGCATTGGCTGGGTCTCAAGGTCTAGCAGTTGCGCTTGGCCCAGCAGTGGGCGGTTTTGTGGCACAATATCTGGATTGGCGATGGGTTTTTTATATTAACTTACCATTTATTATCGTATTACTAGTTATCTATCCTTTCGTACTAAATATTCGCCGCGAAACACGACGTGCTGTAAAAATTGATTGGCTCGGTGCCAGCCTTAGCTGTATTTTCTTGACAACACTGTCACTTGGTTTGATTAAAGCAAACGATTGGGGCTGGACTTCATTAACCATTGTGACGATGTTTATTGTTTCCGGCTTAACTTTTATTTTATTTATTGTACAAGAGCTTCACACACCATCACCAATGATTAATTTATCTCTCTTCAAAAACAGGAACTTTACAGCGTCAGGCATTGCCCTATTACTCTCAAATTATTTGCTTGGTGGTATGGTCATTCTAATACCAACTTTATTAACCAAAGTTCAAGGTGAAACGGAGCTGAATGCCGCGCTATTAATCACACCTTATTCTGTTTCAGTGATGCTAACGGTCATTATGACATCTTTACTAATCAAAAGAATCAATCAAAAAATACTAATTGGTTTGGGTTTTATCATTATTGCTGGTAGTTATTTATTAATTGCGCATTTGAATTTATCACAGGGCTATCACCGTCTCATTATTGCAGACATTTTACTGGGTATTGGCTATGGTTTAGTTGCTGCGACAGCTAACATTCTGGTGGCTTCTGATTTTCATGGGCGTGCCTTGACTGATTCACAGAGTGTGGCAAATATTTTACGCCAAGTTGGTTTTATCATTGCCATTGCCCTATTTACTTCAGTTTTATCCACCAACATCAACACTGCAAAACAAAACACTATCACCTATGCACATCAGCAGATTCAAACACTAGATATTCAGCAGGCACTTAAAAACAAAATGCTTACTAAAGTTGACCAAAAATTAAGTCCTAATGATTCACAAAGTAATCGTGCAAACAACAACACTATGTCTATATCTGTTGACACAACTAAAATTAAGCACCAAGCACTAGATACAGCTTATCAAAAGCAGTTACAATTAGCCGCTACACAGTTGCATACAAACATCGATAATATACCTGAACCTGTTAAACATATCATTTACCAAAAAGTATCAAATGTTGCACTGCCTCGTATTGAACAAGACATCCAGCAGACAAAAAACCAGCTTAATACAACGATTAGTCACATTAAAGACCACTTCATTATTGAATCAAGACAAGCCTTTATGTCTGTTTATCAGGTCATGATTATTGTTCCAATCTTATCGTTATTGCTATTGTTTGTATTTAAAAAAATGCAGCCTAAACGTTAACCATGACGTCACTAAAAAAGAGACCCTCAACAGGTGGTCTCTTTTTTTTAACGTAATAAGTAGCCGCCATCAACAGGAATCGTTGCGCCAATGACATAATTAGAAGCTGAACTAGCGAGATAGACTATCGTCCCCATTAGTTCCGACGGTTGTGCCCAGTGTTCAGCTGGAATATGATTAAGAATCTCTGTATTGCGTGTTTCATCTGCCTGCAAAGCTTTCGTCATATCTGTGTCGATATAACCTGGTGCTAACGCATTGACCTGTATGCCATAAGGCGCCAGCGCGTCTGCATAAGCTTTGGTTAAACCAACGACAGCATGTTTGCTAGCTGCATAGGGATAAATATATTTTCCAGCTCGAAACGATTGCATGGAGCCAATGTTGATAATTTTCCCAGATTTTTGTGTAATCATCACTTTAGAGGCTTCATGTGACAAATAATACAGTGCATTAAGATTAATATCAATCACTTTTTGCCAATCTTCATCCCGATAACTCACGATATCGTTGCGAATTTGAACACCTGCATTATTAATCAAAATGTCTAACGATTCAAAATGCTTTTTAAATTCAGTAATGACATTAATAGCGGCTTGTTCAGCAGTTAAATCTTGTGTCATAAACACAACTTGTCGCCCATGTTGTGCTGCAAACTGCCGGAGTTCCTGCCAACCTTTTTCGGAACGGCTAACCACAAAAACATCGGCGCCAGCACCAATCAAAGCCTGCGCATAGTATTGACCAAGTCCTGATGCCCCACCTGTGACAATCGCAGCTCGACCTGTTAAATCAAATAATTCAGGAATCGTTGTCATTTCAAGCCTCCATGATGTTTACTGATTATTATTTATTTTCTCTATTTTATGCCTACCACCAAAAATTGTCAAAAATATCATGATAACGCATGATTATTAATCAAAGTAACTAACTCACGTGGCTTATCGACGCCTAGTACCAAACGCGTATATTTTTCATCTTTAAGTTGAATAACAACCGGTAAGCTCGTGTGTTTAATGTTAAAAAAGGTCATTTCATCATTTTTTCGAAACGTACCTGCCCAGTAACCGGGTATGGCTGTTCCCGGCATTCTGAATCCCTTACTCTCATTGATTATGCCAGTATCGATTGAAGCACCAACAACGTGCGTCAATGGTATCGCAATACGCTCTTTAAGTGCTGCAATTTTAGTTAATCCGACTGGTTCAATCACTAATTGCCCATTTTGTATATTAACTACGTTTTCCATTGTCGTTATCCCCCGATAAAATATGACTATGCTTCAACACCTGTTGTCCTAATTGCGTTGCTATATTAGGACTATTCTGTTTGGCGTACCACTGACTGACGATTTCATTCACAGCTTGGCTATTTGACGTTAATTCTAGCATTGCCACAAGCAATAAACGCCATGTGACATCATCTAATGGTTGCTTCTTCAAATTTGCTTTTAAACACGCCATAAACATGCCCTGTTTACTACCAAATTCACTATAAAGGCTGCCACGTAATAATCCTGTCGCTGTGACTAAATCATCTAAAGATGTTCCTTCAAAACCACGCTGCACAAACAATGTACTCATTTGTGCAACGACAATATGTTGATCAAAACTTTTTTTTCTACCCATGCCCTTAGTATAGTTTTATTTGACTGATTGGTCAAGTAAAATAATAATTAATTTAATATCCCCTTGATTTTTTTATTAATAGCGTTGTATACTGAAGTTAGTTTAGAATGATTATAATTTAAAAGGAGGAAAATCATTATGACTAACTTTATTGACCAAGAAATCGCAGACTTTTCTGTCAACGCCTATCACGACGGTGATGTCACACAAGTTACTAAGCAAGATACTCTAGGAAAATGGGGCGTGTATTTCTTTTATCCCGCTGACTTTTCATTTGTTTGCCCGACAGAGCTAGGTGACTTAGCTGACCATTATACTGATTTCCAAAAGGCTAATGCTGAAATTTATTCGGTTTCGGAAGATAGCGAATTTGTTCATAAAGCCTGGGCCGAAGCAACAGATACCATCGCTAAAGTAAAATATCCAATGCTTGCTGATCCCGCTGGCAAATTAGCACGTTTCTTCAATGTCTTAGATGAAGACGCCGGTTTAGCATTCCGAGCTGTCTTTATCGTGAATCCTGAAGGGAAAATTCAGTCTTATACAATCAATAATATGGGTATTGGTCGTAATGCCGAAGAAATTCTCCGTACACTAGAAGCCGCACAATTTGTGGCTGAACACGGCGATCGTGTTTGCCCAGCAAATTGGCATCCAGGCGAAGACACCATTGCTCCTAGCTTAGATCTAGTTGGTAAAATTTAAGAGGCTTAAATTCATGACAAAACCCCACATTTATGACACTTTGATTATTGGTGGTGGTCCAGCCGGGCTTTCTGCTGGTATTTATGCTGGCCGTGCCACGATGGACACATTGATTATCGAAGGCAACCAAATCGGTGGACAAGTTACAACCACATCAAGTGTCGCCAATTATCCGGCGGTAAATACCATTGAAGGTACTCAATTGGTGAATAACATGAAGCAACAAGCTGATGCGTTTGGTGTTAACTTTGTATCCGATACCATTACATCAGTTGACTTTAGTCAACCAGCAGTTAAAACCGTTTCAGGCAAGCAAAATACTTATCAAGCTCGCAGCGTTATTATCGCAACCGGCGCCCAACCTCATCAAGTTGGTTTTACAGGTGAAAAAGAATTTCGTGGCCGTGGTGTTGCCTATTGTTCAACTTGTGATGGCGAATTATTTAGCGGTTTGGAAGTTTTTGTCATCGGTGGTGGTTACGCCGCAGCTGAAGAAGCTGAATATTTAACACGTTTTGCTAGACATGTGACTGTTGTAATGCGCTCCGATGATTTTACTTGTCCGCCACTAACAGCCGATCGCGCGCGACTTAATGACAATATTACGGTTTGGCCAAACACTGAAGTGCAATCTGTTTCGGGTAAAGATTATTTAACTGAAGCTGTCTTTATTAATAATCAAACACATGAAAAGAAAGTCTATCATGTTGCTCAAGGTGACAACACTTTTGGCATGTTTATTTATGTTGGGACCGACCCGCAAACTGATTTATTCACAGAAAAGTTAACACTGGACGATGATAAATACATTATCGCTGACAACAAATGTCAAACTAATATTTCCGGTGTCTTTGCTGCTGGCGATGTGATTGCTAAGCCACTACGTCAGATTGTCACTGCGGCGGCTGATGGTGCAAATGCTGCAACAAGTGCCGAAGTTTATGTCACAAATCTTAAGAAAGCATTGCATATTCCTATTCAACGCACACAGATTACAAAAAAACACCAGCAACCTGACAATATGCGACAACAATCGCAGCTGGGAGATGAACCACATACTGCAACCCAACATCAAGGACAATGGTTCGATCAAAATTTAATCAAGCAACTCCAACCTATTTTTGACCAACTATCCAAAACAGTCATTCTGTCTCAAATCACAGATAATAGTGATAAAAGTCATGAATTATCGTCATTTTTAACCGAATTAGCTGCATTAAGTCAACATTTAACGTTGCGTATCACCGAAGCAAAAGCCGCCGACATGCCATTATTACCACATTTTACGTTGCTCAATGAAAATAATGCGGCAACAGGTATTGCATTTAGTGGTATTCCCACTGGTCATGAATTAAACTCGTTAGTACTTGCGCTATACAACGTTGCTGGCCCAGGACAAAAACTTGATACGCAGCTTCAATCACGTATCAAGGCTTTACCAGCAACTGATATTAAAGTTGGTGTGTCGCTAACCTGTCATTTTTGTCCAGATGTTGTTGCTGCCTGTCAGCACATCGCAGCTCTTAATCTACATGTCTCAGCTGAAATGATTGACTTACAGCTTTTCCCTGACATTAGAAATTCGCATCACATTATGAGTGTGCCAGCGATGATGATTGATGATCAACCAGATATTATTTTTGGCAGTCAAACGATGTCAGATATCGTGACAGCAATTGAAAATGTAAATGCATAAATAAAAAAACGCCACACAACTCAGGTGGCGTTTTTTATTGAGATTATTTTCTGTATAAAATTGCTAACAATTTGATTAAAGGTGTCTGGTGCTTCAATATGTGGTATATGACCGGCATCTTTGATAATAACATATTCGCCTTTAGTAGCTAATTGGCTTGTCACCACTGCATGTTGGGCTGGCCACAGAGGCGATTTATCACCCGCAATAAAGAGATGCGGGACTTTTTCACGCGCAACGACATCACGCCAATCTTGCAATAGGCTATTAAATAATAATGGTGCATTATATTGAAAATCAAATGGCTTATAATGCAGACTAATTTGACGTTTCATTTGTTCTGATAGCTTAATATTGGTTAATTTCGTACCAGGAAGCTTGCTCATTGCTTCAGTAACATGCTCAAAATCGGCTTGAAATAAACCAAATTGCCAGTCTTTTTGCTTAACCATGACCGGGACTTGATCTTCTGTAATGATGCCCAAAACGTTATCATCTCCATATAATGACAAGTAGGCCCAAATCGAGCTAGCCCCCATTGAATGCCCTAATAATATAGGCTTTTTTAGCTTAAGGCTTGCAATTAATTCAGCTAAATCTTGCCCATGACGTGATAATCGCATCCCATAGTCAACATTGTCACTATCACCATGATTACGTCTATCATAGGTAATCACTTGTAACCCGTTTGCAACAAGCTGATCAATCTGTCCAGACCACGTCGCCTGATTACCTGAATAACCGGCAACTAATATGATTGGTTGTCCAAAACCATAGATATGATAGTCTAACATCACATGATCATTTGTTGTCAGTTTTGCCATGTTACTCCTTTTAAGTTCAGAAAATCTGTTAAATATGAATTGGTAAACCATCCGCTAATTCAGCTGTATCCATGATGGCTTCGCCTAATGTTGGATGTGGATGAATTGTGAGTGAAATATCATTGGTGGTCAAACCATTTTCAATCGCCAGTGATAACTCTGATATCAAATCAGAAGCACTGGGACCAACGATTTGCGCACCTAACAAGCCATGTGTTGCTGTATCACTAATTAGTCGAATAAATCCGGTTGTCTCATCCATCGAGATAGCACGCCCATTAGCGGCAAATGGGAATTTAGCAATCTTAACATCTAGTTGCTTTGCCTTAGCAGACTCTGGCGTTTCGCCAGTTGTCGCCAACTCAAACTGTGTATACGCCACGGCAGGCAGAGAATAGTGCAAGTCATGTGCTTGAGCTTCACCAGCGATCGCAGCAGCAGCTATTTTACCCTGAAAGCTCGCCTTATGTGCTAGCTGAGGGCCAATTGTTACATCCCCGATTGCATAGATATGTGACACATTTGTTTGCATGGTATCCGCAATTTCAATTAAACCTCGGTCACTTAGCTTGATATCCGTATTATTTAAACCTAATCCATCTGTATTAGCCCGACGACCAACAGCAACTAGCAAATAATCGCCAGTTATCGTATGTTCTTCCCCATCTACTTCATAAGTCAAACTAACATCTTGGTCAGTTTGTTGTGCTGATTTTGCCATGGCAGATGTCACGATATGACCACCATGTTGTTCAAAATCGGCTAATACTGGTTTCGTCATTTCCGCATCAAAACCATTGAGCGTATGATCTAATCCTTCAACAATTGTGACTTCGGTACCTAAGTTAGCGTAAGCACCACCAAGTTCTGACCCAATGACCCCGCCACCGACAATAATTAATTTTTTGGGAATATTTTCCAAACTCAAAGCCCCAGTTGAATCAATAATTCGGCCACCAAAAGGCATACTAGGGATTTCAATTGGTCGCGAACCTGTTGCTATAATGGCGTTGTTAAATTGTAGCAATTCATGGCCGTCCTCTTGCACCACATTCAATGTTTCATTATCGTTAAATGTCGCTTCACCTTTAATGATTTCAACGTGATGCTTCTTTAATAACATACTGACACCACTCGTTAAAGTATTGACAACTTTATTTTGTTTCCAATCTTGTACTTTTTGCCAATCTAATGTAGCACCATCGATATGCAAACCAAATGGTGTTTCTGCCAATGCATTACGATAATGATGTCCAACATTAATCAATGCCTTTGATGGAATACACCCAATATTTAGGCAGACGCCACCAATATTTTCACGTTCGATAATCGTGACATGCTGTCCCAATTCCGCTGCACGAATCGCTGCGACATAACCACCAGGTCCTGAACCGATTATTACTGTATCAATTTCACGTGCTTGTGCACCAACAACCATTATTAAACCTCCATTAGCATATAAGCCGGATCAGACAATAATTGCTTCAAATAATTCAAGGCACTTTGTCCTAACATGCCATCAATTAATCGATGATCATATGTCAAAGACAACTTCATATTTTGTCCAACAACAACTTCGCCATCATCGTTGATGATCGGTTCCTTCACAATTGAGCCCAATCCCAAAATCATGACTTCTTTACCGTTAATAATTGGTGTAAACCATTCACCACGAGCAGAACCGATATTAGAAATCGTCATTGTGCCACCCTGCATTTGTTGCGGCTTAATACTACCATCACGAACAGCCTCGGCTAATGCTGCTATTTCTCGTGCGATTACCAAAATTGACTTGCGATCTGCATGTGCAATGACTGGTACGAATAGGCCAGATGGGGCATTGACCGCTATGCCCATATTGACATCATCATGATAGACGATTTCTTGTGTGGCCATATCCAAACTAGCATTTAATTCAGGGAATTTCTTGGCCGTTGCTGCCAGCGCTTTAACGACATAAGCAAGGTAGGTCAAGCGAATGCCATCTTCAGATGCCTGTAGTTTGAATTGACGACGATGTGCCACTAATTTGCTAACTTCAACTTGGTCAAAATTAGTTACCGCTGGGATATCCGTATGTTGCGTGCTCATTGCTTTCGCAATTGCCTTTCGGATTGGCGTCATCGGCTGACGGCCTTCTCGCAAAGGCTCAGGGATATCAATGGCGTTGTGTTTTGCTGGCTCTTGTTTAGGCTGTGGCGCAACTGGATTAACAGCAGGTTGAATAGTTGCTGTATCTGCTCCCGCTGCTGCTTCATTCGGATTAAACTTTTCAACATCCGCCAACGTCACATGACCATGACGACCAGTCGCAGGTACTTGCGTGAGATCAATCCCCTTTTCAAAGGCTAGATGACGTACTGATGGCATAGCTAGGACATGCCCATTAGCTGTTTGAACCGTTGATGATTCAACGTCAACTGAGGTCACTGTAGGTGTATCTGCTACTGTCTGTTGACTCTCAGTAGCAGAATCTGTGTTTGTTGTTGTTGCATCGGCTTGTGGTGAGGCAGACGCACCACTACCATCCCCATCAAATTCAATTAAATTATCGCCTACAGATACCGTTGTGCCAGCATCCACAAATATTTTAGTGACCTTTCCGCCGTAGGGTGATAAAATTTCTTGAATTAATTTATCATTCTGAACTTCGGCAACAGGGTCGTCCATTGCAACCTCGTCACCCACTTTAACCAACCATGAGGTAATATCTCCCTCAGCCATGCCTTCACCAATATCTGGCATTTTGAAAATCTCAGTCATAATTAACAACCTCCATTACTTTAGCAACCACATCATCAGCTTTAATCATCCAGTCATTTTCAGCTTGACCAAACGGATAAACTGAATCCGGTGCTGCCACGCGCCCAATTGGTGCCTTTAAATTAAGAATAAAGCGTTCCGAAATTTCGCTCATGACGTTAGCCCCAATCCCTGCCATACGTTGCGCTTCTTGTACAACAACAACACGTCCGGTTTTTGCGACTGTGGCGCCAATACTTTCGATATCTAATGGGGAAACTGTCCGCAAGTCCAAAACCTCAGCAGAGATATTTGACTTCGCCAATGTTTCGGCTGCTTTAAGCGCAACAGGGACACCACCGCCATAAGAAATAATTGATACATCACTACCTTCTCGTGCAACAGATGCCTTATCTAGGGGTGTTGTATAATAACCTTCTGGCACTTCCCCCTTCAATGAACGATATAAATGCAAATTTTCTAAAAAGACAACAGGATCATTGGATTCTATGGCGCTTAATAATAGGCCTTTTGCATCAGCTGGATTAGCTGGCATGACAACACGAATACCGGGAATTTGCGACACCATGCCTTCCAAATTATCCGCATGCATTTCCGGTGTTTTCGTGCCACCACCATAAGGCGCACGTACCACAATTGGCATTTGACGTGTCCCATTAAAGCGGAATCTATTCCTTGCCATTTGTCCAGCAATTGAATCCATGACTTCGAAAACAAAACCAAAGAACTGGATCTCCATGACTGGTCGATAATTTTGTGTAGTCAAACCGATTGCTAAACCACCAATACCAGATTCCGCCAGAGGCGTATTAAATACACGATCTTCGCCATACTTTGCTTGCAGTCCATCTGTTGCACGGAAGACACCACCGTTTTTACCAACGTCCTCACCAAAAATCAACACATCATTATCTTTTTCAAGCGCTAAATCCATCGCTTCTCGTACTGCATCGATATAACTTTTAGTAGCCATGTTACTTTCCCTCGCTTTCGAAACGCTTAATCTGTTCTGACATCGCATAACTTGGGACTTCAAGCGTATTTTTGACGAAATCAGAGATTTTTTGCTTTGGTACATTATCAGCAATCTTAATCTGTTCATCGATCAGAGTATTCACTTCAGCAATATAAGCATCTTCTTTTTCCTGATCCCAGATACCTTTAGTTGTAATATATTTTCTCATGCGTATTAATGGCTCTTTTTGCCACCAAGCATCGATATCATCTTGCGTACGATAGCGTAATGGATCATCACCGGCAGTTGAATGTGGTTCCAAACGATCTGTGATTGCTTCAATCAGAACTGGTCCTTTGCCACTCGTAGCCCAAGTACGAGCCTCTTTTGCAGCTAGATACATCGCAATAGGATCGTTGCCATCAACAACCAAACTTGGTATTCCAGCAGCCCAACCTTTTGCAGCTAGATGCTTCGCAGCTGTTTGTAACCGTCGTGGTGTTGAAATCGCATAACCATTATTCTGCACGAAGAACACAGCATTGGCTTGATAAGCACCAGCAAAATTAATGCCTTCATAGAAATCACCTTGCGATGTACCACCATCACCAGTGTAGGCGTACACAACAGCATCTTTTTGTCTCTTCTTTAAACCAAGTGCAATACCGGCAGCTTCAACGTATTGTGCACCAATGATAATTTGTGGCATCCAAGAATTTACTGGCTTATCATCAGCCGTAGTGAAGACATTTCCTAGTACGTGTCCTCGCGACCATAGAATAGCTTTCCAAATTGGCCAACCCTTAACAATAATTTGTGGAATATCACGATATCCTGGCATTAGCCAATCGTCATCGTTAAATGCATATGAGGAAGCCATTTGTGATGCCTCTTGTCCAGCTGTTGGCGCAAAAAAGCCAAATCTACCTTGCTTAGCTAATTTAGTTGAGCGAATATCCAATTGGCGGCTTAATAGCATACGCTTCATGATATTAATTAAATCATCATCATCTAACTCAGCACGCTTTACTGCAGTTTCATCAACAATGGCCCCATCAGCAGCCAGCACACTTAACATTGGAAATGTATCGTCTTGTGCCGCAATCTGATTATCAAAATCCAATGCTTTCTTATTTGTGTCTACAATATCAACCATGAACCTTTACCTCATCTTTCTGAAAAAAAGTTGTCAATAACTCGTCTTGTGTAATGCTACCAAAATATTGGCCATCCGCATTTCGCGCAAGTACCTCGCGAATAGCATCGCGTGTAAAGGGAATACCTATAAACTGTGCTTTAATTTCACGCCAATCTCTAACGCCCAAAAAATCACCCGTGAAGTTAATATCCGTTATTTTACCAGCCACAGCATCAATATGAACATCAATGCTCCCACCAGTATATTTTGCATGATTATTATACATAAATTCTGGGCTCTTACCATAATTCCAATCCCATGTTGCAAATTGGTTATCACGTAATGCTAGTATGGCTGATTTTTGTTCCTGACTTAATTTGTATTCTTGATCTTTTCCCTGATTGGATAAGTAGTATGTCAATTGTGAAATAAATTGATCAATGGTTAAGTCAGTTGGCGCGTAATCTTTAATATTACCTACACGCGCACGTACCGATTTAGCAGCTTTAGAAATAAATTTCTCATCAGCAACATTCAATGCACGAACCATGGCGTCAACATCTGTATCCCATAGCAGTGTCCCATGATGCATCAAGTAGCCACCTGCATATCTTTGCGCATTGCCCGATACTTTTTTACCTGCAATTTCCAAGTCATTTCTACCAGACAAACTGACACGAATACCTAACGACTCTAATGCATCAGCCATCGGTTTGACAAACTGATGAAAATCGACCTTAGCACTGCTCGCCACTGGCACAAAAAAAGTAAAACAAATATTTCCTAAATCATGATAAACAGCCCCGCCACCAGATACACGACGCACAACTTGAATATCATGTGCTTTGACATAATCTTCATTCACTTCGGAAAAAGTATTTTGATTTTCACCAACAATGATTGCGCGTTTATTTTGCCATAAAGCAAAAATTGGTTCGTTAAGCTTTAAATTTCTTAAAAGCCATGCATCCATCGCAATATTTGTATAAGCGTCTTGATTAAAATAATTAATATACCGCATTGCTTTACCTTCCTATTGTAAGCGCTTCCATACTACACCTTTAATTATACGCTTGTTTACTGAAAATTGAATACCCTTTTCATGATTCGTTTATTGATCTAGCAAAAGAGCTGATAATGTTATCGTCATAACATTATCAGCCCTATAAAAATTATTTTGTTTTTTTACCATTATATTGCGCAAAACCGCCACGCAAAAGAAAGATGTTATGCCTATCATAACCCTGCTTCTTCAATGACTTACTAGCACGAATAACATCACGTAGCCGCTCACCATATAAGAAAATATCGCGATCTTTACGTAAACCAGACTTGCCCTGTGTGAAATTCATCGCTGGCATATTACGGGCACCCATGATATGTGAGCGCTTATAAGACGCAGACTCTCGAACATCAACAATCTGGCCAGATTCTTCAGATATTTTATCAGCAAATTCTGCTGACTTTAACAATACACCAGTTGATTTTGCAGTCATAATAACCCACAACCAAGTTCCCAATGTCATTAATAACCATAAAACGATTAACATTAGAATCGTCACTACTAAATTCATGTTCTACCTCTTCCAACTTACATCAATTGTTTTATTATATCAAAAATTAACACGGTTAGCTTTAAAAAATACGATTAATTTCTTCCAGTGCATTGTCTTGAAATACTATTTCAGCGTGTTCTCGCAATACATCCATATCCTGATTACTTTCTTCAGCGAATTCAATCACTTGCGCTTTGTGGTCTGCCAGCATATCACTCGTCAAATCATCATTGCGGAATCTTAACGTTAAATAAAAGATTTTGTCGTAACGATATAAGTCTGATTCAACGGTAACACCACGCAGTAGCTGAGATATTGTAATTATTGTTTCAAAATTGGGCAACTTCAGAGTTAAAATATTACTTACTGGTTCTGTTTGCTTATCTGCGATCATTGGATGAGCCTCACCATCATCAGATTGTTGCAACTGAGAGCGTCGCTCTTCAGAAACATCATCAACACTATCTTGCTTGTTTTTAGCATAAGACATTAAATTATTTATCACATCGCCAACCTGCTCATCTTCATTTAAACGAGAAATAAATAATTCAAGACCATTTTTGTTTGGTAGTATTTGGAAAGTCACCTGATCATCGTCACTAAAATCATGATCAACATCTACTTCAGATAAAATACTATAAAAAAACGATTCTATCTTATCATGATTACCCAATAATTCCATGATTGAAATACCACGTTCTTTTAAATCGTTGTTTTCAATCATGACACGAATGGTATTATCATTAATGCGTTCCATCTCCATTATGGTCACCACCTTTCATCACTATTTTAGTCATACACAAAGTCAAAAGTAAAGAAAAAAGACTGACTGTTCAGCCTTCTTCAACTATTAAATCTTTGGCCTTTTCATTAAAATCAGCCTTAAAAGTCGCTCGAATCAATTCTCTTTGGCGTACTTCGCGTGGCAAGAAGCGACGAATGTCATCATCATTATAACCAACTTGCATACGTCGCTCATCAATAATGATTGGCCGCTTTAATAACGAAGGATGCGTCACAATCAAATCAATTAATGTATTGATAGAAATATTATCTAAATCAAGGTTAAGTTGAGAAAATATTTTGGAACGCTTAGAGATAAGTTCTTCTGTTCCGTCTTCTGTCAGACGAAGCATTGCCTTGATTTCTGCAACACTTAAAGGCGTTTTATTTAAATTACGTTCAACATAGGGAATATCATGATTTTCTAACCACTGTTTTGCTTTACGGCATGAGGTACAACTTGGTGACGCGTATAATGTAACCATAGCATGCTGCCCTCCTTACTTCGAAGTAATTAAAATATATAATTGTAAACAAATTACCATACTCAATTATAACAAATACGAATAAAAAAGTATATAAACGCATAAAAAAAGCACTCTTCTCAGAGCACTCCCTATGTACGGCACCGCATCTTCCTATCCTCGCAGCCAGCGATCCGGCAACTACTTTCGGCGTGATAGAGCTTAACTTCTGTGTTCGGAATGGGAACAGGTGTGTCCTCTATGCTATCAATACGACACCTTTGAGTTATTCACTCAAAACTAAATAGTATCAAATTCTTTCTCTTCATTAAACCACTCATATTACGTTTTGAACTTCCGTTCTTGACTTTGGTTAAGTCCTCGACCGATTAGTACTAGTCCGCTACATGCCTCACAGCACTTCCACTTCTAGCCTATCTACCTCATCATCTCTAAGGGGTCTTACTTCATTAAGAATGGGAAATCTCATCTCGAGGCGAGTTTCACACTTAGATGCTTTCAGCGTTTATCTCATCCAAACATAGCTACCCAGCAATGCTCCTG